>DASYKI010000010.1:0-612489 GCA_035995545.1 Candidatus Dormiibacterota bacterium
TCCTCACCCCGGTCGAGGAGCTGATGCGTGCCCTGGACGACCAGGTCCGCCTCGGCAAGGTCCTCTATCCGGCGGTGTCGGACTGGGCGGCCTGGGAGATCGCGGCGGCCAACACCGCCGCCCGGTTGCGTGACTGGTCACCGTTCACCGCCGTCCAGTTGCGGTACAACCTGCTGGACCGTTCCCCGGAGCGGGAACTGCTGCCCATGGCCGACGCGTTCGACCTGCCGGTGTTCGCCTGGGGCCCGCTTGCCGAAGGGCGGCTCACCGGCAAGTACCTCAGCGGCCACACCGGCCGGGCGACCGAGGCGGGCCGGCCCTACACCCGAGTCGGCAGCGACGACATCGTCCGCGACGTCGTCGCCATCGCGCACGACATCGGCTGCACACCCGCGCAGGTGGCCATTTCCTGGGTGCGGCAGCAGCCCGGCCCGGTCATTCCGCTGATCGCGGCCCGCACCGAAGAACAGTTCCGCGACAACCTCGCCGCCACCGACGTGCACCTCAGCCGGCAGCACCTGGACCGCCTCGACGCACTCAGCCGTCCCACGCTCGGGTTCCCCGCGGATGTCATGCGGGACACATCCGTCGTCGCCGGCGTCTACGGCGCCCAGCTTCCTGACATCGACGACCCCCGCGCGCAGGCCGTGCGCCGCACCATCACGGGCACCTAGTGGTCGTGCGAGTCATCGACGGCGTCGTCACCCCGCGCGCCGGACTTCCTGCACCAGCCAGGTGTTGCCGTCCGGGTCCTTGAAGGACACGAACGTCCCGTAGTCGCGGCGCTCGGGGTCGTGGCCCGGCGTCTCGCCGGTTTCGCTGTGGTGGAACGGCTCGCTGGCGTCGACGCCGCGCCCGACCAGCTCCGCCCGCGCGGCGTCGATGTCGTTGACGACGAGGGTCATGCCGCTGAGCGAGCCGGGCGCGTCCGTGTTGCGCATCAGCGCGATCGAGCACGCCGAGCCGGGCGGCGTCAGCTGCACGACGCGGAAGCTCTCTCCCGCACTGAAGTCGACGTCGAGGGTGAATCCTGCGTTGTCGATGTAGAACGCCTTGGCGCGGTCGACGTCGGCGACGGGCACGACGATGAGCTCGAGCTTCCAGTCCACGGGTGGGCCTCCAAGGTTGGCGGGGCAGGTTCAAGCATGGTGCGTCGGACGCGAGCAGCCGCTGCGGCGCACTATGCCGCGGTCTCGGCCTCGTCCGCCGCGATGCGCTGCGGCGGGGCAGGCGCGGCCTTGATGAACAGCACCCGCTCCACCCAGCGCGGCATCCACCAGTTGAGATTCCCGAAGAGCGCGACGAGCGCCGGCACCAGCAGGGCGCGCACCACGGTGGCGTCGAGCAGGATGCCCGCGCCCAGTCCTGTGGCGAGCACCTTGATGTCGGTGTTCGGCGCGGATGCGAGCGAGCCGAAGGCGAGGAACAGGATCAGCGCGGCGCTGGTGACCAGTCGACCGGTGCGGGCGAGCCCGGAGATCACCGCCGACGTCGTCGAGCCGGTGCGGTCGTATTCCTCGCGGACGCGGGTGAGGATGAAGACCTCGTAGTCCATCGAGAGTCCGAAGAGGAAGGCGAAGATCATCAGCGGGATCCAGAAGGTGATCGCGCCGGTGGCGGGAATGCCGAACAGCAGGTGGGAACCATGGCCCTGCTGCCAGAAGAAGGTGAGCAGCCCGAACGTCGCCGCCAGTGAGACGAGATTGAGCAGCACCGCCTTGGCGGCGAGCAGCGGCGAGCGGAAGGCGCGGGTCAGCAGCACGAACGTCGCCAGCGTGATCAGCGCGAACATCAGCGGGAAGTTGCCGAACACGGCGTTGCCGTAGGCGGTTTCGATGGCGCCGATGCCGCTGACGCCCACCACACCGGGCGCGCCGGTGAGTGCGGACGTGGCGCTGTCGACGACCGCGAGAGTGTCGCTATTGACGGTCTCCTGCTGCGGCAGCGCGATCACGTCGGAGTAGCCGCCGCGGGTGCCGTCGGTGCCCGCGGGAACGTCGGCGGTGGTGACGCCCGGCACGGCGGCGAGACGTGCGCGCGTGGCCGATGCGGTGTCCGCGGTGGTCAGCACCTCGATGGGAGTGAGCACGCCCGCCGGGACACCGCCGTCCAGCAGCGTCTGGTACGCGTCGTGCGCGGCGCCGTTCTGCGCCTGCGCGCTGGCGCTGGTCATGCCCACCTTGAGGCTGAAGATCGGCACCACCAGGACGGCGAGGATGGCGGCACCGATCGCCGCCGCGGCGACACGGTGACGCACGACCATGCGCGCCCAGCGCGACCAGACACGGCTCGCCTGCGCCTCGTGGCGCAGCTGCGGCCAGTCCATGCGCGCGCCGATGCCACCGAGCAGGGCGGGCAGCAGGGTGAGGCTGACCAGCACCGACACCACGGGGATGAGCATGCCGCCGATGCCGACGCTGCGCAGTCCCGGCACGGGCAGCACGACGAGCGCGATCAGGCCGATGGCCACGGTGAGTCCACTGAGCAGCACCGCACGGCCCGCGGTCGCGACGGCGGTGATCACCGCGGTGGCGTTGTCGGCGCCCAGCGCGCGTTCCTCACGCCAGCGCGTCACCACCAGCAGCGAGTAGTCGATGGCGACACCGAGTCCGACCAGGGAGACCAGGAACTCGACGATGAACGAGATGTCGGTGACATAGGTCAGGCCCAGCACCACGAGCAGCGTGGTGAGGATGGACACCGCGGCGATGAGCAGCGGCACCAGGGCGAGG
The DNA here is from genome assembly GCA_035995545.1 of Candidatus Dormiibacterota bacterium. Taxonomy (GTDB): domain Bacteria; phylum Chloroflexota; class Dormibacteria; order Aeolococcales; family Aeolococcaceae; genus DASRDZ01. Next base: position 2,733 of record DASYKI010000010.1, read on the forward strand.
AACGAGGCGAAGACGATGGCCAGCACCACCAGCGCACCGGCACCGCCGATGAGCGTCTCGACGAGCACGCCGGGACCGGTGGCGTCACCGCCGGTCTGCAGCGCGGTGAGACCGGTGAGACCGATGTGCGCAGCGGGCAGCGCGGTGCGCAATGTCGCCTGCGCGGCGGTGCCGACGGTGTCGCTGCCGAACGTCTTGGGAATCGGTTCGAAGAGCAGCGCGAAGGTGCTGCGTCCGTCGTTGGTGATGAAGCGAGCGTCCTGGGTTGCCGCGTAGTCGACAACGCGCAGCGACGACTCCGCGTGGCGCACCTGGTCGAAGGCTGCGCTGACGCTCGCCTGGTTGGCGGCGACGGTCTGTCCCTGCGGCAGCGTGACCACCGCGATGGCCGGTGCGGTGTCGCCACCGTTGCCGAACGTGCGCGAGATCTGGCGGGCCGTCTCGTAGCCGGGCTGGCCTGGCAGTGAGAAGTCGAGGGTGAAGCGGTTGGAGACCGCTCCCGAACCGGCCAGGCCGGCGACGAAGACCACCGCCCAGAAGGCGAAGACCAGCCGGCGGTGGCGGAGCAGGCGGTGGGCCATGCGGGCCGGCCAGGAGTCGAGATTCGTCGAGGGTGGCGCCGTGGCCATCGGGATCTCCTTCTTTCCACGCGTCATGACCGGCCGTCGCCCGTGGCGAACCGTGCCGTTGTGAATAATTTCATTTGAAATCGTTTCGCAATGCTAGTATCGCTGGGTGAGCGATGTCAAGGGGAAGAAGTTCGACCCTCGGCCCGGGGGCGGCGGCCCGATGGACAGCCTCAGCTTCCTGCTCTCCCAACTCGGCTTCATTGCCTCGCGGCGCTTCCACGAGGCGCTGGCCCCGCTGGGCATCGAGCCGCGCCACTTCCTGCTGCTGCGCTTCGTCGCCGCTGACGAGGGACGGTCGCAGCAGGCCCTGGGCGACATGCTGCGCATCCCCCCGAGCCGCATGGTCGCCCTGGTCGATCAGCTGGAGCAGCGCGGCCTGCTGGAGCGCCGTCCCAACCCCAACGACCGGCGAGCCCGAGCGCTCCATGTGACACCGGACGGCCGCCGCCTGATGGGCAAGGCGCTGCAGCGTGCCCTCCAGCACGAGTCGAGCGTTGGCACGTCGCTCAGCGCCGCTGAGCGGCAGCAGCTGGTGGCGTTGCTGCACAAGGTGGCGGCGGAGATGCACCTGCTGTCGGGCGTGCATCCGGGGCTCGCCAGCGACAGCGACAACCCGCACGACGGTTGAGCGATCGAGAGTCATGTCGTCCATGCAGACGGTGCACGCGAGCGTGACTCATCGGTCGCCCCCCGCCGGAGGCGCGCCGGATCAGCGGTTGAGTGGGGTCATGTCCGCATAGCGGTCGCCGGCGGCGACGGGAACCGATTGCAGGCGTGCGAGCTGATCCGCGGTGAGCACCACGTCGACGGCGCCGGTGTTCTCTTCGAGACGTGAGACGTGCCGGGTGCCAGGGATGGGCACGATGTCGTCGCCCTGCACCAGCAGCCACGCGAGTGCGACCTGCGCCGGGGTTGCGTCCGCCTCGGCGGCGACGGCCTCCACCTCGGCGACGATCCGCATGTTCTGCTCGACGTTGTCGGCGGCGAATCGCGGGTTGGCACGGCGGAAGTCGGCGGCGTCGAGCTGCTCGGCGGAGCGGATCTGGCCGGTGAGGAAGCCGCGCCCGAGCGGCGAGTAGGCGACGAACCCGATGCCCAGCTCCAGCACCAGCGGCAGCAGTTCGCGCTCCGGGTCGCGCGTCCACAGCGAATACTCGGTCTGCAGCGCGGTGATGGGATGCACGGCGTGGGCGCGGCGAATCGTCTCGGGCGCCGCCTCGGACAGGCCGATGTGGCGCACCTTGCCCTCCTGCACCAGCTCGCCGAGGGCGCCGACGGTCTCCTCGATGGGCGTTGCCGGGTCGACACGATGCTGGTAGTAGAGATCGACGTGGTCGGTGCCGAGCCGCCGCAGCGATCCTTCCAGCGCGGTGCGAATGTTGGCCGGCGAGCTGTCAGTGTGGCGCCCGTCGCCGCGGCTGTGCGAGATGAGACCGAACTTGGTGGCGAGGACGACCTGGTCGCGGCGGCCGGCGATGGCGCGGCCGACCAGCTCCTCGTTGGCGTAGGGGCCGTAGATCTCCGCCGTGTCGACCAGGGTGACGCCCAGGTCGAGGGCGCGCTGGATGGTGCGTATCGACGCCGCGTCGTCGACGCCCGCACCGGTGTAGTAGGCGGACATGCCCATGCAACCCAGCCCGAGCCGGGAGACCTCCAGGTCGCCGAGTTGCACGTGCCTCATGCTCTCGTGGCGCCGGACTCCGCTTGCCGAGGTCATGCCGCCAGCTCCGCGCCGTGGCGTCCGGGCGCGAGCTGGTCGAGCAGCTGCTCCTGCCAGTCGAGCAGGCGCTCGTGCAGGACGATCGTCGACGTCGTTGTCAAGATCGGCGCGGGGACGGGCTGGCCGCCGCGCTCCAGGAGGCGGCGCCAGGCCGGTTGGAAGGCGACGCCGCGCGCCTCGCCGTCGAGGTGACGCTGCTCCAGGATGCCCAGCAGCTCGTCGACGGCGGAAACGGCCACGCGAGCCTCGCGACGGCGGCGTCGCAGGGCGTCCCCCAGCATTGCCTCGCTGCGGATCGCCGTGTTGGCGGCGGCGATTCCCCGATCCATGGATGCCATGTCGCTGACCTCCCGAGCAGTTGAGCCGAGGAATCCACCATGACGCGACGGGTGCGGCGATCGCATCGGACTTTCGGCCGATACGCCGCCACCGAACATGGATTCGGCCCCGGGCGGCCTGCGCACAGGAATGCCGTAGGATTTCTGCTTGCGGCTGGTGGGAAAACCCGAACCCAGGGGGCACTGGGATCTCGACCTACGAAGTCCTGACCGGGGGTGTGCAGGCTGTCGGCCTGCGCGATGAGATCGCCCTCTCCTGGGACCGGTGTCGCGTCGCCGGGCTGCAGCCGGACCACTTCGACGTTCCCTACACGGGCGAGGTCGACGGCGAAGGTTCGCTGGCCCGCGCGGCCCGCGGGGTCATCGACCGGCTGGCCGCGCACCTCTCCGGTGAGACCCTCAGCATCATCCTCACCGACGCGCAGGGACGCGTCCTGGACCGGCGCGCGGAGGACCGCTCGCTGCTGCGCAGCCTCGACCGCATCTCCCTGGCGCCCGGCTTCTCGTACTCCGAGCCGGTGGCGGGAACCAACGCCATCGGCATGGCCCTGCGCGACGAGCGGTCGGTGGTGGTGCTGGGCGGCGAGCACTATGCGGAGGTCCTGCAGCCGATGGCCTGCTACGCGACACCGGTGCGCAATCCGCTGACGCAGCAGATCGAGGGTGTGCTCGACCTCACCTGTTCGCGCACGCAGGCCAACGGACTCGCCCTCGCACTGGTGATGCAGGCAGGTCGTGAGATCGAGAGCAACCTGTTCCAGGGAACGACCGCGTCGGATCCCGTGCTGCCGCAGGCTTCCCTCGTCGGCGTTCCGGAGCGCCGCACGCTGGTCGGCCTAGCTGACCGATCGGTCCAAGTCACCACGTTCGTCGAGGAGCTGACGGCACGCGAGCTCGACGTGCTCGACCTCATCGTCGCAGGACACGCCAACAAGCAGATCGCGCAGCGGCTGCACATCAGTGAGAAGACGGTCAAGACCCACGTCAGCAACGTCTTCGGGAAGCTGGGAGTGCAGAGCCGCACGCAGGCGGCGATGCGGGCCATCAACGCCGGCGTGGTCCAGCTCTGAGCACCGACGAGGTGGAGAGCTTCTCGCTTGAGACGAGCACGGCTTCACCCTCGTCCGCAAGTGGCCAGATCGCGACGGGGTCGTCGACAACGGGTTCCCCGGTTCGCTACGCTGCCCCGGCTAGGAGGAGCTGTGCATGAGTCGCGATCCGTACGCCGACCTACCCGAGAGGCCCTGGTTCACCCTCACCAGTGAGGACATCGCCGACGGCGCCGAGTTGCCGGCGGCGCAGCGCAGCGGGCTGTTCGGCGCGGGCGGTCAGGACGTGTCGCCGCAGCTGTCGTGGAGCGACGTCCCCGCCGGGACGAAGAGCTTCGCGGTGACCGTCTACGACCCGGACGCACCCACCGCAAGCGGTTTCTGGCACTGGGCTGTCGCCAACATTCCCGCCGCCGTCACCAGCCTGGCCACCGGCGCCGGCGACGAGGGCGGTGCGGGTCTGCCCGCGGGCGCTCTCTCACTGCGCAACGACGCCGGCATGACGCGCTACCTCGGCGCCGCACCACCGCAGGGACACGGCCCCCACCACTACCACTTCGTGGTGCACGCCGTGGACGTCGAATCGCTCGACATCGGTGCCGACGCCACACCCGCGTTCCTGGGCTTCAACCTCTTCTCCCACACACTGGGTCGCGCGCGCATCGTCGCCACCTACGAGGCCACGTAGGCATCGGGACCTCCGGGTCGCAGGCGCGGTAGTGTAGCCATCGGAGCGTCGACGGCCGTTCCCCTCGCCTCGAAAGCTGTCCAGCCCTCACCGAAGGTGATGCCATGTCGATCACGGGCGTCCACGCGCTCCTCTACACGTCCGAGCCCGACGCCGTCCGCGACATCCTGCGCGACGTCTTCGGCTGGAAGCACGTCGACGCGGGCGGCGGCTGGCTCATCTTCGCCCTGCCGCCCGCCGAGATCGGCGTGCATCCCGGCGACGCGCCGGCCCACCAGCTCTCGCTGCTCTGCGACGACCTCGACGCCACCATCGCCGAGCTGAGTGGCAAGGGCATCGAGTTCCGCGGCGAGAAGGGTGAGGAGCGCTGGGGCTACACCATCACCATGGTGCTTCCCGGCAACCTCGAGATGCTGCTCTACCAGCCGCTGCACCCGACCGCCCACTGACCTCATGGCCACAACGAACTTCGCCTCGGTCGACGACTACATCGCCGCCCAGCCCGCCGCCGTGCAGCCCATCCTGCAGCAGGTGCGTGACGCCATCCACAAGGGCCTGCCTGGCGCCGACGAGGTGATCAGCTACCAGATCCCGGCGTTCCGGCTGGGCGGTACGCGCGTGATCCACCTGGCGGGGTGGAAGAAGCACTTCTCGCTCTATCCGGCCAGTCCTGGACTGATGGAGACCTTCAAGGACGAGCTGGCGCCGTACCAGGTCGAGAAGGGAACGATCCGCTTCCCCTTGAGTCAGCCCGTCCCCGTGGACCTGATCGAGCGGCTGGCCAGGTTCCGCGGCGGAGAAGCCTCCTCGTCGTGACGCATCGTGCGGCGGGCGTGCACATCGAGGAGTTCGACCCCGCGACAGATGGCGACGCGCTGCGCGCCTGCTACCGGATGTTCGACGGCGCAAGCGCCGTCGACGACCCCAACGGCCCGCGCATCGACCTCGCCGCCACGTCTCCCCCCGCACCCCTGCGCGGGCTGATGCAGGGCGGCCGCTCCTTCGTCGGCTGGTGGTCGCACGGGCTCGACGGGCATCCCCAGCGCGCCTTCCTCGCCGCCGACGCACGGAGCGGCGAACCCGCAGCGTGCTGCGTGCTGGAGTTGCCAAGCAGAGACGACACCGGCATCGCCTTCTGCCTGCTCGTCGTGCCACCGGAGCGGCGCAGGCACGGCATCGGCACGGCTCTCCTGGTCCACGCCCGAGACCAGGCCAGGCGCGCAGGCCGGTCGATGCTGATTGCGGAGACGCGACAGCCGTCAGCCGGCGACGACTTCGCACGCGCGATCGGCGCGCAAGCCGGTGGCACCACCGACCAGCGCCGCGTCCTCGACGTCGACGCCGATCATGCCGCGCGCCTGGCCGTCCTGCGCCCCGGCGTGCAGAGCCATGCCCAGGGATACGAGGTTCTCTCGTGGTCCGGTCCCGCCAGGGCTCCGGATGTCGAGAACGTCGCGGCCGTCGTCGCCGCTATGGCGGACGCGCCACGCCCGGGTGGTCTCGCGCCCGAACGCTGGGACGCCGAGCGCGTCCGCGCCGAGGAGACGCACACCGCTGCACTGGGACTGACCGTCCATTCCGTAGCCGCGCGCCACGGCGGCAGCGGCGAGCTCGCCGCCCTGACCCAGGCCTGCATCGACCCCATGCTGCCCGGCTGGGCCTTTCAACTGGCGACGGTGGTCACCCGCCCGCACCGCGGGCACAACCTCGGCCTGCTGGTCAAGGTGACCATGCACGAGCTGCTCAGGGCGCAACACCCCGACGTGCGCCGCATCATGACCACCAACGACGCGTCCAACCGCCACATCATCGCGGTCAACGACCAGTTGGGCTACCGCGCCATCGACACCTTCGTGTCCTGGGAGCTCGCTGTCGGCTAGCTCCGCGGGGTGAGGACGAACACCGGGATGGTGCGCTCAGTGCCCTGCTCGTACTGGGCGAACACCGGATACAGGGCGGCCTGGCGCCCGTAGATGGCGTCGCGCTCAGCGCCGGTGGCCTCGACGGCGTCGACGTCGAGGGTGTCGTCGCCGACCTCGATGCGTGCCTGCGGGTTTGCCTTGAGGTTGTGGTACCAGCCGGGATTGGTGTCGGCGCCGCCCTTGGAGGCGAACACCGCGTAGTGGTCGCCCTCTTTGAGGTACATCATCGGGTTGATGCGGGACTCGCCGCTCTTGGCGCCGACGCTGTGCAGCAGCAGCAGCGGCGAGCCCTCGAAGGGCGGTCCCACGCGGCCGTGGTTGGCGCGGAACTCCGCGATGACCCGCGCGGTGAAGTCGTCGATGTCGCTCATCAATGGTCCTTGGTGGTGGGTGCTAGAAGCCGGGGAAGGCGGCGCGCAGGCGATCGAGATCGACGCCCTCGGCGACGACCCCCGCCGGTGTGTGCGCGGCATCGAGGCGCCCGAAGACGAGGCGCAGGAAGGCTTCCGCAGGGAGCCGCAGGCTCGCCGTCGCCGTGCCGTCCGGGCCGGCATCGGCGGGCTCGACCACCCGGCTGCCCGTTTCAGACAGATCCAGCACGAACTCGTGCGCAGGGCCGCTGGTGGTGACCCGCACGCGCAGCGGTGGCGGCGACGGCTTGCCGGCGTGCTGCGACAGTCCGGGGAGGGTGTCGAGCAGCAGCGCGACGGCCTGCTCGTCCAGCGTCGCATCCGGCCGCTGCGCGACAGCGATGTCCCAGGTGTGCGCGGTGTGCTCGCTGAGTCGCATGCGGACGATGTCGGCGAGGCCGCGTTCGCCGCCGAAGAGCTCGAGGTGCCACGGCTCGGCGCCGGTGAGCGCGGCCACCTTGTCGACGAACGCAGCGTCGGCAACCACGGCGTCGCGGACCTGGTCCATCGGTGCCTTGGCGTTCCAGCGGTCCCAGATCGGGTGCTGCAGCTCACCGCCGGGCGCCTCCGACTGCGCCAGTCCCGCGTCGACGTAGGCGGCAAAGATCTCGCTGCCCGAGCCGAGATGGGACGCGGCCTGCGCGATCGTCCAGTCCGTACAATACGAGGGGCCGGTGACGTCCGCCGCGGTGAGCGGCGTGAGCGCCGCCAGCAGGCGCTGGTGCGACGCGCGCAGCGCGGGAACCAGTTCAGCCAGTGCTACCGACACGATTGTCTCCACAACGACAGCGGGAATGTCTCCCCGCACGGACCTCGCCGCACTGTACCAGAAGCGTGGATTCATCCCCGTTCGGGTGACCGTCCGCGCGATGGAGCCGACGCTCCGTGTCAGCGGCTGTTCAGCCACGTGCTCGACAGGTTGCGCGAGAGCGCCGCGAGACCGGCAGAAAAGCGCGCCTACACCAGCGCGGCCGTGCGCTCCGCGCCGCGCAGCGTCAGCACGCGCGGTCCGTCCTCAGTGATGGCGACGGTGTGCTCCCAGTACGCGGAACGGCGGCCGTCGGCGGTGACCACCGTCCAGCCGTCGCCGAGGATGCGGTAGTCGCCGGTGCCGGCGTTGACGATGGGCTCGATGGCCAGCACCAGACCCGGCTTGAGTTCGTTGCCGCGACCCGGGGTGCCGTAGTTGGGCACCTCGGGCGGCTCGTGCATGCGCCGGCCGATGCCGTGCCCGCAGTGGTCGTGCAGCAGCGAGAAACCGGCGGCGACGACGTACGCGGAGATGGCCGCGCCGATGTCGCCGATGCGGTTGCCCGGTTGCGCAGCAGCGATGCCGCGCTGCAGTGCGCCGTAGGTGACGTCGAGCAGTCGCCGCGACTCCTCGTCGACCGCGCCGCAGGCCACGGTCATGCCCGCGTCGGCCTGCCATCCCTCGAGGATGACGCCGCAGTCGAGGCAGACCAGGTCGCCCTCGGTGATGACGCGCGCACCGGGCATGCCGTGCACGCACTCCTCGTTCACCGAGATGCAGATCGACTTGGGAAAGCCGTTGTAGCCGAGGAAGCTGGGCACGCATCCGTGGTCGCGGATGAAGGTCTCGGCCACCGTGTCGAGCTGCTGGGTGGTGACGCCCGGCGCGACCTGCGAGGCGACGTGGTCGAGGCACTCGGCGAGGATGCGCCCGGCGCGCGTCATCGTCTCCAGCTCCTCGGGTCGCTTGCGGCGGAAGGCGATGAGGCGGTCGGCGGCCATGAGCCCGAGTCTAGATCGGCTAGGCTGAAGGCGTGCGCTTCGAGGTCGTCGTCGAGGTCCCCAAGGGCAGCCGCAACAAGTACGAGATCGACCACCGCACCGGCGTGGTCCACCTCGACCGGCAGCTCTTCACCGCCACCCGCTACCCCGCCGACTACGGCTACGTCGAGGGCACCCTGGGCGACGACGGCGACCCCCTGGACGCGCTGGTGTTCCTCGAGGACCCCACCTTTCCCGGCTGCCACGTCGAGGTGCGCGCCGTCGGCGTGCTCAACACCCACGACGAGAAGGGCGGCGACCCCAAGCTGCTCACCGTCCCCGCCCACGACCCCCGGGTGACCTGGAACGACATCGGCGACGTGCCCGAGTACGTGCTCCAGGAGATCCGCCACTTCTTCGACATCTACAAGGAGCTCGAGCCCGGCAAGGGCACCGTGGTCGAGCACTGGGACGGCCGCGCCGCCGCCGAGGCCATGGTGCGCGCCGGCATGGAGCGCGCCGCCACCCAGCGCTGAGGGCGGCTGGTCAGCTCCCCGTCAGCCGGCCGCCGCCGCGCTGCCGGCCCGCCCCACCACCAGCTCGCCGAGCATGCGCTCGGTGACGGTGGCGATGTCCTCCACCGCGGCGTCGAAGGCGGCACGGTTGGCCGTGGAGGGGACGCGGTAGCCGCTGAGCTTGCGGACGTACTGCAGGGCGGCGGCGCGGACGTCGTCGCCGGTGGGCGGCGGCGTGGCGCCGCGCAGAGTCTTGATGGAGCGGCACATGGCAACCGGCAACGCTACACGAAACACGCGCGGGCGGCCGCCGCTCCGCGGTGGAGCGACGGCTCGTCCCTGCGCCGGTCAACCGACCAGTTGGTCAGCTCTGCCGGACGAAGTAGAGATTGGTTGCGTTGCTCGGCGAGCCCAGCTGGCCCGCGGTGTAGATGATGTTCGCCTTGCCCGCCCGGTCGACGGCGAGCTGGAAGAAGTCGAGCAGGCTGCGGTCGCCGCACGCGGCTGCACCGGCGTTGCCGCTCTGGATGCAACCGGTGTGGATGCCGGTCACCGCCGCCACCGGGGTGAACGACGGCGTCGCCGTGTTGGCCGCTGTGACCTGGGTGAAGTCGACGTCCCACGACGCCGATGCCGGCACGGTGTTGGGATCGCCGGTCGCCGAGGTGCCGTACCAGGCGACGTCGACGACGCCCGGCGAGACCACGTCGAGAGTTGGGAACGTGGTGGTGTTGCTGGTCGTCGACAGCGTCACCGGGGTGCTCCAGGTCGCGCCCCTGTCCTTGCTGTACGCGTACCTGACCGCCACACCGCCGTTGGCGATGCCGCTGCTGATGCTGCGCCCCTCGCCCCAGGCGACATAGACGGTGCCCGCCGAGTCGACCTTGACCGGCGCGAAGTTGTACTCGACGTCGAAGGCGCTGCCGGTGCTGCCCGTGCCGGGGATCGACATGTGCGTCCAGGTGAGGCCGCCGTCGTCGGAGCGCGAGACGCCGACGCCGCCGCCGCTCGCGCCACCGTTCTGCCTGCTGTAGGTCACGTACACCGAGCCGCTGGCCTGGTCGACGGCGATGCCGCCGGGCGGGCACACGCACATGCGCACCGGTGGCACGGGAAGCCCTGAGATGGAGGCGTTCGCGCTGACCGCGGTCTCCACGATCACCGGGATGTCCTGCGCCAGCAGCAGGCCCGCCTGCGGCGCCACCAGCGGCGCGCTCTTGGCGACGTGGACCGCGTCGACGCCGTCGTACACCATGTACATGGCGTTGTCCTTCCTGGAGTAGGCGAGCCAGGGGCGGTCGTCGCCGGGCTGCGTGTGGCCGTACTCGCTGGCGACGAAGGACGCGCCGTGGTCCGTCGAGACGGCCATCGCCGAGTTGCCGAGCCAGAGGTCGGCCTGGTACGCGTTGTCGGCGGAGTCGAACGCGATGTCGGTGTCGCCGCCACTCACCGGGTCGCCGGTGGGATGCACCGGGCCGCTCCAGGCGGCGCCGCCGCTGGTGGACGTCCATACCGGGCTGCCGCCGCCGTTGACGTTGCCCAGGCTCTGCGGCGCGGTGACGAAGAGGCGTCCGCTCGAGTCGATCCCGAGGCTGGGTTCGCCGAGCCCGGCCGACTGCGGGATGACCACCGGGGCGGTGAAGCCGGTCCCTGCTGTGCCACCTCCGCCCGCGGCGAACGCGGTGCTGGCCACCGCTCCGGCGGCCACGCCCAGCGCGGTGAACACACCAGCCGCGCGGCGATTCCTGACGATCCTGGCCATGGCGAACTGGACTCCTTGCACGGAAAGAGAGAATGCCGCGAGGGGTGCGGGAACCCCCCGCGGCAAGAGGGAGGGGATGATCGACGTGGACGGGCGCTACTCACCAGGACGCGCCGGCATCGGGAAACTTGACAGCTCGACGCACGACGGAAACCGTGCCGGAGCGGCGCCCAACCTGCTACATAGTGGGGCTGCCGCTCACCCACCACCGCGGAGTTCGCCGCTGATGCTCCTGGAAGTGCCCAACCTCCTCTACGTCCTCGGCATCCCCGCGCTGATGCTGCTCGCCGGGGTGCTGGTCTGCTTCGGGCTCTACCAAGTCCTGGGGCGGGTGCTGCGCAGCTAGGCCGGCCTGGCCTCCCACCACTGGCACCACCAGTCGTCGCCGACGAGGATCTCCAGGCGCGGCTCGTTGCAGTAGGCGATCTTCTTGTACTCGCCGACGTAGAAGCGGCAGTTGTCGCAGCGCTGGTCGGCGTTGGGCGAGCCGCGCAGCTGCGCGGCGCGGACCAGGGCCTGGAGCTCCTGGAACTCCTGCTCCATCTGCTCGTCGCGGCTGAGGCTCATCCCGCCGGCTCCGACTCGGCGTCCTCGACGGGCTCCCACCACTGGCACCACCAGCGCTCACCCACGAGGATGCGCAGCTTCATGTGGTTGCAGTAGGCGATGTCCTCGTCGCCGACGTAGTACTTGCAGGTGCCGCACTTCTCGTCGTCGTACGGGAACCCCTGCAGGATGCTGTCCTCGATCTTGTAGAGGAGCAGCCGGTGCTTCTGGTCGATGGGGGCGGGATAGTCGGACATGCTCGGCGAGCAAGGGTAGCGTGGCGGACCGCGACAACGGCGATGTCCCGCCGGGGACGATGATGTGCAGCGATGTACGACGTGGTGATCGCGGGCGGTGGACCCGCCGGGCTGTGCGCTGCGATCGCCGCCGCCCGCGAGGGGATGAGCGTCGTGGTGCTGGAGCGCGAGGCCGCCTTCGGCATCCCCACCCGCACCAGCGGGGGAACCTTCGTCGCCGACATGCGGGCGCTGGGCGTGCCCGACGAGCTCTGGAACCCGATCTCGCACGTGCGCTTCGTAGGGCCCTCGACGGCGACCACGGTGACCCACCCCGGCGCTGTGGGCGTGCTCGACGTGCGCGCGCTGTACCAGTGGCTCGCCGAGCGCGCCGCCGAGGAGGGGGCCGAGCTGCACCTGCGGTCGACGGTGACCGGGGCGGAGGTCTCACCGGAGGGCGTGGCCGTGAGCGTGCGCTCGCACGGCGGTGAGTGGCGCGCCGTGGGCAGGTACGCCGTGGACGCCACCGGCAGCGCGGCCGTGCTCAGCCGGTCGGAGTCGCGGCCCGGGTTCGTGCGGCGCGGCGTCGGCGCCGAGCTCGACGTCAGCGCGCCGGATGTGCCGCTGGACACCTGCTGGCTGGTGATGGGCCAGTCGCTGGCGCCGTCGGGCTACGGCTGGGTCTTCCCCTACCGCCCCGGGCGGGTGCGCGTCGGGATCGGGGTGCTCAAGCCGGAGGTGTCGGTCGACCCGCGCGACTACCTGGAGCGGCTCATGGCCCTGCCGGAGCTCGCCACCGTGCTGCGGGGGGCGCAGCCGGTCGAGGTGCACGCGGGCATCTTCCCGGCGGAGCGGATGCGACCTGCGCGGGTGGGGCCGCGGGTGGTGGCGGTGGGCGATGCCTCGGCGCACGGGTCGACCCTGGTCGGTGAGGGCATCCGCTTCGTGATGCGCGCCGGGACCGGCGCGGGGCGCGCGGTGGCCGAGGCGGTGCGGCGCGGCGACGAGGCGCCACTGGCGGCGTTCGACCAGGCGTGGCGGTCGCGCTTCGGGCGCGACTTCGAGGTCGCCTACCGGGTCAGCGTGGCGCTGGGACGGATGGGCGACGCCTCGTGGGATCGCGGGGTGCGCATGATCGGCGCCCTGCCGCCGTGGTTCGTCGCGGAGGCGCTGAGCACGCGCTTCAGCGGACGCTCGTTTCTGCGGGTTGCGGCGCGGCATCCCGGGGTGGCGCGACGGCTCCTGCGAGCGTCACGGGGCTAGCTGGTCCCGACGATCCCCTACGGGATCGACACCAGCTCGATGTCGAACACCAGCGTCGCATTCGCCGGAATCGTGGGCGGATACCCCTGGGCGCCGTACCCCAGCGCCGGCGGAATGATGAAGCGCCGCTTTCCGCCCACCTGCATGGTGGCGACGCCCTCACTCCACCCCTGGATCACCCCGGTGCCGATGGTGAACTGGAACGGCGTCCGGCCCGGTCCCCGCGAGGTGTCGAACTCCTGCCCGTTCGACTTCAGCCACCCCGTGTACTGCACGGTCACCTGCTGGCCGGTCTTGGCCTGGGCTCCGCTGCCCGGCTTGATGTCGCCGTAGGCAAGGCTGTCCGGCAGGGTGGTGCTGATCACCACCGGGGTGCAGAAGGAGTCGCCGCCCGGCGCCGGCGAGGGCGTGTGCGAGGAGAAACAGGGGTCGACGGCGGCGGTGGCCGACGAGCTCGATCCCGCCGCCGGCTGCGGAGTGGCACCGTTGCAGGAGGTGTCGTTGATCGGGCAGGCCGGCGAGCCCTCACCGTTGGCGCCGCATGCGGACAGGAATCCGGCGGCGAGCACGCCGGTGAGGGCGAGGGATGCAAGGCGTCGCATGGCGGCGTGCATGGTAACGGTCGGCGGCATTGCCCGTACAATCCACGGTTGCGCCCGGCGCCCCGGGCAATGCGTCCCCTTTCGCGTCAGGAGCTCAGCCAGCCATGGCAAACACGATCAAGGAATCCAAGGGAGTCACCTCCCAGAAGGACATCCTCACCGGCGTCCGCTGCCCCGTCTGCGGCAATCTCATGCGCCAGAACGAGATCAGCGTGGAGATCGCCTTCCGCCACACCCGCAGGCCGGGCGAGCCCAAGCGGGAGCGGATCATGAAGCACGCCAAGAACTGCGGCAAGGCGGCCTGACCCTCCGGGTTTCGCCGGCGCCCGGGGTGTCCGCAACGCGCGGGTAACGCGGCGAGCACAGGACGCCGAGCGCCGGGGTCGGGCGGTCAGGGCTGGTGATAGCGTCCCTGTCAGGGAACGGGCGGTGACTTCCGCCCCGATCGGAGACCTGACCGCGATGCGCACCGTCCTCGACGACGTTCTGACCACGCTCGGCAACAACCGGGACTACGTGATCCTGGGCCTTGCCGTGCTCGTCCTCGTCGAGGGGGCGATCATCGTGCTCTGGGCGCGCCGTGCCATCCACCTCCAGCGCGACGTGCGCCAGGCCAGCGCCGCGGCGAGCGAGGCCGCGCGCCGCGCCGCCGAGGCAGCCGCCGCGGTGGACCGGGCGAGCGGCTCGCTGCGCGCGGTCGAGCGCACGGGCGGCGTGACCATCCGCGACGGCGAGCGCAAGGTCTACTCGGTGGCGGGGCGGACCACACCGGTGGTCGACCTGCCGTACTCGGTGCCGGCCACTCCCCCGGCGCCGCCCAGGCCGACCGTGGCGCCGAGCTCGGCGCCGCCCGCGCCGCTGATGGCGCAGTGGACGCCCGCCGCCAGCCCTGCGCCCGCTCTGGAGCCCGCGGCTTCGATCGTGCCGCTGCGCCCGGAGCCGCCCGCCGGCGTTCCGGAGGTTGCCGAGCCTCCCGCCGACTACGTCAACCCGGTCGCGGAGCAGGCCGCCGCCTGGGTGCTTCCCGAGATCGCGGCCAGCCAGCCGGCCGTGCCCGAGCCCACGCCCAGCAACGGCAACGGCTGGCATCCTGCCGAGCCCGCGGCCGCGCCGAGCAATGGCAACGGCCCGCACCCATCCGAGTCCACTCCGACGACGCTTGGCTGGTCCGGCAGCACCGTGCCCGTCGAGCCCGCGGCCGACTTCGCCGTCATCACCGACCCCGGCGCGGTGCGCACGCCGCCGGCGCCGCCCAGCCCCGCACCCGCGGCCCACCCCAACCTCACCGTGCTCAACGGCGCCACCCCGTGGGTCCTGCCCAGCGCCGGCCCCGTGCCGGATGCGCCCGCCACCGCCACGGCGTGGCCGACCGCGTCCACCGCGCGGCCCTTCGGCAGCACCGCCGCGCGCATCGACACCGCCGGCTTCGACGGCGACGACGACGTCCTCCTCGACGACCCGCCCACCACCGGCGACATCCTCCTCGTCGAGGACGATCCGACGATCGCCAAGCTGTACCGGGTCCTGCTGGAGAGCCGCGGCTACTCCGTGCGCTACGCCGCCGACGGCATCGAGGGCCTGGACCGCACCCACGAGAAGCGCCCCGACCTGGTGCTGCTCGACATCATGATGCCGCGCATGAACGGCATCGCCTTCCTGCAGGCGCTGCGCGCCGGCGAGATGCGCGACGTGCCCGTCGTCGTCCTCAGCAACTTCATGGAGAAGCAGCTGGTGGACGACGCCATGTCGCTCGGCGCGGTGGAGTACATGGTCAAGGCGCAGACGCGCCCCGAGGCACTGGTCGGCGCGCTGCCGCACTGGCTGCGCGGCGAGCGCGCCTTCAGCTTCTGACCTGGGCTGCCGCGCTGCGCGGGGCTGCTGGGCGCCGCGCGCGGCATCGGTCCGCCCGCCCGATACACTGCGACGCATGGGCGTCGAGATCCCGCTCTTCGAGCTGGGCGTCGTGCTCTTCCCGCACATGCCGCTGTCGCTGCACGTGTTCGAGGAACGCTACCGCGCCATGCTGCGCGACTGCGAGGAGCAGGGCATCGGCTTCGGGGTGATCGCCATCCGCCAAGGCCAGGAGGTCGGCGGCGGCGCGGTGGCCCACGATGCGGGCACCCTGGCGCAGATCCGCCGCGTCGAGCATCTCGACGACGGGCGCGCCAACCTGCTGGTCACCGGCGCGACGCGGTTCCGGGTGCTGCGCCGCATCACCGAGCGCGCCTACCCCGCCGCCGAGGTCGAGTACCTGGCCGACGCGCCCGGCGATGCGGAGCAAAGCGCGGCTCTCGCCACCGAGGTGCGCGCGGCGTTCCAGCGCTACGTGGCCGCACTGCAGCAGCTCGCCGCGCTGCAGCCCGGCATCGAGGATCCGCCCGACGAGCCCGAGCTGCTCAGCTACCTGGTGGCCGCGTCACTGCAGGTCGAGCTTGCCCACAAGCAGCGCATGCTCGAAGCCGACTCCGCCGAGGAGCGCCTGCGGATGTGCATGGCCCTGCTGCGCCGCGAGGCGACGCTGCTCGATCGCATGCTGGCGCGCAGCAACCCGCGCATCGCGATCTCGCCGAACTAGCGGCCGAAGCGTCCCGACCCGGAGCGCCGTCCCCACACGCTGCGGCGCTGCAGGGGATTGGGGAAGCGTCCCAGCGCCAGCGCGGTCGCGTACCCGGCGACCAGAGCGACGATCAGCGCCGCGAGTCCGGCGATCACGAATCCCTTGGTCGCCGAGTTCTGGACAGGAGGGAGGGGAACCGGCGAGACGCCGGGATGCGGTGAGGTGAGCACCACCGCGTCGGCGTGGATGCGCAGGTCGGCCGTCGCCTTGCCCGATTCCGCGTGCACCACGGTGTCGCCCGGCTTGTCGCCGGTCTTGACGGTGGCGACGACGACGCCGGTGTCGCCGCTGTCCGTCGTCGCCGGGTCGACCCTGGCGCCGCTGCCGGTCTCGGAGATGATGCTGAAGCTGATCGCTGCGTGCGGCACCGCGTAGGTGTCAGGGCCGCGCTGCGCCTCCAGGGTGCACTGCACCAGCACCGCGGCGCCGGGGTGGTCGGGTGGCGACGAGGCCAGCTGCAGCACGATGGTCTGCACCTCCAGCGCGGGCGGGGCGGGCGGCGCGCCCGGCGACGGCGGCGGCAGAGTCGGCAATGCGTCGCCGCTGGGCGGGACGTAGGGCGGCCCACCGGCAGAGAACGTGGTGCCCGCGGGGCTGGTCGGCGGCGCGGTGGGGCGCGGGGTCGACCGGGTCGGCGTGGGCGTGTGCTGGGTCGCGGTGGCGGTGCTGCGCGTCGCCGTCGCCGAGCTGGACGACGGTGATGGTGTGCAGGTGAGGCCCAGCGGCGAGACGCAGACCTGCGCCTCGACCACCCTGCCCGTGCCCGGCGCGGTGGGTCCCACGGCGAGCAGCGCGCCGGCGCCGGCGGCCGCGCAGGCCAGCACGACGGCGGCGGCGAGGCGGCGAGGACGGGCCGGGCGTGGACGCAGAGAAGGACGGAAGGGCATGGGCTGCTGACGATTATCATGCCCCGGGTCTCCGTGCCCCCCCTCACAACAGCGAGGTGACCGTGTCCACACTCGACCGCTTCTCCCTGGATGGCCGCGCCGCCCTGGTGACCGGGGGCAGTCGCGGCATCGGTCGCGCCATCGCCATCGCCTTCGCCGGGGCGGGCGCCAAGGTGGCCGTCTCCTCGCGCAAGGCCGAGGCCTGCCAGGCGGTCGTCGACGAGATCACCGCCGCCGGCGGCAGCGCGATCAGCGTGCCGGGGCACGCGGGCCGCGCCGAGGAGATCGCCCGCACCGTTGCCGCCACCATGGAGGCCTTCGGGCGCCTCGACATCCTGGTCAACAACGCCGCCACCAACCCGCAGTTCGGGCCCCTGGTCGACACCGCCGAGTCGGCCTTCGACAAGGTCTACGAGGTCAACGTCAAAGGGTTGTGGCTCTTCGCCACCGAGGCCTACCGCGCCTGGATGCGCGACAACGGCGGCTCGATCATCAACATCGCCAGCATCGGCGGGCTCAAGTCGGAGCCGTTCCTGGGCGCCTACGGGGCCACCAAGGCGGCGGTGGTCAGCCTCACCCGCACCATGGCGCGAGAGATGGGCGGCCAGGGGATCCGCGTCAACGCCATCGCCCCGGGACTGATCCGCACCGACTTCGCCCGCATCCTGGTCGAGACGCCGGAGATCCACGACCGCGCCGTCGGCGCCACCGCGCTCGGCCGCGTCGGCGAGCCCGACGAGATCGCCGGTGCCGCGCTGTTCCTCGCCTCCGACGCCGCCTCGTACGTCGACGGCACCGTGCTGGTGGTGGACGGCGGCGCGACGGCCTAGAGTTCGCAGTCATGGCCAACGATCAGGGACTCGGCTACTGGATGACGCGGCGCGCGGCGCTGACGCCGGAGCGCACCGCCATCGTCTACGAGGGCGGCTCGCGGACCTACGGGGAGTTCGACCGCGAGATCAACCGGGTGGCCCACGGCCTGCGCTCCCTGGGCGTGAGCCACGGCGACCGGGTCGCCTACCTCGACCTCAACCATCCCCGCTTCTTCGTCACCATGTTCGCCGCGGCCAAGCTGGGGGCCATCTTCGTGCCGCTCAACTTCCGGCTGACGCCGCCCGAGCTGAGCTTCATCGTCAACGACGCCGGGGTGCACACCCTGGTGCACGACGAGACGTTCGCGCCGGCCGTCGACGCCATCCGCGACGAGCTGCCCTGCCGCAACCTGGTCTGCACCGTGGCGCGCGACGGTGTGCGTCCCTGGAGCGACCTGACCCACGACCAGCGCGACTCGGCGCTGGACAACCAGGTGTCCACCGACGAGGTGGCGGTGATCATGTACACCTCGGGCACGACCGGACGTCCCAAGGGCGCGATGCTCACCCACGGCAACTTCCTCTGGAACGACGTCAACGCCCTGCTCGCCTACGACACCCTGGCCGACGACCGCACCCTGGTGGTGGCGCCGCTCTTCCACATCGGTGGTCTCAACGTGACGCCGCTGACCGCGTTCCTCAAGGGCGCGACGGTGGTGCTGGAGCGCAGCTTCGATCCCACCCGGGTCCTGGAGCTCATCCCCGCGCAGCGCATCACCACCATGTTCGGCGTGCCGGCGATGTTCCTGTTCATCTCGCAGCACCCGGCGTTCGCCGCTGCCGACCTGAGCAGCGTGCGCACCTTCATCTGCGGCGGCGCGCCGGTGCCCGAGGCGCTGATCCGCCTCTACGGCGAGCGCGGCATCACCTTCGCGCAGGGGTACGGCCTCACCGAGACGGCGCCCTTCGCCTCCATCGTGCCGGTGGAGCGCGCCCTCGACAAGATCGGCTCGGCCGGCATCCCGCCGTTCTTCACCGACGTGCGCTGCGTCGACGACCGCGACGACGAGGTGCCCCGCGGCGAGCGCGGAGAAGTGGTCGTTCGTGGCCCGAACGTGATGAAGGGCTACTGGAACCGTCCCGAGGCCACCGCCGAGGCGATCCGCGACGGCTGGTTCCACACCGGCGACGTCGGCGTCATGGACGACGAGGGCTTCCTCTACATCGTCGACCGCAAGAAGGACATGATCATCAGCGGCGGCGAGAACATCTATCCCGCCGAGGTGGAGGACGCTCTGTACGAGCACCCGGCCATCGCCGAGGTGGCGGTGATCGGCGTGCCCCACCCGCGCTGGGGCGAGACGGTGTGCGCCATCGTCGTGCTGCGGCCTGGTGAGACCGCCACCGAGCAGGACATCATCGACTTCACCCAGGACAGGCTGGCCCGCTACAAGCAGCCCCGCTCGGTGGTCTTCACCGGCGCGCTGCCGCGCAATCCGGCGGGGAAGGTGCTCAAGTTCGAGTTGCGGGAGAGCTTCGGGGGCGCCACCGTCGGGGAGGTGCAGCAGCAGCCGGCCGCCGGTTCCTGACAGGGGTGGCACATTCGCCGGCGACGGAGCAGCGGGTTCGGCCGCAGGCCTGTCCGCTGTGTCGCACCCCGATGCGCTGCGACACCATGGAGATGGTGCTCAGCACCAACCGGGGGTATCGGTTTCCCGCCGTCGACGTCCTCTGGTGCTCAGCGTGCCGGCAGGCGGTGTGGGTCGAGCTGGACCACTACCCGAAGGAGTGCGGGTGCGGCGCCCGGCTGGAGACGGATCTCGCCGACCATGCGGCCGTTCCCTGCGAGCGGCAGCTGGTCAGCGTGGTGTTCGAGTCGTGCGCCCGGTGTGGGCAGGTGCGCGAGGTGTACCTGAACCACTGAGCAGCGGCTACGGCGAGACCAGTGCCGCCGAGATCTGCTCCACCTGCACCGTGAACAGCGCCGTGAAGCGGTCCATGGTCGCCGTCGACGTGGTGCCGGACCCGAGCAACTCGGCGACGACGCGGCCGCGCCGCACCAGGGCGAAGAGCGCGTGGCTGGGCGCCTGGTCGGCCGACTGCGGCGGCAGCGTGGCCACCAGTCCGGCGACGGCGTCGGCGCCCGCGGTGGGCAGGCCGTCGAGGGGGCCGACGGTGCCGCCCTGCGACGCCTGGGCGCGGCGGCCCTTCTCGTCACCGAAGAAGGCGGTGGCACCGCCGTTGTCCTTGAAGACGAGCACCTCGGAGATCACCGTGACGAACGGCGTCGGCGCCGCCCCCGCATTGGGATCCGAGAAGGTCACCCGCACGCCCTGCTGCAACCCCTGCTTGGTCAACGTCCCCACCAGCGACTGGTCGTTGGCCTGGTCGGCCAGGGTGTTGGGGTCGACGGTGACATCCTCGGTGCGCTTGTACCCGGTCATCTGGGTGGGACGCAGCACCATGCTCTGCGGCGCCAGGCTGGCGGGCGTGGGCGTCGCCGGATAGGGGTTCGGGGGGTTGTCGCCACCGCAGGCGACCAGGCCCGCACTCATGGCCAGCGCGGCGGCGAGAACGCGAGGGCGCAGCATGCGGCGGGATCGTACCGCGCACACATGAAGCCCCCGCCCGCGCACCTCCGAGGGACTACCCGGCGATGTCGAGCACCAGGCGCAGCGGACCGGCCATGTACCCCGCGGCGAAGGTCACCGCGTGGGCCAGCTTGATCTGATAGGTCACCGCCCCGGCGAAGGGCGACGGGTTGACCAGGGTGACCGCGGTGACGGTGCTGGTGCTGGGCAGCTGTCCGGTGGAGCCGGCGGCGACCACGCCCTGGATGGAGACCAGCATGGTGGTCGGGTCGAGGAAGCCGACGGTCGCCTTGGGTGTGCCCGTGGCGGCGCCCGAGGGATCGATGTCCAGCACGATGCGGAAGTCGTTGGGGTGGATGCCGTAGCGGAAGTCGCGGATCTGGTACCCGGTGCCGGTGTCGCCGAGCACCTTGGTGCCGGTGAGGGCGGGGCCGCCCGCCGTGGCGGGCGCGGGGGCGGCCGAGCCGCTGGTGGCCGGCGCCGGGTTGGCCGCGGGGGCCGTCGACGCCTTGGCGGAGGGTGCCGCGGCGGCGGAGTGCTGCGCCGGGGCGGCCGGTGCCGACTGCTGCGCGGTGGTGCCGGTGGCGGTGGGCAGCGGCGAGCTGGTCCGGCCGCTCACGATGCCGACAACCAGCATCACCAGGGTGGCGCCGCCGAAGAGGCCGAGCAGGCGGTGGCTGTCGCGGAGCTGGGCGGGGCTGTGCTTGGAGCGCTCGGCGGCGCGCTGGAAGCGGCGCTGCGGCGGCGCGATGGCCGCCTCGGCCTCGGGCTCGGCGGCGGGGGCGTCCCCGGTGGGGAACTCGCGCGGGCGCCAGGGCCGCGGCTCGGTGTGCGGCGGCGGCATGGTGCGGTCGCGGTCGAAGTCGCTCAGCGCCTGGCCGAGGGCATCGGCGGCGGGACGCGGCTGCATCGACGGCGGCAGCGGCGGGATGTGCGGCGGTGCCGACGAGTCGACGCGCGATTCCATGCCGGGGCGCGGCGCCGGTGTGGGAATACCGCGGACGGCGTGGGTGGGATCGCCGGTGCCCGGCAGGGGCATCTGGTCGGGCAGGCCGGCGGGGCGGGGAATCGCGTCGGCGGGACGGGGCAGGGGCTCGAACGTGCGCGGCGCCACCTCGCCGGGCCGGGGCATGCGCTCCGCGTTGGCGAAGGGCGTGGTGGGCGGCAGCGGTCCCAGCTCGTCGATCTCGTCGCCGGGCTCGGCGTGCTCGTGGGGGTCGGCGGGAATGCCTCCGGGGTCCATGCGCAGCGTCTCCTGGCGGCGGCGCTCCACCTCGAGGCGGGCGCGGCCGGTGTGCAGCGGGGCGCCGCTGCCACTGACGATCTGCACGGAATCGTCGTACGCCGCGGAGGATCGCGATAGGGTGCGCCGCACAGCCAGGCGGTCGCGCACGCGCTCGAAGAAGCTGGCACGCGACTGCAGGGGCGGCCCGAAGCGCTCGACCGGTACGGGCTCGGCGAGCACGTCCGCGTCGGTGATCGGGTACGTCGGAGCCGCGGGCGCCTCGCCGTAGCTGGTGATGGGTGGGCTGGCGGTCATCTCGGGCTCTCCTCCGGAGTCGGTGACGTGGTTGGGAAGATCGGAGGGTTCGGGTGCACCGGGGGGGAAAGCGCCGATGCTCGTGGGAGCGGTCGGCGCGGCGTCCGGGGACGGATCGACTGTTGGCGGTGGACCCTGCGGCGCCACGGTGGGGGGCGGCGGGGCACTGGCCGGCGCCTCGGTCTCCGCGTTGAAGCCGAAGGCGGGTACGCCTCCCACCAGTGGGATGGCGGGCGGCGCGGGCAGGGGCAGAGCGGCATGAGGGACGGTCGACACCGCCTCGGGCGGCTCCCAGTAGGACGCCTCGTCCTCGAGGGCGAGGGGTTCGCCCGCGGCGACGTGCTCCTCCGCCACGGCGGCGGGCGCCTCCGCCTCGGAGGGGGCGTGCTCGGCGATCAGCTCGACCGCCTCCTCGTCGTGCTGCTCCACCGAGGGCACGACGGCCGCCGGCATCCATCCGATGGCCGCGGGGGCGGAGTGCTCCAGCCACGGTCGCGGCGCCTCGGCCAGGGCGACGGCCCCGGAGCGCTGCGGCAGCGCCTCGTCGTCGTCGATCAGGCCGAGCTGGATGAGCAGGGTGTGCGTGGAGTCGTCCGAGACGGTGACCCGCCCCAGCCCGCTGATGCGCTCCACCTCCTCGCGGAGGTAGCCGAGCCCGGCGCGGCAGCGCTGGCAGCCGACCAGGTGGGCCTCCAGCTCGCCCTCCCGGCGGGCCTCAAGCTCCCCGTCCAGGTAGCCGCTGAGGACGAGGAGGCTGCACTTCATATGGCGATCTCGCGGTAGACGGTGCCGAACTCGCGGCGCGCTCCGGCCAGCAGCCGGGCGGCGGCCTCGGGCGAGCACTCCAGCGCGGTGCCGATGTCGCGGTAGGGCAGGCGGGCGAGGTCGCGCAGCAGTAGGGCGGCGCGGCGCTCGAAGGCGACGGTCATCAGCGCGCGCTTCACCGTGTTGATGCGCGCCGCGTTGCCGGAGTCGACCTCGACGTGGAAGGGCGGCCGGTTGCGGCGGAAGAAGCGCGCCGGTCCGTGCGGACGCGGTGGGAAGCGCTGCTCCTGGCGGCAGGCGCGCGTCACCGCGCGGTAGAGGGCGACGCGACCGTCGGCCTGCAGGCGCGCCGGGGGATAGCGCGACGCGTGGTAAATCCCACCGGCGACGAATTCGACCGCATCGTCCACGTCCCCCACCAGGTGGGTGGCGTAGGTGACAAGGTCCTCGAGATGCTCGCGGACAAGTCCGGCGAGCGCGCTCGCATCTGGCAAGACGGGTGCTGCGACGTTGATCATGACGTTGGCGTGCGGTGCACGCGAGCTTTGCCAGGAAGCATACACACGCGTGTTCGCGCGGTCAACCCAATCTGACCAACCCGCCTCCACGCACCCCCGGCGGCGGCTCCATGCCCACCTCGCGCCAGGCCGCCGCGGGCATCCCGATGTCGGCCACGTAGACGGTGCCTGCCTGGGCGCGGCCGGCCTCGGTCCAGAGCCCGCGCTTCATCGCCACCAGGGTGCAGGTGGCCCGCGCCCGCACGCAGGTGCGATGGGGCTCCCCGGTGCCGGCGTCGAGGCCGCTGGGCACGTCGACCGCCAGGACCGGCAGCCCCGAGCCGTTCATGGCCACGATCGCCGCAGCGTCGGCGACGCGCGGATCGCCACGGAGCCCGGTGCCGAGGACGGCGTCGAGCACCAGCTCAACACCCTGCAGCGCAGGCCCCACTCGCGCCGCGTCGACGCTGCTCTCCACCTCCACGCCGGAGGCACGCGCCGTGGCGACGTGCGAGCCCTGCAGGTCACCGAGTGACGACTCGTCATCGACACCGACGATGACCGCACGCACGTCGCATCCCCACGTCGCCAGGTGGCGGGCCGCCACCATGCCGTCGCCGCCGTTGTTGCCACGTCCGGCCACAACTGTGACGGCCGCGGGCTGCCGCTTCACCATGCGCCACGCGCAGCGGGCGACCTGCCATCCCGCGATCTCCATCAGCTGCAGCACCGAGACGCCGCTGCGCACCGCGGCTTCGTCGAGGGCGGCGAGCTGCTCGGGGAGGAGGTCGCCGAAGCGCCGCGTGGCGACGACGCTCATCGCAACCGCACCTGCATCCGCAGCGCCGCACCAGGCGGCGGGCCACCGAGATCCGCGGCCGCGCGCTGCTGTGCAGCAATCTCCCAGTGTCCCGCGCTGCCGAGCAGCAGAGCCAGCGCGCCGATGGGAATCTCCGCGTAGGTGCGCACCACCAGCGCGGTGCCGCCGCCCGCCCACTCCGCGGCGATCACCTCGTCCGCATGCACGTCGACATCGCGCACCGTGGTCACGGCGTTGCCGAACCCATCCACCACACATACCACGCCGGTGACCACGCCGTTGTCCCGTCTTGCAAAGGCGTCTGCATGCAGCAGCGGATCGCCGCGCGCAAGGCCGGCATCGTCGAGACGCGCACCGGCGGCAAGGCGCGCGGCGCACGGCGCGAACACGTCGCGGCCGTGGAAGGTCGCCGCCGCATCGCGCGGAACCGGCAGCGACACGCAGCGGCGCGTCTGCGGTGGCGCCTCGCTCCAGACGTAGGAGAGCAGCCCGTTGTCGGGCCCGACGGCGAGGATGTCCCCGGCGGCCACGGCGATGGCGTCACGCGCCGTGCCGACACCGGGATCGACCACCGCGCAGAGCACCGACCCCGCCGGCAGTGCGCGGGCCAGCGCCTTGGCGTGGTAGGCGCCGGCCAGCACATCGCCGGGCGGCACGCCGTGCATCCCGGTCAGCGCGTGCAGCGACGGATCGACCCGCCAGCAGGCGGCGGCGAGTGCGGCGGCGTAGGTGTCCACGGCGCCGAAGTCGGTGACGAAGGCGATGGGAGCCGCCACGCCGGTACCGTACGGGAACCGGCTACCGGTACAGTCGGCCCTCGCAGACATGAGCAGCAGCACCATCGATTCCCGCCCACCAGCCCCCCCCGCCACGGTGGACCCGCCGCGCCGCCGGCCGGCCTGGGCGCTCCCCGTCGTGGTGGTCGCCGCGCTTGCCGTGGCCGTGGCCCTGGTGGTCGGGGTGCGCGGCCTGGTCGGCGACCCGGTGGTCCGCACCGCCGCCGACGGCACCGCCACCCTGAGCGGCAGCTTCCAGCCCGTCGACTGTGGCCCGGGCTGCGTCCAGGGCTACGTGCAGGCCGGCGGCCGCAGCGTCTTCGTCAAGCTGCCCGCTGGCTGCCCCGCCCTGGCCCGCGACCAGCACATGACAGTCACAGCGCGGCCGGACACCTCACTGGGCAAGAAGGCCTACCTGGCCACGGGCTGCGCGACCGCCTAGTCGGTCAGCACCGCGGGCCGCCTGTCTGAGTTGTCAGGCGGTCGGGACAGGGAAACCCCAGGCCACGCAAGGCTCCGTCTAGACGGAACGCGTGTGGCGATCGTGTCGCAGCGGTTGCGTCCGCCGTGTCCGGGCGGGCCGTTTCACGCTCACCCGGGCGGGCGCTGTGACGGCGCCGTCGCAGTCCTTAACAGCATGTCCAACGACCGTGACCTCCGGATCATCGGTCGACGGAGGATTGGCCCCCAAGATTCCGGCTACACCCCTGGTGGCAGTGCCATCGGTGGGTGGCACGCTCGGAGAGATAGAGGGACCAACACAGTGAATTCGGTGCTCTACGGGATGACCTGGGAAGACCCCAAACCCAAGCGCCGCCTGCGCGCCCTGGGGCTGATGGCCGCGCTGGTGGTCGCACTGCCCGCCCTGGAGACCGTGGTCCACGCCGCCGCCCGCTTCACGGGATCGGCGATCTCCGTCATCGTGCGCGCCGATTCGCCGGGCGCCGCCCACGCCGCCGCCAACGACGTCGTCGCCACCGGCGGCAAGGTCGTCCGGCAGCTCGGCATCATCGACGCGGTGCAGGCCAGTGTCCCCGCCGACGCGGTGGACTGGCTGTCGACCCGCGCGGGCGTCGTGTCGGTGACCCGTAACGCGCCGCTGCACATGTACGGCACCACCTACGAGCCGACCACCGACGTCGGCTCCGCCTACAACACCACGCGCATGACCGGCGCCCAGGCCTTCTGGAACGCCGGCATCACCGGCCGGGGCGTCGACGTCGCCCTGATCGACTCCGGCGTCGTCGGCGTCAACGGCCTGAGCACGCCGGGCAAGGTCATCAACGGCCCCGACCTCTCGCTGGAATCGCAGGTTCCTGCGCTGCAGTACCTCGACACCTTCGGCCACGGCACCCACATGGCCGGCATCATCGCCGGTCGCGACGACGCCGCCACCACCCTGGCCGGCAACAGCACCGACTTCGTGGGCATGGCCCCGGATTCGCGCATCGTCAGCATCAAGGTGGCCGACTCGCGCGGCAACACCGACGTGTCGCAGGTGATCGCCGCCATCGACTGGGTGGTGCAGCACAAGAACGACAACGGCATGAACATCCGCGTGCTCAACCTCTCGTTCGGCACCGACAGCGCGCAGTCGTACCTGCTCGACCCGCTCGCCTTCGCCTCGGAAGTGGCCTGGCGCAACGGCATCGTCGTCGTCGTCGCCGCCGGCAACCAGGGCGCCACCGCCTCCGGCCAGCTCGCCAACCCGGCCACCGACCCCTACCTGATCGCCGTCGGTGCCGCCGACACCAGGGGCACGCTGACCAAGGAGGACGACAGCGTCGCCACCTTCTCGCAGCGCAGCCGGGCGCGCAAGCCCGACCTGGTCGCCCCCGGCGTGCACGTCGTCTCGCTGCGCGACCCCAACTCGTTCATCGACCAGACCTACAGCAGCACCGGCCTGGTGGGCACGCGCTTCTTCCGCGGCAGCGGCACCTCGCAGGCCACCGCGGTGGTGTCCGGCGCGGCCGCGCTGCTGCTCTCGCAGCGTCCCTCGCTGACGCCCGACCAGGTCAAGGCGCTGCTCAACAACAGCGCCACCGAGCTGGACGACCAGCCGGCCAGCGCCCAGGGCCACGGCGAGCTCAACCTGCGCGGTGCGCTGGGCGCGCCGACGCCGCTGCTCGCGGTGCAGCTCTACGCGCCCTCGACCGGGCTGGGCACGCTGGAGGCGTCCCGCGGCTCGATCCACCTGGTGATGAACGGCGTCGCGCTGAGCGGAGAGCGGGACATCTTCGGCAGCCCCTTCAGCTCGGCCGCCATGGCCACGCTCGAGGCCGCCGGCCAGTCGTGGTCGGGCGGCACCTGGAACGGCCAGAGCTGGAGCGGGCAGTCGTGGAGCGGCCAGTCGTGGTCGGGACAGACCTGGTCGGGCCAGACCTGGTCCGGGCAGACGTGGTCGGGCCAGACCTGGAGCGGGCAGACCTGGAGCGGCCAGTCGTGGTCGGGCCAGACCTGGAGCGGCCAGTCGTGGAGCGGCCAGACCTGGAGCGGGCAGAGCTGGTCGAGCGCAGTGTGGGACGGCCAGTCGTGGTCGGGCCAGTCGTGGAGCGGCCAGTCGTGGTCGGGCCAGAGCTGGTCCGGCAGCGACTGGGCCTGATCCTCAACCCCTGACTCAGAGGACCTCGATGCAGCAGGCGTCGGCCGGAGTGAGCATCCGCCGTGGCGGTGTCCCTCGGCCGGCGCTTGCCCGCGTCCTTTCCACGGGGACCGCCCGCGTCTGGGCGGTCAACTCCATCCTGGTCATCACCGCGCTCGCCCTCACCCTGGGTCCGCTGCGCGATGCGCGCCCGCTGCACGCCGTCCCGGCGCTGCCCTGGCCGCTGCTGGCGCTGCTGGCGGCGTTCGCCGAGGTGTGCGTGGTGCACATCCACTACCACCGCGAGGCGCACTCCTTCTCGCTGCGCGAGATGGTCCTGGTGGTCGCGCTGTTCTCGGTGAGCCCCGTGACCATGGTGGTGGCCCAGACCCTGGGCAGCGGCGTGGCCCTGGTCTCGCACCGGCGCCAGTCGCCGATGAAGCTGGTCTTCAACCTCGGCCTCATCGCCGCCGAGAGCGCCATCGCGGCCATGCTCTTCCGCTTCGCGGTCGACGGGCACAGCGTCGCCGGGCCGGCGGGATGGATCGGCACCCTGTGCGCGGTGTCGGTGGTCACCATCCTCAGCGGCACGGCGATCGTCATCACCATCTCGCTCGCCGAGGGGCGTTCGCTGATGGGCGAATGGCCGCAGATGGCCGGCTTCGCCATGGCCGGCGCGATCGCCAACTGCAGCATGGGACTCGCCGCGGTGATGCTCTACCTTGGCGACCCGCGCTCGATCGCGCTGCTGCTGCCGCCGTCGATCGTGCTGCTGGGCGCCTACCGCGCGTACACGGGAGAGCGCATCCGCAAGGAGCGCGTCGAGACCCTGTACCGCTCGACGCACGAGCTGCAGCGCGCCCCCGACCTGAGCAGCGCCGCCGCGGTGGTGCTCTCGCACGCCGCGGAGATGACCCGTGCCGACCACGCCGAGCTGGTGCTCTTCGCCCTCGATGCGGACAGCACGCCGCTGCGCGCGCGGCTGTCGCAGGGCACGCTGGAACCCCTGTCGTCCTATCCGGAGGCGGCCGGCGACGCGCTGTCGGCGGCCACCGTCGCCTCCGCGGGCAACCTGCTGGTGCCGCGCCGTGGCGACTCGCCGCTGCGCCCGATGCTGCAGCAGCGCGGGCTGGTGGACACGGTGGCCACCGTGTTGACGGGCGATTCCGGCGTCTTCGGAACCCTGATGGTGGGCAACCGCCTCGGCGACGTGTCGACGTTCGACAACAGCGACCAGCAGCTGGTGCAGGCGCTCGCCTCGCACGCCAGCGTGACCCTGGAGAACCGCCGGCTGGAGCAGCAGCTCAAGCACCAGGCCTTCCACGACGGGCTGACCCGCCTGGCCAACCGGGCGCTGCTGACCAACCGCATCGAGCACGCGCTGAACCGGCGCAACACCGACGAGTCGGTGGCCATCCTCTACCTCGACCTCGACGACTTCAAGCTCATCAACGACGGTCTCGGACACGCTGCCGGCGACCAGCTCCTGGGCGCCGTCGCCGAGCGCCTGCGCGCCTGCCTGCGTCCCTTCGACACCGCGGCGCGCCTGGGCGGCGACGAGTTCGCCGTGCTCATCGAGGATTCGCGCAGCCCCGACGACGCCGTGCGCGTCGCCCAGCGCATCGAGGAGGCGCTGGCCACCCCGTTCTCGCTGGAGACCCAGGAGGTCACCATCGGCGCCAGCATCGGCGTGGTCTGGGCGGGACAGACGCACGCTGACGCCGAGGAGCTGCTCCGCAACGCCGACATCGCCATGTACCGCGCCAAGGCGTCGGGCGGCGGCTTCGAGCTCTTCGAGCGCAGCATGCAGGTCGCCGTCGAGGAGCGCCACGGCATGAAGGCCGACCTGCAGCGCGCCATGGAGCAGGGCGGCCTGACCCCGCACTACCAGCCCGTCGTCAACCTCACCACCGGCAAGATCACCGGCGTCGAGGCGCTGCTGCGCTGGGAGCATCCCGAGCGCGGCCTGCTCAGCCCCGCGGAGTTCGTGCCACTCGCGGAGGAAACCGGGCTGATCGTGGCCATCGACCAGATGGTGCTGCGCGTCTCGCTGGCCCAGCTGCGCGAATGGCAGGAGACCTTTGGCGACCGCGCGCCGCAGCGGGTTTCCGTGAACGTGTCATCGCGGGCGCTGCGCGATCCCGAGTTCGCCCGGCGCGTGCTGGTCGAGGTCGAGGCCGCGCGCCTGGCACCATCCAGCCTGGTGCTGGAGATCACCGAGACCGTGCTGCTCGACGACCTGGAGACCGCGGGTCTGCGCCTGCAGCGGCTCCGCGACGCCGGCGTGCGCATCGCCATCGACGACTTCGGCACCGGCTACTCGTCGCTCGGCTACCTGCGCCGGCTGCCCATGGACGTGGTGAAGATCGACCGCACCTTCGTGGCCGGCATCGACACCGCGGTCGACGAGCGCTCGCTGACCCTGGCCATCGTGCGCATGCTGGGCATGCTCGACGTCGAGATCGTCGCCGAGGGCATCGAGACCGCCCAGCAGCTCGCCTACGTGCAGGCGATGGGCTGCGACGGCGGGCAGGGCTACGGGCTGTCCCGGCCGCTGCCGGCGCCGGGCATCGCGGAGCTGCTGCGCGAGGGCGGCTCGCTGATCGAGGCGATGGTGGCGGACACCGGGCTGCTCGCCTCTTAAACGCGAAGAGCGCCCCGGCCCTTCAGCCGGAGCGCCCTTGCTGGTTCTTGTCGTTGCCGACTAGTACTCCGGCATCGGCGGCGCGCCGCCGCCGTTCTTCTTTTCCGGGATGTCGGTGACCAGTGCCTCGGTGGTGAGCAGCAGCGCGGCGATCGACGACGCGTTCTGCACGGCCGAGCGGGTGACCTTGGTGGGGTCGATGATGCCGGCCTTGACCATGTCGACGTACTCGCCGGTGGCGGCGTTGAAGCCGTGGCCCTTGGGCAGGCCCTTGACCTTCTCCACCACCACCGAGCCCTCGGCGCCGGCGTTGGCGGCGATCTGCCGCAGCGGCTCCTCGAGCGCGCGGCGGACGATGGCGGCGCCGGTGGCGGCGTCACCCTCGAGCTTCAGCGCGTCGAGTGCGGGGATGGCGTTGATGAGCACGGTGCCGCCGCCGGGCACGATGCCCTCCTCGACGGCCGCACGGGTCGCCGACACGGCGTCCTCCATGCGGTGCTTCTTCTCCTTGAGCTCGGTCTCGGTGGCCGCGCCGACCTTGATGACGGCGACGCCGCCGGCCAGCTTGGCGAGACGCTCCTGGAGCTTCTCCTTGTCCCAGTCGCTGGTCGACTTCTCGATCTCGTTCTTGATCTGCTCGATGCGGCCCTTGATGGCGTCCGGCGAGCCGGCACCCTCGACGACGGTGGTGTCGTCCTTGGTGACGGTGACGCGGCGGGCGCGGCCCAGCGAGGTCAGCTGCGCGGAGTCGAGCTTGAGGCCGACCTCCTCGCTGATCACCTGGCCACCGGTGAGGATGGCGATGTCCTGGAGCATGGCCTTGCGGCGGTCACCGAAGCCCGGCGCCTTGACGGCGACGGCGGTGAAGGTGCCGCGCAGCTTGTTGACGATGAGGGTGGCCAGCGCCTCGCCCTCGACGTCCTCGGCGATGATCAGCAGCGGACGGCCGCTCTGCACCACCTTCTCCAGGATGGGGAGCAGGTCCTGGATGGCCGAGATCTTCTTGTCGGTGATGAGGATGTAGGGGTCCTCGAGGACGGCCTCCATGCGCTGCGCATTGGTGACCATGTAGGGGCTGATGTAGCCCTTGTCGAACTGCATGCCCTCGACCAGCTCCAGCTCGGTCTCCAGGCCCTTCGACTCCTCGACGGTGATGACGCCGTCCTTGCCGACCTTCTCCATGGCGTCGGCGACGACCTCGCCGATGGCCGGGTCGGCGGCGGAGATGCTCGCCACCTGGGCGATCTTCTCGCGCTCGCTGATCTGGACCGACTGCTCCTTGATCGCCTTGACCACCACGTCGACGGCCGACTCGATGCCCTTCTTGAGCTGGATCGGGTTGGCGCCGGCAGTCACGTTCTGCAGGCCGGCGGTGATCAGCGCCTGGGCGAGGACGGTGGCGGTGGTGGTGCCGTCACCGGCGATGTCGTTGGTCTTGGAGGCGACCTCCTTGACCAGCTGGGCGCCCATGTTCTCGAAGGGCTCCTCGAGCTCGATCTCCTTGGCGATGGTGACGCCGTCGTTGGTGATCGTCGGGGAGCCGAACTTCTTGTCCAGCACGACGTTGCGGCCGCGGGGGCCGAGGGTGATCTTGACCGCGTCGGCGACTCGGTCGACGCCGCGCTTCAGGTGGGCACGGGCTTCGACGTCGAACAGCAGCTGCTTGGCCATGCACTCCTCCTCCTGCTCGCGTTCTGGGGCAGGGTCGATAAAGAAAACCAGGGGTTTCGAGAGGTCATATTAGCACTCAGGGCAGGCGAGTGCTAGCCCTCGGACCCGGCGAGTGCCAGGCGCCCGGGGGGAACGCCGTCCGTAAGATCGAACCCATGCCCAGCAGCTCCCGGCGCCCGTCCTCCCGGCAGATGGCCCTGGGCGCCGCGGCCGGCGCGCTGGTCGTGTCGCTCAGAGCCCTGGCCAGGCCGCTCCCCGTCGAGGAGCGCCGCCTGCTCGACTGGGAGACCGTCCGCCGGGTCGCCAAACAGCGCTCCGGTGAGGTCGGCCCCACCGACGTATCGCTGATGGCCCAGCGCCTCGGCGCCCAGTACGACGAGATGGCCGCCGAGATGGCCCCGCTCATGGCCGAGGTCGTCGAGGCCCCCGTGGAGGGCTACCCGAACTTCTCCGTCCTCGACCGCCACGGCTTCATCGACCGCAACCTGGTGATCGTGCAGCGCATGCTGGCGCCCGTCGAACGGCTGCGGGCGCAGATCCCCGAATCGCGGGCCACGGCGCTCTCCCGCACCCTGCTCAGCCGCTACATCGGCGAGCTCTTCGGGTTCCTGTCGCGCCGCGTGCTCGGCCAGTACGACCCCGTGCTGATGCTCGCCCCCGGCGCGGTGGACGAGCCCGCGGCCGCATCCGCCCTCTACCTCGTCGAACCCAACGTCGACCTCTTCGAGTCGCGCCAGGACATCCCAGGACCGACGCTGCGCCGCTGGCTGGTGCTGCACGAGCTCACCCACGCCTGGCAGTTCGAGGCGCATCCCTGGCTGCGCGAGCACCTCGGCTCGATGATGCGCGAGCTGCTCATGGAGGAGCTGGTCGCGCAGCTGGAGGGCGACGCGCAGGGCGGCAAGCCCTCCTCGCTGCAGCTGGTGCGCACGCTGCCCGGACAGGTCCGTGCGCAGCTCCGCACGGTGGGACGGGTGCAGGCGGTGATGAGCGTCGCCGAGGGCTACAGCAACTACGTGATGCACCAGGTGGGCAGCCGCCACCTCGAGGACTTCGAGACCCTGGAGCGCGCCTTCCACCAGCGCAGCGCACAGCGCTCACCGCTGGAGCGGCTGGTGTTCAAGGTCACCGGCATGAACATGAAGATGCGCCAGTACGAGCTGGGCGAGCGCTTCGCCGAGCAGG
Source organism: Candidatus Dormiibacterota bacterium (assembly GCA_035995545.1). GTDB lineage: Bacteria > Chloroflexota > Dormibacteria > Aeolococcales > Aeolococcaceae > DASRDZ01. The sequence continues at coordinate 35,530 of DASYKI010000010.1, forward strand.
TGGTGGCGCAGGGCGGCCTCTCGCTGCTCAACCGCGTCTGGGAAGGTCCGGAGATGATGCCGTCGCTCGAGGAGCTGGAGAATCCCAGCCGCTGGGTGACGCGCGCGCGCCGCGGCTAGTTCGCCGCAACCTCCTCCAGCAGGTCGATCTGGTTGTGCAGCATGCGGCGTGTCGCCAGCGGGTTGAGACGGACGCGCTCGGCGCCGTACATCAGCACAGAGAAGGCGATGTCGTCGGCGCGATGATCCCCGTCGGTGTCGACCATGGTGTTCCAGTCGTACACGCCGTTGGCAAAGTTGAGCCAGGCGACGAGCAGGTCGCGGTCGAGGTGCCTGGCCAGGTTGCTCTCGTTGTCGTCGCCCTGGCGGAGCAGGCGCAGCGCGTCGGCGCTGGTCTGCGCCGGGGTGACCTGTCCCAGCACACCGCTCATGTAGTCGACGATCTTCAGGTAGCAGGCCAGCGTGGCCGGCGAGAGCTGGCGCTTGCGGTCGGCACGCCCGTTGAACTGCTGGTACCAGTCCTCGGCACTCATCGCCCTGGTGGCGTTGCCGGTGATGACCACGACGTTGGCGTCCTTGGCGATGCCGCCGTCGCCGTCCGCGGTGGTGAGGCCCATCGAGTAGACGCACGGCGCCTGCCAGGTGTGCGTCTGGGTGTCGATGACGTCGCGGGGTGACACCTGCGGGCTCGGCACCGGGTCGGGGTTGGGCGGGTTGACCAGGTAGGTCGTCGCCGTCTTGGTCCCGTCGGCCCAGTTCCAGGTCATGGTCAGGTCGTCGCTGCCGGGATCGACGGAGCGCTCGCTGAAGGTCAGCGGATGCAGCGCATGGCCGAGGAATGTCTGGTTGCCCTGCACCGGCACCGTCGCGCTGCGGTTGATCACCGCCGTGGGCGCGACGTTGTTGACGGTCAGCACCGTCGACGTCGCGGCACTGGCGCCGTCGTCGTCGGCAACGCTGACGCCGACGGTGAAGGCGCCGCTGTCGCCGTACTGCCGGCTCGCCGAGTAGGAGAACACTCCCGGCAGGAGCTGGATGATGGTGTAGCGCTCGGCCGGACCCCAGCCCACCCCCCAGTCGACGGTCACGGTGTGGGCGTCGTTGCCGCTGGCGTCGGCGAAGCCGCCCCAGACCGTCGCGGTCTTGAACTCGTCGATGGTCGGCGCGGCCAGCGTCGCCGACACGTTGCTCGGCGCCACGTTGGTCACCGTCTCGGTGACGGTCGCCGTGCCCACGCCACCGTCCTTGTCGGTGAGGGTGAGCGATACCGGGAACTTGCCATCGGGGTGCGCGGCGGTGTCTGCCTCGCTCCACTGGTGGGAGATCGAGAACGCGCGCAGGGTGCCCAGGCTCAATGTCTCCTGGACGGAGCCGTCGCCCCAGTCGACCACCGCGGTCTGGGTGTCGAGCGCGCCGGGATCCACGAAGGTGACGCCGAAGGTGACCAGCTGCTTCTCCGGCGTGCTCGCCGGCGACGGTGTGATGACGATGGTCTTGGGCGCGACGTTGTTGACACCGATGCTCGTCGAGGTGACCGTGGAGGCGTTGTCGTCGTCGCCGACGGTGACCTTCACGGGGTATCCGGCCAGCACGCCGTTGTTGTCGACGTACGTGTGCGCCGGGGTGGTGAAGGTGGTCACGCCCGCGGCCAGCGACATGGTGTCGCTGCCGCCGTCGCCCCACGTGATGGCGACGCTGTGGGTGTCGGCCGAGCCCGGATCGGTGAAGCTGCCGCCGACGGTGACGCTGCTGCCCTCGTTGATGGTCGCGCTGCTCGGTGTCAGCACCAGGTTCGACGGCGCCACGTTGCGCACGGTGATCACCGTCGACGCCGATGGTCCACCACTCACCGCGGCATGCACCGAGAACTGGCCCGCCGCCTGGCCGATCGGCGTGTTGTTGCCGTACGTGTGCGTCGCGGTGAAGCTGTCGCCGGAGGTGGTCGCCGTCGAGGTTGCGCCGTCACCCCAGGTGATCGTCACCGTCTGCGGCGAGGCGGGCGCCGGTGCGATGGTGCCGCTCACCGAGGCGAGGCTGCCCTCGTCGACCGTGGCCGCGCCGGGTGCCAGCGCCATCGTCGGCGTCACCGGTGCCGTGGTGAACTTGGAGTTGGTGGGCGCCGTGCCGACCACGGCGGGGAAGCTGGCATTGGTGTTCCAGTCGGACGGCAGCCCGCAGCTCACCGCGGTGTTGGGCGTGATGATCGACTTGATCACGTCGAGGACGGCCTTGCCCGCGTTGCCGCTCACCGACGCGGCCGAGAAGTCCCAGCCCACCCCGAACTGGTAGTTGCTGCCGAAGAGGTTGAGCGACGTGGCCAGCGAGACGCCCGCGGACGGAGACCCGTTGGTGGCGCCGACGTGTGCGTCGAACTCGGCGCAGTCGATCGAGAAGATGTTGCCCGAACCGAGTGCGTTGCTGACCGAGGTCAGCACGTTGCTCAGGCTCAGCGGGCCGATGTCGTAGCCGGTCACCGTCTTGAACAACGCGCGCAGGGCGGGCATGAACAGCGTGTCCGACAATTTCGTGATGTCGCAGCTGGTCAGGCCGGGGATCAGCGGCTTCAGCGCCTCGCAGAGCCCCGGGATGTGCAGGCCGGAGACGGGTGGAATCGAGTAGCAGGTGCCGTCGACCCAGGTGGTGATGCAGGTGGGATAGAGCACCGTGCCGTCCGTCCCCGGCGAGCAGCCGAAGCCATCGACGCAGAACGGCGGGGTGAAGTAGCAGTGCCCGTTGACGAAGGTGGTGATGCACGTGGCCTCAGGCGGCTGCACCGTGCCGGGAATGCCGGGGAAGCTGAGGTCGAAGCCGTTGAGCAGCTCGTTGATGCCCCAGCTCACCGTGTGCTCGAACGCCTTGATGGAGTCCCTGATGTCGTTGAGCTTGGTGGCCACCAGGCTGAGCGCGTCGCCGTACGGCGCCGGAAGGGTGGCGCCCAGCGAGGCCGCCTGCTGGGGGAGGTCGATGATGGCGCTGAGCAGGTCGCCATTGCTGAGGTCGCCGAGGATGACGTCGATCGCCTGGATCACCGGCTTCAGCTCCTGCAGCGTGCCGGCCATGGCCACGCCCGCCTGGCTGAGGAAGTCCGACTTGAGCACCGCCTTGATCGTGAACGACGGTGGGTTCTTCAGGTCGGTGAGGTGGGCCAGGTTGAAGGACGCCGTGCCGTCGAGGAACGCCTTGAAGGCGCTGCCGAAGATGTCGACGCTGCCACGGAAGTGCAGCTCGGTGGTGCTGATCAGCAGGTCGACGCTGCCGCTGGCGAACCCGGTGATCGACATGCCGCCCTTGATGAGCAGGCGCTGCACGTCCTTGGTCAGCTCCATGTCGACCAGCGCGCCGCCGAAGTTGAGCGGGCCGACGCCGAAGGCGCCGAGATTGCCGCTGCCGTGGATGCCCGCATCGTCGACGCCGATGTCGACGCTGGCGAAGCACCCGTTGCTCGCGTCGGCGAGGCACGTCGTGGTGCGGTTCGACTCCTCCGCGGCGGAGTCGGGGCAGCCTGCACTCGCCGGAGTGCTCACCGCGGCTGCGGTGGGGTTGATGTAGAGGTCGGCCGCCAGGTGGAAGCCCTGCGGCAGGCAGAGGGCGGTATCGGTCACCTCCGACCAGCGCAGGTCGAGGTTGCGCAGGGCGATGTTGGGCGCGCTGCCGAGGCTGAGCGTCTTGCCGCTGACGGCGCTGGCCAGGGTCACCAGGTCCTGCATCGACACGCCGCTGTTGCTGGTGATGCGGAAGCCCATCGGGTTGAGGACGATGAATGGCGGCGGTTCGAGGGTCTCGATGCCGATCTTGAAGGCACCGAGGAAGTCGTGATTGGCGACGGTGGCCCCGATGGCGAAGCCGAGGGTGAAGACCGGCTGCCCCTCGATGGTGACGCCGAACTCGATGGTGGCGGTGTTGATCGACAGCCACTCCGTGTCCATCGGCGCATGCCAGACGTAGCCGGAATGCAGGCCGCCGGTGAGGGTGACGCTGGGCACCGGCGTCAGCGTGATCGCGGTGCTGACGTCGAAGGGAACCTGGTCGAAGCAGGACTCGGCCTGGGTGGTACCGCGCGGCACACGCCACACGCCGCCGAGGTTGTTGCACGTGACTTTGGTGGCGATGTGTCCCTTGGGGATGTTGAAGATCATCGACCCGGTCAGCGAGAGCGACGTCGGGGTGATCACCAGGCTGAGCTGCCCGCCCTGGAAGGGGTCGGGCGTGGTGTCGGTCACCGGGATGCCCGGCAGGGTGACGCTGAGCGACAGCTCCTTGATCGAGCCGAAGATGGGCAGGGTGCCGACCACCAGCGCGGGCGCCGTGGGATCGACGTGGAGCGCGTCGACGATGCCGCTCAGCGCGCTGGGCATCGCCACCGCGGCGACGATGCTGACGCCGTCCTTGAGCTCGATGGAGGTGTTGCACGGCGAGCCCGTGGCGCCGCAGAAGGGATCGAAGAAGGTCTTCTCGTCAGGCAGGACGTCGGCGAAGGTCATCGTCGTCTTGGGGTGGGCGAGCACCACGGCGAGGGTGGGGAAGCTGAAGTCGACACCGCTGGGCACGGAGGACACCAGGTCACTCAGCTTCACGGTCGAGGTGGGCCGGAACCCGACGACGACGTGGTTGGCGCTCTTGTCCTTGCCCAGCGAGATCAGCAGCGAGGAGCTGAACGACTTGCTGCCCAGGGTCACCGTGGTGTTGGCAACCATGTCGAACGACGTCGCCGCGGCCGTGGCGCTGAGCTTGGCGGTCAGCGAATCCAGGGTGGCGGTGGGCATGCCCGACACGCCCGAGAGGTCGAGGCCGAAGAACGAGGCGACGTCGGTGGTGCTCAGCGCACTGGTGGTGGTCACCGTCAGCGACGCCTCGGTGCCGTCCGACTTGCTGATCTCGGCCGCGACGTGGGCACTGCCGGGACCGAGCGCGATGTCGGCCTCCAGCTTGGCGCCGAAGCTGGTCGAGCCGCCGCCGTGCGAGAGGTCGAGGCTCACCGACGGATCGGTCACCCCCAGCCACGACAGTCCGAAGACGTTGGTGAAGGTGTGGTGCACGGTGCCGGCGAGGTGGATGCCGACGACGCCGGCGATCTTGCTCACCCTGCCGCTGATGTCGATCGGGTAGGCGGTGTTCTGCACCGTGGCGGTGAGCGTGCCCGACGCGCCGAGCTGGATGACCCCGGAGGCGACGCCGAAGTTCAGCGTCCACGTGCCGGTATTGCTGATCCACGACGGCAGGCCCGCCGTCATGGCGGGAAGCGTCGCGGTGAGGTTGGCGCCCAGCCCCGGCGCGGCGCCGGCACCGAAGTCGGACAGACCGAAGCCGACGTCACCGTTGAGCACGACGCTGGATCCGGGCGCCATGCCGAAGGTGTTGATCACGGCGTCGGGCAGCGCCAGCGTCGCGGCGATGGTGACGTTGGGACCGAACTTGATGTTCGCCGGCAGCGTCGACCACACCTTCTGGAAGAAGCCCTTCTCGATGCTCGACAGCGAGATGGTCGGCACGTCGACCGACGCGCTGCTGGTCGTCCCGAAGCCGAACGAGGTGAACAGGTTGACGGCGGGAAGCTGCAGGTCGCCCACCAGGTCGCTGATGGTGCCGCCGAAGAGCTTGCCGGGGGTGATGCAGTTGCAGGTGCTGCCGGCGTCGGTGAGGCGCAGGCCGACGACCAGCGTCGGCGCCGCCGTGCCCTCCTTGCGGAGCGAGATGAGCACGTCGGCGGAGAGGCTGCGCACAGTGGCCTTGGCGTCGAGCTCGAAGCTCTTGTTGACGCCGTCCTTGGTGAAGGAGAAGGTGATCTCGTTGAGCGTGATGTCGGTGCCCAGCGAGGCGGTGGGAAGCGACGTGCCCAGCAAGGTATTGGCCATGCTCACCGCGTCGGTGGGGGTGACGCTGCCGGTCGCCGAGAGCGTCGCGGTGACGGTTCCGCCGCCGGCGACCGTGATCGCGGCCTTGAGGTGCACCGTCGTCGCGTTGACGGTGGCGTCGGTCTCCAGGCTGCCGCTGAACGTCCTGGGGATGCCGGTGCTCATCGACAGGGCGAGCTTGGGGCTGGCCAGGGTGAGCGCGCCCAGGTTGAACGGCGGCTGCAGTGTCGTCCCCGCGGCCAGGCCGTAGGTGAAGCCCACGGTGACGCCGCCGAAGTCGTTGGGGTTGTAGGTGGCGCCGCCGGTGAACTCGTTGACCGCACCGTTGAGGTTGGTGGTGATGTCGTCGGCGAAGGCCACGGACGGCGTGTAGCTGCCGCCACCGCCGGTCAGCTTGAACTCCACCGACGAGGTGCGGGCGGTGATCCAGGACGGCAGCGACGCGCCGCCGCTGATGGTGATCTTCATGTCGAGCCCGGCGAGCTGCGCCGACGTCCCGCCGAAGAGCACGCCGGCCGAGCCCGCCAGGGTCCCCTCCACGGTTGCGTTGGTCCCCTCGCCGAGGTAGTGCAGCGCGTTGGCGAGATTGGGGTCGGTGGCGAGGTTGACGTTGGCCAGGAGGGTCACGCCCGAGCCCATGGTCAGCGTGTCGAGCTTGGGGTAGAAGGCCTGCGCCGCGCTGGGAAGCTTGGCGGGGTCGAAGGCGAAGCCGCTCGGTGAGAGCAGCAGCATGGCGTCGGTCAGCGTCGGGTTGACCGGCGCCGACGCCCACAGTGAGTTGATCGACTGCAGGTCGCTGGCCGTGGGCTTGACGGCGAGGGCGACGTGCGGGGTCGTGCTGGACGCCGAATCCCACACCGCGCTGAGCTGCAACTGGGTTCCGACGCCCTTGATCGTGACGTCGCCCTGCACCGACATCGAGAAGTGGGCGTCGTCGGACTGGTAGCTGACGTTGCTGGCGTCGATCTGCTGCAGGTCGGGGATGCTCAGCGGGATGCCCAGCGCGTTGCCGGCGGAGATGGCGCCGCCGATGGTGCTCTTGGCGGTGCCGTAGCTGGCACCGGAGAAGCTGAAGCCGGTGCTGCTGCCGATGCTCACCACCGAGCTGGCGCGGGCATGCGTGGTGACCAGCAGCGCCACGGCGGCGAGCGCCCCGACGACGAGGATGCGGACAGCGGCGAGCCACGGCCTGGATGCGCGCACGCGCAGGGCCTCCCTGTTCGACCGAAGCCGGGCGGCGCCCCGCGACTGTCCCTGGACCCGATCAGCTCAGCGGTTCCCGTCCCGCCTGACTGCGTTGTGCACTTTATAGCGCAGCCATCGTTTGCTTGCGAACAAAATTTGCGCGAAGAGCCGTCAACACTTGTGAAGGCGGCGGGAAAAGCGCAGGCGGTGCAGCGCGTCGATCAGCCCCGAGTCGGCGATGGCGACGGCCTCCGGCCAGGGGAACCAGCGCACCTGCTGGCTCTCCCCCGGCGGCGGCGCCGGTTCGACGTCAGGGCTGTGCAGCAGGTAGCGGAGATCGAGGTGGGTGTGGCCCCTGGCGGCGCGATGGACATCGAGGTGCACCAGCGCGGGACCGCCCGCCGGGTGGCTGACGGGCAGGCCGGTCTCCTCGACGGACTCGCGCAGCGCCGCCTGCCACGGCGCCTCGCCGGGGTCGACGTGGCCGCCGGGCTGCAGCCACATGGCCAGCCGCTTGTGGAAGTGCAGCACCACGCCGCGCGGCCCGACCACGATGGCCGAGCCGGTGACGTGCACCGGGTCGGCGTCCTCGGCGAAGGGATGGGGCAGGCGGTCGAGCTCGTCGAGGAAGCGGCGCCGCGACTCCCGCTCGCGCGGCGTCTGCGCGTCGAAGCCCCGCACGTCGCGGCGGATCCTGCCGGTCAGGTCGCGGTCGTCGTCGTGGCCCACCCACTCAGGATGCCAGCGGCAGGGCCAGCTGGAGCGGCTGCGGTGCCGGCGCGATGAATGGCCGCGGGTCGAGCTTCAGCTCCTCGCGCAGCTCGGCGACGGTCTGCTGCAGTGGCGTCGTGTACGTGGCCGGCAGGCCGGCGCCGCGACCGAAGAGGCGGCGGTACTGGGCGACCAGCTCGGGCCAGTCGGCACCGAGGTGCTCCATGAAGTGCTCGCGAGTTCCCGGTGCCAGGCGCAGCGGTCCGGCCCCGATGAATGCCGCGCCGGCGTCGCGCGCGGCTGTCATCACCTCGCGCAGGCCGCGCGGGTCGTCGCTGATGCCGGGCAGGATGGGTGCCATCAGGACGCCGGCGCGCACCCCGCTGTCGACCAGGATGCGCAGTGCGCGCAGGCGCTGCCGGGGCGGCGCGGTGCCGGGCTCGGTGCGGGCCACCACGTCGGGGTCGAGGCTGGGCACCGAGATGCAGACGGTCACCTTGGCCCGGCTGCTCAGCGCGGCGAGGACGTCGGCGTCGCGCACGACCATCGGGCCGCGGGTGATCAGGCTGGCCGGGTTGCGACGCTCGAGCAGGGCTTCCAGGCAGCCGCGGGTGAGCCGGTACCTGCCCTCGGCGGGCTGGTAGGGATCGGTGGCCGAGCCGATGGCCACCTGCTCCCGCTGCCACGACCTCCGCGCCAGCTCGGTGCGCAGGACGGTGACGACGTTGGTCTTGACCAGCACGGTGCGGCCGTAGCCGTCGCCGGCGGCGCGGTCGGCGCGGCGCTCGAAGGCGCGCACGTAGCAGAAGGTGCAGCGGTGCACGCAGCCCGTGTAGGGGTTGAGCGACCAGTTGAAGGGCATGCCGCGCACCGGGTTGAGCGCGCTGCGGCAGGTCCTCTCGACCAGGGTGACGGACTCGCGGCGCATGGGAGAGCCACCATAGAACAAATGTTCGCCGGAGTCGAGGACGGCGTCCGCCGAGGGCGGCAAGGGTCTGGGCTTGCGGCACAGAATGAACCTCGATGCCCACCTCTCCCGCGCTTCTCTTCGACCTCGACGGCACCCTCGTCGACAGCGTCTACCAGCACGTCCTCTCCTGGCAGGAGGCCATGCGCGACGAGGGCATCGAGCTCTCGGTGTGGCGGGTGCACCGCCGCATCGGCATGAGCGGCGGCCTCTTCCTCGACGCCCTCGCCCGCGAGGTCGGCCGGCCGATCACCCCCGAGCAGGCGCAGCGGCTGCGGCAGAGCCACGCGGCGCACTTCCTGGCGCGCTCCGACGACGTGCGCGCACTGCCTGGGGCGCGTGCGCTGCTCGAACAGCTCACCGAGCGAGGCGCGCCCTGGGCCATCGCCACCAGCGGCCGCCGCGCCACCGCGACCGTCGGCCTCAGGCATCTCGGGCTCGCCGCCAGCGTCCCGGTGGTGACGCGCGACGACGTGGTCCACGCCAAGCCGGATCCCGACCTCTTTCTCGAGGCGGCGCGGCGGCTCGACGTCGATCCCAGCGCGTGCTTCGTCGTCGGCGACAGCGTGTGGGACATGCTCGCGGCGCAGCGGGCGCGCTCGCTGGGCGTGGGGCTGCTCTCCGGTGGCTACGGCCGCGAGGAGCTGGTCAACGCGGGTGCCTACCGCGTCTACGACGATCCGCGCGACCTGCTGGAGCACCTCGACGAGGTCGGGGTGCGCCGGCGCGGCGCGGACTGACTCAGCGCGCCACCACGCGCACGCTGCCGGGCGCGCCGCCGGTGAGGCGTCCCACCTGTTCGGCGATGCCTCCGGCGTTGCGGATGTCGGCGGTCAGCGCTGCGGCGTGCCCGGCTTCGATGGCGAGCAGCAGGCCGCCGGAGGTCTGCGCGTCGGTGGCGACGGTGCGCTGCAGCGCTTGCACGGTGCCGTCCCACTGCGTCCACGTGTCGGCGAAGGCGAGGTTGCGGCGGCTGCCGCCGGGGACGAGGTTTGCGGTGACCAGCGCCTCGACGCCGGGCAGCATCGGCAGCGACGACGCGTCGATCTCCACAGCGCATCGACTGCCGATGGCGATGTTGCGCGCATGTCCCAGCAGGCCGAACCCGGTCACGTCGGTGGCGCAGCGCACCCCGTGGCGCGCGGCGATGACCGCGGCATCGCGGTTGAGGGCGCGCATCGACATGACCGTGGCCGCGGCCACATCGTGTGGTGCCTCGCCCAGCTTGGTAGCGTTGCTGACGATGCCGGTGCCGAGCTGCTTGGTCAGGATGAGCACGTCGCCGGGACGGCCGTTGGCGTTGGTCATCACCCGATCCGGATGCACGGTGCCGACCACGGCGAGGCCGTACTTCGGCTCCTGGTCGCGCACCGAATGGCCACCGGCGAGCAGCGCGCCGGCGTCGCGCACCGTCTCCGCACCGGCGGCGAGAACCTCGCCGAGGATCGACGCGGGCAGCACGTCCTCCGCCGGCCAGGCAACGATGTTGAGCGCCAGCAACGGTGTTCCCCCCATGGCGTACACGTCGCTGAGGGCGTTGGCGGCGGCGATGGCGCCGTAATCGCCAGGGTCGTCCACAACTGGGGCGAAGAAGTCGATGGTGACGACCAGGGCGACGTCCTCGCTGATGCGGTACACCGCCGCGTCGTCGCCCGTGTGCGCGCCGACCAGCAGCGCAGGTGACTGGACGGGCACGGGCAGCGCGGCGAGGATGGCGGCCAGGTCCGACTGCGGGATCTTGGTGGCGCAGCCGCCGCCGCTGGCGTAGGCGGTCAGGCGGATCGCCGAGGTTGCCATGGCGGCAACGAGCGTAGCACCGCAAAGGACCGGGACCTCGCGGTGAGGCCCCGGCCCTTCGGAAGCCTGTCTAGTAGTTGACCCGGACCACCTGTCCGCGGGCGAATGGGGGCAGGTTGGGGCTGCCGTTGGCCGGGGCGATGCTGAAGTTGGAGACGAAGACGTGGCCGTCGTCGTCGACGGCGACGCCGCCGGGGAAGAACAGCGAGCCGTAGCCCATCTGGATGCGGGTGCCGTTCTTCTTGACGCGCACGACGTCTCCGAGCGGGCTGTTGAAGGCCGGGTCGGTGCTGATCTCGCTGACGTACATGCTCTTGTCGGGGCCGAAGGCGATGCCGCTGATGTGGTTGAAGCCGGTGGCGAAGACGGTGGGCGCGTGCCCTGGGACGACGCGCCACACGCGGGCGCCATCGGCCGGCGTGCCGTCGCCGCCCAGCTCACCGATGTAGAGCGCGCCGTCGGGACCGACGGTGACGCTGGTCGGCACCACGTCCTGCACGGCGGGCGGGTCGTACGCCGGCTTGGGGAAGTAGGCGACGCGGCTGACGTCGTCACCCTTCACCGTGGTCAGGTCGTTGGCCGCGGCGTCGACCACGTACACCTTGTCGTTGCGCACGGCGACGCCGTAGGGATTGCTGTCCACGTTGTTCGGGTCGCCGGGGTGGGCGAGCTCGAAGGCGCTGATGTCGGCAACCACCTTGGCCTTGTCGCCCTTCTCGGCCTTCATCAGCTTGCCGAGCTGCTTGAGGTACTGGGCGGGGATGGGCGCGCCGACGGCGAAGCCCATGGGGAAGTAGAAGGTGCCATCGTTGACCGCGACGGAGTCGGCGCCCTCGGCAAAGGTTCCGTCCGCCCCGGCGAGCGAGACCAGGCCGGTCACCACGTGCGTCGCCTTGCCCTTGGACACCTTGGTGATTGCGCTCGTGTAGCCCAGGCAGCTGTTTCCGCCCAGCGCGGTCGGGCAGTCGGCGCCGCCCGAGCCGGCCTCGGCGACGTAGAGCGAGCCGCCGGAGAAGGTCATCTGGCGGGGGTTGTCGAGGTGGTCGGCATACACGGTGACCTGCGGCCCCGTCGCGCCGGCCGTCTGGACGCCCGCGACCACCGAGGCCACCGTGGCCAGAGCGAGCGCGAGCGCTGACCTGCGAAAGGCAATTCTCATGATGGGTTCCCTGCTGATGGTTGCTGCACTGTGCCCCGGGGCTGCAAACCGGTGCGGGCCGAACGTTAGACGGTTGCATGCGATTGCGCCAGTGAGTTGGCACGACGGCGGGAGTGGGGCTGGCACCCCTTGACCATACACAACTTTGTTGTGTAGAGTCCTGCCCCGACGGTCGCCCTCGCGACCTCACGGCCAGAGGGGTGGCCGTCCCGGAAGCCCAGTCGTCTGGAGGCCACCCCATGCTGCCGCGCTGGTTTCGCGCCGTCCTCGTCGCCGAGCTCCTCGCCGTGGTCGCCCTGGCCGTGCTCGGCGTGCACCTGGTGGGCCAGGGTCTGCACGCGGCCGGCACCGCGCTCAACTGGGTGCGGCCCTCGCAGCACGCGCCCGCTGCGCCGCCCCCTCGCTTCCCCGCCGTGGATGCCACCGCCCCGGGCCAGCCGGTGCCGCCGCAGCCCCTGGTGTCACGCGCGCCGTGGGTGCTCGACGCCGCGGTGCTCAGCCCGCGCCTGATGGCACGGCTCAACCGCGACACCGGGGCCACCGCCGTCGGCGAGTACACCCTGCTGCTCCAGCTCGAGCTGCTGGCCCGCGACGAGGTGACCCGCCTGCTGGCCACCGTGCATGTCGCGCCGGCGCCGGCCGAGCCGGGGAGCTGAGCCGTGGGACAGCTCAAGGCGCTCATCGACAACTGGGTGCTGCTCGCCCAGGGGCTCGTGGGATCCGTGGGAGCCCTGGCGTTCCTGGTCGCCTTCTTCTTCAAGATCGTGGCCGTCGAGCCGCGCAGCGTGATGGAGGCGAAGCGGTGGATCGGCCGCATCGTCTTCGGCACCATCGGCGTCGAGATCGCCGGGACGCTGACCCACGCGCTGCTCGCCGCGGTTCCCTCCAACCTGCACTGAGGCGAGGGCGTGGGCGCATACGTGGCCAGCTTCCTGCAGGGTCTGCGCGACCCGGCGGGGTGGGTGCTGCACCTCATCGTCGGGGTGCTCACCCACTTCGTCGACGGCGCCCGGCACGACATCGAGGTCGTCCTGCAGCGCTACCTGTTCACCACCGTCGACACCAGCGTCGCCGCCACGCGCGCCTTCACCGACAACCCGCCGCTGCGCCATCTCAACTTCGGCATGGCCCTGGCCATGGACGTCCTGCTCGCGGGCGTGCTGGTCTTCGCCCTGCTGCGCAGCCTCTTCGAGCGCTCCTACCGGGCCCGCTACAGCCTCAAGGTGATGATCCCGCGGCTGATGGCGGCCATCGTCTTCGTGCACTTCTCGCTGCCCCTGGTGCAGATGGGCATCGACCTCGACAACGCGCTCGGCCACGTCGCCCTCGGCCTTGGCGACGCCATGCACGTCGACGGCCTGCCCTGGAGCCCGGCTCTGAGCTCACCGGTGGTGGCCCAGATGTCGGCGACGCAGGACATCTTCCACGCGGTGTTCGCGGTCGGCCTGGTCATCGCCCTGGTCATCCTGGTTCTGGCCTACATCGTCCGCTACGCGCTGCTCTCGGTGCTGGTCGTGGTGGCGCCGATGGCGGCGCTGTGCACCGTGCTGCCGGAGACGCGCGGCTACGCGCGGACGTGGCTGCGGCTGTTCATGGTCACCGTCTTCATGCAGGCCGTGCAGCTCATCGTGCTGCGCGTCGCGGTGACGCTTGCCTTCGACACCACCGGCGCCGGCCTGGTGCAGACGCTCTACGGCCTGGCCACCCTGGTGCTCCTGCTCAAGGTGCCCGGCGCCCTCAACACCGCATCGCACATGGAGACCAAGGCCAAGACGCTGGCCCACCACGTCGAGCGCGCGGTGCACCACGCCGTCCATCCCACCTCGTCCGGGTCGCACCGGTCGACCACCCACAAGACGGCGTGATCCGCATGCTCGTGAGTGCAGCGGGGCTCGCCCTGGCGGGTGGGGCCGTGGTCGGCACCGGTGCGCTCTCGCTGCACGGCAGCGCGTCGGCGCTGGCGCCCGTCGTCGATGCCGGCGCCGCCGGCGTGTCGATCGACGACGCGCCGGATCACAGCGCGGTGGTGCACGCGCCGGCGGGCACCGCCGTCCGCGCCGTCGCCGGCGGGGCTGTGGTGATGCCCGCCGTCGCAGCGCTGTCGGTGCACGGCGCCGCCGAGGACGCGGGAGTGGAGGTCGGCTACACCGGCCTCGCCGCTGTCAGCGCGGTGGTGTCGGTGCAGCGCGGTGACGCGGTCGGGCAGGTGCCGGACGCAGGCGTCGTGACCGTGCGCGTCACCCTCGACGGCGCGGTCCTCGACGCCGGACCGCTGCTGCGTGCAGCTCGTTCCGGAAACCCTGCGGACGCCGCCGGTGCGTGGGTGCGGCCGGTCGACGGCGCCGTGGTCTCGCAGTCCTTCGGCTGCAGCCCGTACAGCATGGAGCCCGTCGACCGCGGGTGCCCCTCCGGACACATCCACACCGGCATCGACCTCGCCGTCCCCGCCGGTACCCCGGTGCGCGCATCGCTCGACGGCGTCGCCACCGTGGTGGTCTCGGCCGCTGGCTACGGGCTGCACGTCGTCGTCGACAGCGGTGACGGCCTCACCACGCTGTACGCGCACATGGAATCGGTCGCGGTGCACGACGGCGACGCGGTGGCCGCTGGCGACGTCGTCGGCCTGGCCGGCAGCACCGGCAACTCGACCGGTCCCCACCTGCACTTCGAGGTGCGCCGCGACGGCATCCCCGAAGACCCAACCCTCGACCTGGCGCTGCCATGAACAGCGCGCCTATCCCGCCAGCTACAGGAGAACCCCCATGGTCAACAGAGTCATCCTCGTCGGCCACCTGACGCGCGACGCCGAGAGCCTCGCCGGCGCCCGCGGCCCGGTGACGCGCATGCGCATCGCCACCAACGTGCAGTGGCGCGACTCCGACGGCAACCGCCAGGAGTCGACCGAGTACCACAGCCTGGTCGCCTTCGGCCGCCTCGCCGAGATCTGCGCGCTCTACTGCCTGCGCGGCCGCCGCGTCTACGTCGAGGGACGCCTGCGCACCCGCGAGTACGACGGCGCCGACGGCCTGCGGCGCAGCTCCACCGAGGTGGTACTGGACACCATGCGCCTGCTCGACCGCCGCGAGCACGAGGACGCCCCCGCCGAGAACAACAGCGCCGCCGGTGCCGACCAGCAGCCCGCCGACGCCGTCCTCGCCACGGCCGCGGCCGGGCACTGACGGCGATCGGTCATGCCGACGACGTCGCAGCGCGCCCGCCCGCCTCCGCCGCAGCGCACCGCGCGTGCGCGGCGATCAGATCTTGGTGGGTTTCGAGAAGAGCGCCCGCAGCCGGGGCTCGAAGTGCTCCAGCGGCAGGGTGTCGTAGTCGGGATCGAAGGCCACCTGGTCCCACTCGTCGGCGAAGCGCTCGGCGAGGGCGAAGGCGGGGTGCGCCGCGTACTGCTGGCGGGCGTCGGGATCCTTGCCGAAGAGCTCGTAGTAGTGGCGCCCCTGGAAGTCCTGGTGGGTGAGGATCACCCAGGAGACCTCCTCGCGCACGTACGGCTTGAGGATCTCCGCCGCGATGGCGGGATGGTTGGGCACCGACACCGCCTTGCCGATGTCGTGGCAGAGCGCGGCGATCACCATCTCCTCGTCGGCGCCGGCGCGCTCGGCGCGGGTCGCCGTCTGCAGGCAGTGGGTGAGCTGGTCCACCGCGAAGCCGTCGACGATCTCGCCGAGTGAGCGCAGCAGCATGAGCACGCGGTCGGCGGTGCGCTGCTGGTTGGCGGCGAACTCCGATCCGATGCGCGCCCACTGCTCGAGGGTCCCCTCGTCCATGCGGGTGAAGCTGGTCGCGGTGCTGGCCATCGGCAGGACCTCCCTGCGGCGCCGGCGCCTGTCCGGCTCGGGCATCCTCGCCGCAGTCAGGAGCGGAGCGTAGCACGCACTGCAGACGCGCTCGCGGAGGCACTGTCCACGCTCGTCCTGGCAGCCTGGCTAGAATCGACGGCGGCTGCACCCCAGCGCCGAGCACACCGCGGATGGCACCGGGCAGGGCGCATCGCCACGGAGAGCGTCAACGGCCCGCGCACCATCGGGCCGCCCATCGGAGGTGCCCGTGCCGCTGCGCCGCGTGCTCGTCGCCAATCGCGGCGAGATCGCTCGACGGGTGATCCGCGCCTGTCACGACGAGGGGATCGAGGCGGTCGCCGTGTACTCGGAGGCCGACGCGCAGGCCCCCTATCTCCGCGAGGCCGACGCCGGCGTCCTGATCGGTCCCGGTCCCGCGGCGCAGTCGTACCTCGACGTCGGGGCGGTGCTCCGCGCCGCCAGCGAGTGCGGCGCCGACTCGGTGCATCCCGGCTACGGGTTCCTCAGCGAAAACGCCGCATTCGCCGCCGCTGTGGAGGACAGCGGCCTGGCCTGGATCGGCCCCTCCCCCGACATCATCGAGGCGATGGGCAACAAGATCGCCGCGCGACTCACCGTCGAGGACGCCGGCGTCCCGGTCGCCCCCGGCACCGACGGGCCGCTGCGCGACAGCGACGACCCGGTGCAGCTCGCCGAGCAGATCGGCTACCCGCTCATGGTCAAGGCCAGCGCGGGCGGCGGCGGCATCGGCATGCAGCGGGTCGACACGCCCGACAAGCTTGCCGCCGCGGTGCAGACGGCGCAGCAGCGCGCCCAGGCCGCATTCGGCGACTCGGCGGTGTTCCTGGAGCGCTTCCTCGACGGCCCGCGCCACGTCGAGATCCAGGTGCTCGCCGACCAGCACGGTACCCTCCTCCACCTCGGCGAGCGCGAGTGCAGCGTGCAGCGCCGCCACCAGAAGGTGATCGAGGAGAGCGCCTCGTCCGCGCTCACTCCCGAGCTGCGCCAGCGCATGGCGGCGGCCGCACTGCTGATCGCGCGCACCATCGGCTACGTCAACGCCGGGACCGTCGAGTTCCTCGTCGACGCGCGGCGCAACTTCTACTTCCTCGAGATGAACACGCGCCTGCAGGTGGAGCATCCCGTCACCGAGATGCGCACCGGCATCGACCTGGTGCGGATGCAGCTGCGCATCGCCGCCGGCGACAAGATCGCGCTGCGCCAGTCCGACATCGCAACGCAGGGCCACGCCATCGAGATGCGCGTCTACGCGGAGGACCCGTACCGGATGCTGCCCAGCCCCGGCACCATCACGCAGTACGAGGAGCCGCAGTCCGACGGCGTGCGCGTCGACGGCTGGGTGGAGAAGGGCACGACGGTGACCCATCTCTACGACCCGCTGATCGCCAAGCTGATCGTGCACGCACCCTCGCGCCCCGAGGCCATCGACCGCGCGCTGCAGGCGCTCGACGCCTACCGCATCGAGGGAGTCAAGAACAACCTCGCCCTGCACCGCCACGTCCTGCAGAGCGACCCCTTCCGCAGCGGCGACTACACCACCGGCATCCTCCAGGAGATCGGCGCGCCACCCAAGCCGGCGCCGATCACGTCATGACGCTGACCCACGTGCTGTACGAGGTGCGCGACGGCGTCGCCACCGTGACCCTCAACCAGCCCGAGAAGCGCAACCCGCTGAGCGCCACCATGCTGCACGACATCACCGCCGCGCTGCAGCAGGCGAAGGACGACGATGCGGTGCGCGCGGTCATCCTCACCGGCGCGGGCGACAAGGCCTTCTGCGCCGGCGCCGACCTCAGCGGCTTCGGCGGCGACGCCACCGAGGTGGAGAAGCACCTGGGTCGCGGCGCCTTCGTCGACATGTTCCTCACCATGGAGCACCTCGGCAAACCGCTGATCGGCTGCGTCAACGGCCATGCGCTGGCTGGAGGCTTCGGGCTCGCCCTCGCCTGCGACATGATCGTCGCCGCCGACACCGCGACATTCGGCACGACGGAGATCAACGTCGGCCTGTGGCCGATGATGATCATGGCCATCATCAACCGCCAGCTCCCGCCCAAGCGCTGCATGGAGCTGTTCATGACCGGTGAGCGCATCGGCGCCGAGCAGGCGCTGCAGTGGGGGCTGGTCAACCGCGTGACACCGCAGCAGGAGGTCCGCGACGCCGCCTGGACGCTGGCCCAGCAGCTCGCCACCAAGAGCCCGGTGATCATGAGGCTGGGCCGCGACGCCTTCCACGCCATCGACGGGATGAGCTTCGAAGCGGCACTGCGCCACCTGCAGGCACAGCTCACCCTGGTCACCCTCACCGAGGACTCCGTCGAGGGCGTCACCGCGTTCCTCGAGAAGCGCCGGCCGGACTTCAAGGGCAGGTAGCCACACGACCATGGCCGACACCCCCACCGACGACACCACCACCAGCAAGCCGAGCACCACCTACGCGCCGGGCACCCAGGCCGCCGGCCCGCCGCCCGCGAGCATCAGCAAGTCGCTCGACGAGTACGTGCAGGAGCTGCACGACACCCGCGAGAAGTACCTCGGCATGGGCGGCGAGGAGGCGATCGCCAAGCAGCACGGTCGCAACAAGCTGACCGCGCGCGAGCGCATCGCCCTGCTCTTCGACGCGGGCACCTTCGAGGAGTTCGGACTGCTCGCCCACCAGCACTCGATGCACGTCACCGGCACGCAGCCCGACAAGACGCCCGCCGACGGCGTGGTCACCGGCAGCGGCCTGGTCGACGGCCGCCGCGTCTACGCCGCCGCCTACGACTTCACGGTGATGGCCGGCAGCATGGGCATGATCGGCGAGCAGAAGGTGGCCCGGCTGCGCGCCAAGGCACTGCTCAACAACCTGCCCATGGTGTGGCTGCTCGACTCCGCGGGTGCGCGCATCCAGGAGGCGGTGGGCAGCACCTTCGCCGGCAGCGGCGCGCTGTTCTACGAGCAGGTGCAGATGAGCGGCGTGGTCCCCCAGGTGGCCGCCATGTTGGGGCCATGTGCGGCAGGAACTGCGTACATTCCCGGCCTCGCCGACTTCGTCCCCATGGTCAAGGGCACCAGCAGCATGTCGCTGGGCGGCGCGCGCCTGGTCGAGGCCGCCACCGGCGAGAAGACAACCGACCACGACATGGGCGGCAGCCAGGTGCACTGCTACGTCAGCGGCGTCGGCGACCTCGAGGTCGAGGACGACGCGCAGTGCATCGCCTCGGTCCGCGAATACCTCGGCTTCCTGCCCAGCAACAACCGCGAGCGCGCGCCATGCAAGCCCACGACCGACCCGGGCGACCGCCGCCTCGACGACATCGGCAAGATCGTCCCCGCCAACCCGCGGGCCGCATACGACATGCGCAAGGTCATCAAGCGGCTCGTCGACGACGGCCACTACTTCGAGATCAAGCCCACCTGGGCGAAGAACATCGTCACCGCGCTGGGGCGGTTCGACGGCGAATCGGTTGGCATCGTGGCCAGCCAGCCGATGGTCAAGGGCGGCGCCCTCGACGTCGACGCCGCCGACAAGGCGGCCCGCTTCGTCAGCCTGTGCGACGCCTTCAACGTGCCGCTGCTCTTTCTCCAGGACGTGCCAGGCTTCATCGTCGGCACCGAGGTGGAGCGGCAGGGCATCATCCGCCACGGCGCCAAGATGCTCTACGCGGTCAGCGAGGCCACCGTGCCCAAGGTCACCGTCGTGCTGCGCAAGGCGTACGGCGCCGGCTACTTCGTGATGTGCGGCCGCGGCTACCAGCCGGACGCGCTGTTCGCCTGGCCCACCGCGGAGATCAGCGTCATGGGGCCCGAGGGCGCGGTCAACATCATCTTCAACAAGCAAATCGCCGCCGCCGCGGATCCCGAGGCGGAGCGCCAGAAGTACGTGCAGATGATCCGCAGCCAGATCGACCCCTACGTCGCCGCGTCGTGGGCGATGGTCGACGACGTCATCGAGCCCGCCGACACCCGCAGGGTGATCGTCGACGCCTTCGAGGCGGCGCGCACCAAGCAGCTGCAGCGTCCCTGGCGAAAGCACGGCGTGCGTCCCGTCTGAGGATTGCGCGGCCATGCGCCGTTTCGATTCGCCCCGGCTGACCCCGCTCACCGCGGCGCTGCTCATCCCCGCGGTGCTCGCCGTCGTCCTCGCCGGCATCTGGCTCACCTCGCATGCGAAGGGCACGCCGAGCGTTGCCGTGAGCACTCCCACCCCGAGCGCAGCGCCCACTCCGGTCCCCATGGCATACGTGTGGCCGCAGGAGAGTGGCGGCATCAGCGACCCCGGCCGCGCCTACGGCCGCATCACCCTGGTCCGGCCGCCCGGTCCTGCGCCCGGCCGCATCGAGCCCACACTGGCAGTCGACGCCACCGTGCCGCCGGCGCAGCTGGCGGGCAAACCGGACTTCGTCGAGCGCATCCTCCCGCCCGACCCCGCGACCGTGCAGGCCATCGCGGCGCGGCTCGCCCCGCGCTCCCCCGGCAGCACCAGTGGCGCCACCACGATCTGGCTCAACGGCCGCCTGCAGTACGACGCTGACCGGTCCGCCTTCAGCTGGCAGCCGCTGGGAAACAGGGGGACGCTCCCGCTGGTGCCCCGCGACCTCTCCACCGCCGTCAGGGCAGCCGTCCAGTGGCTCTCTGGCGAGGGCCTGACCGAGGCCTTTGTCCCCGCGGTCGGCCGCCAGGTGAGCCGCGGTGACAGCGCGGCCTTCGCCACCTGGCGGGTCTCCGTGCCGCACGGCGGAGGCGAGAGCGGAGCGACGCAGACAACCCTGGTGGTGTCCGCCAACGGGCTGGTCAGCCGCCTCGACATCGTGCATCCCACCGTCGTCGCCAGGTCGGCGTACCCGCTGGGCGACTGGCGCGACGCCTGGACCCACCTGCAGGCGGGGAGCGCCTACTCGGTCGACGCAGGCGTCGGGGCGGGCGTCCCCATCCCGCTGCGCATCGACAGCGTGCAGGTCACCTCGCGGGTGGTGCAGACCGACCGCGGCCCCGCCGTCATCCCCATGTACGCCTTCGCCGACAGCGGCGCCGGCGCGACGGCCTACCTGCCCGCCCTGGCCGCCACGGACTACACGCTCCCCTGACCCGGCGGCCTACCATTCCGCGCGGCCCCACCAGTACTACGGGAGACACCGAATGACCGAGGTCAGGGCGGAGCTCGTCGGCAACCTGTGGAAGATCGTCACCGAGGTTGGCCAGCAGGTCGACGAGGACGACACGCTGATGATCCTCGAGTCGATGAAGATGGAGATCCCAATCACCACGCCCGTTGCGGGCACGGTGCGGGAGATCCTCGTCGCCGAGGGGGACGTGGTCCAGGAGGGGCAGGTCGTCGCCGTCGTCGAGGAGAGTTGAGCCGGGGGGCGGCATGTGAGGTCGCCGGCGACAAGGTGGTGAATCCCGTCGTGTGAGGGGGTGGCGCGCTAGGCTGGCCGCGTGCTTCCCGACGTCCTCAAGGTCCGCACCTCGGACAACGTGCAGATCGGCTACACGGTGGCCGGGATTCCCAGCCGCATGCTGGCCTTTCTCGTCGACGCGGTGATCAACCTGCTCGTCGTCGTCGCGGCGGCGCTGGCGGCGGCGGGGCTGTACGGCGCGATGGGGTCGAACGGCGGCATCGCCGAGGCGCTCGCGCTCACCCTCTTCAGCCTGCTCCTGCTGGTCGGACACTTCCTCTACTTCGCCATCCTCGAAGCCACCAGCGCCGGGCGGACGCCGGGCAAGCGCGCCGCCGGCCTGCGCGTCGTGCGCATCGACGGCAGCGCACCAGGGCTCACCGAGTCGCTGGTGCGCAACATCGCGCGGATCGTCGACTACACCCTCGGCATCGGGCTGTTCGTCGCCTTCTTCAACCCGCAGACGCGGCGGGTCGGCGACCTGCTGGCGGGCACCATGGTCATCCGCGAGCGCGTCGCGGTCACCCCGGCGCAGGTGCTGGCGCCGGTGATGCTGCGCACTCCCGACGCCGGGCCCGGCATCGACGGCCTCGACCACCTCGGCGCGCACGAGCTCTCGGTGGTGCGCGCCTTCCTCAGCCGCCCGGGGCTGCCACCCGACCAGCGCGCACGGCTGGCCTGGCAGATCGCCCAGAAGCTGTTCGAGC
The DNA here is from genome assembly GCA_035995545.1 of Candidatus Dormiibacterota bacterium. Taxonomy (GTDB): domain Bacteria; phylum Chloroflexota; class Dormibacteria; order Aeolococcales; family Aeolococcaceae; genus DASRDZ01. The sequence continues at coordinate 57,124 of DASYKI010000010.1, forward strand.
GTATGGAGCTGCCGCCCGACGCGCCGGAGCGGATGTGGCCGCCGGAACTGTTCCTGGAGAGGCTCTATCTGCAGCTGGGACAGCGGTGACCGTCGACGACTTCGTCGCCCGGCGCGAGCCGGCGTGGCGCGAGCTGGAGGCGGGCATCAAGCGGGCCCGGCGCGGCAGCCTGCGCAACCTCACCGCGCTCGACCTGGAGCGCTTCGGCGCCCTCTACCGCCGGGCCGCCAGCGACCTGGCCATCGCCGCGCGCGACTTCCCCGACCAGCCGGTCACCGCGTACCTCAACGGGTTGATCACCCGCGCCCATCCGCTGCTGTTTCGCGGCCGGTCGCCGCGGCTCACCCGGGTTGCGGGCTTCTACGCGGTGGGCCTGCCACGCGCCATCCGCGCCGCCCAGCCCTACCTGTGGATGAGCTTCGGGCTCTTCGCGCTGGGCGGCCTGGCCGGCTGGCTGGCCGTCATCCTGCGTCCTGAGCTGGTCGCCACCCTGGTGCCGCCGCAGGTGCTCGACGGCCTCTCCCAGGGACGCCTCGGCAACGACACCCTCCGCCAGTTCGCCCCCGCGCTGGCCGCCTTCATCATCCAGAACAACATCATGGTGTCGCTGGTGGCACTGGTCGGCGGCGTCGGGTTGGGCATCCCCACCGCCTGGCTGCTGGCCAGCAACGGCTGGGCCCTGGGCACGCTGGGCGCCGCGGTGCACCAGGCGGGGTTCGACGCGCAGTTCTGGGCGCTCATCGTGCCCCACGGCGCCATCGAGATCAGCGTGATCATCGTTGCCGGCGCGGCCGGCCTGATGATCGGCGACAGCCTGCTCCGCCCCGGGCTGCTGCGCCGCATCGACTCGCTGACGCGGGCGGCGGCGCGCGCGCTGGTTCTCGCCGTGGGCGCGGCGCCGCTGCTGGTCGTCGCCGGGCTGATCGAATCCTTCGTGACCCCGTCGGACCTGGCCGTCCCGGCCAAGCTGGCCGTCGGCGTGGTGACCGGCGTGCTGCTGTGGAGCTGGTTCCTGCTCGCCGGACGGCGGCCTTCACGGTCGCGCGCTGCGGCGCCCAGCCTGGAGGTGCCGGGAGGCCGCGCGGCCTCCGAGGTCCCGGGGTGGTCGCCGTTCGGGGCCGCGTAGACTGGCGGCCATGGAGGTCGTGCGCATCACCCCGCGTGGCTACTGCCACGGCGTGGTCGAGGCCATCCGCATGGCCAAGAAGGTGGGCGCCGAGCAGGCGGGCGAGCCGGTGGCGATGCTCGGGTACCTGGTGCACAACGAGCACGTCACCCGCGAGCTGCAGGGCGCAGGCGTGCGCCTCGTCGACGCGCCGGACCGCATGACCGGTCTCGACAGCATCGACTCCGGGACGGTGATCTTCACCGCGCACGGCGTATCGCCCGGCGTGGTCGAGGCGGCGCGCTCGCGTGGCCTCAACGTCGTCGACGCCACCTGCAGCGACGTGACCCGCACCCACGACCTGGTGCGCCGGCTGCTCGGCGAGGGCCGCCACGTCGTCTACATCGGCAAGCGACACCATCCCGAACCCGAGGGCGTGATCGGCATCGACCCCGCGCGCATCCACCTCATCGAGGACATCGCGGAGGTGGAGTTGCTGTCGTTCCCGGCAGGAACTCAGCTGGCGGTGACCTGCCAGACCACGCTGTCGATGTGGGACACCCGCGCCATCATCGACGCGCTGGTGGCACGCTTTCCCGACATCCAGGTGCACAACGAGATCTGCCTGGCCACCCAGGAGCGGCAGGAGGCGGCGGTGCGCGCCGCCACCGACGTCGACTGCGTGGTCGTGGTGGGGTCGCCGCGCAGCAGCAACTCCAAGCGCCTGGTGCAGGTGGTCGAGGAGCGCGCCGGGCGCCGCGCGTACCTGGTCGACACCGCCGGCGACATCGACCCCTCGTGGTTTCGCGGGGTGCAGCGCGTCGGCGTGACCGCGGGTGCGTCGACGCCGACGCAGATCACCCGCGCGGTCATCGCGGCCATCGAGGCCCTCCCCGACCAATGAGCGACACCGGGCCGGGCGAGCGGTCGGCGCCGGAGGGGCCCGGCGGGCAGCCACTGCCGCCGCCGTCGCTCTCGCCGTACGGCGCGCCGCCGCCCGGCGCTCCGCCGCCGCCAGGCCAAGCACCTCCGCCGCCGCCACCGGGCTACAACCCCTACGCCGCGCCGTACACCTACGCCACCACCCCGCCCTCCGCCGACGGCCCGGCGCCCGGCCTGCGCTACGCCGGCTTCGGCGTCCGCACCCTCGCCTACCTCATCGACTCCGTCCTGCTGGGCATCGTCATCGCCATCGCCGCCATCCCCCTCGGCGGCCTCACCCGCGACGGCACCACGACGATCACCAGCAACGGCACCGTGACCACGGTGCCCACCGCCAACCCCTCCCTGCAGCTCTTCGCCATCCTCGCCGGCGCCGTCTACTTCGTCATCGCCTGGGGCTTCTTCGCCCGCACCCTGGGCATGCGCGCCCTCCGCCTCCAGGTCCTCCGCACCACCGACGGCCTCCACATCGGCATCGGCCGCGCCCTGCTCCGCTACGTCGGGCTGCTCATCTCGTTCTTCTGCGCCTTCCTCGGCGTCATCTGGGTCGCCCTCGACCCCCGCCGACAGGGCTGGCACGACAAGATGGCCGGCACCTTCGTGGTCCAGGAGACGCGCAGCTCGACCTAGCCGCCGCTCCGCCGGATCTGGGTGCGGCGGATCACGTCGATGCGCGCCACGAAGGCCTCGGCGGACATCACTGGAGTTCCCCGCCAGGGGCTCATGCGCTGCAGGTCGTCGTCGTTGCTGATGATGAGCAGCGCGCCCGTGGCGGCCGCAAGCTCGAGGATGCGGTTGTCCTCCCAGTCCTCACAGTCGCTGACCCGAATCCTGGGGGTCACCACACCGCCGCCGGACCGCTCCGCGATGCGTTCCAGGATGCGGCAATAGCGGTCCGCATTGGCGCGGTCCCAGCCGAAGCCCTCCTCGTCGGCCAGCACCCGGCGCACGCCGTCGAGAATGTGCGGACTGAGCCACAGCGCCACCTCGTAGGCGTCGTTGAGGATGCCGAGGACGGTGGCGTTGGGGTCGCCACGCAGAGGTGGTGGCGAGGGGAAGGACTCGAAGGCTGCGCTCTCGTCCTCCGACACCACCGCGTCGAGCAGGACGTTGATGTCGAGGACGACCGGAACTCCGCGCACCGCCTACAGGAACCTACCCGCTGGGCGGGCGCGATGAGCGTTTCGGCCGATTGAGAACCCGCCGAGTGCGCTCGGCTGTCGGTAGGGCAGGCAGTGCGCCCTCTGCGCGGCGGCGGGCGCCGTAGGCGCGGAGCTCGCGCAGGTCCGCGGCGATCTCGGCCGTCTCCATGCGATCCATGGCCGCGCGGAGGAACTCGCTGCGATTGCCGTGGCCGAACCGGGCGACCAGGTGCTCAAAGCGCTCCTTGTCCTGCGGGTTCAGGGACAGGGTGATGGGGACGGCGTTCCGAGCCACGGTCTCTCCGTCGTGGTTATGAACGGTTCATGGCGGAGCGTAGCACACCCTACACGGCCGCGCGGCGCTTGAGTTCGAGGTAGCGGTTCACCAGGCGCGGCGACAGGGTGCGGGCGTCGGCGTCGAGGGTTTCGATGCCGCTGCGGCGCAGGATGAGCAGGGTGTCCTCGCGCGCTGAGAGCAGGCCAGAGGCGACGGCGCGGGCGTAGGTGGTGCGGGCGTCGACGGGGGATCGGCGAGCGGCGTCGTCGATCGCGGGGTCGCGGACCGTGATGACCAGGGGGAGGTGGCGGCGGCGCAGGCGGGCGCACTGCCGGATCAGGGCAGCGCCCTGGTCGGGGTCGATGACGTCGGTGAAGATGGCCAGCAGCGAGCGGCGGCGCTGCCAGGAGTCGAGGTGGCCGAGGGCGGTGTCGTAGTCGGCCTCGGTGTCGCCGGGGCGCAGCGGCTGGACGGCGTCGAGCAGGGCGCGGATCTGGGAGCGGCCGGCGCGCGGACGCAGCAGCGCGGTGATGCGGTCGTCGAAGCTGAGCATGCCGACGCGGTCGCCGTGGCGCAGTGCCGCGTTGGCCAGCAGCAGGGCGGCGTTGACGGCGTGGTCGAGCTTGGTCAGCGCGCCCGCCCCGACGCCCATCAGGCGGCCGTGGTCGAGGCAGATGATCACCGGCTGGGCGCGCTCGGGGATGAGCTCGCTGGTCATCAGCCGCCCGGTGCGCGCGGTCGCCCGCCAGTTGACCTGGCGCATGGGGTCGTCGGGCACGTGCTCGCGGACGCGCTCGAACTCGGTGCCCTCGCCGGGACGGCGCACGTCGCGCACGCCGATCTCCAGCAGCGCGCCGCGCCTCGCCAGCGCGTCGTAGGCGCGCAGCGCGGAGACGTCGGGGTCGATGTGCAGGTCGGACGCCGTCTCCGGGAACGCGGTCTGCCGCATGGCCAGCCGCCACGGCCCCGGTGCACGCACCACGACCCGGCCGAAGCGCGTCACCGCGCGCGTGTGCGGCGAGAGCATGTACGACGCTTCGCCGGGCAGGCGCAGGCGCAGCACCTCGGCGGACGCCGGCACGTCGGGCGGATGCTCGTCGCGCAGCAGCGCGTCGCCCGGGGGCGCGGCACCGGAGACGTCGACGCGCACGCGCACCAGGTTGGCGCGCCCCACCGACAGCACGGGATCGTGCGACCGCACCGCCTGCAATCGCGACGCACCCGGCGCCCGCCGGTTGTCGACAACAACGGCAGCAACTGCACACCCGAGCAGAGCAACGCCGAGCCACAGCACGACGGCCGACACAGCACCGAGCGCCACGACGACGCACGCCCCCAGCAGGACCAGCAGGCCCCGGCGGGTCACCGCGGCACGGGCACCCGCGCGACGGCGCGCTCCACCGCGGCCACCTCGCCGACGCCCTGGATCTCCGCCTCGGGACGCCGCACCATGCGGTGGCGCAGCGCCGGAACGCAGAGCGCCTTGACGTCGTCGGGGATCACGTAGTCGCGCCCGTTGCACGCCGCCCACGCCTTGCCGCCGCGCAGCAGGGCGATCGAGCCGCGCGGGCTGGCGCCGAGCAGCAGGTCGGGCGAGGTGCGCGTGGCCATCACCAGCGCCGTGATGTAGCCGAGCACCTCGTCGCTGACCCGCACGGCGGCAACCTCCGCGCGCGCCGCCACGAGGTCGGCGCCCGTCACCGCGACGGTCACGCCCGCCGCCGCAAGGTCCAGCGAGTCGAAGCCCGAATCGACACGCCGCAGCAGCGCGGTCTCCGCCTGCGCGTCGGGCAGGGGCACCTCGAGCTTCAACAGAAAGCGGTCGAGCTGCGCCTCCGGCAGCGGGTAGGTTCCCTCGTACTCGACGGGGTTCTGCGTTGCAACGACGAGGAACCGATCGCCCAGCGGCATGCGCTCACCGTCGGCGGTGACCTGCCGCTCCTCCATGGCCTCGAGCAGTGCCGCCTGAGTTTTGGACGGAGCGCGGTTGATCTCGTCGGCGAGCAGGGTGTCGGTGAAGATGGGCCCCTCGCGGAACTCGAAGCGTCCCAGGTCGGCGCGGTAGATCGAGGTGCCGACGATGTCCGACGGCAGCAGGTCGGGGGTGAACTGCACGCGGCGGAAGCGCGCGTCCGTCGACGCGGCCAGGGCGCGCGCCATCAGCGTCTTGGCGGTGCCGGGCACGCCTTCGAGCAGGACGTGCCCGCCGGTGAGCAGGGCCACCAGGAGGCCGTCGAGGACGTGCTGCTGGCCGACCACCGCGCGCTGCAGGCTGCCATGGAGAGCGGAGCGGAGCTCAACGGTGCGAGTCATCGCGGAGATGATGCCAGTCCAACCCCGGCACCCACGGCGAACCCCGCCTCGGCCTCGTCGACCTGCCGGGCGAGGGCGACCAGCTGCGCATCGCCGGGACGGCCACCCGCGAGCTCGCGGCAGCGCGCCAGAGCGGCCCGTACCGCCACCGCACGCACGGGGTCGAAGCCGTCCAGCGCGCCGAGGAACGCGTCGTCGTCGCCGTGCGGGTCGATGCCCGCGGCCGTGCCGACGCGCTGCTTGAGCTCCTCCGCGTAGCGCGCGGCGACGCCACCGCGCTGCGGGGTGCGCTCGAACAGCGCGCCCATCGCCTCGACGTACTCGGTGGCGCTGGGCACCCGCGAAGGATCCGACCCGGGCAGAGCACGCCCCAGCCGCCGCCCGCTCAGCGCCAGGTAGGCGAGGATGGCCAGCGCCGCCAGGCCGCCGGCGAGCCCCACCGGGCCGGCCAGCACGGCGCTGGCCCCGCCCGTCGCCGTCTCGCCGTGGTGGACCTCGTCGAAGGCGATGCGCCCGCCGCGGGCACGGTCGATCAGCGAGAGCGCCAGCAGCGCGCTGTCGCCGTCGCGCAGCCCGACGTTGGAGAGCGGGTAGGGGCTGCCGATCACGTAGGCGAGTCCCTGCCCGACGGGAATTGCCAGCCCCACCACGCGCCCGCCCACCACCAGCAGCGGCACCGGCGGCCCCCCGGCCGAGGTGTCGAACTCGACGCCCGGCTGCACCGGCACGGACCTGACCAGTCCCGCCGGGTCGATCGGCGCCGCAGGCGTGGCGTGCATCAGCCCGATCGGCCGGTTGCGTCCCAGCAGCGAGTCGATGGTGGGCTGCACATCCAGCGCACCGAGCAGGCTGGCCGCCGCCTGTCCCGCGGTGCGATCGAGAGCGAGGATCAGCTCACCGCCGCCGCGCACCATCTGCGCGGTCGCGCGTGCGTCGCCGGCGGTGAAGGCGACGGTGGGCTCGGCGACGACCAGCACGTCGGCGGTGCTCGGCGCGAAGTCCCCGCTCATCCGCTGTGTCTGCAGGCCGAGGCGGGTCAGCCATTCGTACAGCGCCTGCGTGCCCGCATCCCCGGTGCTGCGCGACGACGGATCCGTGTCGCTCGGCGGTGTGCGCCCGAGCAGCACGGCGGCGATGCCCAGCGCCACCAGGCAGACCAGCAGCACCGCCAGCGGCCCGCGCACGGCGCCTCTCATGCGCTCACCGCCCGGCGCTGCCCCGCCAGGCGTCGCACCGTTGCACAGCGTTCGCGAGCCACCTCCCAATCCGCCCGGGTGACAGGCCGCCCCGAGTACCAGGCGACGTCGAACGACGCCGCGGCCGGCGCCAGCGCGGCGACGAGGTCGGCATCGCCGCGGGCGCGGGCGAGCAGCTCCGACGTGGTCCAGGCGGCGTCGACCTGCAGGCGTCCGCGCGCGGCGACGGCGAGCAGCGCGCTGCGGAAGGCGTGGCGCACCGCCTCGCGATGTTCACCGCGCTCGGCTGCAGCCTCGGCGAGACGCCACTCGTCGTCCGCATCTGCACCGCGCACACGCGGCTCCTCGACAGCGCCGCGCGCGGCCCGCGTTCCCGCGCCGCGCAGGCGCAGCAGCACGAAGGCGACGATGGCCGCGACGGCCAGCAGCGCCAGGATCAGCGTGGGCACCAGCCCCAGGGTGCCGAGGGTGTGGCTGACGATCCACGACAGCGCGTCGAGCAACCTGGTGCCGACATCGCTGAAGAAGTTGCCGCTCGGCGCGTGATGCCCGAGGGCGGCATATTTGTCCTGCGCGTACACGTCGTGGAGCGTCTGCTGCGCGGCGCGTGGATCCTCGGCCACCGCGTTGGGTGGCAGCCGGTAGGCCGCGACCAGCGCCTCCAGGCGGGCCCGGGCGTCGCCGATGTCGGCGGGGTTGCGGTCGAGGTCGTCCAGAACCGGGACGATCGCCGGCGTATCGCCGCTGATGGCGCGCGCCAGCGCCAGCGGGGCACGGGCGAGACGAAGCTGGGGGTCGTCGCGCGGCACCAGGCTCTGCGATGGCAGCGCGGCGAGGGCATCGTGCAGGTCGGCGAGGTACTGCACGCCGGGCGCGGGCGCCTGCGCCGCGACGCCGGTTGCGGGCGCGATGGCACAGAGGGAGAACGCCGCCAGCAGAACGGCCAGCGCGCGCCGCGCCCTCACAGCGAGGCGGCGAGCATCTCGATGTCGAAGCCCTCGCGACGGATGCGCAGGTCGTAGTACAGCAGCGTCAGGGTGACCAGGGTGATCGGTGCCACGAAGATCGCCGAGAAGGCCTGCACCGCCTGGCCGATCAACTGCTGGGTGGCCAGCGGCGCACCCGATGTCGCCGCGGTGATCGGCAGCGAGATCACCAGGCCGACGACCGACTGGATGACGATCAGCAGGACGCGAATTCCCAGCACCCGCCAGGAGAATCCCTGGGTGAGGAACCAGCTGCGCCGGATCCCCTGCCAGCCGCTGAGCCGCTCGATGACGATCGCCTGCGGCGCCACCGAGGTGCGCACCAGCACGATGATGTAGAAGACGAACACCGCCAGCAGGGCGATGATGGCGATGCCCGCGGTGCCGGTGGCGACGCCGACCACGATCGCCGCCAGCGTCGAGCCGCCGACGATGACCACCAGCCACAGCACCATGGCGATCAGCGAACGCCACCTGCCAAGCGCGGCGCGGTAGGAGCTGCCCACGCTTGCGGGCTGGTCGAGGTAGCGCGCGCTCACCGCGCTCGTAGTCGCCGCCTGCGAGAGCGGGTAGACGACGAGAAACTGCACCACGAACACCACCGCGAAATACGCGACGAAGGCGCCGACGTCGGAGGTGAGCTGCGTGGTCTGCGCGGGCGTCAGGGTGTTGCCCTGGTTCTGCAGGTTGTTGGTGATCGACTGCACCGAGCTGAGCCGGTTGCCGATGTCGGCAAGGGAGAAGACGAGCAGCTGGACGATCGCGAAGGGCACCTGCACCACCGCGGCGACGGCGACCAGGAGCACGAAGTTACGGCGGTAGAGGGTGAAGGCGGCGTCGAGCAGCTCGCCGACGCTGCGCGGGTGGAGGCCACCGGTGGACGCCGGGGCGCCGCCGCTCCAGTAGGCGCCAGCGGCCGCGTTGGGCGGGTACCCCGGCGGTGGCGGCGGGGCCGCGTTCCACCCGGGGCGCGCGTCGGGCGGCGGCGGAGGCGGTGGCGGGTGCCCCCAGCCGCCCGGGGGAGGCGGCGCAGACCCTGGACCCGGCAGTCCGGGATTCCAGCCAGGAGGTGCACCAGGCGGCGGTGGCGGTGGACCCGGCGCGCCCGCCGGCGGCGGAGGTCCGCCCTGCGGCTCCCGCTGCTCGCCGTGCTCGCCGGAGCCCCCAGCGGGGGTGCCGGTCTCGCCCTCTTCCATGCGCAGTACATTGTGCATCCCCCGGTCACACCTACCCTGCGGGTCACGGAGAGATTCGATGACACCGCGATGCGCGCGCCGTCGCCGACTACGCGACGGCGCTGGAGATCCCCCCGGGCTGGCGTCCGGCGCTCAGCCGGTGATCCGGGCCGCTGCCTCGAAGCACCCGGATGCGGCCTCGAAGTCGAGCCGCACGCGCAGCATCGCGCCCTGCCGGAGCAGGACCTGGCGTCGCTCCATCGCCGTGGCCGACTCGCTGATGCGCCGCGCGTCGGCGAAGGCGTTGTCGGCGCCGGCGTGATCGCCCGCGAGCTCGAAGGCCTCGGCGAGCGCCGCGTGGGCGATGGCCAGCAGCGAGCGATCGCCGACCTCGCGCGCGGCGGAGATGGCCGAGTTGGCCTGGAACAGCGCACCTGACACGTTGCCGGCAGCGACCTCCAGGACGGCCAGCCGCTCCAGCGCGTAGCCGGCCGTGCCGGTGTCCTTCATCGCCCGCGCCGCGGTGAGCGCCTGCTCCTGCAGGGCCCGGGCCGTGACCAGGTCACCGCCGTCGGCGTGGATGTGGCCCAGGTTGTGGAGGATCTGCGCCTGCAGCTGGCGCATCTCTAGCTGCTCGAAGAGGGTGATCGAGCGCTCGGCGTGGGCGATGGCCGCGGGCAGGTCGCCGCGCTGGCGGGCGGCCTCGCCGAGGCCCATCTCGGCGATGGCGAGCTGCCAGAGGTCCTCGGCGTCCTCGGCGGCGGAGCGGGCGGCCTCGTACGCCTTCACGGCGTGCCCCGGGTCGCCCAGGCGCATGTGGGTGTTGCCGCGGTTGGAGTGGACCAGGGCGCGCACCGCAGGCGACACCTGGGTGCTGGTGGCCAGGGCGGCGGCGCGGTCGAAGTAGAGCAGGGCGGCGGGCTGGCGGCCGGCGAGGTGGTGGATGCGGCCGGCCAGGTTGCAGGCGCGCACCGTCTCGTCGGAGGCCTCGGTGGCGTCGCCGACCTGGTCGAAGGCGATGAGCGCCTCGTCGAGGGCGGCGTCGAGGACGCCCTGCATGATCAGCTGCTCGCCGCGCAGGCGGTGGAACCAGGAGAGCTCGGCCGGGGTGCTGAGCAGGGGGCGGGCCTCGTCGAGGAGGGCCTCGGCCTCGGCATGCTCCCGGGCCTTGATCGCGGCTTCGGCGGCACGCAGCAGGAAGGCCTGCTGCTGGGCCAGCTCCAGCCCGGGGAGGAGGGCGATCAGGGGGACGTCGAGGCGCTGGGCGATGAAGCGGAGCGACTCCGGCGACGGCCGGCTGCGGCCCGACTCGATCTGGGAGATGAAGCCCTTGCTGAGCCGCCCCGCGGCCAGCTCGGACTGGGACATGCCCCGTTCCTGTCGAAGCCGACGGATACGCTCGCCGACCGGCACCTCGCCGCCGGCGAGCTCGACGGCGGCGGGCGTCGGGACAGCAGCCAGCGCCGAGCTCTCCAGCTCGGTGGCTCCGGATACTGCCATCCGGTCCACTTGGGTCATCTCGGTGTCAACGTCCCCCGCCGTCGGGAGCGCCGGTGGGGCGCTCGTCGCTGGGCGTCGTGGTCTTCTTCTCGCTGCGCGCCCGCTGTGCCAGCAGGATGCGCTTCACCCCTGCGTTGTCAACGACCATGCGCGTCGAGCGCTTGCGGTCGCGGTTGCGGAGGTGGGCTGCTTCCCGCGGGGACAGCGCCGTCTCGCGCTCCGCGGATTCATGGTCAGGCATTGCCCGCAAGATCATACCCCCGATCGCCCGGATTTCCCTGTGAAATGGACGCCAGGCAAATGCACCCGACAGGCGGCCAACCTGCGGTCAGGCCGCGTGCAGCACCGACTGGGTGTGGCCGCGCCGCTCGCGCAGGGCGACCAGCCCGGCCACCGCCAGCATCGCCGCGGCGGCACCGCCGACCACCGCTGGACGGCCGAGGTGGGTGAGTTGCGGCCAGGCCCGGCGCAAACCGGGATGGCCGTGCCCCTCGGCGATGTCGACCGCCCGGGCGTGGATCCGCGAGCGCTCCAGCGGGGCCAGCCAGGCCTGCTGCATGGCGGCGCGAATTTCAGCCCCGAGTGACACAAACAGGGCCACCGGGTCGGTGCTGTCGAAGCCGCGCGCGGGCAGATCGCCGTCCAGCGCGGCGTCGAGCCTTTCGGCGACGTCGATGCGGGCGACAGATTCGTCATGCATGGCGGCGGTTCTCCCCCTGCTCCTCGCGCTCGGCGGGAAGCGGCGCGCCGAGGCGGCGGCGCAGCGTGGTCATGGCCCGGAAGGTGAGCAGCTTCACCGCCCCCTCGCTCCGCCCCATGATGGCGGCGATCTCCTTGTTGCGCATGTCGCCGCCGAAGCGCAGCACCACCGCCTGGCGCTGGTCGGCGGGCAGATCGGCGACGGCGGCGCGGATGTGGGCGTCGCGGTCGTGACGTGCCGCCTGCTCCTCGGGGCTCTCCTCGCCGTCGCGCAGGTGCGGCGACAGTTCGATCCAGCCGGGACGCCGCTTGTCGCGGGCCACCAGGTTGGCGGCGACGCGATACAGCCACGCCGAGTAGGGGACGCCGCGCCATTCGAAGCGGGGCAGTTCCTCCATCGCCCTGGCGAAGGTGGCGGCGGTCACGTCCTCGGCGAGCTCCCGGTGGTGGGTGAGGCTGTAGGCGTAGGCGTAGATCTGGTCGACGTAGCGCTCGTAGAGCGGCGTGAACGCCGCCCGGTCGCGCTGTGCGGCCAGGATCATCTCTCGCTCCGCGGCGAGTTCCAACTCTGTCCTGTGTGCCATCAGAATCCTGTCCGGCGCACGGCGTTACGACCGCCGCAGGTCGAGCTTGCGTCCCGCGTCGGCGAAGGCGTCGAGGGCGCGGTCGAGCTGCTCGCGGCTGTGTGTCGCGCAGACGATGGTGCGCACCCGCGCCTGGCCGCGCGGCACGGTCGGAAAGCCGATGCCCTGGGCGAAGACGCCCCGCTCGAGCAGCATGTCGCTCAGTTGCATGGCCACATTGGCCTCGCCGCACATCACCGGGGTGATCGGCGTCTCGCTGCGCCCCAGGTCGAAGCCCAGCTCGCGCAGCTTCTCCTTGTAGTAGCGGGTGTTCTCCCACAGGCGGTCGATGAGCTCGGGCTCCTGTTCGAGGACGTCGACGGCGGCGATGCAGGCGGCCACCACGGCCGGCGGGTGCGACGACGAGAAGAGGAACGGCCGTCCCTTGTGGATCAGGTAGTCGCGCACGTTCTGGGTCGAGGCGATGTAGCCGCCGAGCACGCCGACGGCCTTGCTCAGCGTGCCGATGTTGAGCGCGACGCGGCCGTGCAGCCCGAAGTGGTCGGTGGTGCCGCGCCCGTTGGTCCCCAGCACTCCCGAGGCGTGCGCGTCGTCCACCATCACGGCGGCGCCGTACTGCTCGGCGCGCTCGACGAGCTGGGGCAGCGGGGCGATGTCCCCGTCCATCGAGAAGACGCCGTCGGTGACCAGCAGGATGCGGCGATAGCCCTTGTCGCGCGCCTGCTTCAGGGCCCGTTCGGCGTCGTCGACGTCGGTGTGCTCGTAGAGGATGCGGTCGGCCTTGGTGAGCCGGATGCCGTCGATGATGCTGGCGTGGTTGAGCTTGTCGCTGACCACGACGTCGCCGTCCTCGAGCATGGCGCTGAGCACGCCGACGTTGACGGCGTAGCCGCTCTGGAAGGTGAGCGCCGCGGGCGTCTTCTTGAAGACGGCGAGGCGGCGCTCCAGCTCCTCGTGCAGGGTCTGCGTGCCCGCGATGGTGCGCACCGCGCCGCTGCCGGCGCCCCATTCGCGCGCCGCCTGCACCGCGGCCTCGATGAGACGGGGATGGGTGTTGAGGCCCAGGTAGTTGTTGCTGCTGAGGTTGACCAGCCTGCGGCCGCCGATGACCACTTCGGCCGCCTGCGGCGATTCCAGGACGCGCAGGGGACGGAAGACACCGTCGCGGCGGAGCTGGTCGAGGTCCTCCTGCAGCGACTCGTCGAGCGCGCTGACGGCGGCGCTGAGGCGTGGTGCGGCGTCTTCGTCGATCATGTCAGCTCTGTCCTGAACTGCTCGGCTGCTGTGCTGCTGTCGCGCACGTCCTGCGCTGTGCGGGCGTCCCTGGGGTCGAGGACCACCTTGCCGGAGCGGCCCGTCCGCATCAGGGCGATGGCCTGGTCGATGCCCGCCAGGGGCAGGCGGTGGGTGAGGATGGGACTGACGTCGATGCGGCCGTCGGCGAGGTAGGCGCTGGTCTGCTCCCACGTCGAGAACATGCGGCGCCCGGTGACACCGTACAGGGTCAGTCCCTTCATGACCACGTCGCGGCTCACGTCCAGCGTGGCCGGCGCGTCGCCGATGCCGAGCAGCGAGATCCAGCCACCGGGACGGGTGACCCGCGTCGCGCTGGCGATCGCCGCGGGGGCGCCGCTCATCTCCAGCGCGCAGTCGAGCGGGCCACCGGCGGCGCTGAGGATGGCCTCGTCGCCGCCGGCCGCGTCGACGGCCGCGTCGGCACCCATCTGCGTCGCCAGGCCGAGGCGGTACGGGTTGCGGTCGACCGCGATCACCCTGGCGGCGCCCTCCGCCTTGGCGATGCCGACACACGCGCAGCCGATCGGTCCGCAGCCGAACACGGCGACCACCTGCGAGCGCAGCCGGCCGTAGGAGCAGGCGTGCACCGCGTTGCCGAAGGGTTCCATCAGCGCACCCAGCTCCGGTGTGAGTCCCGGCGCCACCGGCCACGTGTTGTGCGCGGGAACGCTGACGTATTCGGCGAAGACGCCGTCGACGTCGACGCCGAGGATGCGCGTGTTGGCGCAGACGTGGAAGTCGCCGCGACGGCACTCGGGACAATGTCCGCAGACCAGGTGCGTCTCCACCGCGACACGGCTGCCGAGTCGCGTTGTCGCACCCTCGCCCTGGGCGACCACCTCGCCGCACATCTCGTGGCCCATCACTCGCGGCGGGCGGACGCGGCCGGCGGCCCAGGGATTCCACTCGTAGAGGTGCACGTCGGTGCCGCAGATCGACGCCGCCTCGACGCGCAGGACCACCTCACCCGGCGCCGGGACGGGGTCGGGGACGTTGCCCAGGGTGAAGCCCGGTCCGGGCGCTTCCTTGATGACGGCTCGCATATCGGTTGTGCTGGGGATTATCCGTTTCTTGCCATGCGGCGCCGCTCGCGGACCACGGGTGCGCGGTACGTACGCTGGGCCAGCGAGACGAAATGAAGCACCGCCGTGACCCCCAGCAGCGGAATGCCAAGGCCCAGCGCCACGGCGTCGACCGGGCCGCCGATGATCTTCACCCACATCAGCACGAAGACCACGACGCCCGTGTAGAGCGTGTTGCGGCGTCCCCAGGTGGTGTGCACCAGCTCGGGGCGGCGCCGCGCCAGGAAGACGACGGGCGTGGCCAGGAGCGGCCCCAGGTAGCGCACGTAGATGAACACCATGAGCCACAGCGGCATGATCCCCAGGCGCCAGGCGGCGTATGCGGCGGCGCTGAAGAACACCGCGTCCATGGCGGGATCGAGGGCGCGGCCGAGCTCGGTGAGCGGGCCGACACGGCGGGCGATGAAGCCGTCGACGGCGTCGAGCATCCCGGTGACACCGCCGGCGGCGCACCAGATGACGAAGCCGGTGCGGCCCGGGGTGGAGACGCTGGCGGTGATCATCAGCGGCACCACGGCGTAGGCGCGCAGCGCGGTGAGTCCGTTGGGGACGCCGTAGAACTCGAGGCGCTCGCCGCCGTGTGGCGGGGTGAGCAGGGCGGCGCCGCCGGCGACGATGGCGCTGATCACCAGCCACCACACGAAGCAGAGCACCGCGGCGAGGATGGTCGCCTGCCGCGAGTCCATCTGGGCCACGCCGACGCCGAGCCCCTCGGTGAAGAGCAGGCCGGTTCCCGCCCAGAAGGCGTAGGAGCGGCGCAGGTGGGCGCTGCGGCGGAAGAGCCCGAGCGCCTCGCGGTAGAAGGCGAGGAACCCGCGCAGACCGACCCGGCCCTCGACGACGGCGGGCCCGCCGTCAGCCGTGGCCACCTCCGGGGCTACTCGACCGCCAGGCAGGTGATGGTCTTGAAGACGCCGTCCTGGCGCTGGATCTTCTCGACGATGAGGCTGCCGATGCCGGCGATGTCGGGCGCCTGGATGTGCGCGATCACGTCGTACTCACCGGTGATGGCGTCGATGGTGACGATGCCGGCCTGTCCCTTGAGCTTGCTGGCCACGTCGATCGCCTTGCCCGGGGTGGCGCTGATCAGCACGTAGGCACGAACCATGCGGCGGGCTCCTCCAGCACGGGGTCCGATTCGGGCCGACTGTAGCAGGACGCGACCATGGCGGGAGGTGGCAGAATGGGTGGCGCGGTTGAGGTTAACGTGGGTTTCGCGGGCCACCCGCGACCTTTGCCGCGGGGCCTGCGGCCCCCCGGATGTGCACTTCACCCCTTCCTGGCGGGCGGACCGGAAACGGTTCGCCCGCTCAGGGGCGGGACATCGCCTGCAGTGCGCGATGATGCGTTGCGGGTGAATCACCGATGCCTCTCGCTCTCATCCTGCGTCTGCTGACGCGGGTGGCGCTCGTCGCCGGCGTCGTCCTCTTCCGCCGGCGGGCGCGCGGCCGTGTTCCCGTGCCCCCGTCCCACCGCACCCCGGGCACCGGCGGGCCGGGATCTGCCGGTGCCGGCACGCTCGCCGACCTGCTGCGGGCACTGGGCATCGGCACCGGGGTGAGCCGGCGCGTGCCCGACGTGGTCGAGGGAGCGAAGCTCGCAGGGTTTGCCCTGGCGCTCGCCGCGTTCGGTGCGGCTGGGTTCGTCCTGCTCTCGGCGGGTACCACCCTGACGGTGCTCGGGCCGCGCTGGGTGGGGATCGTGCTGCTCGTGCTGGCGGTGCTCTTCGGCCTCGCCGCGGTGCGTGAAGGAGTGTGGCTGCGCCGCGCCGTGATGCAGCGCCGCCGCCGCCGCTGGGCCGACCGACTCGCCCGCGGCGGCGACGAAACCCGCTGACCAACCAGACGGTTCGCAAGCTCCTGAGCGCTGCTAGACTTCGCCGGATCACGAAAAACACCAGGGGGCAGGGTGCGAATCGAAGAGCGCAGGTCGCTCCGAACGCACCTCCTGGATGGAGGACACGCGCTTGATGAGACGTCGCTCGATCTTTGCCGCCGTCGGGGTTGGCCTGATGCTCAGCGGGGCGGCGGGCGTCGCCGGGCCGCTGCACGTCGGAGCCATCAATGCGATCGCGTCGCTCGCGTTTTCGCCCAGTCCCATCGCGGCGACGGGAACATTGGTGTCCCCGCCTTCGGCAGGCGCGACCGTCGCTGTGACGGTAACTGCCAGGGACAGCGGTAACGCGGTGATCAGCGGCGCCACGGTATACCTGTCGTTCACCGCGGCCACGGCGGGCCCCACGGGGTCGACGGTCACCGCGGACCAGTCGTTTCCCGGCGGCGGTCCCTGCACCACCGCCGTCTGCCCGGTGAGCGGTTCGCCCACCGCCTTCACCACCAACAGCAGTGGCCAGGTTCCGCTGACGTTCACCCGTGGCAGTAAGCCGGCGGCGGGCGGCAGCGACGTGATCACCGCGCAGGATGCTGCCACCTCCCCGCTCGTCACCGTGCAGGACAAGTACAGCTACATCAAGAACTACCTGCTCTCGCCCGCCGGTCCCAAGATCGCGGCTGACGGCAGCCTGGCGCCCAGCACCACCGTCAACGTGACTGTGACCGCGGTGGACGACAACGGCACGCCGGCTCCCAACGCCAAGGTGGCGATGACCTTCAACCAGACGAGCGGCGGCGGCACCGCGACTGCCGCGGGCAAGTTCGCTGCAGTGGCGCTGGCCCCCGGGGTGACGTCGACCGTCGACGCCAGCAACGCCGGCACGATCACGGTCGCCTACACCACGCCGGCGACCCTGCCGTCGTCGGGCACGGACAACTTCACCGCCGCCAACCAGATCAGCTCCACGCCCACGCTCTCTGTGAACGACGGCTACACCTTCACGCCGCCTCCTCCGCCCCCGCCCGGTCCGCCGCCGCCCCCCAACGGGTACTACATGGTGGCCAGGGACGGTGGCATCTTCACCTTCGGCTCGCAGCCCGGCTTCCCGCCCTTCTATGGGTCCACCGGCAACATCAAGCTCAACCAGCCGATCGTCGGCATGGCGGTGATGCCCGACCAGCAAGGCTACTTCCTGGTCGCGAGTGATGGCGGCATCTTCAGCTTCGGCAGCGCCCAGGCCCACTTCCACGGCTCCACCGGCAACATCAAGCTGAACCAGCCGATCGTCGGCATGGCCCTGATGCCCGACGGCGACGGCTACTTCATGGTCGCCAGCGACGGCGGCATCTTCAGCTTCGGCAGTGCGCAGCCGCACTTCCACGGCTCGATGGGTGCCGTCAAGCTCAACCAGCCCGTCGTCGGCATGGCCCTCATGCCCGACGGCGACGGCTACTTCATGGTCGCCAGCGACGGGGGCATCTTCACCTTCGGCACCGCGCAGCCGCACTTCCACGGCTCGATGGGCGCCGTCAAGCTCAACCAGCCCGTGGTCGGCATGACCATGACTCCCGACGGCGACGGCTACTACATGGTGGCCAGCGACGGCGGCATCTTCTCGTTCGGCAGCGCCGCCGGCAAGTTCTACGGCTCGATGGGCGGCACCAAGCTCAACCAGCCTGTCGTCGGCATGGCGGAAGTTTCCGACGGACTTGGCTACTACATGGTCGCCAGCGACGGCGGCATCTTCAGCTTCGGCTCCGCGCAGGGCCGTTTCTACGGCTCGATGGGCGCGGTCAAGCTCAATCAGCCCATGGTGGGAATGGCCTCGGTAGGCTGATCAACTCCAGAACTCAAAGAGAGCCCCGCGGAGCGACTCCGCGGGGCTCTTCTTTTGGTTGTTTGCCGGTCGCGCTAGGGCGTGTCAGGATCGAGGGCGATTGTCGGGAGCACCGGCAGTGGTGGCAGCGTCGGCGAACCCGTGAAACCGACTGTCACGGAGTCCGCCAGGCTGCTCAACCCAACACACACCACCGCGGGTTCACCTGATTCGGCACCGCGGTCGAAAGCAGAAAGAGCGAATCCGCAGGGCTCTTCTGCTGTTTCCGGTGTGCCGGGCGGTCAGGGGTCCGTGACGCTGATCGACGCTGGTGCGCTGGTCAGCGTGCCAGACGAGAAGGTGATGGTGCCAGTGCCGCCGACGGGTGTGGTGGCGGGTGCCTGGTAGGTCACCTGGCTGGTCTGGGTCAGGTCGATGTCGAGGGACACGGGGCCGCTGGTGTCAGGCGGCGTCGCCGGGTTGGGACCACCGCTCAGGTGGCCGCCGTCCGGGGTAGCGCCGGGCTTCAGCACGACGTGCACGGTGCCCGCCTGCGTGGACGCCGGGTTGTTGTACACGTCCTCGATGGTGAAGTGGATCAGGCGGGTGTCGCCGCCGGCGGTGATCGTCAGCGCGGAGATCAGGGCCCCCGAGTTGTCCCGCGCGACCACCTGCTTGGTGGTGGCGGGTGCGATGGCGAACGCCGCGGAACCTGGGGTTGCGCCGGACGCGCAGTTCGTCGAGCAGGCCACGGTGAGGTTGCCGCCGCTGGACGCAGCCGCCTGCGCCCGGAACGAGGTGATGGTGACGGCCGACTGTCCGGCGCTGAACGCCGGCGGTGGCGCCGGGACCACGGCGGCCTGGCCCGCCGGTGCAGGAGAGGCCGACGTGGCCGTGCCGGTGATGGCGAGGTTGCTCCAGCTCGGGTTGGTCGGGTTGAGCCAGGTGTCGAAGGCGTTGACGTAGACGGTGTACGGCGTGCCCGCCGTCTGCGCGGGCACCGCCACCTGCGACGACGGCGAGCTGGACAGGGTGATCGTCTTCACCGCGCCGGGCGTCATCGTGATGGTGTTGGTCGGTCCCTGGATCGCAGTGCCGTTCACCGTCGCCGTCGCGGTGATGGTTCCCGAGTCCTGCGCGTTGGTGTCGTTGAAGGTGAAGCCGAAGGCGGCGCCGCTGCTCCCGGTGGTGCCGCTGGTCGCCACGCCGCTGGCATGGCCCAGACCGGTCGAGCTGATGGTGAGCGGAATCGACCAGGTTGGGTTGCTCCACGCGTCCAGCGTCGTGAAGGTGACGGGGATGCCGGGGCTGTTGCCCTGGTCGGTTGTGTACTGGGTCGCGTTCTTGGGCGTCGCCGCAATGCTCGTTGTCGTTCCGGGAAGGACGTTGAAGGTGGCGGTGACCGTCGGCACGCAGGTTGCGACGCACCCGGCGGTGAAGGTCAACCCCGATGCGGCGGCGTACGACGTGATGGCCACGGGCTCCTGACCGCTCGACATCGCCCCAGGGGTGACGTCGGGCGACTTCAGGGTGGGCGCCGGGGACTTGGTCGTCGTCGCGGTACCGCCGAGCACCAGGTTCGCCGCCGACATCGGTGTCAGGTTGCCGAACTGGTCGAGAGCGTCGACGTACAGCGTCGACTGCTGCCCCGCGGTCTGGTCTGGGTAGCTGACCGCGGGGGGCAGCGATGCCGCCGTCGCGATGGCAAGGTGATGGAGGGCCCCGGGGTTGATGACGATGGTCGGCGTCGCCGTGACCAGGTTGACGTTGGCCGATGGCACGCCGTGGATGCCTGCCCGGATGAACCCGGTACTGACCGTATGCTCAGTAAGAGTAGCCACGGCCTGGCCGGTTCCTCCGGTGGTCACCGGCGAGGTGACCGCCGCGTCGCCGGCGAAACCGGACTTGGTGACGTCGAGCACGACGCCCGACACGGGTGTGTTGCCGGCGTCGACGGCCTTGAACGTCAGGCTGATGCCCGCATTGCCGGTATCGGCGGTGCAGGTGGTGCACTGCACCGAGAGAACCGACACCGCGGCGACCGTTGTCACCTGGACGCCGATGGTCGGCGTGGTGACGGCAGGATGAGTGGCGTCCGCGATGGTGATCGTGCCCGCGCCACTTGCCGGGTAGGGATTGACGCCCACGTAGGTGAAGCTGCCCGTTCCGCCGCCGCTGAGGACGACCTGCATGGTCACCTGCGTCGTCGAGTCGTCGACCAGCGACGTGGTGCCACCCACCTTCAGCTTGCCCTTGTCGGCACCGGATGCATCCTTGGTCAGGGTGAGATTCAGAGTGTCCGGCAGCGGCTGCGGGTTCTGGTAGGCGTCGGTGCTCGCCAGGCTGACGTCACCCGTGCCACCACCCGTTCCCGAGAGCACGATGTCGGTGCCGCCCACGAAGGAGGACGAGGTGGCGATCACCTGCGAGGCGGCCGCCGCCGCCACCGTGTACGGAGTCGCATTGGTGCCGGTGGCCGAGCCACCGTAGGCGCTGGCGGTGTCCGTCAGCGTCAGGCTGGCGCTCTCCGCCTTGTACGAGGTCACGTCCAGCGTGCCCGCGCCGGAGGCGCTGAAGGGACCCTCGAATACCGCGGTCGCGGTGTGTGTTCCGTCCGGCGCAGTGTCCATCGCGGATCCGCTGGGAACGAGATCGACGACGGGCGGCTGCGCGCCGTTGCCGTAGTTGTCCTTGACGGTGATGTTCAGCTTGTACAGCGTGCCGGCGGTGTACGAGGGCGGTGCCGGCTGCGGCTGGGCCACGGTGATCGAGGCCACCTTGCCCGGCGTGATGGTGATCGACGCGGTGGTGCCGGCGACGGTGCTCGGAGCTGTCGCGGTGATGGTGCCGCCGTCGGCGGTGTTGGTGTCGGTCAGGGTGAACGAGACGACGCCGAGCGTCGTGCCGCCGCTTCCCGTCCCGGTGTTCACCGAGGTCGGGAGCGCGGGATTGGCGTGGGAGAACGCGGTGTTTGCCGGGGTCGTGCTGATGGCGATCGCCTGTCCCGGGATCAGGTTGGCGTACGCGTCCTTGACGACGAAGCTGATCGGCACGCCGGAAGCGGCCATCTGGTCGGCGGTGCGCGACGTCGCGGACGACGGCGTCGGTGCGACCGTGGACGCCGGTGCGGCGTTGACGGCGAAGGCATTGCTGGGAGCGGCGATTCCACTATCGGTCGCCGTGAGGTCGGCGGCCCCACGCCTCTCGTATGCGGTGACCGAGGCCGTGGCCTGTCCGCCGCTGAAGGTTCCGTTCATCACCGCCGTGCCGTGGTGCACGCCGTCGGGCGCCATGTTCAGCGCCGATCCGGTGAAGGTCACCGTGTTGCTCGGCGGGTTGACGTGGTTGCCGTGCGCATCCAGGCCGGTGATGGTGACGGTGAACGGCGTGCCCGCCGTCTGCGCCGTGATGGTGCTCATCGCGAGGGAGGTGAAGGCCCCCGGCGTGATGCTGATCGTCCCGGTGGTGCCCTTGACCGAGGTGGAGCCCACCGTCGCCGTCACCGTGCCGGTTTCGACCGTGCTGTCGGCAAGGGTGAACGCGGCATGGCCGAGGGTGGTGCCGCCGGTGCCGTCGCCGGTGCCGGCCGGCCCGGTGATGGCACCGCTGCCGAGACCCGTCTTGCTGATGGTGAGCGGCACGTTGCCGAGCGCATTGCCGTAGGCGTCGGTGACGTCGAAGGTGAGCGCGATCCCGGTGGTGCCCTGGTCGGCGGTGTATCCGGCCGGACCGCCCGGCGTCGGGGTGACGATCGACGGCGCCGCCGCGTTGACGGTGAAGGTGTTGCTCGGCTGGTTGACACCGGCGTCCGACACGATGAGCGTGGCGCCGGTGGCGGCTGCGTACGAGGTGACGTTGAGGGTAGCGTGCCCGCCGCTGAACGGTGCGGCGAACATGGCGGTCGCCGGGTGGTGGCCGTCGGGCCCGGCGTTCACCGCCGCACCACCGAAGTTGAACGTGGTGGTGTCCGGGTTGATCGCGTTGCCGTACGCGTCCGTGGTGGTGACCGTGGTGCTGTATGCCGTGCCCGCCGCCTGCGGCGACGTGATCGCGCTGAGGCCGATCGTGGTCAGAGCACCGGGCGTGATGGTGATGGCACCGGTGGTCGCCTTGGTGGTGGTGCTCTGGATGGTGGCAGTGATCGTCCCCGCGTCGGCGATGTTGGTGTCGTGGAGGAGGAACGCGGCGACACCCGCGGTGGTGCCGGCGGTGCCGTCGCCGGTGGGCTTCGTCGCAGGAAGCGCGGGCGAGGCGTGGCTGAAGCCGGCACCGGTGGTGGTGAGGGCCAGCGTGAGGCCTGGCATGCCGTTGCCGTACTGGTCGGTCACGGTGAAGGCCACTGGCACTCCGGTACTCGCCATCTGGTCGGCGGTGAGCGACTGTGCGCTCGACGGTGAAGCCGCGATACCGGTCACCGCGCCCGGTGCGATGTTGAATGCGGACGTCGACGTGGTGATGAGGGCGTTGCTGATGGTCAGCACGTCGCTGCCGGCGCGGTACGAGGTGACGTCGAGCAGGGCAGTGCCGCCGCTGAAGGGACCCTCGAACACAGCGGTTGCCGTGTGCACTCCGTCGGGCGCGGTGGCCATCGCCGTGCCACTGAAGGTGAAGCCGCTGATGGCGGGGTTGACCGGGTTGCTGTAGGCGTCACTGGCGGTGACCGGCACGGTGTACTTGGTGCCAACCGCCTGGCTCGACACGGTCGGCTGCCCCAGTGCGGCGAAGGCGCCCGGGTTGATGCCGATGGTTCCTGTCGTCCCCTGCAGGCTCGTGCCGTGCACGGCCGCGGTCACGGTGCCGATGTCACCGGCCGTGGTGTCGGTGACGGTCACGGTCAGCAGACCGGACGAGTTGGTCAGTCCGCCGGCGATGTTGAGCAGGCCGTTGGGCAGCGTGGTGGTGACGTCGAGGAGGACGTTCCGCAGTGGGTTGCCGTGCGCGTCGGTGACGGTGAAGGTGGCGGGGATGCCGCCGTGGCCCTGGTCGGCGGTGTAGGTGCTGGCCGACGGAGTCGCGGTGACGTGCGAGGGGGCACCAGCAGCCTGGGTGATCGAGCGGGATGCCTGAGCAGAACCGAAGGCCTCGACGGCGTGCACCGTGCAGGTGGCCACCGTGCTCGACGCGGCGTAGTTGAACACCGCGACGCCGTTCATGTCGGTCACCGCCGACGCGGGCGACACGCTGCCGCAGCCGGCACCGCTGACGCTGAAGTTGAGGTTGTCGCCGGGCACGGGGGTCCCGCTGGGATCGGTCACCCGGGTGACGCCGGTGACCTGCGAGATGCCGTCGGCGGCGATGCTGCTCGCCGAGAGGTTCATCAGCGCGGTGGCGCCGAACAGGGTGGGCTGCCCGGCCATGCCGACCACCGGCTGGTTGAGCTTGGTGGCGCCCATCGAGCCGGCGAAGCCGGCGTCGCCGTAGTTGAAGATCCCGCCGTCCGAGGCGACGAACCAGTAGCCGCCCCCGGTCGGGCTCGGCGTCATGCCGGCGATCGGCTGGTTGAGGTGGATGGCGCCGGTGCTTCCGTAGAAGTTGGCGTTGCCGTAGCTGAAGATGCCGCCGTCCGAGGCCACCAGCCAGTAGCCGCCGCCGTCGGGCGTGCGCGCCATGCCGACCACGGGCTGGTTGAGGTGGACGGCGCCGGCGCTGCCGTGGAAGGCGGCGTCGCCGTAGTTGAAGATGCCGCCGTCGCTGGCGACGAACCAGTAGCCGTTCCCCGACGGCGACGCCGCCAGGCCGACGATGGGCTTGTTGAGGTGGATGGCACCGGTGCTGCCGAAGTAGCCGGCGTCGCCGAAGTTGAAGATGCCGCCGTCGGCGGCGACCAGCCAGTAGCCGTGGCCGCTCGGCGTCGCCGCCATGCCCACCACGGGCTGGTTGAGGTGGATGGCGCCGGTGCTGCCGTAGAAGCCGGCGTCGCCGAAGTTGAAGACGCCGCCGTCCGACGCGACGAACCAGTAGCCGTTGCCGCTGGGCGTCGCCGCCATGCCGACGATGGGCTTGTTGAGGTGGATGGCACCGGTGCTGCCGAAGAACGGCGCGCCGCCGAAGGAGAAGATGCCACCGTCGGCGGCAACCATCCAGTAGCGGTTGAGCGGTGCCGCCGCGGGCGCCATCGGGGGCGCGACCGCGGGGTGGGTGCTGACGTGTGTCTCGACCGGGTGCCCGGTTGCACCGAGCACGAGGCCACCGGCGGCGGACAGCGCGCCCAGGGCGCCGATGCCCGCGCGAAGCCAGAATCCGATGCGCCGGCGGCGCGTGGGCGCACCGGCGGCTTCTCGCAGCCTTGCCTTCAATTCCACTCCCCGGGGGTCGGGCAGGCCGGTCCCCCCTCACTCACCTTTCTCTCGAGTCTCGTGTCCTTGGCAGGAGACGGCGGAAGGGTAGCGTTTCTTGCGCGACGCGGTCGACGCGTTACCAGAACTTGACAGTGGCCCTGGGGGGCTTAGGCCTCGCTGCTGGGCGGCGACACCACCACCGGCTCCGGCGCGGGCACGTGCTCGGGGCTGCGCAGAGCGGTGGTGATGATGCGCTCCTGCTCGATCTGGTGGGCGCCCGAGAAGCCCTCGCTGGGACTGGCCCGGCGGGGACGGCCGATGTAGTCCCAGCGGATGTCGTAGGGACGGCGCTTGCCGATGCGGCGGGCGAGGTGGTACCAGGCGCCCATGTTCACCGGCTCCTCCTGCACCCAGAAGATCTGCTGCAGGCGCGGATACGACTTGATCAGCTGCATGACCTCGTCGATGGGGAACGGATCGAGCAGCTCGATGCGGCCGATGGCCAGCGCGCCTGCATCCTTGCGCAGGGGATGCATGGCCAGCTCGTGGTAGATCTTGCCGCTGCAGAGCAGCAGGGTGGTGATCTCCTTGCGGCGGCTGCGTCCCACGCTGGGATCGTCGACGACCCGCTGGAAGCGGCCGTTGACCAGGTCGTCGAGGGTGGAGCTGGATTCGTGGACGCGGAGCAGCCACTTCGGCGTCATCACCACCAGCGGGCGGGGCTTGGGCGCGAGCGCCTGCTGGCGGAGCAGGTGGAAGTACTGCGCCGCCGTGGAGGGATTGGCGACGCGGATGCTGCCGCCCGAGCTGAGCTGCAGGAAGCGCTCCAGCCGTGCGCTGGAGTGCTCGGGACCGGCGCCCTCGTAGCCATGCGGCAGCAGCAGGGTGAGCCGTGACTGCTGGCCCCACTTGGCCTGGCCCGAGGCGATGAACTGGTCGACGACCACCTGGGCGTTGTTGACGAAGTCGCCGAACTGGGCCTCCCAGAGCACCAGGGTGTCGGGCGCCGCGGCGCTGTAGCCGTACTCGAATCCCAGCGCGGCGCCCTCGCTGAGCGGGCTGTTGTGCAATTCGAAGGTGGCGCTGGCGCCGACCAGGTGCTGCATCGGCGTGTTGACCGCGCCGGTCTCGACGTCGTGGAAGGTGAGGTGGCGCTGCGAGAAGGTGCCGCGCTCGGTGTCCTGCCCGGTCAGCCTGATGGGATGGCCCTGCAGCAGCAGCGAGGCGAAGGCGAGGGACTCCGCGGCGGCCCAGTCGATCTGGCCATCCTTGACCAGTTCACGGCGGCGCTCCATCTGCCGCACCAGCTTGGCGTTGGTGTGGAAGCCCTCGGGCAGGGTGAGCAGCTGCTCGTTGAGGGTGACCAGGGTGTCGGCGGGAACGCCGGTGGGCGCGTCCATGTCGCGCACGTCGGCGGTGCTGTGGTCGGCGGGGTCGCTGCTGGGCGCCGCGGCGAGGCTGTCCTTCACCTTCTTGTGCGCGGTGGCGATGCGCTGCAGTGCCTCCTCGGCGAGCGCGTCGGCCTTCTCCTGGGTGATCAGGCCCTCGTGCACCAGCTGCTGGGCGAAGAGCTCGCGCACCGGCGGGTGGTCCTTGATCGCCTTGTACATCATCGGCTGCGTGTAGGTGGGCTCGTCGGCCTCGTTGTGGCCGAAGCGGCGGTAGCCGACCAGGTCGATGACCACGTCGCGGTGGTACGTGCGCCGGTAGTCGTAGGCGAGGCGCATGGCGTGGATGCAGGCCTCGACGTCGTCGGCGTTGACGTGGATCACCGGGACGTCGAATCCCTTGGCCAGGTCGGACGCGTAGCGCGTGCTGCGCGCCTCGCCGGGATCGGTGGTGAAGCCGATCTGGTTGTTGGCGATGAGGTGCACGGTGCCGCCGGTGCTGTACCCCTGCAGCGCCTGCATGTTGAGCACCTCGGCGACGACGCCCTGGCCGGGGAAGGCCGCGTCGCCGTGGATCAGCACCGGGATGGCCGCCTTGGGGTCGACGTGGAGCTGCGCGCTGTGACGCCGTGTCTGGTCGGCGCGCGTCCAGCCCTCGACGACGGGGTCGACGACCTCGAGGTGGCTGGGGTTGGGCAGCAGTCGCACCGCGACCGCCTTGCCCGCCTCGGTGATGTAGGTGCCCTGCGCGCCGAGGTGGTACTTGACGTCGCCGGTCGGGTCGCTGGCCTCCAGACCGACCGGTCGCTTCTGGTCACCCTGCTCGAAGGCGACCAGCACCGCCTCGTACGGCCGGTTGACGACGTGCGCGGTGACCGCCAGACGACCGCGATGGGCCATGCCCAGCACCGTCTCGTCGATGCCGTCGTCGCTCACCATGTTGAGCAGCTCTTCGAGCATCGGCACCATGGCGTCGAGGCCCTCGATGGAGAAGGTCTTGTGGCCCAGGAAGCTGCGTCGCAGGTAGCGCTCCATGGCGTCGACCTTGGTCAGCCGTTCCAGGAGCTGCAGCCTGCGCTCCGGCGAGAGCTGGACCTTGTGCTTGCTGGACTCGATGTGCTCGCGCAGCCACACGCGCTGCTCGTGCGAGCTGATGTGCTCGATCTCGTAGGCGATCGTCGAGCAGTAGGTCTCGCGCAGCCGCGGCAGCACGTCGGCCAGGGTGATGCCGGGGACGTACACGCGCAGCACGTCGGCGGGCACGGCCTGCATCAACGCGGGGGTGAGCCCGACCGTCGACGGCTCCATGGCGGGATCGCCGGTGGGCTGGGCGATGCCCAGCGGGTCCAGATGGGCGCCCAGGTGTCCGTGGGTGCGGTGCGCCTTGACCAGCGACATGCCGGCGGCGACGGCTGCGAGCATGTCGTGGCTGGCGGCCTGCCCGGTGCGGACCTCGATGGCGGCCTGGTCGGTGAGCTTGGGCACGGCGGGCTCGGCGGCCGGTGCGGGGAGGCCGAGGCTGCGGAAGACCTCGCCGTAGAAGCCGTCCTCGCCGCGCAGCAGCTGCTCCAGCCTGCGCAGGAACTCGCCGGATTCCGCGCCCTGGATGACGCGGTGGTCGTACGTCGAGGTCATGGTCATGACCTTGCTGACGCCGAGGTCGCGCAGCCTCGCCTCGCCGATGCTGGCCATTCCCGGCGGCCAGTCGATGGAGCCGGTGGCCACGATGGTGCCGTTGCCCGGCATCAGTCGCGGCACGCTGGCCACGGTGCCGATGCCACCGGGGTTGGTCAGCGTGATGCTGGCGCCCCTGAGCTCGTCGGCGGTCAGCGAGTTGGTGCGGGCTTTGGCAACAAGTCGCTCGTACTCGTCGCGGAAGCCGGCGAAGTCGCGGGTGGCGGCGTCTTTGATCACCGGCACGACGAGGAAGCGGCTGCCGTCCTTGCGCGTGGTGTCGACGGCGAGGCCCAGGTGCGCGCCCGGGTTCAGCTTGTGGGGCTTGCCGTCCTGGTCGCGCTGGAAGTGCGCCGTCATGTTGGGCACGTCGTCTGTGGCGCGGGCGATCGCGTAGCCGATGAGGTGGGTGAAGCTCACCTTCTCGGGGCGCCCGGCGGCCTTGATGGCGGCGTTCAGCTCGCGGCGCCGCGCCTCGAGGACGTCGACGGCGATGGTGCGGAACGACGTCGCGGTGGGGATCTCGCGGCTCTGCTCCATGGCGGCGGCGAGGGCGGCGGCGGGGCCCTTGAGGAGCTGGGCTTCGGCGCCGGCCGGCTGCGCCGCGGTGGCCTCGGCCTTGGGCTTGGGCTGGGCTGCCGCGGCGGCGACGTCCTCCTTGCGGACGAGGCCACCGGGCCCGGTGCCCGGCACGGTTGCGAGGTCGACCCCGTTGAGTGCGGCATCGCGGCGAGCCAGCGGCGAGGCTGCAACCGGCCCATTCGAAGGGGCAGTCGGGGCCTCACGGGTAGGTTCCGGACTGCCGTCCGCTCCACGCTCCGGCGCGGCGGAAGCCTTCCCTTCACTGGGGGCGGGCCCACCGCGCGCGCCCGACGCCTGCGCCACAGAAGCGGCCCCAGCCTCGATCACCGCGAGCACGGCGCCCACCTCGACCGTGGCTCCCTCCTCGGCCCGAATCGACGCCAACCGCCCCGCGACGGGCGCCGGCACCTCGACATCCACCTTGTCGGTAGTCACCTCGACGATCGTCTCCCCCGCGGCGACGGTGTCGCCCGCCTGCTTGGCCCACCGCGCGACGGTGCCTTCGGTGACCGACTCCCCCATCTGCGGCAGCGTCACCTCGACCGCCTCGCCCCCCGCCTCGACAGGCGCACCCACAGGCTCAGCTTTCACATCCGCTGGGGCCGGCGTCCCCCCATTCGCTCCGGCCGGGGCCGCACCCAGCACCAGCTCCGCCAGCACCGCCCCCACCTCGGCGGTCTCCCCCGCCTTGACGAGAATCCGCCCCACCGTGCCCGCGGCCGGTGAGGGCACCTCGACATCCACCTTGTCGGTGGTCACCTCGGCGAGCGTCTCCCCCTCGGCGACGGCATCGCCCTCCTTCTTGTGCCACTCGACCACGGTTCCCTCGGTGACCGATTCCCCCATCTGCGGGAGGGTCACAGAGACGGTCTCAGGCACGGATGACCTCATGTGCTGCGCTTGCACGCATGTCCAAACCACGCCGCCGCCGAGCGCGACGACCCATATATCCTCGCACTTCCCGGCGAACAGTCATCCTTAGAGTGCGATGAAGGCCCCCGTTCTCTGCCTGGACTGCCGCGAGCAGTACATGGACCTCGACCTCACCAAGGACCACCAGCACCTGGTCTGCCCGGGCTGCGAGAAGGTCTGGTGCGCGATCTGCATTGCCCGGATCGAGTTCACCATCAGCGACGAGTGGCTGCGGCGGGCCCGGGTCGCCCACCTGAACTAGGCGGCTGCCTCGACGCGGTCTGTTACACAGGTGTCACAGGGCGTCCGTGCTCGGGACGGGTTGACGGGCATCCGCGGCGACCTTGACGGCCACACGCCGCGGACCCAATATATGGGGGCTCCCCAGCTTGACCACCCCCACATGTGGGTATGCTGGGGACAATCCTGTGGGTTTCCTGGGGGTAACTCCTCACCCCCATGTTCGGACCGTGAATCTCCCAACCAGCGAGGGCCAGTCGTGGATAGTCCCGTCCCTTTCTCCGCTCCTGCACCGGACGACTCCCAGCCCACCACCCGTACCGCCCGCCGCAAGTCCCGACCGGCCCAGCCGGCCCGCGGTGAGGTCCAGCTCGGCCGTGGCCTGACTGTCGAACGACGCTTCACCCGTGCCGGCGTGCACCCCTTCGACGAGGTGCAGTGGGACAGGCGCGCCGCCGTCATCTCCAACGAGAAGGGTGAGGTCGTCTTCGAGCAGAAGGACTGCGAGATCCCGGTGGCGTGGTCGCAGATGGCCACCAACGTGGTCGTCTCCAAGTACTTCCGCGGACAGCTCGACACGCCGCGCCGCGAGACCAGCGTGCGCCAGGTCATCTCGCGCGTCTGCGACACCATCGCCGCGTGGGGACGCGAGGGCGGCTACTTCGCCACCGAGGACGACGCGCAGGCCTTCCAGGACGAGCTCACCCACCTGGTGCTGCACCAGAAGATGAGCTTCAACTCGCCGGTGTGGTTCAACGTCGGCGTGCCCGGGACACGTCCCCAGGCGTCGGCGTGCTTCATCAACAGCGTCGACGACACCATGGACTCGATCCTCACCCTGGCCAAGACCGAGGGCATGCTCTTCAAGTACGGCAGCGGCACCGGCACCAACCTGTCGCCGATCCGCTCCTCGCAGGAGAACCTGGCCGGCGGCGGCACCGCGTCGGGACCCGTCTCCTTCATGCGCGGCTTCGACGCCTTCGCCGGCGTCATCAAGAGCGGTGGCACCACGCGGCGCGCGGCCAAGATGGTCATCCTCAACGCCGACCACCCCGACATCGAAGAGTTCATCACCTGCAAGGTGACCGAGGAGCGCAAGGCCTGGGCGCTCATCGACGCCGGCTACGACGGGTCCTTCACCGGCGAGGCGTACTCGTCGATCTTCTTCCAGAACTCGAACAACTCGGTGCGCGTCACCGACGACTTCATGCGCGCGGTCATCGACGACAAGGACTGGCACCTGCACGCCGTCGTCGATCCCAGCCGGATCACCAAGACGGTGCACGCCAAGGAGCTGCTGCGCTCGATGGCCGAATCGGCCTGGCAGTGCGGCGACCCCGGCATCCAGTACGACACCACCATCAACGAGTGGCACACCTCGGCGAACAGCGGTCGCATCAACGCCTCGAACCCGTGCTCGGAGTACATGCACGTCGACGACTCGGCGTGCAACCTGGCGTCGCTGAACCTGATGACGTTCCTCGGCGACGACGGCGCCTTCGACGTCGAGGCCTACCGCCACTCGGTGCACATGACCATCACCGCCCAGGAGATCCTGGTCGGCAACGCCTCGTACCCCACGTCCCGCATCGCCGAGAACAGCGAGAAGTACCGGCCGCTGGGGCTGGGCTACGCCAACCTCGGGGCGCTGCTGATGGCGCGCGGCGCGCCGTACGACTCGCCGCTGGGCCGCGACATCGCCGCCTGCCTGACCGCGATCATGACCGGCGAGGCCTACGCGCAGTCGGCGCGCATCGCCCGTGAGGTCGGCCCCTTCGAGGGATTCGCCGCCAACCGCCAGCCCATGCTGCGTGTCATCGGCAAGCACCGCGAGGCCGCGTACCGCATTCCCACCGACAACGTCGGCAACGGGATGGTCGCCGCAGCGCGCCACGCCTGGGACGAGGCCCACGAGCTGGGCGCGATGCACGGCTACCGCAACGGACAGGCCACCGTGCTGGCGCCGACCGGGACCATCGGCTTCATGATGGACTGCGACACCACCGGCGTCGAGCCGGACATCGCCCTCGTCAAGTACAAGAAGCTGGTCGGCGGCGGCATGCTGAAGATCGTCAACGGCACCGTGCCGCTGGCGCTGAAGCGGCTGGGCTACGGCGAGGCGGCGGTCAACGACATCGTCGCCTACATCGACACCAACGACACCATCGAGGGCGCGCCGCACCTGCGCGAGGAGGAGCTCGCCGTCTTCGACTGCGCCTTCCAGCCGGCCAAGGGCAAGCGCTCGATCGCCTGGCAGGGACACGTGCGGATGATGTCGGCGGTGCAGCCGTTCCTCTCAGGCGCCATCTCCAAGACGGTCAACATGCCGTCGGATTCGACCGTCGACGAGGTCGAGCAGGCGTACATCGACGGCTGGAAGATGGGGCTCAAGGCACTGGCGATCTACCGCGACGGATCGAAGCGGTCGCAGCCCATGGCCACCACCATGGACAAGACCACCGGCGCCAAGACGGTGCAGACCGTGGTCGTCGATCGCCCGCTGCGCAGGCGCCTGCCCGAGGAGCGCCAGGCGGTGGTGCACAAGTTCACCATCGGCGGCCACGAGGGCTACATCACCGTCGGGTTGTACGAGGACGGCTCGCCGGGCGAGATCTTCCTCAAGATGGCCAAGGAAGGCTCCACCGTCAGCGGCCTGATGGATTCGTTCGCCACCGTGGTGTCGATGTCCCTGCAGTACGGCGTCCCCTTGAAGACTCTGGTCGACAAGTTCGCCCACACCCGCTTCGAGCCCCAGGGCTTCACCGGCAACCCGGAGATCCCGATCGCCAAGTCGATCATGGACTACGTGTTCCGCTGGCTCGGGTCGCGCTTCCTCACCTGGGAGGAGCGCGATGCGCTGGGGATCATTCGCCGTGACGGCACCGAGATGGGCGAGGAGCCCGCGGTGGACACCCGGGTGGCGCCGACCGTTGCTGCCGCTCCTGCGGAGTCCGTGACCACTCGCGTCCCGGTTGTGCAGGGTGCCGCGCCGACCGCGTTCCTCAATCAAGAAGATGCGCCGTCCTGCAGCGACTGCGGGTCGCTCATGGTGCGCAGTGGGGCCTGCTACAAGTGCCTCAACTGCGGCGCCACCAGCGGCTGCTCCTGATCTAGCACTTCAACCTCTGGCCGGGGGCTTGGTCGCCCGATGACCAAGCCCCTGGCGACACTCCGACGATGAAGGGCCAGCCCACCCGGGCTGGCCTTTTCTTTCCTTAGCAGCTAGACACACGGAGGGGACGACACCCCGGCGGCGAGGCTCCATCACCCCTTTCTGGACGGGGCCGCAGCAGAAGCTCCTCGGCGTCCGGCCATCGAGCTCGGGCAGGCCAAGACGCTGGTGCGCCGGCTCTGCAAGCGGGGGCATGGGCGAGACGTAGCTGAGCTGGCGGTCCGTTTGACGTGGCGACGGCGGGTATGTTCTACTCTCGGACCGATACTCGGTGGGAGCGGATTGGGCGGCGGCCCCCCACGCCAGAGCCGGCCAGGAAGGGTTGGATTTCACGCTCGGAACAAGCCCGCCGCGATCCGAGCGGAGGTTCGTTCATGCGACTTCGGGTTCTACCTGCCGCGGCTCCAGCGGCACGTTGGATTGCGGGGCTGACGACAGCGCTGGTGGTCGTCTTGGCACAGGCGGGTTTGGGCCACGGCGTCCTGTCGGTCGCCGCTTTCGATAACTGCGCCAACAACAACACGTGCGCCTGGAGTCAGAGCGACAACCACAACTGGCAGCCGAACCAGAATCAAGACCCGCACTGCTACAACATGTGCGAGATGTGGCAGCAAAACTGCGCTGACAGGCTAGGCTACTGGAACGGCTATGGCGGTGGCGTGTTCCAGCGGCGCGCCGATTGGGCGGTCCAGACGTGGAACGCCGTTCCGGAATGCACCCCCAACTATTTCAAGACCGGCGACTCCAGCGCTCCCATCTCGTTTGTCGCGGCCTCGTTGGGGCAGAACTCGTGTGGGCTCACGTCCGTCAAGGGCTACCAGAACGGCTCCATTTTCTATCTGCAACAGGTCACCATCTCGGTCAACAGCGATTTGCCCTATTGGGATGGGCCGGTGCCGAACGGCCAACACGGGTGCAACCTGCCGACCAGTCTGTTGCATGAGACTGGTCACTCTTTCGGCGAAGGCCATTCCTCCGTCACCAGCGATGTGATGTACGTCACGAACGATAGCAACGCGATGAGCATTGACGCCGATGCTCACCACATGCTCGCCGCAACCTACGGCTACAACAGCCCGAACTCGTGCGAGTCCTGCCACTTCACCTTGGACTTCGGCCTGACGCCGCCCATTCACCAGCAGAGCGTCCCGTACTTTCAACAGGCGGTGACCGACAAGGTGAACGCAGCGGTCGGCGCAGCGCAGTCGACAGAGCAGGACGCGGCAGACAAGCAGGATTACGCGGTCCAATACGCCAACTCTGTCTGCTACATCAATCGCAATCAGATTCCCCCGAGGTGCGCCAACTGATGAGACGGTGCATTCTTGTCATGTTCCTCGGCGGCGCGGCGACGGCGGCGTTCAGCGCGTGCGGTACGACCGCCGTGGTGGTGCACGGATCAAAATCCGCCGCGAGCACCACGCAAGGGCCGGGGGCGAATGTAGCCACACAAACGCCCGGCGGGCTGGTCGGTGCCCCGTCGGTGGTAACTCCGGGACCCGTGAACGTCGACCTCTCCCGTCCTGTGACCGCGCAGAGCCTCTGCGGTGACTATCCCCCCGGCGGCCCAACCACGCTTGGCCAGTACCTATCCGCTGTTTCCGCTACGGGCTGGGGTCGGACGGCGGCGGTCGTCACGATCACGTCGGGACCGGGGGCCGCGATCTACAACACGCCAGACGGGTCGCGGTGGTCCGAGGCTTGGCGTGCGGCGGGACATGCTCTCGAAATCTACACGCCATACGGGTTCACCGTGGTGCGGCCTCTCTCTCCCGGGCTCACCGCGGGACAGAAGGTGACCGGATATGTTGAGGGGGGCGCCATGCCCAACGGTGACAACGAAGGTTCATGCACTGGCCAGCCGAGCGTGCCGCATGTGCTCCCCGGTCGGCAGGCTGTGGTCATCTTCGGCGGAAACATGAAGGACCTGAACACGGGCCCCACCGTCAGTCTGTTCGACGTCATCCAAGGAAAGGACGGTGTTCAGGGAAGCTACGTCGTCACGGAGCGCGGCCGAGAGCCGATCCCGCTTAGTCCCTCCCCCTAACCAGCCGGACCAGTGCGACGATCGGCTGCGGTAACGCGCTTTCGCCAGCCATCGCCACAGCGAGCGGCCTGCTCCGCTGGACGGAGCGGGCCGCTTTTCGCGCCGGTAGCGCGCAGGGCCCCGCGACGGCGGTCGCGGAGACCGCCGTCGCGGGGTCATGCCGTGGACGCGTTCAGTGTCAGGTAGATTCTCAGCGTGCGTAAATCCCTCTTACCCACGGACTTGGTCATGACAGCGACCATCGGGGCTGTGTTCGTGTGGCTGGTAGTGTCGAGAGTTGTGGTGTCTCTCCCCGGGCCAACGGCCTGTCCGACGGTTTCCAAGACCGGGGTCGTG
The DNA here is from genome assembly GCA_035995545.1 of Candidatus Dormiibacterota bacterium. GTDB lineage: Bacteria > Chloroflexota > Dormibacteria > Aeolococcales > Aeolococcaceae > DASRDZ01. Next base: position 91,699 of record DASYKI010000010.1, read on the forward strand.
CTTGGGATGCATGCTGGCCTGAGTCTCATCGCCTTGGTCGCGACCATGTTTACCGGTTGGCGCGCTCGACGTGAGCTCGCTTGGGTGCTGTCGGCGTGCGCGCTGCAAATCATCGCGTACACGTTGACCGGCCTATTTGAATACGGCTCGTATGGGGGATTCTGCGACTTCCGCTTCTGATCCCCTACCAGCTTGCGATCACGCTTCCGGTGGAGCACAACCGGCTAGCCCTATCAGGGCAGTGCTCTGTGGCAAGCAGGGGAACGAGGCGCCCATCCGTACATGGTCAAGCGGCAACATCGAGCGAGTTGGCCAGACTGCGTGAGGTCGTGGTCAACAAGGATCCCGTTGGTAAAAGACGAGGCGGCCGGCGTGGGAGCGGACCGGCGGAACTGGCTGCCCGCGCCCTGATCCGAACGATGGCGCGACCGGATCACCTCCTCTCGCCAGCATTCCTGGTGCGGCCCTGATAGGATTTCGCTGCTCGGCGCCCCGCCCGGAGGCGCCACAGAGGAAGGAAGGATTCGTATGAACGAGAAGAAGGGTGTCAAGCGTCTCGCGCTGAACCGCGAGACCGTTCGTGAGCTGCAGCGCGACGAGCTGCGCAACGTGGCCGGCGGCGCGGCCTCGATCCTGCAGTGCTTCGGGACGATTCCCCCGACCATGTGCGAGTGCACGGGCAACTACACCGCGGTGCACTGCGCCACCAACTAGGTTCAGACCGCGGTCAGATCCACATCGATGTTGCCGCGCGTCGCGTTGCTGTAGGGGCACACGGCGTGGGCGGCGGCGACGAGTTCTTCGGCGCGGGGTAGGTCGACACCGGGGATGTGCACCTCCAGGGCGACGGCGACGTTGAAGGCGCCGCCTTCGATGGTGCCCAGGGTGACGCGCGCGGTCACCGTGGATTCGCTGGTGTCGACCTGCTGCCGGCGGCCCACCACCAGCAGGGCACTCTGGAAGCACGCCGAGTAGCCGGCGGCGAAGAGCTGTTCGGGGTTGGTTGCGCCGCCCGGGCCACCCAGCTCCGGCGGGGTGCGCACGTCGACGTCGACGATGCCGTCCGAGGAGCGGACGTGGCCGTCGCGGCCGCCGTGGGCGCTTGCCTCGGCGGTGTAGAGGCGCTTGGCCAGCCTGCCGGTCGGGGTGGTTGTGGTCTCTGGCATCGTGGGGCTCCTGTGAACAGCGGGCCTTCCGAGTATGGGCGCACCCGCGCCGGGCCCGCTGGGAGGTTCGCGCATGGCCAGGATGCTGTACTCCGCCACGATGTCGCTGGACGGCTTCATCGCCGGACCGGGCGGCGACATGTCCTGGCTGACCGAGCACCTGGGCCCCAACCCCACCGTCGACGAGCTGATCGGCAAGATCGGCGCAATCCTGACCGGCAATCGCAGCTTCCGCGGCGATGATCCCCACAGGGGCGTCGAGGGCAAGGAGGGCAAGCCCTTCGGCGGGGGCTGGGACGGACCGCAGTTCGTGCTCACCCACCACGCGCCGGACAGAGCGGTGCCGGGGATCACCTTCGTCCACGACCTCGACAGCGCCCTCGCCGCGGCCAAGGCGGCAGCGGGCGACCGCTACGTCAACATCATCGGTGCCAGCGTGGCCGCGCAGTGCATCGACGGGGGGATGCTCGACGAGGTCTTCGTGTGTGTCGCGCCGGTCCTCCTCGGCGAGGGGGTGCGGCTGTTCGAGCGTCCCGGCGGGACCAACGTCACGCTGCAACGGCTCAGCGTGACCCAGGCACCGAAGGCAACCAACCTGTGGTTTCGCGTGGTGCGCTGAGCCGGTCGCGGGTATAGTCGTTTGGCTAGGGCCGCAATCGTCGACCTGGGGGTACGCCTGGTGGCCGACACCGCAACCGGCGGAGGACAGGAGCAGCCTCGCCGCTGTCACCGTGCGGCGGCCGTGGCGCGCGTCGTGGTGGGCGTGGCCATCTTCCTTGTGGCCGTCCGATTCCTCGGTTCGCTGATCGCGCCGGGATCGCCGTCGTTCTTCCTCGGCCTCGTCGACTGGCTCAGCGCGCCACTGGTGGCGCCGTTCCGCGGCAGCTTCGTCGACACCGGGTCGAGCACCCACATCGTGGAGCGCTCGTCGCTGGTGGCGCTTGTCGTGGTGGCACTGGTGGGGTGGGGTGTGGTGGTGCTGATCAGGCACCTGCCGGTGCGCCGTCCGGTGATGACGGTGATCCAGACTGGGCGGCGCGCGAGGGTGTTGCGCAGTGCGCCGGTGGTCGTCAAGGCGATGCTCGGCGTCGTGCTGGTGGTGATCTCGGTGCGCGCGATGCTGCTCGGCGCGGGCGCGCTGCCGCAGTCGGCATTTGTCGACGTCGTCTACCGCGTGAGCTCGCCCCTGGTGGCGCCGTTCCAGAGCATCTTCAGCGACGGCGGAAACGCCACCAACGTCATCGAGTTCGCAGCGCTGCTGGCGGTGTTCGTCTACGCGCTGCTGGGTGTGGCGCTCGCGCAGCTGTTCCGCGTGCTGGCCACGCCCGCGGGCACCAGGCCGGTGACGGTCAGGCAGGCCAGGTCGGGATTCGACAGGACCATGGCGACGCTGGCCGTGCTGGTCTACGTCACTGCGCTGGTCATCGTGGCGCAGCGGTACAGCCCGGTCAGCGTTCCGGTGTCGTCCGATGTGTCAGCGAGCAACGCCGGCGACAGCAGCAGCAGCGGCGGCACCAGCGGTGACACCACCACCGGCAGCAGCAACGGCGCCAGCACCGGCACCGGCACGGCCGTGACGGCGATCGCCGCCCCGACACCACGGGCCGCGTACTGCGTTGTGTCGCTGATCTACAGCCAGAACGGCGTGAGCTTCTACCACCGTGTCAATGCCACCACCAGTGCGCCATGCTGGTCGCACTGGACGGTGAGCACGTCGAGTGGACAGACCTGCGGAATGAACTACAACGGGACCTGGTACAGCCCGCCGCCCAACCTGTGGAACATCACGCAGTGGGGCGAGGATCGCTACTTCCTCTACGTATCGTTCCAGAGCGGACGGTCCGTGATCCTGGGCTGCATCACCAACCTGGGCAACTACGCGCAGACCGTGCCGTACCGGACCGATTGGAGCTAGCAGAGAGAACGGTTCTTCGCCGCGAGCACGTGCAGCACGGCGTCGGTCACCCTGCTGGTGGGAAGGCGCCCGCTCTCGACCGCGGTGGTCAGGGCCTGCACCATCGAGAGCACCGACTCGGTCACCTTGTCGGGGCTGAGCAGCGCCGTCTCAGCCGCTGTCAGTGTCGAACCGAACAGGACCATGTCGGCCCCGGCCGCGATGGCGGCCACCGTGGCGTCTGGCAGGCTGAGGCCGGCGGCGGTGATGGCCCCGGCGGAGAGGCTGTCGGTCATCACCAGGCCGGTGAAGGAGAGTTGCCGGCGCAGCAGGTCGCTGATCGCCGCGGACGACAGCGATGCGGGCCCGGTGGTGAGGCCGGGCACGGTGGCGTTGGCGACCATCACGGCGGGCAGGCCGGCACTGATGGCGGCGCGGAAGGGCGGCAGGCCGGTGGTCTGCAGTGTCGCGAGGGGCAGGGTGCTGGCCGGGCTGTAGTCGGTGTTGGCGTTGGAGCCGCCCAGACCGGGGAAGTGTTTCACCACCGGGAGCACGCCGGATTTGCGCAGCCCGGATGCGAAGGCGAGACCGTATGTCGACGCGGTTGCCGGTTCAGCGCTGAAGGAGCGCGAGCCGTCGGGGTTGCGCTCGTTGGGGCCGGCGCCGCCGTCGACGTCGAGGACGGGGGCGAGGTCCGCCGTGACGCCGAGGGCGTGCATCTGCGCGCCGAGCGATGCTGCCGCGGATTCGACGGCAGTTGCGGTCATGGTCTGTGCCATCTGGCGGGGCCAGGGCAGGGATTGGACCTGCGCGCCGAGCCGCTGCACGCCGCCGCCTTCCTGGTCGACCATGATCATCGGTGGGACCGCCGCGAGACGCTGTGCGATGGTGATCTGCTGATGGAAGTCGGCCCCGGGTGAGCCGAGCAGGAGGACGCCGCCGGCGCCGGCGCTGATCGTCTGGTAGAGGGCGGTGATGTGGCCATCGATGGCAGGAACCACGATGAGCTGGGTGAGGCGCTCGACGAGAGGCCAGCCGTTGACGACCGCTGCGGAGTCGCATGCCGGCGAGGCAGTGACGGTTGCGACGGCGGTCGCGGTTGCTGTGGGTGAGGGTGAGGGTGTGGCGGTCGCCGCGGGGGTGGCGTTACCGCACGCGGCGGCCAGCAGAGCGATCGTCGCCAGGCCAGGTGCTCGCATCGCAGTCCATCATCCGCTGGTGCCTGGCACGTTGGGCGGAGGCGCTGGAGCGCAGCGTGCGCGACGGACGTCTAGACGGCGGGGGGACTGCTCGACCCGCTTCCACTTCCGCCGCCGCCATAGCCGCCGGGGGGCGGGGAGGCGCCGAGGGTGGACCAGGCGACCGCGCCCGCGGGGGCGGTGGGTGCCGGCGCCTTGCCCCAGGCGGTGAAGGTCGTGGTGCTGGTCACCGTGAGGGTGCCGGCGCTGATCGTCGACACGTAGGCGATGGGGAGGTTCGAGCTCGGCGTCACGTCGAGGTAGCCGGTGCCCGCGGGGATGTTCGACTGCGCGGGGACGATGCCCTTGATCCGTGTCGCGGCAACGCCGCCGGCGGCGGTGACCTGCTGGGTAGAGCTGGCCAGCAGCGGCATCTCCTTGGCCTGCTCGGCGGTGGTGATGCCGGGCTGCAGGACGCTGTACGGCCCGTCGCCGCTCGACACCGAGACCCACTTGCCGTTCAGTCCGGGCGCGCCGGCGGCGGCAACGCCGAGCTGGTCCTCGATGGCGGGGACGTTGCCCTGGAAGTACACGACGCCCTTGACGAGCTGAAGGGTGAACTGCTCGTCGCCGAATGACGAGGTCACCGTGATGATCTGGGTGCCCTCGCTCTGGCCGGCGTCGCCGACCGTCTTCTGCGAGCCCGCGCCCGAGGTGACCGCGACGTAGTGGACGCCCGCCGAGCCGCGGGTGGCGGTCATGGCCTTCTGGTAGAGCTGCCTGGCGGCGAGGGCGACGGCGCTGCCCGAGGGCGCAGGCGTCTGGGACGAGGCGGCGCTGCCAGAGCTGCTGCTGGTCTTGTTGCCGCGGGTCAGCAGCACGATCGGCGTGGCCACCGCCGCGCCGGCGACCAGCCCGGCCAGGATGGTGGCCACCACCATCCGCGGCCGCGGGCCTCGCCGGGCCGGAGCGGGCGGCGGCGCTGCGGGCGCGGAGCCCCACGCGCCATACGGCGACGGCGGCACAGGCTCAGGCGCAGGCGGCGAAGGCGGCGCCGGGGTGCCGGACGGGGGCCAGTCGGGGGTGTCAGCGCTCATCGATCTCCGGATGGTGCCTCAAGACGCCTTTCTAACCGCTTACGCGGCGCCGCCAAGCGTGAAGGCAACAAACGCTCAGCGCGGTGGGAACGGTCGACGTCACGAGTTTCGTGCGGGCTCCGGCCGGCTGACATCGGAGTCCCGTGAGGCTGGACCACCGGGGTCCGCCCTCACACCGCCGCACAGGAGGCGGGGCTCGAGAGCCCACGCCACAAGTCCCACGCCGGTCACCGCCACGCCCAGCAGCGACACGCCGAGCCAGCCGTGCGCCGCGTACACCGCCGCCGAGGCGGCCGAGCCCAGTGCGCCGCCGACGAAGTACAGCGTCAGGTACACGCTGTTGAGCCGGCTGCGCGCCTGCGGCCGGATGTCGTAGACCAGGCTCTGGTTGGTGATGTGCACGCCCTGCACACCCATGTCGAGGACCACGATGCCGGCCAGCAGGGGGACGACGTGGTTGCGTCCGGCGGCGATCAGCGCGAAGGACACGGCGAGGATGAGCAGGGACACACCGGTGGTGATGCGGTGCATGCCCCGGTCGGCGAGGCGGCCCGCCACCGACGCCACCACCACGCCCGCGGCGCCCGCCAGGCCGAACAACCCGATCACCGATTCGCCGTAGCCGTACGGCGGACCGGCGAGCAGGAAGGCGACGCTCGTCCAGAAGATGCTGAAGATGGCAAAAACGATCGCACCGTAGAAGGAGCGCACGCGCAGCAGGGGCTCGTCACGGAGCAGGGCCAGCGTCGACCGCAGCAGGCCCGCGTAGGTCAGCGTGGTGCGCTCGCGGCGCGAGGGCAGCTCGTGGTGCAGCACCGCCGCGAGCACGACCATGAGCGCCGCGGCAACCCAGTAGACGGTGCGCCACCCCGCCGCCTGCCCGAGCACGCCGGACACCGTGCGGGCCAGCAGGATGCCGAGCAGGAGCCCGCTCATCACCATGCCGACGACCCGTCCGCGCTCGTGGTCGGCGGCCAGTGAGGCGGCGAAGGGGACGAGGATCTGCGCCACCACCGACGACACTCCGATGGCGACGCCGAACGCGGCCAGCACGGCGAAGTTCGGCGCCAGCGCGGTCCCCGCCAGGGCCAGCGCGGTGCCGAGCAGGACGGTTGTCACCAGGCGGCGCCGCTCCACCAGGTCACCGAGCGGCACCAGCAGCATCAGTCCCGCCGCGTAGCCCGCCTGGGTCAGCGTGACCAGCAGTCCCGCCGTGCCCGACGAGACGTGCATCTCGGTGCCCAACCGCGACAGCAGTGGCTGCGCGTAGTAGAGGTTGGCCACGGCCATGCCGCAGGCCACCGCCATGACCACGACCAGGCGGCGGCTGATCCCTCCCTGGGCAGGCGCGGGCTGAGACATCGGTTTCGATGCTACAGGCCGCGAAACCCCGTGCCGCCAGCGGGCGTTGCATGCGCGCAAGCGGCCCGGACGGTCGCTGTGAAGAGGGAATGAGCATGGACGTGCGCCCACTCGGTGGCGCCCTGGCCCTGGTGCTGCTCATCGCGGGGGGCAGCTGGGTGGCGGCAGTGACCAAGCACCACAACACAGGCAGCTCCGCGCAGACGGCGACACCGACGCCCTGGCCGATCATCACCGCTGAACCGGAGACGCCGGCGCCGACTCCGGTTCCCACGGTGCCGCCGTCGCCGCCGCCGCAGGGTGTCGAGCTGCTGTGGCGAACGGTGCCAGACCAGGGCGACCGGCTGGAGGCGATCGACTGGTCGGGACAGGTGCGTGGCGGCCTGCTGCTGCCCGCCGATCGCAACAAGCTTGGCAGCGTGGTCCCCTCGGTGGACGGGCAGCGATTGCTCGTCTCCGTGAGCGGCACCGACACGGTGATGTCGGCGCAGGGACGCACGCTGTTCTCGCTGACGTCCGAGAGCAACAGGGACTTCCGCACCTGGTCCGACGACGGCAATCACCTCTGCGACGTCCGCTCGACGGGCGACACCTCGGCGCAGGTCTTCCTGGTCCCACTTGGTTCGCAGCCCCGACTGCTGACGTCGCTGCGGTGGCCGCAGGGAGACGGCCGGCTCCAGGTGCTGGTGTGCAGCGTGAAGCAGGATGTCGCCGTGGTCAGCATCGATCTCGGTGACGACATGGCCGGACACGTCTGGGACATCAAGGTGGTGCGCCTGTCCACCGGAGCCACCATCCGCGACGTGCATCCGCCCGAGTTCGCCGACCACGGCGGCAACCTGACTCCGCTGCCGGGCACGCTCAGCCAGGTCTCGGCGAGCCCCGACGGACGCCTGCTCGCCCTCACCGCGTGGACGGAACCCGACAGCCACAGCGCCCCGACCGACATCGTCGACACGCTGTCCGGACGCAAGCTCGGGCACGTCAACGGATGGGTGCGATCGTTCAGCGGCGACGGCGCCGAGGTCCTCATCGAAACCCAGGTGCTCAACTGGCGGACCGGCAAAACGGTGCACGCCCCCGCCGGATGCTGCGGCAGCATCGGTCCGGCGCGGCCTGGCAGCGCCGGCATCGTCGTCGGGATTGCCTCAGGGCCCGTGCCCACACCTGGGACGGCGTCGAGCCCCGCTCAGTCGCCTCCGCCTGACGACATGGTCCTGCTGCGGCCCGACGGGAGCACCCTCCACCTCACCTGCTGCGGGCAGACCATCCTTTGACAGACAGGTTTCTGCAAAGCATTGCCGAATCTCCGGGGATCACGTAAGGTCTGCCGCACAGAGTGGAGGCCGGGGGCCAATCGCAGGAGAGCACCCGTGAGGAGGTCTGCTCCGGGGCGGTTGCGACGGAAGGTCGCACTGGCCGGCTTTGCCGCCGCCACAGCTTTCTTCCTGATGGGCCCGGGAACGATCCACGCCTCGGCGGAGATCACCTCGGCCGGCCTCACCTGCACAGGCAGCATCGCGGGCGTCGACGTCGCCCAGCGGGACAGCGAGAACGTCGACCAGGCCATCGATGTCGGGCAGGACAGCACCGTCCGCGTGTCGATGACCTCGCAGCAGACGTCCAGCAACTACGCCGTCGATCTCGCCTTCTCCTTCCGCGGATGGCAGGTGGCGCACGGCGCCACCACGAGCAACGCCTTCCAGGACACCATCAAGGTCAACGACTACAGCCGCTACGGAACCGGCCTGTACCGGGTCACCGCCACGATGGACGGCCCGACCGGATCGTGCACGGCCGCGGCGCTGGTGCGGGTGAACAAGAGTCCGATCCCCGACACCATCGCCGGCGACATCGCCGCGGGTCTGACCATCCTGGGGCTTGGCGGACTGGCGCTCTCCAGCGGCAAGGCGGCGGCTGGTGGCGGCGGCAGTGACTCGGGTGGCGGCGGTGATGCGGGCGCTGGTGGCGGCGGCGGCACCAGCCCCCAGGAGGAGGTTCCAACCCCGCTGCTGCCTCCCGACGACGACTGGTGCTATCCGACCTTCGTGATGGCAGCGCTGATGACCGTCGGCATGATGGTCACCGGCGGTGGCGCGCCCCCGGTCGCCGCGGTGCAGCGCCTGCCGCGCGCGCACTGGCGTCCACGCGTGGCGGGCATGGCGATCGTGTCGTCGCTCGTCGGAGCGATCGGCGCACTGCTCCTGCTGCAGCAGTACGGCAAGGTATTCCCGACGGCGGGCGTGGTCATCCGCGCCGGCGTCGCGGCTGTGGTGATCGCCATCGCAGTGCCGTCGCTGTTGCGGCTCATCTCGGTGCGCCGGTACAACCGGCGAGTCGCCCGGTACGAGCGGCTGATGGCGAATCGCGCAGCGCGTCAGGCTGCAGCAACGACTCCCCCCGCAGCGCCCCCCCCGGCAGAGCCGCCGCGCAGCGAGCCGCCGCCCGCGTGACCGCGACGCCGCAGCGTCGCCTCTCCCCCGCATCGCGGTTCGCGCTGCGCTTCATCGAGACCTACCAGACGAGCGTGTCACCGCGGCTGCAGGTGGGGTGTCCCTTCGAGCCGAGCTGCTCCGAGTACGGCCATCTTGCCTACCAGCGCTACGGTTTCCTCACGGCGACACGACGCACCCTGTCGCGGCTGCGCCGGTGCCGCCGCGGCGCGGCCGGCGGCGTCGACCTGCCTTAGCGGCGAGGCAGCTCAGGCCGAGAGCACGACGTCCACCACCGGTGCCGCCACCGGTTCCACGACGGCGCGGGGACGCCGGATGCCCAACGCCACCGCCGCGGCCACGAGACCGGTCACCAGCATGAGGATCCAGGCGCGCTGGAAGGTAGACACAGCATCGCTTGGCACCGGTGTTCCCAGCACCGCGATGAGCAGCGCGACTCCGAGCGCGATACCGATCTGCCGGACCATGCCGTAGACGGCGCTGCCGGTGGCGAAGCGCGCCGGTGGCAGCGACGCCGCTGCCGCGCTGGCCAGCGTCGGGATCACCAGGCCCACGCCGGCGCCGCCGATGACCATCGAGGGCAGGAAGCCGGCGGCGTAGTTCGGCTGTGCGCCAAGGCCGAATCGCAACAGGGCGCCGGCCGCGAAGAGCAGCGCGCCGAGCACCGCCAGCGGTCGCTGTCCGACTCGATTGGCGACCAGTCCGGCCGGGATGGCGAAGCAGGCCGCCGCCAGCGGCCCGGGCGCGATCTGCAGTCCCGCAGTCAGCACGTCCTCGCCCCACACGCGGGTGAGGAACAGCACCGACGACAGCAGCATCGCCCCGAAGCCGGCAAAGAAGAACAGCCCGGAGACGTTGGCGGCGGCGAAACTGCGCTCGCGCAGCAGCGAGAGCTCGATCACCGGCACGGGATGGCGCGCCGATCGCCGCAGGAAGGTGCCGAGCAGCACCGCGGTGCCCACCAGCAGCCCGAGGATGCGCGCCCCGCCCCAGCCCCAGGCCGGGCCCTGGACGATGGCCAGCGCCAGGCTGCTGATCCCGGTGACCAGGAGCACCGCGCCGACCAGGTCGGGAAGATGCCCCCCGGCAGGGTCGCGCGCCTCGCGCAGCGTGCGGCGGCGAGGACCGTGGTGACCAGTCCCACCGGCAGGTTGACCAGGAACACCCAGCGCCAGCTGGCCTGGACCAGCAGGCCGCCGATGGGCGGTCCCGCCGCCGCGGCGATGGCGCCGGTCGCCGACCACACCGCCACCGCGAGGGGACGCTGCCGTGGCGGGAATTCGGGCAGCAGCAGCGCGAGCGAGGTCGGCAGCAGCGCCGCGCCGCCGGCCGCTTGAAGGACGCGCGCGGCGATCAGCCAGGGCGCGCCCTGCGCCGCCGCGCACAGCGCAGAGGCGGCGACGAAAACCACCATGCCGATGAGGAAGACGCGCTTGCGGCCGACCAGGTCGGCGATGCGTCCAAAGGGCACCAGCAGCGCCGCGGAGACGATGGCGTACGCGTTGAGCACCCAGGACAGGGTGGCGTCGCCGGTGCCGCCGAAGTCGCGCTGGATCCCCGGGAAGGCGATGTTGACGATGAACAGGTCGAGGCTGGCCACGAAGGTGGCCACGGAGACCAGGAGCAGCACGCGGTATCGGTGCGCCATCGGACATCGCCTCCCGGGCACGGCTGGAGAGTTTCTACGTGCAACGCACCCTACCAGAGCCGCGTTGCATTACGCAACTTATCTGGCATCTTGACCCCACCCATGCACGGTGCCAGCATGGCTGGCGCTCGACGGTCCCGCGGGGACACACCGCGGCCGCCGGTTGGAGGTGCAGCCCGTGAAGCAGTCGGTTGCAATCACCGTGAACGGCGTGCAGCGGGAGGATGCGGTCGAAGCCCGGCTGCTCCTGGTGCACTACCTGCGCGAGGTCGCCGGACTCACCGGGACGCACATCGCCTGCGACACCAGCCAGTGCGGCGCCTGCACGGTGCTCGTCGACGGCCGCGCCGTCAAGTCGTGCACGGTGTTCGCGGTGCAGGCCGACAGCAGCAGCGTGACCACCGTGGAGGGCATCGCCACCGGCTCGACGCTGCACCCGGTGCAGCAGGCCTTCTGGGACGAGCACGGACTCCAGTGCGGCTTCTGCACACCGGGCTTCGTGATGGCGACCGCTGCGCTGCTCGACGGCAACCCCTCGCCCACCGACGACGAGATCCGCAAGGGGCTGGAGGGAAACCTCTGCCGCTGCACGGGGTACGCGAACATCATGCGCGCGGTGCGCAGCGCGGCGGCGGCCATGCACGGCACCGGCGAGGTGCGCTCGACGGCGACACCCGCCGGGGCGGCAACCGCCGAGAGCAAGTCCGCCGCCACCGTGGGAGGCTGAACCATGGCCGTCACCCAGATGGTCGGCGCGCGCATCCAGCGGCGCGAGGATCCCAAGCTGGTCAGCGGCCACGGTCGCTACGTCGACGACGTGCGCCTGGTCGGCATGGCCCACATGGTGGTGGTGCGCAGCCCCTTCGCCCACGCACGCATCACCTCGATCGACACCACGGCGGCGCGGCAGCTGCGCGGCGTCATCGCGGTGCTCACCGCCGGCGACTTCCGTCCGGTGATCTCCGGCGCGCTGCCGGTGACCAACGCCTTCGTCCCCGACAAGAAGCAGGTGCCCGACCAGTATCCGATCGCCGACGGTGAGGCCCTCTACCAGGGCGAGCCGATCGCCGTGGTGGTCGCCGAGGACCGCTACATCGCAGCCGACGCCGCGCACCTGGTGAGCATCGAGTACGAGCCGCTCACCGCGGTGACCGACCACGAGCGGGCGATGCAGCCCGGCGCCGCGCTGGTGAAAGGCGACCGCCCCGACAACATCGGCTGGGACACCACCTTCGCCGCCGGCGACATCGACGCCGCCTTCGCCTCGGCCGAGATCGTTGTCAAGGAGCGCATCACCCAGCAGCGCGTCTTCCCCATCGCCATGGAGATGCGCGGCTGCGTCGCCGACTACACGCCCTTCGAGGACCGTCTCACCCTCTGGACGTCGACGCAGGTGCCCCATTTCGTCCGGCTGTTCCTCTCCGGCTCGCTGGGGCTGCCGGAGTCGCAGGTGCGGGTGATCGCGCCCGACGTGGGCGGCGCCTTCGGCAGCAAGATCAGGCCCTATCCCGAGGAGTACCTCTGCGCCGCCGCCTCCAAGCTGACCGGCCGCCCGGTCAAGTGGAACGAGGAGCGCAGCGAGAACCTGCTGGCCACCACCCACGGGCGCGGCCAGATCTTCGACATCGAGGTGGCCGCTCGCCGCGACGGCACCCTGCTCGGGCTGCGCTTCACCCAGCTGCTCGACATCGGTGCCTACCACGGCGTGTTCAGCGCCTTCCAGGTGGTCGCCTGCCTGGTGGCCGGCGGCTGCTACGGGTGGGAGGCGATCAGCGCGCGCAGTATCGGCGTCTTCACCAACCGCACCTCCACCGATCCCTACCGCGGCGCGGGGCGTCCCGAGGCGACCCACCTCGTCGAGCGCGCCGTCGACCTGGTGGCGCGCGAGATCGGCATGGACCCCGCCGACGTCCGCCGTCGCAACTTCGTGCACGACTTCCCGCACACCAACAACTTCGGCCTCGTCTACGACTCCGGGGACTACGACAAGACGCTCGACCGCGCCCTGGAGATGGTCGACTACGCGGGGCTGCGCCGGCGCCAGGAGGAGCTGCGCAAGCAGGGACGCTACCTGGGCATCGGGCTGTCGACGTACGTGGAGATCTGCGGGCTCGGTCCCTCTGCCGCGACGGCGCCGGCGGCAGGCGTGGCCCTGGTCGAGTCCTCTGTGGTGCGCGTGCATCCCACCGGCGCGGTGACCGTCATCGTCGGCACCCACGCGCACGGGCAGGGGCACGACACCACCTTCGCGCAGATCGCGGCCGACGCGCTCGGCATCCCCTATGCACAGATCGAGGTGCGCCACGGGGACACCGCCGACACGCCGTTCGGCTACGGCACCTACGGGTCGCGCAGCCTGGCGGTCGGCGGCATGGCGGTGCTCAGGTCGTGCCAGAAGGTGGTCGAGAAGACCAGGCAGCTGGCGGCGCACATCTTCGAGGCAGCCGAGGACGACATCGTCGTCGACCAGGGCCGCTACTACGTCCGCGGCAATCCCGCCGACGCCAGGACGATCGGCGAGCTCGCCTTCGCCACCTATGGCGCGGGACTGCCGCCCGGCATGGAGCACGGTCTCGAGGCCGTGAGCTTCTTCGACCCGCCCAACTTCGTCTGGCCGTTCGGTTGCCATGTCTGCGTGGTCGAGGTCGACACCGCCACGGGCGCGGTGCACATCGAGCGCTACGTCGCCGTCGACGACTGCGGCAACGTCATCAACCCGATGGTGGTGGACGGGCAGCTGCACGGCGGCATCGCCCAGGGGATCGCCCAGGCGCTGTTCGAGGAGGTGCGCTACGACGACGAGTCGGGACAGCTGCTCACCGGCAGCCTGCTCGACTACTTCGTTCCCACCATCGCGGAGCTGCCGGACTACGAGTTGGACCGCACCGTCACCCCCAGTCCCACCAACGAACTGGGCGTCAAGGGCATCGGCGAGGCGGGCACCATCGCCTCGTCGGCGGCGGTGATCAATGCCGTCGTCGATGCGCTGTCGCCATTCGGCATCCGCCACGTCGAGATGCCGGCCCGTCCCGACCGGCTCTGGGCGATGATCGAGGAGGCACGCCGGTGATCCCCGCAGCATTCGAGTACGCCCGCGCCGGGTCCGCCGACGAGGCGGTGTCGCTGCTGTCGCGCTACGGTGAGGACGCCAAGCTGGTCGCCGGCGGGCAGAGCCTGATCCCGCTGATGCGGCTTCGCCTGTCGCAGCCCAGCGCCCTGATCGACATCGGCCGCGCCGGCGGCCTCGACCACATCCGCCGCGACAACGGCACCCTGGTGGTCGGCGCGCTGGCACGCCACGTCGACATCGTGAGCAGCGCCGTCGTCCGCGACTCGCTGCCGCTGCTCGCCCAGATCGCCTACGACGTCGGTGACCAACAGGTCCGCAACCTCGGCAGCATGGGCGGCGTTGTCGCCCACGGCGACGCGGCGGGCGACTACAACGCACTGGCGCTGATGCTCGACGCGGAGATCGTGACCACCAGGGGCACCCACCGCGCACGCGACTTCTACCGCGACATGTTCACCACGGCCCTGCAGCCGGACGAGGTGGTCACCGAGGTGCGCTTCCCGGTGGCCGCGGGGCCGCACGCGTACATCAAGTTCCGGCGGCGGCTCTACGACTGGGCCATCGCCGGCGTGGCGGTGCAGCGTGTCGCCGAGGGGTGGCGGGTGGGGTACGTCAACGTGGGCGCGACGGCGCGGCGGGGCGTCGCGGTGGAACGGGCGCTGGCCGGAGGGGCATCGGCTGCCGACGCGTCGCAGGAGTCGTCGCGCGACGTCGAGCCCATCGCCGACGTGCGCGGCAGCGTCGAGTTCAAGCGGCACCTCTGCGCGGTTCTCACCGAGCGCGCCCTGGAGCAGGCGCAGGCGGGTCTGTCTGGGAGGGCTTGACCAGCGGCTCGCCGCCGCCGCAGGCTGGGGGCGTGACACCGCCTCCAGCCGCCCCACCCAACGCGCCCGCGTCGGTCGACGACGTCGTCGCCCGCCTCGCGGCGCAGGGCTACCTCTGCGACCGCCGCCTGGCCACCGCCATCCTGGTCGCCCTGCGCATCGGCAAGCCGCTCTTCCTCGAGGGCGAGGCCGGGGTGGGCAAGACCGAGGCGGCGCGGGCCATGTCCGCCGTTCTCGGCGCCCGGCTCATCCGCCTGCAGTGCTACGAGGGCATCGACCTCGCCCACGCCGCCTACGAGTGGAACTACGCCCGCCAGCTGCTGCACATCCGCCTGCTCGGCGACTCCGACGACCGCGCTCGCGCCGAGCAGGACGTGTTCGGCCCCTCCTTCCTGCTGCGGCGCCCGCTGCTCGACGCCATCGACAACGACGACCCCGTGCCGCCGGTGCTGCTCATCGACGAGATCGACCGCAGCGACGAGGAGTTCGAGGCGTTCCTCCTCGAGCTGCTCGCCGACTTCGCGATCAGCATTCCCGAGCTGGGCACGGTGCGCGCTACACGGCCGCCGCTCGTCGTGCTCACCGGCAACCGCACCCGCGAGGTGCACGATGCGCTGAAGCGGCGCTGCCTCTACCACTGGATCGACTATCCCGACCTGGAGCAGGAGGTGGCCATCGTTCGCGTGCGCGCCCCGGAGGCGTCCGAGCAGCTGGCGCGCCAGGTCACCGAGGTGGTGCAGCGGCTGCGGCGCATGGACCTGTACAAACTGCCAGGTGTGGCAGAAACCGTCGACTGGGCGCGGGCGATGGCGGCGCTCGGGCACGTCGCCGCCGACGCGGACGCCCTGCGCGACACCCTGGGCGCTGCGGTGAAGTACCAGGAGGACATGGAGCGCGCCGCTGAGGCGATCGCGGCGGGGGCGTGAGCGAGCTGCCGGGCGTTCACCGCGCGGCGGGCGAGGCCGGCGATCCTGCTGCTGCTGCTGGGATTCCCGACCCGCTGGCTCGCGTCGCACTGTTCGCGCGGCTGCTGCGCGACGCCGGGATGCGCACCGGTCCCGATCGCCTCGTCGACGCCGTCGCCGCGCTGGGCTGCGTCGACGCCGGCTCGCGCGAGCAGGTGCGGGACGCGCTGCGCGCCGTCTTCGTCGGCCGCCACGAGGAGGCCGAGGTCTACGATGCCGCCTTCGACCTGTTCTGGTCAGACCCGACGCTAACCGCCGCGGCGGGGAGCATCCCGCAGCGCGGCCGCTCCCTGCCCGTCGACCCCGAGCGCGCTCGCGAGTGGATGGCCGCGCTGGCCCTGCCGTCGTCGCAGATGGGCCGAGAGCAGGACCAGCCGGCCCCGGTGAGCAGCTCCGGCTACAGCGCCGGCGAGCTGCTCCGCCAGCGCGACTTCCGCGACATGACCTGGGAGGAGACGCTGGCCGTGCGCCGCCTGCTGCGCCAGGCACCGTGGCGCGTCGCCGAACGGCGCACGCGCAGACGCCATCCCCAGCGGCGCGGCGCGGTCGACCTGCGCCGCACCATGCGCATCGCGGCACGGCAGGGCGGCGACGCGATGCACCTGGCACGGGCGCGGCCCCGGCTCAAGCGCCGCCCGCTGGTGATCCTCTGCGACGTCAGTGGCTCGATGGACCGCTACTCGCGCCAGCTCCTCGTCTTCGCCCACGCGGTGGGGCATCGCCAGCGCGTCGAGACCTTCGCCTTCTCGACCCGCCTCACGCGCATCACCCACCTGCTCCGCCGCGGCGACGTCGACGAGGCCCTCGACCACATCGCCACCCAGGTGCACGACATCGGCGGCGGCACCCGCATCGGCTCAGCGCTGCACGACTTCAATCGCCGCTACGCGCGCCGCGTTCTCGGGCACGGCGCCGTGGTCCTGCTGATCAGCGACGGGTGGGACCGCGGCGACGTCGGCGAGCTCGCCGCCGAGATGGCCTGGCTGCACCGCTCCTGCCACCGCCTGATCTGGCTCAACCCGCTGCTCGGCGCCGCCGGCTACGCCCCTGAAACCCGCGGCATGCGCGCCGCCCTCCCCTACTGCGACGACTTCCTCGCCGCCAACGACGTCAACGCCCTCGACGAGCTGGGGCGGCTGCTCGCCTCCCTGCCGGCGCGGGTCAGCCGGACTGGCGCCGGCGGTGCCGCCGTCCCAGCCGCCGGAGCCTGAGCAGGACGAGCAGCCCGACCAGGGCACCCAGGACCCCCCCGATGCGGGCCGGACCCGCCGCCTTGAGCCGGTCGACGGCCACGCTGCGCGCCAGGGCCAGCGCGTCGACCGGCACGGCCTCAGCCGGATGCGGGTCCATGCTGCCGTGCGGCCGGGGCGCCGGCGGAGCCGTGGCGGGCGCGGCCGGCGCAGCGGGGGCTGGTGTCACCGCAGCGGAAACCACCGGTGCGCCGCCGGATTCCGTCGTCGCGGCGCCGGAAGCCCCTGCTGCCGCTGATTTCTCGGCCGTTGCGGCCCCCGCCCGCGCACGTCGCGATGCCCCCGCTGCCGGTGGTACCCCGTTCGTATGCGGCGCCTCGGCCGTCGCGGCCGCACTCTCCCCACCCTCCGAGCCTTCAGCCTCGAGCTTGGTCCGAATGCAAGCCCCCATCTGATCCACCAGCTTGCGGGACACCTCCTCCATGATCCCCCGACCGAACTGGGCGACCCTCCCCACCACGGTGAAGTCCGTCACCAACCGGACAGCCGACCCCTCACCCTCCGGCGTGACGCTCATCGTCGTCGTGGCCCGCGCCGACCCCGACCCCGTCGTCTCGCGCCCCTCCGCCTGCAGGGTCGCCGTCCGCGCCGCCTCGTCGCGCGTGGTGAGGGTGGCAGTCCCGTTGTAGCTCACCGTCACCGGCCCGACCTTGATGCGGACCTTGCCCTTGAAGGTGTCGCTGTCGACAACCTCGGAGAGCTCGGCGCCGGGGACGCATGCCACCACCCGGTTGACGTCGAGCAGGAAAGCGAACACCCGCTCGGGGGGCGCGCCCACGCTGAAGGAGTTCTCGATCTGCATGCCCGCAATTGTGCGCGTGTGTGCGGCGCCTTGCTGGAGCGTCCGCTTGGGCGGATACTCGTTGGCGATGCGCGAACTTCTCCCCACCCTCGACGAGTGGGCGGCACTCGACCCCCACCTGGCCATCGCCACCGTTGTCGGCACCGCGGGCTCGACGCCGCGCCCCACCGGCGCCCGCCTCCTGGTCGACCGCGACGGTCGCATGGCCGGCTCGGTCAGCGGCGGCTGCCTCGAAGCCGCGGTGATCGGCGAGGCCCAGGCCACCCTGGCCGGCGAGCAGCCGCCCCGACTGCTGCACTACGGCATCAGCGACGAGATGGGTTGGGAGGTGGGGCTTGCCTGCGGTGGCACCGTCGACATCTTCGTCGAGACCGTGCAGTGGGACGGCAGCGATCCCGTCCTGGCCGCGGTTCGCCAGGCCATCGAACGCGATCGCGCGGTGGCGCTGCTGACGGTCGTCGGCGGCGACGACGCGGGCGCGCGCGCCGCCACGCGTGGCGACGGAACCCTGGTCGGCACGCTGGGATCGGCAGCGCTCGACAGCGCCGTCGTGCCCTTGGTGGAGCGCCGGTTGCGGTCAGGACTGGCCGGAACCGACGAGGTCGCCGGGGTTGCGGTGTTCGTCGACCCCATCGTGGCGTCGCCGCATCTCGCCATCGTCGGCGCGGTGCACATCGCCATCGCACTCAGCACCATGGCGCGCGCCGCCGGCTACCGGGTCACCGTCATCGACCCGCGCGGCGCCTTCCTCACCGAGGAGCGCCTGCCCGATGCCGACCTGGTCGCGCAGTGGCCCGACGACGCGCTGCCCTCGCTCGACCTGGGTCCGCGCGACGCCGCCGTCTGCCTCGCCCACGATCCCAAGTTCGAGGATCCCGCTCTCAGCGTGCTGCTGCGCTCGCCGGTCGGCTACGTCGGCGCCATCGGCAGCCGGACGACGCACGGCAAGCGCGTTGCCCGCCTGCACGAGGCCGGGTTCACCGACGAGGAGATCGCGCGCATCCACAGTCCTGTCGGGCTCGACATCGGCGCCGCCACCGCCGAGGAGATCGCGGTGTCGATCCTCGCCGAGGTGATCGCGACGCGGCGCGGGCGCACCGGCGGCGCCCTGTCGGCCTCCGGCACGGCGACGATGCCTGCGACGGTGGCGTGAGGCTCGAAGCCCTCGACGCGGCGGCCGTCACCGGTCCGCCGGCGCGCTGGGTCGGGGCGGTGCTCTGCCGCGACGTCCTCGGCGACGACGGCAGGCCAGTGTTGCTCAAGGGACATCGCCTGGAGCGCGCCGACCTGCTGGCGCTGGAGTGGGCGCGTCCCGATGCGCTGCACCTGCTCTGGCTCGAGCCCGGCGACGTCGACGAGGACACCGCCGCGCTGCGCATCGCGGGAGCGGTCGCCGGTGCGCACGTCGAGGTGCACCGTCCCGTCGAGTCGCAGGTGCGTCTCAGCGCGCGGGCGCGAGGCCTGCTGCGCGTCGACGCGGACGCGCTGCTCGCCGTGAATTCGCTCGATGGTGTCACGGTGTTCGCCCTGCCCGACGGGATTCCCGTCGACGCGGGCAAGACCCTCGCAGGAGTGAAGATCACCCCGCTGGCGATCGGCGGTGCGCTGCTGCAGCAGGCGGAGAGCGCCGCGGTGTCGCGCACGCTCGACGGACCGCTGATGACGGTGCGTCCCTTCGTGCCGCTGCGGGTCGCCGCGGTGGTGCGCGAGCGTCTCAGCGAGGGCGAGCGCGACCGGTTCGAGCGCTCGCTGCGCAGCAAGGTGACCTGGTTCGGCGGCGACGTCGAGGCGGTGCGCTATGTCGCGGGCGACGCCGGAACGGTGCGCTCAGCGCTGCTCGACTCGGTGGAGCGCGCCGACGTCGCGTTGGCGGTCGGCGTCGCCTCGGTGGACCCGCTCGACGTCACCTGGCGCAGTGTCATCGACGCCGGCGCGCGGGTTGTGCGCCGCGGGCTCCCTGTGCACCCCGGCAGCAGCTACTGGATCGTCGACCTGCTCGACCGCCCGGTGATCGGCGTTGCCTCCTGCGGCATGTTCTCCCGGCGCACCGCGCTCGACCTGCTGCTCACCCGCCTGTTCGCCGGCGAACGGCTCGACCCCGCGTTTCTCGCCGGTCTCGGCCACGGCGGCCTGCTCGCGCCGGAGATGGCCTGGCGCTTCCCGCGCTACGACGCCGGCACGGAGATGGCCGCCGGCTAGGGATGCAGCGCGTGCACGCCGGCGGCGACGGCGCAGGCGGCGACCACGACCACGAGGAACGGCGCGCGCAGCACCACCAGCACGATCGCGGCGGCCAGGCCTGCCGCGCGCGAATCGAGAGCCAGGTGCTTGCCGGTCGCGAACGTCGACACCGCGATCAGCGCACTGAGCAGGGCCACCGGCAGCGTCTCGACGACGCGGCGCAACGATTCTCGCTGCAGCGCGCGGGCGGGAACGACGTATCCCGCCGCCTTGAGCGCCAGGCAGCCCAGCGACGCGGCCAGCACGGTGACCCACAACGTCATGCCGTGGCCCGGCGCGAGCGCAACGCCATGCCCGCCGCGGCGACACCACCGCCGACCAGCACCGACGACCCCACCGGCAGCAGCGGCACGGTCGCCAGTGCCGCGGCCGCCGCCACGATGGCGACGACGCGCATCTCCGGCGCGCGCAGCCGCGGTGCCAGCAGCGCGGTGAACGCAGCGGGCCCGGCGGCGTCGAGTCCCGCGGCGGCGGGCGACCCCAGTCCGCTGCCCGCGAGTGCGCCGACGAGGGTCGACAGGTTCCACAGCACGTACACGGAGGCTGCAGTCGTCCAGAACGCGCGCTTTGCGTGCCCGCTCTCGTCCTCGGCGAGCGCCATCGCGGTGCTCTCGTCGATGGTGACCTCCGCCGCCACGGCGCGTCGCCACCCGTGCGGCCGCACCAGCTCTGCGACGCGCGTCGCGTACAGCCCGTTGCGCACGCCGAGCAGCAACGCCGTCGCCAGCGCGGACGCCAGCCCACCGCCCGCGCCGAGGATGCTCACCAGCGCGAACTGCGACGCGCCGGAGAACAGCACGGTCGAGAGCAGGCACGTCTGCACCACGGACAGCCCCGACGCCACCGACACCGCGCCGAACGACACCCCGAACGGCATGACGCTGAGCCCGATCGCCAGCGCCCGGTTGCGAATCCGCCGGTGCACCGCACCGTGCAGCGCGTCGGGAGGGGCGGCGCCGGGGTGCATCACGAGGACGCGTCGGTTCCTGCTCTACGCCGCAGCATCGGGCCCGACGATACCGCGACGGCCCGCGGCCCCGCGATGGCGGTTGCGGTCAATTCCCGCGGTGACGCGGTGATCGCCCCGCGTTGAGGCGGGCGAAATCCTCGGGGGTGTCGATGTCGACGGGATGATCGTGGGGGACGGTCGCGGGGACGGCGGCGACCAGGTCGGGGTGGGCGCGGATCAGCTTGCGGCAGCCGACATCGCCTTCGAGGGCGAGCAGGTCGGGCCACATCGAGCGGGCGAGCACCACGGGGGGATGGAGCAGGCCGCCGAAGCTGAGCGCGGAGGCGGGCAGGCCGGAGGTCGCCTGGGCGTCGAGCAGCGCGTCGATGAGGGACGCGGAGACGTCGGGCTGGTCGCCGAGGATGACCACGGCGCGGTCGACGCCGGCACCCAGCGCGGCGATGCCGGCCTGCAGGGACGTGCTCATCCCCTCGGCATGGCGGTGGTTGACCACTGCGCGGGCGCGCCCCAGTTGCACCGCGTCGCGCACGGTGTCCGCGTTGGCGCCGAGGACGACCACAACGTCGTCGAGGGAGGAGTCGCAGGCCGCGGCGACGACGACTTCGAGCAGCGGACGCCCGTCGACCGGGAGCAGCTGCTTGGGGCTGCCCATGCGCGACGACGCGCCCGCCGCCAGGACGATGCCCGCCGCCGTCACCGGGGAGCGCACTCAGCCGGTGGCCGCATGCAGCCAGCGTTCGGGCTCGGCCGCGAAGCTGCGGGCGCAGCCGTCACAGCAGAAGTGGTACGTGGTCCCGGCGTGGTCGACATGGTGGGTCGAGGCTGCCACGTCGACCACCATGCCACAGACGGGATCCGTGGCGAAGGCGGGCTCTGCGGAGTGCTCCCCGCCGGTTCGGCCCTGCAATGCCCCGGTCTCACCTCTGGCAAGGTGGACCAGCCGCTGCCTTCGCAGTGCCACCACCTCGTCCAGCGCGTGCAGGGCGATCTCCTCCTGCGTGCCACCGCGCACCGCTCCCGCCGGGGCGCGCACGCGCGCAACATCAGCCGCGCTCACGGTTCCACGCGCAGCAAGGTTCCCCAGCACCGCCGCCGCCCGCCGCTCGCTGGCCACCAGCGCCACATCGGCGCCCGGCAGCGAGAGCGCCGCCTCCAGCGCCGCCTCGTCGTAATGGCCCATCGTGGCCACAACCACCCAGGTGTCCGCGGCCGCCGGCGAGGGCAGCCCCGCGGCCAGCGCATCGGCATCAAGTGCGGACGTGCGCATGCCCATGGCAGCCCCGAGCCGCACCAGCATCCCCGCCGCGGGACTGTCGCCGATCACCACCAGCAGTCCCGGTGCAACCTGCGGATCGATGAAGATGTCCAAGGCGCCTCCACTGGGACACGTCGTCGCGACGGTCAGGTCGGGCCCGTCGCGCGTCTCGCCCACGACCGACGCGGTGGGCCGGATCCGCACCATGCGGGGCAGCCCGTCGCCGATGGCCCGCAGCGCCTCGCGCCGCACCAGCGGCTCCGAGCAGCTGCCTCCGATCCATCCGTGCAGGCGCCCGTCCGCGGTGACCACCGCCGTGTCGCCGGGATGCGCCGAGGTGGGCGGCTCGGTGCGCACCACCGTGGCCAGCACGCAGGGCATGCCCGCGGCCGCATTCGCCGCCAGCAACTCGAGAAGGTCGGACTTCATTCAGTTATGCCGGCACCCCGCATCGCCGCCCACACCTTGTCGGACGTCACCGGCATGTCGATGTTGCGCACCCCGTGCGATGCCAGCGCGTCGATGACCGCATTGACGTAGGCCGCGGGCGAACCCACCGTCGCCGACTCGCCAACGCCCTTGGCCCCGATGGGGTGGTGCGGCGAGGGTGTCACCGTTGCGAAGGTCTCGAACCGCGGCGTCTCCCACGCGGTGGGCAGCAGGTAGTCCATGAACGTGGAGCCCAGGCAGTTCCCCTCGTCGTCGAAGCTGATCAGCTCCATGAAGGCGATGCCGTAGCCCTCGGTGAGCCCGCCGTGGATCTGCCCCTCGACGATCATCGGGTTGATGCGCACACCGCAGTCGTCGACGGCGAGCATGCGCCGCACCTTGACCACGCCGGTGCCGCGGTCGATGTCGACGACCACCAGGTAGGTGCCGAACGGGTACGTCATGTTGGGCGGGTCGTAGTAGTGCACGCCTTCGAGCCCCGGCTCCATGCCGTCGGGAAGGTTGCTGTAGGCGGCGAAGGCGACGTCCTGGATGGTCTTGACCTGGTCGGGTGAGCCCTTCACCCAGTAGCGGCCGCGCTCGAACTCGATGTCGGCGACGTCCGCCTCGAAGAGGTGCGCAGCGATCGCCCTGCCCTTGTCGCGCAGCTTGCGCGCGATCACCGCGGTGGCCGCGCCACCCACCGGCGTGGAGCGCGACGCGTAGGTGCCGAGGCCGTACGGCGTGTTGTCGGTGTCGCCCTCCTTGACCTCGACGTCGGCGGCGGGGATGCCCAGCTCGTTGGCGACGATCTGGGCGAAGGTGGTCTCGTGCCCCTGCCCCTGCGACTTCACCCCCAGCTTGAGGATGGCCTTGCCGGTGGGATGCACGCGCAGCTCGGCGGAGTCGAACATGCGCAGGCCGGCGATGTCGTAGTCCTTGCCCTTGCCGGCGCCGACCACCTCGGTGAAGCTGGCCACGCCGATGCCCATCAGCTCACCGCGGGCGGCCTTCTCCGCTTGCTCGCGGCGCAGGTCGTCGTAGCCCAATTCCTCCAGGGCCAGGCGCATGGCGCGCGGGTAGTCGCCGCTGTCGTACTCGAAGCCGGTCGCGGACGTGTAGGGGAAGGCCTCCGGCGGGATGAAGTTCTTGAGCCGCAGCTCGGCGGGATCGACGCCGATCTCGTGCGCCGCGTTGTCGACCAGCCGCTCGATGAGGTACGACGCCTCGGTGACCCGGAACGAGCAGCGGTAGGCGACGCCTCCCGGCGCCTTGTTGGTGTAGGCACCGTCGGCGGAGACGTGGGCGGTGGGGATGTCGTAGGAGCCGGTGACGATGTGGAACAGCCCGGCCTTGAACTTGGAGGGCTGCGCGTCCGAGAAGAAGGCGCCGTTGTCGCTGAGCAGCTGCACGCGCAGGCCGATGAAGCGGTTGTCGGCGTCGAGCGCGAGCTCGCCGGTCATGTGGTAGTCGCGGGCGAAGCCCGTCGAGATGAGGTTCTCGGTGCGGTCCTCGATCCACTTCACCGGGCGACCCAGCAGCAACGACGCCGCCGTGGCCACCACGTACCCCGGATAGATGGGCACCTTGTTGCCGAAGCCCCCGCCGATGTCGGGGGAGATGATGCGGATCTTCTCCTCGGGCAGGCCGGCGACCATGGCGAACAGGGTGCGGTGCGCATGCGGCGCCTGCGAGGTCATGTAGATGGTCGCCTGTCCGGTGATCGGGTCGAGGTCGGCGACGCAGCCACACGTTTCCAGCGGTGCCGGGTGGCAGCGCGGGTAGTGAGTGCTCAGCGAGACGGTGCGCGCGGCGCGGGCGAAGGCGGCGTCGGTGGCGGCCCTGTCGCCGGATTCCCAGTGGTAGATGTGGTTGTCGGTGGCGCCCTTGTCGTCGCGGATCACCGCGGCGCCCGGCTGCAGAGCCTGCTGCGGAGTGACCATCGGCGGCAGCGGATCGTACTCGACGTCGATCAGCGACAGCGCGTCCTCGGCGATGTACTTCGACTCGGCGACGACGCAGGCCACCTCCTGTCCCTGGAAGCGCACCTTGTCGGTGGCCAGCACCGCCTGGGTGTCGCCGGAGAGCGTGGGCATCCAGGCGAGGTTGTGCTGCGCGAGCAGCTCACCGGTGACCACCGCGACCACGCCGGGAAGGGCCGACGCCGCGGAGGCGTCGATGGAGACGAGGCGCGCGTGGGCGTACGGGCTGCGCAGCGTCGCCATGTGCAGCATGTTGGGCAGCACGATGTCGTCGACGTAGTTGCCGTGCCCGCGGATGAAGCGCGCGTCCTCCTTGCGCAGGACGGACTCGCCGATGCCGCCGAGGGCAGGCTGTTCTGCAATCGCCATCACGCGACTCCTGCGGGGGTGGACACCGGCTCGGCGTGCACCTCGACGGCCTGCGCGGCGGCGCGGCGGATCGCCTTGACGATGTTCATGTAGCCGGTGCAGCGGCAGATGTTGCCGCTGATCGCCCAGCGGATCTCCTCCTCGGAGGGACTGGAATTCTGCTCCAGCAGCGCCGCACCGACCAGCATCATGCCGGGCGTGCAGAAGCCGCACTGCAGCCCGTGCTCGGTGTGGAAGGCCTCCTGCACCGGGTGCAGGGTGGCGCCGTCGGCCAGCCCCTCGACGGTGGTGACCTGCCTGCCCTCGGCCTGCGCCGCCAGCAACGTGCACGACTTGACCGGGCGCCCGTCGAGCAGCACCGTGCAGGCGCCACACGATGACGTGTCGCAGCCGATGTGCGTTCCGGTCAGGGTGAGACGGGTGCGGATGAGGTCCACGAGCAGCGTGCGCGGCTCGCACTCGACGGTGCGCTGCCTGCCGTTGACGGTGAGATCCACGTTCATGCGACACCACTCCGCGCGCGCTGGACCGCGGTGTGCAGCCCGCGCTGCACGAACACGCGGACAACGTCGCGCTTGTATTCGACACTGCCGCGGTTGTCGGCCTGCGGCTCGGCTGCCGCGGCGGCGAGTCGCGCCGCCTCGGCGATCAGGTCGGCGCTGGGCTGCTGTCCCGCCAGCGCCTTCTCGGCGTCGACGGCCTTGAGGCTGTTGGGCCCCACCGCGCAGAGCCCGATGCCCGCGCGCCCGATGCGGCCATCGCCCTCCAGCTCGACGTGCACCGCGACGCCGACGGTGGCGAAGTCACCGACCTTGCGCTCCAGCTTGAGGTAGGTGCCGCCGCTGCGGGCACCGCTCACCGGGATGGCGATCTCGGTGAGCACCTCGTCGGGACGCAGCGTGGTGGTGAAGGGTCCTTCGAAGAACGCCGTAATGTCGATGCGCCGGGATCCGGTGGCCGAGCGGGCCACCAGGTCGGCACCCAGGGCCAGCATCACCGCGCCCCAGTCGCCGGCGGGATCGGCGTGGGCCAGCGAGCCGCCGACGGTGCCCATGTTGCGGATCAGCGGGTCGCTGATCTGCGGGGCGGCGTCGAGGAGCACGTCCAGGCTGCCGCGCAGGTCGCGCGCCGCCTCCACGTCGACGTGCCGGGTGCGCGCGGCGATGCGCACCGTGCCGTCGTCGCGACCGATCCCCTCCATGCCGGGCACGCGCCCGATGTCGACGACCAGGGCGGGCGTGGCGAGCCGCAGCTTGAGAAGCGGGATCAGGCTCTGGCCGCCGGCCAGGAGCTTGGCCTCGTCGCCGCTCTGCTGAAGGATGCTGAGGGCCTCCTCCAGCGTCGTCGGGGCCCGGTAGTCGAACGCGGCCGGGAACATGCAAGCACCTCCAACCGAGAAGCGAGCCATGCTCGGCGCGGGGCGAGAAGGTGCGGGAGGCCGGGTGCGCGTCGGGCTGGTGTTCCGGTAGTAGCACCGTGCGAGGTGTAAGTCAACGTGACGGCGGATGGAGGTTCGGGGGCAAACGGACGTTTCTGGAGCGTGGAGGGGCTGGGGGTGCTGCGGGGGGCTGTGCCGGTGTGCCAATCTGCCGGTCATGGCAGAGCTCACCACCACCGACGTCACCGTGCGCCTCACCGTCAACGGGGACGCGCGGGAGGCCTCCATCGAGCCGCGAACCCTACTGGTGCACATGCTCCGCGACCGGCTCGGGCTGCACGGCACCAACGTCGGCTGCGACACGTCGTCGTGCGGCGCGTGCACGGTGCTGCTCGACGGGGAGTCGGTGAAGTCGTGCACCGTGCTCGCGGTTCAGGTGGACGGCGCGCAGGTGACGACCATCGAGGGGCTGGCGTCACCCTCGGGCGAGCTGCATCCCATGCAGCGCGCGTTTCGCGAGAATCACGCCCTGCAGTGCGGATTCTGCACACCGGGGATGGTGATGGCGGCCGTGTCGCTGCTGCGCGAGAACCCGCGACCATCGTCCCAGCAGGTGCGCGACGCGCTCGAGGGGAACATCTGCCGCTGCACCGGGTACCACAACATCGTGCAGGCCATCGTCGCCGCCGGCGAGGAGATGTCGGCGCGCTGACGCACCGACGCACCGACTCACGCCGTCCGTAGAAGCGGGACGTCGTAGCTGTCGAGCGCCGGATCCGCAGTGATCACTGTCAAGCCTTCCAACTGCGCCTTAGTCCACTAGGCGGGGCAGCTCTGGGGCCTTCCCCAGGCCTAGGAGAAGGCCTGGCGCAGAGCACGGGCTGTGAGCACTCGGGCCAGGTGGCGCCGATACTCGGCGGACGCGGCGATGTCGCTCGCGGGTGCGGTGCCCTCGTCGGCGCGCTGCGACGCGGCGTCGATGCCGTCCTCGCCGCGACCGGTGATCGCCTCCTCGACGCCGCGGGCGCGCAGCGGGGTGGTGCCCATGTTGGCAAGGCCGACCGCAACGCGCCGCACCACGGCACCGTCGCGCTCCAGCAGTGCCGCGACGGCGACGGTTGCCCAGTCCTGGGCGCGCCGGTTGACCTTCACGAAGCCCCAGCCGTGCCCCTCGGCAGGGATGGGGACGCGGACCTCGCGCAGCATCTCGCCCGGCTGCAGCGCCGTCTCCAGGAAGCCGTGGAAGAAGTCGGCGGCAGCGACCTCGCGCGTTCCGGACGGACCGGTCAGCACCAGCACCGCGTCGAGAACGAGCGCAACCGCGGGGAGATCGGCGGCGGGATCGGCGTGGGCGAGCGAGCCGCCGATGGTGCCGCGGTGGCGCACCTGGGGATCGCCGACCATCGACGCCGCGTGCGCGAGCAGGGGCACGCGGCGGCGCAGCAGCTCGCTGGTGGCGACGTCGTGGTGGCGCGTCATGGCGCCGATGGCGGCGACGCCACCGTCGTCGCGGACGTAGGAGAGCTCACCACGCAGTGCGGTCAGGTCGATCAGCGTGGTGGGCCGGGCCAGGCGCAGCCGCATCATCGGCAGCAGCGAATGGCCACCGGCGAGCAGTTTCGCCTCCTCGTCGGCGGCGAGCAGCGCCACCGCCTCGTCCACCGATGACGGACGCCGGTACTCGAATGCTGCGGGGATCATCGCGCCACCTCCGCGGTGCGGCCGCCGGCATCGCGCATGGCAGTCCACACGCGCTCCGGCGCGCACGGCATGTCGACGTGGCGGACGCCGAGATGCAGCAGGGCGTCGACCACCGCGTTGTGCACCGCGGGCGTGGCCCCGACGGTGCCGGACTCGCCGATCCCCTTGGCACCGAGCTGGTTGAGCGGCGTCGGCGTCTCCATCGGGACCAGCTGGAAGTCGGGCAGCTCCGCGGCGGTGATCACCTCGTAGTCGGCGAAGGTCGAGGTGAGCAGGTTGCCGTCGGCGTCATAGCGCACCTCTTCCAGCAGCGCCTGCGCCGCGCCCTGGGCGATGCCGCCGTGGCGCTGTCCCTCGGCGAGCAGCGGGTTGAGGATGCGTCCCGCGTCGTCGACGGCGACGAAGCGCTGCAGGGTGACCTTGCCGGTCTCGGCGTCGACCTCGACGACGGCGAGGTGGGCGCCGAAGGGGAAGGTGCTGCCCTTGGCCTGGAAGCGGTGCTCGACGACGAGGCCGCCGGGCGCCGCCGCCTCGGCGATGTCGGCCCAGCCGCGTCCGGAGGAGGGCACGCCGGCGACGTGGAAGCGTCCCATGGTGCGGTCGTGGACGATGTCGGCGGGGTCGGCCTCGAGCAGCTCGGCCGCGACCTCGCGGGCGCGCTGCACCAGCAGGTCGCTGGTCTCGGCCACCGCGCTGCCGGCGATCTGCACCGAGCGCGAGCCGCCGGTGAGGTGGCCCTCGGGAACCAGGCCGGTGTCGCCGCTGATCACGGTGACGGCGTCGATGGGGATGCCCAGCGTGTCGCTGACCATCGTCGCCCACACCGTGGCGTGGCCCTGCCCCTGCGGCGAGGCGCCGATGCGCAGGATGGCGCGCCCGTCCTGGCGCATCTCGATGGACGCGTACTCGCTGCCGCCGCCGCCCGCGGTGATCTCGACGTAGAGCGACATGCCGAGGCCGAGCAGTCGCGAATCGCCGGCCTGGCGGCGACGCTGCTGCTCGTCGCGCAGCGAGCTGTATCCGGCGGCGTCGAGGACCAGGTCGAGGGCGCGCGTGTACTCGCCGGAGTCGTACGTGGCGCCGGTCTTGGTGGTGAAGGGAAACTTGTCGGGGGTGATCACGTTGCGGCGGCGCACCTCGGCGGGATCCATGCCGATCTCGTTGGCGAAGAGGTCGACGGCGCGCTCCACCGCGGCGCATGCCTCGGGCCGCCCGGCGCCGCGGTAGGCGATCACCGGCGACGTCGTGGTGACCACGTTGCGTGCACGTACGGCGACGCGCGGGAAGTCGTACGTCCCGCATGCCATCATTCTGGTCAGCTGTGGCAGAAACGCGCCGATGCCGGCGTAGGCGCCGACGTCCTGGAGGATGTCGAGCTGGTACGCCTCGATGTGGCCGTCGCGCGAACCGCCGACGGTGACGTGCTGCACCTGGGCGCGGCCGTGGCCGTTGGCCATCGCCTCGCTGCGCGTCTCCGTCCAGCGCACCGGCACACCCGCGGCGCGCGCCGCCGCGGCGACGAGCAGCTCGTCGGGCGCCAGCCCCACCTTGGTGCCGAAGCCGCCGCCGACGTCGGGCGCGATCACCCGGATGTTGGCCGCGTCGACCTTCAGCGCGTTGGCCAGCACGTTGCGCGCGTCGTGCACGCCCTGGGTCGACAGCCAGTAGGTGAGCTTGCCGTCCTCGCTCCACGTCGCCATGGCGCCGCGCGTTTCCAGCGACGAGGCGATCACCCGGTTGTTGACCACGCGCTGCGAGACGACGACCTCGCAGCCCTCGAAGATGGCGGGATCGAGCTCGCCGAACTCGCGCACGATGTTGGTGCCCGCCGCCTCGTGCACGTAGGGCGCGCCCTCGGCCGCGGCCTCCGGGTCCACCACCGCAGGCAGGTGGTCGTAGTCGAGCATGACCATCTCGGCCGCGTCGACCGCCTGCGCCCGCGTCTGCGCGACCACGATGGCGACCGACTGGCCGGCGAAGCACACCTGGTGCCGGGCCAGCGTGGGGCGTGACATGGCCTCGTCGCCGCCGCCCATCGGTGGGTCGGAGGGCAGCTCGAAGTCTGCCCCGGTGAGCACCGCGATGACGCCGGGCATGGCCCGCGCCTCACCGGTGTCGATGCCGCGGATGGCGGCGTGGGCCATGGGGGAGCGCACGTAGACGAGGTGGGCTGCGCCTTCGAGGGGCACGTCGTCCATGTACGTGCCACCCTCGGTGAGCAGGCGCGGGTCCTCGATGCGCAGGACGCGGTTGCCGAGGATGCTCATGACCGGGCCACGGTACCCGGCCGCCTCAGCCGTTGTCCACGCGGCCGGCCAGGTCCCGCCCGCCGAGGCCGGGAGGGCGGGTGGCTACTGGGCGGCCAGCCCGCTCAGGCAGTTCTGCACCAGGGAGCTGACGTACCCGCCGGCGCCCTGGCCGCCGTAGCCCCTGCAGTTCGACAGGTCGGCGTGAGCCGCAACCGGCACCGCGAGGGCCGCCGTGGTCGCCATCGCCGCAATCAGGATCCGCACTCGTCCACGCATGGTCAGCACTCCCTTCGGCGCTCCCCCCCGGCTCTGGCCGGGCGATGGATTGTGCGCCGCTCATCTGAAGGGAGGACGCACTCAGTTCTGCCCGCGTTGCAGGGCGACGACAACAGCGAACTGCTCTCGACGCGGCTTGTCTGGCCGCCATTTCCGGGTTAGCATGTGGCAGGAGAAGGGAACTAGGTTAACGGCGGGGCACCGATGTTCGACAGCCTTCGCGGGATTAGTATTACCGGCGTCTTGCACGACTTGCGCTCATGGTGGGCGCGTTACCCGTGGATGTCTTGGCTGATCGCCGTGGTCTCCGTGGGTGCTGTCGGATTCGTCGTCCACGCATTGCTTCCAGCTGGCGTAAGGGGCCAGACGTTCGATGATCGGCTAAACGGCATCACGTCCGAGGCGATCCATCTTGTCGAATCCACGGGAGCGGTCGGACTTCTCACGATGACGGTCGTCGAGGCAGCCAAGCGCCTGGCGCCGATTCGGGGCCGCTTCCACTGCCGTCGCCTGGAACGGATCCTGGGAAAGAGTGCAATGGAGGAGCTCCGTACCGACGGAGGCAACCAGGCTGCGAAAGTGCGTGACCTCTCGTGGTTCGATGTGCCGCTGGAGCACCTCATAGGGCAGATCAACGGCATTGCCCAAGAGCGTCTCGGCCGCGAAGACGCGAGCGGGCCGAGCAGATCCCAGTTGGTAGCCAGTTTGATCGGGCCTCCGGAAGGCAGTGAGCAGTCCACTACTCCGGTACGTGCCGACCCTTTGGCTCAACTCGAACTGTCACTCGACGCCATTCAATTGGTGTTGGGTACCGAGTGGAGACGTTGGGTGCGTCGGTCCAGCATTGCGGTCTCGGGCCTGATCGCCACCGGCCTGCAGGTCCAATCCGGGCTGCGCCCTGATGTCAGCGTGCTCCTTGTCATCGTCACAGCTGTGTCGGGCGGGTTCTTCGCGTGGGTGGCAAGAGATATCGTCGCAACGCTCGAACGATGGCGACGATGATGTCCATTCGCCGGATGGAGCTCACCGCGCGTGTAAAGCGCCAGGGTGGCGGCGTGCGCGCCGTTTGGCTGAGGTCCGGAGCCCTACCCGCACGCGTCACTATCTTCGTGCACGGATTCAAGAACAGCGAATACGACGCGGATAACGCTTGGCGGCAGACTCACGAGCTGCTCCGGCCGTTGGTATCGCCATCGGCGGCTGCGAGCGTTGCCCACTACTACTGGCCCGGCGACCGATTCGAGAATTCGGTTGGCTCGGCCCTGTGGTACTTCAAGACCGTCGGCACCGCCGTGGAGTGTGGTGAAAGCCTCGCCGATTGGATTGCCAGGGCCGCGCTACAGCGGAACGAGATGGTCGTCCAGTTCGTAGGGCACTCCCTTGGGTGCCGCGTCGTTCTGGAAGCAGTGACGGGCCTCGCCGGAAACCCCAGGGTACGAGTGGGACGGGTGATCCTCATGGCTGCGGCCGTGCCCGAGGGGCTCTGTCACAAAGGGGGGACACTTCCCGGGACAACCGGTCCCGAGGAGTTGGTGCTCTACTCGCGAGCCGACTGCGTGCTGAAGATGGTCTTCCCCCCCGGACAGTGGCTGGCCCGGCACCCCTTCAACGATCCGACGCCCGCACGTGGAAAGTGGCGCGCTGTCGGGTATACGGGCGGTCCGAATGGGCGGTGGCACCGTGCAGAGTCGAGCGGGTACAAGCATGGGGGCTACTGGAACAGCGACGAGTCGGTACGCCGCATTGCGCGCCTCCTGGACACGAAAGCTCCTCAAGTGGTCCCGTTTCGCGTCGTGGCGGCAAGGTGCAGCCCGGTTCGAGAGGTTCTGAGCCACGTCCCGCTGATTCGGTGGGTCTACCGGCGGGGGGGATGAAGCCGGGCGCCAGCGCATGCGATGCTCTGCGCCGCCAGTCATGCCCAACCCCACGCTCCTCCTCGACTCCCCGAGCCTGTTCTACCGCGCCTTCTTCGCCCTGCCGGTCAGCATCCGCGATCCGCAGGGGAAGCCGGTCAATGCGGTGCGTGGGTACCTCGACATGGTCAGCCAGCTGCTCAGGGCACGCCGGCCCGCCGGCGTGGTGCACGTGTTCGACAACAACTGGCGCCCCGCCTACCGGGTGGCGGCGTACGACGGGTACAAGGGGGCGCGGCGTCCGGACCCGCCGGAGATGCCGCACCAGCTCGAGCTGCTCTTCGAGGTGCTCGCCGCCTCCGGGCTGCCCGTGGCCGACGCGGAGGGCTACGAGGCCGACGACGCCATCGGCACCCTGGCCACCCGCGCCAGCGCGGAACAGCCGGTCGAGGTGGTCACCGGCGACCGCGACCTGCTCCAGCTCGTGCGCGACCCCGAGGTGGCGGTGCTCTTCACCGTCAAGGGGGTGAAGGACCTGCGCCGCTTCGACGAGGCGGCGGTGCAGGAGATGTACGGGGTGCCGCCGCGGCTGTACGTGGACTTCGCGACGATGCGCGGGGACACCTCGGACAACCTGCCCGGCGTGCCCGGGATCGGCCCCAAGACCGCGGCCGAGCTGCTGCGCCGCTTCGGCTCCCTCGACGCGCTGCGCCGTGCGACCGTCTTCGACGGCATCTCGCCGCGCCAGCACGCCGCACTGCGCGAGCAGGGCGCCTATCTCGACGCCATGCGCATCGTCGTCCCCGTCGACTGCGAGGTGACCGTGCGCATGAGCCACCCGCAACTTCCGGACCACGACAGGCTGCAGCGCTTCGCCGAGGAGCGCGGGCTGCGCGGCTCCATCGAGCGACTGGAGTCGGCGATGGCCCTGCTCGTGCAGGACGAAGTCCCCGCCGAGTAGCCTTCCCGACACCATGTCGGTGGAGGGTGCCAAGGGTCTGGAGTGGGTGGACGCCGGGGGCGCCCGCACCACGCTCGACGTCGAGGGCGACGAGGTCCTCACTGCGATCCTCGCCGTCTGGCGGCGGCTGCTCACCGCGCTCGACGAGCTGCCCGACGACTGTGGCGACGCGCCGACGCGCTGCAGCGAATGGGCGGTCGTCGACCTGGTCAACCACCTCGCCGACGTCACCGGCATGGCCCGGGAGGTGACCTTCGCCGCCGCGCAGGGCAAGCGGTCGGGGATCTTCGACGGCTTCGACCCGAAGCGCGCTCCCAAGCTGCTCACCGACGCCGCCGTGCGCGACCTCGACACCGCACGGCGTCGCGCCCGTGACGCACTGACCGCGGCGGTCGCCGAGGCGGAGGCCGGTGCCGCCTTGGCGCAGGATCTTCAGGTGGAGACGCCGATCGGCGTGCAGCCGTTCCACGCCGGGCTGCTGCACGGGTTCTGGGACGCATGGCTGCACGAGCGCGACCTGCTCATCCCCCGCGGCGTCACGCCGCCCGAGCTGCCCTCCGAGCTGCGCCTGCACACGATGTACTCGCTGCACCTGGCGGGGTGCCTGCAGCGGATGTTCGGCCGCGAGGCGTCGATCGTGCTCGTCCAGGAAGGCGTGTCGGACGCGGCGATGCGCGTCGACGTGCAGGGCACCGAGGTGCGAACCCGCCTGCTGCCGTCACTCGACGGCGACGCGGAAGCCTTGCGCGGCGACGCAACCACCGTCGCCGACGCCCTCAGCGGCCGCGGCGACCTGGCGGCCGCGCTGCGCGGGCCAGAGGCGATGCGCAAAGCCGTGCGCATCGTGCGCACGGTGATCGCCGGGGCCTAAGCCCCCGGCTGCGCTACGCGCCGGCGCCGCGCCCGCGCATCAGGAACCAGGCACCGCCGACGACGACCACGACGATGACCACGTAGAGAATGATGTGCTTGGCACCGAACACTGCTGCACTGACCTCATGTCCCCGCGTCGCCGCCGCGAGCGGGCTTGGACGTCTCGCCGGGCATCGTACCGTGGCGGGACCGCCGCCGCTGCCAGTAGAGCAGCGCCCCGGCGCCGAGCACGGCGAAGGCGCCCGGCCACGCGGCGGAGCGCGGTGCGGCCGTGTTCGGCAGCGTCACCGCCGCGGCCACATTGGCGGTCGTGCCACCGCCGTTCGACGCGGGCTGCACGGCGGACCCCTGCTGCGGCACGGCGTTGGCATCGTGCCCGGCGGATGCCGACGACAGCACGGGCAGCGACACGTAGCTGGGGTTGTCGGGATTGCGGTCGACCATGAATACCGCGCCCGCGCTCTGCGCCTGGTGCGGCGCGCTGAGGGCCATGTGCGGCGCGTCGCCGGTGCCGACGTCGAGGCGAATGCGATGTCCCGCCTGGAAGGTTGCGAAGGTGGGGAAGACCTCGATGTCGTAGGCGGTCGGCGTGGCCGGCACCGTCTGCTCGGAGGCTTGCGTGAAGGGATGGAAGGGACGCAGCAGCGTGCCGTCGACCCGCTGCGTGACCGCCGACGGCGACGTCGCGCGCAGTGAGGCGAGCAACCAGCCCGCGCTGATCTGCGTCGATGCGCCGCTGGGCGCCACGTCGGTGACGCGCACCGTGAACGGCATGTTCTGCCCGTCCACCGACTGCGCGACGAGGTGCACGTTGATGGGGCCGTTGACGGTCACCGGCTTGTCCAGCACCGGCGTCGTGTAGGTGAGCTCCTGCACCTCGTTGGGACGCTCGTCCGTCTCGCACGGCGCGTTGGTGATCTGTGCCTGCGACGCGCTGGCGTCGCCCCACTGGAATGTCGTGCGCGAGCACGGCGTGCCGGTGGGCACGTAGGGCAGCGGGTCCGAGCCCGCGGCGGCGGGCGGCTTGGCGCCGAGCACGCCGTCGTTGAGCGACTGCGCCGAGCCGGATGTGCCCGGCTGCAGATAGAGGTTCTGCGGTTCGACGGGCCGGACGGGGTACGTCGACGACGCCACGAAGTGCGAGGCGTCGGTGCCCTTGAGCTCGTACTGGTAGACGCGCGGCTGCGCGTCCTCGCCGGTCTCCACGCCCTTGACGTACTGGTCGAACCACTGCAGCTGCAGGGTCTTGAGGTCGGGGATGCCGTCGGCGGGCAGCGACGAGGCGGACGAGCCCTGCAGGTGCACCCAGGGACCCATGACCAGGCGCTTGGCGGGCACGTCGAGTGCGTTGTAGACGAGCGGCTCACCGCGCTGGAAGATGTCGAACTCGCCGCCAACCACGAAGGTCGGGACGTGCACCTGCTTGATGCGCCAGATCGGCGAGATCGACTGGTAGTAGGCGCCGTCGTACGTCTTGACACCGCCGGTGGCGGCGTCGACCGTCGTCGGGACCTGGAACTGGCTGACGTTGTAGGCATGGTTGACCGCAACCTGCATGCCGTCGACGAAGTCGGCGGGGTTGCCGCTGGTGGTCTGGTGGCCGGGCGGCGCGCCGAGGCCGGTGACCAGGCTGAGCCAGGGCGGGATGAAGGCGGCGTCGAGGTTGCCGCCGTGGTAGGTGACGTCGCGGTAGCCGTCGGACATCGGCACCACCGGGAAGATCGCCTTGACCTCGCTGGGGGCGTCGGGCTGCTCCATGGTGAGGAGCTGGTTGATGGCGAGGTAGGAGGAGCCCATCAGGCCGGCGCGGCCGTTGGCCCAGGGCTGGTGGGCGGCCCAGCGCACGATCTGGGGGCCGTCAGTCTGCTCGGCGCCGTAAAACGACTGCCACTCGCCCTGCGAGGAGCCGGTGCCGCGCACGTCGACCACGACCATGGCGAAGCCGCGCTGCAGGAAGTAGGGGTCGACCACGAAGAGGCCGCCGTCCTTGCGGTAGGGCGTCTGGGAGATCAGCACAGGGAACCGCAGGCCGCGCTGGGGGGCGGCGGCGCCCTGGGGGACGGGGATGCCCACGTTGGCGCGCAGGACGATGCCGTCGCTCATGGTGATGGGGACGTCGTTCTGGATGACGTAGCCCCAGCTGGGGGGATCGGGCTGCCAGGTGGGGGCCTCGCCGGAAGCGGGGCGGGTCGTGGCGAGCAGGGCGGCCAGGACTGCGAAGACGGCCGCCGCGGCGCGTGCCCGATGCCGATGGGGCATGAGTTCTCCTCCTAACGGAAGAAGAAGACAGCCCCTGGACCGGCGGTATGTCGGTGGCGCCCACGCGGGAGGCGCGCGACGCCTCCTGGACAAGCGCCGCGCGTCCCCCACGCCCCGCGGGCGTGCTGCCCGTCGGGGGGACGGCCGGATGGTAGGGCGTGGGGGCGCGCTTGGCTAGGGGGCTACCGCGATCTTTACCAGGGCATGGTGCAAACGCATCATGCAGCCGGTCAGGAGAAGCTAGGCGGCGCTCTCGCTCGCCGTCAGGCGGGGATCGGGGTAGACGCGGTGCAGCCCGGGCGGCAGCGAGTCCTTGACCGAGACCATGTGGTCGAGCGCGAGCGGGCGCACCCGGGTCGGCATCAGCTTCTCGACGGTGCGGCCGTCCGGCTCGGTGCGGCTCTGCATGGTGAAGATGTCCTGCAGGGTGACCACGTCGCCCTCGCGTCCGACCACCTCGCTGATCTGCTCGATGCGGCGCTGCCCCATGTCGGTGCGGCCGAGGTGGATGAGCAGGTTGACCGCGGTGGCGATCTGGTCGCGCACGGCGCGCTGCGGCAGGTCGACGCCGGCCATGAGCACGAGCGTCTCCAGGCGGTACAGGGCATCGCGCGAGCTGTTGGCGTGGATGGTGGACATCGAGCCGTCGTGGCCGGTGTTCATCGCCTGCAGCATGTCGAGCGCCTCGCCGCCGCGCACCTCGCCGATGACGATGCGGTCGGGGCGCATGCGCAGCGCGTTGCGCACCAGGTGCCGCGAGGTGGCCTCGTGGCGGCCGTTCATGTCGGCGGGACGCGTCTCCAGCCGGACCCAGTGCGGCTGCGAGAGCTGCAGCTCCGCCGAGTCCTCGATGGTGATGATGCGCTCGCGGTCGGCGATCCACTTGCTGAGGATGTTGAGCATCGTGGTCTTGCCGACGCCGCTGCGTCCGCTGATCAGCATGTTGCGGCGCGCCAGCACGCAGGCGTGCAGGAAGTCGATGGCCGCAGGCGTCGCGCTGTTGCGGTCGATGAGGTCCTCGGCGGTGACACCACCGGGGACGAAGCGACGGATGGTGACCACGGGGCCGCTCAGGCTCAGCGGCGGCAGCACCACGTTGACGCGCGAGCCGTCGGGGAGCCGGGCGTCGAGCATGGCGTCCTGCGCCGAGGCGCGGCGGCCGACGTAGGCGGCGACCTGCTCGATGAGGGTGATCAGCTCGCCCTCGTCGGCGAAGCGCACGTCGGTGGCCTCGATGACGCCACCACGCTCCACGTACACCTCGCGGTGGCCGTTGACCATGATCTCGGTGAGGGTGGGGTCGTCGAGGAGGGGGGCCAGGGGGCCGTATTCGATGGCGCTCATGGGCAGCACGATGGCAGCCGCCAGGGCGCTGCGCGAGGTGGCGTCATCGACCTGCGACCGCGGGCACGCAAGCCTTCACCGCGGCGGCACACGGCGGTCGCAAGGGTCCCGCACGACGAGCGCGCACCCAGTCCTAGACCGGCAGCCCGAGGATCCGCCGCGCCAGGATGTCCTTCTGCACCTCGGTGGTGCCGCCACCGATGGTGAGTGCGCGCGCGAAGAGGTAGGCGCGCTGCCAGCCGGCGTCGTCGACCGCGTCGGGATCGCCGCGCGACACCAGGGCCTGGGGCCCGAGCATCCGCCACACCGCTTCGTGCACCGCCTGGCCCCACACGTCCGACGCCAGCTTGCGCACCGACATCTGCGCCGCGGGCAGACCGCCGCGCGCCACGTCGCTGAGCAGGCGCAGCCCGGTGAGCCGCAGCGCCTCGCCCTCGACGTGCAGCCGGGCAACCTCGTCGCGCAGGGCGACGCCCTC
Organism: Candidatus Dormiibacterota bacterium; assembly: GCA_035995545.1. Lineage (GTDB taxonomy): Bacteria > Chloroflexota > Dormibacteria > Aeolococcales > Aeolococcaceae > DASRDZ01. The sequence continues at coordinate 130,026 of DASYKI010000010.1, forward strand.
GGCTCCACGCGGCAGCGCCGAGGCGTCCTTGCGCCGCTGCCAGAGCCTCAGGACGTCGGCGAACGTCGGGCCGCTGCCCCACAGCGTGCCCTCTCCCGCGCTGAGCCCGACGCGCTCCGCCATCAGGGTGGTGATGGCCACCGTCCATCCCTCGCCCTCCGCAGCAATGCGGTCGGACGCGGGGATGCGCACGCCGTCGAAGAAGACCTCGTTGAAGTCGCGCTCGCCGGTGATCTGCGTGATCGGGCGCACGGTGATGCCGGGCGCGTGCATGTCGAGCACGAAACACGAGATGCCGTGGTGCTTGCGTGCGGTCGCGTCGGTGCGCGCCAGCAGGATGCCGCGGTCGGCGACCTGGGCGATGCTCGACCAGATCTTCTGCCCCTCGACGACGTAGCTCTGACCGTCTGGCGTGAGCGTCGCGCGCGTCTGCAACGCGGCGAGGTCGCTGCCGGCGTCGGGCTCGCTGAAGAGCTGACACCACACCTCGTCGGCGGCGGGGATGGGCGGCAGGTACCGCTCCTGCTGTGACGGAGTGCCGTGGCGGAGCAGCGCCGCGCCCGCCCAGCCGGTGCCGATGACGTTGATCGCCCGCGGCGGGTGCACCGCGGCCAGCTCGTGCTCGTAGAGCATCAGCTCGACGGGCGTCGCGTCGCGCCCGCCGAAGCGCGACGGCCAGCCCGGCACCGCCCAGCGCCCCGCGGCCAGGGTGCGCTGCCACTGCTTGGACTGCTCCACCCAGGCGCCGTCCTCGTCATACGGCGCCCGCTCGCGCGGCACGCCGGCCTGCATGAACTCGCGGCACTCCGCCTGGAAGCTGCGCTCGCGCTCGGTGAGGGTGAGGTCCATGGTGCAGCGATGCAGTTTGACACCGGCGTCAAGCCTTCGCCATGCTCCCCGTTCGTGCGCAGCATCCGCATCGGCGCCGGCCAGGGCTTCTACGGCGACTCCGTCGACGCCGCCCTCGACGTCGCCCGCTCCGGCGACGTGTCGTACATCTGCTTCGACGCCCTCGCCGAGCTGACCATGGCCATCCTGCAGAAGGACCGCTTCCGCGATCCCGCGGCGGGCTACGCGCGCGACCTGCCCGCGTTCATGTCGGCGCTGCTGCCCATCTGCCGCCCCAGGGGGATCCGCCTGATCACCAACGCGGGCGGCATCAATCCCGCCGGCGCCGCGGCCGCGGTGCGCGAGGTTGCGCGCAGGCTGGGCATGGACGACCTGCGCATCGGCGTCGTCCTCGGCGACGACATCACCTCGCGCGTCGGCGAGCTGCAGGCCTCCGGCGCAGCGCTGAGCAACCTCGACACCGGCGCATCGCTCGACGAGGTGCGCGACCGCATCGTCTTCGGCGTCGCCTACCTGGGATGCGCGCCCGTCGTGCGGGCGCTGGAGATGGGCGCCGACGTGGTGATCACCGGGCGCGTCGCCGACGCCTCCCTGTTCGTGGCCCCGATGGTGCACGAGCTGGGCTGGGGCATGGAGGACTGGGACAGGCTTGCCGCCGGCGTGGTGCTCGGCCACCTGATGGAGTGCAGCGCCCAGTCGACGGGCGGCAACTTCAGCGGCGACTGGTGGAATGTTCCCGACCTCGACCGTCCCGGCTACCCGGTGTGCGAGGTGCGCCAGGACGGCTCCGCGTTGCTGACAAAACCGGCCGGAACCGGCGGCCGCGTCAGCTTCGACACGGTCAAGGAGCAGCTGCTCTACGAGGTGCTCGACCCGCGCGCGTACCTCAACCCGGACGTGGTCGCGGACTTCACCTCGGTGCAGCTGCGCGACGCCGGGCAGGACGTGGTCGAGGTGAGCGGTGTGCGCGGCCGCCCGCGCCCCGACGACCTCAAGGCCATCCTCGGCTACCTCGACGGCTACGCCGGCACCATCGCCATCGGCTACTCCTGGCCCGACGCGGTGCAGAAGGCGCAGCGCACCGCCGAGCTGGTCGAGCGCATGGTGGCGCGCAGCGGGCTGAAGCCGCTCGACGTGGTCACCGAGATGATCGGCGTCGACAGCACGCACGGGTCTGCGGCGCCGATTCCCGACGATCCCAACGAGGTGGTGCTGCGCATCTCCGCACGCTTCGCCACCGAGGCCGAGGCCAAGCGCTTCCCCCGCATCGCCACGCCGCTGGGGCTGAACGGACCGCCGTTCATCGGCGGCGGCGTCGCCCCCCAGGGCGCCCGGGCACTGCTGGGAGTGTGGCCCTCGCTGCTGCCGCGCCAGCTGGTCGAGCCGGGGGTCGAAGTGTCCGTCGACGAGGTGGCGGCGGTATGAGCACCCGCCGCGTGCAGCTGCGCGACGTCGCCCAGGCGCGCAGCGGCGACAAGGGCGACCTCGCCAACGTCGCGGTCTTCGCCCCCACCGGCGCGATGTACGCGGCGTTCCTGCGCGAGCTCACCGCCCAGCGAGTTCGTGCCCACTTCGGCAGATTCGTCCACGGCGAGGTGGACCGCTACGAGGTGCCCAACGTGCGCGCGCTGAACTTCGTGCTGCACCAGGCCCTCGACGGCGGCGCGGCGCGCTCGCTGCGCAGCGACCCGCTGGGCAAGTCGTACGGGTCGCTCATCCTGCGCATGGAGATCGAGGTCGACGACGCCGAGCTCGACGGGGTCGAGGTGGGACGCCGGCCGCCCCGCTAGTCCTCGCCGTCGCGCCAGGCGCGCCCGCCCAGCGACACCACCGCAGCGCGCACCGGCCGGGCCCGCCGTCGCCCACGCGCGATGGGGCGGCGGGGGCGCCCACCGACTGGGGAGGCACGTGGCCGCGAGGATGTGCGGCGGAGCGGGAGCGATCACGGCGGCGGGGCCGGGCGGCGGCGGCAGGGGAGCCAGCGGACCGCACTGCGTGCGCGCTCCCGTGGCCACGGTGACCTGGGACAGGCGACGTAGACGATGCCCTGGCCCCTGACCAGCCCCGCCACCGCACGGGCGTCCTCGTCGTACAGGGTGGCGGCGGCCACCTGCTTCTGGTCGCGCCTGGCATGTTGCTGCCGTATTCGGCAGCAACGCGCTACATCAGGTCGAGGACCGCCCTGCGGCGCTGCCGGAACTCGCGGTCGTCGATGTCGCCACTGTCGCGGGAGTCTGCGAGTTTGCGCAACTGCTGCAGCAGATCGACCAGCGGTGTCGTCTGCGCCTCGGCGTCGGGCTGCGGGCCGCCGTCGTCACCGCCGTCCCAGGTGCGCAGGAAGAAGAGTGCCTTGAGCGAGTCGTAGGGGATGCCGAGCAGCTCCACCTCGTCGCCGGCGCGACTCACCAGCTCCAGCTGCACGCCGTAGCGCCCGCGGCGGGGATCGTCGCCGAGCAGGCCGGTGATCACCTCGCCGTCGACGAAGTGCAGCGCCACCTTCTGCATGTCGTCGAGGTCGCGCCGGGTGCTGAGGGAACGCCGGTCGAAGGTGACGAACTTCACCGAGGGCAGCGGGATCAGCGCGCGCCGGGTGTTCGCGCCAGGATCGACCAGAACGAGCTCGAAGTCGGGACGGTCGAGGTCGAGCGAGACCGCGTCGCCCTCCAGCGTCTCGTCGTCGGAGAAACGCACCAGCACGCGCGACGCGGCGCCTGCGTGTGCCTCTCCGATGTGCAAGGGTTCCAAACCAACTCCATGTCCGGGCATTTTTGCCGCATGCCTGCCGTCTGGAAGGACTGCCGTTTCCGGGCGTCCTCCCTACCCCGAATGACGAAGCGAGGGGACAAAACTTGCAGCCTGTCCGGCGCATTCCCCACGCTCCCGGCGCCGGGGCTCGGAAAACCCGGTGGTATACTCCGCGGCCGATACGGTTGGTGTGTTCGTGGACGCGCTTTCGGCGATTGCCCGCACCGGCCCCTCTCCTGGTCGCATGGCCGAGAACGACGACCTCACCCTGATCCGAGCCTACCTGTCCGGCGAGGCGGCCGCCTTCGACGCGCTGTTCGGCCGCTACCACCAGCGCATCCGCTCGGTCTGCACCCGCTACGTGGGCGACGGCCCCGTCGCCGAGGACCTGGTCCAGGACACCTTCTTCAACGTCCTGCGCAGCCTCGACCGCATCGACGACGCCTTCAACTTCTCCGCCTGGATCCACCGCATCGCCGTCAACCTCTGCCACGACGAGCTGCGCCGCCGCAGCCGGGCGCAGCAGCATGTCGCCGGGGGTGGGGACGAGATCGAGGAGGCCGTGCTGCGGCTGATCGACCGCGACCGGCACGGCCACCCGGAGTCGGCACTGGAGATCGCGCAGCTGCGGCAGCTGGTCTGGGACGTGGCCAAGCGGCTGCCCGAGCGGCAGCGGATGGTGCTGACGCTGCGTGAGCTGCAGGGGCTGTCCTACGCGGCGATCGCCCGGGTGATGGGGATCAGCGAGTCGGCGGTGGAGACATTGCTGCACCGGGCTCGCAAGCGGTTCAAGGAAGTCTTCCTGCGGATGGACGACACCGCCACCCGGGTGATCGAGTGCTCGACGGTGGCCCTGTTGGTCGAGGCGGACCGGCGGCGGCCGCTGCGTCGCGAGCAGCGAGCGATGGTGGCCAACCACATCGAGGGGTGCGCCGACTGCCGGGAGCGCTGGTCACCGGCACCGGCGTCGGCGGCGAAGGGGTAGGTCTCGCCATCCGACGCGTGGTGTGTGCACCCAACGCGTTCAAGGGCAGCTTGGGCGCGCTGGAGGCGGCGGCGGCCATGGCCGAGGGGGTTGCCTGGGCGGGTCTCGGCGGCGTCGGCGCCGTGCAGGTGCCGGTGGCGGACGGCGGCGACGGGACGCTCGACGTGCTGCTGCGGGCATCGCCCGGCTCGCGGGTCGAGCGCGTCGTGGTGCACGGGCCGCTGGGGGCGCCGGTCGAGGCGCGGTTGGGGTGGCTCGGCGACGGCTCGGCCGTGGTGGAGCTGGCCGAGGCGGCCGGGCTGCGGCTGGTTGCCGGCGGTGCGCTCGATGCCATGGAGGCGAGCACCTTCGGCGTGGGCGAGTTGATCCGCGCGGCGCTCGACGGAGGGGCGCCGCGGATCGTCGTCGGGGTGGGTGGCAGTGCCAGCACCGATGGCGGCGCGGGCCTGGCGGTGGCGTTGGGTGCGCGGCTGGTCGACGGGGGTGGTGACGTGCTGCCGCCGGGTGGTGGGGCGCTGTCGCGCCTGGCGTCGGTGGACCTGGGCCGGCTGGATGCCCGGGTGCGCTCTTGCCGGATCGAGGTTGCCGTCGACGTGCGCAGCCCGTTGCTCGGGCCGCGGGGGGCGGCGGCGGTGTTCGGGCCGCAGAAGGGGGCGACCGCTGCGCAGGTGGTCGAGCTGGAGCGCGGGCTGGCGTGTTGGGCGTCCGCGCTTGGCCCGGTGCCCGCTGACCAGCCCGGCATGGGTGCGGCGGGCGGGGCGGCATACGGGTTCGTCGCCGTGTGCGGAGCGACGCTGCTGCCCGGAGCCGCGCTGGTCTGCGACCTGGTGGGCCTCGACGCAGCCTTCGACGGCGCGGTGCTGGTGCTCACCGGTGAGGGGTGCCTGGACTCCTCCACCGCCGAGGGCAAGGCGCCCGCCGAGGTGGCCGGGCGCGCGGCCGCGGCCGGTCTGCCATGCGTGGCGCTGGCGGGGTCGGTCGAGCAGCCCGTCGCGGAGATCTACGCCGAGGCGATCGCCATCGGTGAGGGCCTCAGCCTCGACGAGTCACGGGCGCGGGCGGCCGAGCTGCTGCGCCGGGCCGCCCGCGACGTGGTGCGACAACGCCTCGGAGGCAGCGCTGCCCGCGCGCCCTGGTGACCATTGACGACCGGACCGTCAGGTCAGACGGCGGTGAGCCAGTCGCGGTACTTGGGGTTGCGTCCCTTGCAGATGTCGAAGTACATCGACTGCAGGCGCATCGTCAGCGGGCCGGGCTCGCCGTCGCCGATGGTGCGGCGGTCGATCTCGATGACCGGTGAGACCTGCGCGCCGGTGCCGCAGAGGAACATCTCGTCGGCGACGTAGAGCTCGCTGCGGTCGATGGGACGCTCGTCGACGTCGACACCCAGCTCCTCGGTGACGAGCTGCATCAGGGTTGCGCGGGTGATGCCCTCGAGGATGTTGTCGCTCGCCGGCGGGGTGACGACCCGGCCCTGACGCACGATGAACAGGTTCTCGGCGCTGCCCTCGGAGACGTGGCCCTCGTTGGTGAGCATGATCGCCTCGTCGAAGCCGTTCTCCACGGCCTCGGTCTTGGCCAGGGCGCTGTTGACGTAGATGCCGGTGCACTTGGCGCGCGCAGGGGCGGCGTTGTCATCGACGCGGCGCCAGCTCGACACCATGCAGCGGATGCCCTTCTCGATGTCGACGTAGGCGCCGAACGGAGTGGTGTAGATGAGGAAGCCGTCCTCGAGGTTGTGCAGCCGCACCCCGACCTCCTCGGAGGACTTGTAGCAGAGCGGCCTGATGTAGACATCCTCGCGGTAGCCGTTGCGGCGCAGCAGCTCGTCGGTGACCTCGCACATCTGCTGGGTGCTCATCGGCAGCGACATGTGCAGGATCTTGGCGCTGTTGCGCATCCGGTCGAAGTGCTCGGGCTGCCGGAACGTGTAGAGCTTGCCCGCCTCCTCAGACCAGTAGGCGCGGATGCCCTCGAAACAGCCCGTGCCGTAATGGAGCGCGTGGGTCATCAGGCCCAGCTTGGCGTCGCGGTAGCGGGCGAAGTCGCCGTTGAACCAGACCCAGGAGTCGTCATGCTTCCGCGTGGCGGGGGATGCGGCGACCTCTGTCTGACTCATGGCGATGCTCTCCGTCTGGGTCCGTCGGGAATGCCAGGGTACTACCCTTCCAGGTGTGCCCCAGCCGCACACATGTTCGCATGTCACCACTCGATTGTGTAGATCGTGGTCGAAACCCACCCTGGTACACTCCGGCCAAGACAGTGGTACTCGGGTCCCGGGCGAGGCCGTTTCCGCCCGGACCGTGCCAGCGCGAGATTGGACTTGATGACGAGCGCGCCCAGGCACTGACACCGAGTCGTGGAGGTGTCATGACCGAAGTCATCCGTTCCCGCCGCGCATCGCTCCCCAAGGCCAGGTCGGTTCGATGGAACCCGACACCGGCCGAGCTCAAGGAGCTCACCGCGGAGATGCCCAACGCGCGGCGGACCGTGTTCGACAACCTCAACGTGAAAACACGTGTCGACTCGCGCAGCAAGGCGAGCACCTACGTCGTCACCGACACTCCCGAGAAGCACTCCGACCAGACCATCACCCGGGCCGAGGGGCAGCGCATCGCCGAGATGCAGGACGCGTACATCGCCGAGCAGGACATGCTGGTGATCGATGGCTACATCGGCAACGACCCGCAGTACCGCGTCGCCGCCCGCCTCTTCATCGAGGCCACCAACGCCAACGTCGCCGGCATGCAGCAGGCTCTCTACTTCGACAACGAGGGCGCGGGGGGACCCGACTGGGAGCCCGAGCTCACCGTCATCTACACCCCCAACCTGGTCTGCGAGGGCTACCCCAACGACCGCGTGATCGCCGTCGACCTCGAGGCCGGCATCACCCGGGTGCTCAACTCCGACTACTTCGGCGAGTCGAAGAAGGGCGGCCTGCGCATGTGGAACGCGCTCACCTACGAGCGCGGCGGCCTCTCGCTGCACGCCGGGTGCAAGACCATCCCGACGCCGCGCGGCGCCCAGACCATGCTCATCGTCGGCCTCAGCGGCACGGGCAAGACCACCACCACCTTCACCCGCCAGAACGAGAGCCAGCCGGTGCAGGACGACTTCGTCGCGCTGTACCCCGGGGGCCATGTCGTCGCCACCGAGAACGGCTGCTTCGCCAAGACCTTCGCCCTCGACCCCAAGGACGAGCCGGCCATCCACGGCGCGGTCACCAAGCCCGAGGCCTACCTGGAGAACGTCTCCTCGGACGACGAGGGCAACGTCGACTTCTTCGACACCTCGTACACCCAGAACGGCCGCGCCGTCTTCCGAATGTCGGCGCTGGGCATCGCCAAGGATGCGCGCGAGCTGAAGAAGGTCAACCAGCTGCTCATCCTCAACCGCAACGAGAACATCATCCCGGCCGTCGCCCGCCTCAACCGAGAGCAAGCGGCGGCCTATTTCATGCTCGGCGAGACGCAGGGCACCAGCGCCGGCGGCAAGGACGAGATGGGCAAGTTCCTCCGCGTCCCCGGCACCAACCCCTTCTTCCCGCTGCTGCACGCCATGCAGGGCAACCGCTTCCTCGAGCTGCTCGACGACGCCGGCTTCGAGGTCTTCCTGCTCAACACCGGCCGCATCGGCGGCGGTGCCCAGGACGAGCGCAGCAAGAAGATGACCATCCCGGTGTCGAGCGCCGTGGTCAAGGCGATCGCCGAGGGCACCATCGCCTTCGAGCGCGATCCCGACTTCGACTACGAGGTGGCCAGCGCGCTGCCCGGCGTCGAGGACGAGGAGCTGCTCCAGCCCCGCAAGCTCTACGAGCGCCAGGGCCGGGTCGACGAGTACAACGCGCTGGTCGAGCGCTTCAAGTCGGAGCGCGCCGACTACCTGAAGAAGTACGCGGGCCTGCGCCAGGAGATCCTCGGGGCGGTCTGATCCGCGGGGCTTGCCGGCGACCATGGCCACCCCCACCCCCGCCTTCTCCGCCGGCGATGTTCGCGACCTTGCGGGTGCAGGTTTCGACGAGGTCGTCGACACGCGACGTGCCGTGCACGCGCGGCCCGAGCTGTCGCACGTCGAGACCCGGACCACGACGACGGTGCGCGACCGGCTGAGCTCACTCGGCCTCGACGAGCTGCCCTGCCCGACGCCAACCGGCGCCGTGTATCGCGTGCGCGGCGGCAAGCCGGGCAGGACCGTGCTCCTCCGCGCCGACATCGACGCCCTGCCCCTGCTCGAAGAGGTCGACGTCCCCTGGCGCTCGCGGGTCGACGGCGTCATGCACGCCTGCGGCCACGACGGGCACACGGCCATCCTGCTCGGCGTCGCCGCCATGCTGGCGGCGCGCGCGGAGTCGCTGCCCGGCTCGTACGTGCTGCTCTTCCAGCCCGCCGAGGAGGACCTCGCCGACCCCGGTGCGCCGCACATGGTCCGTGGCGGCGTGCTCGACGTGCCGCGACCCGACCGCATGGTCAGCCTCCACCTGGCCACGCTGCTGGCCACGGGGCTGATCGGCGCACGGGCCGGCGTGGCCATGTCGTCGGCGCAGTTCTTCCGCGTCACCATCGCCGGCCGCGGCGGCCACGGCTCGCTGGCGGGACGCGACGGCAACGTCGTCCTCGCCGTGTCGGCGCTGTCGTCGCTGCTGCCGGCCGTGGTCGAGGGGCTGGAGTTCGAGGACATCCAGTGCGCCTGCAGCGCCGGCGTGATCCGCGCCGGCACGGTGAGCAACGTGGTGCCACGCACCGCGTTGCTGGAGGGCACCATCCGCACCTTCACCGAGGAGCAGCGGGCCACCACCCTCGACCGACTGCACGACGCCTGCGCCCAGGTGGTGCGCGACTTCGCCGTCGAGGTCGACACCGAGCTGCCCGACCCGGTGCCCGCCGTGGTCAACGACGCGGCGGCGGTCGACGCGTGGCGCGAGGCCTGCACGCCGCTGCTCGGCGCCGACCGGGTCATCGAGCTGCCGCCGATGCCGCCCAGCGACGACGTCAGCTGGTTCCTGCGCAGCGTCCCCGGCGTGCACTTCTTCGTCGGTGCCGCGCCCGGCCGGCGCATGCCACCGATGCACCACGCGCCCGACTTCAGCATCGACGAGGAGTCGCTGCGCGTCGGCATGGAGTCGATGGCGGCGACGGCGGTCCGCCTCGCCCGGCCAGGGTGATCAACTACCCGCCGCCACCCTCCGGGCCGGTGGGGCCACCCTCGCCGCCGGCACCGCAGTGGCGCCAGGACGGGTGGCAGCCGCCACCACCACCGCCGCCAGGCAGGCACCGCGTGCGCATCGCGGCCGGCGGCGCCCTCCTCGTCGGCGTCCTGATCGTCGTGGTTGCGGTCATGGCCGGCGGGGACTCGGGCCCCACCCCGGTGGGCAGCAACGGCGAGAGCACCAAGACGGTGAAGGACATCCTCAACGACTCCGCGCTCGCGTTCTCGCGGGCGCAGTCCTTCCACCTCACCGGTACCGCTGCGTCAGGGACGGAGAAGGACGCCTTCGACCTCCACATCGGCGTCGGCGGCGCCCGCGGCACGCTCACCGCCAACGGGGCGACCGCCGAGATGATCTCCATCGGCGACGACGCCTGGTTTCGCGGGCGCGAGTTCTTCAGCACCTTCAGCGGTCCCGATGCAGGCGCCGCCATCGGCGACAGCTGGGTGCACCTGAAGACCGACGACCCCAAGTACGCCCAGTACTTCCGGCTGCTCACCCTGGCCGGCCTGCAGCAGGCGATCAGCCAGATCGCCATGGAGGCGTCGGTGTTCAAGGCCCATGCCACCTCCGTCGACGGCGCCCTGGTCATGCCGCTGCGCGCCGCCGACGGCGAGATCGACGTCGCCCTCGACGGCTCGCCGTACCCCCGCCGCCTCCTCTTCAACGGCCAGGACGGCAAGGGCGAGCTGCGCTTCCTCGAATTCGACGCGCCGATGCCGGCCCCGACAACGCCCGGCGACGTCTTCGGAGTTCCCAAGCCGCCGACGCTGTAGCGACTACAGTGCCGTCATGCCGCCCGAACCGAGGCCAAGCCGTCGCGCAGTGCTGCAGCGGGCGGCGCGGGCCGGCATCGTGGTCGCGGGCGCGCCGCTGGCGGGATGGCTCGCCGCATGTGCCGACGCCGGTGTGGCACCGCGACCGTCTTTGACGCCGCGGCCGTCGCCGTCGCCCACCGAGGCGCCCACCGCCACACCGACGCAGGAGCCGGCGGCAACGCCCGACGCGCGCCCGGTCACCATCGCCATCACCGGTGACGTCATGCTGGGACGCAGCGTCGGCGATCGCATCCTGGCCACCGGCGACCGCTTTCCCTTCAACGACACCGCCGACTTCCTGCACGACTTCGATCTCACCGTCGGCAACCTGGAGTGCGTGGTCTCCAGGCAGGGGCAGCCGGTGCCCAACAAGCCGTACCACTTCCGCGCCGATCCCACGTGCTATGGCCGGCTCAACGCCGCGGGCTTCGACGTCGTCTCGCTGGCCAACAACCACAGCGGCGACTTCGGCACCGCCGCCTTCGCCGACATGCTGGCGGCGCTGCCCGACCACGGCATCGCCCCGCTCGGCGCCGGCATGAACCTCACTGCAGCGCACCAGCCGGTGATCCGCACCGTGCGCGCCACCACCGTCGGCTTCCTCGCCTACTGCGAGATCGTGCCGATGAGCTTCGCGGCCACGGCGACGTCACCGGGACACGCCTGGCTCGACACCGCGCTGATGCGTGCCGACATCGCCGCGCTGCGGCAGCACGTCGACTTCCTGGTCGTCTTCATGCACTGGGGACTCGAGTACGTGACCCGCGACACGGCGGCGCAGCAGGCCACGGCGCGACGCGCCGTCGAAGCCGGCGCGGACGTCGTCGTCGGATCGCATCCACACGTCATCCAGCCGTCGGAGACGTACGCCGGCAAGCCGATCGTCTACAGCCTTGGCAACTTCGTCTTCGACGAGATGTACGAGGACGCCGTCCGCCGCGGCAACGTGCTGACCCTCACCGTCCAGGGAGCACAGCTCCTCGACTGGAAGCTGCGCCCCTCCTACATCGCCGGCAACGACGGGGCGCCGCGCTGGGCCTGAGCTCAGGCCGGCTGCAGCGGGATGGTGCGCATGCCGTGCGTGCCGGTCAGCGGTGCCTCCGCGACGGGCATGCCCAGGTCGGCGAGCATGGCGATGTCGACCTCGGCGCTGCGGCCCAGGGTGGTGAGGTAGTTGCCGACGATGAGCCCGTTGGCACCGGCCAGCATGCCGTAGGCCTGCAGGTCGCGCAGCACCACCTCGCGTCCGCCCGCGTAGCGCAGCACCGAGTCGGGAATGACGCAGCGGTACACGGCGACGCAGCGCAGGGCGTCGAGCGGGCGCATCAGCCCGGTGTCGCCGAGCGGCGTGCCGGGGCGGGGATTGAGGAAGTTGCACGGGATCTCGCGCGCACCCAGGTCGCGCAGCACGAAGGCGAGGTCGAGCCGGTCCTCCCAGGTCTCGCCCATGCCGAAGATGCCGCCGCTGCACAGCTCCATGCCCGCGTCGACCACCATGCGGCAGGTGTGCACGCGGTCCTCGAAGGTGTGCGTCGAGCAGATCTGCGGGAAGAAGCGCGGGCCCGCTTCGAGGTTGTGGTTGTAGCGGTGAATCCCTGCTGCGGCAAGGCGTTCCGCCTGTCCCTCCTTGAGCAGGCCGAGCGACGCGGCGACCTCGATGTCGACCTCCGCCTGGATCGCGTGCGCGGCGTCGATGACGCTGCGCATCATGCGCTCGTCGGGTCCGCGCACGGCGACGACGATGCAGAACTCGGTGCCGCCCAGCTCCTTGGTCTGCCGGGCCAGCTCGACGAGCTGCGCGGTGGGCAGCATCGGCTCGCGTTCCACCTCGGTGGTGTAGCGCGCCGACTGCGAGCAGAACGTGCAGTCCTCCGGGCATCCGCCCGTCTTGGCGCTGATGATCGACTCGACCTCGACGGCCGGGCCCATCCAGGCCAGGCGCACCCGGTGGGCGAGCTGGATCAGCTCGGGGAGGTCGTCGTCGGGCAGCCCGGCGAGGCGCTCGGCGAGGGGGCGGCCGATGAGGTCGCGGCGGTCGAGGAGGAGGTCGGCGGCCTCGGCCAGGGCGGCGGGGAGCGGCGGCATGGCCGCGAGGATAGCCGTCGCGGACGCGGCCGCGCGCGACGCCCTAGGCGGCCACGCCCTGCAGCACCAGGCCGGCGACCACGACCGCTGTCGTCTCCGGGGTGGCGTCGACGCCCAGCGACATGAGCGCCCAGTCCTCGTTCTCGGCGGGACGCAGGAAGGCCATGCAGACGCCGATCAGCATCGCCGAGGCCGCCTCGGGGCTGACGCCCGCGCGCAGCTCCCCGCGCCCCTGGAGGGCGACGAAGAGGTCGGTGACGGGGTCGACGACGACGCTCTGGAAGGTGCCGCGCAGGCGCCTGCGCAGGCCGCCCGACACGTGGTCGGCCAGCTCGTCGTGGACGCGCACGGGATGGAACGGCGAGCCGGTGAGCAGGGCCTCGGCCACCGACCGGACGGCGACCTCGATGCCGGCCGCGGCATCGCTGGCGCTGCGCATGGTCTGCTCCATCTGCGTGTTGAAGTCGGCGAGGCACTCCTCGAAGAGCGACTCCTTGTCGCGGAAGTAGTAGTACAGCGCGGGCTTGGTGACACCCGCCGCGAGCGCGACCATGCGCATCGACACGCGCGAGAATCCCTGCCGCCCGAAGAGGTCGAGGGCAGCGCGCAGGATTCGCTCACGAGTGTGTCCCACCATGATCGGCGCATCCCCCGGATCCGGGTCGTTCATACCGCCATAGACCCCCAGGTGCCGAGTCGTACGAAGTCACACGCAACACGCTGTGTCGCTGCGACGACTTGTTTGTCCAGCTCCACGAATGGCAAATGCCAGGCTGGCTGCAGGCACATTATCGAATGCCATCGGCCCCAGAGTGCGCAATGGGGTCTGACCACAAGTCAGCACCGGGCATGAGACGTGATCGGTGCTGATGCAGACTTGACCACCGGTCAGTAACAACAGCGACGGTGTCTGCACACCGGGAGCCGGCGCAGCTCGCCTAGACGGGGTCCCCGGTGGCGTGGACGTCCAGCGAGTCGTCGGCGGCGCCCCCGTCGCTGCGCGGACCCTGGCCGCCCACCAGGTAGGTGGCCCGGCCGACGGCGATGAGGTGGCCGGCGCCGTCGCTGATCTCCGCCTCGCCCACGGCCAGGGAGCGGCCGCGGCGACGGATCCTGGCGGTGCAGGCCAGCGGCCCCGGGCCGGCGGCGCGCAGGAAGGTGACGTTGAGCTCGGTGGTGGCCTGGGGGCGGCGCCGTCCGTCGCTGTCCATGGAGTGGCAGGCGACGGCCACGGCGACGTCGACCAGGGTGCAGATCACCCCGCCGTGCACCGTGCCACCCATGTTGAGGTGGTCTGGGCCGGCCACCAGCTCGACGCGGGCGACCCCGGCGTCGGCCTGCATGACCCGCATGCCCAGGTTGGTGCCGAATCCCGAGCGCCGGCCGTCGCGCTCCAGGGGCTGCCCGGGCGGATCCGGCTGTCCTTCCACGAGCGGGCAGGGTAATCCGCGGGGCACCCGGTGCGTGCTGTCAGACTCCCCCCTCATGCCCGACACCCTGACGGTCACCGACAACCGGACCGGCCACAACTACGAGATCCCCATCGAGAACGGGGCCATCCGGGCCACCGCCCTGCGCCAGATCAAGACCGGCGAGGACGACTTCGGCCTGATGTCCTACGACCCCGCCTTCCAGAACACCGCGGCCTGCACCTCGCGGATCACCTACATCGACGGCGAGAAGGGGGTGCTGCTCTACCGCGGCTATCCCATCGAGGAGCTGGCCGAGAGGAGCACCTTCCTGGAGGTCGCCTACCTGCTGGTGCACGGCGAGCTGCCCGACCACGCCCAGGAGCGCGAGTGGGAGCACGACATCACCATCCACACGATGGTGCACGAGAACGTGAAGCGCTTCATGGGCGGCTTCCACCACGACGCCCATCCCATGGCGATGCTGCTCTCCACCGTCGGCGCGCTGGCCACCTTCTACCCGCAGGCCACCAACATCAAGGACGCCGAGCAGCGCCGCAACTCGATCTGGCGGCTGATCGCCAAGATGCCCACCCTGGCAGCGATGTCCTACCGCCACTCGATGGGCTTCCCCTTCGTCCTGCCCGACAACGACCTGTCCTACGTCGGCAACTTCCTGTCGATGATGTTCAAGATGGTCGAGCCGCGCTACCAGCCGGTGCCGGAGATCGAGCGCGCCCTCGACGTGCTCTTCATCCTCCACGCCGACCACGAGCAGAACTGCTCGGCCAACGCCATGCGCTCGGTGGGCTCCTCGCAGCCGGATCCCTACAGCACCACCGCCGCGGCCATCGCCGCGCTCTACGGCCCGCTGCACGGCGGCGCCAACGAGGCGGTGCTGCGCATGCTGCAGCGCATCGGGTCGAAGGACAAGGTCCCCGCCTTCATCGACGGCGTCAAGCAGGGCCGCGAGCGGCTGATGGGCTTCGGCCACCGCGTGTACAAGAACTTCGACCCGCGCGGCAAGGTGATCAAGCAGATGTCCGAGCAGGTTTTTGCCATCACCGGCATCAACCCGCTGCTCGACATCGCCCTGGAGCTGGAGCGCATCGCGCTGGAGGACGAGTACTTCGTCTCGCGCAAGCTCTATCCCAACGTCGACTTCTACAGCGGGCTGATCTACCAGGCGCTGGGCATCCCCACCGACATGTTCCCGGTGCTCTTCGCCATCCCCCGCACGGCGGGATGGCTCGCCCAGTGGGAGGAGATGCTTCTCGACCCGGAGCAGAAGATCGCCCGGCCCCGGCAGGTGTACCTGGGCGCGGAGCGCCGGGATTACGTGCCGATGGGCCAGCGGGGCTGAGGTGCGGGCCCCGGGGCGGATCCCCGGGGCCGGCTGCTTCGCTCACTCCCTTTCACGCGGGCCGGCCGTCCTTCGCCGTCCGGCGCCAGTGCGTGGTCGTCAACTGGAGACGGCTCGGGTGTGCGCTTTCTTGCGAGAGCGCCGGTAACGGACCTGCGGCGTTCGGCTCAGCCGGCGGGGGGCGCCTGCTCGGCGGGCGTGCCGGGCGGCACGGCTGCGCCCGGGGCTGCCTGGGGCTGCGGCCACGGGCCGAGGGCGTCGTAGAGCGCGGTCACCAGGACCGCCGAGACGGCGTCGGGGTCGGTGGAGCGGTACTGCAGCCAGTAGCGGGCGAGCAGGGTGACGCCGCCGTCGGCGTCGAGGCGGGGCTGGATGAAGAGTGGCGGCTCCTTGAGCACGGCGTCGTGCCCCTCGACCACCCGGCGCACCGTGGCCATGGCCCGCTCCAGGTCGGCCCCGGCCAGCAGCCGCACGGCGACGGTGAACTGGCGCACGTCGTAGGCGGTGGAGTTGACCACCGTGCCGGTGAACGCGGTCAGGTTGGGCAGGATGGCCAGCTTGCCGTCGGCGGTGCGCAGGGCCGTGGTGCGCAGCTGGATGGTCTGCACCGAGCCGCTCCACTCCCCCACGGTGATCCAGTCGCCGATGCGGAAGGGGCGCTCGATGAGCAGGAAGATGCCCGCCAGGATGTTGCGCAGCAGGTCCTGGAAGGCGAGGCCGATGGCCAGCGAGCCGAGCCCGGCGACGGTGAGCAGGACGCTGATGGAGAGGCCGCCCGCGGTCAGCCCCGCCAGGATGGCCACGGTCAGCGTGGTCATCATGAAGACGTTGTTGACCAGGGTGCGGAGCTGGGCGTCGGCGCCGGTGCGTTGGATGCCGCGGATGGTCAGCCCGCGCAGGAAGCGGCTCACGCCGATCACCACCGCGAACACCACGATGCCCTGCAGCAGCTGCTGGGTGACCTGGCCCAGCACGTCGCTGCCGGCGAAGCCCCGATCCTTGATCGAGGTGCAGATGATCTGGAAGAAGCCGGAGTCGCAGTTCGCTACCAGGAGCGGCGTCATCGCGGGCAATCCTAGAGGCTCCGCCCCCGCCGCCGAAGGCAGGCCGGAGGCGCCGCAGGGCAGAATCGGGCGCAGCCGTGAGCTCAGATCCCCCGCAGCCCGTCCGCCGCGGCCGCGCCAGGCGCCTCCTCGCCGCCGTCGCCACCGACACCAGCCCGCTGCGGGTGGCGCGCGACTACCGGCTGCTATGGGGCGGCAACCTGGTCAGCGTGGTGGGGCGGCAGATCACCGTGGTCGCCCTGCCCTACCAGGTCTTCCTGCTCACCCATTCGTCCCTGGCGGTGGGCGCCGTGGGGCTGGCCCAGCTCGTGCCGCTGGTGGCGCTGTCGCTGATGGGCGGGGCCATCGCCGACCAGGTCGACCGTCGCAAGCTGCTCATCGTCAACAACCTGGGCATGGCGGCCTGCTCGTCCGTGCTCACGGCAGGCGCCTTCCTGCACTGGGGCAGCGTCGGCTATCTCTACGCGGTCGCCGCCTGCAGCGCCGCCTTCGCAGCCGTGGACCAGCCGGCGCGTGCGGCGATCATCCCCAACCTGGTGCCGCGCGAGCTGCTGGCCAGCGCCATCAGCCTCAACATCGCGGCGTTCACGGTGACGCTCATCGTCGGACCGGCGATCGGCGGCGTCATCGTCGCCAGCGCGGGCCTGGGCCCCGCCTACCTGGTCGACGTGCTCACCTTCGCCGCCACCATCGCCGCCGCGGTGGCCATCGCGCCGCAGCCGCCGCTCGGTGGGCGGCGCGAGCCGGTGCTGCGCTCGATCCGCGAAGGGCTGCAGTACACGGTGCGCCAGCGAATCCTGCTCGGCGGCTTCGCGGCCGACATCGTCGCCATGGTGTTCGGCATGCGCCGCGCGCTGTACCCGGTTCTGGCCACGACCGTCTACAACGCGGGAGCCGTCGGGCTCGGCCTGCTGACCTCGGCGATGGGCGCGGGCGCGCTGCTGGCGGCGCTGACCTCGGGCTGGGTGGGGCGAACGCGGGCGCAGGGACGCATCGTCCTGTACGCCGTGGCCGTCTGGGGGCTGGCGGCCGTGGGCCTTGGCCTGGCGCGCTCGCTGTGGGTCGCGCTGGTCGCCCTCGCCGCCGGTGGCGCCGCCGATGCCTTCTCCGCCGTGGCCCGCAGCACCGTGATGCAGACGGTGACGCCCGACCGCCTCCGCGGGCGCGTCGCCGCCGTGTACTCGATGGTCGTCGTCGGCGGACCCAGCCTCGGCGACATCGAGGCCGGCGCGGTGGCCAGCGCCTTCAGCCCCGCGGCGTCGATCGTCAGCGGCGGCGTGCTCTGCCTGGCCGGCGTCGCCGCGGTGGCCCTGGCCATGCCGCAGATGCTGCGCTACCGCGCCCCGCGGCCCGGCACGGCGGACGCCTCGGCCGCCCTCGCCACCGAGCTGGCCGCCGAGCTATGACGCACTCCGACGCGGCGCATCTGCGGACGCTCCGTGTATCGTCCGCGGATGCGGTGACCGTCGGCGTGCGACGGCATCGACGCAAGCTGTGTGGAGGGTCACGTTCTCATGCTCGACAGGGTCGAGGTCTTGGGACTCGGTGAGATGCCGCCGCTCGGCGTCCTGCCCGAGCGCATGCTGGCTCAGCTCATCCGTCCCGAGCGCTACGGCGAGCCGAAGACCGCGTTCGCCATCGAGGAGGTGGAGACGCCGCTGCCGGGTCCCGGCGAGGCGCTGGTCTACGTGATGGCCGCCGGCGTCAACTACAACAACGTGTGGGCCGCGCTCGGCCGCCCCGTCGACGTCGTCGCGGCGCGGCAGAAGGCGGGCGAGAAGGAGCCGTTCCACATCGGCGGCAGCGACGCCTCGGGCATCGTCTGGGCCGTCGGCGAGGGCGTCAGCAACGTGCAGGTCGGCGACGAGGTGGTCATCCACTGCGGCGTCTGGGATCCCGAGGATCCCTGGGTCAAGGCAGGCAAGGACCCGATCGTGGCGCCCAGCAACCGCATCTGGGGCTACGAGACCAACTGGGGCTCGTTCGCCCAGTACACGCGCGTGCAGGCGCACCAGCTCCTGCCCAAGCCACCGCAGCTGACCTGGGCCGCCGCGGCCGCGTACATGCTGGTCGGTGCCACCGCGTACCGCATGCTCTGCGGCTGGGAGCCGCACACCGTCGAGAAGGGCGACGTCGTCCTGGTCTGGGGCGGCAGCGGCGGGCTCGGCTCGCAGGCGATCCAGATCGCGCGGGCCAAGGGGGCCCTGCCCGTCGCCGTGGTGTCCGGCGAGGACAAGGGTGAGTACGCCAAGAAGCTCGGCGCCATCGGCTACATCGACCGCCGCAACTTCGACCACTGGGGCCCCATGCCCGACTGGCGCGACGACGAGGCCTACGGCACCTGGCTCAAGGGCACGCGCGCCTTCGGCAAGGCGATCTGGGACGTCGTCGGCGAGCGGCGCTCACCGCGCATCGTCTTCGAGCATCCCGGCGAGTCGACCATTCCGACATCGATCGTCGTCGTCGACAGCGGCGGCATGGTGGTGGTCTGCGCCGGCACCACCGGGTATCTCGCCAGCGTCGACCTGCGCTACCTGTGGATGCGCCAGAAGCGGCTGCAGGGCTCGCACTTCGCCAACGACGAGCAGGCCGCGGCGCTCAACGAGATGGTCGCGCGCGGCGAGGTCGATCCCTGCCTGTCCACGGTGTTCTCCTTCGACGAGGTGGGCACCGCGCACCAGCTGATGTACGAGAACCGCCATCCCAGCGGCAACATGTCCATCCTGGTGGGCGCTCGTGACGCGGAGCAGGTCACGGTCGACTAGGCGGGCGATGGCCACCCTGCACCCGCTGCCCGCGCTGACCGGCAGGGAGCTGCGGGTGCCGCTCGCGGCGGGCGGCAGCGGGCGCTACGTCAACCTCGACTCGGCGGCGTCGACGCCGGCCATGGAGGCCGTGGTTGCGGCCGTGGCCGAGGCACTGCCGTGGTACTCCAGCGTGCACCGCGGCGCGGGGTATGCGTCGCAGGTGTCGACGCGCATGTACGAGGCGGCGCGGCAGGCGGTGCACACGTTTGCCGGCGCGCGGCCGGATGATGTCGTCATCTTCGTCCGCAACTCGACGGACGGGCTCAACATGCTGGCGCGGGCGCTGCAGCCGCGCGAGGGCGAGGTGGTGCTGACCACCGCGGTGGAGCACCACGCCAACCTGCTGCCCTGGCGGCGCCTGGCGCCGGTGGTGCACATCGCGCCGCCGCCGTCGCCGCAGGCGCTGCTCGACGGCGTGCAGCGCGCGCTGCGCGACAACCGTGTCGGCGTGGTGGCGATGACCGGCGCCAGCAACGTCACCGGTGAGGTGTTCCCGGTTGCCGAGGTGGCCCGTCTCGCCCACGACGCCGGTGCGCTGATGGTGGTCGACGCCGCGCAGCTCGCGCCGCACCGCGCCGTCGACATGGCGGCGAGCGGCGTCGACTGCCTGGTGCTGAGCGGGCACAAGATGTACGCGCCGTACGGCACCGGGGCGCTGATCGCCCCGCGCCGGCTGCTCGAGGAGTGCGAGCCGCCCATCGCGGGTGGTGGCGCGGTCGACTTCGTCACCCTCGACGACGTGCTCTGGACGCACCTGCCGGACCGCCTCGAAGCGGGCTCACCCAACGTCCTCGGTGCGGTGGCCCTGGGCGCGGCATGCACCGAGCTGCAGCGCTGCGGCATGGACGCCGTCGCCGAGCACGAGCGCGACCTGCTGCGCCACCTCGAGGCGCGGCTCGCCGGCATCCCGCAGGTCACCGTGCATCGCCTGTGGCAGGGCGACGGCGTCGACCGGCTGGGCGTGTGCACCTTCACCGTCGCGGGCTTCCACCACGCCCACGTCGCCGCCTTCCTCAGCGCCGAGCACGCGGTGGGGGTGCGCCACGGCTGCTTCTGCGCGCATCCCTACATCACGCACCTGCTCGGCCTCACCCCGAAGCAGGCCGAGGAGGTGCGCGCCGAGCTGCGTCGCGGTGAACACGCCCACGTCCCCGGTGCCGTGCGCGCGTCCTTCGGCATCGGCGCCACCCGTGCCGACCTCGACGCCCTCTGCGACGCGCTGACCACGCTGGTGACGCGCGGCTCCGCCCTGTCGTACGTCCAGGACGTCACCACGGGCGACTTCCACCCCACCACCGACACCCGCACCTTCCCCCGCTTCGACTTCCTCCCCGACCTCACCGGCCCGGCCGGCGCCGCCGGTTGTGGCAGCTTCTGACCACAACACGGAGAGCTTCGCCACATGACTGCACCCAGCACCGTTGCGCTCGTCGCCGACCGGCTCATCGACGGCACCGGGCGCGATCCGGTGGAGGCTGCGGTGGTGGTGTGGGAGGGGGACCGGCTGGTGGCGGCGGGGAGCAGGAGTGCGGTGAAGGTTCCCGAGGGGGCGCGGGTGATCGAGGGGGATGACCTCACCGTGCTGCCGGGACTGATGGACATGCACGTCCACCTTGCAATGCAGACGGGGATGAACCTGCTGCGCATGATGATGACGCCGCGCTCCTTCACCATGCTGCACGGCGTGCCGCACTGTGACGCAACCCTGCAGGCGGGATTCACCACGGTGCGCGACGCCGGCGGAACTCCGGTGGGGGTGAAGATGGCGGTGGAGAACGGGTTCTTCCCCGGCCCGCGCATGCACCTCTCGGTGGCGATCCTCAGCCAGACCGGCGGCCACGCCGATCCCTACATGCCCTGCGGCTGCGAGATGGCCATCGACGGCACCCTGGACATCCCCTTCGGCCGCGTCGACGGCGTCGACGAGATGCGCCGCCGCGTCCGCGAGGTGCTGCGCGCCGGAGCCGACAACGTGAAGCTGTGCACCAGCGGCGGCGTACTCTCGCCGGGTGACCTGCCCGACACGCCCCAGTTCACCGTCGAGGAGATCGCCACCGCGGTGTACGAGGCGGGCGTGCATCACAAGCACGTGCTCGCCCACGCGATGTCGGCGCAGGGCATCAAGAACGCGCTGCGCGGCGGCGTGCTCAGCATCGAGCACGGCTGCCTGCTCGACGAGGAGGGCGTCGCGTTGATGCGCGAGAAGCACGCCTACCTGGTGCCCACGCTGGTGGCGCCGCGCGACGTTGCTGCCATCGCTGCCACAAACCCGGAGGCCATCCCGGCCGAGATGGTCGATAAGGCGCGCCGGGTGGCAGCGGTGCACATGGAGAACTTCCGCGCCGCGGTCGCCGGTGGCGTGCAGGTGGCGCTGGGCACCGACGCCGGCGTCGGCGAGCACGGCAGCAACGGGCGCGAGCTGGCCCTCATGGTCGAGGGCGGCATGACCCCGATGCAGGCGCTGGTGGCGGCCACCAGCACCCCGGCGCGCCTGCTCGGCAGGCAGGATTCGCTGGGCACCCTGGAGGCGGGCAAGCTCGCCGACGTCGTCGCCGTGCAGGGCGACCCGCTCGGCGACATCTCCATCCTCGCCGACCCGGCGCGCATTCGTGTTGTCGCCAAGGCAGGCGCGGTGGTGCGGCAGCGCTGAGGCGCCTGCAAGATCGGCGGTCCCGGGGCCGTCTTCCCGGACGTTGGGAAGTCGTGCAGGGGCCGAGACCCCAGGGGAATGAGAGCAATGCACCTCGTGCCGTCGCCTGGTGTCCGCGGCCGTCGCGCCGTCGTCGCCGCAGTCCTGGCGGGCTCCGCGCTGACCGTCGCCCCTGCGGCACTGCCGCTCGCGCGCGGGGGCGCCTCGCCGGTCGCGTCCGCTGCCGATGACGCCTCGCGCGTGGCGGCGCAGCGCGCGGCCGACGCGGAGCGCGTCTACGCGGCGTACCCGGCGGGCACGCCCGCGCCGGCGGCCACGGCGCGCGCGGCGGCGGCGAGTGGCGCCGGCAGCACGGCCGCCGACGGCGGCGGCAGCGCACACAGCGGCGGCGGCGGCGGCGGCTCGCATGGCCGCGACCGCAGCCTCCCCTGGCGCGCCGGCTTCGCCAAGGAGCTGCTCGACCCCACCAGCGCCGAGCTCGCCTCGCACAACTTCCACCTCGGCGGCTACGGCATCCTGCCCACCCGGCAGAGCCAGGGCCCGCTGGTCGACGGCAACGGCGCCGTCGAGCACATCTACGCACGCGCCATGGCCGTGAGCGATACCACCGGACATACCCTGCTGCTCGCCGCGCTGGAGAACCAGGGCACCTTCACCGCCGACAAGCAGGGTCCCTACGGCATCTACGACATCCGCCAGCAGGTGTCACAGGACACCGGCGTGCCGGTCGACATGATCGTGGTCAACAGCGACCACAGCCACGCCGGCCCCGACCTGATCGGCCTGTGGGGTGGAGTTCCGGTCAGCTATCTCCGCTACGTGCACGACCAGACCGTCAGGGCGCTCGACGAGGCGTTCCACCGTCGCGTCCCGGCGCACCTGCTCGTCGGCGGCACGGTGCCGACCATGCCGGCACCCGCGGCGGGCGGCTACCTGCCCGGCACGGCCACTCCCGGCGAGCTCCTGGTGCACAGCCAGTTCGGCACCGACTCGCAGACCGGCTACGACGACGGCGCCGTCGACACCCAGCTGCGCGTCCTCCAGGCGGTCGACGACAGCGGCGAGATGCTGGGCACGCTGGTCAACTACGCCGCCCACGCCACCGTGATGGGCGGCGGCAACGTGCTGTACTCGGCCGACTGGCCCGGCCGTGTCGCGCGCGCCACCGAGCAGGCGCTCGACGAGCCGGTGGCGGTGGCCATGGTCGCCGACGTCGGCCGCAGCCAGCCGCCGCGCCCGCACTCCGACGCTTTGTGCGGCCAGCCGGGGCATCCGTCGTGCGACGTCGACGGGCTCGACACCTATACGCGCCTGCTCTCGCCGTGGGTGGTGCAGGCCGTCGCCACCGCCAAGCCGGTGCAGGGCAATGGCGTCGCCGGCCGCGAGGTGCTCACCCGCGAAGCCGGGCTCAACGGCGCGCTGCTCGGCGTCACGTACTCCGGCGAGGTCCCGGTGCGCGGCTACGGCGCCTACCGCAGCAGCACCACACCGTGGGTCACCGGCAATGCCATCGGCACCTTCGTCTCGGTGCACCGCATCGGCAACGTGCTGCTCAGCGCCGCGCCGGGCGAGGCCTATCCGGACATCCGCTTCGGTGTCTCGCGGGAGGTGAGCGGCGTGCAGTCGTTCTTCACCTTCGGGCTCGCCAACGACCAGCTCGGCTACCTGATCGCGCCCACCTCCGAATATCCGTGGATCGCCGCCAGCAACCCCGGCAACGACAACGCCTTCTTCAACGTGTCACCGCAGTACGGCGACCACGTGATGTGCACGCAGACGGCGCTGGCAACGGCGCTGGGCTTCGCGGCGACGCACGATCCGGCACCCTATGGCAGCAACGCACCCGCACCCAACTGCACCGCGCTGACCGCATCCGACGCACTGCCGATGGGACCGGCTCCGCAGCAGCCCTGGCCCTTCGGCGACGGCACCGCGCTCCCCTCGCCCTTCCCGCAATAGCCGGCGGCGCGGCGGTGTCAGTCCTCGTATGGGACAGCATCCTCGGCTTCACGGTCGTGGCGGCGTCGCCGCCATCCTCGGCCTGTTCGGGCTGATCGCCAGCGGCCTCGTGCCGGCATCCGCGCGTGCAGCCGCGGCGGTGCCATACGGCGATCCGCTGGTCACCGTCGCCGGGATCGATCTGCAGGCGACGACCATCCCGCAGCTCGAGGCCGCGATGGCGTCTGGGCAGCTGACGAGTCGCCAGCTCACTCAGGCGTACATGGCGCGCATCGCGTACTTCGACCAGGGCTGCGTGGTCAAGGTCAACGCGGTGCGAACGCTCACCGACGACGCGTTCGCCCAGGCGGATGCGGCCGACGCGGCGCGCCGGGCGGGACGCCGCGGGCCGCTGCTGGGGATCCCCATCCTGCTCAAGGACAACATCGGCACCACGGATGCCGACACGACGGCGGGGTCGATCGCGCTCGCGGGGAACCGTCCGCCGCACGACGCGGCGGTGACGGCGCAGCTGCGCGCGGCGGGCGCCGTCATCCTCGGCAAGACCAACCTGTCGGAGTTCGCCAACTGGGTGTCGCTGACCATGCCGAACGGGTTCAGCTCGCTCGGCGGGCAGGTGGTCAACCCATATACGCAGGGCGACCCCAGCGGGTCGTCGAGTGGCAGCGGCGCCGGTGGGACGCTGGCCTACGCGGCGGCAACGTTTGGCTCGGAGACGAGCGGCAGCATCCTGTCGCCCAGCGCCGCCAACTCGATGGTCGGCATCAAGCCGACGCTGGGTGTGGTCAGCCGCAGCGGCATCATCCCGCTGGCGCACAGCTATGACACCGCTGGGCCGATCGCCCGCAACGTCACCGACGCCGCCGCGCTGCTGAGCGCCGTGAGTGGACCCGACCCGACCGACTCCGTGTTCCTCGGTGCTGCGGGCTCACCCCCGCCGGGACACGATTACACCGCCTCGCTCAAGACCACCGCGTTGCAGGGTGCCAAGATCGGCTACAGCCCCTTCGACGTCAGCCAGATGTCCGCGGACTCGGCGATCGTGTTCAACCGCGCGCTCGACGATGTCAAAGCGGCTGGTGCGACGCTGGTGGCTTTCGACACCCTGAGCTACTCCAGCATCGGTGGGCTGACCGAGCTGGGCGGTATTCCCAGCGAGTTCAAGTTCGGCATCAAGGACTATCTCGCCAACCAGGCGGGGCCGGTCGGGCCGAAGGGCAGGCCCGCGCTGGTCACCGACGACCTCACCGGCGTCATGGTCTACAACCAGCAGCATTCCGACAAGCTTCGCTACGGGCAGGACCTGATCATCGCCAGTGACGCGACGCACGGCGCGACGCTGGACGACCCGAGCTCGGCCGCCACCATCGAGGCGGCACGGGCGAACATCGACACGGTGTTCTCGCAGAACGGGATCACGGCGTACATCGGGGCCAACGCGGATTACGCCAACATCGGTGCGGCTGCGGGGTATCCCAGCGTAGACGTGCCCATCGGGTACACGGGCAACGGCGTCACACCGATGGGCATGCAGATCATGGGCCAGGCGTGGACGGAGCCGACGCTGATCGGCTACGCGTACAGCTACGAGCAGGCGACGCACAGGCGGGTGCCCCCGACCGTCGCCGACCCTGCACTGATCTGCCCGGCGAAGACGACGGGTGATGCAGGTGCCGGCAGCAATGCGAGCAGCGGTGGTGGCAACACGAACTCGGGCGCCACCAACAGCCCCGGTGCCAGCGCGTCCGTAGCGGTGGGCCTGCCCAATTCAGCACCGGCAGCCGCTCCGCCGCTGGGGTCCGTCGGCGCCGCTGCAGCGCTTCTCAGCGCGGCATTGGTGCTCCGGCGGCGGCGCCAGACGTCGACGCGTCAGTAGGCTGCTCCCTCTGGTCGCGGCGCGGCGTCAGGGCGTGACCAGCAGACCGGCGCGGATCACAGTGCCGACAGGGTTGGCGCCGAGATGGTAGGCGACGTCGATCCAGTGCGGAGACTCCAGGATGCAGAGGTCGCAGCGCATGCCCTCGCGGAGGACACCGCGGTCGCCGAGGGCCAGGGCGGCGGCGCCGCCGTGGGTGGCGGCGGTGAGGGCTTGGTGCGGGGCCAGGCCGGCGAGGGCGACGGCGAGGGAGACCATCAACGGCATCGACTCGCTGTAGCAGGTGCCAGGGTTGCAGTCGGTGGCGACCGCAACTCCGGCGCCGGCGTCGAGGAGACGGCGTCCCGGCGGCGGTGGACCGCCGAGGACAAGCGAGGCGCCGGGCAGGATGACGCCGACGGTGCCTGAGGAGGCGAGGGCGCGCATGCCTTCGTCGGTGGCGTGCTCGAGGTGGTCGGCGCTGACGGCGCCGACGCGCGCGGCGAGCAGGGTGGCCCCGGTGTGCGAGCGCTGTTCGGCGTGCAGCTTGGCGCGCAGGCCGGCCTCGCGGGCGGCGAGGAAGAGGCGCTCGCATTCCTCGACGGTGTAGGCCCCGGCGTCGCAGAAGGCGTCGACGAAGCGGGCCAGGGGCGCCGCGCGGCGCACCCCTTCGTCGCAGACACCGGCGACGAACTCCTCGCGCGACTGCTCCTGCGGAGGCGCCGCATGCAGAGGCAGGTACGTCGCCACCACGTCGGGGAGGTCCGCGTCGGCGGTGAGCGCGGCGGCGGCTTCGAGCTGGCGCACCTCCGCGTCGTGCTTCATCCCGTAGCCGCTCTTCACCTCCACGGTGGTGGTGCCCAGCCGCAGCATCCGTGCCGCGCGAGCCCGAGCCGCCGCAACCAGTTCCGCGACGCTGCCCGCCTGCGTCGCCCGCACGGTGGCCATGATGCCCCCGCCCGCAGCGGCGATGTCCTCGTACGACACGCCCTCGGCGCGACGCGCGTACTCGTCACCGCGGTCGCCCAGCCAGACGATGTGGGTGTGCGCATCGACGAACCCGGGGACCACCGCCATGCCGCGCGCGTCGACCTCCACCGCGTCCGGCCCGACGGCGACATCCCGCAGCCCCGGCTGCGGACCCGCGTACACGATGGTGGCGCCGTGCGCGGCCACCGCCGCATCGTGCACGACGCCGCGCACCGGGTCGCCGGTGAACAGCTCACCGATGTTGCGCACCACCAGGGTCGCCGCGGCGCTCATTCGACCGCCTCCGCCTGAAGGCGCAAGCGGTGGCACACCCCCGCGCAGAACGAGAGAAACACCGCGCACATCGTCCGCACCGTCACACCAGCGACGTCGGCCTGCGCGTCCACCTCGGTGAGGTCGAGCGCGCGCACGCCCGCCGCGGTGCCGAGCATGAACGCCGCCTCCTGCAGGTCGACGGGACTGAGCCCGCCCGGCATGCTGGCGGGACACGCCGGAGCGAAGGCGCGGTCGAGCACGTCGAGGTCGACGTCCGCGTAGATCAGCCCGGCGCCGTTGCGCTCCAGCGCGGAGATGGCGCTGTCGAGGATCGAGGTCATCCCCGCCGCACGCACCTGCGCCGCGCGGCGCATGTGGATGCCCTGCGCCCTCGCCCACTGGTAGTGCTCCCGCGAATTGGCGAAGCCGCTGAGGCCGACCTGGGCAACGCGGCGGCCGGGAAGACCGGCGTCGATCAGCTCGCGGACGGGCGTGCCATTGCGCGAGCCGCCGTACACGGCCGGGTCGCGCACGTCGTGATGGGTGTCGAAGGTGAGCAGCCCCCAACCGTCGCCCAGCGCATCGCCGGCACAGCCGCGCATCGCCGGCAGGGTCAGCGAGTTGTCGCCACCGACGACCACAACCGGCGCGCCCGACTCGGTGGCCGCACGGCAGGCGTGCTCGATGCGGCCGTGAGCGGCGGCGACGCCGTCCTCGTCACCGTCGAGATCGCCGAGGTCGCGCACCGCGAGCGCGCTGAGCTCGATGCCGTGGTCGCCGTCGTAGGTGGAGAAGCGCCGCAGCGCCTCGCGAAACGCGGCGGGGGTGGTGTGCGCGGCGGACGGGCTGATCGACGCCCGCGAGATCGGCGCCCCGAGCAGGGCGATGTCCCACCGGGTCGCCGAACCATCGAGCCACTCGCGCGCGTTCACGGCACCGGCCGCTCCATGGGGATGCGCACTCCCCGCGAACGCGCGGCCTCCCACGCAGCGTCATATCCCGCGTCGGCGTGGCGCATCACGCCGGTGGCCGGGTCGTTGGTGAGCATCAGCTCGGCGCGCCGCGCCGACAGCTCCGTCCCGTCGACGCACACCTGCGCACCGGCGTGGATGGAGCGCCCGATGCCCACACCGCCACCGTGGTGGACCGCAACCCAGGTCGCCCCGCTGGCGGCGTTGAGCAGCGCGTTGAGGATCGGCCAGTCGGCGATGGCGTCGCTGCCGTCGCGCATCGCCTCGGTCTCGCGGAAGGGAGACGCGACGCTGCCGCTGTCGAGGTGGTCGCGCCCGATGACGATGGGTGCCGAGACCTCGCCGCGCGCCACCATCTCGTTGAAGCGCAGCCCGGCGACGTGCCGCTCACCGGCGCCGAGCCAGCAGATGCGCGCCGGCAGCCCCTGGAACTGCACGCGCGAGCGGGCGAGGCGAAGCCAGCGCTGCAGGTGCTCGTCGTCGGGGAAGAGCGCGGACACCGCCGCATCGGTGGCGGCGATGTCGGCGGGGTCACCGCTCAGCGCCACCCAGCGGAACGGCCCGCGCCCCTCGCAGAAGAGCGGCCGGATGTAGGCGGGCACGAATCCCGGATAGGCGAAGGCATCGGCGAAGCCACCGCGCCGCGCCTCGTCGCGCAGCGAGTTGCCGTAGTCGAACACCTCGGCGCCGCGACGCAGAAAGCCCACCATCGCCGCGCAGTGCTGCGCCATCGACTCCCGCGCGCGCTGCACGTACCCCGACGGGTCACGCAAGCGCAGATCATCTGCTTCGGACAGCGAGAGCCCGTCCGGCACATACCCGTGCAGCGGATCGTGCGCCGAGGTCTGGTCGGTGACCACGTCGACCGCCAGGCCGGACTCCAACAGGGCCGGCAGCGCCGACGCCGCGTTGGCGACAACTCCGACGGAAACCGCCTCGCCCCGCTCGCGGGCCAGGTCGCAGCGCCGCACCGCCTCGTCCAGCGAGGAGGCCATCTCGTCGAGATACCCGTGCTCGACACGGCGCTGCACGCGCGCAGGATCGACGTCGAGACACAGGGCGACGCCATCGTTCATGGTCACCGCGAGCGGCTGCGCACCGCCCATGCCACCGAGCCCCGCGGTGAGCACCAGGCGCCCGCGCAGCGAGCCGCCGAAGCGCTGCTCGGCGAGGGAGGCGAAGGTCTCGAAGGTGCCCTGGAGGATGCCCTGGGTGCCGATGTAGATCCACGACCCCGCGGTCATCTGCCCGTACATGGTCAGGCCGGCGGCCTCCAGCTTCCAGAACTCCTCCCACGTCGCCCACTGCGGCACCAGCAGCGAGTTGGCGATGAGCACGCGCGGCGCCATCTCGTGCGTCCGGGCAACGCCGACGGGCTTGCCCGACTGCACCAGCAGGGTCTCGTCGTCGCGCAGCGTCCGGAGCGAGGCGACGATGGCGTCGAAGCAGTCCCACGACCGCGCCGCGCGCCCGGTGCCGCCGTACACGACGAGGTCGTCGGGACGCTCGGCGACGTCGGGATCGAGGTTGTTCATCAGGCAGCGCAGCGGCGCCTCCGTCTGCCAGGAGCCGCACGACAGCTCCGAGCCGCGCGGGGCACGCACCGGTCGCGGCCCGCTCACGCCAGCGACACTCCGAGCCCGGACAGCGCAGCACTCCACGCGTCCGAGCCCAGCCACGTCTCGGCCGCGAGCAGGTCGCCGGCGAGCACGCGGTCCTCCTCCAGGAAGGCGACGCCCGCGTCGCGCAGCGAGGCAACCAGCCCCCCCGTCGCCTCGCCCGGCCGCAGCGGCGCGCGCAGCTCCAGCGCCTGCGCGGCGCAGACCGCCTCGATAGCGAGGACGCGACGCAGGTCGTCCACCGAGGTGCGCGTGCGCAGCGCCGCGTTCCACCCCATGGACACGTGGTCCTCCTGCCCGGCGCTGACCGGGATGCTGTGCACCGCGATCGGCGCCGAGGCGGCGCGCAGCGCCACCACGCAGGCCGCCGAGGTGTAGTGGGCGATCATCAGACCGCTGTTGACCCCGGGGTTGCGGGTGAGGAACGCCGGCAGCCCGCGCGACCGCGCCGGGTCGAGCATGCGGTCGACGCGACGCTCGCTGATCGAGGCGACGTCGGCGCACAGCGAGGCGCACATGTCGGCCGCGTAGGCGAGCGCCTGGCCATGGAAGTTGCCACTGCTGGCCACCTCGCCGCGGCCCACCAGGACGAGCGGGTTATCGACAACACTGGCCAATTCACGCTCGACCGTGGCCCGGGCGAACTCCAGCACGTCGCGCGCCGCGCCGTGCACCTGCGGGGCGCAGCGCAGGGAGTAGGCGTCCTGCACCGCGTGGTGCGAGGTGCGGTGCGAGGCGACCATCGGGCTGCCGGCGAGCAGCGCGCGCAGGTTGGCCGCCGAGTGCTGCTGTCCCGGCGACGGGCGCAGGGCGACGATCTCCTGGTCGAAGGCGCCCTCGGTGCCGAGCAGCGCCTCGACGCTCATCGCGCACACCGCGTCCGCGGCGCACAGCAGCGCGGTGAGGTCGTACACCGCGAGCGAGAGCCCGGCGCACATGGCGTCGGTGCCGTTGATCAACGCCAGGCCCTCCTTGGGCCCGACCTCCACCGGCGACAGCCCCGCGGCGCGCAGCGCGCCGGCGGCCGGGACGCGCTCACCGCCCGAGGCACCACCGGCGAGCGCCCACCCCTCGCCCATCAGGCAGGCCGCCGCATGCGCCAGCGGCGCCAGGTCGCCCGACGCGCCCAGCGACCCGTGCGCCGGCACCCACGGCACCACGCCCGCGTTGAGCATCGCCACCATGGCATCGACCAGCAGCGGCCGCACTCCCGAGTACCCCGCGCAGAGGGTGCGCGCCCGCAGCAGCACCATGCCACGCACCACCTCCGCGGAGAGCGCCGGCCCCATGCCCGCGGCGTGGCTGCGCACCACCGCGCGCTGCAGCGTGGCGCGGTCGTCCCTGGCGATGGCCCGCTCGGCGAGGGCGCCGAACCCGGTGGTCACGCCGTAGACCACCTCGTCCCGCGCGTGGATTGCCTCGACCACCTCGCGGGCCGGACGCATCCGCTCGCGCGCGGCCTCGGACACCTCGACCCGCTCCCCCCGACGGGCCACGGCGACCACCTCGGCGATGGACAGCGGCGAGCCGTCGAGCATGACCATCGCAGGCCAATGTAGCGGGTCGCGGTGCGGTGAGATGCGCTACGGGAGCGTCACGTAGCGAGCGCAGCGCGGCTCGTCGCCCTGCGACAGGAGGTATCGTCTCCCCGTCACGATCACGGCGGAGGAGCCACCACCCCATGCGCACTCGCCCCACGCTGATCGCCGCCGGCGCCATCGCCGCGCTGGCCGCCACCGCCTGCGGCAGCGGTACCAGCATCGCCACCCACGCCAACGTCCTGCAGGGCAAGTCGCCGGATCAGATCATCAAGCTGGCCAGCAGCGCGGCGGCCACCTCGTCGTACCGCATGGGCCTGCACGGCGTGGTCAGCGTCGACGTCAGCGGTGTGCAGGGCCTGCCCCCGGCGGCCGCCCAGCACATCGCCGGCACGCTCAAGGGCCTCACCCTCGACGGCAAGGGGGACGTGCAGGACGCCAAGCACGCGCGCATCACCATGACCCTCAAGCCGGTCGTCGACAAGCAGCTCGTCGTCGTCCTCTACGGCGACAAGGTGTACGTGTCCGAGGACGGCGGCAAGACCTTCGCCGACGGCGGCAGCTTCAGCCTGCAGGGCCTGCCCCTGACCCCCGACGACCTCGTCACCGAGCTCAACGCCACCGGGCAGATCCAGGACATGGGCACCACCACGCGCAACGGCAACGAGGTCAAGCACCTCCACGCCGTGCTCACCAACGACTACTTCCAGTCGCTTCTCAACAAGGTCGGCGGCTCGGGGGCGGCGGATCCGTCGGCGCAGCAGTTCGGGGCGCTGATCGGCCAGATGCTGACGGTCAAGGACGGCAGCGTCGACGCCTACGTGCGCACCGCCGACGGCAAGCTCGACTCCAGCGACAGCAAGTTCACCATCGCCATCGACATCGGCAAGCTGATGAACCTCATGCTGCACGCCTTGGGCAGCATGACGCCGGCGCCGGACAGCAGCACGGGCGCCACCCCGGAGATCCCCAACATCAGCGGCAGCATGAATCTCAGCCTCAACGCGGGCGCGACGTTCAGCGACTACGGCGCCAAGATCGCCATCACCCAGCCCACCGTCGATCCCAACGCGCCGGTGCCCTCCACCAACCTCTTCGGCGCCTAGCAGCCAGCGACCGAGGGTGTGACCAGCAACCCGCTGGCCGACGCGCGCGTCGGCATCGTCGGCACCGGCGCCATGGCCGAGAGCATGCTCGCCGGCCTGCTCCGCGAGGGCCTGGTGCAGCCCGCCCAGGTGACCTGCAGCCACCCCCGCGCCGAGCGCCGCCGCGCGCTGCAGGAGACGCACGGCGTGCACACGACCGAGAGCAACGCGGAGGCCGCGCACGGCGCCGACCTAGTGCTGCTCGCCGTCAAGCCGCAGGTCCTCCCCGAGGTCACCCCCGAGCTGCGCCCCGAGCTGACACCCGCGCAGCTGGTGGTCAGCATCGTCGCCGGCGCCAGCACGAGCTCGCTCGGCGAGGCGCTCGACCACCCCGCCATCGTCCGGGCCATGCCCAACACCCCGGCGCAGATCGGCCAGGGCGTGACCGTGTGGTTCGCCACCGAGTCGGTGACCGACGAGGGCAAGGCGCGCACCCGCGGCATGCTCTCCGCGCTGGGCCGCGAGTTCGAGGTCCACAACGAGCGCCAGGTGGCCATGGCCACCGCGGTGAGCGGCACCGGTCCCTCGTACATCTTCCTGTTCATCGAGGCGCTGGTCGACGCCGCGGTGCACGTCGGCTTCCCCCGCCACCTTGCGCGCGAGCTGGTGCTCGACACCATGCAGGGGTCGGCCGCATTCGCACTGCAGAGCGGACTGCACATCGCCGAGCTGCGCGACATGGTCACCTCGCCGGGCGGCACCACCGCGGCGGCGATGTACGAGCTGGAGCGCGGCAGGCTGCGCACGGTGGTGAGCGATGCCGTGTGGGCCGCGTTCGAACGCACCCTGGAGCTGGAGGCACAGCTCGAAGGCCGCGGCGACGGCGGCGGTCCGCGCCCGCCGCGACGCACCGGCTGAGCAGCGAACGCACAGCTGACCGAAGGCCAAACCGCGGCTTTCACGCACAATTGCGCCCGATGCTCCATGGGTTCCCCGCGGTCGTCCGCTCACGGGTGGTCGTCTCGGCTCCGCCGCCGCAGCTGCGTGCCTCGCATCGGCGCGCCCTGGTGGTCGCCACGGTGCTGGTGCCGGTGCTCGGCTTCGCCGGCCTCGAGCTCGGCGGCCTCAGCTCGGTGAGCAGCATCCAGTCCAGGGCGAAGGACATGCGCGCCGCGGGCCAGTTCGACCGGGCCATCGCCATCTATCGCGTCCTCGAGAACGAGGGCGGTGGCATCGTGCTGCTGGCTCGCGGCGCGGTGGGAGCGGCGCCGGGCGACGCGGGCCAGACCGTGCTGGAGTGGGCCACGGCCCTCGACAGAGCGGGCCACGCCGACACCGCACTGACCCTCATCGACAACGCGCAGTCGCTCAGCGGGGTGCGCCTGCCCCAGCCGGACACCGCGACCATGCGCGCCGACGTCGCGCTGCGCAGCGCGAGGGCGGAGGCCAAGGCCGGGCATTGGGACGTCGCCCTGCGCCGCCTCGACCAGCTCCGCGCCGGCC
The DNA here is from genome assembly GCA_035995545.1 of Candidatus Dormiibacterota bacterium. Taxonomy (GTDB): domain Bacteria; phylum Chloroflexota; class Dormibacteria; order Aeolococcales; family Aeolococcaceae; genus DASRDZ01. The sequence goes on from DASYKI010000010.1 coordinate 163,782, forward strand.
TCACCCCGCCGGCCGCGCTGGTGGCCCAGGGCGAGCAGCTGCGCCCCTCGTACGCGCTCAAGGCGGCCCAGCTTCTCCTCGACCAGAACAAGGGCGCCGCCGCGGTGGTCGCGCTCGACGACGTGGTCAAGCAGGCGGCCAAGGCCCCGGAGGGTGCCCAGGCGCAGGCGCTGCTCCCCCGGGCCCTGCTCGCCGCGGGACAGCAGGCCCTGGAGGGCCACGACCAGGCCCAGGCGCTCACCTACCTGCAGCGGGTGGTGTCCGACTTCGGCACCAGCGCGCAGGCACGGCAGGCTCGAGTGCTGCTGCGCGCCCCGCAGTCGGTGACCGGGACGGTGGTGCGCGGCAGCACCCCGGTGCCGCGGCTGCAGATCCGCCTGGGCAGCCACTTCCGCCAGGTGGGCGACGCCTACCAGACCAGCGGGCCCTACTACTACGCCACCACCGACGGGCGCGGCGACTTCACCCTCGACAGCGTGCCGGTGGGCGGACCCTACGTCGTCGAGCTGCTGGAGGCCGGCGGCTGGACCACCACGGTCGGCCCGGACGGACCCGCCTACCAGTTCACCGTGCAGCCGCTGACACCGGTCGACCTCGCCTTCGTGGTGCTCCCCGGCTGAGTCGCGTGGCCCGTTGCCCCACGGTCACACAACGACGATCCCGGGGGGCGTGCCCGGCTGCGACAATGGGCCGCGGTGGGTTCGGCTTCGTGAGGTGGTGTCGGTGGTGCAGGAGCAGTCGTCGGTCGCCGAGATGATCCGCGCCGGCATCGAACGGATGCCGTACAACGCGCTGATCGGCCTGCGCATCGTCGAGATGGACGGTGGGCGCGCGCGCGGCGCGCTGGCGTCGCGACCCGAGGTGGGCAACCACGTCGGCACCATGCACGCCGGCGCGCAGTTCAGCCTGATCGAAGCGGTCAGCGGCGCCGCGGTGAGCAGCGCGTTCCTCGACCTGCTGGGTCGCGCCACGCCCCTCGCCCAGGGCGCCGAGCTGACCTACCGGCGTCCTGCGCGCGGTGACGTCGTCGCCGAGGCGGTGATGACTCCGGGTGACATCGCCCGGGTGCGCACCGAGCTGGAGGCGCAGGGTCGCGCGCGCTTCGACGTCGCCGTGGCGGTGACCGACGCGCACGGCACCCTGACCACCGAGGCCACCATGCGCTGGTACATCCGGATGAACCCCGCCTGAGACTTGTAGGCTGGCGGCCATGAGCACACTGGAGAACCGTCCCAACACCGCGCTCCTCGTCGTCGACGTGCAGAACGGCACCGTCACCGGGACGCCGCGGCGCGACGAGGTCGTCGCCAATGTCGGCAGCCTGGTAGAGAAGGCGCGGCGGGAGGGCGTTCCCGTCGTCTGGGTCCAGCACTCCAGCGAAGAGCTGGTCACCGGCAGCGACGCTTGGCGCATCGTGCCCGAGCTGTCGCCGGGCGACGCCGAGCCGCTCATCGCCAAGACCTATGGCGACTCGTTCGAGGCCACCGACCTCGAGGGAGTGCTGTCCGGCCTCGGCGTCGGACGTCTCGTCGTCGTCGGCGCGCAGACCGACGCGTGCATCCGCTCGACCCTGCACGGCGCCTTCGTCCGCGGCTACGACGCCACGCTGGTCAGCGACGCGCACACCACCGAGGACCAGTCGGCCTGGGGCGCACCGCCGCCGGAGCAGGTGATCGCGCACACCAACCTGTACTGGAAGTACCAGACGGCGCCGGGACGGACGGCGGGCACGGTGGCGACCGGGGACGTCGACTTCGGCGGGAGGTCGTGACCCAGCAGGCTCCCCAGGTTCCGCTGGAACGCATCCTGGTGGTCACCGCGCACCCCGACGACGTCGACTTCGGCGCCGCGGCCAGCATCGCGGCGTGGACGTCCGCCGGCGTCGAGGTGAGCTACTGCATCGTCACCGATGGCGACGCGGGCGGCTTCGACGAGGAGATGTCGCGCGCCGACATGGCCAAGCTGCGCCGCCAGGAGCAGACCGCCGCGGCCGCCGAGGTAGGCGTCACCGACATCCACTTCCTCGCCCATCCCGACGGGCGCCTGACGCCCTCGATGGAGCTGCGCCGCGACATCTCCCGGGTCATCCGCATCGTCCGCCCCCAGCGGGTGGTGACGCAGTCGCCGGTGCGCAACTTCCAGCGCATCTTCGCCAGCCATCCCGACCACCTGGCCACCGGCGAGGCGGCCCTGTGCGCGGTCTACCCCGACTCGCGCAACCCCTTCGCCCATCCTGAGCTGCTCGACGAGGGCCTGCAGCCGCACACCGTCGCCGAGGTGTGGCTGATGGGCGGCCCCGATCCCGACACCGTGGTCGACGTCACCGACACCGCGCATCGCAAGATCGCGGCGCTGCGCCGCCACCAGTCGCAGGTGGGCCATCGCGAGGACCTCGACACCATGCTGCGCGGCTGGATGGCCGCCACCGCCACCAGCAACGGACTGCCCGAAGGACGCCTCGCCGAAGCCTTCCGCGTCGTCCCCACCGGCTGAGCGCGCCCCGACAACCCCGCGAGCTGCTGCCAGGGCTGTCTCGAACTCGCCGGCCGGGAACCCGCCCGCGCCCGGTTCAATCCCGGGCGCTGATCTCCTGCTCGATGGCGGACGCCACGGCAGCGGTCAGGCCGCGGTAGAACTCGGCGCGCTGGGCGGCGTCGACCTCAGGGGCGAGCTGCATGCCGCGCTGGCGCGCCTCGATCCACGGCGGCACCATCCTAGCTACCACGTTGCGGCCGACTCTGACTGCAACCTGGGTGTCGCGCAGCTCGTCGACCTCGAGGGCGACGCGCAGGCTCCAGCCGTGGTGGTCGACCAGCTTCCAGCTGCGCTCCCAGACGCGGGCCCGCTCGGGGCCGAGGAAGACGAGGTTGACCGGATCGGAGACGAGGCGGTCGGTGCCCAGCACGCTCCGGTAGCCGGTGACGATGTCCTGGATGACCTGCTCGACGTCGCGCGCCACCCAGTTGACCAGCGAGGGCGCGCGGTTCTCCAGGTCGGGCATGACCAGGCGCTCGGCGCCGGCCAGCGCGCCGACAACCCCGGCGTGGCGGCGGCAGTAGACCGCGCCGCCGACGATGCTCTGGTGGTCGGGACACCACGCCGTGGTGCACTGGCGGCCGCGCCGGTCCACGTAATGGCACTGCTCACCGGTGTGGTTGGGACAGTCGCGCTCCGAGCACTGCAGGCTGCCGACGATCGGCGCATGCTGGGCACGTGGCGAGTCGTCGACGACGTCACCCGGGCGATCACCACGTTTCCAGAACGGCATGGGGTCCTCGTCTCACCGGCAGGGGCGCCAACCGTCGCTACCACGACAGGCGATTGTCGCGATGCTGACCTAGACCTGACGCAGCGTCAAGGACAATGACCCACCTGTCACGGTGACAGTCAGACGGGACAGGCCGCGAGTGCCTCCAGGTACTCGTCCTGGTTGCGCGCCTCGCCGGTGGAGGTGACCACCTTGTAGGCGACCTTGCCGGAGCTGTCGATGACGAAGGTGCCGCGATTGGCGATGCCCGCGTCGTCGAGGTAGACCCCGTAGAGGCCGGCCACCGTGCCCTTGGGATGGAAGTCGGCGAGCAGCGTCGCGGACAGCCCCTCGTCGCGCTTGAAGGCGGCGTGCGTCCAGCGGCTGTCGACGGAGATGCCCAGCACCGTGGCGTTCTGCGCGGCGTACTTGTCGGCGACGGAGCTGATGTCCCTGAGCTCGCGCGTGCACACCGGGCTGAAGTCGAGGGGATAGAAGACGAGCACGACGTTGCCGCCGCGCAGGTCGGAGAGGGTGACCTTGTCACCGGTCTCGGACTGCAGGGTGAAATCGGGGGCGACGTCGCCGACTTCGACGCTCATCGAGGTACTCCTTCCAGAACGGCGGGGAACTCCCACGATACCGAACCGTTGCTAAGGTGCGCCGCATCATGAGCTCTCTGCGGGTTCTGCTCCTGCCGGTGTTCCTGCTCTGCGCCGCGTGCGGGTCGAGCGCGCCGACCGGGGTGGCCACCGGGCCGTCGCAGACGGCCGGCCCGCCGACGACGCCGAGCGCCACGGCGACGGCCACCGACGTGCCGGCCACGCCCAGCGCGACTGCGACGCCCAGCCCGACACCACGAGTCTCGCCCACGGCGCAACCGACCAGCGGTGCCATCGTGGTGCCGCCCACCGACAACGAGGGTGCCCTGCACACCGCCGACTACCTCTATCCCTCGCAATCAGGATCCTCGTGCGGCGCGCGCACCGGCCACTACGACGACTGCCCGGTGACAGCCCGTCTCGCCGCCCGGCTGGACGGGCACCCGCTTCCCGGCGGCGAGGCGCTGTGCCGCTGCCAGAACTTCTGGCAGGGCGTGCAGGTGCAGGTCACCCAGACTCCCGACCCCACGGTGTGGGTCGACCACGTTGTCATCACCTTCGGACCCAGCGCCACGGTGAAGATCGACGTGCGCGTGCTGCGCACCGCGGGCGGCTGGGTGGCCGACGACACCAGCTGCACCGGCCAGGGTGCGCAGACCTCGATCTATGCGCAGAACCCGCCGCCCTGCCCCGGGTGACGATCGCGCAACAACCCTTCACGATTACTGACGGCTGCGTCACCGCGCTGTGACGTCATGTCACGGGAACGTTCCGGACCGGGGGTCACCATGCACGCGTGAGAGGGAGAGCGTCGCGCAGGATCCTCCTGGCCACCTCTGTGGCGGTTGCCGCCGCCCTTGCCGCGCCCGCCGCCAGTGCGCACCGCGCTGCGGCATCGACACCCGCGACGCTCGACCCCCTCCTCACCGCCACGGTCGCCACCGCCCCGCCGGGGACCGTGGTGCAGATGGTCGGGGTGCTCAACCACCGTCCTGCGCCCTCGGACGTCAGCCTCCTGGACTCCCTGGGCGCGACCGCCGTCCCCTACACGACGCTGCCCATGGTGGCCCTGCAGGCGCCGGTATCCGTGGTGCCGGCCCTGCAGGCGAGCGGCGTGGTCACCGGGCTCTGGCAGAACCGCGACCTCGAGCTCTTCCTGCACGAGAGCGTGCCGCTGATCGCCGCCGACCAGGTGCGCAGCCGGCTCGGCTACAACGGCGCCGGGGTGGGCATCGCCATCCTCGACAGCGGCATCGACGGCAGCCATCCCGACGTGCACTACCCCGACCACGTCGTCCAGAACGTGCTCATCCTCGGCTACACCAAGCTGTTCCAGACGCTGACGCTGACGCAGGAGAACGTGATCGACACGGACACCACGTCGGGACACGGCACGCACGTGGCCGGCATCGCCGGCGGCAGCGGCGCCGCCAGCGGCGGCTACTACGCGGGCGTCGCGCCCGGGGCCACCATCGTCGGGGTCGGCGCCGGACAGGCGAGCAGCATGATCGCCACCACCGCCGGTCTGGACTGGGTGGTCAGCAACCGGTCTCGCTACAACATCCGCATCGTCAACTGCTCGTGGGGCGACGGCAAGATCGCCTACGACCCCAACGACCCCATCAACCTGGCCACCCGGGCGGCGCACGACGCCGGCATCGCGGTGGTCATGGGCGCGGGCAACGACGGGGTCAGCAGCGGGGACGGCACGCTCAACCGCTACGCCTGGCCCGACTGGGTGATCGCCGTCGGCGGTGGCGACAAGCTGGGCCAGCTCGCCTCGTACAGCAGCCGCGGCGACGGGGTGCACAACCCGCTGCTGATCGCGCCCGGCTCGTACATCGCCTCGGCGCGCGCCATCACCGGCGTGGTCACCGACAGCAACTCGACGCCGCTCGACCTCACCGACCCCAGCAACCCGCGCACCGTGCCGGCGCAGTGGGACCCGTACTACACCGTGGCGCTGGGCACGTCGATGTCGACGCCGCATGTCAGCGGTGTCGTCGCCCTGATGCTGCAGGCCGCACCGCGGCTGACCCCGGACCAGGTCAAGCAGGTGCTCGCCCAGTCGGCGACGCCGATCCCCGGCTGTCCCGTGGTCGACTGCGGCGCGGGCTACGTCAACGCCATGCAGGCGGTGCTGCGCGGCCGCATCGTCGGCGACATCCCGCCGGTGGCGTCGTTCACGGTCTCGGCGTCGGTGGGCGGCTCGCCGCTGACGGTGTCCTTCGACGCCTCGGCGTCCCACGATCCCGACGGCACCGTCGTGCAGTACCGCTGGGACTTCAACGGCGACGGCGCCATCGACACCACCTCGACGTCGCCCACCGCGATGGCCACATACACCACGGGCCTCTACAACGCGACGCTGACCGTCGTCGACAATCTCGGCGTCACCTCACCGCCGGCCACGGTGGCGATTCTCGTCGACAACCCGCCGCACGCCCAGGCCAGCGTGCCGCGACGCGCCACCTTCGGCCAGCCGGTGCAGTTCGACGCCAGCGCGTCCACCGCAAGTGCCGGGACCCTCGCCGGCTACGCGTGGAGCTTCGGCGACGGCAGCACCGCCGGCGGGCCGGTGGTCACCCACACCTACGTCGAGCAGGACCGCGAGAAGCGGCTCTACACCTGGCGACTCACCGTGACCGACAGCTTCGGGCGCACGGCGTCGACCAGCGGGACCATCAAGGTCGTCGAAAACTGAAGTTCACGAGGCTGCCGAGGGGCGCCCGACCCTGCCCAGGGCGCCCCTCCCTCTTTTTCACAGCCCCGTAGAGCGCAGCCGCGACACTGGCGCCGCCGGCGACCAGGAAGGCGAGCCGGGTGCCACCACGATCGGCGAGCCAGCCGGCCAGCAGGCCACCCAGCGGCGCGGTGCCGAAGAAGACGTAGGCGTACAGCGACATGACCCGTCCGCGCAGCTGGTCGGGAACCATCAGCTGCAGCATCGAGTTGCTGTTGGCGGTGTAGAGGGTGAAGCACACGCCCACCAGGCCCAGCAGGATGGCGGCGCCGACCACGCTGCTCTGCACGGCGAGCAGCAGCTCGAAGACCCCGAAGCCCGCCGCCGCGGCGATGAGCAGCGGCATCAGCGCGCGCGCCAGCGATGCCGAGAGCAGCGCCCCGGCCAATGCGCCGAGGCCGAAGCAGGCGCTGAGCAGGCCGAACACCTCGGGGCCGCTGTGCAGGGTGTGCGATGCCAGCACCGGCAGCAGGACGTTGAAGTTCATGCCCAGAGTGGCCGCAACCGCCATCATGGTGAGCACCAGGCGCGCCCGCGGCGTCCGCCGCGCGTAGGCCAGGCCCTCCTTGACGTTGGCGAACAGGGTGGCGCCGCGCTCGGCGCGCAGCACCGGGTGCAGCTCGGCGGTGCGCATCAGCAGCAGCCCGCCGATGACCGCGAGGAAGCTGGCCGCGTTGAGGATGAAGCAGATGCCGACGCCGGCGGTGGCGATGATCAGCCCGCCCAGCCCGGGGCCGACGATGCGCGACGCGTTGAACAGCGAGGCGTTGAGCGCGACCGCGTTGGAGAGTTCCTCGCGGCCCACCATCTGCACGGTGAAGGACTGGCGCGCGGGCACGTCGAGCACCTGCACCAGGCCGTAGAAGACGGCGACGGCGTCGACCATCCACACCTGGACGACGTGGGTCAGCGCCAGCGTGCCCAGCACCAGGGCGGCCGCCATCATCGCCGTCTGCGTGGCCAGCAGCGTCCTGCGGTAGTCGAGGCGGTCGGTGAGCGCGCCGCCCAGCAGACCGAAGAGGGCGAAGGGACCGAACTGGCAGACGGCCAGGAGGCCGACGGCCACAGGGGAATGGGTGAGCTGGATGACCAGCCAGGCCTGGGCGACGCTCTGCACCCACGTGCCCGTCGCCGACACCACCTGGCCGCTGAAGTAGAGGCGGTAGTTGCGGTGCTTGCGCAGGCTGTCGAAGGTGCGGGCGTGGCCGACGGCGTGGACGACGCTCATCGCGGCGCCTCGGGGATGCGCGCCAGGCCGTCGACGGCCGCGGCGATGCGCTCCAGCTCGGCGGGGTCGAGGCTCTCCAGGCGCTGGGCGAGCCAGGCGGTGCGCCGCTTGCGAATGCCCTCCAGCGCTCGGGCGCCGGAGCGCGTCACCCGCAGTCCGACGCGGCGCCGGTCGCCGCTGCCGGCGCGCTCGCGCTCGACCAGGCCGGCGTCCTCGAGGCGGTCGATGTGCCCGGAGATGCTGGCCGCGGCCATCCCCTCCTGTGCGGCCAGGGCGTTGACGCCGATGCCGGGGTGGCCGTGGATGGCGCCGAGGATCGACGCCTGTCCGCCGGTGATGCCCAGGGCGTGGGTCTCGCGGCGCAGGTTGCGCGCCAGCTGGAGCAGCACGGGGCGCAGGCGGTTGGCCAGGGCCAGGGAATCGGTCGGCTCGGTCTCCACAGTCATTAGCTCGCCTAACTATAGACCAACGAACAAACCGAGCGTCCACCTGTACACGTTGCTATCATCTGACGCTACACAGGAGGTGTACCTCTCATGCCTGACCGCGAGAACGAAGCCCTGGAGCGCGCCGCCGTGGAGACCGACCCCTCCCTCTCCGCGGAGGAGAAGGCGCGCCGGCTCAACCCCGAGCTGCGCAAGTACGCCGACGCCGAGGAGGCCGCCGAGGCCGGCGACGAGCTGCACTCCGACGCGTCCGCGCCCGAGCACGCCGCGCCCGGCGTCGCCGAGCACGAGCAGGAGATGCAGCGCCGCGGCTTCGAGAAAGCCGGCCCACCGGAGTAGCCCGGAGAAGGCGGGCGCCCAAACAGGCAGCTACCATGTGCTGCCGTCATGGCAGCGCACCCGCCGATCCACGTCGAGCACGACGGCGGCGACCGCTACAGCGTCCGGGTCGGTGACCGAACCCGGCACGCGGTGACGGCGCCGCCGTCGTCGCTGCAGCGCCTGCTCGCTCCCGGCGAGACGCCGCAGGCCGGCATCGAGCCGCCTTCCAGTTCCTGCTCGACCGCGAGCCACCCGAGTCCATCCTCTCCCGCTTCGCGCTCGACGACATCGCCCGCTACTTCCCGTCGTTCTGGTCGGACATGGCAGCAACGGGCGAGCAGGGCTAGGCGGGCGATCGTGGCGCAGGCGCGGCGGGTTGCGCTCCCCGGCAGCGAGCGGCTGCCGCTGCCCGGCGCCGAGCAGGTGGGCGACGCCGACGCGGCGCAGCGCGTCGAGATCAGCCTGCACCTCCGCCCTCGCACGCCCCTGCCGGAGATCCCCGGCGTCGCGGCCGCATCGCTCAGCCGAGCCGAGTACGCCGCCCGCCATGGCGCCGATCGCGGCGACGTCGCCCGCGTCGAGACCTTCGCGCGCGAGCATGGACTCGACGTCGTCGACGCGCACAGCGCGCGGCGCATCGTCGTCGTCGGCGGCACGGTGGCGCAGCTCTCCCGCGCCTTCGACGTCGACCTGCGGCTGTGGCAGCGCGGCGCGGTGCGCTACCGCGGCCGCGTCGGCCCGCTGCACATCCCGGCGACGCTGGAGGGCGCCATCGCCGGCGTGTTCGGCCTCGACGACCGTCCCCAGTCGCAGCCACACCTGCGCCGCGCCCGGCCTGCCGCCGACGGTGCGATGGCTTCACGGCGCGGCGCGCTGACACCCCCGCAGGTGGCCCGCCTCTACGACTTTCCCCGCGACCTCGACGGCCGCGGCCAGACCGTGGCGCTGCTGGAGCTCGGCGGCGGGTACGCGCGTGCGGATCTGCACGGCTACTTCGCCGCCCTGGGCCTGCGCGTGCCGCGCCTCGTCGACGTTGCTGTCGACCATGGCGGCAACTCACGGACCGGCGACCCCAACTCGGACGACAGCGAGGTGCAGCTCGACATCGAGGTGCTCGGCGCCGTTGCGCCCGGGGTGCGCATCGCGCTGTACTTCGCGCCCAACACCGAGCGCGGCATCCTCGACGCCGTGTCGGCGTGCATCCACGACGACGTGCTCCGTCCCGCGGTGCTCTCGGTGAGCTGGGGCGCCGCCGAGTCCGGGTGGACCCAGCAGGCGATGCACAGCCTGGACTCGGTGTTCCAGGCGGCGGCCCTGCTCGGGGTCACGGTGTGCGCGTCGTCGGGCGACGCGGGGTCGAGCGACGCCGTCCACGACCGCCACCCGCACGTCGACTTCCCGGCGTCGAGCCCGCACGTGCTCGCCTGCGGCGGCACCCGCCTGCACCTGCACCGCGACAGCCACGGCCCTGGTGCCCCCGCCAACCCCATGGCGCCCGGTGGACGGAGCCCCGGCCTCGCCCGCGAGGAGGTCTGGGACGAGCGCCCGCACGGCGGCGCCAGCGGGGGCGGGGTCAGCGCCGTCTTCGCCATGCCGTCGTGGCAGGCGGCAGCCGGGGTGCCACCGCGCCCGGGCGCGAGCGGCACATCGCAGTGGGGCCGTGGCGTGCCCGACGTCGCCGGCGACGCCGATCCCGCCAGCGGCTACCTGGTCACCATCGACGGCGTCGCGCAGGTGCTCGGCGGCACCAGCGCGGTGGCCCCGCTGTGGGCGGCCCTGGTGGCGATGGCCAACCAGCGCTCCGGCCGCACCGCCGGGCTGCTCGCCCCGTGGCTCTACGCGCAGGCGGCGCAGGCGCCCGGCGAGCTGCTCCGCGACGTGACCAGCGGTGGCAACGGCGCCTTCCAGGCCTGTCCCGGCTGGGACTGCTGCACCGGCCTGGGCACGCCCCGCGGCAACCGGCTGGTGGCCCAGCTCAGCGCCGCTCTCGCCCGCTGAGGCTAGGCGGCGGCCGCCTCGAAGCCGGGACCGTGCATGGCTCCGGCCGGCACGACCGGCAGGACCTGGACGACCGGCACGGCCTCGGCGGCCTCCAGGGCGGCCAGCTTGCGGCGGCGCATCCAGAGGACGGCGCCGAAGAGCGCGAAGGGAACCATCTGCAGGTCGATGAGCACGGCCAGCGCGCCGGCGTTGGCGCTGCTCACACCCGCGTGGGCGAGCAGGCCGACCAGCACGCCCTCGCGCAGCCCCAGCCCGTTCATCGAGAACGGCGCCAGGGTTGCCAGCAGGGTGACCGGGATGGCCACCGCGAACATGCTCCATTCCGCCTGGATGCCCAGCGCCCGGGCGAAGAAGGCCAGGGCCAGCAGGTTGATGCCCCACCCGGCGGCGCCCACGGCCATGCACTGGACCAGGACGTGGGGACGGCGGCGGTAGCCCCGGAAGGCGCCGGTGAAGGGGTGCAGCAGGCCGAAGAGGCGCCTGCGCCATCTGCATTCGTTGATCCGCAGGTTGCGGACGACCCGGTCGGCTCCCAGCGCCATGATCCAGGCGACGACCATCGCCACCACGAACACGCAGGCGCCGATCACACCCACCGGACCCAGCCAGGCGCGCAGCAGCACGGCACCGGCGACGCCCCAGGCGGCCATGCCCAGGGTGCCGGCCATGCGGCTGCCGGCGAGGGAGGCGAGGGCGTGGCCGTGGCCGGTGACCTTGCCCACCTCGACGGCGCGCAGGGCGTCGCCGCCGACACCGGCGGGCAGCACCTGGCCGACGAAGAGACCCTGGAGGTACCAGGAGGAGAGCGAAGCCCAGGAGAGACGGTGTCCGGTGCCGCGGAGGAGCACGCCCCACTCCAGCACCGAGGACATCACCGCGATCAGGGTGAGCACCATGCCCAGCGCAGCCCAGCCGACGTTGGCGTCGCGCAGGCCGGTCGCGGCCTTCTGCAGGTCGATGCTGTGCACCAGGATGGCGATGCCCACCACCGTTCCGCCGAGCCGGACCAGCGGCGACCGCAGTGCGATGCGTCCGATCCGGCGAAGGTTCCCTGTCACACGCTGCATTCCAAGTCCTATCAGGGTCTGAGGAACGGCGGGAGCCCGACCCGTCGCGTGGTTGTCATCCATCGCAACGAGCCGTTGCAGCGCTGTCTTGCGACTCCGGCTGGGGACGCATCGCGGCCGGCCGGTCGGTGGTGACGAAATCGACGCCGGCGGCCTGGAGCGCGGGCACGCCGGCGGGGTTGTTGAGGGTCCAGGCGGCCACGGGCAGGCCGAGGGCGTGGGCGGCGGCGCAGAGCCGCGGGGTCAGCGCCCAGCGGTCGACGCTGAGCGCGGCGGCGTCGACCTCGGCGGCCAGCGCCGGCACCCGGGCGGGCAGCGTCGAGCGCAGCACGCAGGCCAGGATGCGCCGGGCCGATTCGCCACGGCCGGGTGGGACCTGCGGGAGTGTTCGCCAGCGTGCCACACGACCAGCTTTCGCTCTCGCGCCTTGCAGTGCGATGACGTCGTCGGTGCAGATCGCCCAGCGATCGGGGTCGGGCTGCGCTGCCAACCACGCCACCACCAGCTCGGCGTCGCGCGCGTCCTTGAGGTCGACCATCGCCGGGACACCACCCTCCCGGATCACCTCGGCGCCTTCCTCGAGGGTGAGCAGGTCGGGATCCTCGCGCCGTGCGTCCGCGAGCGTCACCGTCCGCAGCGCGCGCCGCGAGGGGAGGAGCAGGTCATGACGGAGCACCAGGATTCCTTCGCTTGTACGGCACACGTCCACCTCGAGCCAATCGAGATGAAGCCGCGCGGCTTCGGCGAGCGTTTGACGGGTGGGGGTCCCGCCGGGCCGGCCCGCTGCCAGGCCGGAGTGTCCGATCCAACGCACCGTGAGCCACTATGACAGGCGGGAAGTAAACGCGGCGTACAAGGAGATGCGTTCGCGTCCATCGCGCCGTACTCCGTCCGCAGCGCACCAACCCGTTCGCAAGAGTTGATTATCTGGAGCGCCAACCCCTGCGCTTTCGTGCCGCAACGGCGCCCGCGAACGTGAGGCCGACGGCAGCGAGCCCGGCCGCAGCGGCATCACCCGACACCCCGGTTGTGTTGACCAATCCAATCGCTCCACCCCCGCCCGCAGCGGCGCTCTGCACGTTGCCGGTGCCCGTGGCGCCCGACCCCTGGCTGCGAGCGACGACCGGCTCGGCCACCTGCGCATAGCTGCCCCGATTCGGCAGCGGCGCCAGCGCCTGCGCGCTCCCCGCACCCTGCGCCGAGAAGTCCCCCGTCTCCACGGTCTGATTCCACTTCGACACGTCGCCCCCCTGCTCAGCGACCAGCTGATCCGCCGCCTTCACAGCAGCGGTGCGCAGCACACTCTGCGCTCCTCCGCCTGCCGCGAACCAGTCGTACGAGGTCTCTCCGCGCAACGCAGCGAGCAGCACCTCCTCAGCGTTGAGCTCGAACTTCAACGTCGGCGCCAGCAGGTTGTCCACGCTGGTCAAACACCGCGGCGGCGCCGCACACGGCGACATCCCCGACAGCCGGAGCGTGTTGGCGTTGCCGATCGTCGCGTCCAGTCCCCCCGTGAGCAGGAACTGCACGAAGCGATCGAAGAACACCACGGCCGGCGTGTCGTACTTCCCATCCCCGTTGCGGTCGACGCGCTGCATGTCCCACTCCCGCAGCGCCGGGAGCAGCGCCTGCAACCGCGCATCCGAGCTCGCCGCCAGAGCTGATGTCAAATACGGCATGAACACCCGAGCCCGGTTGTCGAGATAGGCGACATCGCGCGCAAACAGCGAGAACCTCTCGAAGGTCGGTGCCTGCACACCCCCCACCACCGCCGCCAGCGACGAGACCTGGTCCTCGTCCCCCCACACCGACGTTGACACGCCGTCGAGCGACTTCGACCACCACCCCCGCGCCGGCTTGTTGTTCCAGTTGACAAGGTATCCCGTCGCCGGGTTGACCGCATGCGGCATGTCCGCGAACGCCTCGTAGCCCTGCCAGTCGTACGCACCGCTGCCCGGCATGGGCAGCCCCGGGTCCACGTTGCCGGGCCGGATCGGCAGCTTGCCGACGTGCCAGTAGCCGATGGTGCCGTGCCCGTCGACGTAGAAGAAGTTGAAGCACAGCGCCATCGAGGACAGCGCGCTGCCGAACGCCGCGGGGTCGTGCTGCTGCCCCGCCCTGTCCCAAGCCAGCAGCGAGGTGACCAGGTTCCCGTCGATCGCCGACTGGCGCACGTAGAGGTGATGCGTCGAATCCGGATCGGCGAGCGCGGCGCCGTGCACGGTGTGATAGACGTTGATCGTCGTCGGCATCACCGGGCACGTCGCCGGCGGCGAACCCGAGGCCCCACCGCGCAAGAACCCGATCGCGCCCACCGCGGCGGTGGGCGGGTTGTTGCAGCCGATCTGCTCGCTGTGCGCGTCGACCGTCCGCGTCGCGCCCTTGTTGGTGTACGTGTTGTTGCTGCTGTCGAGCTGCTCGACGAACAGGTCGGAGTTGGCGTCGAGCCCCGACGTCACCGTCCACGCGGTGTCGCTGTTGCGCCCGATCACCAGCAGCGGGATGGCCGGCACGGTGACGCCGCGCTGGTCGCGCTGCGGGTCGTGCAGCTCCACCTCCCAGAAGAACCCGGGCACGGCCCATCCGGTCTGCGGTCCGCCGTAGAGACGGGGATTGCCGTTGTCGGTGCGGCTGCCGCTCTCCACGATGGCGTTGCTGCCCCAGCGCGGGATGGCCAGGACGCGCTGCAGCAGCGACACCGTCGCCGCCTGCCCGTCGACAAGCTTCTCGACGCTGGCCACGTCGGCGCTCGGCGGCAGCGTCGCGGGGTCGTGGTTGACGTACGGCGAACCGGCGGCGCCCCCACCGCCAGGCACGTTGGCACCGGTGTGGCGCGGGAACGTGCCGCTGGAGTCGGGGATGGTGTGCGGCGCGCGCGGGTCGTCGAGCGGGTAGAGGTCGGCGAAGGCTTTCTCGGCGGCCGGCTGCCCCAGCTTGGCGACCAGGTCGAGGTAGGTCTTGGCCGCGCCCAGCTCGCCGTGGCCGAACTCGCCGAAGAAGCGGCCGGCGTACTCGCCGAAGGCGAGCGTGTCGTCGTCCGCCCACGGCTTGATGGGCAGGTCGTTGAGCAGGACGAACTCGGCCGGCATCTTGCTGGGGTCGGTGCTCGCCTCGCTGATGTACTGGTTGATGCCCGCGGTGAAGTGGGACAGCTCCGATCGCACCGAGGCGGGCTGCTTCTGCAGCTCGGCCGTGCGCGCCGCGGCGCCCTCGCTGACCCGGCGCACGGCCTCGTCCATGGGGATGCCGCTGGCGCCGGTGAGCTCGGCGAGCGTGCCGTGGCCGACGTGGCGGAAGGCCTCCATCTGGAAGAGGCGGTCCTGGGCCATGGCATAGCCCATCGCGTAGAAGAGGTCGTCCTCGCTGGCGGCGTAGATCTGCGGAACGCCACTGCTGTCGCGGTAGACGGTGGCGGCGGCGTTGCCGCCGGGATTGGTGCCGGTCCCGGTGCGCTGGAACTGCATCGGCTTGTACTGCCAGTTGGCGTAGAGGGGCAGCTGGTCGGCGAAGTTGGGGCCGTAGCTCGACTGCGCCCCGGCCTGCACCGCGGCGAAGCTGGACAGGCTGATGAAGCCCGATTCGCCGGGCGGCACCGCGTTGGCGGCGCGCATGCCGTCGGCGGGAACCGTGTCGGCGCGGGCGACGTTCGGGGTGGCCAGGCCGGCCAGGGACAGCGTCGCCAGGGCGGCGACCAGCGTCGGCACTCGTCTCACGCTCGATAGGACCCGGGCGGGACGCCGTTTCTTGCGCCGCCCGAGGCGCCCGGCACCGCCAGCTAACCCGGCCGTCCAGCGTTCCTTTCTAGAGCGGGGCTCCTCACGGGACGGGAGCTCGGTCGGTCGACATCTGGAGGGCCCTGGCTCCGGTGGAGCATGTGGCTGCGCCCGCCGTGAGCGGGGCGACGAGCGGTACGCGTCCGGCACCATGAGCATTCCCATGCGTTCCCTTCCCGCCCTGCTGGGGGTGCGGCCCCGGCCGGCGACGGTGCGCCTGGTGCGCCGCCTCGGCCTCGCCGCGGCCGGTGTCCTGCACCCGGCTGTCCGTTCGCTCGGGCTGCGGCCCCGGCCGGCCACCCTCGACGTCATCCGCCACACCGCGACGGGTCGCTCCGGCCCCGCCGGCGTCGTCGCCGCCATGCTCGGGCTGAGCGCCACCGTCGTCGTGCTCGCCGCCGCACCCTCGGGCGCATCTCCCGGCACGGCGCACCGGCCGCATCCGACCGACCCGGCCGCCGGGCGCCGTCCCCTCGCCGCCATCGCGGACGCGCAGCACCCGGTCAACCTCGCCCCCGCGTCCGTGGCGCCGGCACCGCCGCCGCCCGCCGTGGCCGGCGCCGCGCTGCGGCCGCACGAGATCTTCGGCTTCGCGCCCTACTGGACGCTCGACCAGTCGTCCGGCTTCGACCTGCACTCGCTGAGCACACTGGCCTACTTCGGCGTCGACGTCGCGCCCGACGGGTCGCTGGTGCGGAGCGGCGGCGGCTGGGACGGCTACCAGAGCCAGGACCTGGCCACCCTGATCACCCGGGCGCACGCCGCCAACGTGCACGTCGTCCTCACCGTGAAGAACTTCGACAACGGTGACCTCCACGCGCTGGTGAGCACACCGGGCGCGGTGGACCGCCTCGCCGCCCAGCTCACCGAGGCCATCCGGTCCAAGAACATGGACGGTGCCAACCTCGACTTCGAGGGCACCGGCGGTGGCGATCGCGCCGGCTATGCCGCGTTCGCGTCAACGCTGGCCAGAACGCTGCACGCAGCCAATCCCAACTGGCAGGTGACGATCGACACCTATGCCAGCTCGGCGTCGGACACCACCAGCTTCTTCGACGTCCCCGCCATCGCCCCGGCGGTGGACGCCTTCTTCGTGATGGCGTACGACATGTACGGCGACGGCAGCAAGGCGCAGCCCAACGCGCCGCTCGCCAACTACGGGTTCAACGACACCGCGGCGATGTCCGCGTACACGGCGGTGGTGCCGGCGTCCAAGGTGCTGCTGGGCACGCCCTTCTACGGCTACGACTTCACCGTCGCCGACAACACGCCGAACAGCAAGGCGACGGGCACGCCGGCGCCGCAGACCTACGCGGAGGTGCGCTCCTCGGGCCACCCGCTGCAGTGGGACACCGCGGGCTCGGTGCCGTTCGTGTCGTACCAGGGTGCCGACGGTGCCTGGCACGAGGTGTACTTCGACAACCCGCAGTCGCTGGCGCTCAAGGCGCAGCTGGTGAACCGCTTCCAGCTGCGCGGGTTGGGCGTCTGGGCGCTGGGGATGGACGGCAACGACCCGGCGATGATGGCCGCCCTGCTGGGACACGCGGCGCCGCTCAAGCTGGGCCCGGTGGTCAACGGCAGCGCGTCGGTGCTGCCGCCGTCGTCGCCGCCTGGGGCAGCGTCGTCGCAGCCCGGGGCGCCGCCACCTGCTCCGTCGAGCGCCCCTGCGTCGGGATCCGGCTCCGGGTCGCCGAAGCCGTCGGCATCGCCGTCCCCGTCCGGGTCTGGCTCGGGGACGCCGTCGCCGTCGGGTGGCGGAGGCGGGCCCTCTCCGCCGCCACCGCCGCCGCCGCCGACCACGCCGCCAACCCCGCCGCCGCTGCCCACCCTGGGCTGAGCAGAGCGGCGCCCGCCCTGCCGGCGGGGGTCACCGCGCCGGGCGCATCTCCGAATCCGTGGCGTGGTAGTGATCGCTGATCTGCACCCACGCCGCTGCGTTGACGCCACCGGGCAGCGGGGTGTTGCCGTCGAAGTACCGCGTGGCGCCGGTCTGGGTGTTGCGGTACTCGCCCGGGCTCACCACCGTGCCCGGCGCGAACGTCACCGGCCGGCTGTGCTGCTCGGGATTGCCGCGGTGCTCGCCGCCGTCGCCCGGCTGGGCGTGGAAGTGGTCGCTGACCTGCTGCCAGCTCGAGGCGTTGGCGCCCCCGGGCAGCGCGGTGGTGCCGTCGAAGTAGCGCGTGGCGCCGGTGTCGGCGTTGCGGTACTCCCCCGGGCTCACCACCGTGCCCGGCGCGAAGCGCACCGGGTGGCTCGGCCGCTCGGGGTTGGCGCGCGTCTCGCCGGAGATGCCGCCCTCGGCGGGAAGCTGGGCGTGGAAGTGGTCGCTGACCTGTTCCCAGGTCGCCGAGTTGACGCCGCCGGGGATGGGCGTGTTGCCGTCGAAGTACCGGATGGCGCCGGTCTCGGTGTTGCGGTACTCACCCGGGCTCACCACCGTTCCCGGACCGAAGCGGACGCCGTGCTGAGGCATGTGCGGGTCTCCTGGCTGCCTGCGACTGTGCGATCCGAGTGTAGGCCCGCGCGCATCAGCACGTGGACGCCACGGTGAAGACGATCTCGGCGACCTCCGGCGAGGCGCCGCGGCCACCGGTGCCGGCCAGCATGTGCACGCTGCCGAGCGGTGTGCCCGCGCTCACCCGCCATCCGGTGTGGAAGGCGCCCGACGAGTCGGGGCTGACGATTCCCGCGCCGCCGTGGGTGTCGCCGTGCCTGCCGTCGGCATAGGTGGTGTTGAAGGAGACGCTGTAGCCGGGGCGCGTCGTGCCGTCGAGCGTCTGCATGCCGTTCGGGGTGACGCAGGGGAGCACACGGGCGGTGAACCACGGCGCCGCCTGGCGCGACGGTGACGCCGGGTGTGCGACCGATGCCGGGACGGCGCCGGCCGCTGCTGGGGAAGCGCTGCCGGTCACCGCCGTTGCTGTGGCTGCGCCGCCGTTCGTCGATGCCGTCGTGGTTGTCGCCGCCTGTGGCCGTGCACCTGCCGCGCTGCTCGTGGTGCTCTGCGTCGCACTGCCGCATGCAGCGAGCGCGAGCATCGCGGTGGCGATGATGATCAGTGGGCGCATCGTGTCCTCAGTGGGCCATGCGGTCGTTGGTGGGGGACGCCGCTGCGGGCGGCGCCCCCCGTGTCTGCGCCGGCTACGGAGCCGTGCAGGGATCCTGCGGGTTGAAGTTGTAGATGCAGCCGGGACCGCTCACCGTCCTGCTCACACCCAGCACCGTCACACCGGCGATGGGTCCGCTGACATCGACCCAGGTGTTGCCGGTGAGCGGGGCACACACCGACATCGTGCACGGCCCACCGGGATTGGTCCGCACCGACGGCGGATTGGCGAACGCGTAGAAGTTGAGCACGCTCTCGATCGGCTGCGACTCCGGGTCCATGATCGCGCCCGCGGTGACGGCCGCGTTGCCGTTGTACGGCGCCAGCACGTTGACGAAGACCCCGCCACCGGCCAGCTCCGACCCGGCGGGACCGGTTCCCGTCGCCGGCGTGGAACCGAGGTCCCAGCACAGCGCGAGATGCCCGGGATCGGATGGCACGCCGCGCAGCGTGCCCTGCGGATCGCGCGGATCCGGGTTGCCCACGTTGCCCTCCACGCCGAGCCACGCGGTGAGTGTCGTACCCGGGATGGGCACGCCGTTGACGAGTGCGACGTCGCTGTCGCCGCCCGTCCTGTCGAAGCACCACCCCGATCCGCCGGTGCCCGCGAATGCGTGCGCCGGAACGGCGACGAGGCCGCCGGCTGCCAGTGTTCCCGCCACCAGTGCCGGTGCGAGTCGTGCAGGCAGTTTCATGGATCCACCCTCCCTGTTTGTGTCGATGTGCGCAGGAACGCGCACGTGCGGTTGTTGATCGGCCCCGTCGCATGGCGCGACGAAGCAGATGAGCAATGAATGCCGCCCTCTCTCTCTTCCCTTGTCGTGGGTCAGTGGCTGTGCAACGAGCGCTTGTCAGGCAGGGTTACGCCCGCGCTGTCACGCAGTTTTGGGAGAACCACGAAGGCCCCAAAGATGGCGCGCCTGTCAGCCCCCGAGCTGGTCCGCCGAGACCACGCGCGCACTGGAGCTGGCCCGCCGTCCGCGCAGGAAGCGCTCGACCACCGTCGACAGCTCGCCGGGACGTTCGATCTGCGGGCAGTGGCCACAGTCGTCGATGAGGTAGAGCTGCATGGCGGGAACCGCGCGCTGCAGGGCGAAGCCGTGCGGCACGGGGATGAGGCGGTCGTTCCTGCCCCACACCGCCAGGGCCGGCACGCGCAGCCCGGCCGCGTCACGCATCAGGCGCCCGCTCGACAGCTCGCGGACGATGGTGTGCCCGAGGTCGAAGAGGCGGGCGACGTCGGCGGGAGTCGTGTAGTGCGCGGCGAAGTCGCGGATGCACTCGGCGTCGACCTCGGCGGTGCGGTGGAACACCAGCGACGAGTACACCTGCGCGACGACGCGCGACAGCAACGCGGGCGGCAGCGTCGAGGCTGCGGGCCCGGCCAGCGCCGGGAGCAGCGGCAGCTGCGCGGTGACCAGCCGCCACCACAGCGGGACACCGTCGCCGAGCCCGGCGCAGTCGACCAGCACCAGCCTGCTGACGCGCAGTGGTGTGCGCAGCGCCGTGTCCAGCGCGATGGCGCCGCCCAACGAGTTGCCGACCAGCGTGGCGCGACCGCGCGGTGCCACCTTGGCGATCAGCTCCTCGGCCCAGTGCGCGTACCAGTCGAGCAGGGGGCGGTGGGTGCTGGGCTGCGAGCTGCCGAAGCCGGGCAGGTCGGCGGCGATGACGCGGTGGCGCTGCGCCAGCGCGGGCGCCACGAACCGCCAGGTGGCCAGGCTGTCGCCGTAGCCGTGCAGCAGGATGACCGGGTCGCCCTGCCCCATCTCGACGATGCGGGTGCGCGTTCCGGCCACGCGCACGGTGTGCGCTCTCTCGTCCGCGCTTCGCCCTTCCAGCCAGTGCACAGCGGTCACGAGGCTTCCCTCCAACGCCGGCCGCTGCTGAGACGTGGTGGTGCGAAACGACCGGTGCAATCCAGTCTAGACCCGGCGGACCGTCGCGGCGTGACGAAACTGCCGCGAATGGCGTAAACCTCGAGATCGAGGGACAGGCTTCAGTTCCGACCTGCCGGTGCTAGCATGGGTGGCATGCTAGACGGACGTCCAAATACGGCCGCGGGCCGGTCGCGCGCCGGCGAGCGTCGCGGCCAGATTCTTGCCGCCGTGCTGGCCTGTCTCGGTGAGGGTGGCTTCGACGCCGTCTCCATGCGCGCGGTGGCGCACCGGGCGAGCGTGCCCCTGGGCAGCCTGCACTACTACTTCCGCAGCAAGGAGGAGATGGTCGGCGCCGCCCTGGCGCGCAGCGTCGAGGCGACGGTGGCGGGGGTGATCGCGGGTGTCGACGAGACCGACGCGCCGCGAGGGCGCCTGCGCGCGCTGGTGGTCGAGGCGCTGCCGCGGCTCTGCGCCGACCCGGCGCTGGTCCCCGTCTACATCGGCTTCTGGAGCTGGTGCCAGAAGGTGCCCGAACGGCGCGCCCTGTACCACCAGGTCTCCGAGGGTGTGCACGCGCGCCTGCGCATGCTGGTCGAGGAGGGTGTCCGCGGCGGCGACTTCCATCCTGGCGACCCGGGCGTGGCCGCGACCCTCGTGCTCAGCACCCTGGTCGGCTTCCTGCTCGACCACCACGGCGCGCCGCCCCCGGTGGCACTTGTCGAGGGGCTGCACGCCCGCCTCGAAGCCGCCCTGGGCGTGGCCTGACGGGGGGTTGTCCTGCTAGCGTCGCCCGCCATGAAGACATTCACCAGCGCGGACGAGCTTCGCGCCGCCGTCGGACAGCACCTCGGCTACAGCGACTGGCACGTCGTCGACCAGGAGCGCATCGACAGGTTCGCCGACGCCACCGGCGACCATCAGTGGATCCACGTCGACCCGGAGATGGCCAAGGCCGGGCCGTTCGGCACCACCATCGCCCACGGCTACCTCACTCTCTCGCTGATCCCCTGGCTGATGGGCGAGATCGTCGCCTACGACGGCGTCAAGATGGGCATCAACTACGGCACCAACAAGGTGCGCTTCCCCGCGCCGGTCCCCGTCAACTCCCGGGTGCGCGCGGGTGCCGAGCTGGTTGCTGCGGAGGACGTCGGCGGCGGCGGGGTGCAGATCGTCAGCCGCGTCAGCATCGAGGTCGACGGGC
The DNA here is from genome assembly GCA_035995545.1 of Candidatus Dormiibacterota bacterium. Lineage (GTDB taxonomy): Bacteria > Chloroflexota > Dormibacteria > Aeolococcales > Aeolococcaceae > DASRDZ01. Next base: position 185,397 of record DASYKI010000010.1, read on the forward strand.
AGGAGAAACCGTCGTGTGTGGCCGAAACCGTGGCGAGGATGTACTTCTAGCCGACCGACCCGCGCCGCGTGCCGAGCCCTCTCAGAGCTTGGCGAACTCGAAGGCGAGGTGGACGAAGCTGCGGACCGGGGTGCCGCTGGGGCCCTTGGGGATCTGGGTCATGTCGCCCTGGTCGTTCCAGACGGTGCCGGCGATGTCGAGGTGGACCCAGGGCAGGTCGCCGACGAACTCGCGCAGGAAGACCGCGGCGGAGATGCTGCCGCCCTCGCGTCCACCGATGTTCTTCATGTCGGCGACCTCGCTGGTCAGGCAGACGTCGTACTCGGGGTGCATCGGCATCATGGCGAAGCGGTCGCCGCCGCGACGGCCTGCGGTGCACACCATGGCGGCGAACTCCTCGTCGTTGGTGAACAGCCCCGCGTTGGCGTGACCGAGGGCGACGACGATGGCGCCGGTCAGCGTGGCGACGTCGACCAGATGGGTGGCGCCCATGCGACGCGCCCATTCCATGCCGTCGGCGAGGATGATGCGGCCCTCGGCGTCGGTGTTGAGCACCTCGATGGTCTTGCCGTTCATCGAGGTGAGCACGTCGCCCGGCTTGTAGGCGTGGCCGCTCGGCATGTTCTCGGTGGCGGGGACGACGCCGATGACGTTGGCCTTGGGCTTGAGCTGCGAGATCGCCCACATCGCCGCCAGCACCGCGGCGCCACCGCCCATGTCGAACTTCATCATGTCCATGCCGCCGGCGGGCTTGATGGAGATGCCGCCGGTGTCGAAGGTGATGCCCTTGCCCACCAGGGCGAGTCGGGGTCCGTCGGGGCGGCCGCCGTCCCAGCGCACCGCGATCATCACCGGCGGCTCGTCGCTGCCCCTGGCCACGCCGAGCAGGGCTCCCGCCTTCTCGCGCTCCAGCGCCGCCTTGTCGAGCACCTCGACCTCGAGGCCGGTGCCCTCGTACAGCTTCTGCGCCGCCGTGGCCAGCAGCGTCGGCGTCAGCGTGTTGCTGGGCGCGGTGACCCAGGTGCGCACCTGGTTGGTCGCCTCGGCGAGCACCACCGCCTGCTTCAGCGCCTCCTCGACGCCCTCGCGCCCGTCGAGGCCACCGACGGCGACGCGCTCGATGACGCCGCCGTTCTCGCTCTTCTCCGACTTGTTGAGCTCGCCCTTGAAGTTGCCCAGCAGCAGGCCGGTGGCCACGCCGTGCACGGTGTCGTACAGGGCGGCGCCGGCGTCACCGTTTCCGCCAGAGATGGCATCGACGACGGAGGCGTCGAGGTAAGCGCTGACGCTGTGCACCCCCTGCTTGCGCAGCGCCGCCCCGGCGAACCAGAACGCGTTGTGCAGGCGGAAGGTGTCGAGCTGCTTTGGCTTGCCCAGGCCGACGACCACGACCCGCTTGGCGGGAAGGCGACCCAGGGTGTGCACCACGGTCCGCTCGGCGAACTTGCCGCTCAGCTCCTTGCCGTCGCGCATCTCGGTGAGCAGGCCGTCGAGCGCCCGGTCGACCTGCTGGGCTGCGGGCGACAGGGAATCCTCGAACGCGGTGACGACGACGGCGTCACTGTCCACCTCGGTGACGCCGGCAGTTTGGGCGATGGCTTGGACCACTTGAACTCTCACTCCACAGCGTGCGCCACCGCCCGGTCGCGATAGCGCTGTTCGATGCCGGCGACGCGCGCGATGTTGGCGCTCTCCGACGTGTCGACGTCCCGCGTCTGCATCCAGGTGTCGACGATCTCCTCGGCCACCGCGGCGCTGGTGGCGCGCAGTGACAGTGCCAGGACGTTGGCGTCGTTCCAGCGGCGCGCGCCGCGTGCCGTCTCCGCGTCGCCGCAGAGCGCGGCGCGGATGCCCGGCACCTTGTTGGCGGCGATGCTCACCCCGGTGCCGGTCCAGCAGCAGACGATGCCGTCGTCCACCGCGGCGGTGGCCACCAGGCGGGCGACCTGCTCGGCGACGTCGGGCCACGGCGTGTCGGACGCGCTCACCGCGCCGCAGCGCACCACCGTGCAGCCGGTCTGCTCGAGGCGATCGGCGATGCCATCGGCGACAGGGTGGCGCATGTCGCTGCCGACGGCGACGCGGCGCGGCGGCTGCTTCTGCGGCGTCATGCGCGTGTCTGCTTGCCGAGCGACGCACGAATCCTGCGCACGTCGCCGGCGGTGAATCGGTTGCGACCGAGGTCGTCGACGGCGCTGGCGTGGATGCGATCGTCGCGAACCCAGTTGACCACCACCTGCGGCTTGACGCCGAGCATGGGTCCGACCTCGGCAGGTCCGTACAGCTCCCCGTCCACGGGCTCGGGGCGTGCGGTGCCGTCAGCAGGAACCTGGGCGCTCACCCCTGAATCCTAGCGCGCCAAGGGGAAGTCCCTGGTGCAGGGCGGGGACAATGCACGGTGACGGTGGACAGACTGCAACTGCGCGAAGAGCTCATCGCCGAGGCGCTGCGCCGCGGCTTTGTGGCGGCGGGGATCGCCGGTGTGCGCCCGTTCCTGCGTGCCCGCGAGCGTGGGCTGCGCGCCCTGGCTGAGGGGCGCATGGAGGGGATGCCCTGGTACGACGAGCGCCGCGTCGTGGGCATCACCGACCCCGCCGGGCCCCACCCGTGGGCGCGCTCGCTGCTGGCGCTGGCCTGGCCATGCCCACCCGCGCTGACCCCGGGCGACGCCCCGCCCCAGCACGACGCGGAGCCGGGGCGGCCGCGCGGGCGGATGTCCTCGTACGCCTGCCTGCCCTCCGAGGACGCGGGCGCCGAGAGCGCCGTGGACTACCACGACCACCTCACGGCGGCCTGCGACGACCTCGCCGGCTGGCTCCGCGAGCGCGTCCCCGAGGCGCAGGTCAAGCGCTTCGTCGACCACGGCTGGGCCATGGACCGGGCCGTCGCCGAGCGGGCCGGCATCGGCTTCGCCGGCAAGCACGCCGGGACGATCACCACCGGTGCCGGCTCGTACGTACTGCTCGCCGAGATGCTCCTGTCGGTGTCGCTGCCGCCGTCCGCGCCGTCGCGACGCTCCTGCGGCCGCTGCAGCGCCTGCCTACCCGCCTGCCCGACCGGGGCGATCGTCGCGCCCGGCGTGATCGACGCACCCCGCTGCATCTCCTACCTGACCATCGAGCACCGCGGCGCCATCCCCGTGCCGCTGCGCCCGCTGATGGGCACGTGGGTGTTCGGCTGCGACCTCTGCCAGGAGGCGTGTCCCATCAACCACCGCCTCGCCCCGCGGCCGCTGCCCGCCGCGGCAGCGTCGACGCAGCGCGGCCCGGTGGCCTTCCCCGACCTGGTCGAGTGCCTGCAGCTCGACGAGGACGAGTTCCGCCGCCGCTTCCGGCACACCGCCGTGTGGCGCACCGGGCGCGCCGGGCTGGCCCGCAACGCCGCCATCGCGCTGGGCAATGCGGGCGATGGCGCCGCACTGCCCGCGCTGCGTCGCGCCTCGGGCGAGGATCCTGACCCCGTGGTGCGCGAGGCGGCGTCGTGGGCAATCGCTCGGCTCGACAGTGGGGTACCCGCAACTACGATGTAGCCGCCGCGGAGCACCGTGCCCGGCGCGGCGACGGGAGGACGAGGCGCCACGACGACCACAGCAATCACCCTGCTGGCGCTCGCCACCGTGGCGGCGGTGCTCGACTGGGTCGCGGTCGTGACCCGGCGCAAGCCGCTGGAGTACGTCTGCAAGCCGCTGACGCTCGCGCTGCTCACCGGGCTTGCGCTTGCACTTGACCCCGCGTACGAGTCGCGCCGCACCGCGTTCGTGGTGGCGCTGGTGTTCTCGCTGCTCGGCGACGTTTTCCTCATGCTGCCGCGCGACATGTTCGCGCTGGGGCTCGGCTCGTTTCTGCTCGGCCACATCGCCTACATCGTCGGTCTGCGGCTGGGCGGGCCGAGCAACACGGTGGCGCTGGGTGCTGCAGCAGCGGGCGTGGTGGTCACCGCACAGGGCCTGGGACGGCCGGTGGTGCGCGGCGTGATCGCACACAGGCATCGCGAGCTGGTCGGCCCGGTGGTCGCCTACATGGCGGTGCTGGCGGCGATGCTGGTGTGCGCGCTGGCGACGCTCAATCCACTGGCCGCACTGGGCGCCGGCCTCTTCTTCACCAGCGACACCATCCTTGCCTGGAACCGCTTCGTGCGGACGCTGGCCTGGGGGCCGGCGGCGGTGATCGTCAGCTACCACCTCGGTCAGGCGCTGCTGGTGCTGTCGCTGCTGCGTCGCTGAGCAGCGGGAGCTCGTGCATCCAGCGCAGCACGCCGCGTTCGTACTCGATGCCGTAGCGCAGCGCGTAGACGGAGAACTCCTCGCCGGGCACGTCCTTCAGCGCCTCGAGCAGCTCCTCGTAGTGGATGAGGCGCTGCTCGTGCTGGGCGCGGTGGAGGACGAGGTGGCGGCGCAGCAGGTCGGGGTCGACGTACTGGCCGAAGAAGATGCTCAGCAGCAGCGGCGAGCGGATCAGCTCGGGGCCGGGCGCGCGGGCGATCCAGCGGGCGAAGGCGGCGCGACCCGCCTCGGTGAGGGTGTAGGGACGCCGGTCGCGGGCGCCGGTCTCGCCGGCTTCGACCAGGCCCTGCTGCTCCAGGCTGCGCAGCTCGCGGTAGACCTGGCTGCGGGTGACGTTCCAGAAGCTGCCGATGCTGCCCTCGACGGCCTCCTGGATCTCCCATCCCGTGCGGGGCCGCTCGTGGAGGAAGCCGAGCAGGGAGGCGGCGGTGGCGTTGAGCTCGCCGCGGCTGCCGGTGTCAGATGGGAGGGGCACTTGACATAGTCCACATTGTCCGGTCATTGTGTACGGAGACTTTGGCCTGTCGACCGTACCACGGAGTGAGGGTGACCATGGCCCAGACGCAGACCTACCTCTGCACGGTGAGCCGCCTGCGGGTGCTCGGCGTGCGCCAGCTCGGCCCCTTCCTGCGCGCCTCGGCCGAGGCGGCCGCGGCGGCACGCAGCACCCCGGGCAACGTGCGCACCCGCCTGCTCGGCCTGCCGCCGTTCCTCACCTTCCAGACGCTCACGGTGTGGGAGTCGCGCGAGGCGATGCAGGAGTTCCTCAGGTCCGCGGAGCACCGCGTCGCCATGGCGGGGATGGCGCGGTGGGCGCGTCGCGGCCGCTTCACCACGTTCGAGACGCCAACGCCCCGGGTGGGCTGGCTGCGCGGTTTCCGCATGCTCCGCGAGCCGGATGCACTGTGGACACCTGAGGGCACGACGCGGCGCGAGGAGGCGTCGCTGGCAGCGCGCTGAGCCTGCCGCCGGGGTCGTGCGGCGCTCAGCCGCCGATCTGCGACATCGAGCGCGCGGGACGCACGAAGTCCGGCTCGTTGATGCGGTGTCCGGGCTCCTTGTGCCAGATGGCCTCGCGGATGACGCGCTCCATCTCGGCGTCGTCGGCGCCGGCGCGCAGCGGGCCGCGCAGATCGGTCTCGGTGACGCTGAACAGGCAGGTGCGCAGCTGGCCGTCGGCGGTGATGCGCACCCGGTTGCAGCGCGTGCAGAACGGCGCGCTGACGCTGTTGATGAAGCCCAGCTCGCCCTGTGCGCCGTCGGCGAAGGCGAGGCGCTGGGCGGGGTCGTGGCCGGCGTCGCGCGGCTGCATGGTGAACTCGGTCTCGACGGCTTCGAGCAGCTCGTCGCCCGGTACCACGCTATCGCGGCCCCATTCGCCCGACGCGTCGAGCGGCATGAACTCGATGAAGCGCACCGACACACCCTGCTCGCGCGCCATGCGGGCGAAGTCGAGCACCTCGTCGTCGTTGAAGCCGCGCACCACCACGCAGTTCACCTTGACCGGCGTCAGTCCCGCCTCGCGCGCGGCCTCGATGCCGTCGAGCACGGTGTTCAGGCAGTCGCGACGGGTGATGCGCTCGAACCTCTCCGCGCGCAGCGAGTCGAGCGACACGTTGACCCGCTTCAGCCCGGCGGCGGCCAGCGCCTGCGCGTCGCGGCGGAGCAGGAAGCCGTTGGTGGTCAGGGAGAGGTCGATGTCCGCGTGGAGGGCGCTGAGCATGGCCACCAGCTTGGGCAGCTCGCGGCGCACCAGCGGCTCGCCGCCGGTGAGGCGGATGGTCCGCGTGCCGGCGGCCACGAAGATGCCCGCCAGGCGGGTGATCTCCTCGAAGCTGAGCACCTCGTCGCGGGGCAGCCAGGCCAGCCCCTCCTCGGGCATGCAGTAGACGCAGCGGAAGTTGCACCGGTCGGTGACGCTGATGCGCAGGTCGTCGACCACCCGGCCCAGGGCGTCGCTCAGCGGTGCGGGGATGGCTGCCATGTCGGCCCATTGTGGCACCGGGCGGCGCGAGACGCTGCCCGGGCCTCGTGGGGGCGATAATCGCCGCCCGTATGCCCGTGGACGCCACCGGCCGCCAGTACCACCTCCAGTGCGCCCCCGGCGAGGTGGGCGGCTACGTCCTGCTTCCCGGCGACCCGGCCCGCTGCGCCCTCATCGCCGAGCGCTTCTCCGATGCCCGGCTGGTCGCCTCCAATCGTGAGTTCACCACCTGGAGCGGCACGCTCGACGGCGTCCAGGTGAGCGCCTGCTCGACGGGCATCGGCGGTCCGTCCGCGGCCATCGCCTGCGAAGAGCTGTGCAACCTGGGGGCGCACACGCTGATCCGCGTCGGGACGTGCGGCGGGATGCAGCCGGCGGTGCGGTGGGGACAGCTCGTCGTTGCGCAGGCGGCGGTGCGCGACGAGGGCACCACTGCGCAGTACGTTCCTGCGGGGTATCCCGCCGTGGCCCACGTTGTGGTTGTCGACGCGTTGCGCGCGGCCGCTGCGGCGCGCGGCGGTGTGGTGCATCACGTCGGGCTGGTGCAGACCAAGGATTCCTTCTACGGCGAGATGGAGCCCGAGCGCATGCCGGTTGCCGTGCAGTTGAAGTCCGCATGGGATGCCTGGATTCGCGCGGGTGTGCTCGCGTCGGAGATGGAGTGCGCCACCGTGTTCGTCGTCGCCGCGGTGCGCGGCGTGCGCGCGGGTGCTGTGTTGGTGTGCGTCAACGAGACGCCGCTGACGCGCGAGATGCCGCCTCCGTCCGAGCTGCCGCTGGGCGACCTGCTCGACACCGGCGTCGACGCGGTGCGACGCCTGATTGCGCTCGACACCGCTCCGCAACGTCCCTGACCACTCGTCACCAGGCGGGGCGCAAAGCGACGGGTCGCCTAGGGCACGGGGGTCCGGCGGGTTGGGCGGGGACCGAGGAACGAACCGCGCCGGAGCATGGTGCGCACGATCGGCTCGGCGTGCTCGGTCGCCGGCGACGGTGACCAGACGCACTCCGGCACGGGGATGCCGGGAGGCACGATCGGCTGCCGGCTCGGATCGATCAGCCCGGCGAAGTTGGTGGCCGCCGCCACTCGCGGCGAGAGCGAACCGGTGAGGCCGAACTGGTCGCGCAGAGTGGCCAGGATCGAGGTGTGGTCGAAGGCGACGTTGGTCGCGCCGGGCGCGGGGAACAGTCCCTGCTGGACGTACGGATTGATGAACAGATTGGGCACACGAACGCCGTAGCGCGCGTAGTCGAAATTGGCGGGCAGCGGCGGATCGAAGGGCGACGCGGCGGCCGGTGGGGAGACGTGATCGAACAGGCCGCCGTGCTCGTCGTAGGTCACGATCAGCAGGGTGGTGGCGAACAGCTCGGGGTTGCTCACCAGCGCTCTGTACACCTGGGCCAGCATCTGCTCGCCGCACGAGACGCTGATGGGAGATCCACCCGGGGAGATCGTCGAGCTGCCCGGGTGATTGCTGTTCGGCGCGATGCGGCCCCACGCCGACCACATCTGGTAGCGCGGCTCGATGAGGCTGAAGGTGGGCAGTGTGCCGTTGCTCACGTCATCGAAGAAGGTGTCGAACCACGACCAGTTGTCCATGCTCTCGAACACATAGGTGATCAGGGCCGCGATCGGCTCCTCGTCGTCGTAGTACACGCGCCAGGTCTCACCCTGGTTGTCCAGCTGCTCGAAGATCGACGGCCAGGGGAGCTGCCCGAGGATCACGTCGTCGTCCGGGTAGTCCTCGTTGTTGAGGTACGCCATGTTGGTCACGGGGTCGCGGCCCGGGGTCCCGCACAGCGAGAACAGGCGATTCGGCCAGGTCTGCACCGGCCCCGAGGCGAAGTACCGGTCGCTGGCGGCGTAGGCCATCGCGAGTGCGCTGGTGACCGGAACGTTGGCAGCCTGGTAGTACTGCATGACCGCCTTGGGGTCGGCGCCCTGCACGGTCCCGTAGTCGGCGGCGAAGCCCATCATCGGACCGAATGGTCCATCGATCTGAGATGCCATGTGGTCGAAGCATTCCTGCGGGTCCGGGTAGGGGATCGTCTGTGCATCGCTGCCGGCGGGTGCCTGCCAGGCGCGCAGCCTGGCCCTCAGGTACGGGTTGAACCACCCGTTCGGCACACCGCCGCGTGTCTCCGCGGCGGGATAGAAGGCGCCGAGCATGTTGTCGAACGAACGGTTCTCGAACATGAGCAGGACGACGTGCTCGATGCCAGGAAGCGGCGGGTCGATGACCGGCATGGCTCTGCCCTCCAGCATGCTGCGTCACGACCTCAGCGCTCGTCTTCGAGCCTGCCCAGGGAGGGACTCCTCCGCCCGCCTGGTCGTGCGCAGCGACATTGATCGCTCATCTCGACCGGAGGTGGCGAGTATCCGCCTGGGTGCGATGTACGTCAAGCCGCCCGCATTGACCGCGCGGTCAGCGCGGATCGCGTGCCGCTACTCCGGATCGACCTCTCGAACCGTGAGGCCGGTGGCGGCGAGGAAGCTGCGCGGCTCGACGACTTCCGCGGGGGCGCAGGGGCCGGTGGCGTCGACGCCGGCGGCCATGCGCAGTGCGAGTTCGGCGAGGGATTCGCCGGTGAACGAGTAGGCGTCGCGCGCTCCTTCGAGCAGCACTGCGCGGCGGCGGCCGTCGCGCGCCTGCACCTGGACGTGGCAGGCGATGCGGGAGGCGCGCTGGGTTTCGTCGGGACCCTCCGGGCCGCGGCGTGACATGCGCTCCAGCGCGCCACGCATGCCGGGGACATGGAGGAGCGCCGCGAACGTCGACGCGCCGGGCTTGCCGGGGTTCATGCTGCCCGGCAACGCGATGTAGCCGTAGACACTGGCGACGTCGAGGTGGCGGGGGATCTGCAGCGGTTCGCCGGTGGCCATGACGCCACCGGTGACGCGGGCGAAGCCGACGTCGACAGTGCGGCGAAGCGACCCCATGCGCACGGGACGCAACTCCCCATCGCGCAGTGCGACTCCCCCCGCGGCGATGATGCCCAGAGCGCTGACGCGCGTGCCCACGCTGCTGTGGGCGCGCTCCGGCGCGTAGACGACGTCGACGCGCTCCAGCGGACCCATCCCCTCCGCGGCGATGGCGGCACCGAGGTCGCCCGGGGCGTAGTCGAAGCCGGCGGCGGGAACCAGGGGGACACCGGCAGCACGCGCCGGCTGGGCGAGATCCTCGATGACCCAGCGCATGAAGGCCTGCTCTCCCGTGGAGTCGCAGTAGGGCACGCGAGCGCGCACGGCGGCCTCCGCCACCGGCGGACCCGCCTCCACGAAGGGACCGGCGCACGAGACCATCGCGGCGCACCCGCGCAGCGCGTCGGCAAGAGCCTCGGCCGTCCACGCGACGCAGCGCGTCTCGACAGTCGGGTCCGCGGCGGCAAGGGCGTCGAGTTTCTGCCGGTTGCGGCCGATAGCCCGGACCTCCGCGCCGCGTGCGCGCAGGGCGGCGATCACCAGCTTGCCGGTGAAGCCAGTGGCTCCCACCACCGCGACAGGTCCGTCGGGCATTGGCAGGGATGCTACAGCCAGTGGCCTCGTGGTGACGCAGAGGTCCGCGCGCGCGAGGCAGATGACGGCCGCCTGGCGTGCCTGTCGCAGACCTGCAGCGCCCGTATCGGCATCGCCCGGACCCGCGACCTCCCAGCAGACAACCCGCCAACAGCCCCGACCAACCGGGGGGAGGAACACCCAGCCATGAACCGCATCCGGGTCACCGTCGCCACCGCCGCCGCCACCGTCGCCATCGCCATGGGTGCGACCGGCGCGTCCGCCTCGTCCCACCTGCTCGAGCTCAACGACGACCACGTCGGGTCGGGCGCGACCACCGCCGCCACGCCGGCGCATCTGACCCGCCTCGAAAAGCTCAACGGCGAGGTCGCCGAGGTGGAGACCGAGGGCACCGACGCCGCGCCGGGCACGGCTCCGGCGGGGACGGTGCCGGGCGACGGCAAGTCGACCGAGTCGGAACACTCCTCGACCACCAGCACCCACAGCGAGAGCGCCGAGACCGAGCACACCGGCACCTCGACGACCACGTCCGAGACCAGGCACGAGAGCACCCGCACGACGAGCACCGAGTCGAAGAGCGGGCACAGCAGCACCACGAGCAGCACGACCGAGTCGCACCACTCCTCGACCACCTCGTCGGCGTCGCCGGCGGCGAGCCCGTCGGGCGACACGCACAGCGGTCGCCGCCCCTAGCCGGCGCGCAGACCAGCCCCGCAGTCACCAGCAGGCGGGCGTTCCCGGCAAACCGGGGGCGCCCGCCTTCGTGCGTCTCTCAGTCGTAGGCACAGCGCAGGCCGGCGAAGACCTGGCGGCGGATGGGGTAGTCCCAGTTGCGGAAAGCGGGGCGCGCGACGCCGGCCCGCGCCGCCCACGACGCGCCGCGCAGCACCCGGTACTCGCTGCCGAAGAAGACCTCGCTGTACTCGCGATAGGGGAACGCGGCAAAGCCCGGGTAGGCCTGGAAGTGGCTCGACGTCCACTCCCACACGTCGCCGATCATCTGCTCGCAGCCCAGCGCGCTGGCGCCGGCGGGATATGCGCCGATGGGTGCAGGGCCGAAGCTGCGCTGATCCAGGTTGGCGTGCGACGCGGTGGGCGGCTCGTCGCCCCACGGATACCGCCGTGCCCGGCCCGCAGCAGGATCCCAGGTGGCGGCGACCTCCCATTCGAACTCGGTGGGCAGCCGGCCGCCCGCCCACCGCGCGTACGCCTGGGCCTCGTGGAAGCACACGTGCATCACCGGCAGGTCGGCGCGTAAGGGCAGGACATGGCCGAAACGCTCGACCGTCCACTCGACGCCCTGGCCGCCGTCGCGATCCCAGTGCTTGGGTGCGCGCACCCCCGTCTCGGTGACCCAGCGCCAGCCCTCGTCGCCCCACAGCGAGGGCCGCTGGTAGCCGCCGTCGTCGACGAAGCGCGCGAAGTCGCCACAGGTCACCGGGAAGCGGTCGATGCGAAAGGCGCCCAGGTCGACGGCGTGCTGCGGTCGCTCGTTGTCGTAGGGCCCCTGGGACGCGCTGCCCACGGGATAGCGCCCGGCAGGGACCGCAACCGGATCGCGCCGCCGCAAGGCGACGGGTGACGGCAGGGCTGGCAGTGCAGGCCGATACCCGCCGGGCAGGATCTGCAGCGACTGCAGCATGGTCTCGCCGTGCTGGTGCTCGTGCTGCACCACCAGGTCGTAGACGTAGCCGTCGCGGAGCAGCGCGTCGCCGCCGTCGAGGTCGGCCTCGGCGAGCAGCACCAGCACCCGTTCGCGCACGCCGTCGCGAAAGCGGTCGACCTCGGCACGGTCCATCAGCGGCAGCGCGCTGCGCGTCCGCCGCGGGTTGCGGAAGGCGTCGTAGACGTCCAGCCCGCGCTCGTCGGCGGGCCGCTGACCACTCAGGGCATCGACGAGCCAGAGCTGCTCGTAGACGCCGATGTGGCCATAGTCCCAGATCAGCGGGCTCAGGATGGGATCGGGCTGCGCCTCCAGCAGCTCATCGGAAACCTCGGCGAGGAGCGCAATGGTGCGCGACCGCGCGTCCTCCAATGCGGCGGCGATGCGCAGCTTGCGCGCGTCGCCGACCAGTGTCATGCGGGCACGCCCAGCAGCAGGGCGAAGCGCTCGCCGGGATCGCTGAACCAGTGGGCGACGCGCATGTCCGCCGCCGCCAGCTCCGCCTCGGCCCGTCCGCGGGTGAACTTGGCGCTGGTCTCGGTGAGCACCGTCTCGTTGCGCGCGAAGTGCACCGACATCGACGCGCCGGGAATCTCCACCCACTGCTCGCGCTCGCTGCGAAGGTGCATCTCCACGCGCGACAGCTCCGGCTCCCAGCGCGCCTCGTGCGCGAAGGCGTCGACGTCGAAGCCGGCGTCGAGCTCGCGGTTGAGCACCGTGAGCACGTTGCGGTTGAAGGCCGCGGTGACGCCCGCGCTGTCGTCGTAGGCGGGAACGAGCACGTCCGCGGGCTTGACCAGGTCGATGCCGAGCAGGAAGGCGCCGTCGGCGTCGAGGCGGGCGCGCACCCGGCGCAGCAGGGCGACGCGCTCGTGCGGCAGCAGGTTGCCGATCGTGCTGCCGAGAAAGGCGATCACCTGCCTGCCGGCGCGGGCGACGCGCTCCATGCCGTCGACGAAGTCACCGACCACACCGTGCACGTGGAGATGTTCGAACTCATGGGCCAGCCCGGACGCCGCCGCATCCAGCGCGCCGCGACTGACGTCGACGGGCACGAAGCGACGCAGCCCGTGGCGCAGCATGTGCGCGATGAGCACGCGCGTCTTGGTGCAGGAGCCTGCGCCCAGCTCCACCAGCGTCTGCGGCGCGGTCAGCTCGGCGATGCGGGCCGCACTGCTGTCGAGGATCGAGGCCTCGGTGCGAGTGGGGTAGTACTCGGGGAGCTCGGTGATCTCCTCGAACAGCTCGCTGCCGCGGTCGTCGTAGAACCAGCGCGGCGGCAGCCACTTGCGCGGCGCGCCAAGGCCGCGACGGACGTCGGCGATCAGCGCGTCGCGGTCGCTGGTCTGTCCGTGCAGTGGTGCGGTGCTCAGGGAGACGCGCTCACCGCGCAGCTCCACCGTCGCGCCGTCGAAAATGCCGGTGGCGTCGCCCTCCAGGGTCTCGCTCACGTCCATGCCGTCGCGTCCTCCGCGTCGCTGCCGGTGATGCGGTCCACCTGGTCGTCGGACCACGTCCGTCTCCTGCGCGGGTAGGCGTCGCAGAAGTCGGCCAGGTGACGCGCTGATGCGTCGTGCCCGATGCGCCGCAGCGCGTCGTGGGCGATGTCGAGCAGGGCCAGGGCCTCGTGGCGCAGCCAGGGATTCACCACGCCCTGGTGCGCGGACGCCTCCCACAGCTCCAGCCAGGCACCGCGGTCGGTGTCCTGCAGTGCGGCCAGGGCCGCGCGGCGCGCCTGCGCGTCCTGCAGCAGGACGGCGACCACCGAGACGGCGAGGGCCATGCCGCGGCGCGGCGGTGCGTCGAGGTAGCGCACCTCGAGGTAGCCGCGCGGGCGCACCGGCGGGAACAGCGTGGTCAGGTGGTGGGCGACGTCGCCGGCGTCGGGGCGGCCCGTCGCGCCGTCCGGGGACAGTGCATCACCGCCGGCCCACTCGCCAAAAGGTGTGCCTGCGGGAAGCTGGATGCGTCCGCTGTCGCGCGAGAGCGGCAGCGCGGCCACCGCTGCCGCGAAGTCGACGTACGCCGCAGCGGGCGCGTCGCCGCTGACCTGCGCCCCGTCGAAGCCGGTGCGGGCCGGGTCGAGTCGCTGCCAGATGTGGCTGCGTGTGCTCGTCCACCCCGTCGCGGCACGCGCTCCCACGCCCGAGTTGGCGAACACCGCGCTGAGCCCGGGGCCCATGCGATTGGCGAGCAGCCACTGCTCGGCGCCGTCGTCGCCGTCCGCCATGTCGACGCACACCTGCAGGCTGGCGGTCAGCCGCATCATCTCGCGCCCGGCGCTGGCGATGCCGTCGAAGTGCTGCTGCATCAGCCGGTAGCGCTCGGCGTCGAGCTGCAGGGGCACGTCCGCGGTGCCGTGCCACGGGTTCAGGCCAGAGCTGACTGCAACCATCGACTCCGCGGCCAGCGCACCGTCGAGCCGCGCGATCAGTCCGTCCAGCGCCGCCAGCGCCTCGCCGAGCGACGGGCGCGGTGGCGGGCTCAGCTCCACCTGTCCGCCGGGCTCGAACGTCACACACGCGTCGGCGAGCAGCGCGGGATCGTGCGCACCGATCGCCGAGACCGTGTCGGCAACCGCGACGGGACGCGCCGGGCGGCCGCGCACCGGGATCAGCTCGACCTCGACGCCGACCTGCCCGGCGTTCCGAGGGGCGAACAGTTCGGTGACCTGACGGTCGAGCTCGCCCGCGCGCTGCGGGGTGGTCACTGGTCGCCGGGCCATCCTTCCTCCATCGCTTGCCAGCAAGAAGGCTACAGAGCTCGAACCCCCGGCGTCAGGAGCGTGCTCAGGCGGACCCGGCGATGGCGCGATGCGCGGTTCCGTTGCTGTCGAGATGTTCGAGAATTTCTCGCGGCTGCAGCAGCAGGTAGGGACCGCGCGAGGCACCGTGCTTCGGCGGCACCGCCCACCCCGCGCGCAGCGACGTCATGCCGGCGCGGCGGCCAGCCTCGACGTCGACGTCGCTGTCGCCGACGTACACCGAACCGGTCGGCGACGCGCCGATGCGCCGCACCGCCTTGAGCAGCCCTTCGGGGTCCGGCTTGGGACGCGCGACGTCCTCGAGGCCGACGACGGCGTCGAAGTACGGCCGCAGCCCCGCGGCGCGCAGCCCCCACTCCAGCGGCTCGCGGCGACGCGACGACACCACCGCCATGGGTCGTCCGCGGCGGCGCAGCTCGGCGAGGACGGGCACGACACCGCGATGCAGCCGCGGGCGGACGCGCTGGTCGAACATGGGCAGGATCTCGGCGGCGCGTCCCGGCCAGGCGAGGTCGATGCGCTCGATGATGGGATGGCCCTCGTTGGCCCAGAACACCTCGGCGCCGGCGGCGGCCGACGGGTCCTTGCGAACCAGGTCCGCGACCGCTGCCTCGTCGGCGAAGCGGGTGTCGACGAGGGTGCCGTCGTAGTCCCACACCACCGCGTGTGGCGGGGTCGACGGCGCAGGCAGTGATGCAGGCAGGACGCTCATCGTTGGTGCCGTGGATGTCCAACCGGGTGCCCCACGGCACCTGGACATCGAGAGTAGCACCGGTGGTCGGTGCGGCCCTAGCTCCTCAGTGGAAGAGCAGTGCGGCCGCGCCGGCGCCGGCGGCGATGGGTGCACCCACGCACGCCGCCAGGGTGGGCAGCGGGTCGTGCGCCGGCGGCCACCACTGGTGGGGCACCGCCCGGCCGATCGGCACCCGCGCCCGGCGCATCCGCGTCGGCTGGGCCAGCACGGTGATGGCGGCGACGCAGGTCAGCGCCAGCAGGAGGATCACCTCGGCGCCCAGGCCGGCCACCCGGTGCAGCCCCGCCTGCCACAGCGCCGCGGTGGCGGCCAGCACCAGCAGCCCGACCAGCGCGCCGAGCAATCCGGCCTGGAGGGGTGTGGGGACGGCCGAACGGCCACGAGGCGATTGCATTCCCGCGAGAGTAACATCCATCGCTGCGCGCCGCCATCGCGGTGCCCGGAGACCGGGCGTCACCGATTTGTTGCCTTGACTGCCGGGGCGACGGGTGCATACTCTGGCTCAGCAACCGCAGCGTTGCGGGCGCGCACTCCCCTACGTCTCACTCCACGTCCTACCCAAGGGGCTCCGCATGACGCCTCGGTCCAAGCTCGCCGCCGCCGCCGCGCTCGGCGCCACCGCCGCCGCCGGTGCGCCGGCCATCGTCGCGGCAACCACCTACATCGTCCGCCCTGGCGACACGCTCAGCGAGATCGCCGTGCGCCACGGCACCTCGGTGCAGGCGCTGGTCCTGGCCAACGGGCTGCACGACGCCAACGTCCTCCGCGTCGGGCAGCTGCTGCACATTCCCGACAGCTCGTCGGGCCTGCCGGGCTACACCAAGGGCGCCGCCGACACCGAGAGCTACACAGTTCGTGCCGGAGATGGCCTGTTCAAGGTGGCCCGGGCCTACGGCGTCGACCCCACCGCGCTGGCCCGCGCCAACGGCATCGGGGTCAACACGGCCCTGGCTCGCGGCGCCGTCCTGCACGTACCCGGCCGCCTCGCCCGCGCCAACGCGCTGCTCACCCACAGCGCCCAGGAGGTGGGCATCGACCCGGCCCTGGTGCGCGCCGTGGCCTGGATGGAGAGCGGCTGGCAGCAGGGGGTCGTCTCCCCCACCGGCGCCGTCGGCATGATGCAGGTCGAGCCCTACACGGGCGACTGGATCTCGCAGTACCTGGCCGGACGCCACCTCGACCTCCACGTCGCCGCCGACAACGTGCAGGCCGGCTGCCTTCTGCTGCACCACCTGCTGCAGATCCACCACGGCGACGTGAGCGCCGCGCTGGCCGCCTACTACCAGGGCGACAGCAGCATCAACAAGCACGGCCTGTACGACGACACCAAGCGCTACCAGAACGTCGTCGGGGGCCTGATGCGGCGCGAATAGCCTAGGCTGCGCGCCACTGTGGGCCAGACCATCGCCGCCCTCGACGTCGGCAGCAACACCGTGCACCTGCTCGTCGCCGAGCCGCACGGCGACACTGTGCGCCAGGTCCACCGCGAGGTGCTGATGCCGCGCATCGGCGCCGCCGTCAACGCCACCGGGCGCATCGGCGAGGAGAAGATCGCGGAGGTTGCCGCGGAGCTGCGCCGGCTTGCCGGGGTGGCGCGCGCGCACGGCGCATCGGTCCTGCTGTGTGGCGCCACCGAAGCGGTGCGCCAGGCGTCTGACCGGGCGGAGGCGCTGCGGGCGTTCAGCGAGGCGGTGGGCACCGAGTGCGTGCTGATCCCGGGAGAGGTCGAGGCGCGGCTGTCGTTTCGCGGGGCGGTGAGCACCGCGTCGGGAGAGGGGCGGTTCCTGGTCTGCGACATCGGCGGCGGCAGCACCGAGATGGCGCTGGGGACCAGGCACGACATCGAGGCGCACGTCTCCGTGCCGGTGGGCTCGGGATTCGCCACCGACAGGTGGCTGCTCTCCGACCCGCCCACCGAGGAGGAGCGCCGCGCCTGCTTCGAGGGCGTGGTGGAGATGCTGTCGGCAAGGGCGCCGTCGGGCCGGCCGGACCACATCATCGCCACCGGGGGCACGGCGAGCAGCCTGCCGGTGCTGCTGGGCCGCGACCACGAGACGCACCTCGACGCCGCCGACCTGGGGCGGTGCCGTTCGCTGCTCGCGGAGCAGCCCAGCAGCGAGATCGCCAGGCGCTACGGGCTGGAACCGGCGCGCGCGCGAGTTCTTGCCGGAGGTGTCGAGATCGTCGACGCGGTGCGGACGCTGTACGCGGCCGAGCGCATCCACACCACCATCCACGGTCTGCGCACCGGGATGATCCTCGCCTATGCCGAGAAGGGTGACCGCTGGATCGAGGGTTGAGCAGCCCTGCCTGCGTCGAGCGGCAGCGAGAGACAGCGCACGCCACCGCCTGATTTCATGAACTCGGTCATGGGCAGGGCGACCACGGTGTCGAAGCCCTCGGCGTGCAGGCGGCCCTCCAGGCGCTCGGCGGCCGTCGAGGAGATGACCCGGTTGCCGATGGCAATGGCGTTGCATGCGAAGCCGGCGGCGACCTCGGTGGGAACCTCGATGACATGCGGCACCAGGCTGCGCACGGTTCTGGCCGACTCTGGCGTGAACGCGTCGGGGGCGAACATCACCGTCTGATCGTTGAGGGGACAGAAGCAGGTGTCGAGGTGGTAGAAGCGCGGGTCGACCAGCTGCAGTGAGACGACATCGACGCCGAGTGCCCGGGCGGCGAAGCGGTGCGACGCCCTGTCGGTGCGAAAACCGTGGCCCGCGAAGAGAGTCTCGCCGACGAAGAGCGCATCGCCGGCACCCTCGAACGACAGCTCGCGCGGGGGGGCGACCACGTCGAACCCCTGCGCCTCGAAGGCGCGCCGCCAGTGCTCCTCCTCGCCCTGCCGCTCGGCGTGGCGGAAGCGGCTGAGCACCGCGGTGCCGTTCCAGACGACACCCGCGTTGGCGGTGAACACCATGTCGGGCAGGCCGGCGACGGGCTCGGCGAGGACGACGTCCTGGCCCAGCTCGGTGTAGGCCGCGGCGAGCGCGTCCCACTGGGTGCGGGCCCGGGTGCGGTCGACGTCGACGCCGACGTGCATCCAGGGATTGATCTCGTACTCCACCCCGAAGTGGTCGGGGCGGCACATCAGGATCGCCATGAGCGGTCATCCATGATGGGCTCGCAGCAGGCCGATCGCGACGTGCGGGGAACTCCTGGTCTGCGTGCTGGCCGAATCATGCCATAGGCGCCGGATTGCCAAACCCGCCGTGGCTACGCCGTGACGGGCGACTGCAGGGCGAAGCGCTCGATGGCCCAGGCGGCGCCGTCCTCGGTGACCGGCGGGGCCACCGTCCAGCCGTGACGCTTCATGCCGGGCTCGGCCTGGCCCATCACGACGGGGAGGCCGGCCACCTGCAGCATGGGCAGGTCGGTGGGCGCGTCGCCGATCGCCATGGTGGCGGCGACGGGGATGCCGAGCTGGGTGCACAGTGCGCGCAGGGCGCCGCCCTTGTCCCGGGACATGACGTGCAGTTCGAGGACGCGCTCGCCACCGGCGTCGTGGGTGAAGATGGCGTCCTGGACGAGGATGCGTGCTCCCAGGCCGGTGCAGGCGCGAGCCGCGGCGTGGACGGCCGCGGCGGCGCCCATGGCCAGGACGCGCGTCGCCGGCCAGGCGGCCAGCTCGGCATCGGCGACACGTCGGGTGGCGCCGCGGGCGAGGTAGCGGGCGACGGCGGGAGTGTCGCGACGGGCGTCGCCGGCAAGCTGCACCTCGCCGTGCTGGGCGCCCACCATCGGCTGCAGGCGGTGGCTCAGCATCGCCGTGACGGCTCCGGCGACCACGGCACGGGGGAGGACCGCGGCCAGCTCGACGTGCCCGCCGGGGATGCGGCGCACCGCGCCGCCGCCCGCGACGATGCAGTGGCCGTCGAGGCCGAGGTCGTCGAGCAGGGCGTGGGTGCGGATCCAGCGGCGGGCGGTGGCCACCACGACGGGGATGCGGCGGGCGGCGCAGGCGGCCAGCGCTCGGCGGACTCGCGGCGAGACGATGCGGTCGGGACGCACCACCGTGCCGTCGAGGTCGACGGCGACGAGCTGGACGGGTGGGTGGCTCACCCGTCCGACGGCGGGCGCGGGTCCGTGAATGGCAGCGTCGACAGCACCGTCGGCCGGAATCCCGCCGGACGCGGCCGGTCGTGCGGCGGGGCCACCGGAGCGCGTCGCACGCAGGAGAGCGGATCGAGATCCTCGCGCAGCGCCACGGGCACGGGGAAGCGCAGCGTGCCGTCCGGCGCCCGGCCGCCGTGCCGCACCGTCGCGCTGAGGTGCGGCCGCAACCAGGTCACCGTCGTGCCGGTCGGCGGCGTGGTGACGGCGTCGTACGGCGGCTCCCCGCTGCGCAGCTCCTCGACACGCCCGCGCAGCCACACCGCGACCGTCTCCGGCCAGGTCGCCTCGGCGCGCCCCGCCGGCACCAGCCGCCCATCCACGTACTCAGCGAGATGGAGGCGCGGCGACCGGGCATCGCTCTGCTCCAGCGCGACGACGACGACGTCCGCCCGCTCCTCGATGGGGATGCGCAGCCGGTCGGGCGACGCCACGCCGGGGTGGTAGCGGGATTCGCCGCGCCGAGCCACCACCGCGCTGAGCCCACGGTCCTCCGCCGCTTCGTAGAAGGCGTGGCCATCGGCGGGCACCCAGTCCGGCACCTGGAGGCGGGCGTCGGGCTCGACCAGGGCGCGCAGCGCCTCCAGGCGGCGGTCGAACGGCCAGGCCATGGTCGGCGTCGAGTCGAGGTGGAGCAGGTCGGTGGCCAGGAACACCGCGGGGGCGACGCGGGGGCCGCCGCAGAGCCGGGTGGCCAGGGCGGCCAGGTCGGGCCTGCCCTCGGGGTCGAGCACGGCGACGACGCCGTCGAGCACCGCGCCCCGGCTGAGCGGCAGGGCGGCGGCCACGGCGGCGATCTCGGGGACCAGCGGGGTCAGGTCCTGGAGGCGCTCACCCTGGACGCGAATGCCGCCGTCGGAGGTGGCGAAGACCAGGGCGCGGACGCCGTCCCAGTCCACCGAGTACCGCCATTCCGGGGAGTCGAAGGGTCCGTCGCAGGGAACCGTCCGCTCCGGGCGGATGCGGCCCGGCAGGGCGCTGGGCGCCGGCAGGGCGATGGGCAGGGTGGGCCCGGGGACACCTGTGCTGCGACGGCGTCCCGTGGGTCGCGGCGCCACCGGAGAGCTAGGACGCCTTGCGGCGTCGGGTGGTCTCGCGGCGCGCCGCGGTGGCGGATTCGGTCTCCTTGCCACGGCCGCGGCCAGGCGCACCGTCGCCGCCGGCCGCGGCGACGCGCTCCTCGCCCGCCTGGAGCTTGCCCGCCTTGGCGGCTTCGACCGAAGCCTTGAGCGCGGCCATCAGGTCCATCACCTTGGGCGGCTCCACCTCGGCGGGAACCTCGATCTCGCGGTTCTCGGCCTTGGCCTTGACCACCTCGAGGACGGCCTCGCGGTAGTTGTCGTGGAACTTGGTGGGGTCGAAGGTGGCCGAGAGGTTCTCCACCAGCATCTTGGCCATGGCCAGCTCCTGCTTGCGGATCTCGACGCCCTCCTCGGGCAGGGACAGCTCCCTGACGTCGCGAATCTCGTCCGGCCAGTGCAGGGTGTTGAGCATGATGCCCTTGTCGTGGATGGCGATCCGGGCGAGATGCTCGCGGTCGCGCAGGGCAACCTTGCCGATCGCCACCTTGCCCGTCTCTTCGAGGGCTGCCTTGAGCAGGTAGTACGGCTTGACGCCGACCGACTCGGGCTCCAGGTAGTAGGCGCTCTTGATGTAGACGCCGGCGTCGATCTCCTGGTCGGCGACGAACTCGACGATCTCGATGGTGTGCGCCGTGGGCAGGGGCAGGTTGTCGAGGTCCTTCTCGTCGATGACCACGAACTCACCCTTGGAGATCTCGAAGCCGCGGACGGCCTCGTTCCAGCCGATCTCCTTCTGCTCCAGCTCGCACCAGCGCTTGTTCTTGATGGGGGTGTGGTCGTTGGGGCAGAGCAGGCGGAAGGAGATGCTCTTCGACTCGGTGGCCAGGTACATGCGCACCGGGATGGCGACCATGCCGAAGCTGATGGCGCCGCGCCACATGGATCGGGGCATGGAGTCGAGTATAGGCGCGGCGGGAGGGCGGTGAATCATCTGTTCGGTGCGAATCCGGTCGCAGTGCGAACAGGTGTTTGCGCCAGCGACGGCGGGAACTCGCGGGTGGAGCTCCGGGAAGATGCGCTACGCGACGAGGGCGTCGTAGGCCTCTTTCAGGTCGGGGTAGCGGAGGAAGAGGATGTGCGCGTACTCGTGCGTCAGCGGCTTGGCGGGCCGGCGCAGGTGCAGTCCCACCTCGGCGGGGAGGCGGTTGGCCTTGCGCCAGTTGCATTTCTTGCAGGCGACCACCTGGTTCTCCCAGGTGCTGGGCGCGCCGCCGCGCGAGATGGGGACGACGTGGTCGATGGTCAGCTCCGGTGTGGGACCGACGAACCCGCAGTACTGGCAGGAGTTGTCGTCGCGGAGGAGGAGGTTGCGGCGGTTGGGCTTGAGCATGCGGCGGGGAACGTGGATGGTGCGCAGCAGCCGCACCATGACCACCCCGTCGGGGAGGCGGCGGCCCTCCAGCGCCGCGGCGGCCTCGAACTCCGCCTCCTCGGAGAGGAAGGCGACCCGCTGCTTGCTCAAGAGCACGACGAGGCGGCGCCGGCTGATGACGTTCAGCGGCTGCAACGAGGCACTGAGCAGCAGGACCGCCATGTCGAGGAAATTGTAGGGGCTTCCAGGCGTCGATTGAGCGTGGCCTCGGCGCACAAATGTGCGGGTGGGCGCGCGCGGCCGCCTAATGGGCGACGAAGGCGAGCGCGACCGCCACCGCCAGCGGCAGCGCCGCCGCCGTGGCGACACCGACGCGGACGTGGTCGGGAGCCGAATGCACACCGCCGCCACGAGCCCTGCTGCGCATCAGCTCGAGGTCGCCGACCAGCCGCCGCACCCGCACTCCGCCGAGCACGACGGCGAGGGTCATGGTGCTGCCGCCGATGAAGAAGGCCGCGTTGCTGAAGCCGGCGGCGTACTGGTCGCCGCGCGTCACCGCGAAGGCGATGACCGCGGCGGCGACTACCAGGGCCATACCGCCCAGCGCGCCCTGCCGCATCGCGTCGAGGATTCCCGGCGGCGGGGCGATCTCGGCCAGCGCGTCGGCGTCGGCCTCCCGGGGTGGCCGGCGTTCCAGCGCCGCGATGCGCAGCCCGCAGCGGGGGCAGTGCGTTCCCCCGGTGGCGAGGTTGATCCGGCAGACCGGACAGGAGAGCGGGCGCGCCATGGCCGGGCTAGCGTACCGGGAGATCCTGGTCCTGCCGCAGCACGCCGCGGAAGAGGTCGCCGACCTCGCGGACGCGGGCCTCGGCGGTGTGGATGGTCCAGGCGTCGGGACGCAGCGCCGGGTCGTCCAGCTCCTCCCAGGCGATCGGCATCGACACCGGGGCGCCGCGGGCGGGACGCAGTGAGTACACCGCCGCCAGCGTCTTGTTGAGGATGTTCTGCGTGTAGTCGATGCGCAGCTTGCCGGTGCGCCGGGCCACGCTCCACTCCCAGGTGATGCGGTCGGGCTCGACGCGGCCGATGGTGCGGGCCACCTCCTCGACCCAGTGGCGCACCACGTCGTACGTGGGGCCGCGGCGGATGGGGACGTAGATCTGCAGCCCCGTCTGCCCGCTGGTCTTGCAGTGGCCGCGCAGCCCGTAGTGGTCGAGCGCGGCCTTGACCAGCTTGGCGATGTCGACGACGTCCTTGAAGGTCATCGGCTCGAAGGGGTCGAGGTCGAACACCGCCCAGTCGGGCTGGTAGGGCGCGTCGTAGCGCGAGTGCCACGGGTGCAGGTCGATGACGCCGGCGTTGGCGACCCAGGGCAGCACCGCGGGTTCGGTGGGGATGATCCAGTCCTTCGACGCGTCCTCGCCCTCGTACACCCAGGAGACGATCCAGTCGGGCGCGTGCTTGGGTTTGTCCTTGCGCCAGAAGCTCTTGCCGTTGATGCCGTCGGGGAAGACCTGCGTCGACAGCGGGCGATCGCGCAGGTAGGGCAGCAACAGGTCGGCGAAGCGCGCGTAGTAGGCGATCATGTCGCGCTTGGTGAGACCGTCGTCGGGCCAGAAGAGCTTGTCGAGGTTGGTGAGCTTCAGAGTGCGGCCGGCGAACTCCCACGTGTCATTGGGCCTGCAGCGGTAGAGGCGCTCGATGGCCTCCTGCGTCTCCGCCGAGGGGCCGCTCCAGGGGACGCAGTCTGGGATGTCTTCTGCTTTGCTGGTATTGGGCTTTGGGCTCTCTGCCCGCGGTTGTCTCGGCGCGGGTGCGGGGGCGGCTGCTGCGTCACCGATCACCGCCGAGGGGTCGAGCGGCCGCTCGCGGATGCAGTCGCGCGGCTGCACGTCGGGACGCAGGCGCAGGAAGGTGGGATGGCGCATCGTTCCCGCCGACGTCCACTCCGTGAAGCGCACCTCGCAGACCAGCTCGGGACGCACCCACGTCGCCGGCTGCATGGTCTGCGGGCAGGGATCGAAAGGGCATTCCTGGGTGCGCAGCGGGCTGAGCAAGTCGAGCAGAGTGCGGATGGTGGCGTTGTCGAGTCCACTCCCCGCCTGGCCCGCGTGCACCAGGCGATCGCCGTCGTACACGCCGAGCACCAGCGCGCCCAGTGCGCCGCGCGTGTTGCGTCCCTCGGTGTAGCCGCCGATCACGCAGTCCTGCGTGTTCCACGCCTTCACCTTCACCCAGCAGCGGGAACGCCGTCCCGTCTCGTAGCGGGACTCGGATTGCTTGCCGACGATGCCTTCGAGGCCCTGCTGCTTCACGGCCTCGAAGAAGGCATCGCCGTCGCGCTCTACGTGGTCGACGTAGAGCACGCCGGGAACGTCGCGCAGCGCGGCACGCAGCGCGCGCTTGCGTTGCACCAGCGGCAGGTCGCGCAGGTCGTGGCCGGCGGCCCACAGCATGTCGAAGGCGCAGAAGGCGACGGGCGCCGTCTGCTGGGCGCGCAGGATGTCGGCCGGTTTGGACACGTTGATGCGCGACTGCAGGCGTTCGAACGACGGCTTGCCGTCCTCGCCGAAGGCGACGATCTCACCGTCGACGAGGGCGTCGCGCAGCAGCAGCGCTCTGCCGAGTGCGTTCAGCTCTGGATAGCGGGCGGTCTCGTCGCGGCCACTGCGGCTCTGCAGCGTCACCTCGCCGCCGCCCACTGCGGCCAGGGCGCGCACGCCGTCGTACTTCAGCTCCCACACCCAGTTGTCGGCGGTGAACGGCCGCTCGATGCGCTCGGCGAGCATCGGACGCAGGTTGCGCGGCATCTCGCGCTCAGGTGCCTCGGCGAGCAGGGGGCCGAGCTGGTCACCGTCGCGGTCGCTGCGCCAGATCTCGCCGGCGGCGGCGCCCTTGCCGGCGGCGATCTCCTCCAGGGTGCGGCCGGTCTTGACCGACCAGGCGTGATCGGCAGCGTCCCAGCCCGGGACGGCCTCGTCGTCACGCTTCTTGATGAGCAGCCAGGCGTTCTCGGAGCCGCGGCCGCCGCCCATGCGGTTGCCGGTGTGGATCAGCGCGAAGCGGCCGCGCAGCTTGACGCCGTGGAGGATGAACTTGACGTCGCCCTTGCGCAGCGCGGCGTCGACGTCGGCGGCGGTCTCGGGTTCCCACTCCCGGGTGCCGGCGTCCCAGAGCATCACCGTGCCGGCGCCGTAGCCGTCGGGGATGACGCCCTCGAAGTCGCCGTACTCGACGGGGTGGTCCTCGACGTGCATGGCCAGGCGCTTCTGGGTGGGGTCGAGGGTGGGGCCCTTGGGGACCGCCCAGGAGAGGAGGACGCCGTTGTGTTCGAGGCGCAGGTCCCAGTGCAGGCGAGAGGCGCGGTGCATCTGGACGCAGAAGCGCTCGCCGGCGGGCAGGGCGTCCCAGCCGGGGAAGAGCGTGCCGGGCGCGGGGGTGGTGGGGCGCTGCTCGCCCTCGCCGCCCTGGGGCTCGGGGGTGCGGCGGAAGTCGCGCTTGCGGCGGTACTCCTCGAGGGCCATGGGTGCAGGCTACGGCGCGGGGGGCCGCGACGCACGAGTAGTGATAGACACGATGACAGTTTCTCTGCTATTCTCACGCCTATGATTAGCGAGTGGAGGCGTGACGCCCATGGCTGAACCCACAACGCGCACAGCGGCGGAGACCGAGGCCGCGCGCGCCGAGAGGGCGCCCAGCCCGGCGTGGTCCCCCGGCGAGCGCAACCTCACCGGGCAGCCGGCCATGCCGGACCGGACCTTCTCCTCGACCGCAGCTGAGCCGCGCAAGACCGACCCGGCGGGTGTTCCTGTCGAGCCGGCGCGGACCGCTCCGGCGAACGCGACGCCCCTCCCGGCGCACTACACGCCGCCGGCCGGGACGGCTGCAGCGAGCACCGAGGCGGCGAGCAGCCGGCGCACGCGCTTCTATTCCGGTGTGAGCCCGGCGCGCCGGGCGATCCAGATGATCTGGCTGCTGTGGCTCGTCGCCGACCTCGTCGTGGGCCTGCGCCTGGTCTTCAAGGCGGTCGCGGCCAATGCCGATGCCGGCTTCGTCAGCTTCATCTACAGCATCTCGGGACCGCTGGTGGCGCCCTTCCGTCCCATGGTCAGCGACCAGGGCATCGGCAGCAATGGGGTGCTCGAGTACAGCTCGATCATCGCCATGGTCGTCTTCCTGGCGGCGGCACTGATCCTCACCGCGTTCCTGCGGATCGTGGCCGCGCCGCGCGTCAGGGCGGTCGCCTAGCCCGGCCCCACTTCCTTTCGCCCCCCTCCCTTCCGCCCCTGGGGCAGCCTTCACGGGTTGCCCCGGGGGTTTTCTTTTTGTGTGCGTGGGATGGCTCGCCCCGCTGAGAGCCGCTGTGGCGGTTGGCTGGCGCTGGGCATATCCCTCCACGAGTCCCGGGGCTGCGGGCCGCAGAGGCTCTCACAGCGGCCGCGACATGCCTTGGGCCTGGTAGAATGAAGGCTAGTTGAAGCGCATTCCACGTCCCACCAGCACGTCCCAGCCACAGCGGTCCGGCCCTGGTGAGGGCCGCTGAGGGTGCGGCATTCCGGAGTTTCCCCTGACTGACGACAACGCACGCCCTGACGACGTCGACGCCGTCCCCCCAGACGGCTCGGCCGGTACCCCCGCGCCCGCTGGCGACGCCGCGCCTGTGACGCCGCCCTCCGCCTCTGCCGGAAAGCCTGCCGGTCGGAGCCGGAGGACCGAGGGCGACTACGGCGCCCAGCAGATCCAGGTCCTCGAAGGCCTGGAGCCGGTGCGCCGCCGTCCCGGCATGTACATCGGCTCGACCGACACGCGCGGCCTGCACCACCTCATCTGGGAGCTGGTCGACAACGCCATCGACGAGGCGCTCGCCGGGTACTCCGACCTGATCATCACCACCATGCACGCCGACGGCTCGGTGTCGGTGCTCGACAACGGGCGCGGCATCCCGGTCGACATGCACCCCACCGAGAAGCGCTCGGCGCTGGAGGTGGTGCTGACCAAGCTCCACGCCGGCGGCAAGTTCGGCGGCGGCGGCTACAAGGTGTCGGGCGGGCTGCACGGTGTCGGCCTGTCGGTGGTCAACGCGCTCGCCGAGCGCCTCGACGTCGAGGTCTACAAGGAAGGGGCGCTGTACCGCCAGTCCTACGAGCGCGGCGCGCCCCAGGCTCCGGTCGAGAAGGTGGGACGCACCGACAAGCAGGGCACGCTGGTGCGCTTCTGGCCCGACCCGCAGATCTTCCCCGAGCGCGAGTTCTCCTGGGAGATCGTGGCCAACCGCCTGCGCGAGTTGGCCTTCCTCAACAAGGGCATCACCATCGTCCTGCGCGACGAGAAGCTCGGCTACGACTACACCTTCCACTTCGAGGGTGGCATCCAGGCGTTCGTGCGCCACCTCAACGCCAACCGCAACGTGGTCAACGCGCGGCCGATGTACGTGGAGCGAGAGATCGACGGCAATGTCGTCGAGATCGCCATCCAGTACCAGAACACGACCTTCACCGAGCACGTCCTCACCTACGCCAACAACATCAACACCGAGGAGGGCGGCGCCCACCTCACCGGGTTCCGGACGGCGTTGACACTCACTCTCAACAAGTACGCGCGCAAGGCGGGGATCCTCAAGGAGCAGGACCCCAACCTCACCGGCGACGACGTGCGCGACGGCCTCACCGCGGTGGTCTCGGTGAAGCTGCAGGAGCCGCAGTTCGAGGGCCAGACCAAGACCAAGCTGGGCAACAGCGAGGTGGTGGGGCAGGTGTCGGCGGTGCTCTCCGACGCGCTGATGCAGTACCTGGAGGAGAACCCGGGGGACGGGCGGCGCATCATCGAGCAGTCGCTGACGGCGGCGCGGGCACGCCAGGCGGCGGCGCGGGCGCGCGACCTGGTGCAGCGCAAGTCGCTGCTGGAGTCGGCGACGCTGCCCGGCAAGCTGGCCGACTGCTCGGAGCGCGACCCCTCGCAGTGCGAGATCTTCATCGTCGAGGGCGACTCCGCAGGTGGCTCGGCCAAGCAGGGCCGCGAGCGCCGCAACCAGGCGATCCTGCCGCTGCGCGGCAAGATCCTCAACGTCGAGAAGGCGCGCGCCGACAAGATCCTCGCCAACGAGGAGATCAAGAACCTGATCACCGCGCTGGGCGTGGGCTTCGGCGAGAACTTCTCGCTGGAGAAGCTGCGCTACCACCGCGTCGTGCTGATGGTCGACGCCGACGTCGACGGCTCGCACATCCGCACCCTGCTGCTCACCTTCTTCTGGCGCCACCTGCAGGATCTGATCAAGGGCGGCCACCTCTACCTCGCCCAGCCGCCGCTGTACAAGCTGGCCAGGGGCAAGACGGTCGACTACGCCTACAGCGACGCCGAGCGCGACGTCAAGCTCAAGCAGATCGGCGGCAAGGTGGAGATCAGCCGCTACAAGGGTCTGGGCGAGATGAACCCCGAGCAGCTCTGGGAGACCACCATGGACCCCGAGCGCCGGGTGCTGCTGCAGGTCGCCGTCGACGACGTCCTGAAGGCCGACGACATCTTCGACCGCCTGATGGGCTCCGACGTCGAGCCCCGCAAGCGGTTCATCCAGACGCACGCCAAGTCCGTGCGCAACCTGGACATCTAGCGCCGCATGCCCGCTGCTTCGACACTCCCCATCGCGCTCGACGCGATGGGCGGCGACAACGCTCCGCGGGAGATCGTCCTCGGCGCGCTGCTGGGTGCCGCTCGGCTCGGCGTTCACGTCGCACTCGTGGGGCAGAGTGCCGTGCTGGAAGCCGAGATCGCCGCTGCGCCGGCGTCCGTTGCGGACGCCCAGGCGCGCGGGCGCGTCTCCATCGTCGACGCCGCCGAGGTGATCGGCATGGACGAGCACCCCGCCGCCGCCGTGCGCGCCAAGAAGGGCGCGTCGGTGGTGGTCGCGTGCGAGATGGTGGCTGGCGGGCGTGCACGCGCCGCCGTGAGCGCGGGCAACAGCGGCGCGGTGCTGGCGGCGGCGCTGTTCCACGTCAAGCGGCTGCGCGGCGTGGCCCGGCCCGCGATCGGCACGACGCTGCCGCGCTCCGACGGGGGCTCCGCGTTCATGCTCGACGTCGGCGCCAATGCCGACGTGCGGCCCGAGTGGCTGGCGCAGTTCGGCGTCATGGGCTCGGTGTACGCACGGTCGATGATGGGGGTCGAGTCGCCGCGCGTGGGGCTGCTCAGCAACGGCGAGGAGCCGGGCAAGGGATCCGCGCTGGTGCAGGCGGCGACCCCGCTGCTCGCCGCGGCGCCGATCCGTTTCGTCGGCAACGTCGAGGGGAAAGATCTCTTTCACGACGTCTGCGACGTCGTGGTGACCGACGGCTTCACCGGCAACATCGCCCTGAAGACCGCCGAGGGCGTCGGCGAGTTCCTCTTCTCCGCCATCGGTGCGGAGGCCAGAAAGTCGTTGCAGGGCAAGCTCGGCGGCGCCCTGCTCAAGCCCAAGCTGCGGCCCATCCGCGACCGCGTCGACTACCGCGCCACCGGCGGCGCGCTGCTGCTCGGTGTCGACGGCGAGGTGGTCATCGCGCACGGGCGGTCGGACGCCGAGGCCATCGTCAGCGCGCTGCGCGTGGCGCACACCGCTGCGGAGCGAGACGTTCACAGCGTCATCGGGCGCGAGATCGCGGCGGTCGCCGCGGCGGGCGACGGCGACGGCGAGGCGGGGGCGGCAACTCAGTCCACACACGAGGCAACCAACCGTTCATGAGCATCTTCAACCCCGGCACCATCCGTCCTGTCGAACTCGAGCAGGAGATGCGCTCGTCCTACATGGACTACGCGATGAGCGTCATCATCTCGCGTGCCCTGCCGGACGTCCGCGACGGGCTCAAGCCGGTGCAGCGCCGCATCCTCTACGCCATGCTCGAACAGGGCATGACCGCGGGGTCGCGCTACCAGAAGTCGGCCGCCATCGTCGGCGAGGTGCTCAAGAACTACCACCCGCACGGTGACGCGTCCGTCTACGACACCATGGTGCGCCTCGCGCAGCCGTGGGTGATGCGCTATCCGCTCATCGACGGCCAGGGCAACTTCGGCAGCGTCGACGGCGACCCGGCTGCGGCCTACCGGTACACCGAGGCGCGCATGTCGGCGGTGGCGATGACGCTGACCGACGACATCGACAAGGACACCGTCGACTTCGTCGACAACTTCTCGTCGACCACCAAGGAGCCCAGCGTCCTGCCGGCGCTGCTGCCCAACCTGCTGGTCAACGGGGCCAGCGGCATCGCCGTCGGCATGGCCACCAACATCCCGCCGCACAACCTGCGGGAGGTGACCAGTGGGCTGATCGCCCTCATCGACAACCCCGAGACGACCACCGAAGAGCTGATGAAGCACGTCAAGGGGCCCGACTTCCCCACCGGCGGCATCATCTACGGCCGCGACATCTCGACGGTGTACGGCACCGGGCACGGCCGCATCGTGATGCGGGCGCAGGTGGAGTTCGAGGAGTCGAAGCTGGGGCGCGAGCAGATCATCGTGCGCGAGCTGCCCTACCAGGTGAACAAGGCGCGGCTGATGTCGAACATCGCCGAGCTGGTCAACGAGCGCAAGATCGAGGGAATCCACGACCTGCGCGACGAGTCCGGCCGCATCGAGGCGACGCGAATCGTCATCGAGCTGAAGTCGAACGCACGGCCGCACACCGTGCTCAACAACCTCTACAAGCACACCCAGCTGCAGAACACCTTCGGGGCGATCATGCTGGCGCTGGTCGACGGCAGGCCGCAGGTGCTCGGGCTCAAGGTGCTGCTGCAGCACTACATCGACTACCGCCGCAACGTGGTCACGCGGCGGACGCGCTACGACCTGGAGAAGGCCAAGGACCGCGCCCACATCCTCGAAGGGCTGATGAAGGCGCTCCAGGGCCTGGACGAGGTGATCCGGATCATCCGGGCGGCGCCCGACGAGGCGACGGCACAGAAGAACCTGGAGGCGCGCTTCGGGCTCAGTGAGCGCCAGTCGAAGGCGATCGTCGACCTGCGGCTGGGCCGGCTCACGCGGCTCGAGGCGGACAAGATTCGCGCCGAATACGAGGAGCTGATCAAGACCATCGCACGCCTCGAGGACATCCTCGCCGACGCGCGCAAGGTCGACGCCATCGTCAAGGACGAGCTGGCCGCGATGGCCAAGAAGTTCGGCGACGATCGGCGCACCGAGATCCGCCTCGGCGAGGTCGAGCTCAACGAGGAGGACCTGATCCCGCGCGAGCAGGTCTTCGTCACCCTGACCGCGCGCGGCTACATCAAGCGCATCCCGCTCGACGCGTACCGCATGCAGCACCGCGGCGGCAAGGGCGTGGTCGGCGCCAAGCGGTCGACCGACGAGGACTACGTGGTCCACTCGACGACCGCCGACACCCACACCGACATGCTGTTCTTCACCAACCGCGGTCGCGTGTTCCGCCTGCGCACCCACGAGATTCCCGACGTCAAGCGGCAGTCGAAGGGCATGCCGGTGCAGGCGCTCATCGACATCGACCACCCCCGCGAGAAGGTGACCGCGCTCATCTCGGTGGCCGAGTTCTCCGAGGACAAGTACCTGATCATGGCCACCAAGCTGGGCATGATCAAGAAGACGCCGGCGGCGGCGTACTCGTCGGTGCGGCGCAACGGGCTCATCGCCATCAACCTGCAGGACAACGACGAGCTGAACTGGGTGCACGAATCGAGCGGCCACGACGAGCTGCTGGTGGTGACCCGCGACGGCAAGGGGTCGCGCTTCACCGAGAAGGAGGTGCGTCCCATGGGTCGCGACACCATGGGGGTCGGCGCCATCCGCCTGCGCAAGGGTGACGAGGTGGCCGGGTTCGACATCGTCAAGCCCGAGGGCTATGTGCTCGTGATCACCCAGCACGGCTTCGGCAAGCTGACCCCGATGAGCGACTACCCGATCAAGAGCCGCAACATCCAGGGCGTCTACACCGTGGACCAGACGGCGATCCCCAAGATCGGCCAGATCGTTGGCATGCGTCTCATCGAGGACCTCAGCGAGGAGCTGATGGTGATCAGCACCCAGGGGCAGGTGATCCGCATCCCGCTGGAGCAGGTGCGCGTCAGCGGCCGGCAGACGCGGGGCGTGATCATCATGCGTCTCGCCGACGGCGACCTGGTCGGCTCGATCGCGGGCGTGGGCGCGGCGGGCGAGCTCGAGGCGTAGCAACACCGGCGCGGTGCGCGGTGGTGTGGGCATGGCTTGCATCACCGCGGCGCCACCGGCGGGAGTCCGCGAAGCCGCCGCCAGCCGATCGGCGAGCGGGCGAGCCGCGTCCACGAGGGATGCGGCGGCTGGTTGATGGCGAGCCCGGCGACGGTGCGCGCGCCCGAATGGAGGTGGGACAGGCGCGCGGTGATGCGAAGTGGCGGGACGACTTGCGACGACACGCTGTTGGCCGCCTCGATCACGGCCTCGCGCCGCGCGGGGTCGAGCGCCGACAGGGCGGCGCGCAGCCGCGGCAGCGACGGCAGGCCGGCGCGCAGCTCGGCGTCGAGAAGCTGCACGCCGTCGGCGACGTGGCCGACGAGGTCGGAACTCACCGACGAGGGACGCCAGGCCAGGCTGAGCAGGTCGAGACCGCGCCGCCCACCGGCGGAGAGGGCGTCGACCGCGCTGACGGCTCCGTGCACGGGCCGCGCGGCGACCACGGCTGATGCGCGCGGCGCGCCCGTCACGGCGGCGTGAGCGAGGGTTGCACCGTCGCGAGCGGTGCGCAGGCTCTGCATCACGGCGGGTGGACGCAGCGACAGGGCGTCGCCGGCGGTGGCGGCGATGTCCAGGAGCGACCGGCCCTCACCGGCGATCCGCTGCACCAGGGGAAGGCGCTCCAGCGGGGCGAGGACATGGGTGAGCGACGCGAGGCCGTTGAGGCGATGTGCGGCACCGGCGGCTGCCAGTGCGGGGCGGAGCCACAACACATCGGCGACCACGGCGAACAGGACGGTGCCGATGCAGACGCGGCTGCTGCCGTCGATGCCCGTCAGCGTTCCCACCAGGAAGGAGGCGACGGCAAAGACACCCCCGACCATGGCGCCGCCGATGGCCCCCAGCACCGGGACGCCCGCCGCTGACGCCGCCGTCGCCGCGAGGGCTGCGCCGGCTGCGATCCAGGCGAAGGGCAGGGCGATCGCCGCCCAGCCGAGCATCAGCGCCAGGACGGCGACCACGATGGCGGTGAGGACGGTGTGGAGCAGGCGACCGTCGAAGGTGCGGCCGAGCAGACCGAGGACGAACAGCCCCGGCGCGCCGGCAGGTCCCAACCACTGCAGCACCGCGCGGATGGCGTCGAAGAGGGCCTGGACGGCGTCCCAGACCACGGTGATGCCCTGGGCGAGCGCGGCGAGGATGCGCTGGATGGGGTGCAGGAACGAGGTGTCGGCGTCGCGGGGATGGCCGGCTGCCCAGCGCAGGTCATCGGCGGCTTGCCGCGGATCGGCGAGGGCGATGCGTCCCGGCGTGATGCCCGTGTCGTCCTTGCCGCCCGGCCAGCGAGTCGCCGAGAGACGGCAGATGCGCAGGGAGCCGCGCTGCGCCACCAGATGCGCCTGGACCAGCTCTCCGATGTCGCCGCTCAACTCGGGGCGCGGCACGACCACCACGCTGCCCTGGTCGACGACGGCGACGTCGAGCTGGGAGAGGAACATCCCGACGCGTTCGAGTCCCGTGGCGTCGCGGTAGAGCGCGTAGTCGGCTGGCGCCGGGCCGGAGGGGCGCGGTGCACTGGGATCCAGCGGGGTGCAGGCCTGCAGCAGCTCGGCGGGCGTGCCCAGTCCCCGCGTGTCGACGCCGGCGTGGTGCCACGCACCGAGTACGAGGGCGCGGTCGGGCGCGGGACCGTGCAATCCGTTGTGCCCGACCTCGCCTGCCATTGCCGCGGCCGCGTCGACCCGTGCCGGCGAGGTGGCGTCGGCGCGCAGCGGCAGGGCGAGCAGGGCGACGACGGCGATGGCCGCCGCCAGCAGCGTCTTCATCCCGCCTCCTGTGCCGCCGACCAGGCCTCGGCCCAGCAGACGTCGGCGGCGGCTCGGGGTGCGGACGGGCAGGAAACCGGTTGCACCGGCAGGGCGCGCGGGACCGCAGCCCTGACCAGCGTCAGCAGCCTGCCTGCTCCGCGGTCGGCGCGAATGTCGCGCAGATCGGGCCCGACGACCATCCGCAGCAGGACCCCGCCGTTGCGCTTGGCGATGTCGCGAGCGACCTGGACGGCGTGGTCACAGGCGCTGCCGGACGACATGACGGTCGAGCCGTCGACGTCGCACCCCCCGCCGGCCTGGACCTGGATGCTGAGGCGCTCACGCTCGCCGTCGACGGCGAGGACGCCCGCGGCCGCGTGCGCGGCTGCGTCGGCGGCGGCCTCCGCCCTTGCCTGCGCCGCCACCGCGGCAGCGGCGTCGATCGCCCCCACACCACCGGTGAGCACGCCGCCCATCAGCAGGCTGACCACGAGAGCGGCCGCGCCCCCGCAGGAGCGCTGGCGGCGACCATGCGGCCGGCGTCTCAGCACGGCTCCCGCCTCATCACCACCGTCGCGTGCGGCGCCAGCGACGAGCCGAGCGCCTTGTCGAAGCCCGGCATGACGATGCTGGGGTCGAGGCGGACCTCGACGCGGACCAGGCCGCCGTGCTGGCCGGAAACGTCGGTGACGGTGGCCGTGCCCGGTGCCGGGTCGACGTCGGCGAGCCGGGAGGGAGGGACGGCGCGGGCGCAGAGCACGGCCTGCCTGGCCAGGGCGTGGGCGTCGGCCTGCGCCTGGAACTCCTGGCGCACCAGCACGACACCCTGCCAGGCGAGGAGGAGCACCAGGCCGATCAGCGGCAGCACCGCGACCAGCTCCAGGGTCTCCGACCCGCGCTCCCCGGCGCGCCCGCGCCTGGAGGTCATTGCGAGAGGAACCCGCGCAGGTGGTTGACCAGCATGCCGCCGATGTCGGCGCCGTGATCGCGGGCGTAGATGGTGGCGCTGCCCATCAGCGTCGCCACGAAGCTGCCCAGGGCGATCCACTCGAGCGACTGCGCGCCGCGTTCCCCCGCTCGGCGGCGCCCGCCGCCGCCCGTACTCCCCATGCCAGCCCTCGCCCGCCGACCCCTTCCTACCACTCGTGCCATCGCTGAGTTCCTCCATTGACGTGGTTTCGCGATGGCGATATACTACATGTATGTGGTACTCAACGTCAACAGATTTGTGTTGTTCGGCCCGAAGCTCCGCCGCGCCGGCGGCATGCCCCCCGCGAGCGGGGTCAAGCCTGCTGGATGGGCTCCCGGAACAGCATGGTGCGGCAGGGCGCGAACTTGAGGACGTAGGGAGCGGTCTTGCCCATGTGGAACTCGCCGAAGCGATGCCGGTAGGGCATGCCGATCACCACCAGGTCGGCCTGCCACTCGCGGATCTCGTCGACGATGGCCGGTCCTGCCTCGCGGGCCTGGAGGAGCTCGGTGTCCACCTCGACGTCGAGCTCGGCGCCGATGGTCTCGGCGCGGTCGAGCAGCGCCTCCCCGCGCTCCACCTCGGCGTCCTGCACCGTGCCCAGGGCAAGGCTGCGCTTCACCTCGAGGATGGTGACCACGTAGACCTTGGCCCGCTGGCGGCGCGCCAGTCGACAGGCGAGGCGGACGGCCTCGTCGTCGGTGTGACTGCCGTTGATGGGCACCAGGATCCGGCGCGGAGTGAAGCCCTGCTGCATGGCGGGCGAGATACTACTCGACGGGGGCCGTCGCATCGACGGCAGCCGCCCGGCCCTGCTCGTGCGGCCGCTCCGTAGAATGCAAACGGTGAAGATCGTCATCGTGGGATGCGGGCGCGTCGGGTCCACCCTGGCGTGCCAGCTGGTCGAGGAGGGCCACGAGGTCTCGGTGGTGGACGAGAACGTCGCCGCCTTCGGCCGCCTGGGCGAGGACTTCGCCGGTCAGATGGTGGTCGGCTCGGGCATCGACGAGGAGGTGCTGCGCCGCGCCGGCATCGAGCAGGCCGACTGCTTCGCCTCGGTGACCAACGGCGACAACCGCAACATCATGGCCGCGCAGATCGCCCAGAAGATCTTCAGCGTCAAGCGCGTGATCACCCGCATCTACGACCCCATCCGCGCCGCCGTGTACGGCGAGCTCGGGCTGGAGACGATGTGCCCGACCACGCTGGGGGCCGCCGTCCTGCACGAGTTCTTCGTCACCGGACACAACGTCGCGCACGACGGAACGCTGCCCGCCGGACAGGCCAGCGCCAGCGCATGAACGCAGCGCAGCGCGGCTGGAGATCGCCATGGCGGTGAGGCGTCCCGACCTGCCGTACGTGCTCATCATCGGCGGCGGCAAGGTGGGCTTCTACCTGGCCAAGCACCTCATCGAGCGCGGCTACGAAGTCACCCTCGTCGAGAAGAACAAGGAGCGCGCCGAGTGGATCACCCACCAGCTCGGCACGGTGAGCCTCATGGTCGGCGACGGTGACGAGATGGCCTTCCTGGCCACCACCGGCATCGAGCGCGCCGGCGTCGTCGTCGCCGCCACCGGTGACGACGAGGACAACCTGATCGCCTGCCAGCTGGCCAAGCGCAAGTTCAACGTGCCGCGCACCATCGCGCGCGTCAACAACCCGTCCAACGTCAGGGTGTTCAAGGAATTGGGCATCGACGTCCCGGTGTCGGCGACCGAGCTGCTGATGGGACTCATCGAGGCCGAGCTGGGACAGTCCGAGGTGGTCCGTGGCGTCGCCGTCAAGGCATCCGGTGCCAGCCTGGTCGACGTCGCCCTGCCTGAGCTGTCGACACTGCTCGGCCACCGCCTCGACCAGCTGAAGCTCCCCGACGGTGAGATGGTCGTCTGCATCGTGCGCGCCGGCCTGCCGGTGATGCCCAGCCCGGACGAGGTGGTCCAGAAGGGCGACGAGCTGATCATCTACTCGCAGACGCTCGACGTCGGACGCGTCAGCGAAGCGGTCTCGCGCTGATCTCACAGCGCGCGCACCGCCGATGACCCGCGTCGCCTATCTCGGGCCCGAAGGCACCAACTCCCACGACGCCGCCCTGGCGTCGTACGGAGAAACTGCCACTCTCGTCCCATTCTCGGACATCCCCACCGCCGTCGCCGCGGTGGGCGCGCGGATCGTCGAGCAGGCCATCGTGCCGATCGAGAACAGCACCGAGGGCAGCGTGACCGTCACCCTCGACCTGCTCATCGCCGCCGAGGCGCCCCCGGTGGTCGGCGAGATGGTCCTGGCCGTGCGCCACCACCTGGTCGCCCGCCCGGGCTCGCAGCTCCACGACATCGAGCGGGTGGTCAGCATCGCCCAGGCGTCGGCGCAGTGCCGCAACTTCCTGCGCGAGCAGCTGCCCGGCGCCCAGGTCTTTCCCGCGCTGAGCACCGCCGCCGCCGTGGCCACCTGCGTGTACAGCGACCGGCTCGCCGCCATCGGCACCGAGGCGGCCGCCCGCCTCTACGCGATGGAGGTGATCGCCTCCGACATCCAGGACAACGCCGACAACGCCACCCGCTTCGTCATCCTCGGCCGCGATCGCCCCCGCCCCACGGGCCGCGACCGCACCTCGCTCGTCTTCTCCCTCGCCGCCGACCGTCCCGGCGGCCTGCTCGCCGCGCTCCGCCCCTTCGCCGAGCGCAGCATCAACCTGAGCCGCATCGAGTCGCGCCCAACCAAGGCGACGCTGGGCAACTACTGGTTCCTCATCGACTGCGAGGGACACATCGAGGACCAACCCGTCGCCGACGCGGTCGACGAGGTGCGCCGCATCGCGGTGGAGCTGCGCGTCCTGGGGTCCTACCCCCGCGCCTGACAGCGCGAAAGCGTCAGATGGCCGCCGGCACGCCAGCCAGTCGATAGAAGTGTGCGCGGCGGTCTTGCACTCCCCCGACAGTCGGCGCCGGCTCGACCGTCCCGTCCTCGACGAGGCTGCGCATGGCGCGTGAGACCTGGGAGGGATCCACGTTCAGCCGGGTCGCGATCTCACGTGGCCGGACGACTCCATTCGCCTCGAGCTCCGCGACGATGCGCGACCGAAGGTCCGTGATCTCGGCGCCGCGGCGGCCGTCCTCCAGGCGGACGTCCTCCTCACGGATCGCCGCTGAGAGCCGCTGCTCCAGGTCCCTGAGAACCTTCAGCGTGGTCTGCATGTCCTCACCGCGGCGCCCGGCCACCAGTCGTCGCCGGAATCGACCCAGCTGCGAACGGGTGGCAGCCATCAGGCCCCGGTCGGAGCTCTTGGCCACTTCACCCGTCAGGAGAGCGAGCGAAGCGACGGTCTGCAGCCGACCGTCCTGGTCCGGATAGCTCTGGACAAGCATCTCGGTTGCCTGGATGACGTCGCCGAGAGTAGCCCCCATGGGCAGCAGAGTAGCCCCGCGGGACCTCCTGTGTCAACTACCTGTCATACACTTTTCACACGATATGCCGGTGGACAAAGCGCGCTGAGGCCTCGCCGAGGTCGAGCGTGCAGTAGCCGGGCGGGAGCGCCGAATCCCCGGATCCAGATGGCCAGACGACCATGGGGTGCCCCTCCAGGGGCTGGGAGAAGACAGCGGCGGCAGGGTGGAGCGCCCGCCCGGAACGGTCCCGCCACGTGCGTGGGTTGTTTGCCACCACGCCCACCGTCTGAGCGAGCGAGACCAGGCGCCCGAGCTGGGCGGCGAAGCCGTCCGTCTTCCCTGACATTGCCGGTACCAGCACCAGGTTCACGCCCACTCGCCCGAGAACGCCGACCGCCTCGTCGTTGAACAAGTCCTTGCAGATGCCGATCGCCAGGCGGCAGCGATTCGACATGTAGACGGTGATCGTCGCCGGGTCGTCCGGCTCAATATCTTCGAGGTCGGTGTCACTTTGGTACGGCACGAACTTGTCGTGAGTGAGGGGTTCGGGCTCATCCGGCAACAACGCGTACGCGACGTTGCGGCGCTTCCCGCGGACCGTTTCATGAACGCTACCTGCCACCAGCAGCCGATCGAGGGCGCTGGCATCGACCACCCTCTGTAGGTCGGTCACGATGCTCCTGGTGACGGCACACTCCGGCACAACGACGATCTCGGCCTCCGAGAGAGCTTGCGTACAGATGTCGACGAGGATGCGGCTCTGACGGACTGGATCTGCCGGCTGCACTCCATGAAACCTGGGTCCCCGAGGGACGGCGATCTCGGCCAAGGAATCGTTGGGTTGGACCGCCACCAGGCGGCGCGCGGCAAGGAGGATGCTGTCGAGTGTCGCGCTGACGCGAGCGTCGATGCGCACCGCAAAGCCCGGGTGGCTCCGCATCACGCGCACATGACACAACTCGTCGCGGGGAGGATCCAGTGCCCACGGTCGCGAGGTCGGCGGCTGGACCGGCAGCAATTCCAGAGGCGCATCCACGGTCGGGAAGAACTCGCCGGTGCCGAGGATGAAGTTTTCTCGATCCGCCACCCAGGAATCCGTGAACGTCGGCCAGAACCGCGCATCGATCACCCACCCCAGGTCATACGCAGCATCGAGCGGCGAGCGCCCCGTCTTCGCCATCTGCACCAGGGCCTCACGGTCGGCGTCCGACGGACCCGAGACCGCCATTCGCTCCACTAGTGACTGCGCGTCAGCCCTCCACTCCGCCCCGCGGTCGTAGACACCATCGTCCGAATCTGCGCGCCAACTCACGTGGCCCTTATCCCGGCTGCGCCAGACCTCGAGCAGGCCGCACGCCATCTCGTACCAGCTCGGCGCACTCGCGATCGCACGCACCATGGACACATCGGCCACGCCCACCGCCTTGACGACCTCGACATCCCGCGGATCTGAAGATCTGCTCGACGCAGGCGGAGCCTGCCCTCAACGTCCGCGGCAGAAGTATAGGCTGGATCGCGCCGGACGCTGGACAGCCCCCGAGGCGCAAGATGCCCGACAAGGATGGACGCAACGCCCACCAGCACCGCACGGGCGCAGCAGGCGCAGACGCTCCCGCCGGGGCCGCGGCTGCCCATGGTCGCGCAGACGCTGCTGTGGATGCTGCGCCCCGTCCCGACGATGCAGCGGTGGCACAAGCGCTACGGGGACGTGTTCACCATCCGGCTGGCGCTGGCAGGGCGGTCGGTGCAGGTGTGCGACCCCGCCCTGGTCAAGACGGTGTTCGCCGCCAAGCCCGACGCAGCCCGCGCCGGCGAGGCCAACCGCATCCTCGATCCCGTGCTCGGCCGCAACTCGGTGCTGCTGCTCGACGGCCGCGAGCACATGCGCCAGCGCAAGCTGCTGCTGCCGCCGTTCCACGGCGAGCGCATGCAGCGCTACGGTGACCTGATCGCCGGCGTGACCAACCAGGAGCTGGAGCGCTGGCCCGTCGGGCAGCCGTTCGCACTGCGGCCGGCGATGCAGCGCATCACCCTCGACGTGATCCTGCGCGCTGTGTTCGGGCTGGAGAGCGGCCAGCGGCTCGACGAGCTGCGCCCCATGGTGCGCGACCTGGTCGACGTCACGCGCAACCGCCTGGCGGTGATCCCCTGGTTCCGCCACGAGCTGGGCGGCCGCAGTCCCTGGGGGAAATTCGTGCAGCTGCGGAAGCGCACCGACGCGCTGCTCTACGACATCATCCGCACGCGGCAGCAGGATCCGCATGTCGCCGAACGCGACGACGTGCTCTCGATGCTGGTGCAGGCGCGCGACGAGAACGGTGAGGCGATGACCGCCGAGGAGCTGCGCGACGAGCTGATGACCCTGCTCCTCGCCGGACACGAGACCACCGCAACCGCGCTCGCGTGGTGCTTCAATCTCCTGCTGCTGCATCCCGAGGAGAGGGCAAAACTCACGGCAGACCAGGGAAGACTCGACGCCGTCATCAAGGAGACGATGCGCCTCCGCCCGGTGATCGCCGTCGTCGCCCGGCAGCTGCACGCACCGCTGCAGCTCGGCAACTGGACGCTGCCCGCAGGCGTGATGGTGGCGCCCAACATCGAGCTGGTGCACCGCCGCGAGGACCTCTACCCCGATCCCGATCGCTTCCAACCGGATCGTTTCCTCGACCGGCAGACCGAGAGCTACGAATGGCTGCCCTTCGGCGGCGGCGTGCGGCGCTGCCTGGGCGCCAGCTTCGCCGTGTTCGAGATGCGCACCGTCATCCCGGTGGTGTTGCGGCGAGCCGCGTCACTGCGGCTGGAGCGCAACGAGATGGACCCGGTGCGGCGCCAGGCGGTGGTGATGGTGCCGGACCGCGGCGTGCGCGTGGTCCTCGACCGTCCGCTCGCCGCCTAGCGTTCGCCGAGCTGCAGCCGGAAGAAGGCGAGGGTGCGGTCCCAGGAGAGCTGGGCGGCCTCGGGGTTGTGGGTCTCAGGACGGGTGTCGTTGAAGAAGGCGTGGTCGGCGTCGTACCAGTAGAACTCGACGTGCTTGCCGGCGGCGCGGATCTCCGCTTCCAGCGCCTCGACCTTCTCACGCGGGTTGGAGGGGTCGCGCAGGCCCCAGTGGCCGAGGACGGGACCGTTGAGCTTCGACCAGTCGGGCTTGACGTTGGGCCAGGGAATCACGCCGTAGTACACGACGGTGGCGTGCACCTCGGGACGCAGCGTCGCCAGCAGCAGGGCCAGGCCACCACCGAGGCAGAATCCGACCGCGCCGACGGCGTCGCCGCGCGATCGATCGGACGCCGACAGCCACTGCACCGCCGCGCTCATCTCGGTGGAGACGCGGGGAACCTCGAGCTCCATCATCATCTTGAGGGCCTCGTCGGGCTCCTTGGCCTCCCTGCCGTGGTAGAGGTCGACGGCGAGCGCGGAGAAACCCTCGCGGGCGAGCCGGTCGCACACGTCCTTGATGTGGTCGACGAGTCCCCAGTACTCCTGGATGACCACGATGCCCGGCCCGGGGCCGGACGACGGGGTGGCCAGATAGCCGGACGCGGTCGCGCCGTTGCTGGGGAACTCCACCATCTCACCCATGCCTGCCTCCACCGCGGATTGTCGACTGCAGAACCAGGGTAGTCGCTCCCGGGGTCAGGGGTCCGTAGCAACCCGGTGACGGCGCGCGCGGCGCTCGGACGCGCCTGATGCAATGCGCGCCGTGCGT
Source organism: Candidatus Dormiibacterota bacterium (assembly GCA_035995545.1). GTDB lineage: Bacteria > Chloroflexota > Dormibacteria > Aeolococcales > Aeolococcaceae > DASRDZ01. The sequence goes on from DASYKI010000010.1 coordinate 226,884, forward strand.
CATCCGTGGGCTGTCCTGTCTCCGCTTGCCGTCGTCATCGGCACGCTGAGCGCGTGCGGCAGCGGCGCGCCGGTGGTGGGACCGACGCCCTCACAGGCGCAGAACACGGCCATCACCTTCGTGCTCACCCACAACAAGCTTCCCCTCGAAGGCGGCACGCTGCGCCAGCTCGACGCCGCAACCCAGCGCGTCAAGCCCATCGCGGCGGCAGCGGCGGCCGGCGCGGCGCCGAGCGCACAGAGCGGAGCCACGACGCACATCGACGGCGTCAAGGCGTACGTGCCGCATCAGACCGACTACCCGATGGAATTCCTCGCCACCGTCGACACCACCGCGCCGGACATCGGCACCTTCCACGGCGTGCTGTTCTTCACCATGTCCGCCGTCGACGCGCACTGGCTGGCGGTCGACTACGTGGTCCTGCCGCCGGCCACGGTGCCACCGGTGTTCGCCACCGACGCCGAGGGCTACGCGGAGAAGGTCAATCCCGACTCCTTCGGCGGCTTCGCCAAGAACGTCGGGCTGGTGCCGGTGACCTATGTGCACGACCTCACTCCGGGCGCTGTGGTCATCGACGACTCGTTTGCACCCGGACCGCTGCCGCAGGGAGCGCGCGACCAGATCAGCGGCGTGGCCGGTCTGCTCAGCCGCGCAGGGATCGCCGTCGACTTCAACGCCACGCCGGTGAACGGCAGCCTGGCCGCGTACAAGACCAAGGACGGCAACGCCTTTGCCATCTTCGACTACGCGGGTGAATTTGCCCTTGCCGGCAAGAACCCGGGCGACACCTTCACCTGGGGGCCCGGCGAGCCGCAGCAGCGCTCCGGTTTGACGGCGGGCCGGTACAAGAACCTCACCATTCACCTCGGGGGGTCGACGGCGATCATCGATCCCGCCGGGAGTGCCGGCAAGCTGCAGGCCATCGGCGACTCCGGCGACATCGTCGCGGCCGGCGGCGGGTCGCTCTAGCGCGCGTGCGTCACGGCACCGCGTAGCGGGGCGGCGGGCCGGGCTCGCTGAGCGTGGCGCGTCCTTCGCGGACCAGCTTGTCGAGATGCGCCTGCACGCTGCGCGCTGCGAAGGCGTGCAGCGCCTCGGGGTAGGCGGCGTAGATGTCGGGCACGATGTCGATGGGTGCTGTGGGCTCGCCGCGACGGCGGACCGCGTCGGCGACCTGGGCTTCGCGTTCGAGGCGGTGGGAGATGTACCGCTCGATGGTGGCGATGCCGTCGTCGATGCTGGTGCCGTGGCCGGGGTGGATGATGCGCGGGCGCAGTGCGAGCACGCGCTGCAGCGAGTCCATGTAGGCGGTCATGTCGCCGTCGGGCGGGTTGATCACCGTGGTCATGCCGCTGAGGATGTGGTCGCCGGCGAAGAGCTCGGACGACGCCGCGTCGAAGAAACAGAGGTGGTCGCTGGCGTGTCCTGGCGTGTGGACCGCGCGCAGTTCGACGCCGCCCGCCTGCACCGTGTCGCCGTCGCGGAGCGGCTGGGCGCCGTCGTCGCCGGGATCCCAGCCGAGCAGGGTGGCGCCCGTGCGTTGGGCGAGCAGCTTGGCGAGCGGGCGGTGGTCGGGATGGGAGTGGGTCAGCAGGACACTGGTGATGCGGGCGTGGCGCTCGCGAACCGCGTCCTCGATGTGGCGGAGATGCTCGGGGTCCTCGGGGCCGGGGTCGATGCAGGTGAGCTCGCCGTTGCCGCCGACCAGCCAGGTGTTGGTGCCGGGGCCGGTGAGCAGCGAGGGGTTTGGGGCAAGGACGACCGAAACGCTCATGCTCGCGGCGGCGGCCAGGCGACCGGCAGGGTGGTGGGCAGGCGGCCGTTGACGACGTCGTCGAGGCCGAAGAGGATGCTGTCGACGTCACGGCTGCCGAGGTCGGCGATGACCGACTCTGCGGTGTCGTGGGCGCAGACCTCTGTGCACATGATGCGGGTGGGTGGCAGCATGAGCAGCCATTCGCCGGCGGTCATCTCCAGGGCTTGGGCTGCGGTGTACCAGCCGCTGGCGGTCGCCTCTGCGGCGTGATGCACGGGTTCCTGCTCTGGCGGCGCCGTGGCGGCGAAGAAGCGGGTGTCGTAGCGGCGGGGTTCACCCTCGGGGGTGATGAAGTGCGCCACGTAGGCGAGGCGTTCTGGGGCGATGCGGAGGTCGTGGGTGCGGAGGATGTCGGCGAAGTCGGCGCCGGCCAGGAGTTCGGCGCGGGCTGCGGAGAGAGTGCCGGCGTCGTTGCTGGTGAGGTCTGTGTTGTCGGCGCGAGTGCCGATGAGGATGCCGGTCTCTTCGAAGACTTCGCGTACGGCAGCGATGTGCAGGGCCTTGGCAAGCGAGGCGCTTCGAAGGCCGCCGACGTCACCGGCCCCACTCTTGCCGGACGCGTCGTCGGTGGTCATGGTGCGCATTCGACGCGTGACCGAGGAGGGATCGAAGGCGGGGGCCAGTTCGGTGATGGGGAAGGTGTAGTCCGCGGGGTCGACGGCGCCGCCGGGGAAGACGTAGGCGGAGGCGGCGAAGCTGGAGCGGGCGGGACGGCGCAGGAAGTAGACCTGGAGGCCCTGGGGGTCGTCGCGGAGCAGCAGGACCGTTGCCGCCTGGCGTGGGGCAGCCGGCGCCGCGCCGGTCATGGGGTGACCTCGACGCTGCGGGTGATGGCGGGGCCGATGTCCTTGCCGCCCTGGGCGGCGACGAGCAGGGCGTGCAGAGTTCCTGCCTGTTTGGGCACGAACATGAGGCGCACGCTGACGGTCTCCTGGCCGCCGAGCTGGCCGCCGCAGGCGCGGCCGTCGCGGAAGGGGACGGTGTCGAGGTTCTGGAAGGTCACCGAGGTGACGTCGACGGAGAGGTCGAAGCTGGCGGCGATGCAGAGCTGCTTGATGACGCGGTCGCCGGTGTTGTCGATGCCGAGGTCGGCGGTGGTGGCCTGGCCGACCACCGCGGTGCTGGGCAGGGCGCCGGCCACCTCGGCGCGGAGGATGCCGTTCTGGGTGAACAGCGGTGCCACCGCGGCGCCGAAGGCGACGACGAAGAGCAGGAAGAACCCGATAATCAGGCGCATCCGCGGTGGCACGCGCATGAAGGCGCGCGCCAGGCGACCGTCGGGTGTGGTGTCGTCGTCCGCGTCGGTCGGCGGAGCCTGCAGCGCCGTGCCCACCAATGCCTCTAGATGGTCGCCGGAGCGCGGTACTCGCTGAACACGTCGCGCATGGTGCCGCAGATCTCGCCCAGTGTGGCGTAGGCGCGCACCGCGTCGAGGATGGGCGGCATGAGATCGGTGCGCTCGTCCTCGGCGGCGGCATGCAGGGCGGCAAGCGTCCGCGCGACCTCAGCCGCGTCGCGCCGGGTGCGGTGGTGCTCGAGGTGGCTGAGCTGCTCGTCACGCGCGCGCTCGTCGGGACGGAAGATGAGGTGGGGCGCGTCCTCCTCGGTCTCCGTGTACTTGTTGACGCCGACCACGACCTTTTCGCCGCTGACCACGGCCTGCTCAGCCGCGTACGCCTCGTCCTGGATCTGCTGCTGCATCCAGCCCGCCTCGATGCAGGCCACCGCACCACCGCGGCGCTCCACGTCGTCGAGGATCGCCTGGGCACGGCGCTCCAGCTCGTCGGTGAGCCACTCGACGTAGTACGAGCCGGCCATGGGATCGACGGTGTTGGTGGCGCCGACCTCCTCGGCGATGATCTGCTGGGTGCGCACGGCGATGCGCTGCGCCTTCTGCGTCGGCAGCGCGAGCGCCTCGTCGTAGCAGGACAGCGCCAGCGATTGCACGCCGCCCAGAACCGCTGCGAGGGCCTGGATGGCGGCGCGCACGATGTTGTTCTCGGGCTGCTGTGCGGTGAGCGTCGAGCCGCCCGTCTGGGTGTGCGTGCGCAGCATCAGCGACTGCGGCTTCTGGGCGCCGAAGCGGTCGCGCATGATCCGCGCCCACATGCGGCGCAGGGCGCGGTACTTGGCGATCTCCTCGAAGAAGTCGATGTGGGTGTTGAAGATCCAGGAGAGCCGCGAGGCGAAGTCGTCGACGGCGACGCCGCGGTCGATGGCCGCCTGCACGTAGGCAATGGCGTTGGCGATGGCGAAGGCCATCTCCTGCGGCGCGGTCGAGCCGGCCTCCCGAATGTGGTACCCGCTCAGCGAGATCGGGTTGAACTTCACCGCCTCGCGCGAGCAGTAGGCGATGAGGTCGGCGGCCAGGCGGATCGACGGTCGCGGCGGGTAGATGAACGTGCCGCGAGCGACATATTCCTTGAGGACGTCGTTCTGCGCGGTGCCCATCACCTTCACTGCGGGCACGCCCTGCTTCTCGGCGGCGACGACGTACATCGCCACCAGAACCGGCGCCGGCGCGTTGATGGTCATCGAGGTGCTCACCTGGTCGAGGGGAATGTCCTCGAAGAGCGCCTCCATGTCGTACAGCGAATCGATGGCGACACCGACCTGCCCGACCTCGCCGGCGCTGCGCGGGTCGTCGCTGTCGAGGCCCATCTGGGTGGGCAGGTCGAAGGCGACGCTGAGCCCGGGCTGCCCGTTGGCGAGCAGGAAGCGGAAGCGCTGGTTGGCGTCGGCCGCGGTGCCGTACCCGGCGTACTGGCGGATCGACCAGGTGCGGCCCCGGTACATGGTCGGCTGGATGCCGCGGGTGAAGGGCGCCTCGCCGGGAAAGCCCTCGTCGCGGAGGGGGTCGTGCTCGGCGAGGTGGAGCGGGGTGTAAAGGCGGTCGACCTCGATGCCGCTGCCCGTCTCGAAGCGCTCCCGACGCTCAGCGCCGCGCGACAGTCCGCGCTGCAGGGTGCCCTCCTGCCAGCGCCGCAGGCCCTCGCGGTAGCGCTCGGCCGCGGCGGTCGTGCCGGTGCGCGGCTCCTCGGAGATCATGTGCGGATCGTACGACGCCGTGCCGTACAGCCGGCCGAACCGTCGCCCCGCCCGCTGTATGCCACACTCCTGCCGGTATGGCCAAGGTCAACGAACGTCTGGTCGCCGACCAGGCAGCCCGGCTCGGCGTTGGCGGCCTCGGGTACACCCCTCGCCAGCTCTACTACGCGGTCTGCGCGGCGCTGGAGCGGCCGCAGGTCACCGTGGGGACCAGCCAGGCGGCGCTTGGGGGAATCCTCGTCGTGGCCGGCGTGGCCGGCGGGCTGTTCGCCTCGGTCTACCTGCTGCCGCTGGTTGTCATCGGGCTGGTGGTCGCAGGGCTGGGGCTGCAGAACCGGCGCCGCGAGCGGGCGAAGCCGAGCAGCCGGCCACTGGCGCTGGGCTACGACGAGTTCGTCGCTGCCGTGGTGGCACCGCGTCTTGGCGGCAATGGGGTGGAGCCCCTCGCCGGGCTGCTGCTCGATACGGAGCCGCAGGACGCCAGCCGCTCGTCTGATGGTGGCCTGCCGCTGGTGGTGTGCGACCACCGCGAGACGGCTGCGCTGCTGAGTGCCATCAACGGGACCGCCGGGTTCGCGGTGCAGGCGGTGGCTGAGGAGGATGCCGCGCGGATGGTCAAGGGGCGGCGGGTGTATGCGCTGCACGACTGCGATCCGTCGGGGTGCGGGCTGCCGCTGCGGTTGCGCGACGACGGGGCCGCGGAGGTGGTCGACCTGGGACTGCGGCCGGCCCAGATCGCGCGGCGCCCGGCGCAGATGATCGAGGGGGCACCGGCGATCGTGCCTCGGGAGACCGCGGCCGTGCTCTCGCCAGACGAGATGGTGTGGCTGGCGGAGGGGCGGCGGGTCGAGCTCGCCGTGTTGACGCCGCAGGAGTTGCTGGAGGGCGTGCGGCGCGCGCTGTCGGGCGGTGCGGTGCAGCCGCCCGGGCCTGCGCCTGCGGGGGTCAGCCTTGCGGAGATTCCGCTGGTCCTGCCGATGCAGGTCGGGCCGGAGCCGAGGCTGGACTGAGCCTCCCTACGCCATCAGGAAATAGGCCGCGCAGGCCGCGTCGATGAGGTCGCGGTCGAGCTTGGGGGTGCGGGCGCGGAAGCGGGCGGCGTGGACGATGTGCTTGAGGATGTCGCGAGGGTGCACGCCGCGGTAGGGACGGGGTGGGGTGCAGGTCGCGTACCACTGCCGAAGCAGGTAGTCGATGGCGTCGTCGTCGTACTCGATGCCGGCGCCGCGGCAGGCGGAGGACCAGATGGTGCGGAACTGCGCGTCGCTGGGGTCGGGCACGGCCACCTTGAAGTGGAGGCGGCGCAGGAAGGCCTCGTCGACCAGCTGGCTCGGCTCCAGGTTGCTGGACAGCACCAGCATGGTGGTGAAGGGCACGGTGATCGACGTCCCCGCGCGCGGCAGGGTGAGGTGGTCGATGCCGCGCTCCAGCGGGACGATCAGCCGGTTGAGGAAGTTCTGCGGCGAGATCGCCGCCTGGCGGCCGAAGTCGTCGACCAGGAAGACGCCGCCGTTGGCCTTCATCTGCACGCTCGACTCGTAGTAGCCGAGGGCGCGGTCGAAGCCGAGGTGGAGCATGTCCGGGGTCAGCTCGCCACCCACGGCGACGGCGGGACGCTCCACCAGCACCCAGCGGCGGTCGTGCGGCGGCAGCTCGGCGCGGTGGGGCAGGTGGTGGATGGGGTCGAAGAAGCGAATGATCTGGCCCTGGATGAAGAGGGCGTGGGGCACGAACAGCGGCGGCCCCATCAGGCGGCACAGGGTCTCGGCGATCGAGGTCTTGCCGTTGCCCGGCGCGCCGTAGATGAACAGCGTGTGCCGCTCGTTGACCGCGGGACCGAGGGTGAGCAGGGTGTCCTCGGTGAGCGTGAGATGGGCGAGGGCGCGGCGCAGGTCGTCGAGGGTCACGCTGTTGGCGCGCTCGGCGTCGACCTGGGCCATGCGCGCGTACACCTCGTACGGCACCGGCACCGGACCGATGTACTGGTTGATGTCGCACAGGTCGCGGGCGCGCTCGCGACCCTGGCTGGTGATCATGTAGGCCATCGAGGCGCCGATGTCCTCGTCGGGGAGGAGCTGCGGGCGGGCGCCGCCGTTGTCGCGGAAGCCGGCGGACTGCACCCAGCCCTGGTCGCTGAGCGGCTTGAGCACGCTGGTGACGAAGGGCCAGGGCACGCAGGCGCGGTGGGCGATCTCGCGTCCCATCATCGTGCCGTTGAAGTAGAGGAGCTTGAGGACGATGTCGGAGACCAGGGTCTCGGGGACGCCGAGCTGCTCCCACGTCTGCGCCGGCGGCGGGTAGGAGAGGGGCGAGCCGGACGTGCCGGCCGGCGGAGCGGGGGCGGCAGCGGTCGGCGAGAGAGCAGTCACTCGGCCGATTCTGGGGGCCACCGCCGCCGCGAGCGCGGTGCCGCGACGGCCCCGTGCCGGGAGTGGCGTTCCGGTTGCGAACCCCGCGGCCGGATCTTCACATTGTTCATCTCGCCGTTAGGTCGGAACGGGATGATCGTGGCATGACTACCCGCCTCGACCCGGTGAACCGCCATGCGCGGTGAATTCTTCAACGGCAACGAGGGTGGCCCCGAGTGGGTGCGCGGCCTCTTCGTGCTCCTCGTGGTGATCGCCCTGGTGGTGGGCACGATCTTCGTCGTCCGCATGCTGCTGGCCAACCGCCCGCTGACGATCGGCCGCCACACCCCGCCACCCCCGGCACTGTACAGCCCGGCGCTGGCCGAGCTCGATCTGCGCTACGCCCGCGGTGAGATCACCCGCGAGGAGTACCTGCAGCGTCGCGCCGACCTGGCGGCACACCTCGGCGGTCCGCCGCCGATGGCGCCGCCCGGGCCTGGGGTACCGCCCTCGGCCTAGACCCCGCCCCTCTCTGTGGCCCCGCGCCGTCCCCTCTGGCGCGGGGTCTTTTTTTGCCCGCGGGATGCGCAGTCGATGAGTGCGCGAGCCGCGCCCTCGGCCAGCGCGGTGATGGTGCTGCCGCTGCCGCGCCGTACACAAGGCTTTCCCGGATCGTGACCGCAGCAGGGCCCCGGTGTCGTCGCGCCGGCGCAGGATGGTCAGCACCATGGCTGTCAGGTTGGAGCCGTTGGACGAGACGGGGCCACACCCGGGATTGGGTCTGGCCCTGGGCCGCCGCGCCGAGGACTGCGCCCGCGTCGCCGCGACGCGCATCGACGGCTTCGGCTGGACCGGGCAGCCTCCCAGCGACACCTACCTCGACTCCCGCTTCCGCCACATGTGGTTCGGCACCCTGCTGGTGGCGCGCTGGCTGGTCACCGGCGAGGTGGCCAATTCCGACGAGCTGGACTGGATCAGCCGCAGCGGTCGCTCGGCGGCGCTGGAAGGCCTGTCGGTGGTGAACATCGCCCGCGCCTACCTGGTCTGGCGCGACGTGGTCATCGAGGCCCTCGTCGAGGAGGCGGCGATCACCGGCGCCTCCGACGCGGCGCTCGACGTCGCCATCCGCGTGGTTCGTGCCACCTGTGACGGCAACCTGATGCGCATGACCCGCACCTTCGACGCCCACCTCAAGGAGATCGCCGCCGAGCTGGAGGACGAGCGCCGCCACCTGCGCGAGGCGACGCTGCACGACCAGCTCACCGGCCTGGCCAACCGCATCCTGCTCTACGACCGCATCGGCCACGCCGTCGCCCAGTCGCGCCGGGGACGGCAGTCACTGGCGGTGCTGCTCATCGACCTCGACGGCTTCAAGGAGATCAACGACTCGCTGGGACATGGCTACGGCGATCGCGTCCTCGTCGAGCTGGCCGGCCGGCTCAACGCGACGGTGCGCGGCTCGGACACCGTCGCCCGTCTCGGCGGCGACGAGTTCGTCCTCGTGCTGCCGGACACGACGCGCAGCCGCGCTCTTGCCATCGCCGGCAAGGTCCTGCGCGTGCTCACCCAACCGCTCTGCATCGACGGCGCGCAGCGCTCGCTCTGGGCCAGCATCGGCGTCGCGGTGTTCCCCGAGGATGGCGACGACGTCGACGCCCTGCTGCTCGCCGCCGACCACGCCATGTACACGGCCAAGCGCGCTGGCGGCGGCGTGCACGCGGCGGCACCGGCCGCTTGACGTCGCCCCTGGTCGACGACGGCGTCAGGCGGGTGCGTCGAGGAGTTTGGCGAGGTCCTCCCGGGTTGTGACCGGGCGCTCGCAGGCGAAGTTGCGGCACACGTAGGCGGCGGCGCTGCCGTCCACGGTGGGACGGTCGCTGAGCAGCGGCACCCCGTCGGGATCGCCCCATGCCAGCACGCGAAGCGGGTCGAATCGCTGGGCGACGGTGTGCACCAGGTCCGTCGTGTCCTCGGCGTCGCGGGCGCCGGCAATGGCGATCTCACGTGGCGGGGCGACCAGCAGCTCCAGCGCCCAGGCCAGGTTGCCGAGGCCGAGCGGGCTGCGCGTCACCGCCACCGCCAGCGGACCGACCACCGACTCGGCGACACGACGCCAGCGATCCTCGCCCGTGTACGCGTACAGCCTCAGCAGCGCGTGGGCGGCGATCGACTGGCCCGCGGGGACGGCGTTGTCGTCGAGCGACTTGGGCCGCACCAGCAGGGGCTCGGCGTCGATGGCGGTGTCGTAGAAGCCGGAGACGTCGTCGTGGAAGCGCTCCACCATGTCGTCCGCGAGCCGCCTCGCTTCGTGGAACCAGCGCGCGTCGCCGGTGGCTTCGTAGAGGGTGAGCAGGGCGCCGGCGAGGAAGGCGACGTCCTCGAGGAAGCCGGTGATCTTGGCCTCGCCGTCCTTCCACGTGCGCAGCAGCACGCCCTCGCGCATCACGTTGTCGCGCAGGAAGCTTGCGGCGTCGACGGCGACCTGCACGTAATCTGGGCGCTGCAGCGCTGCGCCGGCTTCAGCGAATGCGCTGAGCATCATCGCGTTCCACGACGTCACCACCTTGTCGTCGCGGCCGGGATGGACGCGGTGCTCCCGGGCTGCGAAGAGGCGGGCGCGCATGCCGTCGAGACGCTCGCGCAGCTGGCTTTCGCTGACGCCATGCCGCTGCGCGACCTGGTCGAGGGGATACGGGATGGCCAGCACCGTCGTGCCGTGCTCGAAGTTGCCGCCGTCGGTGACGCCGAAGATGCGCGCCGCGACGGTGGCATCCTCGTGGCCGAGCACCTGCTGCAGCTGCTCGGGCGTCCAGGCGAAGAAGCGCCCCTCCTCGCCCTCGCTGTCGGCGTCCTGCGTCGACGCGAAGCCGCCCGCGGGCAGGCGCATCTCGCGCACGACGTAGTCGAGTGTCTCCTCGACGACGCGGCGCCAGCGCTCGTCGCCGGTGAGCTGGTAGGCGTGCAGGTAGACGGGCGCGAGCTGCGCGTTGTCGTACAGCATCTTCTCGAAGTGCGGCACCGCCCACTGCGCATCGACGCTGTAGCGATGGAAGCCGCCACCGAGGTGGTCGTAGATGCCACCGCGGGCCATGCGGTCGAGGCTGAGCAGGGCGGCGTCGAGCATGCTGCGATCGCCGGTGGCGCGGTGGCGGCGCAGCAGCACGTCGATGGCCGCGGAGTGGGGGAATTTGGGTGCGCTGCCGAAGCCGCCGTTGCGGCGGTCGGTCATCGCCACCAGGGCGCGCGCCGCCTCGTCGATCGTCTCCACGCTCGCCGGGACGTCGTGGACGCGAAGCCGCGGTGGCGTGATTGCCTGCCGGAGCTGCTCACCGGCCTTGGCGACCGCGTCCTTCTGGGTGTGGAAGGCCTCGGACGCCATGCGAAGGACGGCGGGGAAGCCGCGCATGCCCATGCGATCCTCGGGCGGGAAGTAGGTGCCGCCATAGAAGGGCAGGCCCTGCGGGGTGAGGAAGACGGTCATCGGCCAGCCGCCCTGGCCGGTCATCGCCTGCACCGCCTGCATGTAGACGGAGTCGACGTCAGGCCGCTCTTCGCGGTCGACCTTGATGTTGACGAAGAGCTCGTTCATCAGCGCCGCGATCTGCGCGTTCTCGAACGATTCGTGGGCCATGACGTGGCACCAGTGGCAGGCGCTGTAGCCGACGCTGAGCAGCACCGGGCGGTCGCTGCGGCGCGCCTCGGCGAACGCATCGTCGCCCCAGGGCCACCAGTCGACGGGGTTGCCGGCGTGCTGGCGCAGGTAGGGGCTCGATTCGGCCGCGAGGCGGTTGGACACAGGGCTTAGGGTAGCGAGCAGGCCCCGTGATTGAATGGGGGCCGCCGGGATGCGGTCACCGGCGGCCCTGTTGAGAAGGAAGGGATTGACTGCCGGTGGTGCCCTGACGTCCCGCCGCCCGGTGGCCCGCCGAATGTCCGCCTTGCCTTTGCCCTTTGCCGCCACCGGCCCGGGTCCAGGCGAACCGGCGGACGGCGACGATTAGGCTATCCCCCTCGCCGCCAAACGGGCTTGTCGTTCATCCACAAGAAGTCTGGGTGAATGCACAAGGAGATTGACCCGCGCACCGGTCATCGCGTCACTTGCACCCTCAGGCAAGCGTGCCGGCCTGCGCTCTACACTGCACGCCGTGCCCGAGACCAAGCCTGTGTCAGATGTCATGACACGTGACGTCCGCACCGTTCGCGCCCAGGACCCCGTCGAGGCCGTGGTCGACATCATCGTGGGCATGCGCGTCACCGGGGTGCCGGTGGTCGACGACGGGCAGCGCTGCGTCGGCGTGGTCACCGAGTCGGACATCCTCGGCAAGCGCGGCGGCACCGTCGCCGAGATCATGACCGCCGACGCCGTCACCGTCGACGAGGCGATGAGCCTCGCCGAGGCGGCCGAGATCATGCTCACCCGGCGCATCCGTCGCCTGCCCGTGGTGCGCGGCGACGGCACACTGGTGGGCCTGCTCACCCGCATGGACCTGGTCCGCTGGTTCGGCCAGACCCGCTGGGTGTGCGAGTGGTGCAGCTACGGCGAGCGCGGCCTGCGCCCGCCCAACGCCTGCCCGTCCTGCGGGGGCGAGAGCTGGCGATTGACATCGGAGGAGAGATGAGCAGCGTGGCCTCTGCCAAGGGCGGACTCGAGGGAGTCGTCGCCGGCGCCAGCGCGCTCTGCGACATCGACGGGCGCACCGGGCGGCTGCTCTACTGCGGCTACGACATCGTCGACCTCGCCGAGCACTCCTCCTTCGAGGAGACCGCGTACCTGCTGTGGCACGGCGAGCTGCCCAGCACTGCCCAGCTCGACGAATTGAGGAGCGAGCTTCGCGACCATCTCGACCCGCAGCCCGCCGTGTGGGACCTGGCGCGCGCCGCCGGGCCCTCCGCGAATCCCATGGCGGTGCTGCGCACCCAAGTGTCGCTCCTCGGCGCTCTCGACGCCGAGGCCGAGGACAACTCCGAGCCGGCGAACCGCCGCAAGGCCGCGCGCCTGGTGGCACAGGTGGGCACGCTGGTGGCGGGCACCGAACGCATCCAGCAGGGGCTGCATCCCATTGCACCGCGCCGCGATCTCGGCATCGCCGCCAACTTCCTGTACATGCTGCGCGGCACGGAGGCCGACGCCGACGAGGTCCGCAGCTTCGACGTCGCCCTGGTACTTCATGCCGAACATGGCATGAACGCATCCACCTTCGCCGCACGCGTCACCGCGGCGACCCTCTCCGACATGCATTCGGCGATCACCAGCGCCATCGGCGCCCTCAAGGGACCGCTGCACGGCGGCGCGAACGAGCGCGTCATGGAGCTGCTGCGCGAGCTGTCCGACGTCTCCACCGCACGGGGGCAGGTCAGCGAGATGCTGGCCCAGAAGCGCCGCATCATGGGCTTCGGCCACCGCGTGTATCGCACCGAGGATCCCCGCGCCACCATCCTGCGCCGCTACTCGCGCAGTTTGGGCGAGCGTGCCGGTGAGACGCGCTGGTACGAGCTGACGCGCGCCGTCGAGGATGCCGTCCTCGCCGAGAAGGGCCTCTACCCGAACGTCGACCTGTACTCGGCGTCGGCGTACACCTCACTCGGCATCCCGCAGCGCGTCTTCACCCCGATCTTCGCGGTGAGCCGCATGGCCGGCTGGACCGCCAACGTCATCGAGCAGCACCGCGACAACCGGCTGATCCGTCCCGATTCGGATTACATCGGCCCGGCGCCGCGCGACTACGTGCCGCTGGAGGCGCGCGCGGCCGGTGAGGACGGCGCCGCCGTGGCGGGCGTGTCGGCGACGGAGGTGCAAGCGCAGGCGGTCGCTCGGGGCTCGGAGTCGCGCGTCGCGACCTGACCTGCCACACCCGGCAGTAGCCAGGGCCGAGTCAGACCGCTGTTCGCGCCCTCACGAACATCCCACGCCCATCCTCGCCAACGCCGCCGCCTCATCCCCTGGCTGCGGTCGCGAACAGGTGAGCCTGGCGTTGCGCTGACGCAGAGTGAGGAACCGGATTCCGGCTGCATCGAAGGCCGACACGCCAGGGGTGGGGAAAGTCGGCGCCCGCGCTGGGAAATTCGCGCGAGCGCCGTCAATTTTGCAACGGTGTCAACGCATTCCGGAAACGGATGATCAATAGTGGCTAGGTTGGTATACGATCTATCCCCACATCCGTAGCAGACGCCGCCTAGGCGGCATCGCGTGCGTCCGCGAAGGCAGAACAGTGTCAGCAGCCGAATCCAGGCGGGGCGGCCCGCAGCGGCCGGTTCACGTTTCGGCGACCCCAGCGGCCGGCGACCGGGCCGATACAGTTTCGCTGGCCCGCGAGCCCCGCAAGGTCTCGGTGGGTGGTGGCGCGCTTGGCCGATCGATGTGGAGCGGCTCGCCGACTTCGGCAGTTGAGAATGGGACATACGGTCCCATCCGGTGACCTGGTTGGATCAAATGTTTGCACTCTTTGGAACGAGTCGCGCCAGCACCGAGATCCGCACCGAACCGATCGACGGCCTGGTCTGGTGGGTGCACTGTCGCGGTGAGGCGACTCTCGACAAGAGGGGAATGTCATCCGTCTGCACGGCACGGTCGAGGACGTGACCGCGATCCGCCACGCTGCTGAGGGAATTCCGCGGCGTGGAGAGTTTGAGAGCGCTGTCCTCGACAGCATGACCGAGATGGTCCTGGCCTGTAACGCGGACGGCAAAGTTACGATTGTCAACCGGGCGATGGCGGCGGCGTTGGGCCTCGAGCCGCCGGCAATCACACTGGCGCGGTGGGAGGACCTGTGCAGTCTGCACCACCCGGACGGGACTCCGATCGCAGCCGAAGATGACCCGATCCGGCGCGCGCTGCGGGGAGAGCTCGTACGCGATATGGAAGTGATCATCGCGCCGGCCAGTCAGGCTGGGCGGCGAACCGTTGTTGCGAACGGGGCCAACCTCCGCGATGCGAAGGGGCGCGTCATCGGTGCCGTGGTCATTGCGCGCGATGTAACGGAGCAGCGCCAGTCCGAGGCCGCTGTGTCCGATGCCGCCCTCCACGACCCCGTTACGGGCTTGGCCAGCCTGACGCTGTTCGTGGAGCGGATCCTGCGGGTGCAGGACAGCGCTCGACGAAAGCGATGGTCGACCGCGATTCTGACGGTGGACATCGACAAGTTCCGGTCGATCAACGATCGATTTGGTCACGCCGTCGGAGACGAGGTGCTGGCTGCCGTGGCTCGTCGGCTAGAAAAGGCCCTTTACGCCAACGACTCGCTCTGGCACATCGAGAACGCCGCCCGCATTGGAGGCGACCAGTTCTTCCTGATCTGCGAGGGCATTGCAAGCGAGGCGGCCGCCAGCGCAATCGCTGAGCGGATCAACGAGTCGCTTCGGGATCCGATGATCGTGGGGGAGGAGATCATCCTCGTCACCGCCGGCATTGGGATCGCGATCGATGGCAAATCAGATCGCGCTCCGGATGCCCTGATCGTCGAGGCGGAGGCCGCCATGCGCTGGGCCAAGGAGACAGGACGGGGACATCACGCTGTGTTCGCCGAGGACATGCGCTCCCGCAGCGCAACGCTCATCGAGCGCGAGACGGAGCTCCGACGAGCATTGGACAATGGCGAGTTCAGGCTCGTGTATCAACCAAAGATCCTGGTGAGTACGGGCCTGATAGTGGGAGTGGAAGCGCTGCTGCGGTGGGAACACCCCGAGAGGGGAACGACCGCGCCACTCGATTTCATCCCCTTGGCGGAAGACACCGGCCTGATCGTGCCCATCGGCGCCTGGGTCCTGCAGGAAGCCTGCGCGCAAGCTCAGCGGTGGCATGCCGCGGCACCTGATCGGATTCCCATGATCGTCTCAGTCAACGTGTCCAGTCGGCAGTTGGACGGCAGTCTGGCCAAAACCGTTGCCGCCGTCATCGCCAGCACCGGAATCGATCCCACGACCCTGTGCCTCGAGATCACAGAGAGCGCCGCCATGGAGAACGCGGAGTTTGCAATCACCGTTCTCCGGGCGCTCAGTGCTTTGGGAGTGCGCATCTCCATCGACGACTTTGGCACCGGGTACTCGTCGCTGGCCTACCTGAGAAGGTTCCCGCTCGACGAGATCAAGATTGACCAGTCGTTCGTGGACGGCCTTGGTCGGGATCCCGAGGCCACCGCCATCGTCGCGGCCGTGATGGGGATGGCGCATGCGCTCAACCTGACCGTCGTCGCGGAGGGGGTCGAGACCGAAGCCCAGGATACAGCGCTGCGGAACCTTGGCTGTGATGAGACACAGGGGTACCTCTACTCGCGTGCCCTGACCGCGGAGGCCCTCCAACCCTTTCTCGATCAGCAGAGAATGACTCGCCTCCCGGGTTCAGGTGGGCTGGCCAGCCCCACGGTCGTCGTGATCGATGATGCCGCGGAGATTCGGCACCTGGCGCGGGTCAGTCTCACCGCCGTCGGCTTCGCGGTGCGCGAAGCGGAGCGGGGAGACGACGGTCTCGAGCTGTGCCGTCGCCTGGCGCCAGATTGCGTGCTCCTCGACGTACACCTACCCGGGGCTGACGGTCTTGACGTCTGTCGGGCCCTGCGCGCGGATCCGGTGACCCGCGACACAACCATCGTGATGCTCACCGTCGATTCCCTGGCATCGGCCAAGATAGAAGCGTTCGCGCGTGATGCAGATGACTACATCGTCAAGCCCTTCGCGCCTCGTGATCTGGTGGGCCGGGTGACCGCAGCGATAGGCCGGCGCCGCGCCGCTACCGAGTCGCGACTCCAAGAAGCGCCCTGAAGATGAGCCGAGGAGCACGCCGGGTGACTGGTAAAGACGTTCGTTCCGTGCCGGCGACCCCAGGCGATCGAGATATCGAGGGCCTCGAGCGTGACCTCGCGGCGGCAGAGCGTGATGTCGCTGCCGAGCTGCGCGATCGCGAAGCGGAGGCACAGGACGACGCTGCCGGCGACTTGGATCGATCGGCCGGTCACCGTGCCGAGTCTGATCGACGGCATGCTGCGGCGGCCCGCGAGCGGACCGCCGACCTCATCGACAGGGCGGCAGTGGAATCGGGGCGGGCGAAGGAACTCCGCGATGCCGGCGATCGTGAAGAGGCGGCTGCAGAGCGTGACGGGGCAGCCTCGGCGCGTGCTGATGCGGCTAGCGATCGCGCTTTCGCAGTCAGCGATCGCAAGGCTGCGGCGGACGACCGAGCCGCGGCCGCTCGGATTCGCGAGGGTCTGATCGCCATCAGTGTCAACGAGTCGGGCGGGGATGTCCCGCGGTCGCGTGGCGCCCGCAACCTCTCCATGGCTGACCGAGACGCACTGCGGAGGGCGGGTGAGCGAGACCTTGCAGGACGGGATCGTGATGTTGCGGCGCGCGAGCGCGACATCGCAGCTGAGCTTCGTGACCGGCGGGCCGGAGCCCATGATGATGCGGCGGGTGACCTCGATAGGACGGCTGGACGTCGCGCCGTCGCCGATCGACAGGACGCTGCCGACGAGCGTGGGCGCACGGCTGAGGTGCTCAACCGGAAAGCGGTCGAGTCCGGCCACGCGCGCGAGCTACGTGCCGCCGGAGAACGTCAGGACGCGGCGGCCAACCGGGATGGTTCCGCTTCGGCCCGTGCCGACGCTGCCAGCGACCGCGCCCGTGCCACGAGCGACCGCAAGGTCGCAGCCGATGACCGCGCATCCGCGGCACGGGAGCGTGAGGAGTTCGGGACGCTCGAGGGAGTGCTCCGGCGTGGCGAGGAGAAGGCGACCGAGAGCTCGCGGCTCAAGTCCGAGTTCCTGGCCAACATGAGCCATGAGATCCGCACCCCGATGAACGGGGTGATCGGGATGACCGGGTTGCTGCTGGATACCGACCTCAACGCCGACCAGCGCGAGTACGCTGAGACCATCAGCCGATCCGCAGAGACACTCCTCACAATCATCAATGACATCCTCGACTTCTCCAAGATCGAGGCGGGGCATCTGGACATCGAGGCCATCGATTTCGAGTTGCGCCCGGTGGTGGAAAACGCTGCGGAGCTGCTCGCGGCTGGCGCGGACGACAAGGGGCTGGAGTTGGCCGTGATGGTCCACCCCGACGTACCGCGGACCGTGCGCGGGGACCCGGTCCGTGTCCGCCAGGTGCTGGTGAATCTGCTCAGCAACGCCGTCAAGTTCACTGCATCCGGTGAAGTGGTTCTCCGGGTCCGAACGGTGGGCGCGACCAGAGGCCGCGACGTGGTGCGGTTTGCGGTAACCGACAGCGGGATCGGCGTCCCAGCCGACCAGCACGAACGGCTCTTCGAAAGTTTCACCCAAGCTGATGCTTCGACCACACGGACCTTCGGGGGAACCGGTCTGGGGCTTGCGATATCGAAGCACCTGACGGAACGCATGGGTGGCAAGATCGGAGTCGAGAGCGCTCCCGGCGCGGGCAGCACCTTCTGGTTCACTTGCGCGTTCGAAACGGCGCGTCAGGATGTCGAGACACCTGTGCATGGCGCCGGGTTGGACTTGCGCAGTGTGCGGGTGCTGGTGGTCGACGACAATGCGACCAATCGCACGATTCTCGAACAGACAATGAACGGTTGGGGCATGCTCACCGGAAGCGCCGGCGGAGCCAAGGAGGCATTGGCCGAGCTCTCTGCGGCGGCCGCGGTCGGAGACCCGTACCGGTTGGCGATTCTCGATCTCCGCATGCCGGACGTGGACGGGCTCGGTCTGGCCCGGGCAATCAGAGCCGAGCCCACGCTGACAGGGATACGCCTGGTGCTGCTGACCTCCTCGGCACGCCGCGGTGATGCACGGGCGGCCCGAGATGCGGGTATTGAGGCCTTTCTAACCAAGCCGGTCAAGGAGTCAGCTCTGCGTCGCTGCCTCAAGAAGCTCTTGGGCCGACGCCGGACCAACGTCCCGCCCGAGTTGATCACTGGATACAACCTGGACGATGGCCATCCGATAGCGCTGCCCCACGTGCTCGTTGCAGACGACAATCCCGTGAATCAGCGCGTGGCACAGCGGATCCTCGAACGGATGGGGTACCGCGTGGACGTCGTGAAAAGCGGGATCGAGGCAGTCGATGCGCAGGCCAGCACCCCGTATGACGCCATCCTGATGGACTGCCAGATGCCGAACATGGACGGGTTCACGGCCACCGTGGCGATCCGTGGCCACGAAGCCACCGGGCGTCACGTCCCAATACTCGCGATGACCGCAGGTGCGATGGCAGGGGACCGGGAGAGATGTCTCGCGGCCGGCATGGATGGGTACTTGAGCAAACCTGTCAACCCAGAGGAGCTGGGGGAGCTCTTGGCAATGTGGGTTCCTGCTCACGGCTTGCCGCGCCTGGCCACGCCGGCTGCGGAAGGCGACGTCGGTGGTCTGGCGCTACCAGTGCTGGATCGGCTGCGCGAGCTGGGAAGCGCGGAGTTCAATGACCTGGTGCTGCTGTTTCTCAGGGACGGGGCGGCTCGCGTAGCAGCGATGCACACCGCGGCGTCCCGCGATGATGTCGCTGCCATCGCGGAACTGGCGCACAGTCTGCAGGGAAGCGGAGCCACTCTTGGCGGAGTGGCCCTAGCCGAAGGTTGTGCTCGCCTTCAGGGGCTAGCGTCATCGCTGGACCGGGCGGCCATCGTGGACCAGATCGATGCAGTGGAAACAGCGTTCGCACGGCTGGAGGAGGTCCTTCGCGCTGCGATGGCGACGCCTTCGATGGGTTAGTCAGCGGTTACCCGCTCCAGCCAAGGACAGTGCCCAACATCAAGCGCATCGGGCCGCCAGCGCCCACCGGGCCACCCGAGGCGCAGCCCGCGCCGCCAACCCTCCCGGACTGTTCCGCGCCTCTGCCAACCAAGCCTCCTTGCGTTTCCGCCATCACCTTGTCCACGATTGAGCGCCTCATGAACAATCGAGATCGCGTCGGGACCATTCTCCGCACGCTCGCGTCGGGGGGATGGGCCGACCAAGACCCCGACGTTCTCCGCGACCTTCTTGTGCAAGCGGAAAAGCTGGCTGACCTCGTCGTCACCGGGCAGGGCAGCTCGGCCGATGCCGAACGGACAGCTCGGGCCTTCCTCGCGCAACTGTCGACCGACACGCTCGGGCCAGCCTCCGGCGGGGACTGAGCGTTACCCGCGCTCGGTGGGGACAGCCCGATGTGAAGCACCACGACGTGTCTGTGCAGAACGTCACGTCATGGTTGGGGTAGGCGGCGTGTGCCATCCGTTGTCGGCCAAAGTGAGGAACGCGACGACGCCCGTCACGTGTTGGTCGCCTACGAGGGCGGCGGGTTAGTCTGTCGCAGGCGTGCGGCCTCGGTCTGGGCCATCTCGGCGAGTGGAGCGACGTCCCGCAGCACCGTGTTCCACGTCAGGTCCAGATCGATGTCCAGGTAGGCATGGACGAGTCGGTTGCGGAATCCCGCGATGTCGGCCCAGGGCACTCCGGGTGGGCCGCCTTGAACTCCGGCGAGAGGCGCTGCGCAGACTCGCTCAACGTCTGGAGACGGCGGAGAGTCGCATCCTGGAGGTCCAAGTCGGCCATGAAGGCATCCCGGCCACCCTTGGTCGAGCGCTCGATGCGGCGGACCGCCTCGATGATGTGCTCGAGGTGGGAGAGGTCGTCGTAGCCCTTCAGAGAGCCACGGCCTCCTTGAGGACGCGCGCGCGGACTTGAGGTGAAACGGTTGTCCCAACCTCCACCCGGCAGCCGAGCAGCTCGCTCAGCTCACGCTCCAGCGCGGAAAGATCAAGGAGGGTCCGCCCGGGTTCCATGTCGACGAGCAGGTCGAGGTCGCTGGTCTCCTGCGCGTCGCCGCGCGCAACCGAGCCGAAGACCCGGACGTTCCGAGCTCCGCGCCGGCGGGCCACCTCCAGGATGGCGGTGCGGCGGGCGTGCAGGGTATCGAGGGTGATGACCATCGCCTGCTGAGTCTACCGTCGCCTCGGCGTCTCTGCCCCCGGGCCAGTGGAACGCGAGCCGCTCATCAACACGGTGCTCAACCGGTTGGCGCGCATCGAGCAGCTGACCGGCACGTCACTGCTGAACAAGCAGGACATCGTGCTGCTCGCCGCAGCGGTGCAGGTTGCCCAGCTGCTCCCGGTGGATGCCCCTGCCGGAGCGCTCAGCGAAGCAGGCGGAGCAGGCCACCGATCGACAGAGCCGCGCCCGCCAGGCTGACCGCCGCGATGCCCGCCCAGCGCCAGCGCAGCGCCGCGTCGGGGTAGACGGGCGGCGAGGGCAGCGCCTGGAGGTGGTGCACCCAGAGGCCGTCGTCGGTGCCGGCGTAGACGGCGCGCTGCGAGGCGTCGGTGGTGATGGCCAGGACATGGTCGGGGAGGCCGGCGTTGGCGCGGATCCAATCGTCGCCCCCGTCGAGGGTGAGCAGGACGGAGTAGCCGTCAGTGGCCATGTAGACGGTGTTGCTGACCGCCTGGTCGCCGAAGGCAGCCAGGCCGGCCACCGGGGGGACGCCGGTGCCGATGTGGTCGGGGAGCAGCAGCAGTGCGCGTGCCCACTTGCCGTCGGCGCCGCGGCGCCAGACCACGTTGTCGCTGTCGACGGCGACGACGACGCCGGGCAGCGACGCGGGCGCGGCGATGCGGGAGTGGCCCGCGGTGCGCTGCGGCGACACGGCAGGTGCGCCGGGGTCGGCGTGCCAGGTGCCGGCGGAGTCGAGGACGCCGATGCGACCGCCGCGCACCTGCCAGGGCGACGTCGGCGGTGGCTCCAGTGCGGAGGCGTCGGGCGTGAGGCGCCAGCTCCTGCCGCCGTCGGTGGACTCCTGCGCGGCGGACCCCTGCAGGGCGACGACGATGTGGCCACCACTGGCACGAACTGCGGTGACCCGCCAGCCGGAGAAGTCGACGCGCACCCACCAGGGTTCCCCCACCGCAACAGGTGTGGGTGTTGGCTGCGGTGGCGCGCTGCCGGGCGAGGCGGGCGGGCTGATCTCGGGCTGCGGCGTGGCGGTGGCGGTGGCAGCGGCCGAGGCGGTTGCGGTCTGCGCGCCCGCGGGCACGGGCACCGTCAACACCGCCACTGCCGCGAGCGCGGAAGCAGCGCACCACCCCGCAAGCAGCCGCCGCGCCCGCTCAGTAGCCATAGAGCCCCGGCAGCACCGCCACCGCAACGCCGACGTCCCCCACCGCGTGGATGATGATCGCGGGCCACAGCGACCCCGTCTTCTGGGTGATCCAACCGAGCAGGAACCCGAGGGCGATGGTCACCGGCACGAATGGCCCAGCGGGTCCCTCGTACTGCACGGCGATGTGCGCCAGTCCAAAGAACGTCGCCTGCCCCAGGTTGGCCACCCACGGCGGCGCGACACGCTCCAGCGAGCCGAGCAGCAGGCCGCGGAACTCCAGCTCCTGCGCTGCCGCCTGGAGCACGTTGCCCGGCGCCACCCAGGGCATGTCGCGCTGCAAGGCCACCAGCGGCAAGCCGAGCCTGCCCAGCAGGTTGGCGGGCACGGCCAGGGCGATCACCACCAGGAGCAGGCTGCCCCCGATGGCCGCCGCGATGGCCACCGGTCCGAAGCGGCCCAGCCGCGTCCCAGGCCGCCGCTCCGGAGGCAGGAGCCGCCAGGCCACGGCCATGAAACCGAAGGTCACCACCATCTGGGCCACGCCTGCCCAGCAGAAGCGCTCGTTGCCGCCCAGGCCCGGCCAGAGCATGCCGAGCACCCGTGGCGCGGCCGCCCAGACGCAGAAGGGCACGGTGATCGCGGCCACGGCGATGAGCACGGCGCGGGCGTCGCGCAGCCGCGGCAGGAGCAGCCCGGCGACCAGCAGCACGAGGCTGACGGCGCCCAGCCGCAGCTCGTACGGGTCGACCCCGACGGGATCGCTGAAGGTGCGTGGCACCAGCAGCGCGAGCCCCAGGGCCACCGCCGCGGCCACCAGCCCCGCCGCGCTGCCGCGCCATGCCGGGCGCGGCCGAGCGGCCGCCGTGGCTGTGCTCACCGCTCCTGTATACGGCAGCCGGATAACGCCGCGCTCACCACGGAGGGCGGGTCATGTAGTCTTCACCGCCGCGATGTCCGTGACGATCCTGGTCGGTGGCCAGTGGGGCGACGAGGGCAAGGGCAAGGTGATCGACCTGCTCGCCGACCGCGTCGAGATGGTGGTGCGCTCACAGGGTGGCAACAACGCCGGCCACACCGTCGTCAACGACGGGCGCGAGTTCAAGTTCCACCTCATCCCCAGTGGCATCCTCTACCCCCAGACGGCGTGCGTCATCGGGCACGGCGTGGTCGTCGATCCCAAGGCGTTCCTCGACGAGCTCGACCACGTGCACGAGCGCGGGGTCAGCACCGACAACCTGGTGGTCAGCGAGCGCGCCCACATGACCATGCCCTACCACCCTGTGCTCGACCAGCTCGGCGAGCAGCAACGCGGCGACGACCGCCTGGGCACGACCTGGCGCGGCATCGGACCGACGTACGAGGACAAGGTGCGGCGCATCGGCTTCCGCATCGGCGACCTCCAGAAGCCGCGCTTCCTGGAGAAGAAGCTGCACTTCGTGCTGCGGCTCAAGAACGAGACGCTCACCAAGCTCTACGGCGCCGAGCCCTTCGACGAGAAGGCCATCCTCGACGAGTACATGGGCTACGCGGAGCGACTCGATGGCTACGTCAAGGACATCTACCCCATCGTGCAGGGCGCCATCGCCCGCAACGAGCGCATCCTGCTCGAAGGGGCGCAGGGCGTCATGCTCGACCTGGACCTGGGGACGTATCCGTACGTGACGTCGTCGTCGCCCACCGCGGGCGGCGCCTGCGTGGGGTCGGGCATCCCGCCGTCGAAGATCACCGGGACGGTGGGTGTGTTCAAGGCGTACACGACGCGCGTCGGCTACGGGCCGTTTCCGACAGAGCTGACCGATACCCTCGGCGACTACATCCGCGAGATCGGCGCCGAGTTCGGTGCCACCACGGGACGGGCGCGGCGTGTCGGCTGGTTCGACGGAGCGGTCGCCCAGTACTCGGTGAACACCAACGGGATCGACTCGGTGGTGCTCACCAAGCTCGACGTGCTCGACACCCTGGAGACGATCAAGATCTGCACCGGCTACGAGTGGCGCGGCGAGATGTGGGATCACCCCATGGCCAACATCTCGCACATGAAGCACTGCGAGCCGCAGTACATCGAGATGCCGGGCTGGCAGCGACCCACCCGCGAGTGCCGCCGCTACGACGACCTCCCCCAGGCCTGCCGCGACTACGTCACCAAGCTGGAGGAGGTGATCGGCGCGCCCGTCGACGCCATCTCCGTGGGGCCGGATCGCGAGCACACCATCGTGCGGCGCCCGCTCGTCTAACAGGGCCGTCAGCCTCGCTGGCGCCCCCGTGCATGGTTTCGCCCCCGCGCGCTAGCGTGGAGGCATGCTCGACCCCAGGATCAAAGAGATGGCCCAGGAGCCCAACTTCGCGGCCGTCACCACCGCACTGCCCGACGGGCACTTCCAGACCCAGCCGATCTGGGTCACCGCTGATGACGACTACGTCTACCTCAACACCGAGGTCGACCGCGTCAAGTACAAGAACATCGAGCGGGACCCGCGGGTCACCGTGATGATCTGGGACAAGGACAACCCCTACCGGTATGTCGAGGTGCGCGGCCAGGTGGTGGACACCGTCACCGGGAAGGAGGCCCGCGAGATGATCGACGAGCTCTCCCAGAAGTACAACGGCCAGCCCTACCCGCCCGAAGCCATCGGCAGCGAGCGCGTCATCCTCAAGATCGCCCCGGAGCAGCAGCGCATCGCCGCCTAGACCGCCGCGGCGCGCAGGGCTTCGAGCACCTCCTCGGCGTGGCCGGTGGGCTTCACGTTCTCCCAGACGCGCTCGATGGAGCCGTTGCTGGCGATGAGGAACGTGGTGCGCAGGACGCCCATGTACTTGTTGCCGTTGTACTCGCGCTCGCCCCAGACGCCGTAGGCCTCCAGGGCGACGTGCTCCGGGTCGGCCACCAGCGTGAAGGGGATGCCCAGCTTCTCGACCCACGCGTCGTGGGAGGCGACGTCGTCGCCGCTGACGCCGACAACGACGGCGTCGAGGTCTTCGATGGTCTTGAGTTCGTCACGGAACCCCTGGGCCTGGATGGTTCAACCAGGGGTGTCGTCCTTGGGGTAGAACCACAGCACCACGCGCCGCCCGCGCAGGTCACTCAGGTGGAGGCGACCACCGCCGTTGGTGGCGAGGTCGAAGTCGGGGGCGAGGTCCCCGGCGCGGGGCATGGTGCTCACAGTGGCAACTCCTCTGGTGTCGACGTCATGACGCCGCGGCGGCGTGCTCCTTGCTGTGCGCCTCGATCAGGGGCTGCGCGATCTGAGGCGGAACCTCCTGATAGTGTGACACGGACATCGAGTAGCGTCCGCGTCCCTGCGTGGCGGCACGCAGGTCGATGGGGAAGGCGTACATCTCCGAGAGCGGCACCTGCGCGGTGACCTCGGTGCGCCCGTCGCCGATGGGATTCATGCCGCCGACGTGGCCGCGCTTGGTGTTGATGATGCCGATGACGTCGCCCATCAGCCGCTCGGGGACGACGACGTGCACGTCCATCACCGGCTCCAGCAGCACCGGCTTGGCCTCCTGCACGGCGCGCCGCATGGCCATCGAGCCCGCGATCTGGAAGGCGATGTCCTTGCCGTCCACGGGATGCGTCGAGCCGTCGACCAGGCGCACCTTGACGTCGACGATGGGATAGCCCGCCACCGCGCCCAGCTCGATGGTCTGCTTCACGCCCTTCTCCACCGAGGGGCGGAACTGGTGCGGGATGGAGCCGCCGAAGATCTTGTCCTCCCAGACGTAGCCCTCGCCACGCGTCAGCGGCTCGATCTCGATGGTGCAGTCGCCGTACAGCCCGGCGCCGCCGGACTGCTTCTTGTACTTGTGCTGCACGCGTGCGTGGCCGGTGATGGTCTCGCGGTACGCGACCTTGGGCAGCGACAGCGTCGCGTCGACACCGAACTTGCGCTTGATGCGCTCCAGCGCGACGTCGAGATGGGTGTCGCCGAGGCCGTGCAGCACCTGCTCCTTGGTGACCTCGTCGCGCTCCATGAAGAAGGTCGGGTCCTCCTCCGCGTAGCGCTGCAGCGAGGAGTTGATCTTGTCCTCGTCGCCCTTGGTCTTGGCGTGCACCGCCATCGCGTACGCCGGCGCGGGGTATTCGATGGGCGGCAGCTTGACCTGGTTTGCCTTGTCGCACAAGGTGTCACCGGTCATCGTCACCGCGAGCTTGGTGGCCACGCCG
Organism: Candidatus Dormiibacterota bacterium; assembly: GCA_035995545.1. GTDB lineage: Bacteria > Chloroflexota > Dormibacteria > Aeolococcales > Aeolococcaceae > DASRDZ01. The sequence goes on from DASYKI010000010.1 coordinate 252,307, forward strand.
ATGTCGCCGGCGACGATCTCGCCCGCCTGCACGATCTGCTTGCCCATCGTCTGTCCGAGCTGCGCGAGGCGTTCCTCGCCACCGCGGTTCGCGTTCCAGGGATGGGTGTCGGGACGCATCGTCCCGCGCAGCACGCGGAAGTAGGTGATCTTGCCGAAGGGATCGATGGTCGACTTGAACACCCGCGCCACCAGCGGCGCGGCGGGATCGCACTCGATCTCGATCTCGTTGCCCTTGGCGTCGGTGGCCTGGTGGACGCGCTCCTTGGGCGACGGCAGGTACCTGTTGATGCAGTCGAGGATGAACGACGCGCCCTTCTCCTGCAGCGCCGACGCAGGCACGATGGGCACCAGCGTCCCGCGCAGGGCCGCGACGTGCAGCGCGCTGTGCACCTCGTCGTCGCTGAGCTCACCACCCTCCAGGTACTTCTCCAAGAGCGCGTCGTCTGTCTCCGCCGCGGCATCGACCAACGCAGAATGCGCGCGCTCGATCTCCGCGCGATGGTCCTCGGGGAAGTCGCCGTCGCGCAGCCTGCCACCATCGAACTCGTACGCCCGGTCGTTGACCAGGTCGACCAGCCCGACGAAGGACTCGAACGACCCCTCCGGCACCGCCACCGCGATCGCCTTGCGTCCGAAGGATTCGCGGATGGCGTCGACGGTGGCCTCGTAGGAGACGTTCTCCTTGTCCATCTTGTTGACCACGATCAGGGCGGGCAGTCCGGCGGCGCTGATGCGCTCCCAGGCCAGCTCGGCGCCAACCGGGATCTCGCTGCCCCCACTGCCGGCACTGACCACCAGGATGGCGGCGTCGGCGGCGGCCAGCGCCTGCACCACCTCGCCGCTGAAGTCCTGGAATCCCGGCGTGTCGAGCAGGTTGATGCGCACGCCGTTCCAGTCGCAATGGGCCACCGCTGCGGCGATGGAGATGGAGCGCCGCTGCTCCTCGGGCTCGTGGTCGAGGATCGACGTGCCCTGGTCGGTGGAGCCGAGGCGCTGGGTGGCGCCGGCGGCATGGAGGAGTGCCTCGCACAGCGATGTCTTGCCGTCGTGGCTGTGGCCCAGAACGGCGACGCAGCGGATGCGATCAGGGGTGGGCATCTGCACTCTTCTCCATTCCAACCGGCGATCCGGGGTGCCAATGGTAGCCGCTATCCTCGGGCGACTTCCCATGTCCCGCCGCCGCATCCCTCGCGTGACGCTGGCCGCGGCGTGCTGCGCCGTGGCGGCCTGCGGCAGCGACGCCCCTGCGGTCCAGTGCACCCCGCCGCCCTCGCCCACTCCGCCCTCGGTCGTCGCCGGCCCGCTGACGGCCACGACCGACCACGCGGTGCTGGCCTCGGGCGCGATGCTCAAGGTGGACATCGACGTCGCCGGGCCGCTGGCGTACCAGGCGCCGTGCGCGGCGCCGGTGACGCTGCTGGTGGTGGACAGCGTGGACATCCACGTCGACGTGGTCTCCCCCGTGGCGCCGAAGGGAACCCCGTGCGGCGCCGTGAGCCTCGCCGCCGGGCAGACGGCGCACTACGAGGTGCTCTGGACGGCCGACCCGACGCTGCCGACCGGGCGCTACCGGGTGGTCGCCACCCTCGGCGACCAGGCGCCCATCGCTCTGCCCGTCGAGCTCGGCCTGGGCAAGCTCACCTGCGGGTGACGCGGCGGCGGGGCGCTGCGCTCGTCGTGCTGGTGCGTGCCGGCTTTGCCTCGGGCTTCTCGGCGACCACCAGCAGCGACTGCGACAGGCCAGTGGCCCGGTAGCGCGTCCACCCGTCGTAGACGGCGACGACGTCGAGGCCGGCGCGGCCGAACAGCGCGGGCACGCCGGCCAGCGGAGTGAAGGCGCCGGTGGTCTGCTGCACGCGCACCCCCTCGTCGAGGACGGCGATCTCGCGGAGCACGTAGGTGTGCGCCTCGTCGTCGTAGGTGGCGTCGGTGAGCAGCAGGTGGCGGCGGTCGGCGAGGATCGAGAAGGGGACGTGCTCCCAGGCGCTGAGCCGGCCCGGTGGCTGGTCGGGACGGACGCGCAGCTCGGCGACCAGGCGGCCGCCCGGGCGAAGGGCGGCGGCCAGGCGGCGCAGCACGGCGGGCTGCTGGGAGCGGCGGAAGCCCTCGAGGATGAAGTAGATGAGCAGGACGGCGTCGTAGCGCTCGCGGTCGTCGAGGGTGCGCAGGTCGGCGCGGTGGAAGGTGGCCGTCTTGGTGACGCGGGCCTCGCGGGCCAGCGTGCGCGCGTGCCGGAGCACGGCGTCGCCGACGTCGAGACCGTTGACCGTGTAGCCGCGCCGGGCCAGGCGCACCGCGTAGAGACCGGGGCCGCAGGCGGCGTCGAGGATGTCGGCGGGCGCGGCGGGGAGGAGGCGGAGCAGGCGGCGGATGTGCCGCTCGACGACGTGGAGGCGGCGGCTGGCCCCGTCGTGCGCCTGGTCGAGGTGCTCGCGGAGGACCCGTCGCGACACCTCCGGGTCGCCCCAGTCGAGCTCGAAGCGGGCATCGAAGGGGATGGGCCACTCGGGCAGGGAGCCGGGCCGGACCGTGTGGTTCGACGGGTGCGGCGACTGGAGCGGCGTCGGGTTCGGCGACGGGGGCATGGTTGGTGCAGCGCAGGGTACGCAATCGCGCGTGGCGGACTCTGGGGGCCGGTGCCCAGGACGACCCCGGGGTCGCTTCGGCGACAATGGCGCCGCCGATGACGAGCGCCGTGACCAACTTCGTCCAGAACCACGGGATCCTCGCCGTCTTCATCCTGATGGCCGCCGAGAGCTGCGGGATCCCCTTCCCCTCTGAGCTCATCATGCCGTTCGCCGGCTTCATGGCCTCGCAGGGGCACATCTCGCTGACCGGCGCGATCTTCGCCGGCGCCTTCGGCAACCTGGTCGGGTCGCTGATCGCCTACTGGCTGGCGGCGCAGTTCGGCACCGCCCTGCTGCTCGGGCCGGGGCGCTGGATCGGCATCAGCCGCAGCCACATCGAGCTGGCCGACCGCTGGTTCAAGCGCCACGGGCTGCTCGCGGTGCTGGTCGGCCGAGTCCTCCCGGTGATCCGCACCTACATCTCGTTCCCGGCGGGCCTCGCCCGCGTCGACCCGCTGCGCTTCTCGGTGCTCACCTTCGTCGGCGCCCTGCCCTGGTGTGCCGCGCTCGCCGCCGGTGGCTACGCGATCGGCGCCAGCTACGACAACATCGTCGGCCCCATCACCAAGGCGGCCATCGTGATCGCGGTGCTCGTGGTGATCGGGCTGGTGGTCTGGTTCATGCGCGGGCGGCGCACCCGGGCGGCGGCGGCGGGGGCCGAATAGGCGCCCCTCAGCTGAGGGGGATGACCTCGACGATGGCGCCGGCGTCGACGCGGGTGCCCTGGGCGGGGAGGGCGATCAGGCAGTCGGCGAGAACCAGGGACCGCATGATCCCGGAGCCCTGTGGCCCGGTGAGGCGGACGCCGGGGAGGTCGCCGGGGCGCGGCGGGTCGAGGATGCCGCGGTGGAAGGTCTCCAGGCCGTCGGGCTTGTCCATCGCTTCCAGGGCGCGGGCGGCGGCGCGCCGGCGGTGCACCTCGGTGGCGCCCTGCAGGTGGAGGATGGCCGGGCGCGCGAAGATCTCGAAGGTGACCTGCGAGCTCACCGGGTTGCCGGGCAGCCCGATGAACGGCACGCCGCCGAGGTCGCCGACGGCGAGCGGCTTGCCGGGGCGCATGGCGACGCGCCAGAAGTCCATGCGTCCCATGGCGCCGACGACGTCGCGGACGTGGTCGTGGTCGCCCATGCTGACACCGGCGCTGCTGATCACCAGGTCGCAGCGGGCGGCCTCGGTGAAGGCGCGGCGCAGGTCGACGACGGTGTCGCGGGCGATGCCGATCCGCACCGGCTCGCCGCCGGCCTCGCGCACCGCGGCGGCGATGGCCACCGCGTTGCTGTCGACGATCTGCCCGGGGGCGGGTTCGACGTCGGCTTCGACCAGCTCGTCGCCGGTGGAGACCACCGCGACGCGCGGGCGGCGTCGCACTTCGAGCCACGCGTTGCCGAGTGCGGCGCACGCGGCCAGGTCGGCGGGTCGCAGGCGCCGTCCCGGTGCCAGGATGGCGTCGCCGGGATTCATGTCCTCGCCGGCGCGCCGGATGTTGGTGCCGTTGGTGACAGAAACGCGGATCTGCACGCGGTCGCGGCCGGAGTCGGTGTCCTCGTAGCGGACCACGGCGTCCGCGCCGTCGGGCACGGGCGCGCCGGTCATGATGCGCATCGCGGTGCCGGGACGAAGCGCGCTGCCAGGCGGCATGCCGGCACGCGATTCGCCTGTGACCTCAAGGGTTTGGGGTGACTCCTCGGTGGCGCCCTCGGTGTCGCGGTGGCGCACCGCGTAGCCGTCCATGCCGGAGTTGTCGAACGGCGGCAGGGTGCGACGGCTGACCACGGGCTCGGCCAGCACGCGTCCCAACGCCTCGGTGAGCGGGACGCGCTCGGTGCGAAGTGCAGCCATGGCGTCGAGGATGCGTTGCTGCGCCTGGGCGACGGTGAGCATCGTCGCCATGGTCATTGCGCTGCGGTCTCGCCCTGCAGCGCGGCGGTGAGCGATCGCACCGTGTCGGGGTCGACGGGGCGCGCGTTGGGCACGTCGACACCGTAGCGGACGCGCGTCGCTGCGTACACCGCGCGCGTTGCGGGGACTTCGACGCCGAGCGCGTCGCCGCGACGCAGCACGTCGCCGAGCAGGACCTCCAGCTCGCTCTCGCGGCCCGTCGCCAGGTCGCGGAAGAGCGACGAGCGGCCGGCGGGGTCGGTGGCACCGATGCCGGCGACGATGAGGTCGACCAGCGCGGGGTCGACGTCGACACCGGAGGCCACGGCGACGCGGCGCACCTCGTCGACCATGGTGCGGAACGTGCGCATCATCTCGGGGACTTCGCGAAACTCGCCGACGGTGCGCGCGGTCAGGGCGGAGATGCCGCTCAGCGGCGCCAGCAGGCAGAGCTTCTCCCAGCTGATGAGGCGCCCGTCGTCGCCCGCGCCGGTGGTGAGGCCTGCGGCCGACCACTGCGCGGCGAGTGCGGTCGCGCGCGCTGCCAGTGCGTCGGATGGGTGCAGGGGGCCGAAGCGGTAGAGGCGCGGCCCGCCGAGCACGGTGACGACGCCGGGCGACTCGACGTGGCTGAAGATGTAGACGCTGCCGACGAGGGTGCGGTCGGGGGCGGTCGTGGCCAGGGGGCCGTCGAGGTGGGCGACGCCGTTCTGCACGGCCAGCACCACGCTGTCGTCGGGGCAGCGCGCCAGGTACGCCGGCAGCTCGGCGCAGAGGGCGGGGAGGCTGGGGTGCTTGACGGCGAGGACCACCGCTTGGGCGGGCGGGGCGTCGTGCAGGGTGCGCGCCGTGGTGACCCGCGCGGGTGACCTGTCGGCGCGCTGCGGGTCGTCGAGGCGCAGGCCGTCGCGCTCGATGGCGTCGCCGTGCGCGCCGCGTGCGACCACGGCCACGTCGAGCCCGCCCTGGGCGAGCACGGCGGCGAGGTATCCGCCGACACCTCCGGGACCGACGACGCAGACGTCCGCCATGACCGGATGAGCATAGTCAGCGGCGGCAGGGCTGCGTTCGGGACTGTCGCGGGGCTAGGCTTTCGCGCACCGGCGGCGACGGAGTTCGGAAGGGAGCTGTGCGAATGGCAGCAACGAACCACACCATCATCCAGGGTCGGGTCGAGGCCAACGGCGTCGACTTCGCCTACCTCTCCGCGGGCGAGCCCGGAGCCCCGCTGGTGCTCTGCCTGCACGGCTTTCCCGACCACGCGCCCAGCTTCGAGCCGCTGCTGCGCGACCTCGCCGGCGCCGGTTGCCACGCCGTGGCGCCGTGGATGCGTGGCTACCACCCCACCGGGCTCGCGCCTGATGGCCGCTACCAGTCCGCGGTGCTGGCGTTGGACGCGCTGGCGCTGATCGAGGCTCTGAGCCCGGACGGCACCGCCGACGTCGTCGGCCACGACTGGGGAGCGACCGCCGCGTGCGGCGCGGCCATCCTCGAACCGCAGCGGGTCCGCCACCTGGTGAGCATGGCCCTGCCGCATCCCGCCGTCGTCGCCGCCACCCTCACCGGCGACTGGGAGCAGCGCAAGCGCTCCTGGTACATGTGGTTCTTCCAGCTCGCTGTGCTGCCCGAGCTGATCATCCCCGGCGACGGCTACGCCTTCATCGACAACCTCTGGCGCGAGTGGTCACCGGGCTTTGTGCTCCCTGCGGAGCAGATGGCGCAGCTCAAGCAGACGCTGGCCGCGCCCGGCGTGCTGGAGGCGGCGCTCGGCTACTACCGCCAGACCATCGACTTCTCGCGCCAGGCCGACGGGCTCGCCAGCGTGCAGGTCACCGTCTCCTCGGGGATCGTGGAGCCGCCGGCGCTGTTCCTGCTCGGCGCCGACGACGGCTGCTTCGCACCGGATCGCTCGGGGGCAAGCCTGGAGTTCTGCAGCGGTGAGGCGCGCGTCGAGATCCTCGAAGGCTGCGGGCACTTCCTCCACCTGGAGGCGCCGGATCGGGTCAACGCGCTGGTGCTGGAGGCGCTGGCCTCCGGCTAGGACATGTCGACCCAGGGCGACTGCTCGCCCTCGGAGCCCTCTTCCTCGGAACCGCGCTGGCGGTAGCGCTCGGCCACCATCTTGTAGGCGACGTTCTTGGGCAGCCCCAGCTTGACCAGGGACTTGACCTCGTCGGCCATCACCTTGTCACGTGCCGTCTCGATGGCGGCGATGACATCGTCGATGTGGACCGGGGCGCGCTTTGCCATAGGTTCGGCAGTCTACCACTGGCTTGGAGTTCCCAATCCTGGGCACGGGCGGGCGCGGTGGGGCCGCAGCGGTCCGGCATACTTGAAACCCGATGGCCTACCTCCCCAACACGGACGCCGATCGGCGTTCGATGCTCGATGCCGTGGGGGCCGGCCGCATCGAGGATCTCTTCTCCTCCGTCCCCGCACAGCTCCTCGACCCGCGCCTGGACCTTCCCCCGGCCCTCTCCGAACAGGAGCTGGTCGCCGACCTGGAGCGGCTCGCCGCCCGCAACCGGCCGCTGAGCGCGTGGGATTCGTTCCTGGGCGCCGGCGTGTATCGCCGCTTCATCCCGGCCATCGTCAAGGCGACCATCTCGCGTCCCGAGTTCTACACCGCCTATACGCCCTACCAGGCCGAGGCGTCGCAGGGCACGCTGCAGACCATCTTCGAGTTCCAGTCGATGATCTGCGCGCTGACGGGGATGGACGTGTCCAACGCGTCGCTGTACGACGGCGCCACCGCGGCGGCCGAGGCGCTGATGCTCGCGGTGGCCCACAACGGGCGCACCCGCGTCGCGGTGAGCGGTGGGCTGCATCCCGAAGCGCTGGGCGTGATCCACACCTACGCGCGCGGCCGCGGCGTCGAGGTCGACGTCATCCCGCAGCGCGACGGCGTCACCCCGCTCGACGCCGTGCGGCAAACGCTGACCGCAGAGCACGCGGCGCTGATCGTCTCGCAACCGACGTTCTACGGCAGCATCGAGGACCTCGCGCCGCTCGCCGAGGCCGCGCATGCGGTGGGCGCGCTGGCAGTCGCCTCGGTGGACCCCATCGCCTGCAGTGTCCTGGTCCCTCCGGGTGAGGCGGGATACGACGTAGCGGTGGGCGACGGGCAGCCGCTCGGCCTCCCCGCTTCCTACGGCGGACCGCACGTCGGCTTCATCGCGACAAGCGATGCGCTGGTGCGCCGGCTGCCGGGCCGCCTGGTCGGCATGAGCGTCGACGCGCAGGGTCGCCGCGCCTACACGCTGACGCTGCAGGCGCGCGAGCAGCACATCCGTCGCGAGCGGGCGACCAGCAACATCTGCACCAACCACGCGCTGATGGCGCTGGCGGCCACGATCTACATGGCGCGCATGGGCGCCGGTGGGCTGCGCGCCGTCGCCGAGGTGAGCGCGCAGCGAGCGCATGTGCTGGCCGACCGGCTGGCCGCGCTGCCCGGATTTTCGGTGGCCTTCGACACGCCGTTCCTCTGGGAGTTCACCCTGCGCACGCCGGGCGACGCGACGGTGCTCGGCGAGGCGATGCGGCGGCGCGGCATCGTCGCCGGCATGCCGCTGGGCGGCATCGATCCCGCGCTCCGCAACGGGATCCTGGTGTGCTGCACCGAGATGACCTCGCCCGCCGCCATCGACCACTACGTCGAGGCGGCGCGCGAACTCGCCGGGCAACCGCAAGAGGCGGGTCAGGCGAACCTCCCCCTGACCGAGGTGACGGCATGAGCACCGGCGACTGCCAGCCCACCACTCCGCCCGGCGAGACGCCCGCAGTTTCTGCTGCGAATGGCAACAACGGCAGCGCCCCGAGCACTCCGCAGCAGCGCGCCGCCTCCGCCCCGCCCCCCGCGTGGGCGGGCGACGAGCCGCTCGTCTTCGAGCTGAGCACCGACTACACGGGGGGGCCGCGCACCGTGGCGGCGGGCGTCGACGCCAAGCCGCTCGCATCGCTGCTGCCCGCGTCGGCATTGCGCAGCGCGCCGCCGACGGTGCCGGCGGTGCCGGAGCCGGTGCTGGCCCGCCACGTCGGCCGTCTGGCGCGACGCAATCATCACCTGCACCACGGCATCTACCCGCTGGGCTCCTGCACCATGAAGTACAACCCGGTGGTCGACGAGCAGCTCGCCGCCCTGGACGGCTTCGCCTCGCTGCACCCCTATCAGCCCGACGAGGATTCGCAGGGTGCGCTGGAGCTGATGTGGGAGCTGGAGCGCATGCTCTGCAGCATCACCGGGATGGCCCGCATGTCGCTGCAGCCGGCGGCGGGCGCGCACGGCGAGTGGACCGGCCTGCGCATGATCCAGGCGTACCACGCAGCGCACGGCGACACCGCGCGGACGCGGGTGCTCATCCCCGACAGTGCGCACGGCACCAACCCCGCGTCGGCGGCGCTCTCCGGGCTCGAGGTGGTGACGGTCAAGTCGAATCACGACGGCACCGTCGACGTCGAGGACTTCAGGGCTCACCTCGACTCCACGGTGGCGGCGATCATGCTCACCAACCCCAACACGCTGGGCGTCTTCGAGAAGGACATCCTGGAGATCGCACGCGTGGCGCACGACGCCGGTGCGCTGCTCTACTACGACGGCGCCAACCTCAACGCGCTGGTCGGTGTCGCGCGGCCCGGCGACATGGGCTTCGACGTCGTCCACCTCAACCTGCACAAGACGTTCTCCACTCCGCACGGCGGTGGCGGACCGGGCAGCGGTCCTGTCGGTGTCGCGCCGTCGCTGGTCGACTTCCTGCCGGTGCCCACGGTGGAGAAGCGCGGCGACGCCTTCGTGCTCGACTACGACCGTCCCCGCTCGGTCGGCAAGGTGCGCTCGTACTACGGCAACTTCGGCATGCTGGTGCGCGCCTACGCCTACATCCGCGCCTACGGCGACACCCTGCCGCAGGTGGCACGCGACGCGGTGCTCAACGCGCGCTACCTGCAGGCGCGCCTGGCACCGCTGTTCCCCATGGCCGTCAACTCGCCATGCCTGCACGAGTTCGTCGCCACCACCAAGGGCTCGCCCGTCGAGGGGCTGCGCGCGATCGACCTCGCCAAGCGGCTCATCGACTACGGCGTCTACCCGCCGACGGTGTACTTCCCCACCACCGTGCCCGAAGCGCTGATGTTCGAGCCAACCGAGACCGAATCCAAGCAGGCGCTCGACGACCTCGCCGACGTCTGCGCGGCCATCGTCGACGAAGCGTCGCGCGACCTCGGCTTCGTGCAGTCGGCACCGCACAACGCCCCGGTCGACCGCGTCGACGAGGTTCTCGCGGCGCGCAGGCCGCACCTGCGCTGGCGCCCGACCGACTCATGAGCGCCGCCGTCGACGATCTCGCGTCCCTGCGCACCGAGCTGCACGCCATGCTCTACGACCGCAGCTTCAAGTTCGGCGACTTCGTACTACGCAGCGGACGCCGCAGCGACTTCTACTTCGACGGCAAGCAGGTCACCCTCGACGGCCGCGGCCTCTACCTCGTCTCGCGCCTCATCCTGCAGCGCTGCCGCGAGCTGCCCGGCATCACCGCCGTCGGCGGCATGACCCTCGGCGCCGATCCCATCGCCGCCGGCGTCGCCGCCCTCAGCGGCATGGAAGACGACTCACCGCTGCAGGCCTTCATCGTCCGCAAGGAGGTGAAGGACCACGGCACCGGCAAGCCCATCGAGGGTCCCGCTCTGCAGCCCGGCCAGCGCGTGGTCATGGTCGAGGACACCATCACCACCGGCGGCGCGATCCTCCAGGCCTACGACCGCGTCGTGGAAACCGGCGCCGATGTGGTCGAGGCCATCGTCATCGTCGACCGCGAGGAGGGCGGCCGCGAAGCCCTCGCCGACCGCGGCATCCCCCTGCACGCCCTCTACCGCCGCAGCGAGTTCCCCACCCGGCTTCAGCCCGCCTGAGCTGCGCGGCGGCGGCGCCAGCGCGTCAGCAGCGACGCCACCGGAAACGCAGCCACCGAGGCGGCGATCGAGGCGGACACCGACGCCGAGGCGCCGTGCGGACCGGCGGTTGCCGAGGCGGCGACGGCGGTGCCGTAGGGGGTGGCGATCACCTGCAGGGGAGCGGTCACGTTCTGGCCGTACACGGCCGCAACGTTGGTGGCCGAGGACATGGGCACGGTGTAGCGCCACTGCTGGGCGTCGATCTCGGTGATGGGCTTGGGGGAGAAGGCGTTGTCGGTGTCGGAGGTGACGAAGAAGTGCAGGCCGCTCTGGCCGATGGCACCCGCGAACGGCGTCTTCTGCCATGCGGGCGTGGCCGGGTTGGTGTCGGCCGGGTTGCACTTGAGGTCGGCGTAGGTGAGCGTTGCCGGGGCGCCGTGCGCCTTCCAGTAGTCGACGTAGCCCTGCTGGACGCGAGAGTCGGTCGAGGTCTCCTTGGGCCAGGGCCGCGGCGGCGGACCGTCGCCGGTGCCGTCGTCGAAGCAGGCGTCGTCGCGGTAGTAGGGGACCACGGCGGGCTCGGTGGCGCTGGTGGGCCCGGAGAGCTCGGCGACGTAGACCATGCCGCCGTTGGGGCCGGCGACCTCCTCGGGGTTGGCGATCGCCGAGCAGATGTCGAAGGTGGGATCGCAGGAGTTGAAGAACGCCTTCTGGCCGGTGACCGGCACCTGGTCGATCTCGCCGACGCTGCTGTCCGGCACGCCGTCGACGCGGACGCCCTGCGGGTTCTTGACGTTGTAGTAGGTGTCGACGGCGCCGAGGCGGTAATCCCACGAGGTGTAGAGGCCGTCGGGGGGAATCGGGTGGACGCGGACGTGGTAGTGGAACGCATCGGCGTCGCGGTAGTAGGTCTCGGTCTTGGTGACGTTGGTGCCGGAGTCGGCGCCCCACACCTCGCGGATGGCACGCACCGGACCGACCTTCCAGCCCAGCAGCGCAGCGTTGGCCTCCCAGTTGACCTGCTCGTCCTCGAAGCCGACCAGCGACACCGAGGAGTCCGGCGACTGCTGGAAGGCGCGTCCCTTCCAGCGCGAGATCAGGTTGGGGCCGTAGCTGCCGGTCGTGCCCGGCGCGGTGACGGCGAACTGGCGGATCATCCAGCGTCCGCTGGCGTAGAGGCGGTACGTCGGCGTGGTGACGGTCATGCCGTCGCGGGGCACGCGGTCGATCGACGAGCGCGCGGTGCCGTCGGGCGTGGTGATCGGTGGCGACGCGTCATTGCTCGGCGAGGTGCGGCACACCGTGCCCGGCAGGTTGGGGCCGTAGCCGGTGTTCGACGTGCCGATCTTCTCCGTGTCGCTCGGCGCGAAGGTGTAGCGGTCGATCCACTCGTCGGCGTTGGCGTCGCGGGTCATCTGCACGTAGCCGTTGCCGGCGTTGAATGACGAGCCGCCAGGACGCAGGAAGAGGTAGATGTAGCCGGGCGCCATGGCGTTGGTGGGGTCGACGACGGTGATGGTCTGCCCGCTGCCGCCGGTGGTGCCGGCGGGCTGGCCGGTGCCCGGTGGGGCCTGGACGCCGGCGTCGCCGGCCATCATGGCGATCTGGTCGTCGTCGTTGAGGGTGCGCACCGGGTCCGGCATCGCCTGCGTGTAGTCGTCGGCGGCGACAGCCGGGTTCGTGCTGGGCGAGACGGCGCCGCTGGCGATCGCGCTGGTCAGGTCGGCGGCCGTCTGCTGGTAGCGGGCCGAGCAGTCGCCGAAGACCTTCTTCCACGCCTCCTCACCGGTGGAGTGCGCGGTGGGGTTCCAGGCGTAGGTGAGCTCCTCGTCGGTGCCCGAGTAGGACGAGAAGCTGGAGTGCCCGTTGGCCAGGAAGTAGGGATAGCGCTGGTCGACCTGGACGGGGATCTCCACCCAGGCGGCGCCGTCCCAGCGGAAGGCGGTGACCTGGTCGGGATCGACCCCCGTGCGGGCGTCGGGGGGCACGCTGAGCACGCCGTTGTGGGCGCTGCGCACGCTGTCGCCGCCGGTGGTCTTGGTGGCCCCCGAGGGGTAGGGCGCGGCCGCCCCGGTGGCCGACGAACGCGACCACTGAGGCACCTGGGCGCCGGTGATCACCACCGGCTCGGAGGCGCGCGCGCTGACGATCGGCCCCGCCGCGACGTGCGGCGCAGCGGGCGTGGCAAGTGCCACCAGGGGCGCGGCGTTCACAGCGGCGGCGACCGCCACTGCGGTGCACAGCTTCCGCATCGACTATGGAACGTGACACGGCCGCGCTACCTTGCACGGCGATTCGAGATTGTGCCTGCCGTGCCCTGATGGCGGTCCGCTGGCGGTGCGCACAAGACTTGTGAAGCCGCGTGAGTTCTGACCTCAATTGGCCACAACGTCGCGATCTCCGCGGGACAATCGCCCTCGACAGGCATGTGGCGGGGTACTGGGGCAGATGTGATGAGCGCGACTCTGCGCGGGCGGATCCTCACGGCGCTGCTGGCCGTTCCCCTGGGGGTGGCCGGGGCGACCTGGCTCGGTGGCACGCGCGCGGCCGCGCTCGGCGTGAGCGTCGGCGGAGCCATGGAGGGCACTCGCTACGTCGTGCCCTGGACGCAGGTGCGCGCGGGCTTCGCGGTGTCGCTGCCCGCGGGACACCCGGCGGCGACGGTCACGGTGGCGGCGGCGACCGTGAGCATCCCGGTGACCTGCGGCGACGAGGGGCAGGGCTTCGACAGCCTGACCGTGGCCATGGGCACGCAGTCGTACCAGGTGCCCGCGGGTGACACCGCGTGGATTCCCACGGCGTCGACCTGGGACGGGGCTGCCTACCAGGGCAGCGTCCTGGTGGGGGGCAGCTTCTGCGGGGGCGGCGGGGCATGGTCCAGAAGCGGAGCGTCGTTCACCGCGACGGTCAGCACCAGCGACCCCGCGCACTCGGTTGCCGTGCGCTTCCACTATTCGATCGTCTGGAGTCCCGGGGTGTGGAGCGCTGCGGTGACCATGCCGGCCACCTACGTGCCGCCGCCGCCGACCCCGGCGCCGACTCCCGTGCCCACCCCGGTACCGACGCCGATACCGACGCCCGTTCCCACGCAGGGTCCCACGGGAGGCAGCGGCTCGACGCCCACGCCGGCTCCGACCAGCGCCGGTGACGGCGGGACGGTGACGCCGCCGGGCGGATCGAGCGGTGGCGGCGGCAGCACTCCAGCACCCGGTGGCGGAGGAGCGGCCGGAACACCGACCCCCAAGCCGGGCGGCGCTCCTGGCACCACGCCGGCCCCGGGCTCGGGCACCACGCCCGGGTCGAGCGGCGGCGGCAGCATGAGCGTGCCCACCGGCACCGGTCCATCACAACCCGGCATCTCCGGCGCAGGCAGCGCCCCCACGGCGAACGGCACGACTCCGGCGGGTGGTGCTCCGGCAGGCACGACGCCAGCCGCCACACCGCAGGGCGCCGTCCAGGCCGCATCGGTCGGCACCGGCAGCGTCGTAGCCCCCGGGCTGCTGAACACCGCCGTGACGCCCCTGCGCCGGGTGATCGACGCCGTCTCGCCCGTGGGCGGGGCCACCCTGCCGATCCTGCTGGCCTTGGCGGCCCTGGCCATCGCAGTGATCCGCTGGCGGCGCCGGGTGGCGCGGCGCGGCGCCGAGGGAGGCGCCGGAACGGCGGCCTGAGGCAATCGCGGCGGGCCGAACGCACCGGTCCCGTCTCGCGCGCGGGGACGGGTCGGGCACAATGCCCGCGTGGAAGGTGTCGTTGCGCGACCGTTCGGCCGCCGGGTTGTCCGTGCGCTGCTCGCCGTGGGCCTCGGCGCGGCCGTGCTCGCCTGGCCGTCGACGGCCGCGGCGACCAAGGTGAGCCTCAGCGGGGACATGGAGGGCGCCATCACGGTGTCCCCCGGTGACACGGTGCGCGCCGGGTGGGACCTGTCCATGCCGGGCTCGCACCCGGCCGCCACGGTGACCGTCTCCTCGGCCGGCGTCGGCGTGTCGGTGGCCTGCCAGGACGGGCGCAACCAGTGGGTGGGCATCGGCCTCCCCGGCCAGACCTTCAGCATCGCCGCCAACGACAGTTCCTGGCACCCCGCCGCGGACAGCGGCAACCCGGCCGCGTGGCAGGGATCGACGGTGGCGCCCCGCGAGCTCTGCCACGGCAGCGCCGGACCCTCCCGCGGAGCCGTGATGGTCGCCAACCTCACCTCGTCGGACAGCGTCGACATGGTCAGCCTGCGCTTCCACTACAGCGACCACAGCCCGGGCAGCTGGAGCGCTGCCAAGTCGGTGCAGCCGTCCTCGTCGGGCGCGCCGGCGCCGACATCCCCGGCGACCGCGGCCCCGGCGGCCGCGGGCACGACAACGCCGGTGCGGGGCGCGCCCGCGACACCCGTGCACTCCAGCGCGGCGACCGCCCGCGGCGGCGCACCAGCGACGCCGTCAGCGTCCGCGTCGGCCCCGGCGCGCCAGCTCACCCCCGCCACGGGCGTGGACGCCAGTCCCGCCCAGACCGACGCGCCTCGCGCGCTGCAGCAGTCGATCACCGCGCTGCACCGCCCGCTCAACGATCCCGGGGTGAGCACCACCCCACCCGCGCTGCTCGGCCTGTGGAGCGCCGGAGGCGTCGGGATCGTGGCGGTTGCCCTGCGCTGGCGCTGGCGTCGCCACACACGGCGGGGCTGATCACGCCGCCTGGGCGCTGACCCGCCCGGGGCGGGGGCACGCCGGCTGCAACGCCGGGTGGCACACTTGGCCGCGATGGCCGAGCCTCCCCGCCGGCGCCTCCCAGGCGGCACGCTCCCGCCGCACCTCGCCCGCGCGCACGCCCCCGGCGGCAACGGGCATGCGCCGCCTCCCGCGCCCAAACGGGCGCCCGCGCCGCGCCCGCTGCGCCCGGCGCCACGCGAGCACCCGCCCGACTGGACCGACGTCGACGCCGAGGACGAGCGCCGCATGGTCGCCGAGCGCGTCGCCTTCCGGCGTGTCGCCGAGGTCGATCCCGGCATCGAGGTGCGCGCCTCGGGGCGACCGTCGCCGGCCGTGGTGATCGCCGTGCTCGCGGTCGCGGGACTGATTGTCCTCGCCGTGGTGCTGTACCGGATGGCCCCGCCGTAGCGATCGGCCATCCGGTCAGCCCCACTCCCCCGGAGTTCCTGCCCCCTGCCTGCTTCTGTGCCTATTGCAGCGCCTCCGGCCCGCGGGCACAAGCAACCCACGAAAAATCTTGTTCACCTCCATCAAGCGCACCGCCGGCGGCGCCTCGGCGGTAAAGGATCAGGTCCTGGGACGCCATCGAAACGTCATGCGGAGGCGTCCCGTAGCATCGATCCATGCCGCTCTTCCGTCGCGCCGCACGGACGCCCGCGCCCAGCCTGGAGTTCACCGTGGGCATGCGCGACAACCGCGTCGTGGTCGGCGCGGCGCAGCCCGGCATCGCCCATCTCGAGGAGCTGCGCGACTACGTCGGCAGGGTGACGGGCCACGCCCAGCCCGCCGCCGACGGCCGCGAGCCCGTGTCGGTGCTCAACGCCAGGATGGACTTCGCCGAGCTGATCGACGACGACGCCGCGGTGGTCAGCCTCGCCTTCGAGGAGCTGGTCGCCCGCGGCGTGATCGATGCCGCCGAGGTCCCCGCAATGCCGGACCTGCCTCCGGTCCCGCAGCAGTCGAGCACGTACGAGTACATCCAGGCGGTCTACGCCCGCGCCGAGCAGCGGCTGGGCTGGCTGGAGGCGGCCCAGGAGGTGCTGTGCCGGCATGGCGTGGCGGTATTGCCACCCTTGCCCCCGGATCAGGCGTAGCGGCGGCTGCCCATCGTTCCCGCGCCGGCGCTGGCGTTGCGGCCCGGCGAGGGGCTGCCGGACGGTCGCGGCGCCACATGGCTGGCCGCCGCCGAACCTCCGCTGGAGAAACCCTGCAGCAGCGACTGCACCGTGCCCGCCGGCAGCGCCGCGAGCGCCTTGTAGGCGAACGAGTTGAGGTTGTCGGCGCCGTCGACGTGGAGGCGCGGCCAGACCCCACGCTCGCTGGCGGCCAGGGTGATGCCCCCGCGGGTGGTCACCGCCTCGCGGAACCCGTTGGCCAGCACCATCTGCGCGATCGCAGGGGTGAAGCCGCCATACGGATAGGCGAAGTCGAGCACCTTGTGCCCGGTCAGCTCCTCGAGCTGCTGGTGGCTGACGCTGATCTGGGCCTGGGCCAGCGCCGCCGGGACGCGCGCCAGGTCGAGGTGGTTGACGGTGTGGCAGCCGATCACCATGCCCATGCCCTCGACCTGCTTGACCTGGTCGGCGGTCATGTAGGCGGTGTGGCCGAGGAACCCCGTGACCACGAAGACCGTACCGACCATGCCCTCCCGCTGCAGCACGGGGGCGGCGGCGGTGGCGAAGTCGCCGTAGCCGTCGTCGAAGGTGAGCACCACGGAGCGAGGCGGCAGTGCCTTGCCCGTCTGCAGCGCGGCCATGGCGTCGCCGAGGCTCAGCGTGTGCACGCCCGCGTAGTGCAGGAAGGCCATCTGCTGGGCGAAGTGCTCGGGGGTCACCGAGAGATGGAAACCGAGCTGGTCGGTGCTCACCGGGTTGACCCGGATCCAGTGGTAGGTGAGGATCGGCAGGGTGATCGCCGCCACCGGACGCCCGGTGTGCTCGACGACCGCCGCCTCGGCGGGGGTGGCCGTGGCCCCGGGAAGCGGCGGATCGGTGGCCAGGGGAAGGTCGAGCGGCACCTCGTCGTCGGGCAGCACGACACCCGCGTCCGGCGGGCGCGCGGAGACAGCGGGGCGAGCCACGGCCAGGGGATGCTGCAGTGGGACCAGGGAGACCACAACTGCGCTCACCGGGAGGGCGGCCACCACCAGCAGAGCGAGGGTGCATGCAGCGCGGCGCCTGTACGTAGGGGAGGGACGCCGGCCGCGCCGGGTGTCCATGTGGGGCCATTCTACTGACGCAAGCGAGGCTCAACCGTTAACGACCGCAGAAGGTGTCGCTGTCAGTAGTTGTCAGCTATTGTCATCATTCAATAGTGACTGACACAGACGAAAGCGCGGCAGCGCCGGCCGCCACGCGGCGCGCCTACCGGTCGCCACGCCGCCAGGAACAGGCACGGGCGACCCGCCAGGCCATCCTCGCCGCCGCCCGCCTGCTCTTCGTCACCGAGGGTTACGCGGCCACATCACGTGAGCAGGTCGCCCGGGCGGCGGGGGTGGCGGCGCAGACCGTGGCCGCGGTGGCGGGCACCAAGCGGGCGCTGCTCGAGGCCGTGCTCGACGACGCCGCGCGCAACCAGGGCGAGCCGCTCCCGCTGGCGCTGCGCAGCTGGCTGCAGGATCTCCGCGACCAGCCCGACGGCCCCAGCCTGCTCCGCCACCACGCGCGCAGCTCCAGCCACGTCAGCGCCCGCACCGCCGGGGTGATGGAGGCGGTGCGCCGTGGCGCCGCGGCCGACGCCGCCATCGCCGAGCTCTGGAGCGACCTGCAGCGCCAGCGCCACCGGGCCCAGGCGACGGTGGTCGAGCTGCTCCTGCAGCGCGACCCGCAGCTGCGCGCCGACCTGGACCCGGGCGAGGCCGCCGACGTGCTCTGGGCCCTCACCGACGACGCCCTGTACCACGGCCTGGTCGTCGAGAAGGGCTGGAGTCCCGACCGCTTCGAGAGCTGGCTCGGCGACGCGATGTGCCGCCTGCTGCTCGGCGAACACGGCGCCGCCTAGCCGCAAGCAGCCTCCCAAAACTGCAGCGGAGTGCGAGTATGCTTCGGCACGACGGTTTGGACTTGGCGGCGCCGCACCGATGGCGTCGAGAGGGGGACTCCATGCTGATGCACCGCGGTCGTGCTCGTCTCGTCGGTGGCCTCTGCGCCGCACTGCTGATCGCACCGGCGCTCGTCGCCGGCCACGGCGCGGATCGCGTCCAGGCGGCGGCGCAACCCGCCGGCTCGGTTGCGGTGCAGCCCACCCGGCCCACCCACGCGCCGCCCAAGGTGCCCGCCACGGCGGTGGACGACCCCGGCTCGCGCCACGCGCTGATCGCCCGTGCCGCCGGTGAGTCGCAGCCGGGCGCCGGTCAGGCGGCGCCCCAGCGCTCGCAACCGCGGTCGCTGAGCGGACAGGGGTCGATCGCCGGGTTCGTCAACGACGGGGCCCTCGGCCTGGCCAACAACCGGCTGCGTTCCACCACCATCGGCATCGCGGGCACCCCGGCCACCGCCGGGTACCTGACCGTGCAGCGCGACGGCAGCATCAAGCCGTTCGGCGATGCCGTCTTCGTGGGCGACGCCATCGGCGGTGGCTGCGGCTTCCTCGCCGGCATCACCCCGACCCCCAGCGGCAACGGCTACTGGACGGTCAGCGAGCTCGGCTGCGTCTTCGCGTTCGGCGATGCCGTCTTCTACGGCGACCCCACCGGCCAGCCGCGCGGCTACGTCGTGGCCATCCGCGCCACCCCGTCAGGCCAGGGCTACTACATCGTCGACGAGATCGGCCACGTCTTCCATTACGGCGACGCGCTGGATCACGGCAACGTGAGCGGCTTCAGCCACCCAGTCATCACCTCCATGGCGGTGACCAAGAGCGGCCAGGGCTACTGGCTCGCCGCGGCGGACGGCGGCGTCTTCACCTTCGGCAACGCGCCGTTCTACGGCAGCACGGTTCCCTCCAATGGAGCCACGGTGGACATCCTGACAACGCCCGACGGCAACGGGTACTGGGAGGTGTCCATCAACGGCACGGTGTATCCGTACGGCAGCGCCAAGCAGTTCGGTGGCCCGGCCGGGAGCGCGTACCCCTATTCGGCGGCGATCGCGCCCACCTCGACGGGCAACGGCTACTGGATCGCCAAGCTCGACGGCACCGTCGCCGCCTATGGCGATGCCAGCGGCGCGCTGGTCGGAGACCCCGACTACGTCGTCGGCTCGTTCAACAGCACGCAGGCGAGCGCCACGGCGGCGGACTTCAGCGCCACCATCGACTGGGGCGACGGCAACTTCTCGCCGGGTCGCATCGACGGCAGCAAGGGATTCGTCATCACCGGGCAGCACGTCTACGCCCATCCCGCCTACTTCGTGCTGGCCATCACGCTGCACAGCACGGCGGGCGACAACCTGCTGCTCAAGGGGGTGGGCGTGATCGAGCCCTGGCAGGGCTACTGGATGGTGGCCAGCGACGGCGGCATCTTCACCTTCGGTGACGCCCAGTTCTATGGCAGCACCGGGGGCAAGCATCTCAACCAGCCCATCGTCGGCATGGCCCTGACGCCGACCGGGCTCGGCTACTACCTGGTGGCCTCGGACGGCGGCGTCTTCACCTTCGGCGACGCGGTCTTCTACGGCAGCACCGGAGCGATGCACCTCAACAAGCCGATCGTCGGCATGGCGGTGACCTCGAACGGCGGTGGCTACTGGCTGGTGGCCTCGGACGGCGGCATCTTCACCTTCGGCAATGCCCACTTCTGGGGCAGCACCGGGGCGCTCCACCTCAACAAGCCGGTGGTCGGGATGGCCAGCACACCCTTCGGGTTCGGCTACTGGCTGGTCGCCTCGGACGGCGGCATCTTCACCTTCGGTGACGCCTTCTTCTGGGGCAGCACCGGGGCCATGCACCTCAACCAGCCCATCGTGGGCATGGGCGGCACGCCGGACGGCGGCGGGTACTGGCTGGTCGCCGCCGATGGCGGCATCTTCACCTTCGGCGACGCGCCGTTCTACGGAAGCGCCGGGGCGCTGCACCTCAACCAGCCGATCGTCGGCATGGCGCCGACGCTGTTCGCCGACGGGTACCGCTTCGTCGCCTCCGACGGCGGCATCTTCGACTACAGCGCGCCGTTCTTCGGCTCGATGGGCGCGACACGGCTCAACCAGCCGGTGGTGGGCATGGCGGGCCGCTGAGCCCTTTCCAACGCCGGGCGGCTGGATGACGCACTTGTCAGCCTCTCTGGGTGGGGTGTCGGGGCCGAGCGTGACGCGTGCTCGATTGGGGCGCTCGAAGCGCCCCAGCGGGCGGTCACGGGGCGATGGTGCCTATTGCGGAGAGCCGTACACCCTGTGGTAGGGTGCCCCGGTCGCGGTCGGACACCCCTCACGTCCCCGCCTCGACGCCCGAGCCGCGGGAGCTGGTTCGGGCGCCGCGACCCACCGCCCCGCCCGCGCGGTGGAACAGCCGAGCGCAATCAGTCCCGGTGCCTATCCTCGGCACCGAGTCGCAGCGCCGGGACGAGCGCTGTTGCCGTCGTCGCTGCAGGATCACAGGGAGTATCTATTTGCGGTTCCCGACACGACTACGAGGGGTGGCGCTAGGCCTCGCCGTCCTCACCATCAGCCCCATCGTCATGGCCTCGGGACGGCACAGCCCAGTCGCCGTCGCCTCAACACCCACCAGCGTCGCCAGTGTCCAGCCTGCGGCCGATCGCCTGGCCCGCACCCTTCCGGTTCGCGACCCCGAGCTGCGCCTCCCCGAGGCGACGCCCACCCCGGTCCCGACGCCGGTTCCCACGCCGCCTCCGCCGCCGCCGACCGCGACGCCCGTGGCCAAGGCCGCAGTGGCCACACCACCGCCGGCGCCGCCGCCCGCACCGGGCACCATCGAGGCGATCATC
This sequence comes from Candidatus Dormiibacterota bacterium, assembly GCA_035995545.1. GTDB lineage: Bacteria > Chloroflexota > Dormibacteria > Aeolococcales > Aeolococcaceae > DASRDZ01. Next base: position 273,275 of record DASYKI010000010.1, read on the forward strand.
AAGACCGCCGCTGACGCCAACGGCGTGTCCTACCCGTGGATGCTCAAGATCGCGCGCTGCGAATCGGGTCTCAACCCCCGCGCGTACAACGCCTCCGGGCCGTACTACGGCCTCTACCAGTTCCTGCAGTCGACCTTCCGTGCCAACGGCGGGACCGACATCTGGGACCCCGTGCAGCAGGCCAACATCACCGCCAAGATGCTGGCGCACGGCCAGGCACACCAGTGGGGCTGCGCCTAGCCCTCTCACCGTGACTCTCTGAAGGGCGAGGCGCCAGCGTGGCCGCCTCGCCCTTCTTTTCTTTGTTCACGGTTCTTTGTTGACGCCTTCGACGGTCGCGCGCACCATCGCGCAACCATTCACGGAGGAGAACCGATGGCGGATGCGAGCGGGTTGGTCGGGATGCGCTCTCCCGACGGGCGGTACTGGTGGGACGGGTTGGCGTGGCAACCCGTGCCACCGTCGATGCCCACGGCCGCAGCGGGAACCGGTTCAGCGACGAACGCGATCCTGGCCACCCTCAGTGCAGCAGGTCTGATCATTGGCAGCCTCATGCCGTGGGCGACGGTGACAGCTCTGGGATTCATCAACGTGTCCGTGAGCGGCATGCAGGGGGGCGGTGACGGCTACTTCACCATCGGCGCCGGCCTCGTGCTCCTGCTCTGTGGGCTGCGCCTGTTCTCTCACCGGTTCAGCCGTGGGGCATCCAACACCGCATTCTTCGTCGCGCTTCTCGCGGCGGCACTCACCGCCTACGAACTGACTAACGTCGCACGCGTGGCCTCGAACACCTCGTCGCAGAGCGGGGCCCTCGCCTCGGTGAGCAGCGGTCCTGGCTTGTACCTGGCGCTCATCGGCAGCATCCTCGGGGTGGCGAGCATCTTCTTCCGGCCCACGCTGACGACTGCGGTCGTCCCCCCCGTAGTGCCGAGCTCGTAGCGCTCCCGGAGCCGCTTCGGAGCGTTCCGGGGCGACGCCCAAACTCGCTACGATGGCGGCCACCCTCGCCGTCCGGGCAAGCCGGTCGAAGTCCGGCGCAGTCGCGCTACTGTGGCCGCCTCCACCAAGGAGGCGGAAGCCAGAAAACCGGTGGTGCAGGGCCAGCTCGCGTACCTTCGCGCAAAAGGGAGAGCTCGGGCACATGGCCCCCACATCCGCCATCTCGTGGCAGGTTCTGGCTGTGGCGGGGTCGGGCTTTCTGCTCGGCTGCCGGCACGGTCTCGACTGGGACCACATCTCGGCGATCACCGACCTGACCACCCAGGCGTCGGGTGGCGGCAGGCGCGACGCGGGTGGGCGAGACCTGCGCCTGGCCTTCTGGTATTGCATCGGGCACGGCCTGGTGATCGCGCTGCTCGGCGCCATGGTCGGAATCCTCGGGCTCAACCTCCCCAACGGGATCGACCGCATCTTCGAATCGGTGGTGGGCGGAACCCTGGTGGTGCTCGGCGGCGTCGTGCTGTGGCAGCTCGGGCGCGACCGCCGCGACTACCGCTTCGTCGGACGCTGGCGGATGCTCATCGCCGTGGTGCGGCGCGCCTGGGCGCGAGCGCGACGGCGCGGCGCAGGTCCCGACGGACCGCTCGACGACATCGGCCCGCGCGGCGCCTTCGCGGTCGGCGTGCTGCACGGCACCGGCGCGGAGACGCCGACGCAGGTGGTGCTCTTCGCATCCGCGGGCGCGTCCGGCACACCTGGGGCCGCGGCGCTGATCCTGATCGCCTTCGTCGCCGGGCTGGTGGTGAGCGACCTCGGCATCGCCGGGGTCTGGCTGGCCGGACGGCTCGGTGCGCGCAACCTGCCGCGCCTGCAGATCACCCTGGGACTGCTCACCGGCGCGTCGTCGCTGGCGGTGGGAACGCTGTTCATCCTCGGGCGCGCCGCTGTGCTGCCCGCACTCCTCGGCGGTTGACAAGGGAGCTTGGCCTGACATGGATCCGGACCTGAAGAAGAATCGCCGCGGCATCACCCTGGTGTTCACCGGCAACGGCAAGGGCAAGACCACGGCGGCGATGGGACTCGCCCTGCGCGCGGCGGGAAATCGCATGCCGGTGCGGGTGATCCAGTTCATCAAGGGCTCGTGGAAAACGGGTGAGCGCACCCTGTTCGTCGAGGCCGTTCCCATGGTGGAGATCGCCGCCGAGGGGCGCGGCTTCACCATCGACTCGCTGCGCGACCACAGCATCCCCATGGAGGAGCACGTCGCGGCGGGACACAACGCGTGGCAGAGCGCGGTCGAGGCGGTGCAGAGCGGGAAGTACAAGCTGGTTGTCCTCGACGAGGTGCTGGGCTCGATCACCGCGGGGCTGGTGGCAGAGGCCGACCTGGTGGAGCTGATCCGCAACAAGCCCGAGGACATGCACCTGGTGCTCACCGGCCGCGGCGCACCGCAGGCGGTGATCGACGCCGCCGACTGCGTCACCGAGATGCGCGAGGTCAAGCACCACTATCGCGGCGCGGGCATTCCCGCGCAGCGCGGCATCGAGTTCTAGGCGATGGCCGCGCAGCACCAGCACCAGCATCCCAGCGATCGCCATGGCGACTTCGACACGTGGGCGCCACAGTACGATCGCAGCCGGCTGCAGCGACTCGTCTTCGACCGCGTGCACTCGCGCGTGGTCGACGCCGTGGTGCCGCTGGTGCGCGGGATCAGCGCGCCGGTGGTGGTGGACGTCGGCTGCGGGACGGGACGGTTGCTGGCGCGGCTGGGGGCGGCGTTGCCGGCCGCGTCGCTGATCGGGATCGACGCGTCGCCGGGGATGATCGAGGTGGCGCGCGCCAAGCCGGAACTTCACGGCATGCGCTTGGACGTCGGCTCGTCGGAGGCGCTGCCGCTGGACGACGCCGGCTGCGACGTGGTGGTGAGCACCATCAGCTTCCACCACTGGTCGGACCAGGCGGCGGGACTCCGCGACGTGGGCCGGGTGCTTCGGCCAGGTGGACACCTGCTGCTCGTCGACTTCGTCCCCCGCGGGCTGCTGGCGCCGCTGGTGCGCCGCCGATTCACCGATGGGCACGGCTCCGGGTCGCTCGGCGAGGGCGAGCTGCTGCGCCTGCTCGGCGGAACAACGCTGCGCGCCGAGTCGTTGCGGCGGGTCGGTCCGCCGGGATCACCGCTGGCGCTGGTCACGGCGGAACGCGTGTGATCGTCCTGCTCACCACCGCCGACACTGAGCTGATCGCGCTGCAGGCGGCCCGTGTGCGGCTGCCGTCGGGATTTCCCGAGGTGCGCGGCTTCAACCCGGCGCCGTGGACCACGGCTGATGTCGACGCCACGCTGCTGCCACTGCTGGATCGCGGTGTTGCCTGCGTTGCGCTGCGACTCCTGGGTGGGCGGCGCGCGATTCCGGACGCGTTCGACCGTGTGGTTGCGCTGTGCCGGGCGCGCGGCGTCGCGGTGGTCGCGTGGCCCGGCGATCGCCAGCCCGACGCCGAGCTGTCCTCGCTGAGCACCGTGTCCGCCGAGGTAGTGGGGCAGGGGTTCGCCTACCTGCTGCACGGCGGGTCGGACAACATGGCATCACTGCTCCGCCTGCTCAGTGATGCGACGTGCGGCACCACGTATGGATGCGATCCACCCCGTGCCCTGCCGTGGGACGGGCGCTATCACCCCGCGGCGCCGGACGGCGATGCCGCGGCGGCGTGGTGGTCGTCGTATCTTGCCGCGCGCGAGGCGCGTCCGGTGGTGGGCGTGCTGCTCTATCGAGCGCACTGGATGACCGGCAACCTCGCCGTCATCGACGCGCTGGTGTCCGCCATCGAGGACGCCGGGGCACTGGCGCTGCCGGTGTTCTGCTACTCGCTGCGCACCGACTCCGGCGACCCGCCCGCCTTTGCGCATCTGCGCGATGGGGACGGAACCACGCTGTGCGACTCGGTGATCAGCACCCTCTCCTTCGCCATTGGCGAGCTGCCCATCGAAGGACCGCAGGTGGCGGCGGAGTGGTCGGTGTCTGCGTTGCAGCGCCTCGGCGTTCCGGTGCTGCAGGCGATCGCGGTGACCGGCTCGCGGCAGCGCTGGGAGCAGAGCGACCAGGGGCTCGCGCCCGTCGACGTGGTGATGAACGTCGCGCTGCCGGAGTTCGACGGGCGCCTGGTCACGGTGCCCGTCTCGTTCAAGGAGACCGGCGACGACGGTGCCGCGCGCTATGTGCCTGATCTCGAACGCGTGGCGCGCTGCGCCGCGCTGGCGGTGCGCTTTGCGGGCCTGCGCCGGACGCCCAACCTGACCAAGCGCATCGCCGTCGTGCTGAGCAGCTACCCGACGAAGAATGCCCGCGTGGGCAACGCGGTGGGGCTCGACACCCCGGCCTCCGCGGTACGCCTGCTGCAGGCGCTGCAGGCGGACGGATACGACCTCGGTGGCGAGCCACTGCCGTCCGACGGTGACACGCTGATGCACACCCTGCTCGCGCGCGGCGGCTACGACCGCGAGTACCTCACCGCCGAACAGCTCGACCTCGCCGCGGGGTGGACGGCCGAGGCGGACTACGCGTCATGGTTTTCGTCGATCCCGACGCAAACCCAGGAGCGGATGCGGCGCGGCTGGGGCGAGCCGCCCGGGAAGCTCTATCACCACCGCGGCGGACTCGCCTTTGCCGGACTGCATTTCGGCAACGTTCTGGTGTGCATCCAGCCGCCGCGCGGCTTCGGCGAGGACCCCGCCGCCATCTACCACTCGCCCGACCTGGCGCCGCCGCACCACTACCTCGCCTTCTACCGCTACCTGCGTGACCAGCTGCGCGTCGACGCGGTGGTCCACCTCGGCAAGCACGGCACCATGGAGTGGCTGCCCGGCAAGGCGCTGGGCCTGTCGGCGGCGTGCCTGCCCGATCTCTGCATCTCCGACCTGCCCTTCTTCTACCCCTTCGTGGTCAACGATCCCGGCGAGGGCACGCAGGCCAAGCGCCGCGCCCACGCCACGATCATCGACCACCTCATCCCGCCGGTGAGCAGCGCCGACGCCTACGGTCCCATCGTCGCCGTCGAGCAGCTCATGGACGAGTACTACCAGGCGCAATCGCTCGACCCCGAGAAGCTGCCGCTGATCCAGGAGCGCATCTGGGAGGCCGTCCGTTCCGCCAACCTCGACAGCGACCTCGGCGAATCCCAGCGCCCCCAGGACTTCGACGGCTTCCTGCTGCGCATGGACGGGTATCTCTGCGAGATCAAGGATGCGCAGATCCGCAGCGGGCTGCACATTCTGGGCGCTGCCCCCGAGGGCGAGGCGCTGATCGACATGATGCTCGCCTTCGCGCGACCCACGGATACCGGTGTGCCGGGACTGGCGGAGTCGCTCGCGGCCGCGTGCGGGTTGGACTACGACGCCCTGCTCGCGGATCGGGCGGCAGGTGCCACCTCGACACCTGAGGTGCTCCGTCCCTGGCTGCAGGGCACCGCTCGCGTCGCGGGAGATGTCATCGAAGCCGTGCACGCAATGGCACGCGACCTGGTCTCCCAACTCGCCGCCGCCGACTTCGACCCGGACGCCGCATCTCGCCTGGTGCCGGCGGTGTTCGGCCACGACGTCCCGCCCGCAGAGCAGGCGCTCACCCACCTCGCCACGACGCTGTGGCCCGCAGTCCGCCGCACGTCCGACGAGATCAGCAATCTGCTCCTCGGCCTGCGCGGCGGCTACGTCCCCGCCGGCCCCTCCGGGGCACCGACGCGCGGCATGACCCACGTCCTGCCCACCGGCCGCAACTTCTATTCCGTCGATCCCAAGTCGCTGCCCACGGAAACCTCCTGGCGGGTCGGCCAGCAGCTCGCCTCCGCCGTCGTCGAACGGCACGTCGCCGACACCGGCGCCCCACCGCGAACGGTGGGCATCGTCGTCTGGGGCACGTCCGCGATGCGCACCGGTGGCGACGACATCGCCGAAGCCCTCGCCCTGCTCGGCGTGCGCCCGCAGTGGACGCGCGAGAACCGGCGGGTCAGCGGCCTGCAGGTCATCCCGCTCGACGAGCTGTCTCGCTCGCGAGTCGACGTCGTCCTTCGCGTCAGCGGCTTCTTCCGCGACGCCTTCCCCAACCTCATCCACCTCTTCGACGAGGCCGTCCGCCTGGTCGCGCTGCTCGACGAACCCGACGACGTCAACCCGGTGGCCGCCCGCGTGCGCGCGGAGTCCGGGCGGCTCGTCGCCTCCGGCGTCGACGCCGGCAGCGCCCTCGACCGCGCCATGTACCGAGTCTTCGGCAGCCGCCCCGGGGCCTACGGCGCCGGCGTCCTGCCCCTGCTCGACTCCGGGGCGTGGCGTGACGAGGCCGACATCGCCGCGGTCTACACCGCCTGGGGGTCGTACGCGTACACCAGGGCGCAGTACGGCGTCGCCGCCGAGGAGGAGTTCCGCAGCAACTTCGCCAGCATCGCCGTCGCCGTCAAGAACCAGGACAACCGCGAACACGACATCTTCGACAGCGACGACTACCTGCAGTACCACGGCGGCATGATCGCCTGCGTGCGCGCGCTCACCGGCACCGCGCCGCGCGCCTACTTCGGCGACTCCGCCGACCCCAGCCGCGCCCGGGTGCGGCTGCTCGACGAGGAGGCGCGCCGCGTCTTCCGCGCCCGCGTCATCAACCCGAAGTGGATGGAGGCGATGCGCCGCCACGGCTACAAGGGCGCCTTCGAGATGGCCGCCACCGTCGACTACCTCTACGGCTACGACGCCACCGCCGGCGTCGTCGACGACTGGATGTACCAGCAGGTCGCAGACCAGTACCTGTTCGACGAGGTGTCGCAGGACTTCCTGCGCCGCAGCAACCCCTGGGCGCTCAAGGCGATGGCCGAGCGCCTGCTCGAAGCCGCCGCACGCAAGCTGTGGGGCGACGCCGATGAGGACCGTCTGCGCCGCCTTCGCCTGCTCGCCGCGGAGATCGACGCCGAGCTGGAGGGCCGCATGCTGTCGCGCAGCGTCGAGGACGGCGCGGTGGTGGTGCCATGAGCCGCGACGCGTCGCCTCCTGTGGTGCTCATCGCGCACGGCACCAGGGACGAGCGCGGTCGCGACGAGCTGCGTGCGCTTGCGCGGGCGACGGCGCACGGGTACGGCGCGCGGGTGCGCGTCGGGGTCATCGAGTACCCGTCGTATGGTCTGCAACCGGTGTTCGCCGCGCTTGGCGACGCGGCCGGCGATGCACGCGCGTCGGGTGCCGGCGAGGTGCGCCTGGTGCCACTGCTGCTCTTCCCCGCGGGACACGCGCGCGACGACATGCGCGTCATCGTCCGCGGCGCCGCCCGGCTGCATCCCGACGTGCGCTGGCGCTGCATGCCGCTGCTGCGACCTGCGCCACCGCTGCTCGCGGCGCTGGGTGCACGCATCGCCGAGGCGGAGGCACGCAGCGGGTTGCGCGCCGAGGCGATCGTCGTGGCAGGACGCGGTTCCTCGTCGGAGCACGCCAACCATCGCCTGCCGGCGATCGTCTGCAGGCGGCTGCACCGGCTCGACGGCAGGCCGGTGGTGCACGCCTTCGCGTCGCTGGCGCCACCGAGCACTGGCGGCGCACTGGAGACACTGTATGGGCAGGGAGTGCGCAGTGCCGTTGTGGCGCCGTACCTGCTCAACGCCGGGCGCATCGCCGATCGCATCGGGGAGCAGGCATGCGAGTTCGCCGCGGCGCACCCGGACTTCCGGCTGGTGCTGGCGGATCATCTCGGGCTGCACCCGGCGCTGACCGCATACGTGCGTGCGCGAGTGCACGGCGTGCGGGGCACGTCGGCGCGGCTGCCGGGTGGCGAGAACACCACCCTGACCCCGTTGTATGTGCGCCACGAACCCCCCGCTGGGAAGTCCGCCGTCATGCCGTACGCCGTCTCCGCCGCAGCGCGGCACCCTCATCCCCGCCCCATCGTCGTCGCCGGCACCGCGAGCGGCACCGGCAAGACCACGCTCGCCCTCGGCCTCATGGCTGCGCTGCGCCGCCGCGGCATGCGCGTGCAGCCCTTCAAGGTCGGTCCCGACTTCATCGATCCGCTGCACCACAGCGCGGTCGCCGGTCGCATCTCGCGCAACCTTGACAGCGTGATCTGCGACCCGCGCACGGTGCCCGCACTGGCGGCGCGCGCCATGTCCGGCGCCGACGTCGCCGTGGTCGAGGGCGTGCTCGGCCTCTACGATGGCCGCCTCGGCGACGGCGACCGCGGCAGCACTGCCGAGGTCGCCCGCCTGCTCGATGCCGACGTGGTGCTCGTCGTCGACGCCGCCCGCTCCGCGCGCTCGACCGGAGCCGTCGCCCTCGGATTTGCGCGCTTCGACCCGCGCGTGCGCATCAGCGGCGTCGTCCTCAACCGCGTCGGGTCGGAACGGCACGAGCAGGCCGCACGCGAGGCCGTCGAGGCCGCGGGACTGCGCGTCCTCGGCGCCATCCCGCGCGACCCGTCGCTGACGCTGCCCGAGCGCTATCTCGGCCTGGTTCCACCGCAGGAGCGAGCACATGCGCCGCGCTGGGTGGAGGCGCTGGCAGCATGCATCGACCGGCACGTCGACGTCGATGCGCTGCTGCGTGTCGCGGCACAGCCGGGCGGACCGGTCGCCGACCCCGACCACGACCCGTTCGCTCTGCCACGGCTCGCGCCCCGCGCGCGCATCGCCGTCGCCCGCGACGCGGCGTTCACCTTCCACTACCAGGACGCTCTCGACCTCCTGCAGCTGCGCGGGGCCGAGCTGGTGCCGTTCAGCCCGCTGGTGGACTCGGCGCTGCCCGGCTGCGGCGCCGCCATCCTCCCCGGTGGATTTCCCGAGCGTTTCGCGAGTGTGCTGCGCGACAACGTCGCGATGCGGCGCTCGCTCGCCGCCGCGGTGCGTGGGGGGATGCCCGTTGTCGCCGAGTGCGGCGGCGCCATGTACCTGGGAGCCGGCATCGCCCAGGAGGACGGCGAGCGCTTCGAGATGTGCGGCGTCCTCCCGTACGGGACACGGATGGCACGAACTCGCCGCGCCCTCGGCTATCGCACAGCCCGCGCCCTGCGCGATTCGCCGCTGCTCCGCGCCGGGGAGACCGTGCGCGGCCACGAGTTCCACTGGTCCTTCACCGATCCCGGCATCGACGCGGGCAGTGCCGCCTACCGGGTGGCGGAGACCGATGCTGTCGAGGGCCACGCATCGCCGTCGATCCTGGCCAGCTACGTGCACCTCCACCTCTGCGGCGTTCCCGGTGGCGCGGCCCGCCTTGTCGCCGCGGCGGAGCGGTATGAACGCCGCCCGGTTTCCGGCGCGGCGACGGTGCCCGGCTCGGGCGGCGCCCAGCACGCAGCGGGCTTCGCCACGGCGCAAGGCCGGCCTCGCGGCGGGGTGTCGACATGAGCGGTGCGCCGTCGCTCCGCCCGGGCGCCGGGCGCGCCCTTCGTGCCCACGGCCTCCCCGCCGCGGAGATCATGCCGCTCAGCCTGGAGCGCCTGCGCCGCCGCAGCCCCGTCGAGCTGCCACCCGAGCCGGCCGCAAGCGTCGCCCTGCGCATGGCCTACGCCGCCGGCGATCCCGATCTGCTGCGCGACATCGTCATCGGCGACGGCGCCGTCGACGCGGCCGCGGCGGCGCTGGACCGCGGCGCACCCCTGATCTGCGACGTCGCCATGGTTGCCGCGGGAGTGCGCACCGTGATGTCGCAGCGCGGCGTGCAGGTGCTCTGCGCCCAGGATGTCGCCGGCGCCGCGATGTCACCGGCGCTGCACCACGACCCGCAGACTCTCAGCGCCGTCGAGTACTCGACCCGCACCGCGCGAGGCCTGCTCAACCTGGCCCCGCATTGGGACGGCGCCGTCATCGCCATCGGCAACGCCCCCACCGCCCTGCTGGCACTGCTCGACGCCCTCGCCGACGGCGCGCCGCGTCCCGCCGCGATCATCGCGGCGCCGTGCGGCCTGGTCGCAGCCGAGGAGGCCAAGCAGCTCCTGGTCGACGTCGCGCCCGCCCCCTACATCACCGTGCGCGGCACACGCGGCGGTTCAGCCGTTGCCGCCGCGGCCGTCAACGCATGCGCGCTGCTCGGCGCAACCGTGGACGCGACGCGATGACCGCAGCGCAGCACGGAGTTCCCGAGATCACCGCCGGCACCGTCCGCGCCGACGAGGAGGGCTACACGCCGGCACCGCGCAGGAAGCGCGGGCTGCGCACCGGGTTCACCACCGGTGCCTGCTCCGCCGCGGCAACGCGCGCCGCCAGCCTGCACCTCGTCGACGGCACACCGCAGCAGACCGCGACGATCCCCCTTCCCGCCGGCTTCGAGCACACCTTCGCCGTCGAGGAGTCGAGCAGCGGTGACGGTTGGGCGCGCGCCGTGGTGGTCAAGGACGCGGGCGACGATCCCGACGTCACCCATGGCGCCCGCTGCACGTCGACGGTCGCATGGCGCGGGCAGTCGGGCCTCGAGCTGCGCGGCGGCGAGGGCGTCGGCACGGTGACGCTGCCGGGCCTGGGACTCGACGTCGGCGGTCCCGCCATCAACGCGGTGCCGCGGCGCATGATCGGCGACGCGGCGCAGCCCGCGATCGCGGAGGCGGAGCGGCGCGGCTGCGGGGTCAGCGTCACTATCGCGGTTCCCGGTGGCGAGGCGATGGCGCGCAAGACCCTGAACGGACGGCTCGGCATCGTCGGAGGCATCAGCATCCTCGGCACCACCGGCATCGTCGAGGCGTTCTCGACGGCGTCGTGGCGCGCCAGTGTGGTGCAGGCCGTCGACGTGGCGGCGGCCAACGGCGTCACCCATCTCGTCCTCAGCACCGGTGGACGCAGCGAGAACTACGCGCGCAGCCGCCTGCCCGAGCTGCACGCCATGGCCTTTGTCGAGATGGGCGAGTTCGCCGGCCACGCCCTCGACAGGGCGAAGCAGCACGGCATCCGCACGGTGACCCTGGCGGGCATGGTGGGCAAGCTCACCAAGCTGGCCCAGGGACAGTTCCAGCTCCACGTCGCCGGTGGTGGCGTCGACCCCGTGGTGCTCGCGGACATCGCGCGTCGCGCCGGCGCCGGCGACGCGCTGTACGACCGCATCCTCCACGCCAACACCGCGCGGCACGCGCAGGAGATGGCCCTCGACGCGGGGCTGCGCGCGTTCTTCGACGAGCTGTGCACCGTCGCGGCGCAGCGTTGCAGCGAGCGCACCAGCGGCGACGTGGATGTCGAAGCGTGGTGCTTCGACCCCGACTCCGGTGAGCTGCTGGGGAGTGGACGGGCATGAGCACACCTCCGGTCATCGTCGTGGTCGGTGTGCCGCCCTCGGGGATGGACGCCGTCGACCCGCGCGGACGCGCCGCCATCGACACGGCGACGCTGCTCTGCGGCGGGCAGCGCCATCTCGATGAGGTTCCCTCGCATGGCGAGGAGCGCATCGTCATCGGCGACGTCGACGCCTGCGTCGAGCGACTGCGTGGACGCGGACCCGGCGAGCAGGCCGTGGTTCTGGCCACGGGTGACCCGTTGTGCTTCGGCATGGGCGCGACGCTGGTGCGCCGCCTCGGCCGCGAGCAGGTCACCGTGGTGCCGGCGACCTCGTCGGTGCAGGTCGCCTTCGCGCGCGCCGGCGTGCCCTGGGACGACGCGCGCATCCTCAGCGCGCACGGCCGGCCGCTCGCCCCCGTCGTGCCGCATGCGCTCGACGCCCGCACCAGCGCCATCTTCTGCGGACCCGACAACCCGCCGCAGCGCGTCGCCCAGGCGCTCATCGACGGGGGCATGGAGGACTGCCGCTGCGTCGTCGCCGAACAGCTGGGCGGACCGGTGGAGCGCGTCGTCGATGCGCCGCTGTCGGCGGTTGCATGCGGGCACTTCGATCCGCTCAGTGTCGTCATCGTCGACCGCGATGGTGGAGCCGCGCAGCCGGAGGCGGCATCCTCGTCCGCGGGCAGCGCCGCACCGACCGGTCTCTTCGGACGGCCGGAGGATGCGTTCTCCCACGCCCGCGGCATGATCACGCGCGCCGAGGTGCGCGCCGTGGGACTGTCGCTGCTGCAGCCGGGCGGCGCCTCGGTCATCTGGGACATCGGCGCCGGCAGCGGGTCGATCGGCATCGAAGCCGCGGCGCTGGCACCGCACGCGCGCGTCTACGCGGTGGAGCGGGACCCCGAGCAGCTGAGCCACCTCCGCGCCAACGTTGCCGCACTCGGGCACGGCCTCGTCGACGTCGTCGAGGGCGATGCACCCGCGGCACTCAGCGCACTGCCCGACCCTGACCGCGTTGTCGTCGGCGGACACGGCGGCAACCTCGGCGAGATCCTCGGCGTGGTGCGCGCTCGGCTGCGGCCCGGCGGACGGCTCGTCGCCCACTTCGCGACGCTGGACGGAGTCCTGGTGGCGCGCGCAACGCTGGGCGGCTGGTCGCCGCAGGTCACCGCGCTGAACGTGGCACGCGGCGTCGACGCCGGACGCTCGCTGCGACTGCACGCCGAGGACCCGGTGTTCCTGGTCAGCGCGGAGGCACCGCGGTGACGTACGCGTCGCTCGACGGCATGGCCGCGTCGCTGCTCGGCGACCATCCGCATCCCGGCGCGCTGTACGGCGTCGGCCTCGGCCCCGGTGACCCGGGGCTGCTCACCCTGCGCGGCGCCGCGCTGCTGCAGCGGCTCGACATCGTCGCCACACCGCGCAGCGAACGCGGACGCGGCATCGCGCGCGGCATCGTCGAGGGCCTGGTCGAACCCGAGCGGTTGCTGGAGCTGGCCAGCGCCATGCCGGTCGACAGCGCCGCGGTGCTCGACGGCTGGCGCGAGCGCATCGCGCCGCTGCTCGCGGCGCTGCACGAGGGCGCGTCGGTGGGCTTCGTCACCGACGGCGACCCGTCCCTGTACAGCACCTTTGCCTACGCGGCAGCCGCATTGCTGGAGCTGCGGCCGGACACGCCGGTCTTCGTGGTGCCGGGGGTGACCGCGATGAGTGCGGCGGCGGCCGTCGAGGGGCGTCCCCTGGTGCTCGGTGCGGAGCGGCTCGCGGTGCTGCCCATGGTGCGCGTCGACGACGACGCGCTGCGCACCGCCTGCGACGTCGCGGACACGGTGGTCCTGCTCAAGGCGGGCGGTTCGCTGCCGCGGGTGGACGCGCTGGTCCGGTCGCACGCGCGGGGGTGGACAGTGCAGGTCGTCCGCCGCGTCGGCCTCGCCGACGAGGAGAGCAGCGCCGGAATCGAGGGCGTCAGCAACCCCGACGACTACATGACGACGGTGATCCTGCGGCGCCCCGGCACGTTCACGGCGCAGCTGGCAGAAACTCGCTCGCTTCGGAGTGCACGCCCATGACCACCGAGCGCTGGACGCCGCAGCCGGGCACGGTCTACGTCGTCGGCGCCGGGCCCGGACATCCCGACCTGATGACCGTGCGCGCGCATCGCATCCTGGCCGCCGCCGACCTGGTGCTCTACGCCGACTCGCTGGTCGACCCGCGCATGTTCGACATGCTCCCCGAGCACGCCGAGGTGCAGGGCACCAGCGGCATGACCCTGGAGCCCATGGTCGCGCGCATGGTCGAGGCCGCGCGTCGCGGAGCGGTGGTCGCGCGCGTGCACAGCGGCGATCCCGGCGTGTACGGCGCCGTCGCCGAACAGCTCGCGCGCCTCGACGACGCGGGGGTGCCGTGGGAGATCGTCCCCGGCGTGCCGTCGCCGATGGCGGCGGCCGCGGCGCTGGGCTGCGAGATGACCGTGCCCGGCGTGACCCAGTCGATCGTCTTCTGTCGCGTCGCCGGCCGCACGCCCATGCCCGAGGGCCAGGACCTGCGCGCCCACGCCCGCTCCGGGGTGTCGCTGTGCATCTTCCTCAGCGCGGGATACGGCGCCGAGATGGTCGCCGCGCTGCGCGACGGCGGCGTGGCGGACGACGCGCCGGCGGTGATCGCCGAGAAGGTGTCCTGGCCCGACGAGCGGATCAGCTGGGGCACCGTCGGCGACGTCGAGCAGCGCCTGCGCGACCTCGGTGTCCGGCGCCATGCGCTGGTGCTGGTCGGGCCCGCGTTCGTACGCGCGTCGACGCGGCTGCGATCGTCGCTGTACAGCCCGGATCACGCGCACGTCTTCCGCCCGCTCGGCCAGGCCGCCGCGGGTGCCCGAGATCGAGACAGTGTTGTCATCTACGCGATCACGGCGGAGGGTTCTGGGGTGGCGCGACGCATCGCCGACGCGCTTCCGGGCGCGCGTGTGCACCTCCCCCAGCGGCTGGCACGCGCCGACCGCGGCGAGGTCGCCGAGACGGCCGCCGCCCGCGCCGTGGTGGCGCGCCTGATGGGCAGCGCCGGCAGCGTGGTGCTGGTCATCGCCACCGGCGCCGCGGTGCGCCTGGCCGCTCCGCACCTGGAGGACAAGCTGCGCGATCCCAGCGTCGTCGCGGTCGATGACCGCGGGCGCTACGTGGTGCCCCTGGCCGGTGCCCACGCGGGCGGTGGCAATCAGCTGGCGCGGCGCGTCGCCGCGGCCCTGGGCGCGACGGCGGTGATCACCACGTCGAGCGACGGCCGCGCCTGGCCGGCCCTCGCCGACCTCGCCGCCCACCGCGGCTGGCGCGTCGAGAACCCCCGCGCCCTGGCCCACGCCGGCGCAGCACTGCTCGATGGCGACCCGGTGGCGCTGCTGCAGGACTGCGGTGAGCCGCTGGAGAGCGCCGGCACCTGGCCGGCGTCGCTGCGTCACGTGCAATCGCCGGCAGACCTGCACGCTGCCGGTGCGCGCGCGGGCATCGCCATCACCGACCGCACGCTGGACGTGCCGGACACCTGCGTCGTCCTCCGCCCGCCGTCGCTGGTGCTCGGCGTCGGCTGCGAGGCAGGCGTCGGCCTGGACGAGCTGACTCACGCCGTCGACACCGCGCTGCACGACGCGGCGCTCAGTCCCCTGAGCGTCGGAGTTGTTGCCACGCTCGACCGAAAGACAAGCGAGCCCGCCCTGCGGCAGCTCTGCGCCGACCGCGACTGGACGCTCACGGGCCACGACGCGGCAACCCTGCGCGCCATCGACGTGCCGACGCCGAGCAGCATCGTCGACGAGGCGGTCGGCACCCCGTCGGTGAGCGAGGCGGCCGCCCTGCACCAGGCCGGCGCCGGCGCCGCGCTGGTGCTGCCCAAGCAGGTCAGCGGCCGCGTCACCGTCGCCGTGGCGCGGCGCGCCCAGAGCCCGGCCGAGGTGCCCGCACATGCCTGAGGGACGGCTCGCCGTGGTCGGTCTCGGCCCCGGTGACGCGGCCTACATCTGCGAGCGGGCCCGCGAGGAGATCTGCGCCGCGCAGACGGTGATCGGCTATCGCGCCTACTGCGAGCAGGTCACCGCGATGTGGCCCGACGCGCCCGTCGAGCCGTGGCCCATCGGTGCCGAGGTGGAGCGCGCCACCGAGGCGGTGCGCCGGGCCCGCGCCGGCGAGCGCATCGCGGTGGTCAGCAGCGGCGACGCCGGCGTCTACGGCATGGCCGGGCTGGTCCTCGACGTCCTCTACGACCTGGGCTGGGACGGCGAACACGACCCGCAGGTCACCGTCGTGCCCGGCATCACCGCGGCGCTCGCCGCCGCCGCGCGACTCGGCGCACCGCTGGGCGTCGACTTCGCCACGGTGTCGCTGTCCGACCTGCTGGTGCCCTGGGACACCATCGAGCGTCGCCTCCGCGCCGCCGCCGAGGGCGACCTGGCCCTGGCCATCTACAACCCGCGCAGCGCCGGCCGCCCCGAATCCCTCGACCGCGCCCTCGGCGTGCTGCGCCCGCGGGTGAACCCGAGCACTCCCGCCGCCCTCGTCCACGACGTCTGCCGTCCCGGCGAGCGCGTCGAGCTGACCACCCTCGCCGAGCTCGATCCCAGCGCCGCGACCATGACCACCCTGGTCGTGATCGGCTGTTCGACCACGCGGCGGCGGGGGCGGCACCTCGTCACCAGCCGCCCCTACGCCAGGAGGACCGGTCCATGAGCATGTCTCAGGGGGAGACCCCGCGGACACCCCTCGCCCAGGCCATCGCCGCCATCGAGCCACTCGACGAGGAGGCCATGGTGGCGGCCCGCGCCCACCAGGACGATCTCACCAAGCCCCCGGGCAGCCTCGGCCGCCTCGAGGAGGTGGCCGTGCAGCTCGCCGGGATCCGCCGCCGCGACGGCGCCCTGCTCGGTCCCTGCGCGGTGCTGGTGTGCGCCGCCGACCACGGTGTTGCCGCCAGCGGCGTGAGCGCCTATCCCGCCGAGGTGACGCCGCAGATGGTGCTCAACTTCCTCGGCGGAGGAGCCGCCATCAACGTGCTGGCGCGGCAGGTGGGGGCGCGCGTGGTCGTCCTCGACGCGGGCGTGGCGGCCGACCTGCCAGCGCACCCGTCCCTGCTCGCGGCCAAGGTGCGGCGGGGCACGGGGAACATCGTTGTGGAGGCGGCCATGTCGCGGGCGGAGGCGCAGGCTGCTGTGGAGGCGGGCATCTCGGCGGCGTGGGCGCTGGCGGACGAGGGGGTGGAGGCGCTGGCGGTCGGCGACATGGGCATCGGCAACACGACGGCGGCCAGCGCGGTGGTGGCGGGGATCACCGGCGCGGCGGCGGCCGAGGTTGTCGGGCGGGGCACCGGGGTGGACGACGCGGGACTGGCGCGCAAGGTGGCGGCGGTCGAGGCGGCGGTGGTGCGCGCCGGGGTCGATCCGGACGACGGGCTGGGCGTGGTCGCCGAGCTGGGCGGGCTGGAGATCGCCGCCATCGCCGGCGCGGTGCTGGGGGCGGCGTCGCGGCGCATGTGCGTGGTCATCGACGGTCATCCGGCGACGGCGGGGGCGCTGGTGGCGTCACTGCTGTCGCCGGGGTGCACCGCCTACGTCGTCGGTGGCCACCGCTCCGTGGAGCGCGGGCACCGCCTGGCCCTGGCGCGGCTGGGTGTCGTGCCGCTGCTCGACCTCGACCTGCGCCTCGGCGAGGGCACCGGCGCCTGCCTGGCGCTCGGGCTGATCCAGGCGGCGGCGCGGCTGAGCGCGGAGATGGCGACGTTCTCGTCGGCGGGGGTGAGCGGACCCAGCGGCGAGGTGGACGACGGTCGCGGCACGGTCGCCCTGCCGGGCAGCTGAGGCAGCGCCGGTGCAGACAACCGCGGCCGGCTCGCGCGCCGCGCCCTGGCAGGCGCTCGGTGCCCTCGGGCTGCTCAGCGTCATCCCGATCCCGCGGCGCGCCCACGGCCTGCCCGGCGCGCTCACCCTGGCGGCCTTCGCACCGGCCGGGCTGCTTCTCGGCGGGGTGCTCGCCGGGCTCGAGGTCGGCCTGGCGCCGGTGCTCCCGCTCGGCGCGCGGTCGGCGGTGCTGCTGGCCGCGCTGGTCGCCCTCAGCGGCGCGATGCACGTCGACGGCCTGATGGACAGCGCCGACGGCCTCTTCGGCGGACGCGACCGCGACCGGCGCCTGGAGATCATGCGCGACAGCCGCGCCGGGGCATTCGGTGTGGCG
Source organism: Candidatus Dormiibacterota bacterium (assembly GCA_035995545.1). Taxonomy (GTDB): domain Bacteria; phylum Chloroflexota; class Dormibacteria; order Aeolococcales; family Aeolococcaceae; genus DASRDZ01. Next base: position 290,638 of record DASYKI010000010.1, read on the forward strand.
GCGGCGATCGCCGTGGTGCTGGTGCAGTACTCGGCACTGGCGTCGCTGAGCGGTGGGCGCGTCCAGGCGCTGGTGGCGGCGGTCGGCCTGTCGCGCGCGGTCTCGGCCTTCGCGTTGGGAATCGCCCCCCCGGCGCGGGTCGAGGGCCTCGGCAGCGTCTTCACCGTGCACCGGCGGGGGAGGGGCGGAACGGTTGCCCTGGCGATCGCGGCGGGCGTCGCGGTGTGGCTCTGCGGATGGCGGGGCCTGGCGGCTGCCGGTGTCTCGGTTGCGGTAGCGCTCGGGGTCGTCGCGGTCTTCCGTCGCCGCGTCGGCGGCATGACCGGTGACGGCTTCGGTGCCACCATCGAGCTCGCCCTCGCCGGGACGCTGCTCTGCCTGGTGGCGCGATGATTCGCGGCCGTCGCCCTGCCGGTCCTGGCGATGCCGGCGGCGGCTCCTGGCCGATTCCCACCAGCGCTCCCGCGGCGATGGCCGTCGCCCTGCTCCTGGACGCGGCCTTCGGCGAGCCGCCCGAGGCGGTGCACCCGGTGGTCTGGATGGGACGCGCGGTGGGCGCCCTGGTGCCGCCCGATCCGCCGCGAGCAGGCTCGGCAACCCTGTTGCGGGGCGCCGCGACCGCATTGGGCGGGGCTGCGGCGAGCGCAGCGGCGGCCGGCCTGCTGACCCTGATCGCCCGTCCGGCGCCGCGACCGGTGCGCGCCGCCCTCGACGGCATCGAGCTCTGGCCGCTGCTCGCCCTGCGCAGCCTGCTCGGCGCGGCCCAGCGGGTGAGCGATGCCCTGCAGGACCAGGACCTCCCCCGCGCTCGCGACGAGCTGCGCTGGCTGGTCGGCCGCGATCGCGACGAGCTCGACGCCACCCTGGTGGCCAGCGCCGCCATCGAGTCGGTGGCCGAGAACCTCTCGGACTCGGTGGTCGCCCCGCTGCTGTACGCCCGCGCCGGTGGTCCGGCCGGGGCCGCCCTGCACCGCTTCGCCAACACGGCCGACGCCATGGTCGGCTACCGCGATCGCCACCGCCTCGGTGGAAAAGCCTCGGCTCGGCTGGACGACCTGCTCGGCCTGGTGCCGGCCCGGGCCACTGCCCTGCTGCTCGCCGCTGCGGCGCCCGCCGGTGACGGCTCGCCGCGAGGCGCCCTCCGAGTTCTCCGCCGCGACGGCGGGAGGACACCCAGCCCCAACGCCGGACGCCCCATGGCCGCGATGGCGGGCGCACTCGGCGTGCGCCTGGAGAAGCCCGGCCACCACGTCCTCAACCCGGGCGGCGCCGCACCGGGCGCGGCCGACATCGCCCGCGCCGTGCGCATCGCCCGCGCCGCCACGCTGCTCGGCCTCGGCGGCATCGCAGCGGGCGACGCACTGGCGCGGAGGCTGTCACACCGTGCCGCGTGAGCCGCACGCCTGGCTGCACGAGGTCGTCGACGCCCCTCACGGCGGTGTCGGCGGCGAGGGACTGCTCGACCTCAGCGCCTCGATCGCGCCGCTGGGTCCGTCGCCGGCCGCAATCGCCGCGGCCCGTGCCGCGCCCATCGACCGCTACCCCTCACGTCGCGCCGGGACACTGGTGCGCGCCGTCGCCGCCGAGCTCGGCGGCGACGAGTCGCGCGTGGTCGCAGGCCCAGGCGCCGCCGACCTGCTCCTGCGCGTCGCCCTCGCCCACCTCAGCCCCGGCGACACCGCGGTGGTGGTCGCGCCCTGCTTCGGCGAGTACGCCCGTGCCGCGCTCGCCTGCGGCGCCAACGTCGTCACCTGGACTGCGAGCGCCGGCAACGGTTTCGCCCTCGACGTCGACGCCGCCGCCGCCCTCTGCCACCGGACCGGCGCCGCCGTGGGCTTCCTGGCCCGGCCGGGGAACCCCACCGGCGTGCCCGTGCCGGTCGAGCAGTTGCTGTCACTGATTGCCGCAACTCCGGACACCACGTGGGCCGTCGACGAAGCCTTCCTCGACTTCTGCGACGATCGCCGTTCCGGCGCCGGCGGCGATGCCGTGGTCCTGCGGTCGCTGACCAAGGACCTCGCCCTGCCCGGCCTCCGTGTCGCCGCCGTCGACGCGCCGCCGCGGGTCGCCGACGCCATCCGAGCACTGACACCGCCGTGGTGCGTGTCCACCGCGGGCATCGCCGCGGCCGTGGCGGGGCTCGCCGACACGGCGCACCGCGAGGCGACACGCGGCGCGTCGACGAAGGGTCGCATCGCCCTGGAAAACGCCCTGCAGGGACTGGGACTGCGCACCACGGAGGCCGCCGCCAACTACGTCTGCGTCGAGGTCGGCGACGATGCCGGCGCCGGCGAGGCCATCGCCCGCGAGGGAGTGCGCGTCCGGCCCTGCAGCGACCTGGGACTGCCGGGTTGGATCCGCGTCGCCGTGCCGCACCCCGACGACCTGCCGCGCACGACCGCCGCATTGACCGCGGCCCTGCAGCGGGCGCGCCGATGAGACTGCTCCTTCTGCGCCACGGCCGCACCACGGCCGCGCCGGGCACGCTGGTCGGCAGCCGCATCGACCCCGGCCTGTCCGAGCAGGGACGCCAGCAGGCGCACGCCGCCGCCGCCCTCGTCCGTGATCGCCCGCTCGCCGCCGCCATCTGCTCGCCACTGCTGAGAGCCCGCGAAACCGCGGCGCTCGCCCTGCCCGAGACCACGACCGCCATCGACGCACGCCTGCAGGAGCTCGACTGGGGCGAGATCACCGGCCTCACCTTTCCCCAGGTGGAGCAGCGCTTTCCCGAGGTGGCCGCAGCGTGGCTCCGCGACGGCTGGCCTGCGCCGCCGGGCGGTGAGCACCCGCGCGCCCTGTGGCGGCGCACCGCCACGGCAGTGCTCGACCTGCATCGTGCCCATTCGGACGGCGACGTGCTGATCGTCTGCCACGGCGGCGTCATCCGCGCCATCGTCGGCGCCGCCCGCGGGCTGAGCCTCGGCGACGCCTGGCGCATCCGCACCCCCCATGCCTCGCTGCGCATCCAGCGCGCCACCCCACTCGCGGTGCAACGCTGGCGAGCCGTGCTGGAGGTGCCCTAGGTGGCGAGGGCGCGCACCCTGATGCTGCAGGGCACGTCGTCCGGGGTGGGCAAGAGCCTGCTCACCGCCGCGCTCTGCCGCATCTTCACCCGTGAGGGGCTGTCGGTGCGTCCCTTCAAGGCGCAGAACATGGCCCTCAACGCGGCGGTGACCGACGACGGCGGCGAAATCGGACGCGCCCAGGCTCTGCAGGCGCAGGCCTGCCGGGTTCCGGCCAGCCGCGACATGAACCCGATCCTGCTCAAGCCGGAGACGGACTCGCGCGCCCAGGTGGTGCTGCACGGTGACGCCACCGAGCGACTCTCCGCGGCCGAGTACCACCGCCGCAAGCCCGCGTTGTGGCCGCTGGTGGCGAAATCGCTCGACCGGCTGCGCGAGGGCTGCGACCTGGTGGTCATCGAGGGCGCGGGCAGCCCCGCCGAGGTCAACCTGCGCGACCGCGAGCTGGTCAACATGCGCGTCGCCCGCCACGCCGCGGCGCCCGTGCTGCTGGTGGGCGACATCGACCGCGGCGGCGTCTTCGCTGCGCTGCTGGGCACCCTCTCCCTGCTCCGTCCCGCCGAGCGCCGCCACGTTCGGGCCATGCTCGTCAACAACTTCCGCGGCGACGCGGCGCTCTTCAGCGACGGTGTCACCTTCCTGGAGCGGCGGGCGCGGTTGCCGGTTGCCGGCGTGGTGCCGCACGTCGAGGGGCTGCGCCTCCCCGAGGAGGATTCGCTGGCGCTCGACCACGGCTTCGGCAGCGACGGCACCGGCGCCGCCGGGACGCTCGACGTCGCCGTCATCCGCCTCCCGCGCATCAGCAACTTCGACGACTGCGACGCGCTGCTGCGCGAGGCCGGCGTGCGCGTCCGCCTTGTCGACCACGGCGACCGGCTCGGCGATCCCGACCTGGTGGTCCTGCCGGGCAGCAAGACGACGCGCAGCGACCTCGACATCCTGCGCGAGCGCGGCCTCGACCGCGCCATCGTCGCCGCCCGAGAGCGGTCCACGGCGGTGCTCGGCATCTGCGGCGGCTTCCAGCTGCTCGGTGCCGCCATCGAGGACCCGCTGGGCAGCGACGACGGAATGCCCGGCGCCTCGCCGGGACTGGGCCTGCTGCCGACGACCACCTGCATGACCGGCGACAAGACGGTCCGCGCCGTGAGCGGCCGCGTGCTGCAGCGCCCGGGGCTCTTCGGCCTTGCGCCGGATGGCGCCGTCCACGGCTACGAGATCCACACCGGCCGCACTGCGCCACACCGGGCACCGCTGTCGCTGAGCACCGCGGATGGCACCTGGGACGACGGCGCCACCAGTGACGACGGTTGGGTCGCCGGCACCCACCTGCACGGCCTGCTCGACTCCGACACGGTGCGCCGGGCCATGCTGCGGGCGGTCGCCGAACGTCGCGGCCGCAGCTGGTCACCGGGTCCGCCGGTGCCGGGCGTCGACGAGGAGCTGGATCGCCTGGCCGGCGCCGTTGCTGCCGCATGTGACATGAACCTGCTGCGCCGCATCGTCGCCGAGGGCGTGCCGGGGTGACGCACCTGCTGCTCGTCGTCGGCGGTGCGCGCAGCGGCAAGAGCGCGTACGCGGAGCAGCGGGTCGCCGGCTGCGGCGCCACGGACGTCGTCTACGTCGCCACCATGCTGCCCGGCGAGCCGGACGTCGACGCGCGCATCGCCGCCCATCGCGCGCGCCGGCCGACGTCGTGGGCGACGGTCGAGGCCGGCGGCGAGCTGGTCGCCGCAGTGCGCCAGGCGGCTGGCCACAGCGCCGTGCTCCTCGACGGGTTCGACCTGGCCGTCGCCCTGGCCCACCTCGCCGACGACGATGCGGCGACGCGCCTGGCCGGCGACGTCGGCACCGCGCTCCGTGAGGGTGCGCCGTCGCTCGCCGTTGTGGTGAGCGCGGAGGTGGGCATGGGGGTGGTGCCGTCGAGCGCCGCGGGGGTTGCCTTCCGCGACCGGCTCGGCGCCGCCAACCAGGCGCTCGCGGCCGGCGCCGACGAGGTCGTGCTGGTCGTCGCGGGGCTGCCGCTGTGGCTGAAGGGCGCGCCAGGATGACGATGCTGCGGCCTGGCCTCGTCGCATCGTCTGCCACGACCGCCGTCGTGCGCGTCCCCGCGACGTGCGGCGAGCTGCTCCAGGGCGTGCTGGACAGCGGTGATCCGGTGCTGGTGTCGCTGCCCATCCACCTCGCGGGCACGGTTGCGGTGACCCTGGTCGCCGCACCGGGGATGCGTGCCGTGGATCCCCCCCTGCCCCGAGCCACGGCCGCGCTGCACCTCGCCCTGGCTCACGTCGGATGGCCGGGTGGCGCGGCCGTCCGCCTCGGCGGAGAGGTGCCGCACGGACGTGGCATGGGGTCCAGCACCGTCGACGTCGCCGGGGTGATCGCCGGCGTCGCTGCCGCCGCGGGACGGCGCCTGCAGCCGGAGGAGCTGGTGCGCCTGACCACTGCCATCGAGCCGAGCGACTCCAGCCCGCTGCCGGGCCTGTGGGCCATCGACCACGTCCACGGTCGCAGCGCCCGGCACCTCGGTCCTGCGCCCGCAGGGTGGCATGTCGTCGCCGTCGACAGCGGCTCGCCGATCGCAACGCTGGACGTCCACGCGCACTGCGGCGCGGGACCCCGCATCGATGCGTCGGACGTCCATGCCCTGCATCACGCAGCCACGCGCAACGACGGCAGCGAACTCGCGCGCATCGCCACCGAGTCGGCCGAGCGCAATCAGTCGCGCCTGCCCCACCCGCTGTTCGACGACGTGCGCGCCGTTGTCGCGCGGACCGGGGCCCTCGGCATGTGCGTCGCCCACAGTGGGAGCGTCTGCGCGGTACTCTGCGCGGACGCCGCCACCGCCCACCGCGCGACGACGGCATTCCAGGCGCGAGGGCTCGACAACGCGACGTGGCGGGTGGCGTCGCCGGGTGTCAGCATCGAGGTCCGCGCGCCGAGAGCTCAGGAAACGGCGGAGGCGGGACGACGGACATCCGAGCAACGGTCTGCACGGCAATCGCCGAGCGTCGCTTCCTACAGTTCGGCTACAACGGCCGGCGACGCGTGGTCTACCCCTGCGCGCACGGAGTCCTGAGCACCGGCAACGAGGCCCTGCGCGCCCACGAGGCCACGCTCCGCGACGGGACGCTGCTGGTCGGCGCCGGCAAGCTCTTCCTGCTCATCGACATGCGCGATGCACACCTCACCGACGACGGCTTCGAGCAGGCACCGCGCGGCTACCGGCGCGACGACCGCGGCATGGCCCGCATCCACTGCCAGCTCTAGCGCCCATCCCGCCGGACAGAGTCGTGCCTCGGAAGCCTAGCGCCCGGTGTCGTACGAGATGCGCGGATCGGCCCAGGTATAGGCGAGGTCGGCAAGCAGGTTGCCCACCACCACGAAGACGCTGAGGATGAGCAGGATGCCGAGCAGGATCGAGTAGTCGTTGGCGGCCGCGGAGTCGACGAAGAGGCGTCCCATGCCCGGCCAGTTGAAGACGAACTCGGTGATCACCGCGCCGACGAAGAGCTGGGGAATGTCCAGCCCCATCAGGGTGATCAGGGGCAGCAGCGAGTTGCGCAGGGCGTGCCGAAGCACGATGCGCCGTTCCGCCAGGCCCTTGGCGCGCGCCGTTCGGATGTAGTCCTGCGACAGCACCTCGAGCATGCTGGAGCGGATGTAGCGCGCGTACTGGGCGATGCCCTGCACCGCCAGGACGACGATGGGTAAGACGAGATGCCAGGCGAGGTCGAGCAGCCCCGTCGCGTTGTTGGAGTGCATGCCACCTTCGGGGAAGATGGTCGGGAAGCCGTGCTCGTGGGGGAAGACGGCGAACGCGAAGATGAGCATCGAGCCGAACCAGAAGTTCGGCAGCGAGATGCCCACGAAGGACAGCGAGGTGACCACGTTGTCCAGCTTGCTGTACTGCCGCACCGCGCTGATGATGCCGATGGGCACGGCGATGAGCAGGGTGACGATGTAGGAGCTGATCATCAGCAGCGCCGTGTTGCCGATGCGCAGCCCGATGGCGTTGGCCACCGAGGTGTGCTGCGTCAGCGACTCACCCAGGTCGAGATGGACGAGGTTCTTGAGGAAGATCCCGTACTGGTAGATGAAGGGCTTGTCGGCGCCGAAGCGGGCGATGATCGCGTCGCGGGCGGCCAGCGACTGGTTGGGACGGTTGATGAGGAAGGCGTACGGCTTTTCCGGCAGCGCCCAGAGCAGCGCGTAGACCACGAAGGTGATGACCAGGATGGTCAGCGCGCCCAGCAGCAGCCGGCGGACGACATAGCGCCACATCTAGATGGGCTCCTTCCTGCGGACGTGCCGGGCTGCGGTCATCAGCCCGAGGAGTATAGCCACGCATCTGAACGTCGGTATCCCCCACTGGGGTGACAAACGTCTGTGCGTTCGGCCAGTGGCGCACTGCGCCGCTGCGGCAGTGTCTGCAAACGCGACTGCCACCGCCGAGTCGGCCCCATCGGGCCATGGCTCGACTACTGTAGCCACCGTGAAGGAGCCGCTCGGGGAACGCCTGCGGGCGTGGCAGGGCGCGGGGCTGATCGACGCCGGCGCGGCGCGCGCCATCGCGAACTTCGAGGCGGCGCGGGGCCGACACGACGGCGGCAACGACGCCGATGGCGAGGAGGCGCAGGGCCTGTCGGCATCCGAGGCACTCACCTACGTCGGCGTGGCGGTGGTGCTGGCCGGGATCCTCTTCGGTCTCTTCACCGGGCTCAGCACCGACGCCATCGGACCCGTGGCGCTGTTCTTTGCGGCGGTGGCGACGGGGCTGGGCGTGGCACTGCAGCGCGGCACCACCGCCAGCGGCCGCCGCGCCGCGGGCGCGGCGTTCACCATCGCCGCCGCCATGGCCGCACTCGGGACGGGCGAGCTGCTGGCCGGCGCGCACGCGTTCACCAGCACCGCCGCGGTGACGGCCGCCGCGGCCGCCGTGGCACTGGTGCTGTTCCTGGTGGTGCTGCGCGTCACCCCCGTCGGTCTGGCTGCGCTGCTGGCCGCGGCGGCCGCCTTCACCACGTCGATGAGCACGGCGTGGGCAGCCGGCCACGAGGCGGCGATGCGCACCGGCTGGGCTCCCCTGATCGCCGGTGCGCTCCTGCTCCTGGTGGCCTCGCGCACCCGCAGCCCCGGCGCGGCCGCGGTGCTGCGCTTCTCGGCGGTCAGCGCCGCCACCGGGATCCTGCTCATCGTCGGCCAGATCCCCGACGCCAACCCGTGGCTGCTCATCGCCATGGCCACGGTCATCTCGCTCGCGGCGGTGGTCGTGGCGGTGCGCCTGAGTGCCAACGAGCTGGCCGTCGCCGGCGGCATCGGCATCTTCGGTGTCGCCCTCGACGCCACCGCGCGCACCCTGGGCCGCGACGCCGGCGCGCCGGTGGTGCTCATCGTGTCGGGACTGCTGCTGGTCGCCTGCGCGGCGCTGGTGCAGCAGGCGATCCGCCACAACCGCGCGGGCCAGGCCGGCTGACTCGTCGAGCCGGCCATGGTGGTCAGCGGGGGGCTCGAACCCTCGACCTCGCGGATGTGAACCGCGCGCTCTAACCAACTGAGCTAGCTGACCACGGCCGGCGGCCGGCCGAGCGGGTCGGCATTGTACCGCGCCCTCCGCGGCCGGCAGGCCGCCTCGCCGCTCGCCTACGCTTCCCCGACGCAGCAGTCCAACCCCGAGGAGCACTCGAAGCCGTGGACCCCCAAGGCGCCGTCGCCATCGTCACCGGAGGCGCGTCCGGGCTGGGCGCAGCCACCGCCGCCCGCCTCGCCGTGCAGGGCGCCACCGTGGTCATCCTCGACCTCCCCAGCAGCCAGGGCGAGCAGACCGCCGCCGGCCTGCCGGGCAGCGCCGACCACGCCTTCGCGCCGGCGGACGTGCAGGACCCCGCAGCCGTCCAGCAGGCCGTGGACGCGGCCGCCGCCAGGGGCCCGCTGCGCATCCTGGTCAACTGCGCCGGCATCGGCACGCCCGGAAAGGTGGTCGGCCGCGACGGCTCGCCGATGCCCCTGGAGCAGTTCGCCAGGGTGGTCGGCGTCAACCTGGTCGGCACCTTCAACGTCATTCGCCTGGCCGCGGCGGCCATGGTCGGCAACCAGCCCACCGCCGCGGGCGAGCGCGGCGTGATCGTCAACACCGCCAGCATCGCCGCCTTCGACGGCCAGATCGGCCAGGTGTCCTACTCCGCCAGCAAGGGCGGCATCGCCGGCATGACTCTGCCGCTGGCCCGCGACCTGTCGGCCGCCGGCGTCCGCGTCTGCACCATCGCGCCCGGCATCTTCGACACCCCGCTGATGAACGCCGCCCCGCAGAACGTCAAGGACGTCCTCGCCGCCGGCGTCCCCAACCCCAGTCGCTTCGGCCGTCCCGACGAGTACGCCGCCCTGGTGCTGCACATCGTCGAGAACGAGTACCTCAACGGCGAGGTGATCCGGCTCGACGGCGCGCTGCGCATGCCGCCGCGGTAGGCTGGCAGACCACCATGACCACCAACGAGAAGCGCCCCGTCCTGCTCTTCGGCGAGACGTATCACCACCCCAACATCTTCTACCGGTCCGGCTTTCTCGCCCCCGATCCCGTCGTCCTCGTCGACAACGGCGGCGACGACACCACGCTGTGGACCTCCCGCCTCGAAGAGGGCCGCGCCCGCAAGGAGGCGCGCGTCGGCAAGGTGCGCTGCAGCGAGGAGCTGGGCCTCTCCGAGATGATGAAGAAGGCGGGCAATGAGCAGGACGCGTGGTCGCTGCTGCTCCAGGCGGTGTGCAACGAGCACGGCATCGAGCAGGTCGACGTCGACAACGACTTCCCCGCGCTGTACGCCGACCTGCTGCGCAACGCCGACATCGACGTGCGACCGCGCACGGACCTGTACCGGCGCGAGCGGCGCATCAAGACGCCACAGGAACTGCAGGCGATCGAGCAGACCGAGAACGCCGGCATGGATGCGCTGCAGCGCGCCATCGACGTCATCGCCCAGGCCGACATCAGGGACGGCCTGCTCCACCGCGACGGCAAGCCGCTCAGCGGCGACGACCTGATCTTCGCCGTCGAGTCGCGACTGCTGGAACTGGGTTGCACCACGACGGATTCGATCTGCGCCGGCGGTCCCGACTCGGCGGATCCGCACCGCAACACCAGCGAGGTCCTGCGCGCCGGGTTGCCGATCGTCCTCGACATCTTCCCGTTCCACAAGACCACGCGCTACTGGGGTGACATGACCCGCACCGTCGTCCGCGGCACGCCGCCGCCCGAGGTGCAGCGCATGTGGGACGCGGTGCAGGAGGCGCAGCAGCTCGGCGTCGACATGATCAAGCCCGGCGTCAACGGACGCGACGTGCATTACGCCATCTGCGACGTGTTCAAGCGCTACGGCTACGGCTCGCTGCCCAAGCAGTACCGCGACATCCAGTCGGACGCGCGCTTCATCCACGGCACCGGCCACGGGCTGGGACTGGAGATCCACGAGTTCCCGCGCGTCAGCGACGTCGAGGTCATCCTCGAGGTCGGCGACGTGGTCACGGTCGAGCCCGGGCTCTACGACCCGCGCCTGGGCGGCATCCGCATCGAGGACCTTGTCGTGGTCACCGAGGACGGCTGCCGCAACCTCACGCCGCTGCCCAAGGTGTTCCGGCTCGACTGACGTGCCCGGCTCGGCACGGCCGCGCCTCTGCTACGATCCCCCGGCTCCGTGACCACGGAGCGCCTTTCCTGCGCCCCGCACCCGTCGGGCGCCTGACGTCCACAGGAAAGAACGGAGGTACCGCGCATGGTGCGCGACTACGAGCTCATGTACATCGTCCGCCCCGACGTCGACGATGACGGCCTGCGCGCCGCCGTCGACTCGGTGAAGTCCCTCATCGAGGGGCAGGGCGGCGAGGTGCACAAGACGACGATGTGGGGCAAGCGCCGCCTCGCCTACGAGGTCAAGCACCTCCGCGACGGCCACTACGTGATCGCCGAGCTGCGCCTCGACGGATCCAAGGTGGCCGAGATCGAGCGGGCGCTGCGCATCCACGACAGCGTCTTCCGCCATCTCCTGGTCATCCAGGAGGTGCCCAGCGCCGACACCGAGGACGGCGAGGCGACCGGCGAGGTGGTGCATGCCTCACCGGACGGCGAGACCGTGGCACCGGCGCCGGCACCCGCCGCGACCGCCGCGCCGGAGAGCGACGACACCGCGGACATCCCAGCCGCCGACGAGGACGCGGACGCGGACGACGACGAGGTTCCCGCCGCAGTCACCCATGACAACGAGGAGGCGTAGGCCATGGCCGGATCGCTCAACCGCGTGATGCTCATCGGCCGCCTCACCCGCGACCCCGAGTTGCGCTTCCTGCCCAGCGGGCAGGGCGTCTGCCAGCTGGCCATGGCGACCAACCGCTATGGCACCGACCAGCAGAGCGGCGAGCGCCGTGAGTTCACCGACTTCCACGACGTGGTGGTCTGGAACCAGGGCACCCGCAAGCTGGCCGAGCTCTGCGCGCAGTACCTGCAGAAGGGACGCCTCGTCTACATCGAGGGCCGCCTGCAGACCCGCTCCTGGGACGACCAGGCCACCGGGCAGAAGCGCTACCGCACCGAGGTCAACGCCTCCGACGTGCAGTTCCTCGACAGCCGCCAGGACGGCGCCGCGCCGGCGGGCGCGGGCAACGAGGCGACTGCCGGTGCACCGCGGGGCGGCGCCGCACCCTTCGAGGGTGGCGGCGACGTCGACCCCGACGACATCCCCTTCTAGGACGCTGAGAAACAGACATGGCTGATTACGACCGCCGCCGCCGCAAGGTGTGCTCCTTCTGCCTGGAGCACGTCACTCACATCGACTACAAGGAGGTCTCCCGCCTGCGTCGCTTCCTCAGCGACCGCGGCAAGATCCTCCCCCGGCGCATGACCGGCACCTGCGCACTCCACCAGCGGGCGCTGACCGTCGCCCTCAAGCGCGCCCGGCACATCGCCCTCCTGCCCTTCGCCGCGGACGTCCGCTAGAGGGCTCTAGACGAGGCGCTCCCAGGCCGTCCCGGACCACCGCCACAGCCCGTCGACAGGGTGGCGGGGTCCGGCGCCGGCGGCCCGGGCCACCAGCAGGACGTCGCCACGGACGTTGGTGGTCAGCGCCGACACGTCCTGCAGGGGCGGCAGTGCCGCCGGCGAGCGCGTCCAGTCGGTGCCGTCCCACGTCCAGGTGCTGGGTGGCCCCACCGAGCCGCCGCCGTCGAAGCCGCCGCAGCAGGCGGCCACCAGCACCGTCTGGCTGCGCCTGGCGTCAGTGGCGACCAGGGCGTGCATCGGGGGTGTGTGCGACGTCTGCAGCCGCTGCCAGGACGCGCCGTCGTACGACCAGGTCTCGGACTGCTGCTGCGTCACACCCGTGCAGCAGGGGACGGTGAGCAGCATCGCGCCGCTGGCCGCGTCCCAGGCCAGGCTCGCCCCCGCCCGGCCTGGCGGTGCGCTCGGCGGCTGCCGGTGCGTCCAGCTGCGACCATCCCACGTCCACGTCTCCATGGTGGCCAGCGCGTCGGACGCGGTGGGAACGAGCAGCACCAGCTGCTGGCGGACGGCGTCCCAGGCCATCGGCGCGTTCTCGGCGGGCGGCGGCATGCCGGTCGGGTCGAGCTGCGACCACTCGTGGCCACGCCACAGCCACATGTCGGTGGCCAGCGCCCCGCTCTGCAGGCGCCCGCCGATGAGCACGGCGCCGGACGCCGCCGTGGCCCAGGCGATCGAGGCGCCCGACCTCGGTGGCGGGGAGGGCGTGCTGAAGAACGCCTGCGACCACGACTGCCCTGTCCAGATCCAGGTCTGGTCGAGGGCGTCGCTGCCGCCGAAGGCGACCAGCCCGCCGGTGCCCGGATCGGCGCCGACCGCGGCACCGAACCCGGCGGTGGGGAGCTGGGCAACCGCCGGCGGGTAGGGCGGCTCGACCCACCCGGTGCCCGTCCAGAGCCAGCGCTGGGTGAGATCGTCGGCCTCGGAGACCCCGCCGTAGAGGACGGCCCGCCCGTCGACCGGCTCGGGCAGCACCAGGCCCACCATCGGCGGCCCGCCGGAGAGCTCCTGCTCGCGCCACACGGTGCCGTCCCAGGTCCACGTCGACTGCGTGCCGTCGCGCCCGGTCACCACGTCGAGCACCATGCGGGTGCGGGGGTCGTAGCTGAGCCGCGGATGCGCCCCCGCCACCAGGGGCGGCTCCATGACGCCGTGGTGCTGCGACCAGGTGCTGCCGTCCCAGATGAAGGTCACGCCCAGGCCGTCGCCGGCGTCGGCGAGCATGACCACGGTGCCGTTCCAGGCGTCGCTGACCAGTGAGGCGGTGCTCACCCACCCCGGCGCGGAGCCGAGCTGCACCCAGTTCGACCCGGTCCAGCGCCAGGTCTGCATGCGCTGCCCGGTGGGCACCGCCGCCAGGGTGCAGCATGCGGTCACCAGCAGGACGCGTCCCGTGCTGGGCTCGGTGGCGGCGAGCGCCGGGCCGGGGGGCGGGGTGCTCTGCGGCGCCAGCGCGGACCAGCCGCCGTTGTAGGACCAGGTGTCGGCGAGACCGGTGTCGGGGGATGCCTCACCGCCGTAGAGGAGGACGTAGCCGTCGGTGAGGTCGGCGGCCATGGCGCCGTCGATCCGTGGCGAGGGCTGCGGTGCGGTGGCGGCGGCCGGTCCGGCGCGGGACCAGGCCGGGGCGGGCGGCAGGGCGCCGCGCCAGGTGTCGCCGAGGGGGACGCCGTGGCCGGGGCCCGCCGTCGCGCCGCCGAAGAGGATCACCTGGGCGGTGCGGTCCCACACCGCGGACATGGCGCCGGTGCGCGCACTGGGGGTTGGGCCGGTCGCGACCGCGGTGTCGAGCTGCTGCGACGCCGGGCTCGCCGTGGCACCGCCACCCCGGTGGACGATCACCCACCCCGCGCTGCCGGCGGCGACGGCGGCGATGGTCAGCGCCGCGACCGCTCCGGAGACCCGCGAGGGAACCTTGCCGCGAAGGGACGGCCACGGTTCGCGCGTCTCCGGACGAGCCGCATCAGCCCGTTCGCGCAACACCGATTCCGGCCCCGCCGCCTCGCGCAACCGGTTCCGGCGCCACGCGGGCGACGCGCCGACATCGGTGGGTCCGAGCGCATCCGCAAGCCGTGCCGGCGGCCGCGGCACCCCGACGCGTGCCAGGGACGGCGCGACCCCCGGCGCCACACCGGCGACCGCCCACCCGCGCCATGCGTCGCGCAGCAGCGCGAACCGGGCCCGCGCCAGGCCGGCGGCGACCGTGCCCTCCGCAAATGCCGCCAGCACCGCGGGCGCGTCCGCCGCGGTGCACCGGGCGAGCACCAGGCTGTGCCCCGAGCCACCGCAGGAATCCACCGCCAGCGCCTGCGCCCGCCCCACATCCCCGAGCAGCAGCGCCACCCGGTCTCCCCGCCGCCCAACCCGACCCGCGGGCTGATCTCCGACCACGTCGAGCGCATACGCCACCGACTCGCGCCCTCCGGTGACCAGGCCCACCCACACGCCGTCCGTGCCCTCGACGAAACGGAGCAGCGCCTCCAGCCCGTGCCCGAGCTCGCCGTGGTCGGGGGCTTGAAGCAGGTGATACGCCAGCCCCCCGAGGCTCGGGTCGCCGGCGAGGGCGCGCAGCCACGGCTCCTCCGCCGCGGCGGTCAGCGGGGCGACCAGCAGGGCCATGGCGCTCGTCATTGTGGTCCTGCGCCACCCCGGGCACCAGCCGTCCGCACGCGGGACCACCGGCCGGCACCCGGAATCCGCACAGAGATGCCGTGTTTCGGCCGCAAGTGCCATATACTCGGGAGCGGCCATGCGCCACCGGGCGACACATCTTCTCCACATCCTCCTCCGCGCCCCGGTCGCCGCTCTGACGGCAGCGGTCACCCTCGCGCTACCCGTGCACGCCCAGGGCACCGCCGCGCCGAGCCCGCCCGCCACCAGGCCCGCGCCGTTCGTCGTCGCCCTCGATCCCGGCCACGGCGGCAGCCCCGACAACACCAGGCCCGACCAGCTCTTCGACCCCGGTGTCATCGGCCCCAACGGCGTGCAGGAGAAGGACGTCACCCTCGACGTCGCCAAGCGCCTGGCCACGCTGCTCAGGTCCGACGCCGTCAAGGTGGTGCTCACCCGCACCGACGACAGCTACGTCGACATCGGCCCGCGCATGCAGACGGCCATCGACGCCGGCGCGCAGCTCTTCGTCAGCGTCCACTTCAACTCGTTCACCGACCCCACCACCGGCGGCACGCTGATCCTCTACCCCAGCGACGACGCCCTCGCCTTCGCGCAGACGATGAGCGACGCTCTGGCCGGGGCGCTGCTGCAGCGCTTCTCCCTGGCCAACGACGGGGTGCAGAGCAAGCCCGACCTGTGGGTGCACGCCACCATGCCGGCGATCACCGTCGAGGCCGCCTACCTGACCAACCCGCGCGAGGCCGACCTGGTCAAGAGCAACGCCTTCCTGGACGCGCTGGCCGGCGCCATCCGCGACGGCGTCGAGAAGCAGGCGCCGCAGATCGCCACCCTGAAGGCGCAGATCCTCGCCTGGAACGCGGCGCACCACAGCGTCACCAGCACCCAGCCGGGCACGGTGCCCGCGGTCGCACCGCAAGCAGACGGCGGCACCACCGCGGGCGCGCTGCTGCGCTGGGTGATCGTCCTCGCACTGATCGCCGCCGCGGTGCGCTGGCGCAGGCGCCTGGTCCCGGTGCTGCGCTGGACATGGGCGGCGGGATGGTCGGCCGCCTCGGCAGCGTCCGGGCATAAGCAGCCGCAGCACCGCCGCAGCCGCCGCGGCGGTCGCGCGGTGGGCACGCACACGCTCACCCTGGCCACGTCGTGGAAGTCCGACTCCGCGATCTCCCGCAGCGCTCCCGCGCATCGCCGCCGCCGCAACGCCCGCCGCCGCGCCGTGCTGCAGCGGGCAGCACCCCAGGCGCCGACGCGCCGCTCGGTGTACGACGAGCTCTGGTTCTGAGTGCGCGGGAGGGGGTCCGCTCCTGCGCTTGGTAGACTGGCGCTCGTCGCCGGCACCCCCAATCGCCTCGTGCACAGGAGCGCCATGGCCTTCGAGCAGCAACTCCGCGTCCCCGGCCCGACCCCACTTCCCGAGCGCGTGGTGCGGTCGAGCAGCCGCCCGATGATCAACCATCGCGGCCCGGAGTTCGCGGCCCTGCTGTCCGACTGCGTTGAGGGCCTCAAGTGGGCGATGCAGACCGACAACGACGTCCTCCTCTACCCCGCCAGCGGCACCGGAGGGCTCGAAGCCGCGGTGGCCAACCTGCTCAGCCCCGGCGAGAAGGTGCTCTTCTGCACCATCGGCTCGTTCGGTGAGCGCTGGGCCGACATCGCGGCGGCGTACGGCGCCGACGTGGTGCGCCTGGCGATGCCCTGGGGCGAGCCCGTCGACGCCGCCGACGTCGACCGCCTTCTCGACGAGAATCCCAGCATCCGCAAGGTGTTCGTCACCCACAACGAGACCAGCACCGCGGTCACCAACGACATCAAGGCGATCGCCGACGTGGTCAAGCGGCGCGGCCTGCTGATCGCCGTCGACAGCGTCAGCGGCGTCGGCTCGCTGCCGCTGCCCACCGACGAGTGGAAGCTCGACGTCGTCATCACCGGCTCGCAGAAGGGCTGGATGGCGCCGCCAGGGCTGGCCATGATCGCCGTCGGCGCCGAGGCGCTGCGCGCCTCCGAGGAGGCGAAGTGCCCCCGCTGGTACTTCGACTTCGCCCGCGAGAAGAAGTTCCAGGACAAGCAGCAGACGTACACCACGCCGCCCGTCGGCGTCATGTACGCGGTGCAGGAAGGCCTGGCGATGATGCGCGAGGAGGGCCTGGAGAACGTGTGGGCGCGCCACGCGCGCGTCGCCGAGATGACGCGCGCAGGGCTCACCGCGATCGGGCTCGAGCTGTTCGCGCCCGACGGGTACCGCAGCAACACCGTCACCGCGGTGCACGCGCCGGTGTCGACGCCCGACGAGCTGAAGTCGCTGCTCGGCCACCTGCGCACCACCTACGGGCTGGTGCTCGCCGGCGGGCAGGGACAGCTGCAGGGCAAGATCTTCCGCGTCGGCCACCTCGGCTACGTCGACGAGGGCGACATCTACTCGATCCTCGCCACCCTGGAGCAGGGTCTGCAGGACAAGGGCCTGCTGTCTCGCGCCGGTCTGGCCGTCGCCGCCGCCCAGGCAGCCGCGCGCAGCGTGGGCGCGGCGCCACAGCCCGCCGGCGTCGGGTGATCGACCAGAAGCAGGCTCCGGCAACCCAGCTCGCGCTGCAATCCGGCCCGCCGCGGATCCTCGTCGCCGACCCCATCGCCGAGGACGGCGTCGCCCGGCTGCGCGCGGCGGGACACGTCGACGTCGCCACCGGTCTCCCCAAGGAGGAGCTGATCGCCCGCATCGGCGAGTACGACGCCCTGGTGGTGCGCAGCGAGACCAAGGTGACCGCCGACGTCTTCGCCGCGGCGACGCGGCTGCGCGTCGTCGGCCGCGCGGGGGTGGGCGTCGACAACATCGACCTCGACGCGGCGACGCGCCACGGCGTGCTGGTGCTCAACGCACCCACCGGCAACACGCTCGCCGCCGCCGAGCACGCCATCACGATGATGTGCGCGCTGGCCCGCAACGTCGCCGCCGCCGACGCGTCGATGCACAGCGGCAAGTGGGAACGCGGCAAGTTCATGGGCTTCGAGCTGCGCGAGAAGACGCTCGGCCTGCTGGGCCTGGGCAAGATCGGCTTCGAGGTCGCGCGCATCGCCGGCCAGGGCCTGCAGATGCGGGTGATCGCACACGACCCGCTGGTCACCCCCGAGCGCGCCGAGCAGGCGGGTGTCGAGCTGGTCGACCTCGACGCGCTGGTGCGCGAGTCCGACGTCCTGTCGGTGCACGTGCCCCTGACCGACCAGACGCGCGGGGTCATCAACGCGCAGCGGCTGCGGCAGATGAAGCCCGGCGCGCGCCTGCTCAACGTCGCGCGCGGCGGCATCATCGACGAGCAGGCGCTCGCCGACGCGCTGCACGACGGGCACATCGCCGGCGCCGCGGTGGACGTCTTCACCAAGGAGCCGCCGCCGCCCGAGAACCCCCTGCTGTCGGCGCCGAACATGGTGCTGACGCCACATCTCGGGGCGTCGACGGTCGAGGCGCAGGTCAACGTCGCCTTCGACGTCGCCGACCAGATCGCCACCGTGCTCAGCGGCGGCGCGGCGCGCTACGCGGTCAACGCGCCGATGATCCTCCCCGAGGAGATGGCCGAGCTGGCGCCGTACCTCGACCTGGCCGGCAAGATGGGGCAGCTCGCCGCCCAGCTGGGACCGGAGTCGCTGCGCCGCGTCGTCTGCACCTACACCGGCGAGCTCGCCGACCGCGAGACCATCGTGCTCACCGCCGAGGCACTGCGCGGCCTCTTCGCACCCTTCACCGAGACGCGCATCAACGCCATCAACGCCAAGACGGTGGCGCGCACCCACGGCGTCGAGATCGAGGAGCGCAAGAGCACCCGCTCGCTGGACTACAGCACGGCGATGTCGCTGGAGGTGATCGGCACCCAGCCGCTCTCCATCACCGGCACGCTGCTCGGCGGCGAGCCGCGCATCACCCGCATCGACGACCTGCGCGTCGACATGCGGCCCGAGGGCATCTACCTGGTGGACACCCACCACGACCGTCCCGGGGTGATCGCCTCGGTGGCCTCACTTCTGGCCAAGAACGACATCAACATCGCGGGGCTCGACCTCGGCCGCAACGAGAAGCGCGGCCGCGCCGTGATGCTGATGCAGATCGACGAACCTGCCCCCGACGCCCTGCTCGAGGAGATTCGCACCAGCGCGGGGCTGGACACGCTCCGGCAGGTCCGTCTCTAGCGGTCGGCATGGCCCACCTGCGTCCCCTGCGCGGCATCCGCTACGACACCTCGGTGGTCGACTTCGGCGCTGTGCTGGCGCCACCCTACGACGTCATCGGCGCCGTGCAGCGGCAGGAGCTGTACGCGCGCGACCTGCGCAACATCGTGCGCATCGACTACGGCGCCGACCTCCCCGGCGACGTTGCGGACACGGACGACCGATACACGCGGGCCCGCGGACACCTGGAATCCTGGCTGCGGCTGGGCATCCTCCGGCGCGACGAGGCGCCCGCCCTGTACGTGGTGGATCACGACTTCCTCGGGGCGGACGGACGGCGCCGGGTGCGTCGCGGTGTTTTGGGGCGGGTGCCGGCCAAGCCCTGGGACGAATCCGAGGTGCTGCCCCACGAGCGGACGCTGCGCGGGCCCAAGGCGGACCGGCTGGCGCTGATGCGCAGCACGCGGACCCAGACCAGCGCCGTGTGGGTGATGTGGGATCGTGCGCCCGGCATCGCGGAGGCGCTCGCCGCTGCGACGGCACGGCCGCCTGACGCCGCGGGCGAGGCGCCGGGTGAGCTCGACGTCGAGCTGCTGCGGATGTGGGCGGTCACCGACCCGGCGCACCTCGCGGCCATCGACGCGGCGATGGCGCCGGCGACGCTCTACATCGCGGACGGGCATCACCGCTTCGAGACGGCGGCGGCGTATGCGGCCGAGCGGCGTGCAGCGGAGCCGGATGCGCCGGACGACGCGGACTTCGGCATGACGCTGGTGTACGCGAGCGCCGCCGACGACCCGGTGCTCGAGGTCTGGCCGACGCATCGGCTCGTCCGTGCTGCCGGCGGCGCGGCCGGTCTGAGCCTGGCCGCACTGCGCGACCGCCTGGGCGACGACGCAACCCTGGAGCCGAGCACCGACCTCCCCGCCGCCGCGGCCGAGGCCGCGCAGCGCCGCGCCACCCACCACGCCTTCGCCGTGCAGGCGCCCGACGGCACCGCGCTGCTCACCATCCCGCGGCGCGAGGCGGCGAACCCGCGCGAGTCGCTCGACGTCAGCGTGCTCGCCGACCAGGTGCTGCGCGATGCGCTCGGCATCAGCGCGGACGCCATCGCCGGCGGCGCGCTGACCTACACCCGCGACGTCGCCGAGGCCGCCCACGCCGTGCAGCAGGGCGAAGCGGCACTGGCCTTCACCACCAACGCCAGCGGGCCGGCGGAGATCATCGCCGTCTCGGACGCGGGCGAGGTGATGCCGCAGAAGTCGACGTACTTCTACCCGAAGGTGGCGACGGGGCTGGTGCTGTCCCCGCTCTGAAGCGGAGCCGTCAGCCGGCTGCACCCGGGACGGGCGTCTTCTCCCGGTACGGCGCCCCACTGATCTGCTCGTGGAACCCCTTGGCGCCCGACTCGGTCCAGCTCTCGACCACCAGGCCCTCCTCGAAGCGGTCGAAGTAGTTGAGCGAGCTGGAGACCTTCTTGCCGGTGGGGGCCAGACCCAGGTAGTCCCCCGTGTGCGTGCCCTCCAGGGTTGCCCGCACCGCGACCACGTCGCCCTCGCCGACCATCAGGTCGATCCAGCAGTGCAGGTCCGGCATCCCGGTGCGCCAGGCGACAACCAGCTCGCGGAGCTTGTCCCGGTCCATCCCCTGCTCGGTGCGCTCCCGCCACTCGGGGGCGATCAGCTCGTCGAAGACGCCCATCTCGCCCCGATTGAGGACCTCGTCGACGAGGCGATGCTCAGCAAGCTTGTTCTGCTCGACGGACATGGCGGACGCTCCAGTCCGCAACACCGAGGCCCCGGGTCTGCGACCCGGGTGCCGGCGAGCGGGGACCACATCGTGCGCTTCGCCGCCAAGCCGGTCAATTGCTCCTCTTGCGCCCGTGGGTCCGGCGCGGTGACTTACCATTTGGCCAACCATGGGACGCCGCATCTCGGTCTACATCGACGAGGACGTGCTGGAGGCCCTCAACGCCCACACTCAAGCCTCGCCGCTGAGCCGCAGCGAGCTGGTCGGAGTGGCGGTGCGGCGCTTCCTCCGCGACGAGCGTCGCCGCGCCGGCGTGCCCAACCCCACCACCCAGCTGGCCCGGCGCATCGCCGCCGGCGACGTTCCCTCCCGCCGCCTCGACGGGCGCAGCCGCGTCCGCGCCGGGGCGCCCTGGGCCAACTGAGGGGCAGGCTCGGGCAGGTTTGAGCTCGCGACCCCCAGGGTACGGTCGCGCTGAGAAGCCATCGGAGAGCACCGATGCGCCCCTGACGACCCAGGCCCTCCACCAAGGAGACATCGAGACAGGTGCCGACCTACGGATATCGCTGCGAGAAGTGCGGACACGAGTACGACGTCTGGCAGCGCATGAGCGACGAGGCCCGGGCCGCCTGCCCGCAGTGCGGCAGCGAAGGCAAGCGCCTCTTCTTCCCGGCGGGCATCGTCTTCAAGGGCTCCGGCTTCTACAAGACCGACTCGCGCAAGTCCGGCGGCGACGGCGGGTCGAGCACGTCGACCTCGACGTCCACGCCCTCGACCCCTTCGACTCCCTCCACTCCCTCCACCCAGACAAAGAGCTCGGAGAGCTCCTCGTCGTCCTCGTCCACGGCGGCAGCCGCCGCCGACTGAGCCGGGCTCAGCGCGACCGCCCCACCCTTTGCCAGCATGGCAGCGCCTGCCCGCTGCCCCAGGAGAACCCAATGGCCAACGCAGCCGCCGTCACCGACGCCACCTTCAAGGCGGAGGTCCTCGACTCCACCGTCCCCGTCCTCGTCGACTTCTGGGCCTCCTGGTGCGCGCCCTGCAAGATGATCGCCCCCATCGTCGAGGAGCTCGCCGTCGAGTACGACGGCAAGGTCAAGGTGGTCAAGATCGACATCGACGCCAACCCGCTCACCCCGGGCTCGCTGGGCGTGATGAGCATTCCCACCCTGATGCTCTTCGTGGGCGGCAAGGCGGAGCAGCGCATCGTCGGCTACCAGCCCAAGGCAGGGCTGAAGAGCAAGCTGGAAGCCGTCCTCGCCGCCTAGCGGCGAACGGCCCCGGCCCCCGCGGGGGCGCATGGGTCCAGGTGGGCCCCTCCGTCTTCAAAACGGCTGGGGGGCGCGCTCGCCGCGTCCCCGGAGGGATCGTTCCCCTCGCGCTCCCGCCACCCTGCCCAGCCCCGGCGCGCAAACGGCGGCAAAGTGCCTGCGGAACGCAAGGTTGGGCCTGCTTCCTGCGTCTCATGTATCGACGAGCCGTGGGCGGAGCGTGGATCCAACCACGGCGATGCAGCCCGACACCCCGCAGGAGCCTGGGTTGGGGCCAGGTCTCCCCGCCGGGAGGGGATCAACAAACCTGATGCGTCCACAGCACTCGTTGCGGCGGTCCTACCCGGATGCCTAGCGGATCCGCCCTCGGGGGCATCGACGACACCCTGGTGCTGCGCGCCCAGGCCGGCGACTCCGAGGCCACCGGCGAGCTCGTCACGCTCGCCCGCCCCATCCTGCAGCGCTTCGCGCGCCGCTTCTTCCCAGACCCCGCCCGCGCCGAGGACATGGCCCAGACGGCGCTGATGAAGGCCTTCGCCCGCATGGGCGACCTGCGTTCCCCCGAGGCCTTCCAGACCTGGCTGCTGCGCATCGCCCGCAACGAATGCCTCAACGAGCTGACCCGCTCGCGCGTCGCCCAGATCCCCATGTCCACGCTGGAGGACCAGGGCACCGCGCTGGAGGCTCCCGCCGGGGGCGCCGACGACCCGGAGGAGATGCTGGTCCGCTCGCAGATGCAGGACCTGGTCCGCCGGGTCACCGCCACCCTGCCCGAGCACTACCGCGCCACCCTGACCATGCGCGCCCTCGAGGACCGCTCCTACGAGGAGATCAGCGAGGCGCTCGACGTCCCCGTCACCGTCGCCCGGCTGTGGTACTGCCGCGCTCGCAAGCGCTTCCGCGCCGCCTTCATCCAGACCCTGGTGGCCCGCCGCGACGTCAGCGACGAGTGCCAGGAGATGGGCTCGCTGATCGCCGAGATGATCGAGGGCACCCTGGGTCGCGCCCGGCGCGACGTGGTGCAGTCCCACCTGGTCGACTGCGCGGCCTGCCGCCAGACCGAGGACGAGCTGCGCAACACCGCGTTCCGTGCCCCGGCGCGGGTCCTGCTCTTCGCCATCGGGCTGGCCCGGGTGCCCATGCACCTGCGCCGCGCCTCGGCGACGGTGGCCGAGCGCGTCCAGCAGATGGGCGCCGAGCTGGCCATCGGCGCCGGCGCCACCATGGTGCTGGTCACCGGCAGTGGCTTCGGCGGTCTGGGCAGCTCGCCGCTCACCGCGCAGGCCGCGGGACCGAGCAGCCACGCCACCCTCGCCTACGCCCCCAGCCTGGCCAGCAGCGGCACCGCCGGCCCGGCGCACTACGACGCCGTCACCCGCACCTGGCGCGACTCGGCGGGAGCGCCGGTCGCCGTCGCCGTGGCGCCGCCGATGAGCGATACCTCGGTCAGCCTGCTGCCGGCCACGCCCGACGCGCCCGTGCAGAGCCCGCTTCCGGTCAAGTCGCCGGTGCAGGCGCCGGCGCTGCCCACCCTGCCGCAGGGCACGGCACCCGGCGTGCCGGCCGCCCCCACCGCGTCGCTGGCGTCGACCCTGGCCCTGCTGCCGGCGATGAAGATGGTGCCGCTGGCGCTGCCGGTGCTCAGCCGCTAGGACGTCCGGCTGGGCCGGCCTTTCCAGGCTCAGATGGGCTCGGGCGCCTGTCCGAGCAGGCGTAGCACGTCGCCCGCCAGGTGGAGCGAGCCGCAGACCAGGACCGCGCCGTTGCGTCCGGCGAGCAGGCGTGCCGCCTGCAGCGCGTCGGGCAGCGAGCTGATCGCCCGCGACCCCGGCCCCCACAGCCGGGCCAGCTCCACCGCCGACATGGCTCGCGGCGTGCCCATCTGGGTGAACACGGGCGGGGCGCCGAGCGGGCGCAGCTCGTCGAGCATGGCCGGCACGTCCTTGTCCGACATGGCGCCGAACAGGATCGAGAGCGGCCGTCCGTCGGTGAGCTCGCGGACGGCGGGCAGCATGGTGTGGATCGCTGCCGGGTTGTGCCCCCCGTCGATGAGCAGGACGGGTGCGCCGGGAATCCACTGCAGGCGCGCGGGCCACTGCACCGAGGCCAGGCCCGTGCGCAGCCCCTCGTCGCCGATCTCCAGGCCGCGCTCCCGCAGGGCGAGGACGATGCCCGCCGTGACGGCCACATTGTCGGCCTGGAAAATCCCCGGGAGCGGCGATTGCAGGGTGGCCTGCAGTCCGTCGGCGTCGAGGTCCACCTCGATGCCCTGGCGGCCCAGGCTGCGCGCCTCGACGCGGATGTCCTCGCCGACGACGCGCAGGCTGCGCACTCCGGCGTGGCGCGCCTGGGCGCGGATGACCTCGAGGGCCGGGCCGGTTGCGCCGGTCACCGTGTCGGCGCCGGGCTTGAGGATGCCCGCCTTCTCGGCGGCGATCTGCTCGACGGTGTCGCCGAGGTATTCGGTGTGGTCCATGGCAACGTTGGTGATGGCGGCGACGCCGAGGTCGAGCACGTTGGTGCTGTCCAGGCGACCGCCCAGGCCCACCTCGCAGACGAGCACGTCGGGCCGGCGCTCGGCGGCGGCGAGGATTCCCAGCGCGGTGAGGATCTCGAACTGGGTGGGCGCCCCCGCGCGCGGCTCGACGGCGTCCACCGCGGGCCGGATGCGCTCCACCAGGGCGGCGAAGTGGGCCTCCTCGATGTGCCGGCCGTCGATGACGATGCGCTCGCGGTAGGAGCAGAGGTGCGGCTTGACCAGCAGCACCGAGCTGAGCCCCGCGCTGCGCACCACCGAGTCGACCATGGCGCAGACCGACCCCTTGCCGTTGGTGCCGGCCACCAGCACGCCGCGCAGCCCCGCCTCGGGATGGCCGAGCACGTCGAGCAGCACGTCGATGCGGTCCAGCCCTGCCTTGATGCCACGCGAGCCGGTGCCGACGAGGAAGTCCAGCGACTCGCGATAGGTCAGCATCGGCGCATTCTAGTCGGCGTTCTTGCCATTTTCGTCACGAACAACCATCACGCTGGTGGCCTTGACCAGGGCGCTGACCCGCATGCCCACCTGGAGGTGCAGGTCGGTGGCGGCCTCGGCGCTGATCAGCGCGACGACGTGGTTGTCGCCCACCTGGATGTCGATGCGGGCCATCAGGCCCTCGATGCGGACGTCGCGGACGACGCCGGGGAGTCGGTTGCGGGCACTGGTCTGCATGGGGTTACTCCGGATGATGCTGGACGTGGCGGTGCAGCCGGATGGCGAGGGTGAGCAGCAGGCGCTGCCGGGGATCGCGCAGGCTGCGTCCGGTGATCTCCTCGATGCGACTGCGACGGTAGAGGACGGAGTTGCGCAACAGGAACAGACGTCGCGCTGCCAGCGAGGCGCTCCACCCGGTGGCGGCCAGAACCTCGACGGTGCGCACCAGGTCGCCGTGGTGGCGGGCGTCGTAGTCGAGAAGGGGGCCGAGGACGTCGCGGACCATGGCCTCGGCGCCGGGCTGGCCGGCCAGGCCGCGGTCGAGCCAGTCGAGCCAGCGGTCCGGTGGGCCGGCGTGTGCGGTCATGCGAAGGCCCTCGCGGCGGTGGCCTTGAAGCTGGCGTAGAGCCGGCATCCGGTGCTGACGCCGAGCTGCGCGGCGGCGCGCGTGGTGATCTCGACGACGAGCGCGGGCACGGAGTCGAGGGTGACGCGCAGCGCTCCGCCGGCGTCGACCACGCTGGCCACGGCGGCGTGGACCACGTTCTGGGCGCTGCCCTCGGGGTGCTCGCGGTGCAGGGTCACGTCGCGAGGGTCGACGAGCACATAGGCGCGTTCTCCCAGGTGCGGGGGCTCCTGGGCGTCGCCGACGGCGAGGATGCGCAGCTCGCCGGCCTCGACGGTCCAGAGGTCGCCGTCGCGGGCCGCTGCGGTGCCGGCCAGCCAGTTCTGCCCCATCAGGGCGGCGACAGGGGCCGACCGCGGACGCTGGGCCAGCTCGGCGGGCGGACCCTCCTGGACCACCTGCCCGGCCTCCAGCACCACCGCGTGGGCGGCGAGTTCGAGGGCGTCGCGGGCGTCGTGGGTGACCAGCACGGTGGCCGCGCGGCGCTCGCCGAGCAGCTCGCGCAGCGAGGTGCGCACCGCGGCGCGCGAGGCGGCGTCGAGGGCGGACAGCGGCTCGTCGAGGAGGAGCAGGGCCGGCTCCAGCACGGTGGCCCGTGCCAGGGCGACGCGCTGGCGCTCGCCGCCGCTCAGCGCTTCGGGGGTGCGCTGGGCCAGGTGGGCGAGGCCGAAGCGCTCCAGGGCGGCGGCGGTGCGGCGCCTCGCCTCCTGCCGGCTGGTGCGCGAGGCGCGCAGGCCGTAGGCGACGTTGCCGGCAACGTCGAGGTGCGGGAACAGCACGCCGTGCTGCGGGACGACCCCGACGTCGCGGCGATGGGCGGGCCGGTCGACGCGGCTGTCCGAGTCGAACCAGACCTCGCCGTCGACCTGGATGCGGCCGCGGTCGGGGCGCTGCAGGCCGGCGAGGCAGCGCAGCAGGGTGGTCTTGCCGGCGGCGTTGGCGCCGATCAGGGCGACGGGACGCCCGCCCTCCGCGGTCAGCGCGGCGTCGAGCTGGAGTTCACCCGCTCGCGCGGCGACGGTGGCGACCAGGCCCATCGGCTCATATCGCCGCGCGGGCCAGGTGCAGTCCGCGAACGCCGAGCAGCAGCACGAAGCTCACGACGGCAAGTATGACCGCGAGGGCGACGGCGCCCTCCGGGTCGCGTTCGAAGGCGATGTAGATGGCGGTGGGCATGGTCTGGGTGCGGCCCTGGAGGTTGCCCGCCACGGTGATGGTGGCGCCGAACTCGCCGAGCGCCCTGGCGCCGCTGAGCACGGCGCCGTAGGCGACCGCGGGGCGGATCAGGGGCAGCGTGACGGTGCGGAAAACGTGCCATGGCCCGGCTCTCAGGGTGGTGGCCATCTCCTCGACGGCGGGGTCGACCGCGATGAGCCCGGCGGACACCGCGTAGACGTAGAACGGTCCGGCGACGAAGCACTGGGCGAGCACCACCGCCGCCTCGGTGAGCGGGACCCGGACGCCCAGCGGGCTCAGCGCGCTGCCCAGGGGGCCGGTGGGGCTGAAGGCGAGCAGCAGTGCCAGGCCGGCGACGACGGGCGGCAGTACCAGGGGCAGGCCGACCAGGGCGTCGAGCAGCGTCCTGCCCGGGAAGCGGCCGCGGGCGAGAGCGGTGGCCAGCGGGGTGCCGACGAGGACGACGATGCCCAGGCTGATCGCGGTGGTGACCAGGCTGACCCGCAGGGCGTCGAGGACGACGGGGTCGTGGGCGGCGTCGAGCAGCGCCGACGGCGACGTATGGGTGATGAGGACGATCAGGGGCAGGGTGACGAAGGCGGCGGCGAGGGCGCAGGCGGCGGCGACGACGGCCCGCACCGGAGTCAGCCGCGGCATACGCGCGCTCATGGACTCGCCGTCGTCGAGGGAGGCGCGGTGAACCCGGCATCGTGGAGAATTCGCTGCCCCTCGCTCGACAGCAGGAACGCAACGAACGCCCCCGCGCCCACCGGCGCGCGCGCATGGCTCGTCACCGCCACCGGGTAGACCGTCGGCGGCTGATCGCGTGCGGCGATGTCCACCGAGCCGATGCGGTGATCCGCCATCGCGTCGGTGGCGTACACGATGCCCGCGTCGGCGACGCCGGCCGCCACCTTGCTGACCACCGCCTCGACGTCGGTCTCACGGCTGACGACATTGCCCAACGCGGCGGCCGAGAACCCCTTCGCCGCATCACCGCTGGTCTCGGCGAGCTTCAAGGCCTGCTCCGCGTACTTGCCCGCGGGCACCGAGGTGTCGGCGAGCACGAGATGCACCCCGGAGCGCCCCAGGTCGGCCAGCGAGGCGATGCGCCCGGGATTCCCAGGCGCCAGCGCGACGACCAGCCTGTTGCCCGCCATGTCGCGTGACGACGCGACGATTCCCTTGCTCACCGCGGTGGCCATGTGCGCGCTGTCGGCGGAGACGAAGACATCCGCGATGCTGGGGTCGGCCTGCAGCTTGGTGAGCAGCGCCTGGGTGCCCTCGTAGTCGCCGGTCACGTGGATCGAGGGCTTCTGCTTCTCGAAGGCGGCGATCTCCTGGGCCATCACCTTGGCGGTGCTGGCCGCCGCGAAGAGGATCACCGTCTGCGACGGGCCGGCAGGAGACGGCGATCCCGACGACGCGCTGCCCCCGCACGCAGCGAGGACAAGGCCGGCAGAGACCGCCAGCAGGGCAGGCGCGCGACGATGCGGCGGCACGCGGTCGAGTGTGCTGGCGCGAGCGCTTGCTTCGCCATGGGCAAACTGCCAAAAGGCACGCCGTCGCGGCAGGCGCGAGCGCGCCCGAGTTCAGGACAGAGTCGGCACGAAGCCGGCGCCTCTCCGAGCGCGCGCCAGCTCGACGGTGTTGCGCATCAGCATGGCCACGGTCATCGGCCCCACCCCCTTGGGAACCGGTGTCAGCCAGCCGGCGACCGGCTCCACCGAGGCGCGGTCCACGTCGCCGGTGATCGCGCCGTCGACGCGGTTGATGCCGACGTCGATGACGCACGCCCCCGGCTTGACGAACGACGCGTCGACGAACCCGGGCCTGCCGATGGCGGCGACGAGGATGTCGGCCTCGCGGCACACCGCGGGCAGGTCGACGGTGCGCGAGTGGCACACGGTGACGGTGGCGTCGGCGTTGACCAGCAGCAATGCCATCGGTCGTCCCACCAGCACACTGCGTCCGATCACCACCGCGCGGCTGCCGCGCACCGGCACGTCGTAGCGGCGCAGCAGCTCCATGCATCCGGCGGGCGTGCACGGCGCGATGCGCGGCCTGCCGGATGCGAGCAGGCCCATGCTCACCGGGTGGAGACCGTCGGCATCCTTCTCGGGCGCGATGGCGTTGACGATCACCGCCTCGTCGATCTGCGGCGCGAGAGGAAGCTGCACCAGGATGGCGTCGACGTCGTCGTCGGCGTCGAGCCGCCGCACCAGGGCGAGGATGTCCTCGGTGCTGCTGGTCAGTGGCGGTGTGTGCACCTCGCCACGCATGCCCAGCGCGGCGCTGACACGCTCCTTGCTGCGCACGTAGGTGGCCGAGGCGGGGTCGTCGTTGCAGAGGACGACGTGCAGGCTGGGCGCGCGCATCCCGGCGGCCACCATCGCCTCGACGTCGCGGCGCACGTCGTCACGGACAGCGGCGGCGACGGCGGTGCCGTCGATGATGGTCGCGCTCATGGGCGATCCTCGATGTAGGCGGCGCGCGCCGCGGCGGTGATGGTGTCGACGACCTGGTGCAGCGGTGTGCCGGTGCGGGTGGCGATGTCGCGGCAGTCGTCCAGCTCCGGACGCGCGTCGACGACGCGCCCGTGCAGGTGCTTGCGCTTGACCCGCACCATGCCCAGCGGAGAGTCGAAGTCGACGACGTCGCGCTGGGCCACCATGCGTGGCGAGTCGCTGCGGCGCACGCCGAGGGTTGGCGAGATGTCGAGGAGCAGCGCGGCCAGCTGCGCGTCGCCGCCCTGTGGCGCAAGGACGTGCAGGATGCTGCCGGGGCGTCCCTTCTTCATCGTGGCGGGGACGATCCAGGCGTCGAGCGCACCGGCGTCGAGACAGCGCTGCATGGCGTCGGCGACGACGGCGGGCGATGCGTCGTCGAGGTTGGTGCGCAGCTCGACGCAGGCGTCGTCGAACTGTGGCGGTGCGCCCTCCTCCGCGGCGAGGGCGTCGCCGAGCCAGCACCGCGCGATGTTGGGCCGGCGCGGATCGTCGCGCGTGCCCGCGCCGTGGCCGATGCGGCGCAGGCGCATGGGCATCAGGCCGGGCGTGCCCAGGGTTGTGAGCAGTGCGGCGGCGGTGGGGGTGACGTGCTCGATCCCGTCTTCGGCGGGGAGCATAGTGGCACCGGCCTCGCTGAGGAACTGCATGGTGGCGGGCGCGGGCAGCGGCAGCGCTCCGTGCTGCGTGTGCACCACGCCCTGCCCGGCCGGGAGCGGACCGTAGCCGACGCGGTCGACGCCGAGATGGTGGAGCGCCGCGCAGACGCCGACGACGTCGAGCAGGGTGTCGGCGGCGCTCAGCTCGTGGAGATGGACGTGCTCGGGGTCGCCGCCGTGGACATGGGCTTCGACGCTGCCCAGCCGGCGCAGGACGCGCAGGGCGTTGTCGCGAACCGGCGCGGGGAGGTTCGCCGCATCGACGGCGTCAAGGCAGGTCTGCAGGTCGCGCTCGATGCCGGCGACGTGCACCCGCAATGCGTCGTGGCGCGGGTCGTGGATGCGCAGGTGGGGCGGCGCGTCGTGGCGGACGTCCTCGATGCGCAGATGCAGGGCACGCATCCCGGCGCGGCGCACCTCGTCGACTTCAACACGCAGCTCGTCGACACCGCAGGCGCGCAGGGCGTCGCGGACGACGTCGAGCGGGCAGCCTGCGTCGATCAGGGCGGCGAGCAGCATGTCGCCCGCGGCGCCGTTGACGCAGTCGAAGACGGCGACCGCCGCGGCTCAGCCCTCCCCGCGGGCGCGCTCGACCTCGACGGCGAAGCGCTGGAACCCTCCGCGAACCGGCGGCTGCTTGGCGACGCGCACGCGCACCGACTGGGCGCGGCCGTGTTCTTTGAGCAGGGCCTGGGCGATGGCCTCGGCCATGGCTTCGAGGAGGCGGAACTGCTCGTTCTCGACCAGGTCGCGCACCACCTGGAAGCAGCGCACGTAGTCGATGGTGTCGTCGATGGAGTCGCTGCGGCCGGCGGCGCGCAGGTCGGCGAGGAGCTCGACGTCGACGCTGTAGCGGCCACCGAGGGAGCGCTCCGCTTCGATGTCCCCGTGGTAGCCGAAGAACTCCATGCCTTCGAGGCGCAGGCGATCGGTGGCGGGAAGCCCTGTCATCGCAGCGATTGTAGGCGTCGCGCCGCGGACGCCCACCGGCCTACATGGCCTTCAGATCACCTTCCGGCTTGAGGACGACCTCGCGATTGGTGGTGGGGTTGACCATGACCACCTGGAAGAGATCCTCGAAGTCGCACTGGAACAGCTCCATCAGCGCCTGGCGAAGCCGGGGGCCGGGGTTGCGCGTGCCGGCTTCGAGGGCAGGGATGTAGTTCTGGGTGACTCCGAGGCGGCGGGCCAGCTCCCGCTGGGTCAGCTTGTGCTTCTCGCGCATCGCCCGCAGGCCGATGGCTCGCACTTCGACATTCATGTCGTACAACTTACGACCGGGTAGTTGTTTTGTCAAGGCCACTCTGCAAAGCGCTCCCGATCGCGGCGCACAGGGTATCCTCGGCCGCATGTGTCGCGTCTGTCTCAAGCGGCCGGAGATCCCCGACGAGCGCTACGGGCGCTGCGAGGCCTGCGCCAAGGCGGGCCGGGTGCCGGTGCGCTTCCGCGTCGGCCCGGCGCGCGGCGGCGCCGGACTGGCGGTGCGCGCCGGGGAGATGTCGCCCCGAGCGATGCGCAGCAAGCTCCACGAGCAGCTGGGCAAGTACAGCAGCCAGCCGGGCATGAAGCCGCACCTCGGGCTGCACGAGGTGGAGCTGATCCTGGCCAAGGATCGGCTGGAGGCGGTGCGCGTGGCGCCCGATCTCAAGGACCGCACCGCGGACGTGGTGGATGCTCTGCGCGCTGCCGCTGAGAGGACCGACGCGGCCTGGTGAGGACGCCAGTTGCTGCCAAGCGGGGCAGCAACGCGATCAGCTGTTGTTGTGCAGCAGCATCCAGGTCCAGTCAGGCGGGGACACGGCGCTGTCCAGCACCACCGACCAGCGAAAGCGCTCGACCCCGTCGACGCTGCCGGCAACCGTCCCCACGGTGGCACCGGCGGCCGCACCCGGCGGCACCGGCCGGGTCACGGTGGTGAGCTGCACCACCGACCCCATGCGCAGCGCCACCGCGCCGCGTGCGCCGGTGGCGACGTGCAGCGTCGACGTCGCGCCCCACCTGGTGCTGACGTGTCCCGTCACCGCCGGCGGCGAGGCGTCGGCGGCAACCACGCTGTAGCCCTGGAATCCGCTCTCCACGGCGGTGCGGGCGGCGTCGAGCGCGGCGGCGAGGTCGGTCTGGTGGAGCACCGCGCCGATCATCGTCACCGTCGCGCCGCCGACATCGCGACGAGCCGCGAAGAGCAGGCACCCGCCCGCCAGCGGCGTCGATCCCGTCTTGATGCCCAGCCAGCCGGGTACGGTGCCCAGCAGCGAATCGAGGTTGTCCAGCTGGGTTCCGTCGGGCAGCTTGGCCTGCCGCGTCGCCACCAGCGCGGAGAGCGGCGCGTTGGCCAGGACCGCCTTGCCCAGCAGCACCAGGTCCGACGCGCTCGACACCGTGTCGGAGCTGAACCCATGAGGGTCGGCGAAGTGCGTGTGCGCCATGCCCATCTGCTGCGCCGCCGCGTTGAGCCTGGCCACGAAGGCGTCGACGCTGCCCGACACCCAGCGCCCCAGGGTGTCGGCGAAGTTGTTGGCCGACGGCAGCAGCAGGCCGAGCAGCAGCTGCCGCTCGGTGAGCTTCTCGCCGGTGACGACGGGCAGCGACGAGCCGTCGTTGCGCACCGTCTCCTTGTAGTCGGCGACGTCGACGTCGGTCATGGTCAGCACCGCACCCTCGTCGAATTCGTCCTTGAGGGGATGCGCGCGCAGCGTCTCCAGCGCGGTCATCACCTTGGCCACCGACGCGATGGGATGCGCGGTGTCGGCGTCGAGGAGGGCGATGTCGCGACCGTCGCCCTGCAGTGCGAGCGAGCCCTGGGGCGGCTGGTGCACCGGAACCGGTGGCCCCGGAATCGGCGTGTAGCTGCGCGCCGCGGTGAGCTGCAGCGAGGGCGGCGGCGGTGTGGCGTTGATGCGCACCAGCGACACGGCGGTGCCCGCGGCCAGGATCGCGCCGAGCAGCCCGGCGGCGATCGCCCTCCCCGGATGCCTCATCCCTCGCCTCTGTCCTCACTGTTGCCTGCCCGCGCCCCACGGCGGCAGGACGCGCATTCTCCCTGGATCATCAGGTCGACGGTGCCGATGTGGAAGCCGTGCCGCTCGGCGAGGCGGACGCCGATCTCGCCGAGCACCTCGGCCGGCACGTTCTGCACGCGACCGCAGCGCACGCAGACGAGATGGTGGTGCCGGTCGGGATGGTCGACCACCTCGAAGTGGGCGACACCGTCCCCCAGCCGCGTCTGCTGGACCAGCCCGATGGCGCCGAGCATCTCCAGCACCCGGTAGGTGGTGGAGCGGTTGAATCCGGGATAGCGATCCTGCACCGCGCGGCAGACGTCGTCGGCGGTGAGGTGTCGCCCCCTGGCTTCGCGGAGCACCTGCAGGACCATCTGGCGCTGCGGCGTGGCCCGGAAGCCCGAGGCACGGAGAAGATCGGCGGGCTCGCTCACGGCGGAGCACATCATGCCATCACCCCGCGGTTCGGCAGAGCGAACCGGTGGAGAACCGTAGGATTGCCCGCATGGGCGAAGGGAACGGACACGACCACGGCCACCAGCACGACGACCACGAGCCGGCACCGGAGTCCGCGCACGGCCACACCCACGGCAGCATCGACGCCGAGCCCAACGCCCTCCGCGTCACCCTGATCAGCTCGGCGGTGCTGGGCGCCGTGGCCGCACTGGAGCTGGTCGTCGCCGCGATGAGTGGCAGCGCCGGAGTTCTTGCCGACGGTCTCCACAACCTCGCCGACCTCTCGACCACGCTTGCCCTGGCCACCGCATTCGTGGTCAGCCGCCGCGCGCCGACGCGGCGTTTCCCCTACGGGTACCACCGCGGCGAGGACCTGGCCGGCATCTTCGTGGTGCTGCTCATCGTCGCCAGCGCGGTGGCCTCGGGCGTCACCAGCGTCGAGCACCTGCTGCACGGACAGCAGGTCAGCCGCTTCGGCGTCGCACTCGCGGTTGCTCTGGTCGGATTTGTCGGAAACGAGGCGGTGGCGCGCTACAAGACGATCGCCGGCAGGCGCATGGGCAGCGTCTCCCTGGTCGCCGACGGGCGGCATTCGCGCGTCGACGGCTTCGCCTCGCTGGCCGCGGCCGCGGGCGTTGCCGGCGCCTGGGCGGGAGTGCCGCTGCTCGACCCCATCGCCGGGCTGGTCCTGACCGTGGTCATCGCCGCAGTCGCCGTCGACACCGCCCGCCACGTCAGCGCGCGACTCCTCGACGAAGCCGACGCGTCGCTCACCGACCTGATCGAGAAGACCGCGGCCGGGGTGCCGGGTGTGGTGCGGGTTGCGCAGGCCCGCGCGCGCTGGACAGGACGGCAGGTGCGCGCCGAGCTGACCCTGGAGGTCTCACCGGACGACACGGTGGCGCGCGCGCATGCACTCGGCGAAGAGGTCCGCCACCGCCTGTTCCATCGCGTCGACTCGCTCGCCGACGTCATCGTGCATCTCGACCCCGCGGGCGATCCCGCCGCACACGAGGCCACCAGGCACCACGCGTAATCGGCCAGGGGGAGCGCCACCCTCAGTCCGGGCAACGCTCCCCCTGGCCAGAGGGGTTTGGGTCTCGCTTACTTCTTGGGCGACTTCTTGCGCGTCGAAGTGCCGCGCGACGCCTTCAGCGATGCGCTGAGCGTCGTGCTGGGCGCGAAGCGGACCACGCGACGCGCGGGCACCTGCACCGCCTCGCCGGTGCGCGGGTTGCGGCCGGTGCGAGCAGCGCGCTGCGCCGTCTTGAAGCTGCCGAAACCGTGGATGCGGACCTCGTCGCCGCCGACCAAGGCGGTGGAGAGGGTCTCGAAGAACCACTTCACCTCGTCGCGAGCCGCGGCCATGGTGATCTCGGCCCGCTCGGCAAGCTGCTCGGCAAGCACATCGCGCGTGATAACGCCCATATCAGTCACTCCATGAGGGGGATCGGGGGAAAACAGCGCGGAATTGTAAGCGCTGCAAGGACTTTCCCACAACTCGGTGTGATGTCGTTTGCGCCGGTCATCCATGTGGACGATTGCGCGGCGTCAGCGGCATGCCCGGCGCGCCTTGAAAAAGCCTCGACAGGTCCGTCACATCGTCGCCTCGCGGCCGTCAGCGAGGCAGCGCCTGCCGCGGAGTAGCGTGGGCTCCCTAATGAGCGACGGGGAGCTCTCTTCGCGCGAGCGGGAGCGAGAGCGCGAGCCGAGGGAGACCTCGGGCATCACCACGCGGCTCATCGTCCGGCACGTGCGCGCCAGGCGCGGCGAGCAGGGGGTGGCCGAGCTGCTGCGTCGCGCCGGCACCAGCCTCGACGTCCATCGCCTCGAGGACGAGAGCAACTGGACGGGCTACGACACCAAGGTCGCCCTCTTCGAGGCGGCGGCCCACGTCCTCGACGATTCTCAGGCGGCGCGCCACATCGGCGAGACGGTGCTCTCGCTGCGAGTTGGTCTACCGCTCAAGCTGCTGCTCCGCGCCCTCGGCTCACCGGGCCAGGTGCTGCGCAACATCGCCAAGACGGCGCCGCGGTTTTCCACGGTGTGCACCATGGCCGCGTCGGGCGTGGGCAACGGTGTGGCCGAGGTGAGCTATCGCCTGCACCCGCCGCACACGCCGAACGCGATGGACTGCGCCTACAACATCGGCCTGATCTCCCAGGTCACCGTGCTCTTCGGCGGCCTGCCCGCACGCATCGAGCACGACGAGTGCCAGGTGCGCGGCGCCGAGTGCTGCGTGTACCGGGTGCGATGGACGCCGCGCCGGCGCTGGAGCCTGCGCCGTGGCCACGCCCGCATCGCCGATCTCGAGGACCAGCTCAGCACCCTCGCCGAGCGCAGCCGCGCCCTGCAGTCGACCATCGCCGACCTCGTCTCCACCGACGACGTCGACTCGGTGCTGGCCCGGATCACCACCCGCGCCGGCGAGGCGGTCGGCGCGCCACGCTACCTGCTGGCGGTGCGCCCGGGCGAGGATTCGGCGCTGCGCGTGCACCATCACGGCTTCGGCGACGACACCCCGCTCCACCTCGTCGACGAGCTGCTCACCGGCGCGACGCACGAGAGCGATTCGCGGCGGCTGGTGGTCGACGTCGAGTCGGCGCGGCGCCACTACGGACGTCTCGCGGCGCTCTGGGACGGCGACGGCGGCTGGTTCCCCGAGGAACGCCAGCTGCTCGCCGCCTACGCGCGCCACGCGGCTGCCGCGCTCGACGCCGCCACCGCACTGGCCGAGGCGCGCGATCGCGAGCAGACGGCCACCGTCCTGCTCGAGCTGGCCCGCGCGCTGTCGCGAGTGGCCTCGCCACGAGCGGTGGCGCAGCGCATCACCGATGCCGTGCCCAGCGTGGTCACCGGCGTCGAACGCGTCGGCGTCGCGCTGTGGGACGGGGAGGCGAGCCGGCTGCGCTTCAGCAGCGCCTCGGGATTCTCCGCAGCGCACACCGGAACCCTGCTGGATCTGGCCATCGCCCCCGAGGACACCGACGAGCTGCGCAGCATGGTGGCCACACCGCAGGCGCGCTACTACGCGCACGACACCGCCGACGACTTCATGCGGGGAGTGCTCTCCGCCTTCCACGCCACGGCGATCGTGGTCGTCCCCATCGTGGCCCGCGACGCCTTTCTCGGCGTGATCTGCGCCGACACCGGTGCGGACATGCCGCCGCTGCAGGTGACCGCGTCGCTGTGGCAGCGACTCACCGGCCTCGCCGACCTCGCCGCCACCGCGCTGGAGAACGCGCGCCTCCTGGAGGGACAGCGCGTCGCCATGGAGCAGCTGCGCCGCTCCGAGGAGGCGGCGCGACACCAGGCCCAGCACGATGCGCTCACCGGGCTGCCCAACCGGCTCTGCTTCAAGGAGCGCCTGCACGAGGCGGTGCGGGCGGCCACACCCGACGACATGGCGGCGGTGCTCCTCATCGACCTCGACCATTTCAAGCGGGTCAACGACACGCTCGGACATGCCGCCGCGGACCATCTCCTCCAGGAGGTGGCCGGTCGCATCGCCGGTTGCCTGCGCGAGGAGGACACCGCAGCGCGCCTTGGTGGCGACGAGTTCGCCGTGGTGCTGCGCCACGTCACCGCCGAGGGGTGCACCGTGGTGGCGGGCAAGATTCGCGAGGCCTGCGCCAGTCCGGTGGACATCGAGGGCACCGCGGTGTGCAGCACGATGAGCATCGGCATCGCCCTCTGCCCGGGCCACGGCGACGACGGGGAATCCCTGCTGCGCCATGCCGACACCGCGATGTACCGGGCAAAGCGCGCCGGCCGCGATGCCGTGCGGCTCTACGCCGAGCGCAGCGCCTGGGGAACGGCTAGCGCCACACCCGCTTCATGATCACCCGCGCCAGCTTTTCCGGGTCATGGTGCGTCGACACCTTGTTGCTCACCACGTCGGCCAGGATGTAGTGCACCGGCCGCTGCGCCGCACGATCGCGATCGAACAGGACCCGGGTGATCCCCGCCTCCACAGCGCTCGACGGCATCGGCAGCTGGTAGTTGCTGTTGACCACCACGTAGTCGAACAGGTTGC
Source organism: Candidatus Dormiibacterota bacterium (assembly GCA_035995545.1). Lineage (GTDB taxonomy): Bacteria > Chloroflexota > Dormibacteria > Aeolococcales > Aeolococcaceae > DASRDZ01. The sequence continues at coordinate 327,936 of DASYKI010000010.1, forward strand.
CGCCGACGTGCGCCTCGATGGCGTCGAGGTGCTGTGACACGGTGAATCCCGTGGTCTCACCGGGCTGGGTGGCCACGTTGCAGATGTAGACCTTCACCGCCGGCGTCGCCCGCAGCGCCTCGACCATGCCGTCGACCAGCAGGTTGGGCAGGATCGAGGTGTACAGCGACCCGGGCCCGACGGTGATCAGCTCGGCGTCGAGGATGGCCTGCTCCGCCTCGGGGTTGACCGGCGGGTTGGGCGGGTCGAGGAAGACGTGCTCGATGAAGCCACCGCCCTCAGGGATGCGCGACTCGCCCACCACCAGGGCGCCCTCGACGTTGGCGCACAGGGTCACGTCCTGCAGAGTCGAGGGGATGATCTGGCCACGAACGGCGAGAACCCGGCCGGACTCGCGCAGCGCGTGCTCGAAGTTCCCGGTGATCTCACACATGGCCATGATGAAGAGGTTGCCGAAGCTGTGGCCACCCAGGGATCCCTCACCGGTGAAGCGGTGGTTGAACAGCGAGGTCATCAGCGGCTCGGTCTCGGCCAGGGCGGTGAGGCACTGGCGGAAGTCGCCCGGGGGCAGCACGCGGTACTCGCCGCGCAGGCGCCCGCTGGAGCCGCCGTCGTCGGCCACGGTGACGATGGCGGCGATGTTCCCGGTGTAGCGCTTGATGCCGCGCAGCATCGCGCTCATCCCCGTGCCGCCGCCGATGGTGACCAGGCGCGGTCCCTTGGTGAGCAGGCGATGCGCGTAGAGCTGCTCGACCAGGCCGCGCTCGCCGCCGCCGCTGCCGTTGCGGGTGAGCAGGAAGGGACCGAGCAGCGACTGCCCGAGCTTGTAGAAGCTCAGCACCAGCACCCCGATGCCGATCACCGCGAAGAGCAGCGCTCGCACCGAGCGGGGCAGGAACTGCAGGGTGAGGGGACCCGCGAAGGCGGGGAACTGGAAGCTCTGGTACGCGTCCTTGAGCGCGTAGCCCACGGCCAGGCTGATCATCACGATGCTGGCGAACAGGAGCAGGAGCCAGCGCTTGATGTTCAGCCCCGGGGTGAACCAGCGCACCAGTTGGGGACTGGGGCGGCGAATCGGGGGCATCTGTGCGGATTGTCCCACGCCAAGCACGAAGGGCTGTTCTTCTGGGCCTCTGGCCACCCACCCCCCGAACATCCGGTCCCCAAGTTGGGGCTAGAAGGCTCCCACCGCGGGCGCCCTGAGCTGGAGCCTCTCGATGTCGTGCTGGGCTTCGACGTACCTGATCGTGCCCGAGTACGAGCGCATCACCAGGCTGTGGGTCTCCGCGTAGCGTCCGCGGAAGCGCACGCCCTGGAGCAGCTCGCCGTCGGTGATCCCCGTGGCCGCGAAGAAGACGTTGTCACTTCTGCACAGGTCGTCGATGCTCAGCACCAGGTCGGGGTCCTTGCCTTCGGCGCCGACCACGGCCCGCTCGGCGGCGTCCCGCGGCCAGAGCCGGGCCTGCATGCCCCCGCCCACGCACTTCACCGCGCAGGCGGCGAGCACCGCCTCGGGGGCGCCGCCGATGCCCATCAGCACGTCGATGCCGGTGCGGTGCTCCATGGCCGCCATCACCCCGGCGGCGACGTCGCCGTCCATGATCAGCTTGACCCGCGCTCCCGCGGCGCGGATGTCGCGCAGCAGCTTCTCGTGGCGCTCGCGGTCGAGGACGACGACGGTGAGGTCCTCGACGCGCCGTCCCTCGGCGCGGGCGATGCGGCGCAGGTTGTTGGCCACCGTGTCGGTGATGTCGATGACCTTGGCCGCGTTGGGGCCGACGATGAGCTTCTCCATGTAGTAGCAGTGGGTCTCGAACAGGGAGTCGCGCTCGGCCAGCGCCACCGTGGCGATGCCCCCGGGCAGCCCCCGCGCCACCAGCCGCGTGCCGTCGATGGGGTCGACGGCGACGTCCACCTTGGGCTCGGTGCCGTTGCCGACGTGCTCGCCGATGTAGAGCATCGGCGCCCGGTCCTTCTCGCCCTCGCCGATGACGACAACGCCGTCCATATCGACGTAGCCGAGGCTGCGGCGCATCGAGTCGACGGCGGCCTGGTCGGCCTCCTCCTTGTTGTCGCGCCCCATGAAGCGGGCGGCCGCCATGGCCGCGCCCTCTGTGACCCGCACCAGCTCCAGGGCAAGGTTGCGGTCGATCGGGGTGCCGAGATCGCGTGCGCGGCCGCGGCGGGAGGAGGAACGCGGTGGCATGGCGTCGGGATGATACGGAACCCGCACGCTTTCGGTCTGGCCCCGGTCGCGAGCGCGTCGCGAAGCTGTCAAGGGCATCGGGGGTCGCCGCCAGGGGCGCGTAGCGTGGCAGTCGACATGTCCGGACAGTGCTTCGCCCACTATCGCGACGCGGCGGCGATCTGCCGGACCTGCGGCCGCGGCATGTGCGGACAGTGCCTGGCGCGCAGCGACATGGGCGTCTGCCTCGACTGTTCTGACCGCGCCCGCGGGTACGTCGCCCAGGCGCAGATGCAGCGCGACGCCCGTCTCGCCCTGCGCCGCGCCGGCATCGCCGTGCCGCGCCGCGCCGGCGATCCGGTGTTCCTCCGCGCCGGCGGCCATCCACTGCTGGCGGCGTTCTCGCTGGGGCTGTGCATCGCCCTCGCGCTCGGCCTGGGCGCCTGCTCGGCGCTCGCCGAGCAGCGCTGGGGCATCCCGCGCGCATTCATCGCGCCCGCGCTGGGCATCGCCGTGGGGACGTGCGTCACCGCGGTGCTGGGCGGCGCGTCGCGCCTGGCCGGCGTCCTGGCGACGCTGCTCGCGCTGCTGGCGGTCACCGCCGGAGCGGGCACCCTGGCGATGTTCACCGCCGTCAGCCTGCCCGGTTCCGGAGATGCCGTCGCCTTCGTCGAGGCACACACCCTGGTGGCGCTCGGCGGCACCGCGCTCGCCCTCGGACTCGCCTTTCTCTCCGCCGCGGGACGCCGCGTCTAGACGCCGGCGGCGGCGCGCACTTCGGCGGTTGCCGTGACGGTGCTAGCATCCGGGGTCCCGACACCGCAGCCGGACGCGCTCCGGTCCGACCGAAGGGGGCATAGCCAGACATGGGCGACGAGATCCTCGACAGCGTCCTGGAGTTGGCCCATCGCGAGCCCGCGGATACGGCTGCAACGGGGCTGGACATCACCCAGACCACCACAGCCCACTTGGAAGGAGCTGACCAGATGGCCAAGAGCGAGTCCGACCAGGTCGCGGTCGACGAGACGGCGGAGAACGGCACATCGCCACAAGCCACCGAGGCAGTTCCTGCCAGCGCAGAGGTCTCCGGCGGCAACGGTGCCAGCGTCGGCAGCGGCCTGTCCGCCCCGGGCACCATCCGCGGCGTGCCCATCCCCGCCGGTGCGGTGCTGTTCGGTGAGCTGTCCTCCGCGTTCGTCGACGGACCCAGCCTGCTGCGCAACCTCGGCGATCGCCGCCACACCGGCGCGCTGGTCGACGCGGGCAGCGGCGGCGTCCAGGTGGCCATCCTTCACGAGGGCAACGTGATCGCGCTGGTCTCCTCGGCCGGCGGTGGCACCAGCACTCGCCGCCTCGACCGGCTCTCGCTGCCCGGGCCCAGCACCGGCGACGAGCACGAGCTCACCGTTCTTGCCTACCGGCCCGAGGTCTCGCTGGCACTGGGCCAGCTGGTGAACCTGCCGGAGCGCTTCGAGCGCATGCACGGCTCGTTCGTCGATCTGCCTGCGCTGCTCTCCTTCCTCCGCCGCGAGAAGGCCAACGGCGCGGTTCGGGTCACCACCGGCAGCAACGCGGGCATCGTGCTGATCCGCGGTGGCGAGGTGCTCGGCGCCTACACGCGCCAGCGCCCCGAGCTGGAGGACGCCGAGGTCGTCTATCCCCTCGCCCGCGAGGGTGACGCGGAGATCGACGTCCACGTCGGGACGCTCAACATGCCCCCCGCATCGGTGCCGGCCGGCAGCGTCGCCTGACCCGGCGCGCGCCCACCGCGCGCGCCGCGCTGCTCACCACTCTGGCGCCACGGGTCGGCGCCCGGCCGTTTACGATGCCGGGACCGTGATCTTCCTCAGCGACTTCCTGCGCGCCGACGTGGTCGACCTCCACCAGAAGACGGTGGGGTCGGTCCGCGACCTGATCGTGCGCGTCCAGGACCCCTACCCGGTTGTCACCGCGGTGGTGTTGAGGCCGCGCAACAACGCGCCGGAGACGATCCCCTGGCAGACGGTGCGCGCCTGGGACGACCGCGAGCTCTCGCTCAACCTGGCCGCCGCGCAGCTCACCCCGCACCCCAACGCCGGCACCGAGCTCTGGCTCTCCCGCGACATCCTCGACAAGCAGATCGTCGACACCGACGGCCGCCGTGTCGTGCGCGTCAACGACCTGCAGCTCCAGGAACAGGATGCCCAGCTGTTGCTGGTCGGCGTGGACATCGGCGCGCGCGGCCTGATGCGCCGGCTCGGCGTCGAGCAGCTGGGGCGCCGCATCCGGCGGCTCACCGGCGCCGACTTCCCGCAGCGCATCGTGTCGTGGGACGCCGTCGACCCCGTGCAGTCCGACGAGCGCAGCGTGCGGCTGCGCATCTCCCATCAGAAGCTGAGCAAGCTGCATCCCGCGGACATCGCGGAGATCGTGGGGCAGCTCGGTGGCCGCGACCGGGCTGCCATCTTCGCCTCGCTCGACGACGAGACCGCCGCCGACACCCTGGAGGAGTCCACCGAGGAGGTGCAGGCGCAGATCCTCGCCCGCCTCTCCGACGAGCGCGCGGCCGACATCCTCGAAGCGATGTCGCCCGACGAGGCGGCCGACCTTCTCGCCGATCTCTCCGAGGAGCGGCGCGAGCAGCTCATCGCCAAGATGGAGGCCGACGAGGCCGAGGACGTCGAGGAGCTGCTCACCTACGAAGAGGACACCGCGGGCGGGCTGATGACCACCGAGTTCGTGGCCATCCCCGTGTCGCTCACCGCGGCGCAGACCATCGATCGACTCCGCGAGCTGGAGCCGGACGCCGAGTCCATCTACTACGTCTACGTGGTCGACGACGACGAGAAACTGCTCGGTGTTCTCTCGCTGCGCGACCTCATCGTCGCCAAGCCGGAGACCAGGATCGCCGAGATCATGATCAAGCGGGTCATCGCGGTGCCGCTCGACGCACGGCCCGAGGACGTCGCGGCGGTGATCGCCAAGTACAACCTGCTCGCCGTCCCCGTTGTGGACGACGACGACCGCATCCAGGGAATCGTCACGATTGACGACGCGATGGACCAGGTGATGCCCGCCGGGCTGAAGCGTCGAGCCCGAGCGCTGTGAAGCGGAGGAGCCGAAGTGCGTCTGGGTCGCCCGACGTCGACCCTCCGCCCGCCGCGCCGCAGCAGCGACGAGAGCGCGGCCTCCCCGCGCGGCCCTGAGCGGCGCAGCGCTCCGCGTCCGCGGCGGCTGGCGCCGGCCTGGCGCTACCTGGCCGTGGTCGGCCCCGGCCTCATCGTGGCCAACGCCGGCAACGACGCCGGCGGCATCTTCACCTATTCCAATGTTGGTGCCAAGTACGGCCTGAACCTGCTGTGGGCGATGGTGCCCATCTGCATCTGCCTGATCGTGGTCCAGGAGATGGTGGCCCGGCTGGGCACGGTGACCGGCAAGGGCCTGATGGACCTGATCCGCGAGCGCTTCGGGGTGCGCTGGACGCTCTTCGCCTCGGTGGTGGTGATCATCGCCAACGGCGGCACCACACTCGCCGAGTTCGCCGGCGTGGCGGGGGCACTGGGACTACTCGGTGTGCCGCGCTGGATCGCAGTGCTTGGCGCCGCCGCGATGATCGGCGTCCTGGTGCTGCGCGCCAACCGCCGCATGGTGGAGCGCGTCTTCCTCGCCCTGGGCCTGGCCTTCGTCTCGTACATCGTCACCGCCTTCATGGTGCATCCCAACTGGAGCGAGATCGGCCACCACCTGGTCGTCCCCAGCACGGAGCACGACGGCGTGCCCACCGGCGCCTACCTGGTCGACCTCATCGCCCTGGTGGGCACCTCGATCACCCCGTACATGCAGCTGTTCCTGCAGTCGTCGATCGTCGACAAGGGGACGACCGAGAAGGACTACAAGTTCGTCCGCGCCGACGTCGTCACCGGCTCGCTGTTCGCCGTCGCGGTGGCGGCCTTCATCATCGTCACCTCCGCGTACACGCTGTTCCCCCACGGCTTCGCCTGGCAGGGCCTCTCCGGCACCGGCGGCGCCCAGGAAGCCGCCAGCGCGCTGGCACCGCTCGCCGGATCCCACGCTGCACAGGTCTTCGCCATCGGGCTGCTGGGCGCGTCGCTGCTGGCGGCCGCGGTGCTGCCGCTGTCGACCGCGTTCGTGGTCGCCGAGGCGTTCGGCGCCGAACGCAGCGTGCAGGCCGGTTTCAGCGAGGCGCCGCTGTTCTTCACCCTGTTCATCGGGCTGCTCGCCGTCAGCGCCGGGATCATGCTGATTCCCAATGTGCCCATCAGCAGCGTGGCCATCGGCACCCAGGTGCTCGACGGCATCCTGCTGCCGGTGCTGCTGGTGTTCATCATCATCCTGGCCAACGACCGGCGACTCTTGGGAAGACGGCGCAACGGCCCGGTCTACAACGTCATCGCCATCGGGCTGGCCGGCATCCTCACCGTGCTCACCGCCGTGCTGGTGGTGACGTCGTTCTTGCCGAGTTCGTCCTGATCTAGCGCCGGTCCAGCCGGGCGCTGACACCCGGCGGGGGGAAGCCGCCCAGGTGGGCCGTCGAGGTGCGGCGCTGCAGCGCCTCGGTGCCGAAGGCGACGATGGCGTCGGCGGCGCAGCGCAGGCCCTCGTCCAGGGCGGTGGCGAAGAACGCGTCGTCGTCGCGTTCCGCCCGGGCGCAGGCGCCGAGGAAGCCGCCGGCAAGCGAATCGCCGGCGCCGGTGGGGTCGAGGACCTGCTCGACCGGGTGCGCCTCGCGTTCGACGACGGACGTGGCGGTGACCACCGCGGCGCCGACCGGCCCGGCCTTGACGACCACGGCGCGCAGCCGGCCCTGCCCGCAGAGCGAGCGCGCCGATTCCAGCCAGTCGTCCGCCGGAAGTCCCGTCAGTCCCGCGAGCTCTGTGCGGTTGAGGAAGAGCACGTCGGAGGCCTCCGCGACGGCGCGAACGTCGCGGGACCGGGTGCCGATGTACACGCCCATGCTGTCGCTGCCGACCAGCCGCGCCCGCGCCTGGCGCATCGCCTCCACCTGCAGCGCGGGCCGCATCGAGCCGACGAAGAGCACCGGCGCCTCCGCGGCGGCGGCGGTGAGGCGGGGATGCCAGCGCGCGTAGGCGCCCTGCTCGGTGCGCTCGTCGGCGGTCACCCAGCTGTCGAAGTCGTGCCGCGCCCACCAGTGCATGGTCGGCGCCGAGGAACGCTCCATGCCACTGGCATCGACGTCGCAGCCGGCCAGGGTGGCTTCGAACAGGCCGGTGGCGTCGGCGCCGACCGACCCGGCGAGGTGCACCCGGGCGAAGCGCGACGCGGCGAGGGCGAAGTAGACGGCGGACCCACCCTGCTGTCCGGTGCGCTGTCCCTGCGGGGTGGTGACGTCGTCGAGGCTGACGGTCCCCGCGACGGCGATCTCCCAGGCCACGAGGCGGCGGTCAGCCGATGGCGGCGGAGGGACCGTCGGCGAACAGCGGGATGATCGGTGCCCGCTGCGGCCGTCGCTCCTCGCTGACCTCCCGGAGGAGCTCCTCCTGGGCGGCGAAAAGGATGTCGCTGACGTGGTCGGGGTTGCGATTGATGCCGAGGTCGTCGCGCAGACCCTCGTCGACGGTGCCGACGAAGCGCACGATGTGCGTCCACAATTGGGCGGGCAGCAGCCGGTAGCCGCGCAGGCGGCACTGCTCGATGAGGTCGATGAGCAGGTCCGACTCGCGCAGGCGACGCTGCGACCGCAGCACCCGCTCGCGCCGGAACGAGGCGGTGCGGCGGATCAGCTCGAGCTCGGAGCAGGTGCGCTCGAGAGGCCCGGGCGTCTGGTGCGCGGCGGTCAACTGCATCGGGGCATTGTATCCGCGCAGGACCGGGCTGCCGGCTCGCTGACGGCTGAACCGTGACGCCCGGCGAGCGACGTCACTGCTGCGCTCGCTCCACTTTGGGCGGGTAGCACAAGGACCGCCACCGTCCCTCGACGAGGACGCAGTGGACCACCCGCTCGATGAGCACCTCGCGGCTGTCCATGGCCACCAGGTACTCCACGGTCAGCTCGGCCACCTCGCGGTTGATCCGCCCGCTGTCCGGGTCGGGCCAGACGTCGAGGATCTCGACCCGGCGGACGTCGGCGTTCCTCACCGCCTCGTGGCCGCCGCCCTGCTGCCCGGTGAGAAAGGCCTGCTCCGACCCCCATCGCGACTGGCACTCGGGCGCCAGCAGGCGGAAGGCTCGCTCGAAGCGGCCGGCGCGCATCATCTCGACGAAGAGCAGCTCGGCCTGGGCGGGGTCGCCGCGCCGGGGCACGACGGGGGCGGCACCGTGCCGGGTGCGGTCGCGCGCCTCGAGCATGGCGGCGACCCGGCTCGACACCGACTGCGTGCGCGGCGTCTGGTGTCCCGTGGCTTCGACGAGGGTTTCGGCCGCCGACGCACCGCGCGACCAGAACGTCCAGGTGCTGGCGTCGACCAGCAGCGCGGAGCGCGGGTTGCCCTGCGATGCGGCGGCCTGCGCCGGGATGGATGCTTCGAGGGCGGGCGGCTCCGGCGTCGCTGCGCCGCGGCCGGGGCGGCGGCGGAGCAGACCTTTCAGCACCGTGCGAATTCGCCCTGAGCCATCTCGACGTGGAGCATAAGCGAGTGCTTTGAACTGCGGGGGTCAGACCTCGACACTGTCGAGCAGGCGGCGCACCGCGGTCTCCTCGACCGCATCGGCGGCGAGCAGCTCCTCGAGGCCGTCGCGGAGGTCGATGAGGGCGTCGACCGGCAGCTCGGAGAGCCGTGCCTCGATGTTCTCGAGCCTCGCCAGCGGTGTCCGCGGGGAGGCGTGCCGCGTCGCGCGACGTGCGGGGGCGGACGTGCGGCCCTTCGTCGTCGCGCTGCGTGCCGGGGCGGAGGTCTGGCTCTTCGTCGTCGCGCGGCGTGCGGGGGCCGACGTGCGGCCCTTCGTCGTCGCGCTGCGTGCCGGGGCGGAGGCCTGGCTCTTCGTCGTCGTGCGGCGTGCGGGGGCGGAGGTCTGGCTCTTCGTCGTCGCGCGGCGTGCGGGGGTGGAGGTGCGGCCCTTCGTCGTCGCGCGGCGTGCGGGGGCGGCGGCTTTGCGCGGCGTTGCCTTCTTGGTGCTCGCACCAGGACCCGCCTTCGCTGCGGCACTGCGCGAGGTACGGCTCCGCGCGGGTGCAGCGCTCTGCGTTGTCGACTTGCGCGACGCCCGCTTCGCAGGCCCGGTGGCGGACGCGCGGGCGGAGGTTTTCTTCGCAGAGGTCTTTGCGGCCGTCGCAGGCTTCTTCTTGGCGCGCGCGGCGGACCGGGGCTTCCCGCCCGAAGTCTCCCCGAAAAGCACATCCGCACTGGGTAGCTCGATCCGTCTAGCCACGGGCCTCGACCTCCTCTGCAAGCTGGCGGTACGCGTTCGCCCCCGGAGACCGCGGCTCGTACTCGAGGATGCTCACGCCTCCGCTGCTCGCCTCCGGGAAGCGGACCGAGGTGCGCACCACGCTGTCGAAGACCAGGTCGCCGAAGTGGTCGCGGACGCGACCCAGCACCTCGTCGCTGTGCAGGGCCCGGCCGCGGTGCAGGGTGCCGAGGATGCCCAGCACCTGCAACTCCGGATTGTGCACGGCGCGCACGCTTTCGATGGTCTGCAGAAGCGCCTGCATGCCCCTCAGCGCCAGGAAATCGAGCTGCAGCGGCACCAGCACCTCGGTCGCGGCCGACAGCGCGTTGACGGTGAGCAGCCCGAGGTTCGGCGGCGAGTCGACCAGCACGACGTCGAAGCCCGCGAGCACCGGCTGCAGGGCGCGCCGCAACCCATCGTGGCGCTCGCGAGACGACGCCGCACGCACCTCGAACGCGGCCAGGGCCAGCGTTCCCGGCAGCAGCCACACCTGCGGACGCGGGCGCTCCAGGACGTCGGCGGTCTTGGCCTTTCCCTGCAGGCAGTCGGCCAGGGTGGGACCGCCGTTGTCGGGCTCGACACCGCACATCACCGTGAGCGCCGCCTGCGGGTCGAAGTCGACGAGGAGGACGCGGTGGCCGCGCTCCGCCAGGGCGAAGCCGAGATTCTGGGTGGTGGTGCTCTTGCCGACGCCGCCCTTCTGGTTCGCAACCGTGATGACGCGGGGCATCACCGGCGGAGTGTACGGAGGGACACCCCCCGCGCGCACGCAGCCTGGCGCGCCGCGGTGATCGCGGGCTATGGTCGGTGAGCGGCTCGCCGGCCTGCGCCGGCGCCAACCATCTCCCAGACGAGGTTCCTCATGACGACGAAGCGATCGGTGACGTCTGCGCTGGCGCTGTGCGCCCTGCTCGCGGCGTGTGGCAGCAGTGGGGGCACCAGCGGTGGCGGCGACGAGGCGAGCAAGCCTCCGGCTCAGATCGTCGCCGACGCAGCCGCCGCGCTCAAGGCCGCCAAGACCTTCCACCTCTCGGCCAAGGTCCACGACACCAGCAGCGCCGGTGGCCAGCTCGACCTGGAGATCGACGCGGTAGCGCCCAGCACCGCCTCGGGCACGGTGACCTCCGCCGGGGTGACGGCGCACTTCATCTTCACCGCCGGCAAGCTGTACTTCCAGGGCAAGCAGTTCCTGGCCAGCCTGAGCACCCAGGTCGCCGACCTGGTGGGCGACAAGTGGGCGCTCCTGCCCGCCGCGTCGGCCAGCAGCTTCAGCAGCATCAGCGATCCCAGCAAGCTGGCCACCTGCCTGGTGGAGAGCCACGGCACCCTGAGCAAGGGCGGCACCGCCAGCGTCAACGGACAGACCGCGGTGGTGGTCGTCGACGCGGGCGACAAGCCGGGCACCTCGCCGGGCAAGCTCTACGTCGCGGCCAGCGGCACGGCGTACCCCCTCAAGCTGGAGAGCACGGCCACCGCCGGGTCGTCGTCGAGCAGCTCCAGCTCGACCTCGACGGACACCAGCCCCACGCCCAGCAGCAGCAGCGCGACCGACTGCGGCAGCGGCACCTCCGGCACCGCCGGCGACGTGGCCACGTTCTCCAAGTTCGACGCCTCGGTCTCGGTGACGCCGCCCCCCGACGCGGTGGACCTGTCGAAGCTCGGCGGCTAGGGGCGCCTACCCCCTACTGGCCGTACGGTCGCGGGAGGGGAAGGACAGCCGGTGGCACCTGGGGCGCGGTGGGGACAACCCCGTCGCGCTCCAGGCGCCGGCGCACGAAGTCGCGCATCTGCGGCAGGGGCACGCCGGTCGGGCAGACGGCGGCGCCGGAAGCCCAGTCGACGTCGTCGTAGGGCAGGTCTCGCGAGGTCCACAGGTCGGGCAGGGTGCGGGTGAGCTGCGCCGGCAGCCGGTCGGCGCGCAGGTACCCCGCGCGCGGTGCCGCGAAGGTGCACATCCCGCAGGCGACGCACTGCCCGTGCGCGGGCAGCTCCTCGCGGTCCTGCGGCGTCAGCGCGGTGATGCGGTCGCGCGCGTAGAGCTCCGCGAAGGCGACCAGCCCGTCCTGCCCACCCGCGCGGCGCGACGCGGCATGCCGCACCACGTGACGGGCGTAGGCACCGGCGAGCCGAACCATGGAGACCGCGCGGCGACGATCGATCGGCATCCCGGCGGAACTCCTCAGTCGCCCGCGGTGACCGGCTGCGACGGCGGCGGAGTAGCGGTCGCCTCGCCCTCCGCCGCGGGCTCCGGGTCGGCGATCTCGCCCAGCGCATACATGGCGCCGCGGTAGAGCTGCTCCTGCGCCGCCGTGGCGCCGCGCACCACCGACGGCCGCTGCAGCCAGCGCGCGTCGAGGAAGTCGTGCACCTCCTCGGCGACACGCCGCGCGCTCCAGCCCTTCTCCTCACCGAGCACGCGCGCGGCGGGCCAGGCGCAGCGCATCCCCAGGCAGGCGCCGCCGGTGCAGCGCACCCGCCGGTACAGGTCCTCGAGCCGCTCGACCGACTCGGTGCGGGCCACGTGGCGCAGCTCGGCGCGCGTCACCGGCTCGCACTCGCAGAGCACGGCGCGGCGCTCGCCGGGGTCGGCATCGCCGAGCAGCGCCTCGGCGCGCGCACCGTGCCGGGCGACCAGGCGCTGCGCCACCGGCAGCGGCAGGCCGAAACTCCCCGCCACCTCGACCACATCGGGCACCGACTCGCCACCCGGCAGCGGCTCGGTATGCGTCGAGGTTGGCACGAACGGCCGGCCCAGGACACGCAGCAGCACGTCGACGGTGTCCTCCGCCATCTTGCGGAACATCGACATCTTGCCGCCGGCGATGGAGATCAGCCCGGGGACGCCGTCCAGCGCACCGTGGTCGAACACCTCGTATTCGCGGGAGAGGTCGTCCTCGTAGTGACGCCAGCCGAACAGCGTCGGCCGCACCGCGGCGTTGGCGTGGGCGATGCGGTACCGCCGGATCGACGGGAACACGCGCTCGAACGCCTGCAGGATGTACTCGACCTCGTCCTCGCTGACGTCGAGGTGCTCGGGATCGCCGTAGAAGTCGTCGTCGGTGGTGCCGAGGATGGTCTGATTGGCGTGCGGCACGAGCAGCAGGTCGCGACCGTCGATGGCCTCGGCGCCGATCGCGCAGTTGGTGATGCGCCGGTCGTAGATGAGGTGCACGCCCTTGGCGGGGCGCAGCTTCAGCGTCGCCCCCGCCATCTCGGCGAGCCGCGGCGCCCACGGCCCCGCCGCGTTGCAGACAACCCTGGCAGGAATCGTCTCGGCCGCGCCGCTCAGCCGGTTGCGCACGCGCACGCCGCGCACCGCGCCACCGTCGCGGACGACGCCGGTCACCTCTGTGTACGTGCGCACCTGGGCGCCCGCCTCGCGCGCCCCGATGGCGTTGAGCGCCACCAGGCGGGCGGCGTCGACACCCCACTCGTCCATGCTCACCGCGCCGGTCAGCCCCGGACGCAGCCCGGGTTCCAGCCGCAGCGCCTCCTCCGCGGTGAGGCGCACGTGCGGGCGGCCCGCCTTGTACGGCTGGAAGCGGTCGTACACCTCCAGCGCCGTCTCCTTCTTCTCGATGCCGAAGGGATCGTCGGGGTAGATGGGGAGCAGGAAGACGACGGGGAAGAGCAGGTGCGGCGCGATGCGCTTGATGTAGCCGCCGTCGAGGCAGGAGACGCGGGTGGTCTCCCAGTCGTACTCGATGTAGCGCAGGCCGCCGTGGATCATGCCGCTGCTGCCCCACGTCGTCCCGGCGCCGAGGTCGTGCTGGTCGACCAGGCAGACGCGCAGGCCGCGCAGCGCCGCGTCGCGGGCCACCCCCGCGCCGGTGATGCCCGCGCCGACCACGACGACGTCGAACTCGCCGGGACTCAGGGGTCTGGCGTCCTGGGGCACCGCGCCATTCTGCTGGACTCGCCCCCCGGTCGGGCCTTCCTTACAGGCACTCGCGCTGGGCGCCCATCCCGGCGATCGCGGCGTTAAGCGGGTGGGCCCCCATCGACCCGGCGAACAGCGCGTCACCGAAGGTGAAGATGCCGCCGTCGGTGGCCACCATCCAGTACCCGTGTCCCGACGGCGTCGCCGCCATGCCGCTGATCGGGGCGTTGAGGCGGTGCCCGCCCATCGACCCGGCGAACACCGCGTCGCCAAAGGCGAAGACGCCGCCATCCGGCGCCACCATCCAGTAGCCGCTTCCCGACGGTGTCGACGCCATGCCGCTGATGGGCGCGTTGAGGCGATGTCCCCCCATCGACCCGGCGAAGGCCGCGTCCCCGAAGGTGAAGACGCCGCCGTCGGAGGCCACCAGCCAGTAGCCGTGTCCGGACGGCGTCGCGGCCATGCCGACGATGGGCGCGTTGAGCCGCGTGCCGCCCGTCGATCCCGCGAACACCGCGTCGCCGAAGGCGAAGATGCCACCGTCCGACGCCACCATCCAGTAGCCGCCGCCGGACGGCGTCGCCGCCATGGCGACGATGGGCGCGTTGAGCCGCTGGCCGCCCATCGATCCGGCGAACGGTGCATCACCGAAGGCGAAGATGCCCCCGTCCGAAGCCACCAGCCAGTAGCCATGGCCCGACGGCGTCGCCGCCATGCCGACGATGGGCGCGTTGAGCCGCTGGCCGCCCATGCTGCCGCGGAACTCGGCGCCGTTGAAGTCGAAGATGCCGCCGTCGACGGCCACCATCCGGTACGCGTCCACCGGAGTGCAGGACGGCCCCGGTGGCGTCGACGAACCCCCGCTGCCAGGCCCGGGCGCGGGCGGGGGCGGCGGGGGCGGAGTTGGTGCCGAAGCCGACCGATACACGACCAGCCTGCTCCCCGAAGCGGCCGCGAACAGTCCCTCGGCGATGGCGTTGCCGGTGACGACGGGTGGGCGGTTGCTGTCGTTGAGGAACCCCGAGCCGCCGGTCGCGTCCTGCCACAGCACGGCGCCGCTGGTCTCGGCGAGCGCGTACAGCGTTCCCTTCGCGGTGCCGGCGTAGACGGCGCCGTTGGCCACCAGCGGTGCACTGGTGAACGCGCTGTCGCCGCTGAACGACCAGCGCAGCGACTGGTCGCCGGCGCTGTGCGCCTCGAGCGCTCCGTTGCGCACAGCGAACGCGGTGGTGTCGTCGACCGCCTCGGGGAGGTCGGAGAGCAGCGTGCCGGTGCGCGATCCGCTCGACGCGTCGAGCACCGGACCGTCGGGCGTCCCAGGGTCGCGGACGTAGAGGCGCCCACCGTGCAGCACCGGCATCGGCGACCCGGCGCCGGAGCAGGTGCTGGAATGCCGCCACGCCTGTGCCAGCGTGCCGATGGTCACGGCGAACACGTCCTGGCACTCATGCGAGGCGAACATCAACGTGTCGGACACGGCCACGGTGCTGATCGAGGTCGGCCCGGTGCTGCCGATGCCGAGCAGGCCGCCGCGATCGGTCTCGTAGCTGACCGACGCGCCGGAGGGGGAGGTGACGCCGTCGACGCGCCCGGCACCGTCCACGGTGACGGCGCCGAAGAGGCCCTCGCCGTTGGTGCTTCCCGGCGACCGCGGATACGCGCGGCTCCACGCCAGGTTTCCCGTCGCCGGGTCGAGGGCCCGCAGGATGCCGGGGTTGGGACTGCTGACCAGCAGGCGATTGCGGTCGTAGGCAAGCGAGGTGACCGCGTTGCCCGGCCACCGAAGTGGTCCCCACAGCTGCCTTCCCGTGGCCGCGTCGAATCCGTACACGGCTGGCCCAGCAGTACCCGACGCCGGCGCCGCGATGACGAAGAGACGCCCGTCCGCGATCACCGGGTACGACAGGATTCCGGGCAGGTCGACGTTCCAGGCACGCACCAGAGGGCTCTGCAACGAGTCGCCGGTCTGCACGCCGTCGTGGCCGCGATCGATCTGAACCGTCGTCGCCTCGTCGGCGTGGTTGGCGGTGCGCGCCGGGATCGTCGGGGTCGGCGCGGCGGGCGGCCCGCCGGACCCGTAGACGACCAGGTCGGTCTTGCCCGGGACCATGAGCAGCCCCTCGGCGGCAACGGGTGTCTGCGTCGGGCCCTCGTCGCCGCGGAGGGTTGCGTCAGCCGGCACGGAGAGCTGGATGCCGGTGGCGGTGCTCCACACCGCGTGGCCGGTTGCCTCGTCGACGGCGTAGAGGGTGCCGTTGGAGTCGCCGACGTACACGTAGCCGTTGACGGCGATGGGGGTGGTGGCGAACACGTTGTCGCCGGCGAAGCTCCACTTCAGCGTGCCGGCGGCGAGGTCGCGCGCTTCCAGCGTCGTCTGCCACAGCGAGTACTCGGTGCTGCCGTCGAAGGTCGAGGCCTCGTGCGCGTAGTCGGCACGCACGGTGCTGCCGTCGCCGGCGTTGAGGACCTGGCCCGTCGACGTCGCCGTCGAGGCGACGGCGCGACCGAACACGTAGCCCCCGTACGCCTGGGTGGCCACCGCGCCTCCCGCGGTGGTGCCGCTGCTGTTCCACAGCGGCGCGCCGGTGGCGGCGTTGTACGCGTGGCCGGGGACGCCCCAGCCGGCGTCGTAGACGATCCCGCCGGCGACGGCCACGGCGCCGTTGGGATGGCCGTTGTCGCGCGCCGCGGTCCAGCGCGATGTGCCGGTGGCGCCATCGATGGCATGAAGCGTGCCGTGCGTGTAGCCGGTGACCAGGTAGACGAGCCCGCCCGTCGCGGTGGGGATGCCCGGCTCGCAGTCGCCGGTCTGGCAGGTCGGGTCGCCCAGCGTGTCGCTCCAGAGCAGTGAGCCGCTGCCGGCGTCGTAGGCGCGCAGTACCATGTCGCCGCCCATGACGTAGACGTGGCCGCCGTCGTAGGCGATTCCCGAGAACTGCCGCATCGCGCTGTTGGCCATGGAGAACGGGATGGACACCGGTCCCCACGCCGCCGCGCCCGTCGCCGCGTCGACCGCGTAGAGACGCACGCCGGGCGCCGTCGATCCCGCCGCCGGCCCGACGACCGTGAAGTAGGCGCGGCCACCCCACACCACCGGATAGGACACCCAGTTGTCGAAGTGCTGCGACCAGCGCAGCGCCAGGCCGGGGGTCAGCGAGTCGCTGGGCTGGCGCGAGTCGTGCGCGGGATCGACGTACAGCGACGGCGCCTCGTCGCTCGCAGCGGCCGCGACCGTGTGCGGCGCTCCCGGCGCCAGCAGCCCGGCCCCTGCGGCGGTCAGCAAACCCGCCACCACGGCGGCGCCCAGACGGCGAGCCCTTCCCTTCATTGCCTCTCTCTTCCTCCGCCCCCGGGGCGCTTGCAGCTTCGCTCGGACAGTACGACGCGTGTACCCGTCTGCGCTATGGCGCAATCGTGTTGGCAAGCTCCCTGATAGGACTCGAAGAGTCCAGAAGACAGGCGACAGGCTTTGCCGGAGCGTGACCGCATCGGTAGGATGCGCCTCGTGGAAGGAGACACCAGAGCGACGGTCCTGCTCGCCGAGGCGGACGCGGCGGTGGCGAAGGCGGTGACGACACGCCTCGACCAGGACGGCGTCGAGGTCCGCTGGGTGCGCACCATCCGCGAGGCGCGCGGCGAGCTGGAGAGCAACCCGGCCGACCTGCTCCTCCTCGACACCGCCCTGGAGACCGACGGCCTGGAGTTCTTCCAGGCACTGCGCAACCGTCCCGAGGCGCCGCGCGGAGGGGTGATCGTGCTCACCGAGAAGACCGACGTGCACGCCCGCGAACGCGCTCAGCAGCTCGGTGCGGCCGCCGTGGTCACCAAGCCGATCTCGCTGGACGACGTCGCCCAGGCGGTCCGCGAGCTGCTCAGCCTGATGTGAGGCGAGCCGGCTAGCTGAAGGCCTCGATGACGATGTACGCGGCGCTGACCGCCGCCCAGAAGGCCACCAGCGAGCCGATGTAGAAGGGCACCGGCCCCGGGTCGCGGTACCAGGCCGTGACGCGATGCCCGGTCATCGCCACCAGGGCGAGCAGGTCGATCAGCGCCAGCAGCAGCGTGCCGGCGAGCTGCTCGACGTGGAAGCCGCTGCGCCACTGCACCACCGCGAAGGACAGCAGCCCGATGCCCACCATCATCGCCAGCACGGTGATCTGCGCGCGGCGGATCCAGGCGTAGTGCCGGGTCAGCAGCATGCCGAGGAGCAGCAGCACCGCGCCCAGCGCCGCCGACGACAGGGCCAGGAAGATCTGCACCGGCGTGGACAGCTGCACCGTCTTGCCCGACACGTCGGTGGCGCCGCCGAACGCCGCGAAGGCGACAAAGAAGACGAGGATGGCGCGCACCAGGTCCCATGTGTAGACGAGCAGCACCGAGGTGGGACGGCGCTCCTCGCCGTCGGTGTCGCTGGGGGCGGGCGCGGGCTTGGGCTGCATGGGCGGGATGCAGGATAGGCGCAGCGGCGCGCATGGCGGCGCCACCCGCGCCCGGCCACCGGTAGGCTTGCTCGTGCCATGACCACCATCACCGTCCTCGAGGGCGACCAGACGGGGCAGGAGTTGCTCGACGAGGCCCTGCGGGTCCTCGACCCGGAGGTGATCGGCGTCGAGCTGGAGCTGGAGCGCTTCGACCTCTCGCTGGCCAACCGCCGCGCCACCCGCAACCAGGTGGTCGACGACGCCGCCGACGCCATGCGCCGCTCCGGCCTCGGCCTCAAGGCGGCGACGGTGACCCCGGAGACCGCCGGCGACGTCGGCAGCCCCAACGCGGTGCTGCGGGCGCGGGTGGGCGGCAAGGTGATCGTCCGCACCGGGCGACGCATCCCGGGCGTGCCGCCCATCGCGGGCGTCAACGCGCCGATCAGCGTGGTGCGCATGGCCGTGGACGACGCGTATGGCGCCAAGGAGTGGCGCGAGGGCGACGGCGACAACGAGGTCGCCTTCCGCACCGAGAAGGTGACCCGGTCGACGTGCCGCGCGGTCGCCGAGTTCGCCTTCGAACAGGCCAAGCGGATGCGCGGACGGGTGTTCGGTGGCCCCAAGTTCACCGTGTCGCCGGTGTACGAGGGGATGTTCAAGGAGGAGATGGACGCCGCCGCCGCGCGCCATCCCGACATCCCCTACGAGCCCCAGCTCATCGACGCGACCTACGCGCTGCTGCTCTCGCGCGGGTCGGAGCAGCCGCTGGTGATCCCGGCCTTGAATCGCGACGGCGACTGCCTGTCCGACCTGGTGCTGCAGCTCTTCGGCAGCATCGCCGGCGCCGAGTCGATCCTGATCGGCTTCGAGGGTGAGGACATGCAGCCAAACGTCGTGATGGCCGAGGCGCCGCACGGCACCGCGCCCGCCCTCCAGGGCAAGAACATCGCCAATCCCATGGCCATGATCCTCGCCGCCGCGTCGCTGCTCTCCTTCGTCAAGGACGCGCCATCACGCACCGCGTCGCGCGCCATGTACGAATCGGTGTTCGAAGCGGTGCGCGAGGGTGTGCGCACCGCCGACCTCGGCGGCCACGCCTTCACCGACGAGTTCACCGACAACGTCATCGAACGCGTGCGCGGCAAGCTCGACATCTGGGAGTCCCTGGGCGTCGACTGAGGCGGGCGGCCGGGACGCTTCCCGGGCCCTGGCTATACTGGCCCGCAGTGGACATCCTCACCTTCATCCGCGAGCGCGCGGGCGATTACGACTGCCCCGTCTGCCGTGATCCGCTGGTCGACTGCGACCTCAAGCTGCTCCGGCAGGAGGCCAGCACGTACACCGTCCAGGTGGCCTGCGCCCACTGCCACGTCACCTTCGTCGTCGTGCTGCAGCTTCGCGGCGATCTGCCCGCCGCGCCCGACGACGTCCCGGCCGAACCGGCCACCCCGCCGATCAGTGCCGACGACCTGCTCGACGTCCACGAGACCCTGCGCGACTTCGAGGGCTCCTTTGCCGACCTGCTCGGCAAGGGCCGCGACCGCTCCCGCATCGGCTGACGGCGCCGCCGCCCGACCTCGCGCTCGCGCCTACACTGCAAGGCGTGAGCTCCCCCGTCTATCTCGACCACGCTGCCACCACGCCGGTGGCACCCGAGGTGCTGGAGGCGATGCTCCCCTACTTCGGTGAGGGCTACGGCAACCCGTCGTCGCTGCACTCGGTGGGCCGGATGGCGCGCAACGCGGTCGACCAGGCGCGCGACCGCGTCGCCGACGCCCTGGGCTGTGCGGCGCGCGAGGTGGTGTTCACCGCGGGCGGGAGCGAGGCGGACAACCTGGCGATTCGCGGCGTGCTCGACCGCGCCGCCGCGTCCGGCCGCGGGCGCCACCTTGTCATCACCGCCATCGAGCACGACGCCGTGATCAAGACCTGCGAGCAGCTCGCCGACGAGGGACGCGCCGAGGTCACCGTGATCGGCTGCGACCAGCGGGGCGTGGTGTCGCCGGAGGCGGTGGCTGCGGCGGTGCGCGACGACACCGTGCTGGTGTCGGTGATGCTGGCCAACAACGAGGTCGGCACGGTGCAGGACGTGGGGCGCGTCGCGTCGCTGGTGCGCGAGGCCAACCCGCGCACCGCGGTGCACACCGACGCGGTGCAGGCGCTGGGCAAGGTGCCGCTGGACGTGCGGTCGCTGGGCGTCGACCTGCTCAGCGTCAGCGGGCACAAGGTGTACGGGCCCAAGGGAGTCGGCGCGCTGTACGTGCGCCAGGGCGTGGTGCTGGCGCCGCAGATCAGCGGCGGCGGACACGAGCGCGACCGGCGCAGCGGCACCGAGAACGTTCCCGGGATCGTCGGCTTCGGCATGGCGGCGACGCTGGTCGCCGGCGAGCGCGAGGACGAGATGCGCCGCCTCGGTGTGATGGCGTCGCGGCTCACCGAGGTGGTCGCGACCGGGGTGCCCGACGCGGTGGTCACCGCCGCCGGCGCACCGCGGCTCTCCAGCTTCGCCACGTTCGCCTTCCCCGGCATCCCCACCGACGTGTTGCTCACCCTGCTCGACTCCTGGGACGTCTGCGCCTCAGGCGGCTCCGCCTGCTCCGCCGGCGCCCACATGCCGTCGCACGTCCTCGTCGCCATGGGCTTCTCCCCGCACCTGGCCGCCGGGGCCCTGCGCTGCACCGTGGGCCGCGGCACCACCGACGCCGAGGTCGACCGCGCCGGCGAGCTCATCGTCCGAGCCGTCCACCAGCTCCAGGGAGCCGCCGCCGCCCGCGCCTGAGAGCGGCGCCGCTCGCGTGACTGCCTGCCGGGCACGGTCGGCGACGCATCACTTCTCCCCGGTTGGGTACAATCCTGACCGTGACAGTCGGAATTTCCCGCCCTGCCTCCGCAGCGTCCTTTTCGATGCGCGTCAGCAGCAAGGCCCACTACGGGCTGCGCATGATGACCGAACTGGCCAAGGCCTACGGCGGCGGTCCCATGAGCCTCGCCGAGGTGGCCCGCGTCGAGGGTCTGCCCCTCGCCTACCTGGAGCAGCTCGCCGGTGCCCTGCGCCGCGGCGGGCTGGTCGAGTCGACCAGGGGCGTGCACGGCGGCTACGTGCTCAAGCGGCCACCGGCGGAGATCAGCGTGCTCGACGTGGTCGCCCTGGTCGACGGCGAGGTCGCCCCGGTCGAGTGCGTCGCCCACGGCTACGAGACGGGCAGCTGCATGCGCGAGGGCGAGTGCGCCTCGCGGCCGCTGTGGCAGCGGCTCAAGCAGAGCATCGACTCGGTGCTCAGCGCCACCACCCTGGAAGAACTTGTCGCCGACCACAGCCTGGTCGACGCCTTCGCTCCGGAGCCCGAGCCCCGCACCGCGGATGCGGCGCCGGCAACCCCAACCGAGCACGAGGTCATCAATGTCTGACACGCCCACCCTGGAAGTACGGGACCTCCACGCCAGCGTCGAGGGCAAGGAGATCCTCAAGGGCGTCGACCTGCGCGTTCCCGCGGGCGAGATCCATGCGCTAATGGGCCCGAACGGCTCGGGCAAGAGCACGCTCGCCTACACGCTGATGGGTCACCCCAAGTACAACGTCACCGCCGGCACGGCGACGTTCGAAGGCCACGACCTGCTCAGCCTCACCCCGGACGAACGCGCCAGGCTCGGCATCTTCCTGAGCTTCCAGTACCCGACGGCGATTCCCGGCGTGAGCATGGTCAACTTCCTGCGCGCGTCGCTGCGCTCGCTGGGCAAGGAGATGCCCGCGCGCGAGTTCATGCAGTCGCTCAAGCGCGAGATGGATGCGCTCAAGATGGACGAGCAGTTCCGCGCCCGCTACGTCAACGACGGCTACAGCGGCGGTGAGAAGAAGCGCGCCGAGATCCTGCAGATGGCGCTGCTGCGTCCCAAGCTGGCGATCCTCGACGAGACCGACTCCGGCCTCGACGTCGACGCGCTGCGCACCGTCGCCGAGGGCGTCAAGCGACTTTCAGGCCCCGACATGGGCATCCTGATCATCACACACTACTACCGCATCCTCGAGTTCCTCACCCCCGACGTGGTGCACGTGCTCCACGACGGCCGGGTGGTGCGCTCGGGCGGTGCCCAGCTCGCCCGTGAGATCGAGCAGACGGGGTACGACCCCATCCTCGGTGCCGCGGCTTCGGCCACCGCAGGCGCGGTGTAGGGAATAGCGATATGGCAGTCGAAGCACACGAGCTGACCAAGGATTACAAGTACGGCTTCCACGACGTCGACGTCTCGGTGTTCCGCACCGAGAAGGGGCTGTCGGCCGAGGTCGTCGCCGCCATCTCGGCGCACAAGAACGAGCCCGAGTGGATGCTGAAGTTCCGGCTCAAGGCGCTCTCCCACTTCGAGAAGCGGGCGATGCCCACCTGGGGCGCTGACCTCTCCGGCATCGACTTCAACAACATCTACTACTACGTCAAGCCCATGGAGGAGCAGGGCGGCCGCGACTGGGACGACGTCCCCGAGTCGATCAAGCAGACCTTCGACAAGCTGGGCATTCCCGAGGCGGAGCGCAAGTTCCTCGCCGGCGTCTCGGCGCAGTACGACTCCGAGGTCGTCTACCACAGCATCCGCGCCGACCTCGAGAAGCTGGGCGTCATCTTCGGCGACTGCGACACCGGGCTGCGCGACCACCCCGAGATCTTCCGCAAGTACTTCGGCACGGTGATCCCGCCCAACGACAACAAGTTCGCCGCGCTCAACAGCGCGGTGTGGTCGGGCGGCTCGTTCGTCTACGTGCCGGCGGGGGTTCGTGTCGACATCCCGCTGCAGGCCTACTTCCGCATCAACAGCGACAACATGGGCCAGTTCGAGCGCACCCTGATCATCGCCGAGGAAGGCTCGTACGTGCACTACATCGAGGGCTGCACGGCGCCGACGTATTCCTCCGATTCGCTGCACTCCGCCGTGGTCGAGATCATCGCCCACAAGAACTCCCACGTCCGCTACACGACCATCCAGAACTGGTCCAACAACGTCTACAACCTGGTCACCAAGCGGGCGATCGCCTACGAGGGCGCCACCGTCGAGTGGATCGACGGCAACCTCGGCAGCAAGGTGACCATGAAGTACCCGGCCATCTACCTGATGGGCGAGCGTGCGCACGGTGAGGTGCTCTCGGCCGCCTTCGCGGGAGAGGGCCAGCACCAGGACGCCGGCGCCAAGTGCGTCCACGTCGCGCCGCACACGACGTCGAACATCGTCAGCAGGTCGATCAGCAAGGACGGTGGCCGCACCTCGTACCGCGGCCACATCAAGGTGTATCCCAAGGCGCACGACGTCAAGGTGTCGGTGCGCTGCGACGCGCTGCTGCTCGACGAGGCGTCGCAGAGCGACACCTATCCCTACAGCGACATCGAGAACTCCGAGGTCAGCTTCGGCCACGAGGCCACGGTGAGCAAGATCGGTGAGGACCAGATCTTCTACCTGACCTCGCGAGGCATCCCCGAGTCGGAGGCCACGGCACTCATCGTCAACGGCTTCTTCGAGCCGTTCGTCAAGGAGCTGCCGATGGAGTACGCGGTCGAGCTGAACCGGTTGCTCGCAGTGCAGATGGAAGGCTCGGTCGGCTGAGCATGGCGAGCACCCTGGAATCCGCCGCCGGCATCACGGCGGCGGCGGTCGAAGCGCGCGCCGCGGGCGCTCCCGCCTGGCTCGCCGAGCGCCGCCGCGCCGCGTGGGAGGCGTTCACCGCGCTGCCCACGCCCAACCACCTCCGCGACGAGGACTGGCGGCGCACCGACATCGCCAAGCTCAACCTCGACGACTTCAGCGTCGAGCCCCCCGACGACGCGGTCCAGGGCGAGGCGCTCATCACGGCGATGCGTGCCCTGCGCGACGAGGCGGCGCCGGGCTCGGCGTTCCTGGCCACCACGCGCCGGGGCGTGCGTGCCTGCGACGACACCGACATGGTCACCGCCCAGGGCATCATCGTGAGCACGCTGGAGGAGGCGGCGCAGCAGCATCCCGAGCTGGTCGCCCGCGCCCTGGCGACGGTGCGCGTCGGCGAGTCGAAGTTCCTCGCCATGTGGGATGCGCTGTGGCGCAGCGGCGTGTTCGTCTACGTGCCGCGGTCGGTCGAGGCGCGCCTGCCGGTGTGGGCGGCGTACAGCGTCGCCGGCGAGGGAGGCGCGATCTTCCCCGCCAGCGTCATCGTCCTCGACGACAACGCCTCGCTGACGTTCGTCGACGCCTACGCCTCACCCGCGGGCGAGAGCCCGGTGCTGAGCAGTGCGGCGATGATCGCCGTGCTCGGCGACGGCGCCCGCCTCGACTACCACAACGTCCAGCAGTGGGGTGCCGGCGCCTGGCACTTCGCCACCCATCGTGCCACCCTTGGCCGAAACGCACGGCTGCGCCTCTTCGGCGCATCGCTGGGCAGCCGCCTGCAGAAGGTGTACTGGGACGCACTGCTCGACGGCGACGGCAGCGAGGCGTTCCTCACCGGCGTCTGCTTCGGCGACGACTCCCAGCACCTCGACCTGCAGTCGCTGCAGCGCCACGCCGGCGAGTCGACGCACAGCGACCTGGTCCACAAGGTGGCCGTGCGCGACAAGGCGGTCAGCGTCTACAGCGGCCTGATCGACGTCGAGAAGCGGGCCCAGCACGCCGACGGCTACGTGCAGAACCGCAACCTCATGCTCGGCGCCGGCGCCAAGGCGTCCGGGATTCCGCGACTGGAGATCAAGGCCAACGACGTGCGCTGCTCGCACGGCGTCACCGCCGGCCACATCGACGACGAGCAGCGTTTCTACCTGGAGTCGCGCGGCGTGCCCCGCGACGAGGCCGACCGGCTGATCGTCCGCGGCTTCATGCAGGACGCCCTCGACCGCGCACCGCACGAGGGGGTGCGCCGGCTGGTCGCGCGACTGCTCGACGCCGAGATCCACGGCGAGTCCCAGGCGGGCATCGAGGCACCGGAGGACGAGGCGCTGTGAGCGAGTGGGTGACCATCGCCGCGGTGGACGACATCCCGCCCGGCCACGCGGCACGCGTCGAGATCGACGGCGTCGAGGTGGCCATCTTCAACTGCGACGGCCAGTTATACGCCCTCGACGACACCTGCACCCACGCCGAGGCGTCGCTCAGCGACGGCGAGCTGGACTGCGACACCTGCACCGTCGAGTGCCCGCTGCACGGCTCCGGCTTCGACCTGCGCAGCGGTGAGCCGACGGCGCTGCCCGCGGTCCTGCCGGTGCGCACCCACCAGATCCGGGTCGAGGACGGCGTCATCCGTCTCGCCCTCAGCGAGGAGGACGCGGCATGAGCGCCGCCGTGACAACGCCCGACACAGCCGCCGCACAGCCGCTCGACGTCGCCCGCGTCCGCGAGGACTTCCCGATCCTGTCGCGCCGCGTCGGCGATCGGCAGCTGGTGTACCTGGATTCGGCGGCGACCTCGCAGAAGCCGGTGCGGGTTCTGGACGCCATCGACCGGTACTACCGGCAGTCCAACGCCAACGTGCACCGCGGCGTGCACACGTTGGGCAACGAGGCCACCGAGCTGTTCGAGCATGCCCGTGCGCGTGTTGCCGCCTTCATCGACGCGCCGTCGCCGGACGGCGTGGTCTTCCTGCGCAACACCACCGAGGCGCTCAACCTCGTCGCCTCGTCGTACGCACGCGAGCTGCTGCAGCCCGGCGACCGCGTCGTCCTCACCGACATGGAGCATCACAGCAACCTGGTCCCCTGGCAGCTCGCCGCCGAGCGCCGCGGACTGGAGCTGGCCTTCCTGCACGTCCGCGACGACGGCACGCTGGACATGGAGGAGGTCGCCGCGCTGCTGCAGGCGCCGACAAAGTTGATCTCGCTGGCCCACCAGAGCAACGTGCTCGGCACCATCAACCCGCTGCGCGAGATCACCCGCATCGCCCATGACAACGGCGTGCTGGTGTGCGTCGACGCGGCGCAGTCGGTGCCGCACATGCCGGTGTCGGTGCGCGACCTCGACGTCGACTTTCTCGCTTTCAGCGGCCACAAGATGTGTGGACCGATGGGCGCCGGCGTCCTCTGGGCGCGGCCTGAGCTGCTCGAGCGCATGCCACCGTTCCTGGGTGGCGGCAGCATGATCCTGCGCGTCGAGCTGCAGCGTTCCTCGTGGAACACCGTTCCCCACAAGTTCGAGGCGGGCACGCCCGACGTGGCCAGCGCCGCCGGCCTCGCCGCCGCCTGCGACTACCTCGACGCCGTCGGGCTCGACGCCATCCACGCCCACGAGCAGGCGCTGGCGTCGCACATGACGTCGATGCTCGAGGAGCTCGGCGGCATCACGGTCTACGGCCCGGCGGACGTCGCGCAGCGCGGTGGCACGGTGTCGTTCAACGTCGCCGACGTCCACCCCCACGACGTCGGCACCATCGTCGACCGCGAGGGCGTCGCCATCCGCGCCGGCCACCACTGCTGCCAGCCGCTGATGCACCGCCTCGACGTCGCCGCCACCGCGCGCGCCTCGGTCTACCTCTACAACACCCACGACGAGATCGACGCCCTGGGCGCGGCCCTGCAGGAAGTCAAGCGCGTCTTCGGGGTCTGAGCGACCGGTCGGCCGGGGGTCGCCTCAGGCGTCGACGGTGACCTGGAGGACCATGGGGGCGGCCACCTCGTCGGGGATCTCCCGCCCCTCGGCGACCAGCTCCTCGATGTGGTACTCGATCGCCTCGCGCGCGTTGACGATGCAGTCCTCGATGGAGTCGCCCTCGGCGATGCAGCCCGGCAGGGCGGGCACGGTCACGTTGTAGCCGCTGTCCTCGGGGTCGGGGTCGAGGACGATGGAGTACGTCCGCATCGCGCCTCAGCGTACCGAATGCCTGCGTTCCCCCCGCTGGGTACAATGTTGACCATGGCAGTCGGATTTTCCAGCGTCGACGACGACCTCTACCGCGAGATCATCCTCGACCACTACCGCAACCCACGGCGCAAGCGGGCCGTGGAGCCGGCCGACGTCGCCGTCGAGGCGGCCAACCCGCTCTGCGGGGACGAGGTCACCCTCACCCTGCGGGTCAAGGACGGCACCGTCGAGGACGTCGGCTTCCAGGGGCGGGGGTGCTCGATCTCGCAGGCGTCGGCCAGCATGATGTGCGAGGAGGTGGCCGGGCGCAGCAGCGGCGAGGCGGCGGCGCTGGGACATCGCTTCAAGGGAATGCTCATGGAGGGCGCCACGGCGGCCGACATGGGCGACCTGGAAGCGCTGCAGGGGGTGCGGCAATACCCCGTCCGCATCAAGTGCGCCGTGCTGCCATGGAACGCGCTGCTGCGCGGGCTCGAAGGGACCGCCGGGGATGGCGACGAGGAGACCCACGTTCATGAGTGACAGCGAGACCACCACCACGACCGAGACGGCGGAGCAGCCCGAGGCGGAGAGCCGTCCCATCGCCACCGCCGGCGACGGCGACGGCGGCGTCAAGGCCAGCGAGGAGCTGATCCGCGCCGCCCTCGGCCAGGTCTACGACCCCGAGATCGGCATCGACATCGTCTCCCTCGGCCTGATCTACGACGTCGAGCTCGACGACGCCGGCCTGCTGCGCATCGACATGACGCTGACCTCCCCGTACTGCCCGCTGGGCGGGGTCATCCAGTCGCAGGCGCACGCCGTCTGCTCGCCGCTGCCCGGGGTCAAGGACGTGCGCGTCGACCTGGTGTGGTCGCCGCCGTGGGATCCGCGGGTGATGGCGTCGGACGAGGCCAAGCTGGAGCTGGGCATCTACTGACGCGCGCGGCGCGGTAGCATCGGCCGCCTGCGATGGACGAGCGGCTCTTCTCTCTCGACGAAGCCAATGCGCTGCTGCCTGGGCTGCGCCCGCTGCTGCGGCGCCTGCAGGAGGTGCAGCGGGCGCTCGCGGATCGCGACCTGATGCAGCGGCTGCGGTCGGCGGCGGCTGGCAACGGCGGTGGCGTGGCGGCGCGCGAGGTGATGGCGACGGGGGACGAGTTCGGGCGCATCACGGCCGAGATCGAGAAGATGGGTGTGGTGGTGCGGGACCCGGCGTCGGGGCTGGTGGACTTTCCCGCGGAGCGTGAGGGGGAGCCGGTGTTCCTGTGCTGGCGCGTCGAGGAGGATGCGGTGGCGCACTGGCACGATCGCGACTCGGGGTACATGGGGCGGCAGCCGCTGTAGGTCGGGGTGGCTCAGTCCTCTGGATCGTCCCGGCGGCGGCCCTGGCGGAAGCGATCCCACACCGAGCGGATCCCCGCGAAGACGCCGCCCTCCTCGACGGGTGGGCTGTCCAGCAGCAGATCGCGGATGCTCAGGCCGTCGCGGCCGCGCGGCTCGGCCGGGATCGATGGCTCGGCGGGCGGCATGCCGTTGAAGGCGCGCAGCGCGCTGGGAAAGCGCGGGGCGGTGGGCGCAACCGGCAGCAGCCGGTCGCGATGCTGCAGCGGCGACGGCAGGCTGTAGGGCGCGCTGCCCTCGGCGGCGCGCACGGGATCGTCGCCATTCGGCTGAGAGGGCGACGGATCCACGATCACGCCCCCCTCAGTCGGTCGAGCGGCGCCGGAACCGGGCGCCGGCGGTCGCATCACCGCGTGTCGGCAACGGCCTCCTCCAGCACCTCGCAGCGCAGCAGGTCGTCGAGGGTCTCGCGCCGCCGCACCAGCCGCGCCGCGCCGTCGCGCACGAAGACCACGGCGGGGCGGAAGTTGACGTTGTAGTTGGAGGACATCGCCAGCGAGTACGCACCCGCCGCGGGCAGCGCCACCAGGTCGCCGGGGCGCAGTACCGGCAGGGTGCAGTCGTGCACCAGGATGTCGGTCGACTCGCAGTAGCGCCCGGCGAGGGACACCGTCTCGACCGGGCGGTCAGTCGGCTCCACGACCATCAGCGGCTGGTAGCGCGCGCCGTAGAGCTTGGGACGGATGTTGTCGCCCATGCCGCCGTCGACCGACACGTAGGTGCGCACCCCGGGGATCTCCTTGCGCGCGCCCACCGTGTACACGGCGACACCCGCAGGCCCGGCGACGCTGCGTCCGGGCTCGACGAACAGCGCCGGCAGCGGCAGCGAGCGCGCCGCGAAGGCGCGCCGCACAGATTCGGTCACGATGTGCATGAACTGCGCGGGCGTGGGGGGATCGTCGTCGTCGGTGTAGGCGATGCCCAGGCCACCGCCAACGCTCAGCTCGCGCGCCACGAAGCCCAGCGAATCGCGAGCCTCCGCAAGGAAGTCGGCGACCATCTCCACGGCGGCGGGATAGCAGCCGAGGTCGAAGATCTGCGAGCCGATGTGCATGTGCACGCCGCGCACGTCGAGGCCACCGGCGTCGAGCGCGCGGCGCAGTGCGGCATGCGCGGCGCCGGTCTCGATCGAGAAGCCGAACTTGCTGTCGAGCTGGCCGGTGCTGATGAAGTCGTGGGTGTCGGGCTTGATCCCCGGCGACACGCGCAGCATCACGCCGGCGCGCGACGCGCCGGGCAGTGACGCCAGCATCGACAGCTCGTGCTCGGAGTCGACGACGAGGTGGCCGACACCGGCGTCGACCGCGGCGCGCACCTCGGACTCGTCCTTGTTGTTCCCCGGGAAGCCGATGCGTCCCGCGTCCATGCCGAAGCGCAGGGCCACCTCCAGCTCGCCGCCGCTGACCACGTCGATGCCGCAGTCCTCGTCGATGAGCAGGCGCACCATCGCCGGGCTCAGGTAGGCCTTGGCGCTGTAGAGCACGTCGCCGCCCGCCGGCCAGTCGCGCAGGGCGGCACGGTACCCGCGCAGGCGCGCGCGCAGGGTGGCCTCGTCGTAGACGTAGAGTGGCGTGCCGAAGCGGGAGGCGAGGTCGGCCAGGTCGCAGCCGCCGATGCGCAGACGGCCGTCCGCCGAACGCTCGGCGGAGTCAGGGAGGAGCATCGGAGGTCAGTGTACGGTCCGACCGGCGCCAGGGGGCCGGGTCGCACCGGTGAGCGCGGCCGGCTCCGGCGTTTGCCACGCCCGTCCACCTGGCTACGCTGGGAGCATGCAGAAGCTGACCCCCGAGGACGTCCTCCCCCTCGACGACTACCTGCGCGTGCGCGACCAGGTGCGCGCCAGCGTCCGCGCCGAGCGCGCCCGGCGCCGCGTCGCCGTCGGCGACCGCGTCTCGCTGCACTTCGAGAACCGCGACACCGTGCTCCTCCAGATCGGCGAGATGATGCGCGTCGAGAACATCCGCGACACCGAGAAGGTCGCCGAGGAGGTGCGCGTCTACAACGACCTGATCGCCGCGGACGACGAGCTGCGCGCCACCTTCTTCGTCGAGATTACCGACCGCGGCCGCATCAAGCAGGACCTCGATTCCCTGGTCGGCCTGGAGACCGAGGGCCTGTCGCTGCTGGTCGGCGACGAGCGCATCCCCGCCGAGTTCGAGCCCGGCCATGCGCGCGAGGACCGCATCTCCGCCGTGCATTACGTGCGCTTCGTGCTCACTCCGGCGCAGCGCCGCGCCATCGCCGCCGGCGAGGTGCCGGTGAGCCTGGAGATCGACCATCCCGGCTACCGCGCCCGTGCCGAGCTCTCCCGCGACACCCGCGCGGCGCTGGCCGAGGACATGGGCGAGGCCGTCCAGGCCGGATGAGCGGCGGACGCGTCACCGGCTCGGGGCTCCGCTACACTGAGCAAGCGTCTCCGGCCGTGCGCCGCCCCTACTTTGGAATCGACGCAGAGGGGTCGTGTGCCCGGCACTCCAAGAAAAGGAGGGTCATGCCGATGCCCGATAGTAGTAGTTGCGTTTCGAGCGCGGGAGCGACGAGCTAACCGCCGGGATCGCATTTCCCTGGAGGCGCAGACCGCAGTCCTGATTGCGGTTCGCTCTTCTCTTGCGCAGAAGCGGAGTTGCCGGAGACGGTGGCTCCGCTTTCGCGTTTAAGGAGGACCACCACGCGTGGGGTCGACGCCGCGGTGCTAGCCGTAGAGGGCGGTGCGCACCTGTGCGCTGCGGCTTGCCTCGGTGGGCGCCGGCACCAGCTGATCGCGCTCGATGTAGCCCTCGGTGCCGCTCTCCAGCCGCACCTTCACCCATGACATGCCGTGCATGCCAACCGCGTAGAGCCTCGACGCCGTATGGACTTTCTCGCCACGAGGGGCGTCGTAGCCCGGCTCCAGGTAGATCGCGTACTCCATGCCCGCCCACGACGCCACCAGCGTCACCGGTCCCGGCGGCATGGTTCGGTCGCGGTACACGGTGCGCCGGTCGCGCATCCCGCGCGTGAGCAGCACCACCACCTGCAGCGCGCGCGATGTGGGCGCCTTTCCCTTGGTGCAGGTGACGACCACCTCGGTCCCGGTGTCGATCTCGCGCGCGGCGACGCGGACCCAGTGGGGGTTGCGGAACTTGCGCGTGAACTGGCCGAAGAGCGGGTGCTTGCGCTCGAACTCGACCACCTGGGCGCTGTCGGCGCCGGTGGGCTCGAATCGATACGGCGGAGTGCCGACCATCTGCTCGGTGACCGCGAAGACCTCGCGGGGAGGGGCGGCCGCGACGAATCGCCAGGTGTGCTTTGCCTTGCGTGGCATGGGGTTTGCATTGTACGAAGGGCGCTGTCGCGAACGTACGTTCGTTCGCACGACTCGCGCCGCGCGCTTCGCGCAGTGGTCCGTGTACGGCCCTCAGGTGAGCAGTGGGCGGCCGCGCAGCGCCACACGCTCGGCGAGGCGCGGCAGCGGACCGAACGCGGGCCACAGGGGGACGTCCTGGCAGCGGATGTGCCGGGCGACCTCGCCGTTCCAGCGCCGCTTGAACTCGTAGTAGCCGGCGCCTTCGGCGGTGGGATCCTCGTGGTTGGGCACGCCCCACATGTCGTAGACGCTGCAGCCGTGGGCGAGGCCCCAGCGGATCGCCTCCCAGTGCATCAGGTAGGCGGGCTGGTGCCGGGCGTGGCGAAGCGAGCTGCCGCCGAAGAGGTAGACGAGGCGCGGGCCGGCGGCGACCGCGATCATCCCGGCCACGGCCTCGCCCTCGACGCTGGCCAGCAGGGTGACCGTGGGGGTGCTGCCGCCGAGGTGGCGGACGACGGCGCGGTGGTAGTCGAGTCCGCGTCCGACGAAGCCGCTGCGCTGCACGGTCTCCTCGAAGAGCGGATGGAAGACATCGACCGCGTCCGGGTCGCTGCGCACCTCGACGCTGACCCCGTCGCGCTGCGCCTTGCGGATGTGGTGGCGGGTGCTGGCCTTGATCCGGGCGAGGACGGCCTCCTCGCCGCCGTCGAGCGGGACAAGCCAGGTGAGCCGGTGCTGCACGTCATAGGGGCTGTCCCGGAGGTGGGCCGCGTGGCCGAGGCGCCGGGCACCGGGGTCGTCGATGCCCCACTCGGGGTCCAGCTTGAGCACCAGGGCGCGCCGCCGCCGGGCTGCCATCCGGGCGGTGGCGATCAGGGCGAGCCCAGCATCCGCACCGGCCGCGCAGTCGCGCAGGGCAGGGCCGCGGGGCGCGTAGGCGAAGGAGATGCCGCCGCCGCCCCGCCGGGTGAGCATGTGCAGGACGCCCTCGATGCCGCCGTTCTCGCTGCGCTCGACCACCCAGCGATCGACGCCCCAGCCGAACTCCCGCTTCAGCTCGGCCCAGCCCCACGTCTGCAGCAGGTTGCCACCCGCCTCGTGCAGGGCGAAGTGATCCCAGGCGGCACGATCGGCCTCAGTTGCCGGGCGAACTCGAACAGACGCAGGGATGGGCGGCACGTGCGGCATTGAACCGCACCCGACCCGCCTCAGGCGCTCGCCCCCCAGCGCGCGGGCACGTCCCGGCTCGCCGGAGAACCCCGTTCCCAGTGCAATCGCTGACACGCCAACGGCATTCCGCCACCGGGGCCCCCTCTCCGGCTTGCCGAAATCTCTGTTCCCAGGGCAACCCCCAGACATGCCAACGGCGTTCCGCCGCCGAGGGCCCCTTCTCCGGCTGCCGGAAAAGACTCCGTTCCCAGGGCAAGCCCGTGACACGCCAACGGCGTTCCGCCGCCGGAGGGTCTCCTCCGGCTTGCCGGAAACTCCGCTCCCCAGTGCAATGCCCTGACACCCAATGGCAATCCCCGCCAGGAGGCCGGTATGGTGCGCCGGTGAGCGAGGCGATCCTCTGGGCGCTGCTGGTCGTCACCATCCTCGGTGCCCAGGCGGTCGAGTCCCCCTCCCGCCAGCCCGCCGCCGACCCCCTCCGCCCCGGCCAAGCCCGCCCCCCGATGGCCGAGGGCGTCGCCATCGCCCGGATCATGATCGCGGTGGCCGCCGGCCTGGTGGTCGCCTGGGGCCTGGTCCTCCTCGCCGTACCCGCGACCGGCATCTCCGCCGACCAGCGCCGCCACGACATCGTCGCCGGGGCCCTGCAGATCACCGCCGGCCTGGTCTCGCTGGCCCTCTTCTACGGGGGCACGAGGGGCATCCCCGGTGTGCGTCGCCTCCGCGAGGGCGCGCCCATCTCCTGGCTGGCCATCCTCCTCTTCCTGGAGAGCCTCGCCCTCAACCTCACCCCCACCGGGTCGAGCACCCCCGGCGGCTCGGTCACCACGCCGGTACAGCCCTCCTCAGGACCGACCGCCGAGAGCCTGATGCTCGGCTCGATCCCCTTCCTGGCCATCGGCATCGCCGCGGTCGGGCCCTACGTGCGCCGCAACGTCCGCGAGGCCGCCGAGCGCCTCGGCCTGTGGCCGCTGCGCCTGCCGTGGTGGGTGATCGGCCTCGCCATCGGCATCCTGCTCGTGCCCGTCGGCGACTGGGTGGCCGGCGTCCTCGCCCACCTGACCAGCCCGCAGTGCGTTCAGTCTGCCAACCAGGCGCAGCAGCAGATCATCGGCACCGGCCGCACCGCGCTGGAACAGATCGGGGTGGCCGTGGCCGCTGCGGTGGGCGAGGAAACCCTCTTCCGCGGCGCCCTGCAGCCGCGCTTCGGCATCTTCCTCTCCTCCGCCCTGTGGGCGAGCTTCCACCTCCAGTACGCCTGCAACAACCTCCCCTCGACCTCGAACCTCTACATCCTGCTGCTCGGATTTGTCTTCGGCGCGCTGCGCAAGAAGGGCGGCCTGTGGCCCGCGATCATCGCCCACGCCGCCTACGACGCGATCATCCTGCTGGGCTGGCTCGGCACCAGCTGACCGAGGGGCAGCAGGCGCATGTTTCACGTGGAACTGGGCGCCACGCCCATCCCGGCTGTTCCACGTGAAACCTGCCCATCGGTCATCCCGAGTTTTCCCCAGGTTTCCACAGCCGCGACCACCGCTCAGGCACGAATCGGGCCCACACCCCGTGGAATAGCTGGGGATAACCGCATGCCACCGTACGCACGGCGGTGCGCGACCGAGCCGCATAATCCGCCTTCGTGCCCACCCGGATCGTCGCCGTCGCCAACCAGAAGGGCGGGGTCGGCAAGACCACGACCACGCTCAACCTCGGCGCCGCCCTCGCCGACATGGGCCGCCGGGTGCTCATCGTCGACTGCGACCCTCAGGCCAACGCCACATCGGGGCTCGGTGTCGCCCGCGTGGACGTGACCACCAGCATCTACGACGTCGTCGTGCTCGGCCAGCCGCTGAGCGCAGCGCGGCTGCCCACCCTCGTGCCCGGGCTCGACCTCATCCCCTCGCACATCTCGCTGGCGGGGTCGGAGATCGAGCTGGTGGCCATGCCCCTGCGCGAGTTGCGCCTGCGCTACGCCCTGGACGCCCTGGACGGCGGCGACGACTACGTCTTCCTCGACTGCCCGCCGAGCCTCGGGCTGATGACCGTGAACGCCGCGGTTGCCGCGGATTCCCTGCTCATCCCCATCCAGTGTGAGTTCTATGCGCTGGAGGGCCTGGGCCTGCTCACCCATACCATCGCCCTCCTCCGCCGCGAGCTCAACCCCGACCTGGCCATCGCGGGCATCGTGATGACCCTCTACGATGCCCGCCTCACCCTGGCGACGCAGGTGGTCGCCGAGGTCCGCACCCAGTTCCCCAACGACACCTTCGACACCGTGGTGCCCCGCAACGTCCGCCTCAGCGAGGCGCCCAGCCACGGCATGCCGATCAGCCGCTACGACCCCACCAGCCGCGGTGCCACCGCCTACCGCCGCCTCGCCGAGGAGTTCGACGCCCGCATGCAGCGCCTGCCCGCCCCCGCGGCCCACGCCAGCTCGGGATGAGCCCAGACCTGCCCACGCCGCCGCCCTCCAAGCGCCGCGGGCTCGGGCGAGGCCTCGACGCGCTGCTCTCCAGCTCGGCCGTGCTCGGCCCGGCGCCCGCCGCCGGCACACCGGCCGCCAACGCGGACACCGGCCTGGTCGACGTCGACCCCCAGCGCGTCGAGCCGAACCCCGAGCAGCCGCGGCGCAGCTTCGACGAGGAGGCCCTGGCCGCACTCGCGGACTCGATCCGCACCCACGGCCTGCTCCACCCCATCGTCGTCGAGCGCGTCGACGCCGACCGCTACCGCCTCGTCGCCGGCGAGCGTCGCCTGCGCGCCGCCAAGCAGGCGGGAGTCAGCTCCATCCCGGCGATCGTCCGGCCGGCCGCCGAGTCGGCGCGCCAGGCCCTGGAGCTGGCCCTGGTCGAGAACCTGCAGCGCGCCCAGCTCTCCCCTCTCGAAGAGGCCGCCGCCTACGCACGCCTCGCCGACACCTTCGGCCTCTCCCACGAAGCCATCGGCCTGCGGGTGGGCCGCAGCCGCTCGGCGGTGAGCAACATGGTGCGGCTGCTCGCCCTCGCCGCCGAGGCCCAGGAGGCGCTCGCCGACGGCCGCATCACCGCCGGACACGCCCGCGCTCTGCTGGCCCTGCCCGAGGACGCCCAGGCCGAGCTGGCCCGCCGCGTCGCCGAGGAAGGGCTGAGCGTGCGCCGCGTGGAGCAGCTCGTCCTGGAGCACACCGCCGCCGCCACCCCCGCCCCGCCGCAGTCCGGAGCCGCGGCGCGCGCGGGCGCCGTCCCCACTCCGCTCACCCCCGACGACTCCGCCCTCCAGCGTGGCTTCGAGGAGGCGCTGGGCACACCGGTGCACCTCCAGCGCCGCCGCCGCGGCGGGGGCCGCCTGCTCATCGACTTCTACAGCGACGAGGAGCTCGACGCCCTCTACACCAAGCTCGGCGGCCCGCAGCTCTAGCCTCGACGCCACCCCGAGCACAAACGTCTGTTTGTGCCAACACTGCCCACAACTGGGCCGCACGGCGCCGCAACCACTGGAACCGCAAGAAGGTCGGTGGCAGGCCCGTGGTCCCTATACTCCACGCGCGTGTCGCAGGTCGTCGCTCCACCAACCCCCGCCAAATCGTCAAGGTGGGGTCGACGCACCCTGGTGCGCGACATCATCGAGGTGCTGCTGCTCGCCGCCGCCATCTACGTGGTGATCGCCTTCGCGCTGCAGACCGTGCGCGTCGAGGGCGAGTCGATGATCCCCACCCTGCAGAACGGCGACCTGCTCTTCGCCAACAAGATCTCGTACCACTTCCACGGTCCCGACCGCGGCGACATCATCATCCTGCAGCCGCCGCAGAACACCAGCCGCGACTTCATCAAGCGGGTCATCGGGCTGCCCGGCGACATCATCGAGATCGACGGCCGCTGGGTCGATCCCAAGACGCCCAACGCGCAGCCGCGCACCGCGGTCCTGGTCAAGCCCAACGGGCAGGGCAACTGGCAGGTGCTCGACGAGCCCTACCTGCCCGACCAGAAGACGCAGCCCTGGACGGACATGAACAACTGCTGCGACTCGTCGGGCCGCGCCACCTCCGTGCCCACGCCCCTGACCCTCCCCAAGGACCAGTACTTCGTCATGGGCGACAACCGCAACTTCTCCAGCGACTCGCGGGCCATCGGGCTGATCCCGCGCGGCAACGTGCTCGGCAAGGCATGGATCCGCATCTGGCCGTTCAGCCACTTCGGGTTCCTCGGCTCGGGGCCGAAGCTGGTTGCCACGTCTGTGGTTTTCGCCCTTCCCCTGCCTCTGCTGCGGCGCCGACTCCGCCTCCGCGACGTGCGCCGAGCCGCCTGAGCTACTCCTCGATCACCCAGGGGTCGATGGTGCGCTCCCACTGCAGCACCTCGTCCGCCGCGAAGAACAGGTCGACCTCGCGCTGCGCGCTCTCCGCTGAATCGCTGCCGTGGATCACGTTCATGCCAAAGCTGACCGCAAGGTCGCCGCGGATGGTGCCCGGCGCGGCGTTGGCGGGGTTGGTCGCACCCATCATGGCGCGCACCATGGCAACGGCGCCAGGCCCCTGCCACACCATGGCGACGACGGGCGCCGAGGTGATGAAGGACACCAGCCCGGCGAAGAACGGCTTGTCGCGATGCTCGGCGTAGTGGCGCCCGGCCAGCTCCTCGCTGATGCGCATCAGCTTCATCCCGTTGAGCTGCAGACCGCGCCGCTCCAGGCGGCAGATCACCTCACCGACCAGGCCGCGCTGCACGCCGTCCGGCTTGACGAGGACCAGTGTTCGTTCCGTGGCCATGACTCCTCCCTGCAACGTCGCTGACAGAAACGGCCCCGCTCAGGAGACCAGCAACGACTCGAACCGCTCCGGCTGCCGGAAGGGTCCGATCACCGCGGCGCGCAGACCGCCGTCGAGGAGCCGTCGCGCCACGCGCATGATGTCATCCGGCGACACCGCGTCGATGCGGCGCACCACCTCGTCGGGGAGCAGGATCTCGTCGGTGAGCAGCTCCTGCTGGCCCAGGTAGTTGCACAGGCTGCTGGTGCCCTCGAGCTGGAGCACCAGCCGTCCCTTCGAGTACTCGCGCGCCTTGGTCAGCTCCGCGTCGTCGACGCGCCGCTCGGCCAGCCCGGTCAGCTCGGCGATCGCCGCCTGCGCCGCCTTGGCGCCACGCTTGGGCTCGCAGCCGACGTAGATGCCCAGGGCACCGGCGTCGCGATGCTTGATGGTGAAGGAGTGCACGTCGTAGGCGAGGCCCTGCTCCTCGCGCAGGGAGAGGAAGAGGCGGCTCGACATCCCCTCGCCGAGGACGGCGTTGAGCATGTCGGCGGCGAAGCGGTCCTCGTCGAGGTAGGAAACGCCCTCGGTGCCGAGCATGATGTTGGCCTGCTCGGTGCGCTTGTTGAGCAGGCGCAGGCGCGGCGTCTCGCGGCGCGGGGGCGCGGGCTGCGCCTGCAGGCGGGCACCGTCACCCCACGCTCCGACGATGGGCTCCAGCGCCGCCAGCACCTCGTCGTGCTCGATGGCCCCGCTGACGCTGATCACCACGTTGTCGCCGCGGTAGTGCTCGTGCAGGTAGCGCAGGCAGTCCTCGCGTTCGAAGGCCTTCACCGTCTCCTCGGTGCCGGCGGTGTCGCGCCCGAGTGGGTGGTCGGGCCACATCACCTCGTCGAAGAGGGTCTGCACGTAGTCCTGCGGATTGTCCATGTACATCCGCAGCTCCTCGATGACCACCTGGCGCTCCTTGTGGAGCTCGGTGGTGTCGAGCGAGGCGTTGAAGATCATGTCGCAGAGCACGTCGGCGGCGAGGGCGAACTTGCCGACCGGGACCTTGGCCCAGAAGAGCGTCGCCTCCTTGTCGGTGGCGGCGTTGAGGACTCCGCCGACGCCCTCGATGGCTTCGGAGATCGACTTCGCGGTGGGGTAGCGACGCGAGCCCTTGAAGACCATGTGCTCGATGAAGTGCGCGATGCCGGCGTTCTCGGGCTGCTCGTAGCGCGAGCCCACCGCGAACATGACCGCGATGGCGACCGACGCGCGCTCACGCATCGGCGCGGTGATGATGCGCGCGCCGCTCGGGAGGCGAGTGAGGCGGTACGCGCCGTCAGCGCCGGTGGTCACAGCGCCGGTCAGTCTAGCGAACCGGTCATCGCTCTCCGGCTGCCTGGCTGTGCGCCAGGATCAGCGCGTCGCCGAGGGGCACGCCGCCCTGGCGGCTGCGGACGACGAGGGTGGAGACGAGATTGGCGGTGCGCCAGGTGACGGTGACCTCGACCACCGGGGTGCCGTCGCCGGCGGTCTGGGCCAGCTCACCGGCGTGGGCTTCGTCGCCGAGCGCTCCCGCCGATTCGGGGAGGATTCCGGCCACAGCGTCGGTGTGCTTGGTCTGCGCCGCGTAGGCGGCGTGGGCAGCGGCCGAGTCGGGAAAGCGCATCACCGTGCTGCCGACGTCGACGGGGCCGTTCGAGGTGGCCAGCACGGGCACCGAGCGAAAGAAGCGGACGGTTGCGGCGTCCCGCATCTGTGCGCTGCGCAGGGCGGCGGCGAGCGCCGCGTCACCGGCGGCGACCGTGCCGGCGGAGATCGAGTGTGCGGCCTCGACGACGGTGAAGCCGGGGGCGGCGAGCCTGTCGAGGGTGAGCAGGTAGGAGCTGGCGCTGCGGCTCAGTGTCGGTGGCGGCGTCGAGCTGCCACAGGCGGCAAGAAGCGCCGCGACGGCAGCGAGCCCCGCCCGCCGTGCCCTCAGTGGTACCGCGGCCCCCGGTCGTATCCGCCGGGACGGCCACCGCCGCCACCGGGCCTGCCCCCACCCGGACCACCGGGGCGCGGCCGGAAGCCGCCGGGACGCGGGCCGCGGGGGATGCCGTGGAAGGTGCCGCGGCCCTCGTCGGCCAGCGGCGGTCCCCCCTGCGCGGGGCCGGTGGGGTGGATGGTGATGCGGCGGGCCGGCTCGGCGCCGGTGCTCTCGGTGCGCACGCCCTCGTCGCCCTCGAGCGAGATGTGCACGACGCGGCGCTCGTAGGCGTGCATCGGCTCCAGCATCATGCGCTCGCCGGTGCGCTTCACCCGGTGGGCGACGCGCAGGGCCAGCTCCTTGACGCGCTCCTCGCGGCGGGCGCGGTAGCGCTCCACGTCCAGGATGAGGCGGCGGCCCTCGGCCTCGTTGTCGCCCATCATCAGGTTGAGCACGGTCTGCATGGCCCGCAGGTTCTCGCCGCGCCAGCCGATGAGCAGGCCGAGGTCGTCGCCGCTGATGTCGAGGATCACCGGCTCCTTGCCGGCCTCGACGTTCTTGCTCGGGGTGGCCCGTCGCACGGTCACGCGTGCGGGAATCTCCATGCGGGTGAGCAGCTCTTCGAGCAGGGCGCGCCCACGCGCCGAGTAGGCGTCCATGCGACGCACGCGCACGCGCGCCTCCGAGCCGGACAGGCGCTCGCCGGCAACGGCCCGGGCGCCCTCGGCGATGACCTCGATCTCCGCCTCGTCACGGCTGATTCCCAGCTCGTCGAGGGCACGGGTGATCGCCTCTGCGATGGTGGAGCCCTGGGCCTCCGCCACTCCCTCGTCTTCCTTGGTGCTGGGAACGGGCGTCCCCGTCTCGATCTCGCTCACGCTGCCTCCTGGCCGGCGGAGGCCGGCTCGATGCTGCTCAGCGGCTCCGCTTGTTCCTGCGGGATCCGCTGTTTTGTCTGCCTTGAGTGGACGCGCCCGACGTCGCCGGGCGCCGCGGGGCGGCGCCGCCCTGCCCGCGGCTCTGCGCCGGCGGCTGCTTCGCCCTGCCGTTGTTCGACCCCTTCAGCGCGGCGGCGGGGGCCGCCGATGCCGGAGGCGGTGGGAAGGACAGCGCGGTGACCCGCCCTGCGCCCGGGAACCACGGCGGAACCTTGAGCCCGCCCCAGCCGACGACGATGAACTGCTGCACGACCATGAACATGCTCTGCGTCACCCAGTAGAGGGAGATGCCGGCCGGGAAGATCATGCCGAAGACGAAGACCATGATCGGCAGGAACAGCGTCATCTGGCGCGACACCTTGGCCATCTGCAGTTCCTGGTCGGACATGTCCGGCCGCATCGGCGGCATCATCATCTTCGACTGCACGACGGTGGCCAGCGCCGCCATCAGGGGCAGGATGAGCACGGTGGGATGGCTCAGCGCGTTGAGGTAGTTGACGTGGCCGGCCGCGTCGGTGCAGCAGGTCTGCAGCCCGGTCTTGCTGACGTCGTGGATCCAGAGGAAGCCGAGGTCGTTGTGCAGGTTGCCCTGGACCGCGCTGATCGCCCGGTAGAGCGCGCCGATGATCGGCCACTGCACCAGGATGGGCAGGCACCCGCTGAGCTGCGACAGCGGGTTGATGTTGTGCTCCTTGTAGAGCTTCATCATCTCCGCGTTGCGCTTCTGCGGATCCTTGTACTTCTTGCGCAGCTCCTGCAGCTCGGGGGCGATGCGGCGCTGCTCCGCCTGGATGCGCCGGGAGGTCTTCAGCTGCCAGGTGAAGAGCGGGAAGAGGACCACGCGGATGATCAGCGTGGTGACGATCACCGCCAGGCCGAAGGCCCCGATGGCCGAGCCCGGACCGTGCGCGAAGATGCTGTGCAGGTGCTCGAGCAGCCACTGGATGGGGTACTGGAAGACCCAGTAGAAGACGTCGCCGAGCGCCTGGGCTGGGTTCACGTGGCGCTTCCCTGGTGGGCCGCGGCCTTCTCGGCGCGGTGGCGGCGGCGAGCCTCTCGGAAGCTCACGTAGCTGTCGGGCACGGGGTCGTAGCCACCCTCGAAGAAGGGCTGGCAGCGACCGATGCGGCGCATCGCCAGCCACCACCCGCGCCGGAAGCCGAAGCGCTGGATCGCCTCCTGCCCGTAGTGGGAGCAGGTGGGCTGGAACCGGCACTGGCTGAACAGCGCGAAGAGAGGGCCGATGGTGACGCGGTAGAGCCGGATGAAGAGGATGCTTGCGCGGGTCATGCGGGGGACGGCATAAGCGCCCGGCGGGGGCTGGGCGTGACCGCCCCATTCTCCGTCAACCGCGACTGGGAAGCGCTGGGCTGGACGCGAGCGCGGGCCCGTTCCAGGCAGCGGCCCAGCTCGGCGTCGAGGTCGGCGAAGGAGAGGCGGGCGGCGGCGGGCGAGGTGCTCACCACCACGTCGAGGCCGGCGAGCTGCTCACGGCGCGGCTCGAGGGCGGCGCGCAGGCGGCGGCGGACTGTGTTGCGAACCACGGCGCCACCCACCGTCTTGGGGATGGCGAAGCCGAGCCGGACGTGCGTGAGCCCGTTCGGGGCGAGGTGGACGCGCAGCGCGCCGCCGCCCGCGTTGACACGCGCAGCACGCACCGCGGCGAACTGGCGACGACCCGACAACCGGTCGCGCCGCTTCACCGCACCGGAGCGGGCGTCAGGCGCTTGCGGCCCTTGCGGCGCCGCGCCTTGATCACCTGCCGGCCTCCCGGGGTGGACATCCGGATGCGAAAGCCGTGCGTCTTGCGCCGGTAGCGCTTCTTCGGCTGGTACGTCCGCTTGATGGGAGAATCTCCGAGAACCTTGGAACATCGATCGCACCCGGGGCAGCCGCGTACGGCCGCCGCTGCGGGCGGAGGGCTCAGGGAGTATACACGGGGGGAACGCTGGCATTCGGCCGCACTCCAGCGGCGAATGCTGGCGTGGGGGTGCTCCCCCCACCGGGCGCGTCAGCGCCCAGATAGACCCGTGCAACGCAAGCCCCTCCCCGCGTCCAACGCAGAGTCTCGCCGGTGCCACGCAGGAACAGAGGTGCACAACGCAGCGCCCTAAACAAACGGCTGTTCCCATTGCATCCGCAGGCCTCCTTTTCCCTGCGCTGAACGCAGCGTTGCATGCAACCGGTGCTGTTGCGAAGAACGCCCAACACAGGGCGTTGTGGGACCGCCTCTGCGTTGCTAAACTGCCCCGTTGCTCCGCCGCCGAGGGGTCACCGTCCCTATCCACATCGCATCCACAGCCCTACCACGGCAAGCATCCTTGTCTTTTCCACGGCTGTGCACAACTTGTGCACAAACCAGAGGGCCAAGGCGGATGGGCGGGACGCGGTGTTCCGAGTTTGCCGGGGGATTTGTATGCCCGTCACCGGGAGTGAACTCACCTGGGGAGGTGACCGAATCGTGCCGATGGAGAGCCAGTCCCGCGCAGGGAGCACTGTGCCGCTCGACGTCCAGCAGATCTGGCAGGCGGCGCAGGAGGAGCTGCGCTTCCAGCTGGCGCGCCCTGGCTACGAGACCTGGCTGCGCAACGCCGTCCTGCTCAACTGCGAGGACGGCCACATGTTCACCATCGGCGTGCCGACGCGGCTCGCCCGCGACTGGCTCACCGAGCGCTACGTCCCGCTCATCCGCGAGACGCTGAGCGGCCTGCTCTCGCGCGACTGCGAGGTGCTCATCACCGTCGATCCCGCGGCCGCGCCGCCGGCCGACGAGCCGGCACCGATCGCCGATGAGCCGCCCGACACACCGCCGGCGGTGCTGAGCGGCGAGACGCACGAGCTCAACGCCTCGGGCAGCAACGAGTCCCGGCTCAACCCCAACTTCAACTTCACCACCTTCGTCGTCGGCAACAGCTCGCGCTTCGCCCACGCCGCGTGCCGCGCGGTCGCCGACTCGCCCGGCAAGGCCTACAACCCGCTCTTCCTGTACGGCGGTGTCGGCCTGGGCAAGACGCACCTGATGCACGCCATCGGCGCCGCGGTCCGCGAGGGACATCGACGGCCGCCCAAGGTCGCGTACGTGACCTCCGAGAAGTTCATGAACGAGATGATCGCGTCCATCCAGGAGAACCGGATGAACGACTTCCGGACGCGATACCGCACCGTCGACGTGCTGCTCATCGACGACATCCAGTTCCTGGCAGGAAAGGACAGAACTCAGGAGGAGTTCTTCCACACGTTCAACGCGCTGCACGAGGTGCAGAAGCAGATCGTGGTCAGCAGCGACCGTCCCCCCAAGGACATCCCCACCCTGGAGGACCGGCTGCGCTCGCGCTTCGAGGGCGGCCTGATGGCCGACATCCAGCCCCCCGACTTCGAGACCCGCCTGGCCATCCTCAACTCCAAGCTGGGCGCCAACACCAGCCTGGTCTCTGACGAAGTCTGCAGCTTCATCGCCCACAAGATCCAGAAGAACATCCGCGAGCTGGAGGGCGCACTGATCCGCGTGCTCGCACACGCCTCGATCAGCGGCCAGCCCATCTCGCTGGACGGCGCCCAGCGCATCCTCGCCGACATCATCCCCGCGGGCGACTCGCGTCCCCTCACCGTCAGCGTCATCCAGGAGACGGTCGCCGACTACTACGGCATCGCCCTCGAGGAGATGAAGGGCCGCCGGCGCGACAAGCACATCGTCTTCCCCCGCCAGGTGGCCATGTTCATCATCCGCGAGGAGACGGCCTCGTCCCTCCCGGCCATCGGCACGGCCTTCGGTGGCAAGGACCACACCACCGTCCTGCACGCCTACGAGAAGATCACCGAGCTCGCCAAGGAGGACCAGCGCCTGCAGACCGACCTGCGCCTGATCCGCGACCGGCTGATGGCCCGATGACGGTGGTCGACATGGCCCGGGACCAGGCTGTGGATTCGCTCGCCTGGGCCTGTGCAGTGGCCGGCGGCGCTGCGCCGCGGTGGACGAACGGGGGATGGCACCCCCACTCTGTCACCACACCATCCCACGAACATATGGTTCGATTCGTGCGCGCAGCCGGTGCTTATCCCCAGCGTCCCCATCCCCTACGGTCTACTCCTTCTTCAGACTCTCGTTAACGAAGGAACCTCCCTGGTGACAACTCCCCTCGAGGTCGCAACGTCGATGAAGTGCACGGTCTCCCCTTCGGCCCTGGGGGCCTGCCTCAGCCTCGTCTCCCGGGCGGTCTCGCCCCGGTCGACGCTGCCCATCCTGAGCAACCTGCTCCTGGAGACGGCCGAGGACGGGCTGCGGGTGACCGCCACCAACCTCGACCTCACCATCACGGCCACCATCGAGGCCGACGTCGCCCAGGACGGCCGCACCACGGTGCCCGCCCGCCTGCTCACCGATTACGTCTCCTCGCTGGCCGAGGCGCCCTGCGCCCTGGAGCTGAACCCGTCGTCCCAGGTGGTCAAGGTGAGCTGCGGCATCCACCGCTCGAACATCCACGGCATCGACGCCGTCGAGTTCCCGCCGCTGCCGGCTCGGGACGCCGAGGCCACCATCTCGGTCGACGCTGCGGCGTTTGCCGCCGCGGTGGCGCAGACGGCCATGGCCGCGTCGTCGGACGAGGCGCGGCCGGTGCTGACCGGCGTGCTGATCGAGATGGACGGCGACCGGT
Organism: Candidatus Dormiibacterota bacterium; assembly: GCA_035995545.1. Classification (GTDB taxonomy): domain Bacteria; phylum Chloroflexota; class Dormibacteria; order Aeolococcales; family Aeolococcaceae; genus DASRDZ01. Next base: position 372,674 of record DASYKI010000010.1, read on the forward strand.
TGACGCTGGCGGCCACCGACGGGCATCGCCTGGCGGTGCGCACGCTGGACGTCTCGGTGGCGGGTGAGCCGCCGGCAGGGACGGTGATCGTGCCGGCGCGGCATCTGTCCGAGGTGGCCCGCGCCGTCAACGCCGGGCGGCCGACGGTGAACATCACGCTGTCGCAGGCTCGCAACCAGGTGTTCTTCTCGATGCAGGGCCTGGAGATCTCCTCGCGCCTCATCGAGGGCACCTACCCCAACTACACCCAGGTGATCCCCGCGGAATCGCGCACCACCGTGACGGTTCCCACCGCGGCACTGCTGCGTGAGACTCGCACCGCGTCGGTTCTTGCCAAGGATGCCGCAAACCCGGTGCGCTTCAAGGCGGCGCCGGAGGGCACCCTGACGCTGATGGCGCAGACGGCCGAGGTCGGTGACGACGAGGCGCCGCTGACCGCGGAGGTCACGGGCGAAGAGGTGCAGATCGCCTTCAATGCGCGCTACGTGCTGGACGCGCTGGGCGTTCTCGGGACCGACGATGTGCAGCTGTCGTTCAACGGCTCGCTGTCGCCAGGAGTGATCCGGCCCGTGGGGGCGGACAACTACCTGTGCATCATCATGCCCGTCCGCGTGCCGATGTGATGTTCAGCGAGAGCGGCGGTCGCTCAGCGTCGTGAAGCGCAGGCGCTTGACGGTGCCCTCGCCGACGCGCTGGTTGAGCGCATAGATGATGCGCGGGGCTTCGACCTGGAGCTGATGGGCGAGGGCGCTGTGCGCGGTGCCGACGAGCAGAGCGCCGCGGTCGAGGCTCATGGCGCGGCACAGCGGCGAGAGGGCGGGGCCGACCACCGCGGCGAAGGCATCCTGGAGCTGCACCTCGCGGACCGCGCGGCGTACGCCGAGACGGCGCAGCGCGGGGTCGAAGAGGTCGGAGACGCGGTGCTCGTCGGGCATGGAAGTGGCTAGACGGCGGCTTCGGCGGCGGAGCCCGAGGTGGCCACCGGCACCGCGGTGACGTGGCCGGCGTGCACGGTGAAGCGGCAGACGTCCGCGTCGGGGGGAAGGTCGAGGGCCGCGGTCTCGCTGGTGGTGAGCAGGGCCTGCGTGCCCGTGCCGGCGCCGAGCGCGGCGAGCAGGCGCAGGCGCCGCCCGGCGTCGAGCTCGCTGAGGACGTCGTCGAGCAGCAGCACCGGGGCCACGCCGGCGACGCCGGCGACGTGCCGCACCTCGGCGAGCTTGCAGGCGAGCACGATGCTGCGCTGCTGTCCCTGTGATGCCGTCGACCGCGCCGGGCGTCCGTCGAGCAGGAACTCCACGTCATCACGGTGCGGCCCCGCCACGGTGACGCCGCGCGCGATCTCCTCGGCCCGCCGCGCATCGAGCAACGCGGCGAGCGCGGACGCCGCGGCATCGGCGTCGTCGGCGTGCGCGTCCTCGACGCCCTCGCCGATGTAGCGCAGGCCGATGGCCTCGCGGCCGTCGGTGAGTTCGCGCAGCGCGTCGGCGGCAAGCGGCTCCAGCGCGCGCACCAGGCGCGCTCGCGCCGCGCGCACACGTCCACCCACCTCGATCAGCTCACGGGTGAAGGCCTCGACGGCGTCATAGCCGCCGCTGCGCTCCCGCACCATGCGCAGCATGGCGTTGCGCTGCTCGACGATGCGTCCGTAGCGGAGCAGGTCCTCGGCGGCGCGCGCGTCGATCTGCGAGAGGACGATGTTGAGCAGGCGCCGCCGTCCTTCGGGGCCGCCCTTGACCAGCTGCAGGTCCTCCGGCCAGAAGAGCACCACCGGGCAGAGTCCGAGCACCGAGCGGGCCGCCTGCTCCTTGCCGTCGATGGCCACGGTACGGACCACCCGGTCACTCTCGCCGCGGCGCAGGGTCAGGTCCACGTCGCGCGCCGCCTCGGGGCGCACCACCGTCGCGGTGACCCGGCACGCGGGCTCACCCCAGCCGATCACCTCACCCGGAGAGCCGGCACGCGGCGAGCGGGTCAGGGCAACGGTCGCCACCGCTTCGAGCAGGTTGGTCTTGCCCTGCGCGTTCTGGCCGACGACGACGTTGAGCCCCGGTCCCAGCGCCACCGTCTCCTCCGCGTAGTTGCGAAAGCGGAAGAGGCGCAGGCGGTCGACGCGACAGGCGTGGCTGGAGGTGCTCCCTCCACCGGGCGCGTCAGCGCCCAGGTGGACCTGCGCCTTCATCGCGGCCTCAGGGCCAGGCGCGCCACCAGGTCGGCGATCTGCGCGGTCGCCTGCGGCCGCGCCGCATGGCGCAGCGCCTCGCGCATCGCCGCCAGCGACGAGGACCCCGGCGCCGACAGCTCGCGCACCGCGGACACCATGTCGCCGATGCGCGGCACGTAGCGCCCGGCACCGGTGTCGACCACCATGTCGACATTGCCGCGCTCCTGCCCGGGAAGGTACGAGGTGAGCAGCAGCGGTGCGCGCGAGCAGAGCGCCTCGGCGATCGTCCCAGGCCCCGCCTTGGTGATCAGCAGGTCGCAGGCGCGCAGCCACTCGGACATGTTGTCGACGAAACCGAGCACGCGGAGGCGCGGATCGGCAAGCGCCGAGAGCTCGGCGAAGGCCCGGGCGTTGCGGCCGCAGATGACCACAACGTCGACGTCGAGCCCGGCGTCGAGCAGCGCGGCCGCGCGGCGCGCCAGCCCCCCCGATCCCTCACCGCCGCCGCTGAGCACGACCACGAAGCGCTCAGCACGGAGTCCGAGCCGGACCCGCAGCGAGCGCAGCGCGGACCCCGCGGGCGCCGGCGAGGTGAAGCGGTCGTCCACCGGCAACCCGAGGTCGAAGCAGCGGTCGGCGGGGACGCCGGCGCGCCGGGCGCGGTCGAGCCCGCCCGGCGACGACGTCACCACCGCGTCGACGTCCGCGCAGGTCCAGGCGGCGTGGACGTCCACCAGGTCGGTGATCACTGTGGCCAGCGGGATGCGCGGGCCCTCCACGCGCCGCAGCGCCCGCCAGGCGACGTGGTTCAGCAGCGGGTGGAACGACACCACCAGCGCCGGGCGCAGCGTGGCAACCACCTCTCCGAGCCCCGGCTCGACCAGCCGCAGCGCCGAGCCGCGCAGCGCAGCCACCGCGGCGCGCGAGTTGGTGGCGTGGTAGAGCGCCCCCCACAGCCAGGGCGTGTGCCGGGTGATCGGCGAGTAGAGCCCGACGATGCGACCGACCACCCGCGGCGAGGCCTGCACGAACGGGTCGAGGATGTGCGCCGCGAAGCGCCCCGGATGAGCCGCCACCAGCCGCCGCGCGACCGCCTCGGCGCTGGCCCGGTGCCCACCCCCGGTGTCGGCGACGAGGAAGAGGAGATGCACGGGCGGCGGGGCGTCGACGGCCGGTGGCGGTTGGAGCGCGGCGGGTGTGGGCACGGTCCCGGACGTCACGGCTGCAGCGTGCGCGCGCACGGAGGGCGACGAAGCATCGTGGATACCCTACCCTGTGACGGCAATGCGTCCACCAGAGGAGCCCGGTCTGGGCGCTGAGGCGCCCGGTGCGGGGAGCACCCCCAGACCATCATTCGCAGCGGGCAGCCGTCGCGCGCTGGCGGTGCTCTCGGTGCATGCCTCGCCGCTGGGCGAGCTGGGCACGGGGGAGAACGGCGGGATGAACCTGTCGATCCGCCGCCTCTGCGAGGGGCTGGCGGCGCGCGGCATCCCCAGCGACGTCTTCGTCCGCCGCGACGACCCGGACGCGCCCGCCGAGGAGCTGATCAGCTCGGGCAGCCGCCTGGTGCGCCTCGAGGCAGGCCCCGCCCGGCCGCTGCCCAAGGAGCAGATCCTCGGCCAGCTTCCCCAGTTCACCACCGCCCTGCTCGCCCACGCCATCTCCGAGGGCCGCGAGTACCGCCTGGTGCACTCCCACTACTGGTTGAGCGGGTGGGTGGCCAGCCGCGCGGTGCAGCGCTGGAGCGTGCCCTGGGTGCACTCCTTCCACACCCTGTCGCGCACCAAGGCGGCCGCCGGGCTGCCCGCCGACCCGGTGCGCGCCGAGGTGGAGGCGGTGTTGGCCCAGAAGGCCGACCGCCTGGTCGCCGGCAGCAGCGCGGAGGCGCACGACCTGGAGCGGCTCTACGGCATCGCGCCGGACAAGGTCTGCGTCGTGCCGCTCGGCGTCGACGTCGACGACTTCGCGCCCCGCGCCGTGAGCGCCGTCCGGCAGCGGCTCGGGCTGCGCGGGAAGCGCGTGGTGCTGTACGTGGGACGCCTGGAGCGTCTCAAGGGCGCCGACACCCTGCTGGAGACGGTTGCTGAGCTGGCCACGCGCCCCGGCTTCGACGACGTGCACACCCTGCTGGTCGGCGCCGACAGCGGCGACGGGCAGCGCCAGTCCGGCCACCCCGGCGGAGAGCGCGGGCGCCTGGAGGCCCTGGCAGCGTCGCTGGGGGTGTCCCAGCGGGTGACCTTCCTCGGCGCCCTGCCGCACGCCGACCTCGCCGACCTGTACTCGCTGGCCGACGTGTGCGTGGTGCCGTCGCGCGCGGAGACGTTCGGGCTCGTGGCGCTCGAGGCGCAGGCGAGCGGCACCCCGGTGGTCGCCGCCGCGGTGGGCGGGCTGCTCGACATCGTCGAGGACGGCGTCACCGGTTTCCTCGTCCGCGGCCGCGAGCCGCGCGACTTCGCCGGCCGCATCGCCCGCATCCTCGACAGCACCGCCACCCGCCTGGGGCTGGGCGACGCCGCCCGCGAGCGCGCCGCGCAGTTCACCTGGACTCGCTCGGTGGACCGGTTGCAGCTGCTCTACGACTGCGTCGAGGACCCCGAGCCCGCCCACGCGCTGGAGAGTTGCGGCTGCCTGTGAGCGGCCTGTCCGGGGAGGGCACCTCCCCGCCGCGACTCCGCGCCGGCTCGGCGCTCGCTGCGCTGCGCGACCCCTCGCTGCCGCCGCTGCGCACGGTGTTCTTCGACCTCGGCGACACCCTGATGTACGTCCACCCCGACGTGCCGACGCTCTACCTGCAGACGTGCCGCGAGATGGGCATCGCGGTGTCGACCGAGCAGATGGCCGGCGCCCTGCACGCCGGCGAGCGCATGTACCGCGGCGCCCTGCGCGCGGGCCGCACCTTCGAATCCTCGATGGACGAGGCCCGTTCCTTCTGGCAGCAGTACAACGAGCTGATTCTCGCCGAGCTCGGCGTCGCGGACCGCGTGCCGGAACGCGCGCGCGAGTTGAGCGAGCGCTTCTGGCACCCGGGGTCGTGGCGCGTCTTCGCCGAGGTGCACGACGTCCTGCGCGCGCTGCGTGCTGCGGGCCTGCAGCTCGCCGTCATCAGCAACTTCACCGACGCACTCGTCGCACTCTGCGAAACCCATGAGCTGGACGGCTATTTCGACGTTCTCGTCGCCTCCACCGTGACCGGCTCGCAGAAGCCGGACGCGGGCATCTTCCGCGAAGCCCTGCGCCGCACCGGCGCCAACCCCGCGACGTCGCTGCACGTCGGCGACAACTACGTCGCCGACATCCTCGGCGCCCGCGCCTCGGGCATCCCCGGCATCCTCCTCGACCGCAGCCGCGCCGGTGTCCCCGGCATGTTCGACTTCGCTCTCCGCGACGGCATCGGCGGCACGGCCGGCGTCACCATGGACTGCCCGGTCATCGCCGACCTGGGCGAGCTGCTGACCCTCGTCGAGCGCTGACCGGCCGCCCGGCTATCCCGAGAACTCGACAGCGAAGGCGTCCACCGCGCCGGCCGCAAAGGTGGTCAGCAGCACCGGGTTGCTGCCGTCGACGTTCTCGATGACCGCCTGGCGCACGCCGGCGGAGTCGGGCAGGAGATAGGCGACCTGGCGGCCTGACGGGGCCATCACCGCCGAGGACAGGTCCGACGCCAGGGGCTGGTTGGCGAGGCGATCACGGTCGCCGCTGGCGGCGTTGACGCGGACCAGGCCCGGGTCGGTGTCGGCAGGGCGTTCCACCGCCAGCAGGGTGCCGCCGTCGATGAAGGCCACCGGGGTCAGGTCGGCGGCCAGCCGGCGTGGGGTCGCGTCGCCGCCGCGCAGGCGGATGACCCAGGTCCCGGCGACGTCGGCGGCGCCCTCGCGACGCACCGCCAGCATCGAGCCGTCGGGGCTCAGCGCGGGCGCACTCACCGCGCCGCCAAGCCCCGGCACGGCGTAGCGCGCGTCGAGGTTGGGGTCGACGAGGTCGACGTGCGCCACGCCCGCCGAGTTCTGGACGGGAAGGGCCAGAACCGAGCTGTCACCGCTCCACACCGGCGGTGCCGTCAACGGATCGCCGCGCGGCAGCAGCAGGTCGCGCCCCGACATGACGCCGAGGACGTGCACGCCCGTCGGAGTGTCGAAGGCGAGCCGCGACCCGTCGGGCGACCACGACACGTTCCAGCCCTGGCCGGCGACCACCCGCGACACCAGCGAGGGCAGCGTCATCAGCTCGAGCGAGGGACGTGCGCCCGGCGTCTGCAGGTCCTGGCTGGCCACCGCGAGCCAGCGCCCGTCGGGCGACACCGCCGCCTGCAGGTAGGCGAGCACCGGCCTGCCCACCCCGACCCCGCCGCATCCGCCGACGGTGGTGCAGATCGGCGCCTCCAGCAGCGTGGCCGCCGCCGCCGGTTCGCCGGCCACCTGCGCGCCCAGCGCCGTCAGCACCACCTGCGACGGCGACTCGCCGGAGCGCCGCGCCAGCACCACGGCGTGCCCCTCCAGCCCGATCAGCCCGGTGCGGAAGGAGCTGGTCACTCCCTTGGGCAGGCGCTGGCCGTGCTCGTCGGTGGCGCGGGTGTCGACGGTGATCGTGTACTCCACGCCGGGATCGAGCAGGTGGCCGGGAAGGATCACGAAGCGCCCGTGATCGCGCGTGTTGCGCACCACGCGCGTGCCGGCGACCGCCGGGCTCAGCGAGATCGCCGTCGCCGCCGACACGTCCATCGCACTGGAGAAGGCGACCACCATGGGCGCGTCGACGGGAACCAGCGTGGTGCCGTCGCCGGGTGTGACCCCGTCGACCGCGGGCGACGGTCCCGAGGTCACCGTCCAGTGGTGGTCGAGGGAGTTGGCGACGCCCTGGCCGTCCATCACGCCGGGCGAGAGGGTGAAGGTGTACCGGGTGTTGGGCGCAAAGGGCGCGCGCGTGTGGGCCAGCGAGAACGCTGTCGAGTCGGCGCTCCAGGAGACGCCGCAGTCGCCGGACGGCGCGGGATGGAAGGCGGCCGCCAGGTCGCAGCCGGGGATGGCCGGGTCGACGTGGAACAGCGGCTCGACGGAGTCGCGGCGCACACCGTGGTCGAAGACGACGCGAACGACGGCATCGGCCGGAACGCCCGTCGACCCGTTGACCGGGGAGAGCTGGATGATCTGCGGCGGTGACGAGAAGCACCCGCAGAGCACCACCCCCAGGACGGGCGCCAGCACGGCGAAGACGAGCGCGCGCGACAGCGCCGAGGGCAACCGCAGGGACAGCCGGCGCCTCACGTCCAGGCGCCGAGGCCTCAGAACGAGGCGCGCAGGGCCGCCTCGATGTCGATCCCGGGCGGAGAGCCGGCGCCGGCCTTGACCTCGATGCGCGCGGTGCGCTCGGCGGCCAGGACGTCGACGGCGGTGGGATTGTCGACGAGGTCTCGCTGCGACTGGGTGTAGGCGCCGTGGATCTGGCCGCGACGCAGCAGGATGACGCCGGTCTCGCTGCCGCCGGTGACCACCACCGAGCCGTCCACCTTCTCCTCGCCGAGGTACTCCAGCAGGGAGGCGAAGTTGACGAAGCGGCCGAGCAGGCCGGTGAACAGCGGGCGGGCGGTGAGCAGCTGGGCCAGCGCGACGACGGTTTCGCCGCTGAGCTCGATGACGTCGAGCAGGCCCTCGCCGCGCTCCATGCGGCGGCGGAAGTTCTGGAAGGCGCGCTCCCCCTGGGAGAGCTCGCCGGCGCTGAACAGCGACTCCAGGACGTGGCCGTCGTGGAGCAGGAGGACGCCGGCGAAGTCGGCCCCGTCGAGGCGCACGTAGCCGGTGTGTTTGTCGGAGTCGAGGGTGCGGAGCAGCTTGGGGAAGTCGACGAAGGCGCTCTTCAGGCCCTCGTAGATCGGCTTGCCCGAGGGCAGCGGGTAGAGGTCGGTGAGCGGAGGTGCGTCGGGATTGCCGAACACCTGGGGGGCCCCGGCAGCCGTCGAGGCGGCGGGACTTGGCGCGAGCGTCTCGGTCACGGCGTTCTCCCTGGCTGCCCCGCGGGACGCAGCGGGCCAGGCGGGCTCTTCGCCCGGGCCCCCGTCGCGGGAAGCGGACGGCGACTCCACGGCGGCCGCTACGGCCTCCGGCTCCGGTTCGTGATCCTCGGTCCCGCCTGCCGATGGGCCCGAGCCGTTGCTCGGGGTGCTGCTCCCCTGGCGGCGCTCCGCCTCCTGGAGCAGCTCGCTGGTGGCCGCCTTGATGGTCTCCTCGGCGGGGAGCTTGGCGCGGGGGTCGAACGTGAAGCTGCCGTCGGTCCAGCCCAGGGCGTTGATGACCGCCTCCTCACCCTGCCCCAGGTCCCCGGTGGCATGGAAGAGATGGCCGAACAGAAAGTACAGCGAGCACGCCTCGGCTCCCTGCTGCAGCGAGAGGGTGCCGGTCGCCCGCTCCGACTGCATGGCTTCGAGGAGGGAGGCGAGGTTGGTTTGCGCCAACGAGCCCTGGGTCTGCACTCCGTCACTCCGTCGTCGGGGTTTCGCTCATCTGAGAGTCGCCGGACGGGACAACCTTCCCCCCGTGACCCCTCGACCGGCACCGTATAGTACCAACACAAACATCGCCGCGCCGCACCCCCTACACAACACTCAGATGCAGGACCCTCCCGCCGCCGCGGATCTCGGGCGAAGCTGGGATGGGCAACTGCTCACCTGGCCCCGTCCGCACCTCTTGCAATCGTGGGGCTGGGGCGAGCTCCAGGCGGGCGCCGGATGGGCGGTCGAGCGCAGCGTGGTGGCCGGCCTGCCGCTCACCATCCTTCGCGGTGGCGCGGGCGTTCCCTGGCTGCCGCCGCGGCTCTACGTCCCCAAGGGTCCGGCCTGCGACCCGGGCGACGCCGCGGCCTGGTCCGCCGTCCTCGAGGAGCTGGAGGACACCGCGCGGCGCACCGGCGCGGTCAGCGTCACCGTCGAACCCAACGCCTGGTACGACGAGCACGGCGCGCTGCAGAACGCCCTGGGCGCCGCATGGCGCCCCGCGGCCACCGTGCAGCCGGAGCACACCGCGGTGGTCGACCTGCGCGGCGGAGAGGAGCAGGTGCTGCAGCGGATGAAGCCCAAGGGCCGGTACAACATCCGCCTGGCGGCCAGGAAGGGCGTCACCGTCGAGACCCCGTCGGACCCGGACAGGGCGGCCGCCGAGCTGGCCAGGCTCTGCGCCGCCACCGCCCAGCGCCAGGGCATCAACCTGCCAGGGCCGGGGTATTTCCGGCGTGCACTCGACCGCCTGCCCACCGCGCGGATCCATCTCGCCGTGGTCGAGGGAGAGGCGGTCTCGGGCGTGCTGGTCGCCCACTTCGCCGGCGAGATGATCTACCTCTACGGCGGCTCGGAGGCGCGCCACCGCGAGCGCCAGCCCTCCTCGGCCCTGCACCACCACGTCATCCAGGAGGCGCTGGCCGCGGGCTGCGACCGCTACGACCTCTGGGGACTGGCGCCCAGCGACGATCCGTCCCACCCCTGGCACGGCCTGCGCCAGTTCAAGCTGGCCCTGGGCGGCGCCGAGCGCGGCACGGCCGGCGCCTTCGAGCACGTTCGCCGGCCGGTGGCGGCGCGTACCGTCGCAGTCGCAAACGCGGCGCGAAAGGCCGCGCGCCACACACGGACCCGTACGATTGCCTTCGCGCGCTCACGTGCTGCCGTACAATCCCCGCCGTCACCGCACCCTCCTGGAGACTCGTGAACGGACAGCGCAAGGTTCTTGTCATCGACGACGAGGCCATGATTCGCAAGACGGTCCGGCTCGCCTGTGAGAAGGAGGGGTACGCCGTCCAGGAAGCGGAGAACGGCGCCGAGGCGCTGGCCAAGCTCGACAGCTTCCGGCCGGACATCATCCTGCTCGACCTCATGCTGCCGGACATCAGCGGCTTCGACGTCTGCCGCGATATTCGCCGTGCGGGCACCAAGGTTCCGATCCTGATCCTCTCCGCGAAGACCGAGGAGATCGACGTCGTGGTGGGGCTGGAGATCGGTGCCGACGACTACATCAGCAAGCCGTTCCGGCCTCGCGAGCTGCTTGCCCGCATCGCCGCCCACCTGCGCAAGTCGCGCCAGGAGGAGGACCGCGAGAGCGACGGGCGCATGGTCTTCCGCGATTTGGTGATCGACGCCAATGAGCGCCGTGTTTACCGAAACGACGAAGAAATACAGTTGACTCACACTGAGTTCGACTTGCTCGCCTTTCTTGCGTCCAATGCGGGCAAGGTGCTGTCCCGCGAGAAGATCTTGAATTCCGTCTGGGGATACGAGTACCCGATCGAGACGCGGGTCATCGACGTGCACGTGCGCAACCTGCGGCGGAAGATCGAGGAGGATGCCTCGCACCCGCTGTACATCCTGGCCGTGCCAGGCATCGGGTACCGGTTCACGGCGACCAAGCCCTGAGCCCCAAGAGCTTCCTGCTCAGCCCCCAGGTCCACGACTACATCGTGGCCCACAGCGCGCCGATCGACGACGTGCAGCGCGAGCTCATCGACGAGACCGCCAGGCTGGGCCCGGTCAGCGGGATGCAGATCGCCCCCGAGCAGGGCGCGTTCCTCACCATCCTGGCCCGCGCCCTCGGCGTCCGCCGCGCCGTGGAGGTGGGGACGTTCACCGGCTACTCGTCGCTCAGCATCGCCCGGGGACTGGCTGAGGGCGGCACCCTGCTCTGCTGCGACGTCAGCGAAGAGTGGACCGCCATCGCCCGCCGTGCCTGGGACCGCGCCGGCGTGGCCGACCGCATCACCCTGCGCCTGGCCCCGGCGGTCGAGACCCTCCGGGCACTGCCCAGCGAGCCCCACCTCGACCTCGCCTTCGTCGACGCCGACAAGGGCGCCTACCGTGACTACGCCGAGGAGCTGATCCCCCGGCTGCGCCCCGGCGGCCTCCTGCTGGTCGACAACGTGCTCTGGAGCGGCCGCGTCCTCGACGAGGCCGACAGCGGTGAGGACACCAAGCACATCCGTGCCTTCAACGACTGGCTGGTCACCGATCCGCGCGTCGAGTGCGTGCTCCTCCCCGTCGCCGACGGCCTGACCATGGCGGTGCGGCGCTAGGACGCGTCCGCGTCCACCCACATCGCTACACTCCGAGCACGATGCCCACGCCTCCCATGCTGCAGCCGCGCAAGCCGGCCGAGCGCATCCCCGAGCCGCATCGCCCCGACCCGGCGACCAGCGTGTCCACCGCGCTGCTCGCCCTGACCGCCGTCGGGCTGTTCCTCGGCGGCATCCTCGCCGTCTACGACTGGAAGGTCCCCGGCGCCGAGACGCCGCTGCTGGTCGCGGTGATCACCACCTTCCTGGCCGCGCTGGCGGTGCAGGTCCTGGCGGCGACGGTGCGCCACATCCACCCGGGGCGGTAGCCGAGCGGTGGCAGAACGGCTGCGGCCGGGTGGCGACGGGGAGGGAGCTGCGCACGAGCACCCCGAACCCTTTCCCACCTACGAGGAGCTCGCCTCCGACCTCCTCGAATCGCTCGACGACGCCGGGCTGAGCATCGAGGACGTCCGCCACGAGCTCGAGCCCGGGGTGGGCGAACGCCGCTTCGAGTGCGTGGTGCGCCTGCAGGCCTCCGACCCGCCCTCCCGCTACCACGCCCACGTGTCCTTCACCTGGGACGCGCTGATGACCTACATCGCCGCGTACGGCGCCGGGGCCGACTGCGACCTCTACCACGACGAGGACGAGGAGCAGGACTGCCCGCACCGCCACCTCCGCCCCCAGCCCTTCGTCGAGATCGAGGCCGAGTTCCTCCTCGGCGACGGCGGCTACGAGCTCCAGGAGGTCAGCGAGGTCAGCGCCTGGATCGACACCGTGCAGGCGCTGCTGGGCAAGGCCTTCCCCGAGGACGACCGGCCCTCGGTGCACGTCTCGATGGCGGCGCTGGGCAGCACCGTGCTGGTCGAGAAGCTGGCCGCCGAGCACTCCTGGCTGGTCGACTTCGAGACCCCGCCCGACCTCGCGCCCATCGCTCGCCAGGTGCAGGCCGCCCTGCGCGTGGTGCCCCAGCTCGCCGACCGCCTGCCGATCTAGAGCTCGGCGAGCATCTCCCCGAAGAAGGGACGGTCGGGCAGCGAGGGATGGGGCACGGTGAGATCGGCGTCGGAGTAGCGCATCGAGCCGTCCTCGCCGAGCAGGAGGATGTCGGCGTCGGCGCGGCGGGGGCCCCAGCGGTAGGTGGGGCGGCGGCCCGCGTCGTACTCGGCACGCTGCGTGTGCTGCAGCCAGCGGCGCGGCGGCCAGGGCTCGGGGGAGCGCAGGCGGACCACCTGGTTGAGGAAGTCGGGCTGGTTGGTGACGCCGACGGCGCGGGTCAGGCGCTCCTGCGACTCGGCGTCGATGCGCACGCCGTCGCGCTGCAGCAGGTCGCGGAGCAGGGCGAGCTGGCGGCTGCGGTTGCCCAGGTTGGCGCCGAGGGCGACCCAGGCGATGTCGGTGGGCGTTTCTTTCTGGGCGCTGACGCGCCCGGTGGGGGGAGCACCCCCATGCCGGCGTTCGCCGCTGGAGTGCGGGCGAAAGCCAGCGTTCCCCCCGGCGCTCACCCCGTCGGGCCCGGCGCGGGCGCGTCGCGCAGGTCGGCGGGCATGCCGCGGATGACCGCGTCGCCGGCGCGCAGCGCCCGCACCGTCTCGGCGACGTCGTGGACGCGGAGGATGTCGGCGCCGTTGGCTGCAGCCAGCACCCCCAGGGCCAGCGACCCCTCGATGCGCTCGGCAGGCCCCGCGCCGTCGAGCAGCAGCCCGATCGTCGACTTGCGCGACGCCCCCACCAGCACCGGCCGGCCGACGCCGCGGAGCTCGAGCAGCCGCCGCAGCAGCTCGATGTTCTGCGCCGGCGTCTTGCCGAAGCCCAGCCCCGGGTCCACGATCACCCGCTCGCTCTCGATGCCCGCCCGCTCGGCGACCACCAGCGACTCGCGCAGCCCTGCGGCCACCTCCTCGACGACGTCGCCCGCGTAGTCGGTGCCGCGCTGGTTGTGCATGCAGATCAGGGCAACGTCGGGAACGGCGGCCACCACGCGCGCCATGTCCGGGTCGCCGCGCAGCCCCCAGATGTCGTTGACCATGTGCGCTCCCGCGGCGATGGCCGCCTCCGCCACCCGCGCCTTGCGGGTGTCGACGCTCACCGGCACCGACACCCGTGCCAGCACCTCGCGGAGCACGGGGAGAACCCGCCCGAGCTCCTCGGCCTCGGGCACCTCCGCCGAGTGCGGCCGCGTTGACTCGCCGCCGATGTCGAGCATCTCGGCCCCCGCCCCGGCCATGGCCACCGCCTGGGCCACCGCGGCCTCGACGTCGCCGCCCAGCCCGTCGCCGGAGAAGGAATCGGGGGTGACGTTGAGCACGCCCATCACCAGGGTGCGCTGCCCGAACTGCAGCCACGTCCCCCGCGCGTTCACCGGCCGCGAGTGCCCGCCCTTGCCCGCCAGTGCCTCCTGCAGCGCCGCCCCCAGCGCCTCGGTGCGCCGCCCCCACTGGACAAGCCGCGAGGGCAGCTCCCCGAAGGCGCTCAGCGGGCCGAGCAGCACGACCCGGTCGCCGTCGAGGCTGCTCAGCACCTCGCCCCCCAGGCGGCGCAGCTCGCGCTCCAGCACCCGGGTCTCGTCGGCGGCGAGGCCGCGCACGGCGAAGGCCTCGGTCGACCCGTGACGGGCCAGCAGCGGCAGCGCCGCCGGCCCGGAGCCGAGGGCCAGCACCGCGTTGCGCAGCGCGTCGGCGGGACCGGGGATCAGCGGCCGGACCGCGTAGCGCGCGGCGTCGGCGGCGGTGGCAGGCACGGCGCGCGAACCCGGTGAGGGCTAGGCCGTCGGCGAGGGCTGGGGCGCCTGGTCGGCGGGGACGTCCGCGGGCTGCAGCTCGCCCACCGCGGAGCGCTTGGGCACCATCACCCGGCGCCGGAAGATGCAGACGCGCTCACCGCGCTGGTTGTACGCCCGCGTCTCCACGTAGACCACGCCGCGGTCGGGCTTCGACTGCGATTCCTTCTTCTCCAGCACGGTGGTCTCGGCGTAGATGGTGTCGCCGTGGAAGGTCGGGTTCTCGTGCTTGAGGGTCTCGATCTCCAGGTTGGCGATGGCCTTGCCGCTGATGTCGGAGACGCTCATCCCCAGGGCCAGGCTGTACACCAGGTTGCCCACCACCACGTTGCGCTTGAACTGCGTCTGCGTCTCGGCGTAGTGGGCGTCGAGGTGCAGGGGGTGGTGGTTCATGGTGATCAGGCAGAAGAGGTGGTCGTCCGCCTCGGTGATGGTCTTGCCCGGCCAGTGCCGGTAGGTGGTGCCCACCTCGAACTCTTCGTAATAGCGACCGAACTGCACGGCTGCAGAAACTCCTAGACGCGGTCGGGAACATGGGCACTGTAGCGCTTCCGCCCGCATATACTCCGGCCGCGGTGCTCGACATCACCACCGGCGCCATCGTCCACGGCGAGGATCTCGACGTCCTGCGCTCCCTGCCCGACGGCAGCGTCGACCTGGTCTACGTCGACCCGCCCTTCAACACCGGGCGGCGCCGCCGCGGGCTGCGCATCACCGCGGTGCACGACGGCGCCGGCCGCCACGTCGGCTTCGCCGGCCGCCGCTACGCCACCACCCGCGACCAGCGCGAGAGCTACGACGACGCCTTCGACGACTACCTCGGCTGGCTGCGCCCGCGCCTGGAGGAGACGCGCCGCGTCCTCGCCGCGCACGGCACGCTGTACTTCCACATCGACCCGCGCGAATCGCACTACTGCAAGGTGCTGCTGGACGAGGTCTTCACCCGCGCCTGCTTCCTCAACGAGGTGATATGGGCGTACGACTACGGTGCGCGCAGCACCAAGCGCTGGTCGCCGAAGCACGACGTCATCCTGGTGTACGCGCGCGACGCGCAGCGTTATCACTTCGACACCGGTGAGGTCGATCGCCTCCCCTACATGGCGCCGGGGCTGGTCACACCCGACAAGGCGCGGCGTGGCAAGCTGCCCACCGACGTGTGGTGGCACACCATCGTGCCCACCAACTCACGCGAGCGCACCGGCTACCCGACACAGAAGCCGCTGGGGGTGGTGCGTCGCATCGTCGCCGCGTCGTCTCGTCCTGGCGACCTCGTCCTCGACTGGTGCGCCGGCAGTGGCACCACCGGCGTCGCCGCGCACATGCTGAAGCGACGCTTCCTGCTCGTCGACAGCAGCGCCGACGCGGTGGCGGTGATGCGTCGCCGGCTGCACGACGTGGAGGGACTGCAGATCGTCGGCGGGATGCCCAAGTCCGGTCAGGGGTAGGCGTGCACCACCAGCCGGTAGCGCTGCACCGGTTCGGTCCGACTCAGCCGCCGTTGCACGCGACGGGCAGCCCTTGCAACGGCATTGCCGGGCTCGGCCGGCACCGGCGGCCCCACCTTGGTCTCGACGTGGCGGAACCCCGCTGCGCGACACATCGCGTGCAGCGCCGACTCCGACGTGGCGAACCAGTTGCCGTAGTCGCCGGCGAGGTCGTCGCCCGGGAAGAAGCGCAGCAGTGCGTTGCGCGCGTAGCCGGGGACGTGCACGCCCTCGTTCTCGATGACCGCGACCTCGCGGGTGACGCCCCGCAACCGCTGCAGCGCCGTGAGTGGCTCGACGATGTGGTAGAGCACGCCGAGGTAGAGCACGACGTCGAACGTCCCCAGGGCGTCGAGGTCGCAGGTCATCAGGTCGGCGACGACGTCCTCGACGCCGCTCTGCAGCGTTGTGCGCGCCAGGTTGAAGGAGCGCTGGCCGGGGAGGTCGGGCCGCCAGAAGTCGGTCTCGTCCAGCGACGCATCCGGCATCACGCCCTTCGCCTTGCACTCCTCCCAGTAGAGGTTGCGCCGCGGCAGGTCGACGCCCCACACGTAGTGGTCGAGTGCGACAACACGAGATGCGCCGCGGCGCTCGGCGAGGAAGGAGTAGTAGCCGTCCCAGGCGCCGACGTCGAGCACGGTCTTGCCGCGCAGGTCGGGAAGGGTTGCCTCCAGCGCCGGGAAGCGGTCGGCGAGCCCGGGAGAGACGATCCCGCTGCCGAGGTCGATGCGGTGGTGCCAGCGCAGCTCCTCGACGCGGGCGCGCAGGGTGCCGGGATCGAGGGGAGGGGTGGCTGCAGCCATGAGGTGGCGGCGATGATACCCCCGCCCGCAGGGCCTCAGACGGCCGGTAACACCACGGTGAAGGTGGTCCCGTGGCCCGCCTCGGAGGCGACGTCGATGCGGCCGCCGTGGGCCTCGACGGTGTGGCGGGCGATGGCCAGGCCCAGCCCGGCGCCGTCGCCGTCCCGCTGCCGGGAGCGATCGGCCTTGTAGAAGCGCTCGAAGATGCGCGGGAGAGCGTCGGCGGTGATGCCCACGCCACTGTCGGCCACCTCCAGCGCGACGCTGCCGGCGTCCTGGCGCGCCGCCCGCACCGTCACCGTGCCGCCGCGGGGGGTGAACTTGATGGCGTTGTGCACCAGGTTGCGCACCACCAGGGCGAGGCGCGAGGCGTCGCCGACGATGGGCGGGGTGCCCTCCTCGACGTCGAAGCGCAGGTCGACGCCGCGCTCCTCGGCCAGGGGGCGGAGGCGGTCGGCGGCGTGGACCAGCTCGGCCACGGCCACCGGGGCGGGGCGCAGGGGCCGCTCGCCCGCCTCCATCAGGCTCAGCTCCAGCAGCTCGTCGACCATCTGGCGGAGGTGAGCCACCTCCAGGCCGATGCGGTCGACGAACCGGGCCGCGGCCTCGGGCTCGCCGAGCGCGCCGTTCTGCAGGGTCTCGACGAGGAGGTGGATGGCGGTCACCGGGGTGCGCAGCTCGTGGGAGACGTTGGCCACGAAGTCGCGCCGGACCGTCTCCAGCTGGCGCAGCCGGGTCTGGTCGCGCAGCACCACGGCGACGTGCCGGTGTCCCTCTGACGCAATGGGAATCGCCCGGGCGACAACAGTGCGTGCGCCCAGCACGTCGGTCAGCTCGTCGCCCACCTCGACCTGGCGATCGAATGCGGTGGTGACCAGCAGGGCGATGCGGTAGTCGGCCGCGACCTCGGCGAGGGGCCGGCCGACGGCGTCGACGGGTGTCCCGAAGAGATCGCGCGCCGCGGCGTTGAGCCAGAGCACGCGCCGCTGCGGCGAGACGACGAGCACGGGGTCGTCGAGCCGATCACACAGCGCGGCCACCAGGCCCGCCGTGTGGGCGAGCTCGTCCACTGCGGCCATGATGCGGCCAGTATAGGCGGCGACCGGGAAATCCCAGGTGCAGCATGGGACTCGCCCCCTGGACTTCGTCCGACCCTTAACGGCTCGTTAATCACCCTCTAAAGCGGCGACAACCAGGCGCACGGCACGATGGCCAATGTCAGATCCGTGGCGCGCCACCTCTGCCGGACAACCGTCCGACGCGCCACCACAGGGGCTCACATGCACTTGAGACTGCTCGCTGTGCCCGCCATTGCGGGTCTCGCTCTGGTCGCCTGCGGCAGCGACACCACCAACAACGGAACGGGCACGTCGCCGAGCGCGTCGACATCGGCATCGTCCAGCCCGGCTCCCTGCGTCGCCGGCAGCATCACCGCGAGCGGCTCGACCGCGCTGCAGCCGCTGGTCAAGAAGGCCGCCGACCTGTACCAGGCGAAGTGCCAGGGTGCCACCATCACCGTCAGCGGTGGCGGTTCCTCGACCGGGCTCAGCAACGTCGCCAGCGGCGTCTCCGACATCGGAGATTCTGACGTCCCTGTCAGCAACGCCAAGTCAGTCGACCCGACCACGGTGAAGGACAACCAGGTCGCCGTGGCCGTGTTCGCCATCATCGCCAACCCCGGCGCCGGCGTGACCAACATCACCACCCAGCAGGCCAGGGACATCTTCGCCGGCACCATCACCAACTGGAAGACCGTCGGCGGCAAGGACGTGCCCATCACCCTGATCGAGCGCAAGCCCGGCTCGGGCACCCGCCTCGCCTTCGACAAGGACATCATGGCCGGCACCCCGGAGTCGACAACTCCCGCCGGCACCGAGGATTCCACCCAGACGGTGCTCACCAAGGTGGGCGGTGCGGGTGCGCCTCCCGGCGCGGTGTCGTACATCGTCGTGTCGTCCGCCGACAACACGGTGGTGGCGCTGAGCCTCGACGGCAGCAAGCCCACGGCAGATGATGTCAAGAATGGCAAGTACAAGTACTTCGCCCACGAGCACATGTACACCAAGAGCACCCCGCCGCCCCTGGCCGCGGCCTTCATCGGCTACATCCTCAGCGACGAGTTCCAGACCAGCCAGGTCAGCGCGCTCGGCTACCTCCCGGTGGCGACCACCAAAGAGCAGTCCGCGGCGGACCAGTAGGAGCCCAATCCGCTGGACGCACCTCAGGTTCCAGTGAGTGGCCAGGGCGGGGGGACGGTCCCCCCCGCCCCGGGCCGCAACGCCGCCGGAGCACCAGCGCTCCGGCGGCGTTCGCGTCTCGTCGACCGCAGCGCGCGCAACGTGCTCTTCGCCGGCGCCGCCTTCAACGTGATCATCGTGGTGCTGGTCGTCGTCTTCCTGGCAGTGCACGCGGCGCCGACCATCAAGAACATCGGCCTGGGCACGTTCTTCGGCAGCACCAACTGGCAGCCGGACGCGGGCATCTCCTTCGGCACCGGCTCCTTCGGCGCGCTGGCTCCGATCTTCGGGTCGTTCGCGGTGGTCGCCCTGGCCCTGCTCATCGCCGTGCCGTTCGCCATCGCCGTCGCTGTGTTCGTCAGCGACACCAACCCGGTGATCGGCGACCGCGCCATCCGTCCGGCCATCGAGGTGTTCGTCGGGATTCCCTCGGTGGTGTACGGCTATGTCGGCCTGCTCACCCTGGTGCCGCTGCTTCGCCATGTCGCCCCACCCGGCCGCGACGGCTCGGGCGTGCTGGCCGCGGGCATCGTGCTCGCCGTCATGGTCATTCCGACCATCGCAACCATCAGCGCCGACGGGCTGCTCTCGCTGCCGCCGCCACTGCGCGAGGGCTCGCTGGCGCTGGGCGCGACGCGCTGGCAGACGATCTGGAAGGTACTGCTGCCCGCCGCGCGCCCGTCGCTGATCACCGGCGTCGTGCTCGGCTTCGCGCGCGCCATGGGTGAGGCGCTGGCGGTTGCCCTGGTGATCGGCGACGTCAACGTCATCCCCAACATCGGCAAGGAAGGCCTGCAGGCGCTGCTGGAACCGTTCACCACCATGACGGTGTCGATCACCGACGGCATCGACAAGCTGGCCATCAACCCGGACGGCACGGCGGCGCGCTACATGCTCGCCCTGGTGCTGGTGGTGGTGACGTTTGTGTCGATCATCCTGGTGCGGGTGGTCAGCCGCCGGCGCGCCTCGGGAGCCGCGTGAACGCCCGGCTGCGCCGGCAGGACCGCATCGCGGTGGCCACGGTGCGGCTCATGGTCGGCCTGCTGCTGCTGCTGCTCGGCTGGCTGGTGGTGACGCTGCTCATCGCGGGCTGGGCGGAGATGAGCCGCGCCGGCTTCTGGACTCGCGTGCCCGACATCGCCGGTCCCGGCGGTGGCATCGCCCCGCAGCTCTTCAACACCGTCTACATGCTGGTGCTGGCGATGCTGATCACCCTGCCCATCGGGCTGGCCGGCGGTGTGTTCTTCGCCGAGTACGCGGGCACGGGGCGGATCGCCAACCTGCTGCGGCGCGCCTCGGAGACGCTGGCGACGCTGCCGTCGATCGTGGTCGGCCTCTTCGGCTACGCGCTGTTCGTGCAGGCCACCGGGTCGCACCCCAGCCGTCTCGCCGGCGCGCTGAGCCTGACCGTGATCAACCTGCCGTACGTGGTCCGCATCAGCGAGGACGCGCTGCGGGCGCTGCCGCCCGCGCTGCGCGAGGGCTCGCTGGCCCTGGGCGCGACGCGCTGGCAGACGATCTGGAAGGTGCAGCTGCCCGCGGCGCTGCCGGCGCTGATCACCGGGGCGATCATCGCGGCGGGGCGCGTCTTCGGCGAGGCGGCGGCGATCCTCTTCACCGGCTCGAACTTCGCGCTGACGGCGCACTCCAACTACTCGCTCAACCCGCTCCTGCCCGGCGACACCCTGGCCGTCGACCTCTACGTGTTCCGCACCCAGGCGGAGCCCAACGTCGTCCCGGACGCGCGCCAGTACGCCGACGGGGTGGCCGCCGTCCTCATCCTGGCGGTCCTGGTGTTCAATGTGAGTGCCCGCCTGCTCGGCCGCGTCGTGGTGCGGCGGCTGCAGAAGACCGGGTGATGACCGCAATCGAGAGGATCGAGACGCAACCAGTGGCGCTCAGCCCTGTTCCCATCCCACCGCCGGCCCCCGAGCCGTCCGGGCCGTCGGTCGCGTACGTCCCCTTGGGGCCGGTGAAGCTCTCCGTGCGCGGCCTTCATGCCTACTACGGCGACAACCTCGCCGTGCGCAACGTCGACCTCGAGGTCGCCCGGGGCTCGATCACCGCCATCATCGGCCCCAGCGGCTGCGGCAAGTCGACCCTGCTGCGCAGCGTCAACCGCATGAACGACCTCATCCCCGGCTTTCACAGCACGGGGAGCGTGCTGCTCGACGGCGAGGACCTGCTCGGCCCCGAGGCCGACCCCATCGCCATGCGGCGCCGCGTCGGCATGCTGTTCCAGCGGCCCAACCCGTTCCCCGCGTCGATCTTCGACAACGTCGCCTACGGCCTGCGCATCGCCGGGCGCATGCCCAAGCGGCAGCTCAGCGAGGCGGTCGAGAATGCCCTGGAGCGGGCTGCGCTGCTCGACGAGGTGAAGGACCGCCTCGACAGGTCGGCGCTGGGCCTGAGCGGTGGGCAGCAGCAGCGGCTCTGCCTGGCGCGGGCGCTGGCCGTCGATCCCGAGGTGATCCTCATGGACGAGCCCTGCTCGGCGCTGGACCCGATCGCCACCCTGCGCATCGAGGACCTGATGCGTGAGCTGACCGGGTCGGTGACCCAGGTGATCGTCACCCACAACATGCAGCAGGCGGCTCGCGTCAGCGACTGCACCGCGTTCATGCTGATGGGCAAGGATCGCGCCGGCGAGCTGGTCGAGTACGGCCCCACCGTGGAGCTGTTCCGCAACCCGCGTGACCGCCGCACCGAGGACTACATCACAGGTCGCTTCGGATGATCGAGTTGCGGGATTCGTCGAATGACTGACGCACTTCACCACCCCCACCGTCCCCTGCTCCATGAAGAGATGGAGCGCATGCGCGAGCAGGTGCTCGACCTCGGACATCGCGTCGACGAGGCGATCGGCAAGGCCACCCACGGCCTGGTCGACCGCGACGTCGAGATCTGCGCGCGCGTCATCGCCGAGGACCACCACATCAACGAGTTGCAGCGCGAGATCCGCGAGCTGTCGTTCACCGCGGTGCTCACCCAGGCGCCGGTGGCGCGCGACCTCCGCGAGATCCTCGGCTTCCAGCACATGGCCGCCGAGCTGGAGCGCATGGGCGACCACTGCGTCAGCATCGCCAAGATCGGCCGCTCGCTGGCCGACCTGCCGGAGATCAAGCCGCCCAGCGTCGACCTGCCCGCCATCGCGCAGCTCACCTCCGAGCAGCTGCGCAACATGCTCAGCGCGCTGGTCGCGCGCGACACCGACGCCGCCCGCACCGTTGCTGCCAAGGATGACCGGATCGACCGCATGTACCACCGCGTCTTCGACGACCTGGTGCAGTGCATGGTCGAGGACGGCAGCAACGTCTACGCCGCCACCAACCTGATCATGGTGGCCCATCACCTGGAGCGCATCGCCGACCGGGTGACCAACCTTGCCGAGGATCTCGTCTTCCTGGAGACGGGCAGCATCGAGGAGCTGGGGTGAAAGCATGGTGCAGCTTGCTGTCCCGCCACGCCGCCCGCTGAGGGGCGTCATGGCCAAACGCATCCTGGTCGTCGAGGACGAGCCCACCATCCGCGAGACTCTGCGCTACAACCTCGCCAAGGAGGGCTACCTCGTCACCGAGGCGGCCACCGGCACCGAGGCGCTCACCGAGGCGCGCCGCGTCCGTCCCGACCTCATCCTGCTCGACCTCATGCTCCCCGAGCTGAGCGGGCTCGAGGTCTGCCGCATCCTCCGCCAGGAGATGACCACGCCCATCCTGGTGCTCACCGCCAAGGGCACCGAGGTGGACAAGGTCGTCGGCCTGCAGATCGGCGCCGACGACTACGTCACCAAGCCCTTCTCGCTGAGCGAGCTGCTCGCCCGCATCACCGCCCTGCTGCGCCGCGCCGAGATGAGCGCCGGCACCCAGCAGAAGCAGGTGGCCGAGGTGGAGTCGATCGGCGACTTCCGTCTCGACCGCGCGGCGCGCACCGTCAGCGTCGGCGCCGACGAGGTGCGCCTGGCCCCCAAGGAGTTCGACCTGCTCTCGTACCTGGTTGCGCATCCCGGCCGCGTGCAGTCGCGCGAGTCGCTGATCCAGCGCGTGTGGGGCAGCAACTTCTTCGGAGATCGCAAGACCGTCGACGTGCACGTCCGCTGGCTGCGCGAGAAGTTCGAGAAGTTCGACCGCCTGCCCTTCCGCATCACCACCGTGTTCGGCGTCGGCTACCGCCTCGACGTCCTGGACGACTACCGCTAGAGCGTCTGCGGCGCGCGGTCGTAGCCGAACACGAGCACCTCGACGTTGGGGAAGCGGTACATCTTCTCGCCGACGCCGCCGAGCCGCTTGGCCACGCCGATCGAGGGCAGGTTGTCCTGGTAGATCAGGCTGATCACGTGGTCCGCGCCCAGTTTCTCGAAGGCAAAGCGCAGCGACGCCGCCCCCGCCTCGGTGGCGTATCCCTTGCCCTGATGTTCGGGCGCCACAACCCACCCCGCCTCCAACCCCGGCCAGCCTTCGGGGTTGTAGAGCCCGCTGCGCCCGATGGCCTCGCCGGTCTCGCGCAGCTCCAGCACCCACTGCCCGTATCCGCGCAGCGCCCAGTGTCCCGCCGCGCCGGCCATCGCGCGCCAGGCCTGGTCGCGGTCCATCGTCGACCCGTCACCGAGGTAGCGGGTGACGTCCGGATTGCCGTAGAGGCTGGCGAAGAAGTCGAGGTCGCTGTCGCGCCACTCGCGCAGCAGCAGGCGCTCGGTCTCGACGCGCGGGATCACCACCGGCTCACCGGGTCTTGTACCGCTCCAGCAGGCCGCGCCCGATGATCATCTTCTGGATCTCGCTGGTGCCCTCGCCGATGATCAGCAGGGGCGCGTCGCGGTAGAGCTGCTCGATCAGGTACTCCTTGGAGAACCCGTAGCCGCCGTGGATGCGCATCGCCTTGGTGACCACCTCGAAGCAGGTCTCGGTGGCGAAGAGCTTGGCCATGCCGGCCTCGATGTCGGCGCGCTCGCCGGCATCCTTCTTCTGCGCGGCCATCATGGTCATCAGGCGCGCCGCCTCGATGGCGGTGCCCATCTCGGCGAGGTAGAACTGGATAGCCTGGTGCTGCGCGATGGGCTTGCCGAAGGTGACCCGCTCCTGGGCGTAGGCGATGGCCAGCTCGAACGCCCGCTGGGCAACGCCGACACCGCGCGAGGCGACGTTGATGCGCCCCACCTCGATGGCCGCCATCATCTGCTGGAAGCCCTTGCCCTCGACGCCGCCGAGCAGGTTGGCGGCGGGCTGGCGGTTGTTGTCGAAGACCAGCTCGGTGGTCTCCACGCCCTTGTAGCCGAGCTTCTCGATCTTGCGCGAGGCGACGAAGCCCTCGTACTTCTTCTCGGCGAGGATGACGCTCATCCCCCGGTGCGCCGGCTGCGCATCCGGATCGGTCTTGACCAGGGTGGCGACGACGGTGGCGTGCTCACCGTTGGTGGCCCACATCTTGGTGCCGTTGATGACGTACTCGCCGTTGTCGCGCACCGCGCGCGTGCGGATGGCCTGCACGTCGGAGCCGCAGCCGGGCTCGCTCATCGAGTAGCCGCCGTGGTACTCGCCGGTGGCCAGCTTGGGCAGGAAGCGCTGCTTCTGCTCGTCGGTGCCGTAGGTGTCGATGAGGTAGGCGACCAGGAAATGGGTGTTGAGCACGCCGGTGATCGACATCCAGCCGCGCGAGATCTCCTCGCACACCATGGCGTAGGTCTCGTAGTTGAGTCCCGCGCCGCCCCACTGCTCGCTGATCGCGAAGCCGAAGAAGCCGAGCTCCTTCATCTTGCGCACGATGTCGTCGGGGTAGATGTCGTCGTGCTCCAGGTCGTGCTCGACCGGGATGATGTCCTTCTCGACGAAGTCGCGCACCAGGGCGACGATGTCGCGCTGTTCCTGGGTGAGGGTGCTGGCCATGTGCGCTGTCAGCTCGCCGCGCCGGCGGCCGCGGGCTGGCTCGCCGCGACCGGGCTCGGCGACAGTCCCGCCGCCTTGCCGCGTACGAAGAACTGCGTTGCCATCTTGCGCGAGGCCTCGTCGATCATCTCGTCGCCCAGCATCACCGCGCCGCGGCGGTCCACTTCGGTGGCGTGCTTGTAGGCGTCGAGGATCTGCACGGCCCGGTCGAACTGCTGCTGGCTCGGCGTGAAGGCCTCGTTGCAGGGCGCGAGCTGGTCGGGGTGCAGGCACCACTTGCCGTCGTAGCCCAGCGCGGCCGCCTTCTTGGCGGCGACGCGGTAGCCGTCGACGTCGCGGATGGCCAGGTAGGGCCCGTCGATCACCTGGATGTTGGCGGCTCGCGCGGCGACGGCGAGACGGAACAGCACGTAGTGGAAGACGTCGCCCGGGTAGTCGGGCGAACCGCCGGCGACGGTGAGCGACGGCAGCTGCATCGACGCGGAGAAGTCGGCGGGGCCGAAGATGATGGTCTCGACGCGCGGGCTGGCGACGGCGATCTGGTCGACGTTGACCAGGCCCTGCGCGTCCTCGATCTGCGCCTCGATGCCGATGCGTCCCGGCTGCAGCCCCAGCTCCTGCTCCAGCTGGGTGAGCGCCCGGTCGGCGAAGGCGACGTCGCCGGTGTTCTGCACCTTGGGAACCATGATGCAGTCGACGATGTCGCCGGCCCCCTCGACGATCTCCAGGATGTCGCGATAGGCGTACTGCGAGGTCACCTGGTTGATGCGCACCACCTTGACCTTGCCGCCCCAGTCGTGGGTCTTCAGCGCCTCGACCACCTTGCCGCGCGCCGCCGGCTTCTCCAGCGGGGCACAGGCGTCCTCGAGGTCGAGGAAGACCTCGTCGGCCGCGCTCGCCGCGGCCTTTTCCATCATCCTCGGGTTGCTGCCAGGGCAGGCAAGAACCGAGCGGCGGAGTCGCTGGGGCATGTGGGAAAGTTCCTCGGCGAACGGATGTGCAGGTGCAGACGAGTGCGCCTGTCGTGGTTGCGCCGATTCTACTGAGGTGTGCCGCGACGATGACGAGGCGGCGCGGCGAGCTAGTCCTCGCTGCGCGGGCGCGGCCTGGGCGGCCGGTCGTCCGGGGGAAGGCGGCTGGGGTCGGGCTCGGGGCCCGCACCGTCGCCGCCCGGCTCCTGCCCGGGAAACCCGGGAAAGCCGGGGAACCCGCCGAACATGCGCTGCAGCGCCTCGGGACCGCCGAGGTCCTCCTGGACTCGCTCCATCACCTGGCTGAGCAGGTCGACCAGGCGGGGGTCGCCCATCAGCTTCTCCTGGGCGCCACCCATCTGGCCGAGCAGGTCCTTGACCGCCGCCTCCTGGGCCACCTGCATCAGCACCGGCTGCGACGCCGCGCTGACCACCATCTGCGCCTGCTGGCGCAGCACCTCGAATCCCTGGCAGGCCAGGCACTCGCCCTGGTGCTGGCAGCGGCAGAGCTGCGACTTGAGCCTGTCGATCTCGCGGTGCAGCCCGGAGAGGTCGACGCCGGGGTTCTCGGACATGGCTTCGATGCTACGCGGTCCGCGCCGGCGACCGGCCGCCTAGTAGCCCCGGAACGTCCGGAACGGGTACAGCGACCAGAACCCGTAGCCGAGTGCGCAGACGTAGCCGACCAGCGCCGAGCGCGGCAGGAAGCGTCGCGAGAACAGGCGAGCGACGGCGATGTAGATGCCCGGCAGCACGACCAGCATGTAGTACAGGTACTCGGTGCGCTGCAGGAACACCGCCATGATCACGAAGGGCACGAAGGTGGCCAGGATCCAGGCCACACTCAGGGCGGCGACGCGGTCGCGCTCGCGCCCGGCCAGACGCACCGCCAGCGCGAACGCGGGCAGGGCGAGAAAGATGATGAACGGGTTCATCAATCCCTGGAAGGCCACCACGGGATGGGACACGATCAGCTTGCCGCCCACGTACACGTCGGTGTTGACGGTGAAGTAGTTGATCGGCGTCTGGTTGAGCAGCCACTCCCAGGGATACGAGGCGATCCCCACGGGACCGCCGGTGCTCTTGAGATTTCCCGCGTAGCCGATCATGTCGAGGGTGTGCCGCAGCGGGTTGGTGCCGGTGTGCATGGCACCGTCGAACACCGCTAAGGCGACGACATACGCCACCACCGCCAGCCCCGCGTATTTGGCGAAGCGGACGATCAGCGTGCCCAGTGTCGCCCCCGGTGGTCGCAGCATGAGCATCTCGAAGAGCAGCAGCACCAGCAGGATCTCGCCCGTGTACAGCTTCACGGCGAGGCCCAGCCCGGTGGCCAGCGCGGCCAGGATCCACCAGCCGCGCAGGTAGAACACCGCGGCGGCCAGCATGAACACGACGGCGAACACGTCCAGGGTGGCGATGCGCCCGTGCACCAGCGAGAGGTTGTCGACGGCCATCAGCGTCGCCGCGCCCAGGGCCAGCCAGCGCCCGCCGCCCGCCTGGCGCACCAGCCAGAACATCAGCAGGATGGCCAGGCTGCCGAACACCAGGCTGAAGAAGCGCCAGCCCAGCGGGTTGTCGCCGAACATGCGCATGCCGGCGACGACGAAGAGCTTGCCCAGCGGCGGGTGCTCCTGGTTGGGGTCGACGCCCAGCGCCGCGCTCGCGTAGTTGGCACCCGCCGGCGGGTGGATGCCGATGATGACGCGCGCCGCGTTGACGTAGTAGGCCTCGTCGAAGATGAGCGCGCTGTTGGGGTTGGCCAGCCACAGCACGCGCGCGCCCAGCGAGAACAGCGAGACCACCCCGAGCAGCACCAGTGGCGCGTACGGCCGCCGCAGCCACTCACGCACGCGCACAGCCAGCGCCCCGGCGCGCTCGACCAGCGCGTAGGGACGGGAGGAGCCCTCCTCGGCGTTGGCCACGGTGGGGGAGTCAGCGGTGGCGATGGCCGCGATGGTAGACGCTGCGCGGCGGGCTTCACCGTTCTTTGCAGGTTTTTCTGTTGCACCGCGCAGGTCCGGCCGCATACTCGAAACCCGCGGCGACACCACACCGATTCCACTCTGCGCTGCGCCACCGGACCCAGTCATGCCGACGCATCCAGGCCACGCCGTCCGACTCTGCGCCGCCCTCGGCGCTGCCGCCGCCATTGCGGCACTGGCGCCGCGCGCCGCCGCAGCCGCGACGCCGGACGCAGCGCTCTCGTGCAGCAGCGGCTCGATCACCGTGCACACCACCGCACAGGACGTCCTCCAGGGCGCCGAGACCGCGGTCTTCGGGCTGACCCTCACCGGGGCGTCCGGGACCACGACGCCTGCGCCGGTGAGCTTCGCGGCGGGAACGCTCACCCACGACACCGTGGTCGCGGGGCTGCCGCTGGGCAGCTACACCGTCCACGAGGCCACCCCCATCCACTGGGATCCCCAGGCCGACACCACCGTCAGCCTCACCGCGCCGAGCTGCCAGGCAGCCACCGGGTTCGACAACACCGTGCCTGCCGCGGTGGCCACCGTCCGGGTGGCCACGCTGCCCGCCGGCAAGGAGGCGGGCTGGACCGTCGCGCTGGTCGGGCCCGGCACCGCCAAGGGCGGCGACGTGGTGACCACCACCGGCCCGGCGGCCGCGGCCTTCCCCACCAAGCTGCACGAGGGGTTCTTCACCGTCGCCCAGCGCACCTCCGCCGGGTGGGACCTGAGCACGTCGCCCGGGTGCGCCTTCACCGTCGACTATCCCGCCGACGCGGGCCGCACCTTCGCCTGCGACGTCAGCAACGTGCAGCAGGCACGGCTCACCGTCACCGCCACCCAGTCGGGCGCCCCGCTTGCCGGCGCGGCAGCGGTGTCGTACCACCTCGGCGGTGGAACGTCCGCCGTCGACCTCACCCGCGTGGCCACCGCCTCCGGCGCCGGGACCGCCGGCTTCGACCAGCTCCAGCCGGGCGACTACACCCTGTGCCAGCAGGCGCTCCCCGCCGGCTGGACAAGCACCCTGACCAGCCAGGGCGCCAACGCCGGCGCCGCCGGGCAGCTCTGCGTGGCCCTGCACATCGGGCCGGGCGAGGCCAGGCTGCTGACCGTGGACAACGACCCGCCGGCGCTGCATGTGGGCGTCCAGGGCATCCAGACCCAGGCCCCCGCGCCGACCACGGTGGGCATTCCCAACACCGGCGGCGGCGTGGCGGTCCCCAACACCGGCACCGGCACCTCCCTCGCGGTGGGCGTGCCGCTGCTCCTGGCCGGGACCGCACTGGTCGCCGCCGGGCGCCGGCGCCGCCGCTCCCGCTGAGGACTGCCCGCCCGCGACGTTCGTCGCTTTCGGTGCACTCCAGCCGCCGCTGTCGAAATGTGGCTCGACCGCGATGTTGCGCTCAGCCCGAAATCGGTTATAGTCACCGCTAGGTGGGAGCCTTCGGGCCGCAGTCGTGACGACGCTTCGTCGTCCCCATCGTCCTTCGCTCGACGAATGACGGTGCGCACCCCTTGGTCTCCGCCCAGGTGCAATTCGTTTCGGCGCCGGTCTCTCATGTCACCGGTGCGCCCGAGGTGGACAGTCCACTGATCTCTCCCGACCTCGCCCTCGACCGGCTCCATCTCGTCGTGCCCGACGGCAGCGACGCCATGGTCGTCCTGAGCACTCTCGTCAACGGCGACGGGGAGGACCCACGCAAGGTCTTCGCCGAACGCCTCGCCGAGCTGGACCATCTCACCGTGTCCTTCACCGAGGAGGACCCGCCCAAGATTCAGCTCACCCTGCCCGATCTCACGCTCCAGTGCGTGCCCGAGCCGGGCGTCGACGGAGTGCACGACCACGCCGCTCTGCGTGTGGTGTCGCTGCGCCCAACCTCGGGCCACCCCGATGGGGCCAAGGTGCTGACCATCACCGCCAGGCACCCCGTGGTCAGCGGCGCCAACGGCCACTCCAGCGACACCCATCGCCTCCTCGACTGGCGCACCGCCAGCAAGAAGGCGGCCGTCTCCGAGCAGCTCTACGCCGCCCTCAAGCTGGTCGAGCGCCTGGAGACAGCAGAGAAGAACCGCGCCTCGACGCAGCGAACCCGCTTCAACGGCGCAAAGGAGTACTGGCGCTGTCGCAATTGCCGCGCGCTGTGGCAGCCCGACAAGCACGAGCGCTGTCCCTCCTGCGGACGCGAGTTCACCGCCGCCGATCGCAAGCATCCCGAGGTGGGCAAGGTCGAGCTCAGCGTCCCGCCGGGCGAGCCGATCGCGCTGCAGGCCGACGCGGCCGTCCTGATCGAACCTGAGGACGAGCCCAACTTCGTCGGCCGCGTCTCGCGCATCGACCACCAGCGGCGCATCGTCGAGGTGGTCTGCCGCACCTTCGAGCACGCCGGCAACGAGGGCACCATCACCCCCTCGTTCAACCGCGCGCTCTACGGCGCCAAGCGCTCGGTGCTCGCCGCCATCGCCACGCGGGACTTCGGTGTCGGGCTGCTCGCCCAGCTGCTGGTGTCGCCGGACACGATCTACGCGCCCGAACCACACGACATCGGCGTCGAGTGGCGCACCGCCGGCATGCAGTCCAATCCGCCGCAGGACCGCGCCGTCTCGATGCTGGCGTCGCTGGCGGCGGGACAGTCGGTGTTCATCCAGGGCCCGCCCGGCACCGGCAAGACCACGGTCATCGTCGAGGCCATCAAGCGCCGCCTGGAGCGCAACCCCGACGAGCGCATCCTGGTCACCTCGCACTCCAACCTGGCCGTCGACAACGCCCTGGAGCGCCTTGCCGGAACCCCCGGCATGCGCGCGGTGCGCGTTGCCCGTGCCGAGCGCGTCCATCCCGCGGTCGAGCGCTTCCGCTGCGACGACGAGGACGACCCGCGGCTGCTCGAGGCCAACTGCTACTTCGCCACCTGCGCAACCGCTGCAACGTCGGCCATCACCGACATGAACTTCGACGTGGTCATCCTCGACGAGGCCAACAAGGCGCGCGTCGACGAGGCATTGCCCGCGCTGCGGCTCGGCGCCGCGCTGGCGCTGGTCGGCGACCACAAGCAGCTGCCGCCAGTCGAGGACGACGCGCTCTACGGCATCGTCGAGAGCGACCCGCACCTCGAAGAGCTGGTCAACCGCTCGCTGTTCGAGCAGGCCTGGGAGGGCGGACTTCCTGAGAGGGCGCGCTCCCTGCTGACCATCCAGCACCGCATGCACCCCGACATCGCCGCGTACGTCAGCAAGGCCTCGTACGAAGGCCAGCTCCAGGACGCGCCGGAGGTGCAGCGGTACCCGTTCGTGACCCGCAAGCCGTTCCCGGTGGCGCTCCACTTCGTCGACACCGAGGGCATGCGCGGTGTGCGCGAGCGCCGCGGTCCCGGCGGTGCGCTGCGCAACGAGGCGGAGGTGCGCGTCGCCGCGCAGGTGGTGCGGCTGCTCGACGAGCGCGCGCCGCGCGAGCTGAGCATGGCGGTGATCGCCATGTACGCCGAGCAGGTCGAGCGCCTGCGCCAGGCGCTGGGACGGCGCAAGTTCAAGCGCCCGGTGAAGATCGACACCGTCGACTCCTTCGAGGGGCGCGAGGAGGACCTCGTCGTCATCTCGCTGGTGCGCTCCAACGAGCGCGGGCGCATCGGCTTCCTGCGCGTGCCCAACCGGTTGAACGTTGCCATCTCGCGCGCCAAGCGCCTGGTCGCCTGCATCGGCGACAGCGCCACCCTGCGGGCGGGCGAGGAGTCGATGTACGGCGAGCTGGTCGAGGCGGCCCGGTCGACGGGTGGCTGGGTGTCGGCCGCCGAGCTGGTGACGCCGGTCAAGAAGCAGCGCAAGGGCGGTCCCCGGCAGGGCGGTCCTGGCGAGGGCGGCGGTGCTCCTGTCGAGGGTGTGCCCGGTGCGCCGGGAACCGGCAAGAAGCGGCGCCGCCGCGGACGCAAGCGCAGCGGGCGCGGTGCCGGCGAGCAGGTGGCCGCGCAGATGCCGCTGCTCGGACCCGACGGGCAGCCCATCGCGGTTCCGGTCGGCGAGGACGGACAGCCGCTGCAGGGTGTGCCGGGGGCGCCGGGGACGGGCAAGAAGCGCCGACGCCGCCGACGCCGCCGCCCCGGTGGCGCCGCGGGCGCACCTGGCGTGCAGGGTGAGATCGGACTGAACGGCGAAGCCGCAGCCGGTGCCGGTGAGACCGGTGACGACGGCGGTGCCGTGGGTGAGGATGGCCAGCCGCGGGCTGGCGGATCGCGGTCGCGCCGGCGCCGTCGCCGCCGTGGTGGCGGAGGCGGTGGGCCTGAGGGCGGCGGCGGCGACTCCGGTGGCGAGCCGGCGAGCGATGGCTCCCCGGTGGTGCAGCCGGAAGGCGGACCCGTGGGCGTGGGAGCCTAGGGAAGCGCTCTCAACCGCGACCGGCGCGCCATACGCCGGCGGGGCTCACCAGCCGGGCGGCGGCTCCTTGCGGTTGAGCAACCGCACGAAGTCCTCGGCGCGAGCCATGGCTTCCCAGCGGCGGCTGAAGAAGTCCTGGCAGATCACCCGGCGGTCGGGGAGGCTGACCACGGTGACCGCCCACTGGTTGAGCGCGCGCGACACCTCGACCTCATGGGTCTCGGCGTCGTTGCGCAGCACGACACCGCTCGGCGCGGGGCGCCGGGCGCGATCGTTGCGTCGGGGTGCGGCCATGGCCATTGTGGTACCTCCTCGCGGAGCTCGGTTCCAGGCCGGCTCTCGGGTCGGACGGTGATCCAAGAGCTGGAAAAATGATGGCGACGGCGGCCGTCGAGGGGGCCCTACGAAGGCGCCAACCGGTTCCCCCCTATCTTCTCCTATCGCGGCCTGGGAAAGAAGAGGGACGTTGGATTCTACCGGAGGCGCGATTTTTCAGAGGTCCAATCCGAGCTGCTCGTCTCTCGGCGCCGGCTCCGAACGTTCGTCCGCCGGCGCGTCGACCACCCAGTCGGGAATGCGTCCATCCCGTTCCCGCATCACCTCCAGCACCGGGTCCGGCGGCCGGGGCAGCCGGATGCCGAGCAGGTCCCCCATGTCGAAGGCGTTGACCACCGCGTAGTTGCTGCGGTTGTTGTTCATCAGCACGTGCACCGGCACGCCGGCCTCCGCGGCGGCCTTGATCGCCGGCACCCACTCGGCGAGCTGATCGGGCGGGTAGAGGTAGTCGAAGCGCTCGGCCGTCGTCTTGGCATTCTTGATGTACCAGGTCTTCCAGTTGCGCCCGTGGAAGCGCGCGATGCACAGCCTCGGAGACGTCACCTCGAACACCGGCGGCGCGGTCGCGGTGCCGATCTGCGGCGCGTCGACGCCGACGTACACCGCGTCCAGCTCCTGCAGCAGCTCGCGGGTCTGCGGCCAGGCGTCGCCGTCGAACCAGGAGCGGTGGCGGAACTCGACGGCGACGACGTCGTCGGGATGGCGCTCGCGCGCCCCCGCCACGATGTCCTGGTTCTCCGGTGTTCTGGTGAACCATGGCGGAAACTGGTAGTGCACGGCCACCAGCCGGCCCGACTCGCGAAGCGGTTGCAGGGCAAGGAGAAAGTCGTGCTCCTCCTCGGCGGTGGGCGGCCGCGGCACGCCGTTCTCGCGCTCGTGCCGGGTCAGCGCCCTGTAGGCCTTGACGTTGAAGCGGAAGTCGTCGGGGGTGCGCTCCAGCCACCCGTCGACGACCTGCGGCTTGGGGATGCCGTAGAAGGTGGTGTCCACCTCGACGACGGGGAAGAAGCGCGCGTAGTAGCTGAGCTTGTCGCGCTGGCGCTTTCCCTTCTCCAGCTCGGCGGGATAGAAGTTCTCGTGGTCGGCCCAATTGCAGGTGCCGACGAGGATCTCTGCGGCCATGGCGTCGCCGACCACCATAGCCCGGCCGGCGCGCGCGGGGGGAACGCCGGCGTTCGGCCGCACGGACGTGTGCGGCGCCGCGCCCGGTAGATTGATGGCCGATGGACCTCGAACGGCTGCGCGACGTCGCCCTGCGGGCCGCCCGCGCCGGCGAGGCCGTCGTGCTCGACGCCAGCGCCCGCGGCACCTCGCTGCAGACCCAGACCAAGGGCGTGGGCGACTACGTCACCGCCGTCGACACCGCGGCCGAGCAGGCCATCCTCGCCGTGCTGCGCAGCGAGGCGCCGGACATCCCCGTGCTCGCGGAGGAGTCCGGCGGCGAGCGTGGCAGCGCCACCTTCTGGGCGGTCGATCCCCTCGACGGCACCACCAACTTCCTGCGCCGCTTCCCGGTCGTCGGCGTCAGCGTGGGGCTGATGCACGGCGGCGAGCCGGTGGCCGCCGCGGTCGTCGCGCCCTTCCTGGGCACGGCCTGGACGGCGGCGAAGGGCCAGGGTGCCCATGACCACCAGGGGCGGCGGCTGCAGGTGCGCGACGGCGACGACGCGGGAGACGGCCGCGGTGTGGTCGCAACGGGGTTCCCCTTCCGGCGCCCCGAGCTGCGCGACCGCTACCTTCCCGTGCTGGAGCGTGCCCTGCACGACTTCGAGGACCTGCGCCGCGCCGGCGCCGCCAGCCTCGACCTCGCCTACGTCTCGCAGGGCAGCTTCGACGGCTACTTCGAGCTCAACCTGGGCCTCTGGGACATCGCCGCCGGGTCACTGCTGGTCAGCGAGGCCGGCGGCGTGGTCACCGACTGGGAGGGGGACGCGCACGACGTCTACGGGAGCGGCAACATCCTCGCCGGGTCGCCGCACTGGCACGCGCGGATGCTCGACATCGTCCGTCAGGGGGAGCACCCCCGCCAGCCCCGAACCCCCCGCACGCCACGAGAAATCACGGGAGCTTCGCGATGATCCTCGGCCGCCGCGCCGCCTGGTTCCTGGTCGCCTTCGCCGTCTGGAACCTGTACGTATGGGTCACGTTTGTCAAGAACGTGTACCCCGACCACCACTTCGACTCCTTCTTCATCGTCCACCTGGCAATCGGCAGCCTGACCGTGCTGCTCGGCGCCGTCGCCGGTGCCATCGGCGTGCGCGCGCTGCGGGCGCATCGCCGGCGGCAGAACCCGTAACCGCGCAGGCCGGGACGGCCTTCGGTACGCAGAGGTGACCGACACAGCCAGAACGCCGTTCCCCCAGGTGCTCGCAGGCAAGCGCGTGCTGGTCACCGGCGTGCTCACTCCCAAGAGCATCGCCTACGCCATCGCGGACGCGGCGCAGCAGGCCGGTGCGCGGGTGGTGCTCACCTCGTTCGGCCGGGCGATGAGCCTGACCGAGCGCAGCGCCCGCCGCCTCGACCCGGCGCCCGAAGTGCTGGAGCTGGACGTCACCAGCGTCGAGCAGACCGAGGCGGTCGCCGAACACCTGCAGCACACCTGGGGCGGCCTCGACGCCGCGGTGCACGCGGTCGGCTTCGCGCCCGACGACGCCCTGGGCGGGCACTTCCTGGACACACCATGGCAGTCCGTGGCGACGGCCATGCACGTCAGCGCCTTCAGCCTCAAGACGATGGCGCGGACGTTCGCCCCGCTGATGCCTGCGCAGACCGGCGGGTCGCTGGTGACGCTCACCTTCGACGCCGCGCAGGCCTGGCCCGCCTACGACTGGATGGGGCCGACCAAGGCGGCGCTGGAGTCGGTGGTGCGCTACCTGGCCCGCGACCTCGGCCCGCGCCACGTGCGCGTCAACGCCGTGGCGGCCGGTCCGCTGGAGACGATGGCGGCGAAGTCCATCCCCGGCTTCAACGCACTGAAGACGTCGTGGACCCGGCAGGCGCCGCTAGGATGGGATCCGGCCGATGCCGGGCCCGTCGCCGACGCGGTGGTCTTTCTGCTCAGCGACCTGGCCCGGGCCATCAGCGGCGAGGTGCTCCACGTCGACGGCGGCTTCTTCTCACAGGGCGCGCCTCCGAACCTCGGCGGCGAAGCAGAGGACTAGAGAAATGGCAGACGGCAACGGCAGGGTCCGCGTCGTCGTCACCGGCATGGGCGCGATCAGCCCGCTCGGCAACGACGCCACGTCGACGTGGCAGGCGGTGCGCGAAGGTCGCAGCGGCGTCGACGCCATCGAGAACTTTGACGCCTCGGCGCTGCCGGTGCGATTCGCCGCCGAGGTCAAGGGTTTCGACCCCGCCGAGGCGCTGGGACGCAAGGAGGCCCGGCGCAGCAGCCGGTCCTGCCACTTCGCCCTGGTCGCCGCGCGCGAAGCCGTGCAGCACAGCGGCTTCGACGTCGCCGCCGAGGCCGAGGACGTCGGTGTGCTGATCGCCTCGGGCATCGGTGGCCTGGAGTGGATCGAGAAGGGCGTGCTGGCGCTTGCCGAAGGCGGCCCCCGCCGCGTCTCGCCCTTCACCGTGCCGACGATGATCGCCGACATGCCCGCCGGCATGGTGGCCATCGACCACGGCGCCAAGGGACCCAACTTCGCGGTGGTCAGCGCCTGTGCGTCGGGTGCGCACGCCATCGGCGAGGCCGCCGAATGGATCCGCCGCGGCGATGCCACCGCCGTGCTGGCCGGTGGCACCGAGGGCTGCATCACCCCCGTCGCCATCTCCGCGTTCGCCGCCATGCAGGCGCTGTCGACGCGCAACGACGACCCGCAGCACGCCTCGCGGCCGTTCGCCAAGGACCGCGACGGCTTCGTGATCGCCGAGGGCGCGGCCATCCTGGTGCTCGAAGAGCTGGGCCACGCCCAGGCGCGCGGAGCGACGATCTACGCCGAGGTCGTCGGCTACGGTGCCAGCGCCGACGCGTACCACATGACCCAGCCCGACGAGGAGGGCGACGGCGCCCGCCGCTGCATGCAGCGCGCCCTGCTGCGCGCCGGCGCGCAGCCCGAGGACGTCGACTACATCAACGCCCACGGCACCTCGACGCAGATGAACGACGCCGCCGAGACGCGGGCGATCAAGAAGGTGTTCGGCGACGGGGCCTATCGGGTGCCGATCTCGTCGACCAAGTCGATGACCGGGCACCTGCTCGGTGCCGCCGGTGCGCTGGAGGCGGTCTTCTCGGTTCTGGCCATTCGTGACCACTACCTGCCGCCCACGGTCAACCTCGACACTCCCGATCCCGAGTGCGACCTCGACTACGTGCCCAACGTGGGACGCGAGGCGTCGCCCTCGCTGGTGCTGAGCACCTCGTTCGGCTTCGGCGGCCACAACGCCTGCTTGGCGATCGCCGCCCCGCCCGCGTAGCCTTCCCGTCCATGGCGGACGACAGCACGCACGAGCTGCGCGCCGGCGACGGGCTGCTGCGCCTGCGCCAGGCCGACATCACCACGCTGCGAGTCGACGCCATCGTCAACGCCGCCAACCAGCATCTCGCCGGCGGAGGTGGTGTCGACGGCGCCATCCATCGCGCTGCCGGCCCAGAGGTGATGCGCGAGCTGCGTGAGCGCTACCAGGGATGTCCCACCGGTTCGGCCGTGATCACCGCCGCGGGGCGCCTCGATGCGCGCCACGTCATCCACGCTGTCGGCCCGCGCTGGCGTGATGGCGCCCATGGCGAGCCCGACCTGCTGCGCTCGGCGTATCGCGTCGCGTTCTCGCTTGCGGACGAACATGGGTGCGCCAGCGTCGCCGCGCCCTCGATCAGCACTGGGATCTATGGATTTCCCGTTGCCCAGGCTGCGCCGATCGCGCTGGAGGAAGCGTGTTCGGCACTGCGGCAGCGCGACACGTCGCTGCGTGAGATCACATTCGCACTGTTCTCAACCGGCGATCTCGACGCATTCGCTCGCGCGCTCCGCTCGTTGTAGGACGAGCTTTACAAGGCTTTGCGCCACTGCACTTCTGCCTTTTGACGTCCGGGTTGCACTCTCGTAGGCTCGTGCAGCATTACCCGTGGGCAGCGGGCTCGGCGGTCTGATTCTTGGAGAGAACCCTTGCGTCGTCTCATGCTTTCTGCTGCGCTCTGCGCCGGTGCGCTCAGTGCAGTCGCATTCACTCCCGCGTCGGCACTGGCCGACGATCAGGGCGGCCAGCAGGGCCGCGTCATCTATGACGCCATGGTGCGTCCGCAGCCGGGGAACCTCCCGAGCCAGGCCTTCGAAGCCACCTCGACCAGCGAGTTCGGCGACCTGGTCAGCTTCGCAGGCACCGCACGCGCCCTCGACGCAGTGACCGTGACGATGAGCAGCTGGGGCTGCCAGTCCGGCGCTTGGTACAGCGCCGACTGCGCCACCCGTCGCGGCGCCACCTTCAGCGTGCCGGTCACCTTTTCGATCTACGCGGCACCCACGGGCACAGCGATCACGCCCGGCGCGCTGCTCGCGACCAGGACGCAGACCTTCCACGTTCCCTACCGACCGTCGTCCGACAACGCGCATTGCCCGGGTGGTCCGGGGGTGGGCGGCCAGTGGTTCGACGGCGCCACCTGCTTCAACGGGCTGGCCAGCACCATCACGTTCGACTTCTCGGCGCAGCACGTGGTGCTGCCGGGCAGCGTCGTCTACGGCATCGCCTACAACACCAGCCACTACGGCTATCACCCCATCGGGCAGAACACCCCGTGCTACACGACGTCGGGGGGCTGCCCCTACGACTCGCTGAATGTGGGCCTGTCGCCGGCCGTGGTGGTCGGCTCCCAGGTCGTGCCGGGCACCGCGTTCCTCAACGCTCACTACGCCGGTCCCACCGTGTACTGCGACAGCGGAGGGGCTGGGCTCGACGTGTTCCGCCTCGACTCGCCGGGCAACGCCTGCTGGACCGGCTACGTGCCCGCGACGCGCTTCATCGCCCACAAGCTGGGTGACGGCCGCGGCGAGGGCGGCGGCAGTGGCGGCGACCCGGGCTCCCGCTGGGACTGACCGGTCGTTCCGCCTGAGAGCACGCTGGCGGCGGCGCCCACGAGGTGCCCGCCGCCGGCTGTGCGCAACGGCGACAGTGCCGTGGCAGGGGCTGAACAACTCTTTCGCGGCTATGGGCGGAGCATGGGTTGCGGCGGGAGCAATCCCTGAGGAGCCCGACATGATGAAGCGCAGCCAGCGCAGGGGCGGAGCCGTGGCGACGCATCCCAAGCGCGAGATCAAGGTGCGGATGACCGCGGCGCGGGCCGCCGCCTTCGCCACAGCCCCGCCGGACGTCTGGGTGGTCAACGGGCGGGTGATCCGCTTCCTCGACCCGATGGGTCCCGACGAGGTCCCGGTTCCGGCGGCACGCCGCCGGGTCGGCGTCGGAGCCCTGCTCGGCGCCCTTCGCCGGAGCCGCTAGGCCTCCAGCCCTTCGGCCAGGCGGCGTCCCGCGATGGCGGGGCGGATGTTCCATCCCGGTCCGCCCGGGATGCTCCCGTCCGGGTTGGGCGGCGCAAGCAGTGCCGGCCCGGCCAGCGCCGCGGCCACCATGGGATGAAGCCGGAGCGCCGGTGCCGCCGGTCCCAGCGCGGGGGCGGGCGGGTTGCCGGGCATGACCATCACCCGCACGGCAGCGAAGGCGCGCGGGGCCATGGCCAGGGCGAGGCCCAGCAGCCCGAGCATCACCACGCTGCCGCCGCCGCTGGGCGCCGCGCCGAGCCGGTAGAAGGGATTTGCCTGGGTGAGCAGGTATCGCGGCGCCGCTCCGGGACTGGCTGCCGCCACCTCGACGGCGGTGACGTCCTGGCCCCACATGTGCAGTCCGACAGCGCTGCCGGGCTTGGGCAGCGCCGCGACGTCATCCGGAGTGGCCAGCCGGACCAGGATCCGCGTGCCGGCGGTGCCGGTGAGGTGCAGCTCCGGCCCATCGGCGGCCACGCCGGACCCGGCCACGGTGGCGTGGGCCAGGCTCCAGCACCCTTGCGGCGCCGGCACGGGATCGCCGGGGCAGCGGCCCCCGGCCGCCTGGATCACCGCCAGATAGCGACCCGCCAGCGACTGCGCCGCGGGCGCCGCCAGGGCCAGGATCACCCCGCAGAGGAGCAACACCGCTGACACCATCACACAGAGGGCGCGCGCGGTCCGCCCCGGCCCGAGGCGGCTGAGCCAGGAGCCGGAGGCGCGCAGCGAGGTTGTCTGCGGCATCCCGCCATGGTGGCGTCCCACGGACGCCGCCACGCCGGACGCCAGGCACGCGCGCCACGCCCGTCACGCCCACGTCACGGGGCACCATCCGCCCGCAGCCGGGCCGCGCGCAGGGCGAGGTAGCGCTGCTCCGGGACGCTCGCCGTCATCCGCGCCGCCCGCAGGTAGGAGGCGCGGGCCGCGTCGGTGTCGCCGGTGCGTTCGAGCAGGTGCGCGCGCACCGCCTCGAGGCGGTGGGTATGGGCCATGCGGTCGTCCGAGTCCAGGGTGCCGAGCAGGGCGAGCCCAGCATTGGGACCGTGCACCATGGCCACCGCGACCGCGCGGCTGAGGGTCACCACCGGGCCCGGCGCCACGTCGGAGAGCACCTCGTACAGCGCCAGGATCTGCGGCCAGTCGGTGTCGCCGGCCGTGGTGGCCTCGTCGTGCAGCGCCGCGATGGCCGCCTGCACCTGGTACGGACCGATCGGGCCGGCGCCCAGGGTCCTGCTCACCAGGGCGACGCCTTCGGCGATGGCATCCGCGTCCCACAGCTCGCGGCGCTGCTCGTCGAGCGGCACGATCGACCCGTCGGCCGCGGTCCGCGCCGCCCGGCGCGCGTCGGTCAGCAGCATCAGCGCCAGCAGCCCGGCGACCTCGCCCTCTCCCGGCAGCAGGTGGTGCAGCAAACGGGCAAGGCGGATGGCCTCGGCGGTCAGGTCGGCGCGGTGCAGCAGCGGTCCCGAGCTGGTCGTGTAGCCCTCGTTGAAGACGAGGTACAGCACGTGCAGGACGACGGCCAGGCGTCCCGCGCGCTCCGGCTCCGGCGGCAGCTCGAACCGCGCCCCGGCGCTCCTGATCCGCTGCTTGGCACGGCTGATGCGCTGCGCCATGGTCGCCTCGGGGACCAGGAATGCCGTGGCGATCTCCGCGGTGGTCAGGCCGCCGATGGCGCGCAGCGTCAGGGCGAGCTGCGACGGCGCCGACAGTGCTGGATGGCAGCAGAGGAAGAGGAGCGTGAGGGTGTCGTCGTGCGCGGCGGCGGGCTCGGGCGCCGCCGGGTCGAGCGCAGCCACGTTGCCCTCGCGCCGGCGCCGCGCGCTCTCGCTGCGCCACTCGTCGACCAGCGAGCGGCCGGCGACGGTGAGCAGCCAGGCCCGCGGACGGTCCGGCACTCCGCTCGCGGGCCACTGCAGCGCCGCGGCGAGCAGCGCCTCCTGCACGGCGTCCTCACACGCGGCGAACTGTCCGTGCCGGCGCATCAGCGTGCCGAGAACCTGCGGCGCCAGCTCGCGCAGCAGGTCCTCGATCCGCTGGTCCGGGATCACAGGTCAGGCGGGGCCTGCTCGTCCATGATCTGCCGGACCTCCATGGGGAACTCGATGACCCCGACCACCTGCGAGGCCACCTCGACGGCGCGCTTCTCGGTGGTGTCGAGGATCCAGTAGCCGGCGAGCGATTCCTTCACCTCGGCGAAGGGCCCGTCGGTGGGCACCGGAGCGCCGTTCTAGAACCGGATGGTCCGTGCCCGGCTGGGGTCGGCGAGCCTGCCACCCGACACCAGCTCGCCGCGCTCGCGCAGCTCTCCGTCCAGCTTCATCATGAACTCGCCCATCCTGGCCATCCACTCGGGCGGGCGGTTCTCCATGCTGGCGCCTGCCCCGGCGAACATCATGATCATGTACTTCATCGCGATCTCCAGTGCTGCGCCCGTGGTGGACGCTCAGCCCCTGGTCGGAGCCTACGCCCGGTTCTCGACATCCCGTCGCAGCTCGCGGTTCCCGTGGCACCGGGACCACCTGCCTATAGTTGAACCTGTGCTCCAGCCCTCGCGGCTCCGTCCGGCGCTCCTGGTCGCCGCCTGCGTGGGAGTTCTTGCCGCATGTGGCAGCAACAACTTCACCCGTGAGTACGGCACGTCCGTCTCCGGCGTCGGCACCTCCGGCGACGACGTCGGTGCCACCCTGGGTGCCCACGTCCTCTCCGGCAGCGCCGGCTTTTCGCCGCAGCAGGTGACCATCCACACCGGCGAGGCCGTCCGCTGGCTGGCCAGCGCCGACGGCAACAACGTCGTCATCGACCAGTACGAGCAGCTCGACTCCCCCGTGCTCCACCCCGGCGACAGCTGGGACGTGCAGTTCACCCGCCCCGGCACCTACGCCTACCGCTCCACCACCGGCACCCAGGTCTCCGGCACGGTCGTCGTCGACGGCGGCTGAACCGTGGCACCATGGCGCCTGCCATGAGCGAGCCCACGATGCCCGTCCTCGACCAGCAGCCCGCGGCCGACTCGCCTGTCCCCGCGCCCATCCCGCCAGGCGCGCTGATCTCCGCACGCGGCCTGACCAAGCGGTTCGGCGAGCGCCTCGCCGTCGACGGCATCGACTTCAGCGTCGGCCGCGGCGAGGTCTTCGGATTCCTCGGCCCCAACGGCGCCGGCAAGACGACCACGATGCGCATGATCGGCTGCGTCTCCCCGGTGACCGCCGGTCAGCTGCGCGTCCTGGGCATGGATCCCGCCACCGACGGTCCCCGCATCCGCGCCCGCCTCGGCGTCGTCCCCCAGGCCGACACCCTCGACACCGAGCTCTCAGTTCGAGACAACCTTGTCATCTACGCACGCTACTTCGACATCCCCCGCCGCGAGGCGCGCAGCCGCATCGACGAGCTGCTCGCCTTCGTGCAGCTCAGCGAGCGCGTCGACGAGCCGGTGGACGCGCTCTCCGGCGGCATGAAACGCCGCCTCACCATCGCCCGCGGCCTGATCAACGATCCCGACATCATCCTGCTCGACGAGCCCACCACCGGCCTCGACCCGCAGGCGCGCCACCTGCTCTGGGACCGTCTCTACCGGCTCAAGCAGCAGGGCACGACGCTGGTGCTGACCACGCACTACATGGACGAGGCCGAGCAGCTCTGCGACCGCATCGTGGTCATGGACAAGGCGCGCATCGTCGCCGAGGGGTCGCCGCAACAGCTCATCGAACGCTGGTCGACGCGCGAGGTGGTCGAGCTGCGCTTCGTCGACGCGTCGGGAGCGGGCGATGCCGTCGACGTCAGCCGCCTCGCCGACATCGCCGAGCGCGTCGAGGTGCTGCCTGATCGCGTGCTGCTCTATGCGTCCGACGGTGAGGCCGCCGTCGCCGCGGTGCACGCGCGCGGGCTGCAGCCGGCCAGTGTGCTGGTGCGTCGCAGCACGCTGGAGGACGTCTTCCTGCGCCTCACCGGACGGAGCCTCGTCGAGTGATCGCGGTGCGTCCCGCGCTGCGCGTCGCCGAGTACGACGCCGCCTCGTTCCGCAAGAGCTGGAAGAGCGCGCTCTTCATCTCCGTGGTCTCGCCGGTGCTCTTTCTCGGTGCCATGGGGCTCGGCCTCGGTGGCCTGGTGGGCAGCGGGCGCGGCACCGTCGCCGGGGTCAGCTACCTGCGCTTCCTGGCCCCCGGGTTGCTGGTGACGACGGCGATGCAGACGGCGTCGGCCGAGACCACCTACCCGATCATGAATCGCCTGCACTGGAGCAAGATCTACGAGGCGATGCTCAACACGCCGCTGCGCGTCGCCGACCTCCTCGCCGGTGAGCTGGTGTGGCTGACGGCGCGGTTCGCCGTCCTGTCGCTGCTGTTCCACGTCGTCGCGGTGTGCTTCGGCGCCGGACGTTCGGCGATGGCGCTGCTGGCGATTCCCGTCGCGGTGGCCACGGGACTGGCGTTCGCGACGCCGATCCTCGCCTACACGGCGACGCAGCGCAACGACCAGGGTTTCAACGCCCTCAACCGGTTCATCATCCTGCCGCTGTTCCTGCTCGGCGGCAGCTTCTTCCCGGTGACGCAGCTGCCGCTTGTCCTGCAGGGCATCGCCTGGGCAACACCGCTCACCCACGGCGTCGCGCTGGGGCGCGACCTGTATCTCGGCACTGCGGGAGTGCCGTCGTCCCTGGTGCACGTACTTGTGCTGGTGCTGTACACGGTGGTCGGCGTGCTGCTGGCGCGCTGGACGATGACGCGGCGGCTGGTGGTATGACGCTGAGCGCTGCGGCGGCCACCGCGTCCGCACTGAGTCGCGTCATCCCCGGCGGTGGACGCCATTCCCTCCGGATGGTGGAACGCAACCTGATGGTGTTCCGCCACGGTGGCTGGCTGGTCATCCTCTCCGGGTTCTTCGAGTCGCTGCTCTACCTGGTGGGCATCGGCTTCGGCGTCGGCGCGCTGGTGGG
The DNA here is from genome assembly GCA_035995545.1 of Candidatus Dormiibacterota bacterium. Taxonomy (GTDB): domain Bacteria; phylum Chloroflexota; class Dormibacteria; order Aeolococcales; family Aeolococcaceae; genus DASRDZ01. The sequence continues at coordinate 416,089 of DASYKI010000010.1, forward strand.
CAACGTCACCCAGGGTGGCGTCACGACGCGCTACGCGGTGTTCGTCGCCCCGGCGCTGATGGCATCGTCGGCGATGAACGGTGCCGTCAACGAGACGACCTTCAACATGTTCTACAAGCTGCGCTACGCCAAGCTCTACGACGCCGTGCTGTCGACACCGCTGGGCATCGTCGACATCGCCCTCGGCGAGGTGCTGTGGGCGTTGATGCGCGGCCTCAGCTACGTCATCGGCTTCATCGTGGTGATGGCCGCGTTGGGACTCGTCGTGTCGCCGTGGGCCGTGTTCGCGGTGCCCGCCGCGCTGCTCATCAGCGTCGCCTTCGCCGGTGCGGGCGTGGCCACCACCAGTTTCATGAAGACCTGGCAGGACTTCGCCGCGGTGCAGCTCGTCGTGCTCCCGCTCTTCCTCTTCTCGGCAACGTTCTACCCGCTCACCTCGTACTCGCCGCCCTTCCGCGTCATCGTCGAGCTGACCCCGCTCTACCACGGCGTTCACCTCCTGCGCGGCCTCACCACCGGCGCGGTCGGTCCCGACATGCTCCTCGACGTCGTCTACCTGCTCGCCCTGGGCGTCGCCGGCATCCTCATCGCCTCCCGCCGCCTGGAACGCCAGCTGCTGCGCTGAACTCTCGCCACGCAGCGGGCGACACCTAGGCCGCCTTCCCGACCGGCGCGCGTCGGTGACTCAACGCCCCGCGGGGCGACACCGCCGCAGACGCCTTTCCCGACCGGCGCGCGTCGGAGCGTCAACGCCCCGCAGGGGCGACACCGCCGCAGGCGCCTTTCCCGACCGGGCGCTCATCGGATACCATTCGGACAATGACGGTTCTCCAAATCGCGTCCGCAGAGGCTCCGTACAACCGCCCCGCCCTGGGCGTCCGGGCCGCCCGCCTGCTCGGCCTCGCCGAGGCCATGGGCCTGCTCCCGACCGCAGCCCCCATCGCCCGGCTGGACCGCCGCGCCATCCTCGGCCCGGTCCGCCACCTGCTGCGCCAGGGCATCGGCCGCAACGCCGCCCTCGAGTTCGAGACCGCCGCCGACCCCGAGCGCCTCGCCGAGCTGCTCGACCGCCTCCACGCTGAGTTGCTCGCCTCGCCGACGCCGCACACCGAGGCGCACCAGCTCGGCGACCTGCTCGGTCTCGACCTGCTCGCCCGCCTCACCAGCGCGTCGCCGACCAGCCTGCGCCGCTACGCCGCCGGTGAGCGCACCGCTCCCGACGACGTTGCCGCCCGCCTCCATCACCTCGCGGTGATCGTGTCCCACCTCGCCGGCGGCTACAACGACTTCGGCATCCGCCGCTGGTTCCTGCGGCCGCGGCCGCAGCTCAAGGGCCGCAGCCCAGCCACCGCGCTGGGCAGCGACTGGGACCCGGACGGAGGCGCCGCCCAGCAGGTGCTCCGCCTCGCCGAAGCGCTCAACAGCTCGCCCGCCACGTGATCGCCTACCGCCACGTCGACCCGCGCTACCCCTTCCTGTGGGAGAGCGCCGAGCAGCCGCCGGGGCGCTGGCACAGCGCCGGCGAGGGCCCCGCGCACTACTTCGCCGACACGCCCGAGGGCGCCTGGGCCGAGTACCTGCGCCACGAGGCGATCACCGACCCGGAGGACCTCGCCGGTGTCCGCCGCGCCATCTGGGCCGTCGACATCCCCGAGGCATCGCTGGACGATGCGGCGCGCCCGCTGCTGCCGGGTCGCGTCGCCACGGGCGGCACGGAGTCGTACCCGCGCTGCCAGGCCGCCGCGCGCAAGGGACGCGCAGCGGGTGCGACGTCGCTGCTCGCGCCCTCTGCGGCGCTGCTGCCCGGCGGTGCGAGCGGCTGGCACGTCGATGGCGGCTTCGTCCCAGGGCCGGCGCGCGACGGGGTGGTCGTGGTGCTCTACGGGCGCCAGCCCGACCTGGTGGGGTGGTCGGCAACCCATACGGGGCAGCCCGACCCGCGCATCCTGCCGCGCGTGCGACCTCTGTGAGCGAGCGGTCGCATGCAGAGCACAGCGCGATGGTCTCCGGCGTCTTCAACCGCGCCGCGGACCTGTACGAATCCGTCGGGGTCGAGTACTTCTCGGTGTTCGGACGCTGGCTCGTCGAGGGCTCTGCGCTGCAGGCGGGCCAGCGCGTGCTCGACCTCGGCTGCGGTCGCGGCGCGGTCACCCTCCCTGCCGCAGCCGCGGTGACCGCGAGCGGGCACATCGTCGCCCGAGACCTCGCACCGCGCATGGTGGAGCTGCTCAGCGCCGACGTCGCCGCGCATGGATTGTCGAACGTCGACGTGCGCATCGACGACGCGCAGTCCCCGCGAGTCGAGCCGGACTCCTTCGACCGCGTGCTGGCGGGGTTCCTGGTGTTCATGCTTCCCGATCCCCTCGCCGCGCTGCAGACGTGGCGCGGGCTGCTCCGTCCCAGCGGCCGCCTGGCCTTCTCGACCTTCGGTCCCGACGACGAGCGCTGGAGCTGGGCGAGCACTCTGTGGCAGTTCGTCCCGCCCGAACAGCGTCCCACGGGCAATGACCTCGTCGACCGCCGCTGGCGTGATGCCGCGTACGTCCAGGACGTCGTGGCGAGCGCCGGCTACAGCGACGTGGTCAGCCACGAGCGTGAGCTGCTGGTGCGCTTCCGCGACGTCGAGCAGTGGGACGCCTGGTCGCACTCGCAGGGCCAGCGCGCCATGTGGGAGCGCATCCCGCCGGAGCGACACGACGAGGTGCGCCACGCCGCCGCCGAGCACCTGGCCAGGATCCGCGATGCCGACGGCACCATGCACCTGCGCAGCACGGTGCGGATCACCACCGCGCGACGCTAGGAGGCTGCTTGCGCGTCCCGCTCCGTGGCCGCTGCCGGTGCTGACTGGTCGGTCGGTCTGCTGCGCAATCCTTCCAGCATGCGCTCCAGCAGCATGCCCACCTCCTCGCGCGCGATCGCGGGATCGGCCGCATCGGCGACGTAGAAACAGGCCTCGGCGACCGCGCCCGAGATGAGCAGCGACAGCGGCCGCGGCGGCTGCCGTTCGATGACGCCACCCTGCATCGCCTTGCGCAGCGCACCGCGGATGCCCACCGCGCCGTAGCGCGTCTCGATGGCGCGCACCGTCTCCCAGCCGAGCACCGAGCGGGCGTCGTGCAGGGCGATGCGCCGCACCGCAGGGTCGAGCTGGGTGTCGATCATGAGCTGGCAGCCGCCGGTGAGCGCGTGCCAGTGGTCGGGCTCGTTGAATACGGCGACGACCTGGTCGGCGACCTCGCTCTTGACCTGCTCGAAGACGGCCTGGAAGAGGTCGGCCTTGCCCCGGAAGTGGTGGTAGAGGGCGCCCTTGGTTACCCCGGCGCGGGCGGCGATGTCGTCGAGCGAGGTGGCTGCGTAGCCCTGCTCGCCGAAGAGGCGGCGGGCGGCCACCAGGAGCTCGGACCGCGTCTCCTGTCCCTGGGCGACGCGGAGGTCGGTCGGACGCGAATCCTTGACTTCCATACCGAGGGTATGCATACTCCCCGACCATCGGTACGGTTGTTTCCGTACCATCGGTATGGTAGCACCCCATGGAGGGACGGCTATGCCCAAGTACGTGATCGAGCGCGATCTGCCGGGGGCCGGCAAGCTGAGCAGCGAGGAGCTGCAGTCGATCTCCGCGAAGTCCAACAAGGTGATCGCCGACCTGGGGCCGGACATCCGGTGGCTGCAGAGCTACGTCACCGACGACAAGCTGTACTGCATCTACGTCGCTCCGGATGAGGACATCCTCTTCGAGCACGCTCGCTGCGGCGGTTTTCCGGCCACGCGGGTGGCGATGGTGGCTCGGGTGATCGATCCGTCGACGGGCGAGGCGTAGCCTTGGACAGGACGCAGCTGCGGGCGGTGCAGGCGCCTTTGAAGGACGCGTATCGGGAGCGTCCCTCGGAGGCGCTGATCACGCTTCGGGCGTCGGGCGAGCTCGACTCGTCGGATGTTGTCTGCTCGGTTGCGACCGGCACGGCGCTGGTCGCTGCCGGGCTGCATCCGGCAACCGGGGGCGATGGGTCGTTCGCGTGCTCGGGCGACATGCTGCTGCAGGCGCTGGTTGCCTGTGCAGGCGTGACGCTTCGGTCGGTGGCCACGTCGCTGGAGTTGAATGTGGGCGGCATGGTCCGGGCGGAGGGGGACTTGGATTTCCGGGGCACCCTTGGGGTCGACAGGGAGGCTCCGGTGGGGTTCCGGGCGATCCGGTTGGTGTTCGAGCTGTCGACCGATGCCGGCGACGAGCAGGTGGCGACGCTGCTGCGGCTGACTGAGCGGTATTGCGTTGTGTACCAGACGCTGCTCGGGGGCGTTCCGGCGGAGGTGTCCACGGTTCGGCTTTGACGCCGCCTGCGGTCGGCCTTTAGGGCCGCTATGGTTGGCGGTCGTGACCTCTGTTGATGCGCCGTCCGGGGCGTTCACCGTTGTGCTCCGCGACCCTTCGGGTGGAGGGGTGGCGGGGCGCTGGGAGTTCGGCGAGGGGGATGGGCCGCTGCTGATCGACGCCGGTGGGGAGTCGATGTGTACTGCGCCGGGGCGTGACGTGCGTGCGCAGTGGGTGCGCGCTGGGTTCGTTCCGTATCCGCGGATGACGTTCGAGGTTGGCGGGCGGCCCGTTGAGGTTGTCAGCGCTGAGGCTTCGGTGATCGCACGGCATTACGGGCGGAGTGGGCACCAGGAGTCGTTGTATGCGGCGCGGGGCAATCCTTGGATCGAGGCGTATCACCGGGCGCGGCTGCGCCAGGTGCGGCGACTGCTCGACGGTGTTCGTGGTGTGGTGGCCGATGTGGGGGCTGGGCATTCTCTGGTTGCGGCGGCGGGGCCTTGGCCGTTCCGTTTGGTGGCATGTGATGTCGACCGGGAGGCGGTGGCGTCGATGCGCTCGCGGGGCATCGAGGCGGTGCTGGCGTCGGCGCAGCACGTTCCGTTTGCGCGGGGTTCTGTCGACGCGGTGTTCGCCGGGGAGATCGTCGAGCATCTCAGTGCGCCGCACGAAGCGATGGCGCAGTGGGTCGGGTTGCTGCGGCCCGGCGGGCGGCTGGTGGTGACGACGCCGAACCGTCGGCATCTGCTCACCCGCGTGCGCGGGCATGAGGTGGTGGAGAATCCCGAGCACCTCTTCGAGTGGTCGTGCGACGAGCTGTGCGACGCGGTTCGGCGAGCGGGGGCGACGGTGGTGCGGGTTGAGGGCATGGCGCTGCCGGTGCCGGTGTTTGTCCCGCGCCACGGGTGGCGCGACCTGGTGCAGATCCTGCCGCCGCGAGTCCACGTGCCCGATGTCGTGCTCAGCCGTGCGATCTCACTGGGGCGGCGGGTACCTGCCCTGGCGGCGAACATGGCGGTGGTTGCGCGCCGGGGGTGAGCAACCCGGGCTCGGGCGGCAGCCTCGGGGCTCAGCCGAGCATGAGCCGGAGGGCCACCAGCACGATGGCGACGCTCACGATCACCACGACGAGCGCCACCGCCCGGCTGCGGTGCTGCGACCGCTCCCTGTGCAGCACCTCCTCCCATCGCGGCGCAGAGGGGCCGCCGTCGGCGCTGCTGACGCTGGGCGCTGGCGCCGTGGGGCGGTCGAGCGGGACGGTCTCGAGGGGGACCGTGGGCGTGTCGTCGTCAGCCATCAGGGCGATCATGCACTGCTGTCGCCCGCCGTGGGTCATGATTCCTCCCGACGCGGAGGTCGTCCCGGATGACTGAGGGCAGCAGCGCCGACCTGGAAGGCTACGTCTCCGTCTCGGTGCTCGGGTCGGGGGCGACCGGGGTGGTGCGCGTCATGCGCCAGGAGGCGGGCGGCGGGCTGGAGGCGGTGAAGTTCCTGGCGGACCCGCTGGTCGGGGACCGGGTCTTCCGTGCGCGCTTCCGGCACGAGGCGGCCATCCTGGAACGGCTGCGCCATCCGCACATCGCCAGTCTGCTCTGGTACGTCGAGGACGAGCGGGTGGTGGCCATCGGCATGGAGCTCGTCGACGGCGTGCAGCTGCGCCGCGTCATCGCGTCCGGTGTCGCCTCGCCGGAGGCGGCGCTGGTGGTGCTGCGCGGGTCGCTGTCCGCGCTGCAGCACGCGCACGCCGCGGGCGTCGTGCATCGCGACTACAAGCCGGCCAACGTGCTGGTCGACGGTCAGGGCATCTCGCGACTTGTCGACTTCGGCATCGCCGCCGGCGTGGGCGAGGCGGGAGTGGTGGAGGGAACGCCTGCGTACACGGCGCCCGAGCAGTGGCGCGGCGAGGCGGCGACGCCGGCGACGGACGTGTACGCATGCGCGGCGGTGCTGCACGAGTGCCTCACCGGGCACCCGCCGTTCGAGTCGCCGGACATCGCCGAGCTGCGCCGCCTTCACGAGTCGGCGGAGGTGCCGCTCGAGGGCGTGCCCGTGGCGCTGCATCCGCTGTTGCTGCGCGGACTCGCCAAGCGGGCGGACCAGCGCTACGCCGGTGCCGGGGAATTTCTCGACGATTTGGAGCAGATCGCGTCGACGAGCTACGGCGGTGCCTGGGTCCACCACGGGACGCGCGCTCTAGCGGGCCTGGCGCTGGGATTCGCGGCGTTCTTCCCCGTGCATGCGCTGTCTGCCGCGGCGGCGACGTCGGCTCCGGCCGCGGGTGCGCAGGGTGCAGCGCAGGCGGGCGCGCCGGCCGCCACGGCTCCGCCCGCCACGCCGCCCGCGTCGCCGCCGGGCCAGACGCTGCTCGCCCGTGCCACGCATGCGCTTGCCGGCTCGCCGGTGGCCGCCGCGGTCATCGCAGTGTCCCTGGCCGTGATCATCGCCGTGGGCGGGCTTGCCGTCGCACGTGCCGGGCCGTTCGCGACAACGTCGACAGGAACTCCCGTGGCCGCGGCACTGGCCGGCGACTTCGGCAGCAGTGCAGGCGGGGCTGCGGAGGGAGGTCTGCCAGGCAGCGCGTCGCTGGCCACAGCGACGACCGTGTCAGCGCCCGACGGCCGGCTCATCGAGACCGTCGTGCTGCGCGGGCCGTCGGCGATCGGGCTGAGCTTCGCCTTCTGCGACTCCCTCGTCTGCGGCACATCCGAGAACCTCGACTGCGTCGGCAACCTCTACATCCCGCGGTTCGGCGGCGCCTACCTGCTCGACGCCACAGTCGCACCACCGCCCGGTTCGCACGCCCAGAAGGTTCTCGTTCTCGCCGGCAACGACGCGGGAGCGCTGGCTCCCGTCGCATTGGCCGGCGGCGGCGCGTCCGCGGTCGAGGCCTCCGTGCTCAGCGCTGCGCCGCGGATCGACGGCAGCGGTGTGACCCTGAGCTTCGTGTCGCCGATCGGCGCGGAGATCCGCAAGCACATCCGCGGCGGCGTCCTCTGCGGCTTCAACCAGGCCGAGGTGGCCGCACTCCACGCGGCGTACGGCGACCAGGTTCGCAACGACACGACCTCAGAGGTGCGCGTCGTCATCGACTGGAGTCCGCCGTCGGGATCGCTGAGCAGCGCGGTCCAGACGGTGTCGGTGAACGGCACCGCGAGCAAGGTGCCGCTGCAGCCGGCGCAGTCACAGAAGTCGACCGCGCCCGCGTTCACCACCGTGCTGCAGGGGGATTCGCGCTGGGCGTCGACCGCCGCGGGCAAGTCGTCGACGTACGGCGCCAGCGGCACCGTTCCCACGACCCTGTCGACGCTGCTCTCCGGGTTCGGCGTGCATCGCGATCCGCCGGCGATCGGCAAGCAGCTCGTCGACGCGGGCATCTGGAAGCCGGGCACGGGCACCGACTGGAAGGGACTGCAGGGGTACATCGCCAGCGCGGCGCCTCTGTCCGTCAGCGAGGTGGACGTGTTCCAGGCGCTGGGCGCGCTGCACAGCGGCGCGGCGGTGATGGTGGCGTACACCGACCACCGGCCCACGCCGGCGCAGGACCTGACCGCCGTGATCACGGACTACGACCCTGGCACCGACACCTTCGGCGTCATCGACCCTGTCTCCGGTGCGGTGCGGATCAGCTGGGACGACCTCTGCGGCGGGGCGCCGTGGTTCCTGGCCGTGTCGCGACCGGCGGCCGGGTCGTGAACACGTTGGTCGACCGGCTCGCGAAGCGCCCCATGGTGGTGGCGATGGGCTTCGCGGTCGTGGCTGTGGTGCTCTTGGTGGTCGCATTGACGCGCGGGCATTCCTCGACGACAACCACGTCGCGGCCGGCGGGAGCGACCGAGGGTGTTGCCCAGCGCGCCGCGGTGGACCTGCATGGACAGGGCGTATCGGCGCAGTCCTCGTCGTCGTGCTTCACCGCGTACGTCGTCCAGGCCGCCGGCCGCGACGCTGCGGGACAGCAGCACTACGCGCTCACCCTGACGCTGCGCAGCGACCCTGCCTCGGTGGACGGCCTGGTCCGCACTCTCGGTACATCCGCCTGCGCGAGCGAGCAGCTCCGCGTCGCGAAAAGTGTCGGCAGCGCGTTGCATCTCACGTCGGGCGACGGGCGGCTGGTGGTCGACTACCGCACCCCGTCGGGTGCCCGCGTCATCCTGCCGGGGTGATGGTGCGCTTCAGAGAAGCGGTCGCACCACGACGGGAGCGTCGCGCCCCTTGACCTGCAGCGGCGTCGGCGCTTCGGCCGGCTCGCTCTCTTGCAGCTCCGCGTAGGCCTCCTCGGTGACGAGAATTGCGGAGCGCCCGTCGCGTCCCGCCAGGCCGGCCAGGCGGAAGCCGATGTTGACCGCGTCGCCGACAAGCCCCTGCAGGCTGCCGGTGTAGGTACTGGATGCGACGTCGCCGACGGTGACCGCCCAGCCCATGCGCAGCGGTGAGCCGTCCGGACGGCGCAGCTTCAGCGATGGTGCCACCGCGGTGACCCGCTCGTCTGCAGCACGTGTGAACGCGACGGCGCGGCGCACGGCGTCGGGGAAGACGTCGTGCTCCCAGACGGCGAGGAGCGCGTCGCCGACGTAGTCGTAGAGCGTGCCGCGTTGCGCTGCCAGCACGGTGCGCAACTCGTCGAAGAGGACGTGCATCGCCTCGAACATCGCGGTGCCGCCGTGCATGCCGGAGAGCCCGGTGTAGTCGACGAGGTCGCCGCAGACCACGCACATTCTGGTGTTCTCGATCAGGCGTACCGTCAGAGACGACTCGTCGGCGGGGGTGGACGCGCCGAGGTAGCGGCGCGAGACGAACTCCAGCTCGTAGTCACCGATGCTGAGACGATCCCCGCCCTGCAGCGGCACCGGCACCGACCGCTCGACGTACGCGCCGTTGACGCGCGTGCCGTTCGTGCTGGTGTCGACCAGAACTGCTCGCTGCACATCCGATAACAGCAGGATGTGGCAGTGGTTGCGGGAGACGCGCTCGCCCTGGAGCAGGAGACGGTGCGCTTCGTCCACGCCCTGGCAGGTGCGCCCGATGTCGATGCGCTCGCTGATGGCCACGCGTCGCTCCTCGGCGTCGCCGGCGGCGCCGGCGCCCGTGGCGCGGACCAGGAGTGCGGTGTCGTCGTCCTCGGGCATCGGGTGAAGCCTGCCACAGGATGGCCTATCGTGTCGGGTCATGGCGAACGATGAGGTGGCGCTGGTCGAGGCGTCGGGCCGAGAGGTGCCGATCACCAGCCCCGGCAAGGTGTTCTTCAGCGAGCGCGGCGACACCAAGCTCGACCTCGTCCACTACTACCAGGCTGTCGAGCAGCCGCTGCTGCGGGCCATGGGCGGCCGTCCCGTGCTGCTGCAGCGCTTCCCCAACGGGGCGGGCGGCCCGTCGTTCTTCCAGAAGCGCGTGCCCGAGTCGCGGCCGTCGTGGCTGGAGACAGCTGTCGTGAGCACGCCCAACGGCACCACCTCACAGGCCCTGGTGATCGCCGACCTCGCCCACGTGCTCTGGGCGGTCAACCTCGGCTGCCTGGGCTTCCACGTCTGGCCCTCCCTCGCCGCCGACCCCGACCACGCCGACGAGCTGCGCATCGACCTCGACCCCTCCCCGGGCGTGACCTTCCCCATGCTCCAGGAGGCCGCGCACGAGGTGCACTCCCTCTTCGAGGAGCTCCAGGTCGCCGCGAACCCCAAGACCACGGGCAACCGCGGCATCCACATCTACGTCCGCCTCCAGCCGCTGTGGACCTCCTACGACGTCCGCTCCGCCGCCGTCGCCGTCGCCCGCGAGCTCGAGCGCCGCCGCCCCGACCTGGTCACCGCCGCCTGGTGGAAGGAGGAGCGCGGCAGCCGCGTCTTCATCGACTTCAATCAGAACGCGCCCCACAAGACCATCTTCGGTGCCTGGTCCGTCCGCGCCCGACCCGGCGCCCAGGTCTCCACCCCGTTCTTGTGGGAAGAACTCGACTCGATCGACCCCGACGTCTTGACCATCGATTCTGTGCCCGCGCGCGTCGCCCGCGGCGGCGATCCCTGGGCCTCGATGTCTCAGGCGCCCCAGTCCCTCGAACCCCTGTTGGCGTTGGTAGCCCGCGACACCGCAAACGGGCTGGTGGACGCCCCGTGGCCGCCGGTCTACCCGAAGATGCCCGGCGAACCCCCGCGTGTGGCGCCGAGCCGCGCCCGCAAGGTCACCGACTGACGCGAGTTTCGCAGGCCCAGACGGGGCCGCACGGTGCCGAACGCCGCGGCTCGCCGGCACGGGTCCCAGCCGTTCGCGAAGGGCTTGGGAATAGTGACCTGTCCCTTCTCGAAAAGCACCGTCTTCATGCTGAAGGCGAAAGACCGCGTGAACAGCTCCTCGGGCGAGCGGTCGTCTCCCCGACCACCGACGTGATGAAGTCTGCTACGCGCGAGTTCCCCTCGGGCGCTGTCGCCGGGCAGGACCGCTTAGTTGGCGCTACGCCTCTGCGTACCATCCGGGAATGCGGCTGACGCTCGCCTCCGCCTTTGCCACGCGCGCCGCCATTCGCTGGCAGGGTGCCGAGCCCCACGTCGTCGATGACCTGGCTTCGCAACCAGCTCGACGTCGCCGACAGCGACCTGCTCCGCCAGATGCTCCGGACCTTCCCCGAGCAGCTCATGGGCGCGGGGGCCGACGCTCTCTGCGGCGCCCCGTACGGTGAGCGCTCCGACGAGCGGGTCAACTCGCGCAACGGGTACCGCGAGCGGACGTGGGTGACGCGGGGGACCATGACCCTGGCCAGCCCAAGCTGCGCGAGCGCAGCTACTTCCCCGACTGGCTGCTGCAGCCGCGCCGGCGCGCGGAGCGTGCCTTGGTCGGACACGGCCCGATCTAGTCTTTCGCCGGCTGCTCGCTGCGGCGTGACAGCTGAGAGCGCGCCTTGATGAGCGCATTCAGCATCGCAGTCTCATGGGGTCGGAGTTGCCGCCGCTCCATGAGATGGAGCACGCGATCTTCGAAAGTATTGGCACGGTGCAACGTCAATTGAGCGGAGATCCGGTCCTCAAGCGCGATCAGGTGGCGAGTGACGACGTCCCACAGCTGCTGCAAGGTTGCGTCGTCCTCAGTCGCTTCTTCCCCTGAGCGGCCGCCGAAACGAGCGAGAGGAAAGCCGATGACATTAGCCAGCATCTGTTTGGACTCGTCCACTGGCCGACTGCCGGCGGCCTGAATCTCCTCATCAGGGACCTCGACCCAGCGAGCGTTGCGGCGATTGCTCGGCATAGGCCCACTAGGGTAGGCGCCAGTACTCGCCCGTCGAGAGATGGTGGCTTTCGACGTGCCGAGCAGAGCGGCCGCCTCGGTGTACGACAAACGCAAGGTTTACCCTTGTCTTCCGTTACAGTACGTTACAACGTTGCATGCGATGCACCGGCGAGTGTACCTCGGTCGGGGTCGGATGCAAAGCCACCAGGGGTAGATGAGTCCCTTCGACCGCGCGGCACGGGCCGGTCGGCTGACCGGCGAGAGATCTGGCACATTGGGGTTCGTTACCGAACGTTTGTGCGTTACCGGCTCATGAACGGCGGCCCCCTTGCTCGACTCACGAAGGGATGGGTGGCCGCGATCATCTTCGCCACCGCCTGCGCGGGGCTGGCAGTGACCGTGGTAGTCGGCGGCCCTTTTCGACTGGGCGGCGACGTTGTTGCTGGTGCGGCAACCATTGCCGCCCTGTTCTTGGTCGTCGTGCCAAACCTGCCCTCGAACCACCATGGTGAACGGCAGCAGCGGGTTGCCCTGCGCGCGTCCTTCGGGTTGCGAGCGCTGAGCGATATGGAAACGGGCCACGAGTTCGAGCATCTGGCGTCGCGTACATACGGTTTTGTCGAACCTACACAGTGGCCGGTCAAGGTTGTCAGGACGAATCGCCAGAGCAAGGATTACCCCCTCGAGGTGCTCAACATCGCTCCCAGTGATGTCAGACTCGCGGCTTTCGTCTCTGAGGAAAGCGCCCTGAAACTGAGAGACCCGGGTAGGTCACCTGGGCGGGAAGAAATAACTGCATACCCCAGGAAGGGCAGACCTGGTGAGGGCGCCGTCCTTGTGCCTGTTCCTCTTAGCGCGGTGGCTTTAGCGACGCCGCGGGAATTTTCCCGACACGGTAAATGGAAACTTGAACTCCTTGTTCAGCTTCCACTTGGCAGCGTGTCTGACCGAAGCTGAGCCGACCGGTTCAGGTTAGCCCGCCGCCCGCTTGGGCATTCAGCTCTTCACAAGGTCGGGGGAAGTCGCGCCAGCGGCTGCCTCTGCGGTAGCTCGGGCCCGTCGCTCCCGAGGTGGCCCGCGGTGGCACCACGCGCCTGCTTGGCGTAGGGCTCAGGAGCCGCGGGGAACCGCCCGGCGCTCCGGGGCAATTCCCCCAAACGCGCGGTCAGGGCCGAAAGGGGTTATACCCGCTGCAGGACTCGAACCTGCGACAAAGGGATTAAGAGTCCCCTGCTCTACCAACTGAGCTAAGCGGGCGAGGCTGCAGATTGTACCCACGCCGGGCCCGGGACCCCTCCTCAGGCGTCGGCGTCGACAGCGGCGGGCCCCAGCGCCGTGAAGGCCCCAGGCCCCAGCCCGGCCCCCACCCGCCCTGCCCGCCGCTCCCGCGGGAGCCACAGCAGCGACCGGCGTTGCTGCGCCAGCCGCATCGCCAGCGGGGGCCCGGTGGGAGAGAGCCCCGGCCGTGGGGAGGTGGTACGCGCCTCCACGGCGGCGCGGAATTCGGAGGCCGACGCACCCGGAAACACGGTGACCACCCGCCCCAGGTCGTGCCGTCCGAAGTGGGAGTCGCCGGCACCGAGCGCCGCCCCCAGGCGCTCCCGGTGGGCGCCGTAGAAGTCGTCCAGGCGCCGCCGCCCCCGGGGCGTCATCACCGCGGTATGCCGGAGCTCGATGCCGTCGACCGTCCGCCGCTCCAGCAGCACCCGCGCCCGCCGCTCGGAGATCGAGGCGAAGTAGGTCGGCATGAAGGGATGGGCGAGTACCGCCAGGCCGCGCTGGTCATGGATGGCGTCGACGGTGTCCTCCATCGACATCCCCATCCGCACCGGGCGCTCCAGGAACAGCCCGACGACGTGCGTCCCCGACGGCATCGCGGTGGTCACCTCCTGCCCGAAGACCACGTCCACCCCCACGGCGAGCCCCGCCTCGCGAGCGCGAGCCCCCGAGGCCATGGTGTCGTGGTCGGTCACGCACAACACGGAGATCCCCGCGTCCGCCGCGGCCGCCACCAGGTCCTCCGGGGAGACCATGCCATCGCTGGCCAGGGTGTGGGCGTGGACCTCCGCGGCGCCAAGCCCGGGACCCAGCACCAGCCGGCCGGCGGCGCGGTCAGCTCCCATCAGCCAGCCACCACGGCTGCACGAAGCGACAGCAAGAAAAGCAGCACGGCGATGCACCATACCGCGAATCACCCGTCTGAGAACTCAATGAGAACCCTGCAACGGCGGGCGGGAACAGCGCCGGACCGAACATATACTCCCGTGCATGAGCGAGGCCGCCCGCGTGCTCGTGGTCGATGACGAGCAGAGCATCACCGACTTCATCGCTATCGGGCTGCGCCACGAGGGGTTCGAGGTGCGCACCGCGCCGGACGGGCGGGCGGGGCTGCGCGCCGTCGACGACTTCAAGCCGCACCTGGTCATCCTCGACCTGATGATGCCGCGCATGGACGGCTGGGAGCTGTGCCGTGCGCTGGCCGGCGACAAGCGGCGCGGCATCCTCATCCTCAGCGCGCGCGACGAGGTCAGCGACCGCGTGCAGGGCCTGGAGCTCGGCGCCGACGACTACCTCGTCAAGCCCTTCGAGTTCACCGAGCTGCTGGCCCGGGTGCGCGCGGTGCTCAGACGGCGCCAACCCGACCTCGAGCGCGTGGTCCGCGCCGGCGACCTGAGCATCGACACGGCGACGCGCGAGGTCAGGCTCGGCGACAAGCTCATCGACTTCAGCGTGCGCGAGTTCGACCTCCTCCACTTCCTCGCCGCCAACGCCGACCAGGTGCTGCCGCGGCAGCGCATCCTCGACGAGGTCTGGGGCTACAACTTCTTCGGCGACGAGAACAACGTCGAGGTCTACATCCGCTACCTGCGCCAGAAGCTGGGCGACACCGCGCACGACCGCATCCAGACGGTGCGCGGCGTCGGCTACCGGCTGCGCTCGACGGTCGGCACTCCCCAGCCGGCCGAGGCCTGACCGCGCTGGGCGCGCTCTTCCGGGGGATGCTGCGCGCCCTGGGCACGCTGCGCTGGCGTCTCACCCTGACCTTCGTCGGCCTGCTCGCGCTGCTTCTGGCCGCACTTGGCACGTACCAGTACCTCGCACTGCAGCGCGACCTGGTCGACGTGCGAGTTGGGGTCATGACCGGCGACATCTCCGAGGTGCGCGCGCAGGTGCAGCGCCTGCTGCCGCGCGCGGACCGCACGCCGGCGGGCGTGGCGGCCATCTTCGCGTCGGCGTGCACGCGGCTCAACGGCAGCCCCGCGGCGCCTGCCGGGGCGGGCGACGCCGCCCAGCGCACCATCGCGGCAGCTGTGGTCGCCGCCACGGGGCGCACGGGCAACGTCGTTCTCTACGACCGCGTTCTCCAGCCGGTGGTGAGCGTTCCCGACAGCCTGGCCTCGGTTCCGCATGTCAGCGACACGGCACTGCGCAGGGCGCTCGACACGGCAACCCGCTCCGATCCCGAGGTCCTCAATTCAGGCACGGGCAACCAGCTCGCCGTCGCCTATCCGATCACGGCGACGAACCCGCGGCGACCCTGCGGCGTCCTCCAGCTGGCAACGTCGACGCAGCCGATCGACGACATCCTGGCCAGCGAGCGCACCCGCCTGGCAATCGGCGGCGGCAGCGTGGTGATCCTGGCGCTGCTCATCGGGTTGTTCCTCACCTCGCGAGCGCTCAAGCCGCTGCGGCGCGTCAGCGACACGGCGCAGCAGCTCGCCGGTGGCGACCTGCGCGCGCGCAGCAACATCCCGCCGCGCGGCGATGAGGTGGGGACGCTGGCGAAGTCGTTCGACGACATGGCGGCGCGCATCGAATCCGCCTTTGCGGCGCAGGCGGAATCCGAGTCGCGGATGCGTCGCTTCATCGCCGACGCGTCGCATGAGTTGCGCACGCCGATCACCGCGCTGAAGGGGTACATCGACGTCATGCGTCGCGGTGCGGCGCGCGATCCGCAGGCGCTCGAGGCGGCGCTGGAGACGATGGGACGCGAGGCCGACCGCATGCGCGGCCTGGTCCTCGACCTGCTCACCCTGGCGCGGCTGGATGCGCAGCGTCCCATGGAGATCGGGCCGCTAAACCTCGGTGAGGTGGTGGGCGCCGTGCTCGACGAGGCGCCGCACGAGGCGCAGGGCAGCGTGAGACGGCAGCTCGACGGGGCGCCTGTTCTGGTCAGGGCAGACCGCAACGCGGTGGCCACCATCGCGCAGAACCTGATGGGCAACGCCTTCAAGTACGCGCCGGGTGCGACGCAGACGTGGACCACCGCGGTCGAGGACGGGAACGGCGTGCTGCGTGTTCACGACGACGGGCCTGGCATTCCCGCCGCCGATGTTCCTCACCTCTTCGAGCGCTTCTACCGCGGTGAGAAGACGCGGGCGCGCGAGGAGGGGGGGAGCGGGCTGGGTCTGTCCATCGTCCACGGGCTGGTCACGGCGCTGGGAGGGGACGTGTCGGTGCGCAGTGCTGAGGGGTTCGGGACGACGTTCGTGGTGCGGCTGCCGCTGGCTTAGGAGTGCGAGACGAGCAGGCGCGCGTAGCCGTCGCCGTCGTCGAGGGTCTGCACCGGGAAGCCGTCCTCCTCGCAGGAGCGGGGGACGTTCTCCTCGGGCTCGCCGTGGTCAAGCCAGACTTCGAGCCATTCGCCGGGGGCGACCTTCTCCAGGGCGACGCGGGTCTTCACGTAGTTGAGCGGGCAGCTCACGCCGCGGAGGTCGATCACGCGCACCGGCTGTGTCGTCACAGGTCGAACGGTGACTGTGGGCTGAAGCGGTTGAAGAAGGTGAACTGGTCGGTCAGCAGGAGGAGGCCGAAGATCAGCAGCAGCGCACCGGAGACGATGGTGACGACGCCCATGTGGCGGTTGATGGTTCGGATCGCGCCCTGGAGGCGGTCGGTGAGCAGCGCGAGTGCGAGGAAGGGCACGGCGAGGCCGGCGCAGTAGGCGAGCATCACGGGGAGGCCGGTGAAGTCGCCCTGCTGGGCGACCAGCAGGATCGTGGAGAGCTGCGGGCCGATGCACGGGGTCCAGCCGGCGGCGAAGGTGACTCCCAGGGCGAAGGCGGCGAGGGTGCCGCTGCCGCGCCGGGTGAGGGGGTGGATGCGGAGGTCGCGCATGAGGAATCGGGAGTGGAAGACGCCGAGGGTTTGCAGCCCGAGGAGGATGACGATGCCGCCGGCGACGAGGGTGACGATGCGCTGATGCTCGATGAGGACGGTGACGCTGAGGGCGCGCAGGACGTAGAAGAAGGCGATGAAGACGGTGCTGAAGCCGAGGACGAAGCTCAGGCCGTTCAGGAGCAATGGCGCTCGCGCAGAGACCACCGTTGCGCCGGCGGACACTCCCTCTTGCGGGACGGCGAGAAGCGCTCCAGGCCCGGCGCCGGGGCGAACCGACGTTGTGGCTGTCGATCCACGCGCTCCCGCCGGCGCATCGGGGGTTGGCGCTTGCGCAGCGTCGTGAGCGAGGGGTCCATTCCCCGCGCGGCCGCTCAAGAACGCGAGATATCCGGGCGCGAGGGGGAAGACGCAGGGCGAGAGGAACGACACCACCCCCGCCGCGAAGGCGAGCGGGTACGAGAGGTGCAGGACACTGCTGGCGAGCACGGCGCCAAGCCTACCGCCAGCCCGCGCGCGGGCGCCTACTTGCCCGAGGGCGCCCCTTTGCGGCCCGCCGATCGCTCCGCAGAACGGTCCACGGGAGCGCCCGACACCGGCGCGCCGCCCACCGTGCCGCCCTGGGGCTCCACGGCAGTGCCCGACACCGCCATCCCCGGCTCCCCGGTTGCACCGGGCATCCGGCTCAGGTCCAGGCGGATCACCGCGGAGGCCTGCACCGTCGCGTTGAGGGGCAGGTCGAGCGTCGACAGAGCGGTGCGGTTGTGCCGTCCCGCCTCGCCGAACACCTCGTAGAGCAACTCGGAGAGGCCGTTCATCACCTTCGACTGCTGGGCGAAGCCGGGCGAGCTGTTGACCAGCCCGATCACCTGCACAACCTGGCGGACGTTGTCGAGCGAGCCGGCGTGGGCGCGGACCAGCGCCAGCAGGTTCAGCCCGCAGAGGCGTGCCGCGGCGGCGCCCTCGACCAGGCTCACCTCGCTGCCGACGGCGCCGACGTGGCGGACGTCGCCGTTCCACATCGGCAGCACCGCGGTGGTGTAGAGGAGGTCGCCGACCAGGCGGACGGACGGGTACTCCCCCAGCGCCGCTGGCGCTGCTGGCAGTGTGATCGCGAGTTCGTGCAGTCGCGTCTCCGGATGTTCAACGCGACCCAGATGCGCCGATGCCGGCACTGTGCCCCACTCCGTGTGCTGTCCCTGTTTGGACTCTTTGCCCCGGTTACACGGTACCCAGCCACCCCGTCACCGGTCGCGCACACCAGGGCCAAAGGTTGTAAAGGTTCGCGTAGAGGTAGCGCGATCAATGCGTTACCGAACGCCGCGGCTCAGCGTGGAGCGGCGCCGACCAGGTTCTCGATGGCCGCTTCGAGATGGGCGAGGGTGCGTACTTCGAAGGCTTGCGTGCAGTGCGGCAGGTAGGCGTTCATCGAGGAGTCGCCAAGGCCCCAGCTCAGCCGTCCCTCGGGGTTGAACCACAGCACCCGGCGCGCCCGTCCCTTCACAGTGGCCAGCAGGTCGGCGCGCGGCGGCGTGTAGTTGCCGCGCGCGTCGCCGAGGATCAGCACGATGGTCCGCGAGCTGACGGCGTCGTCATACTGGGCCAGGAAGCGCTCCAGGCTGCGGCCGTAGTTGGTCGCCGAGTAGTACGCGATCTGCTTGGGCTGCAGCGCGTGCGAGATCGCGGTTTCCGCGTCGTAGTGCAGGAACTCCTCGCTGACCTCGGTGCAGTCGCTGACGAAAACGAATGTGCGCACACGGGAAAAGCGGTCCTGCAGGCGGTAGAGGAAGTGCAGCATGAGCCGCACCGTCGACTGCACCGAGTTGCTGATGTCGCACAGCGCCACCACCTGCGGACGCCGTCGCGGCGGCTTCTCCCAGCGCAGCCGGAAGGGGACACCCCCGGTTTGCAGGTTGCTGCGCCAGGTGCGCTGCATGTCCAGGGCGCCGCGGTGCTTGGGGGTGCGCCGCAGCTCGGGCAGCGAGTCCAGCTTCTGGCCGAGCTGCTCCACCAGCCGGGACATCTCCGCCGTCTCCCGCGGGGTGATCGCCTCGATGGAGCGCATGGCCAGCTCGCGGGCGCGCCGGCCCTCGCGCACGGCCCCCTCGTTTCGGTCGTACTCGGCACGAACGTAGCCGCGCACCGCGGCACGGAGGCGGTCGAGCTGCTGCCGCACCGCGTCGCGCCAGGCCTGGGCATCCTCGGCGGACATGCCTGACTCGCGCAGCGCCTGGGCGAAGCGGTCGAGGGCGGCGTCGCTGCCGAGGCCCAGCCCCATGCCCTGCAGGATCATGCGGCCGGCCATGCCCTGCTGCAGCACGCTGTCGACGTCGCCGGTGCCCTGGCGGCGCGCGGTCTCGCGGATCAGCAGCGTGAGCTCGACGTCGTCCGCCTCGCGCAGGGCCTGCCAGAGCTTGGCCAGCTCCTCGCCGAGCTCGTCGAGGGCGCCCGGGGGAAGCGGCGGCAGCTCGGCCGGCTCCTCGGGCTTGGGCGGCAGGTCGTCGGCGCGGCTGCCGTAGGGCGAGAAGTAGAGCTCGAAGAGCTGGTCGAAGGTGTCGAGGTCGAAGTCGCGCTTGACCAGCGTCGCCCGCAGCGCCGACCGGAACGACGGCCGGTCGTCGAGGTCGACCGACCCGGCGGCGACGAGCGCGTCCGCCACCTCGGGCGGCGAGACCCGGATGCCCGCTCGGCGCAGGGCGCCGGCGAAGCGCCTGATGTGCTCGTCCACCGCCGCATTGTGCCGCGCCAGGACGACCGCCCGGTCAGCTCACCTCCGCCGCCGGGCGACCCAGCCGGACGAGGAACACGCCGGACGGCGGGCCGAGGTCGCGGCCGAGGCGTTGGAGGGCGTCGACGTGTGGGCCTGCTGGTGGGCGGACTCCCTCCTCAGTTCAGCAGCGCCGCCACGTTCTCCCGGCCCTTGCGCACGTCGCCCTCGTACTTGAGGACGAGCGACAGCGTCGACGACACCAGCTCGGGGTCCAGCCTGTCGGCGTTGAGGATCACCAGCGCACGCGCCCAGTCGATCGACTCGGCGATCGAGGGGAGCTTGCGCAACCCCAGCTTGCGCAGCCGCGCCACCACGCTGGCCACCTGCCTGGCCAGGGCGTCGGAGGCGTCGGGGACGCGGCGGCGGATGATCTCCCGCTCGCGCTCCTCGTCGGGGAAGTCGAGGTGGAGGTGCAGGCAGCGGCGGCGCAGGGCGTCGCTCATCTCGCGGGCCGCGTTCGAGGTCAGCACCACGATCGGCTGAGTATGTGCCTTCATTGTCCCCAACTCGGGGACGGTGATCTGGAAGTCGCTGAGCAGCTCCAGCAGGAAGGCCTCGAACTCGGCGTCGGCCTTGTCGATCTCGTCGATGAGCAGCACCACCGGCGTGTCGCTCAGGATGGCGCGCAGCAGCGGGCGGGGCAGCAGGAAGCGCTCCGAGAAGAAGACGTCGTCCTGGGTGGCGATGCGGTCGATGGCCTCGTGCAGGGTGGCGGCGTCGCCGACGGTCTCGCCGATCTTGTCGCGCAGGATCTGGGTGTAGAGCAGCTGCTTGGCGTACTCCCACTCGTAGAGCGCCTTGGCCTCGTCGAGCCCCTCGTAGCACTGCAGCCGCACCAGCTCGCGGTCCAGCGCCGTCGAGATCGCCCGGGCCAGCTCGGTCTTGCCGACGCCGGCCGGCCCCTCGACCAGCAGCGGCTTCTCCATGCGCGCGGAGAGGTAGGCGATGGTGGCGGCGTCCTTGTCGATCAGGTAGCCGGTGGCGTCCAGCTGGGAGATGGTGTCGGCGACGGATGCGAAGACGGTCACGGGGGCCCCTCGACGTCGAGGTACCGCTGCCGCCAGCGCAGCACCAGGTAGGCGATCACCCCGGCGGCGGCCAGCTCGGGCAGCAGCGGGGAGGGAAAGTGGAACACAACCTCGGCCACGCGGCGCAGGCCGCCCGAGGTCGCCGGGGGCGCCGGGGCCTTGGCAGCCGACTTGGGCGTCGCCACCGGCTTGGGCGTGGGCACCGAGCTGGCCAGCGCGGCGCCGGCCGAATCGGCGGCGGCGGAACCGGGCGCGGGTGCGGCGGCGTCGGCGCCGTGGAAGACCACCGCGGCCCCGCTCGGCGGGTTGACCGCGGCGAGCACCACCGGCGGTGAGGCGGCCACCACGGCGAGGTGGGCGACGTTGCGCTGCCCGTCGGGGAGGGCGTCGGCGACCGGGTTGAAGGACGCCCCCGAGTCCGTCGAGCGCATCAGGGTGAGGACGGGGCTGTTGCTGCCGCCCGCGTCCGCGCCGGCGTAGAGCAGGTTGGGGTCGGCGGGGCTGTAGGCGGCGGTGGTGAGGTTGAGCTGGTCGGGGATACCGTTGCTCGACGTCCAGCTGTTGCCGCCGTCGCCGCTGTGGTAGGCGCCCTTGCTGGTGGTCACCAGCAGGGGCCGCGGCTGCCCGGTGCTGGGCAGCGCACCGGCCGAGACCGAGGAGACCACCGCCGAGGCGGGCAGCCCCGAGCCGAGGGTGTCCCAGGTGATCCCACCGCCGGTGTTGCGGAACAGGTAGCCGGTCTGGCCGCCGGGGGCGCCGTCGGTGCCGGCGACCAGGATGAGCTGCGGCTGGTTGGCCGCCACCACCAGGGAGCTGACGCTGTAGCCGTCCAGCCCCGCGGTGCGCCAGTGCTTGCCGTCTCCGCTGACGTCGACGCCGCTGCGCGTCCCCGCCGCGATGCCCTCCAGGCCGAAGGCCAGGGTGCGGACGTCGCGGTTGGTGAGGCCGTCGGAGGCGTCGGCCCAGGTCTTGCCGCCGTCGTCGCTGCGGGACACCCCCTTGGAGTCGAGGCCGGCGAAGGCGGGGTGCGGGTCGCGGGCGTCGAAGCCGACCGTCCAGACGCGCGTTCCTGGCAGGCCGGCGGGTGCCCAGGTGGCACCGCCGTCGCCGCTGCGGTAGACGCCCTGGTCGGTGCCGGCGAGGACGACGTTGGCGTCGGTGGGGCTGACGGCGATCGACCAGATGTGGCCGGAGCCGAGCCCGGCGAGCTTGGCGCTGCCCGCCCAGGCGGCGCTTGCCGGCGCGGTGGTGGCGAGCAGGAGGGCGGCGCCCGCCAGGGCGGTCGCGACGGCGGCGACCGCGCGGGCTCGCAGCCTGGCCGGCCTGCGCACCCGCAACCGCCCCGGCGCGCGGGAGCGATCGGGGGGGACGCCGTCCAGGCTCACCGCGCGGCGCGGGGTGCCGCTGCCGGGGATGGACTGGTCGGGCTGGTGTGCTGGGACGCGGCGGCGGATCACTACTGGGCGGCAGGATATACCAGCGTTCCGAACCAGCCGCCATCGAGGCCCGTCCTGCCAGCGATCGTGACCACGCCTGCACCCGATCCCGTCCGCCTCGGCCGCGACGTCTGCGGCGTGCTCGACGGCGCGCTGCGCCGGGAGTGGCTGGTCACCGACGGCCGCGGGTCGTTCGGGTGCGGCACCGTCGCCGGCGGGCGGACACGGCGGTACCACGGCTTGCTCGTCGCGGCCACGGCGCCGCCGCTGGGGCGGGTGGTGACTGCCGCGGGGTTGAGCGAGGCGGTGTCGGTCGACGGTGCCGCGCCCTTGTCCCTGCACACCCAGGAGTGGGCGAGCGGGGCGGTGTCGCCGCGCGGGTTCGAGCTGGTCGAGTCCTTCGAGCTGGAGGGCCTGGTGCCCCTGTGGCGATACGCGCTGCCGGGTGCGGTGCTGGAGAAGCGGATCGTGATGCGCCGCGGCGCGGCGGGTGGTGCGGCGACGTTCGTCGTGTACTCGCTGGCGCGCGCGGTACCGGGCGTCTCGCTGCGACTGCAGCTGCGGCCGCTGTGCACCTGGCGCGACTACCACGCTCTCACGCGGGCGGGCGACGCGCCGGACGTCGAGGCCGTGGACGACGGCGTCGCTGTGCGCTTCGGTGGCGGCGCATCCCCCTACTGGGTGCGCGCGTCCGGCGCTGTGGTGGAGAGCGGCGGCGACTGGTATCGCGACCTGCACGTGCGCGTCGAGACGGAGCGGGGCATGGACGGCGTCGAAGACCTCTACGCGGCGGGTTGCCTCACCGTCGACCTGGAGGAAGCGATGCCGAGGGTCGCGCTGAGCATCTCCCTCGACCCCGACGTACGCCCCGCGGACGCCGTCGCGGCACTTGCGGCCGAAGCCGAACGGGCCACTGCGCTGCTGGCGCGTGTCCCCGCGCTGGCGCCGCCGGGCATTGCCCGCCTGGTGCTCGCCGCCGACCAGTTCGTTGTCGACCGGGGCGGCCTCGACACTGTCCTGGCCGGCTACCCGTGGTTCGAGGACTGGGGACGCGACACGATGATCTCGTTGCCCGGCCTCGCCCTGGCCACCGGCCGCCCCGATGTGTCGGCCGGGCTGCTGCGCGGCTTCGCCCGCTTCGTCGACGGTGGACTGCTGCCCAACCGCTTCGTCGACGGCCCCGCGCCACCCGAGTACAACACCGCCGATGCCACGCTGTGGTACGTCGAGGCACTGCGCGCTCATCACGCCGGCACCGGCGACGACGCCCTGGTGCGCGAGCTGTGGCCGGTGCTCTGCGACATCCTGCAGCACCACGTCACCGGCACACGGCACGGCATCGGCGTCGATCAGGCGGACGGCCTGCTCCGCGCCGGTGAGCCGGGACTGCAGCTCACCTGGATGGACGCCAGGGTCGGCGACTGGGTGGTGACGCCCCGCATCGGCAAACCGGTCGAGATCAACGCGCTGTGGCACAACGCGCTGTGCTCGCTGGAAGCGTGGAGTGCGGCGCTGGGCCTGCCGCTGCCGCCGCCCGTCGATGTCGCCGCATTGCGGGGTCGTGTTGCTGCCGCTTTCGACCGATACTGGAATCCCCAGGAGCGCTACCTCTTCGACGTGCTCGACGGCCCCGACGGCGTCAGCGACCCGGCCGTGCGTCCCAACGCGGTGATCGCGGCGGCCGTGCACCACACCCCGCTGCCGCTGCACCGGATCGCCGCCATCGTGGTCCGCGCCCAGCGCGACCTGCTCACCTCGCTGGGGCTGCGTTCGCTGGCGCCGAGCGATCCCGCCTACGTCGCGCACTATGGCGGAGGCGTGCGCGCACGCGACGGCGCCTACCACCAGGGCACCGTCTGGCCGTGGCTGATCGGGCCCTTCGCCACCGCGCACCTGCGCGCCTTCGGCGATCCCGCCGCGGTGCGCGGCATGCTCGCGCCGCTGCTCGACCATCTGCGCGACGCCGGGGTCGGCAGCATCTCGGAGATCGCGGACGCCGACCCACCGCACACACCGCGCGGCTGTCCCTGGCAGGCGTGGAGTGTCGCCGAGGTGCTGCGCGCGTGGCGCGCCGTCGCCGGGGACGGCGCATGAGCATCGAGCCGCCGGTGACGACCGAGGCCCTGGCGGCGCCGACCTACGCGCGGCTCGTCCGTGTCCCGGGTTTTCGCGCGCTCGCCGGCTCGGCCCTGCTCTCGCGCACCGCCAATCGCATGTGGGAGGTCGGCCTCGTCCTCTTCGTGCTGGAGCGCTATCACTCCGCACCGCTGGCGGGACTCGCCGTCTTCCTCAGCATCGTCCCCGGGCTGCTGCTCGCCCCGCTGGCCGGCGCCCTGCTCGACCGCCACGGCCGCCGCCGCCTCATCTTTCTCGACAACGCCATCGCGGGATCCGCGCTGGCCAGCATCGGGCTGCTGGCGATCACGGGTGGGCTGAGCAGGGCGGCCCTGCTGGCCATCGTCGGCGTCGCCTCGCTGACCTTCACCCTCACCGCGGCGGGCACGCGCTCCCTGTTCCCGCTGGTGATCCCGCGCTCCGACTGGGATCTCGCCAACGCCGTCGACAGCGGCAGCGAGGCACTCTCCGCGGTGATCGGTCCGGCCCTCGCCGGTGGCCTGGTGGCGGCGATCGGCGGCGCGCACACGCTGCTGGCATCGGGCTTCGTGTACCTCCTCGCCGGGGTGGCGGTGCTCAACGTCCGGGAGCCGCGCGCCGCCGCCGACCAGCCGCGCGTCCCGCTGCTGCGCGCGGCACGCGAGGGACTGCGCTACGTGGTCACCAACCCAACCCTGCGCAGCGTCGCCGTCGTGCTCTCCATGGCCAACCTGGGGTTCGGACAGCTCGTCGTCATCCTCCCGGTGCTGGTGCTGGAGCGCCTGCACAGCGGAGCGGGGACCGTCGGCGCGCTGTGGGCACTGTCGGGCGGGGTGGCGGTGTGTTCCGGCCTGCTGATGGGCCGGCTCGGCACGGTGGGTCGCGAGCGGCGCTCGATGGCGCTGGGGTTCGTCCTGCTCACCGCGGGATTCCTGGTGCTGATGCTGCCCAGCCTCGCCGCCGTGATCCTCGGGCTGATCCTCTGCGGGCTGGCCATCGGCCCCATCGACATCGCGCTCTTCTCGCTCCGCCAGCGGCGCACCGACCCCGCGATGTTCGGCCGGGCCTTCGCGGTGTCGATGTCGCTCAACTACGCGGGGATGCCGTTCGGGTCAGGACTTGCGGGACCGGTGGTGTCGCGGTCGACGGTGCTCGCGCTGGCGGAGGCAGCGGGGCTCAACCTGGTGGCTGCCGGGCTCGCGCTGGGGATCATCCCGCGGCCCGAGGCGTCGGCGGACTGACCGGTCGGTCCATCCGCGCCGGTTACGGCGTCGGCGTCGCGGCTGGAGTGGCGGTGGGGACGACGTCAGCGCCGAGCACGCCCAGCAGCCGGCGCATCAGCACCTCGCCGTCGGCGCCGGTGCTGCGGCCGCTCCCTGCGTCTCGCATGTGCGAGGCGAGATCGTCGAGCACGCGCAGCGCGCCCGGGGTGTCGAGGTCATCGTCGAGCCGCGCGAAGAACTCCTGCTCGACGTGCAGCGCATCCTTGGGATCGAGCGCTGCGCCGTGGGCGATGGCGTCGCGATAGGCGATGCGTCGCGCCTCGGCGTCGTCGAGCTCGCCGGCGACGAAGGACCAGGCCGTGCGGTAGTGATGCGCTGCCAGCGCCAGGCGAACCGAGCCCGGTGCGCAGCGCCGCAGACAGTCGCCGACGAACACCAGGTTGCCCAGCGACTTGCTCATCTTCACGCCGTCGAGCTGGACCATGGCGACGTGCATCCAGTGGCGCACGAAGGGATGGTGCGAGATCGCCTCCACTTGGGCGATCTCCGACTCGTGGTGCGGATAGATGAGGTCGTCGCCGCCGCCGTGCAGGTCGACGGTGTCGCCGAGCAGGTCGGTGGCCAGCACCGAGCACTCGATGTGCCAGCCGGGACGTCCCATTCCCCACGGCGACTCCCAGCTCGACTCGTCGGCCAGCGACGGCTGCCACAGCACGAAGTCGAGCGGGTCGCTCTTGCGCGGGTCGTCGGGATCGGCGCCGCGCTCGCGGCTCAGGGCCAGCATCTCGTCGCGGCTGAGCCCGCTCAGCGCGCCGTAACGGTCGAAGGTGGAGACGTCGAAGTACACCCACCCGTCGCGCGCGTAGGCGGCGCCCTCGCGCTCCAGCCGCTCGATCCAGCGCACCATGCTCGGCACGTGTTCGCTGGCCAGGGGCGCGGCCGTGACCGGCAGGATGTCGATCGACGCCATCTCGCGGTCGAAGCGGGCCACCTGCTCGGCGACCAGCTCCGCGTAGGGCACGCCGCGCTGGCGGGCGACGCGGAAGATGTCGTCGTCGACGTCGGTGACGTTGCGCACGCTCTTGACCTGGCGGCCTGCCGCGCGCAGCCGCCGGGTGACCACGTCGAAGACGTGATAGGTGAAGGCGTGCCCCAGGTGCGCAGCGTCGTACGGAGTGATCCCGCAGACGTAGAGCGACACGGCGTCGCCGGGCGGCTGGAACGGTCGCACCGTCCGGGCGCCCGTGTCGTAGAGGTGCATGGCTTGGGCGGATTCTACGAATCCCCGGGCGCCACGAACGCTCATTCGGTCCCCAGGCCCCGCTTTGCCTCCTCGAACGCCGCCCGCAGGTCCCGATAGGTGACCCGCCTTGCCGCCTCGGCGAGGGGCACCCACTCCACCTCGTCGACCTCGCGCTCCTGCGGCCGCAACGGCGCGTCGCCCGGCGCCTCGACCAGGTAGTGATGGACGATCTTGCTGACCAGCCGCCCCTGCCGCCGGTACATGTACTCGGACGCCGGCAGCTCGCCGAGGACCTGGAGCCGATCCATCGGCAGCCCCGTCTCCTCGGAGATCTCCCTGAGTGCCGCCTGCTCCGGGGTCTCCCCCTTGTCGAGGTTGCCCTTGGGCAGGCTCCACGCCTGCCCGACCCTGATGAGCGCCGCCTCCCACCCGCCGGTCTCGGGACTCCGCCGCACCACGACCCCACCCGCGGACACCTCGTCGTGGTTGCGTCGTTGTGGCGGCATGGGGTCGAGGGTACCCGGCCGGCCCCCCGCCGGAGCCGATGCTAGAATCTCGATCCTCGCGGCCCCGTGGTGTAGCCTGGCCTAACACGCCACCCTGTCAAGGTGGAGATCGTCGGTTCGAATCCGATCGGGGTCGCCAGCCAAGCAAGCGCCAAAAGCGTCGCCCCAACTGGCAGGAACGCCGCGGCGGACCGAAGGTCCAGTGCAGTGAGCGCAGCGAGGCCGACGACAACGTCGTCGAGTCACGCGAAGCGAACGAAACAGGGCGCCAAAGGCGCCCGCAGCCGCGACGCTGTGCTGACATGGGCACCCGTTGCCTGGGCATTTCCGAGGCGCCCGCCCCCGATATGGAGTGCAAAGCACGCGATATCGGGCCTCAAAGGAACCCCCGCGCCATGACAACTCCCAAATGGGCGCACCTGGAACAACCGCGCCACCAAAGCAAATACGCCACCCTCAAACACAACGCCGCACAGCAAAACCCACACGACCGCGAGGCCTGCACCGCCGCCAAAGCCGCCTTCATCGCGCAGCACTCCGGCGACGACGATGCCCCCGACTGACCCCGCATCAACCGTTGTCCTCGTCGAAGGCCTCAGCGACCAGCGCGCAGTGGAAGCCCTCGCCTCCCGCCGCGGCCGCAACCTCGACGCCGAGCGCATCGCCGTCATCGCCATCGGCGGCTCCAAGAACATCACCAGGTTCCTCGCCCACTACGGCCCCCAGGGCCTCAACGTCCGCGTCGCCGGCCTCTACGATGCCGCAGAAGAACGCGACTTCCGATACGGCCTCGACCGTGCAGGTTTCGGCTCCAACCTCACCCGCGACGGCATGGAGCAACTCGGCTTCCACGTCTGCATCGCCGACCTGGAGGATGAGCTGATCCGCGCCCTCGGCACCACCGCCGTCGAACAGGTCCTGGAAGCCCAGGACGCCCTGGAATCCTTCCGCATCTTCCAGAAACAGCCGGCCTGGCACGGCCGCCCGCAGGAGGAGCAACTCCGCCGCTTCTTCGGCACCTACAGCGGCCGCAAGATCCGCTCCGCCCCCATGCTCGTCGACGCCCTCGACCTCGACCGCGTCCCCCGCCCACTCGACCGCCTCCTCGTGCATCTCTGACGCTCGGCGCTCATCTATCCTGAACCGCGCCATGCCGACATGCCTGATCACCGGTGCCGGTCGCCGCAACACCATCGCGGCAGCATGCGCACTGGGCCTGGCCGGCGACGGCTGGGACATCGCGCTGCACGGCTGGCCCGCCTACGACCGCGCGCTCGCCTACACGGACACCGACGACGGACCCACACAACTCCTCGCCGAACTGCGCGCCAAAGGCGTGCGAGCCGAATTGCACGCCTCCGACCTCGCCGACCCCGCAGCAGTTCCCGCCATGTTTGACGTATT
The DNA here is from genome assembly GCA_035995545.1 of Candidatus Dormiibacterota bacterium. Taxonomy (GTDB): domain Bacteria; phylum Chloroflexota; class Dormibacteria; order Aeolococcales; family Aeolococcaceae; genus DASRDZ01. The sequence goes on from DASYKI010000010.1 coordinate 444,429, forward strand.
CGCAAAACGACTCCCACCTGTCACCGCGGTCGTCGCCTGCCATGCCCGCGACATCGAGCTCCCCCTCATGGAAACGACCGCAGAAGAATTCGACCTCCACTTCGCCGTCAACGCCCGCGCCGTCGCCCTGATGATCCAAGAGTTCGCCCGACGCCTCCCCGGCAACGACGGACGCTTCGTCGCCTTCACCAGCGACGACGTGCACGACAACGCCCCCTACGGCGTCAGCAAGGGCGCACTCGACCGCATCATCACCGCCGCAGCAATGGAGTTGGGACCCCGAGGCATCAGGGCCAACTGCATCAACCCCGGCCCCACCGACACCGGCTGGATCACCGACGACATCCGCCCCGCACTCATCGCCCGCACCCCGCTCGGCCGCATCGGCCAACCTGCCGACGCCGCAGCCCTCGTCCGCTTCCTCCTCTCCCCCGAAGGCGCCTGGATCAGCGGCCAGGTCCTCCACTCCAACGGCGCCTTCCGCTAGACGCGTCGCCTCGGTCCTGTGCTCGCCTGGGCGCTACCTACCCGCCTGACACCGCAGGCGCGATCAGCACCTCCGTCCCCGCGCGCACCGGCGCATCGAGATCCTCGCGCACCATCACCCCGTCGACGAACACGAGCACGTGCGGGCGCAGCACGCCGCGCTCATCGCGGATCCGCCGCTCCAGCACCGGCAGCCGCACCGCAAGATCGTCCAGCACAGCGCGCAGCGTCGCCCCCGACACCTCGACCTCGCGCGCACCGCCCGCGCAGGATCGCAGCATCGAGGGAACGACGAGCCGCGCACTCATGGCAGGACGGCGGCCCGCACCATCAGCACGTCGGGCAGATGGGTGACCACCGTCTGCCAGGAGTCGCCGTCGTCGACACTGCCGAACACCTCGCCGAGCCGCGTCCCGAAGTAGAAGCCGGCGGGGTCGGCGCCGTCGGTGCACATCGCGTCGCGCAGCACCGCCGCGTAGTACGGGTCGGCCGGGAGCCCCGCCGACAGACCCACCCAGGAGTCGCCGCCGTCCTCGCTGCGATACACGCGGCAGCGCGCCTCGGGCGGGACGCGGTTCCCGTCGGCTTCGAGGGGGAAACCGAAGACGGTGTTCGGCTGCTGCGGGTGCACCACCATGGCGAAGCCGAAGGTGCTGGGCAGCCCGTTCTCGATGGCGTCCCAGGAGTCGCCGCCGTCGTCGCTGCGGTAGACGCCGAAGTGGTTCTGGGCGTAGAGACGCGACGGCCGGTCGGGATGCATGGCCACCTTGTGCACACACTGGCCGAACTCGGGGAAGCGCTGGTCCTCGGGCAGCCACACCGCCTGGATGCCCTGGTTGGCCGGCTCCCAGGACGCCCCGCCGTCGGCGGTGCGGTAGACACCCGCCGCCGACATGGCGACGAGCGCCCACTGCGGATCGTCGGCGCGAGTCAGGACCGTGTGCAGGCAGGCGCCGCCCCCACCGGGCGTCCACGTGGTGCGGTGCGGGTGCTGCCACAGCCCCTCGACGAGCGAGAAGCTCAGCCCGCCGTCCTCGGAGCGAAACAGGGCATGCGGCTCGACGCCCGCGTACACGACATCAGGCTCCGACAGCGACGGCTGGATCTGCCAGATGCGCGCCAGCGCCGCGCCGGTGTGCTCAGGGAAGGCGATCGCCGCCTCCTCGGTCTCCGTCCACGTCTGGCACAGGTCGTCGGAGTACGACAGCCGCGGGCCCCAGTGGCCGGCGCCCACGCCCGCGAAGATCCGCGCCGGGGTGCGCCGCTGGTCGATCCCGACCGCGCTCACCTCCATGTTGGCGAACTGCATGGGATCGACCGTCCAGCTGCGGCGGCCCTCGTCGCTGCGCGCGACGACCAGTCCCTTGCGAGTCCCGACCAGGACGATGGCTCCAGCCATGCGACCACCTCACGCACACGTCGAACAGCAGCGCCCCGGCGCGGGCGCAGTCTACCCGGGTATCGACGCGCCGCCACGCCACCACTCATCGCTGCCCGGCCAACCGCGATGGTGCCGCTCCGCAGGGGCCACCGAAAGGTCCCGGACGCAGCAGACGTTATCGAGGGCATGACGCAACCCAGCCCCTGCCCTCGCTGCGGCGGATCCCGCGCCTGGTGCGGCGCATCGGACGGTCCCACCGTCCCCGTCCTCTGCGCCGCCTGCGGCCGCGAGGCGACGGCGTGCCCGAGCTGCGGATGGGAGTGGACCGGGCTGCCGCGCAACCCGCGGCTGGCCCGGCGGGGAACGTGCATCTCCTGCCAGGTGCTCGACCTCGCGGGCCGGCGCGCCTCCACCACGGCGGTGCCCGAGGCCTTCGACGAACGCCCCACCCGCTCCCGGCTGCTGCAGCGTCTCGCCGACGTCGGCGAGGCCGAGGGCGAGTCGCGCTGGCGCTGCTACCGGGCCTTCGGTGAGGTGGTGGAGCAGGCCGACCGGCGCGCCGAGGCGGTCGCCCGGCTCGAGGCGGGTCTGCGCTGGCTCGGCGCGGTCGCCAGCTGAGCCGCACCCGCTGGGCGCGGCCATCCGTCGCCCGGCGAAAAGGCCGCTGACCGCCGGATTTCTCCCGGCTCGCACGTCTCCTTAGGTGTAGCCATCAAGGAGGGATCGAGGATGTCGACTGGTCGGCTGCGGCCGGTTGCGCTGCTTGCCGCGGTGCTCGCGGGCGCTGTGGTGCCACTGCTCAGTGCCGGCACCGCCCATGCCGACCCGCCGGTCCCGGTCCCACCCATCCCCAACGTGCCGCTGCCCCCCCTGGGTGGCCAGCCGATCACGCTGATCGTCGAGCCGCCCACGCTCACACCGGTGAGCATCCCGGTGTCGCCGACCTCCTGCCAGATGGATATCAGCTACGACAATCGCAGCGGCACGGGCATCCTCTTCCGTGGCCAGGACGCCTGCGGCAGCGCCATCTACGCGCCGGCGATGAGCGGACAGGTCACCCTCGCCGACGTCTTCCACACCGTCGTGGCCACCGGCAATCCCTTCAGCGGGGTGGGCACCGGGCCCTTCACCTCGCAGGGGTTCTTCGCCGGGACGGGCAACCTGACGGGCGCCGGAATCAACGCCGCCGGGCCCGTTCCCGGGCTCACCTACAACATCACGCTGGACACCTCCATCACACTGGTAGCGCCGCAGACGTGGGCCTACACGCCCAACGGCTGCAGCCTCAACGGCCAGACGCTGCACTGCATCACCACGATGACGTTCCAGTACGTCCCCGGCACGCAGGGTGGCGTCACCCCGTCCTGATTTCGCCCCCCAATCGGAAGGGTTCGGGCAGGAGGTACTGCGACGTGTCCACGACACCGCCGGCGCGCCGGCTAGCCCGCCTGGTCACCCGCGGAGCGCTGAGCGTCGCGCTCGGCCTGCCGGCGGCCACTGTGCCCCTGCCGCTGCTCACCCACGGTGCGGTGCTGGCGGTGGCGGCCGACGGTGGAGGCGGCGGTGGCGGCGGTGGCTACGGCGGCGGCGACCGGCCGCACGACTCGACTCCCCCGCCGCAGCCCACCCCGAGCGCGACCCCAACGCCGTCCTCGACGCCGACTCCCCAGCCCAGCCCGACCCCGAGGCCGAGCTCCTCGCCGACGCCCAGCCCGAGCTCGAGCCCCTCGTCGAGCCCGACCTCGCAGCCGGGCTCCAGTCCCAGCAACAGCCCGAGCGCCGGAGGCGTCCCGCCTGCCGCCGGACCGCCCGGCTCCGCGTCGGGCACGTCGAGCTACTCGAGCGCGTTCCCGGTGCTGGCCGGCGGATCCGTGGCGGCGGCGGCACCCCCGGCCGGCGGCAGCCACCTGCCACCTCCGGGCGCCACCAGCGCCACCTCGGTCGCCGGGACCGGACGTCTCGCACCCCTGCCGGGCGGCTCCGGCGGCCCAGCGGGTGGCGTCAAGGGCGCCAGCGCTGGACCTCCGTCCTACGCCGGGCAGTCGGTGACCAGCCTCGGCGGTCACACCCAGGCCGACCCGGCGGCCGCCAACGCCACCCTCAGCGGTGCCGCCGCCCTCGGCGTGGCCGGCAGCATCGCCCTGCTCGGCATGGCCCTGGTCTGGCGCCTGCGTCCGCGCCGGCCGCGGCCCGTCGCCGCCGGCAGCGACGGCGACCTGTACTCCAGCTGGAAGCGCGACCTCGACGACATCGCCGACCTCGCCGCGCTGACGGCCGACCCCGCCGAGCTGCGCGCGGCCCGGCGCCGTCGCCGCGCCTTCCGCACCGACGCCCTGGCCCGCCGGCTCAGCCAGGCACTCGACCAGCCCCGGCCCGACGGGGCCTGACCGCCGTGGCCGAGCCGCTGCTCGATCGCTGGCTGCGCCGCCAGGGCTGGATGGAGCGGTGGGGCGACGCCATCCAGGGTGCCGTCGGGGCGATCTACTCCTCGCTGGGACGGCCCGGCCGCGCGCTGAAGGACGCCATGCACGGCACCACCGTGCTCGGCCATCCGCTGCACCCGGCGATCACCGACGTGCCCCTGGGCGCCTGGACGGTGGCGGTCATCGCCGACTACGTCGCCCACTTCAGCAGCCGTATCCCAACCGAGGCGGGCGACATCGCCCTCGCCATCGGCCTGGTCACCGCGCTGCTGGCGGCGGCCACCGGCTACACGGACTTCCACGAGACCTTCGCCCACGAGCGCCGCGCCGCCCTGCTGCACGGGCTGACCAACACGGTGGTGGTCGTGCTCATGGCGGTGTCACTGGCGCTGCGCTGGTGGGCCGGTGCGGGTGCGCACCCGGTGGCGGTGGCCATCGCCACGGTGGGGTGGGTGCTGGTCATCTTCGGCGCCTACGTGGGCGGCCATCTCGTCTTCGGGCTGGGCACCATGGTCAACCGCGACGCGTTCCTCGAAGGCTTCGAGGGCGCCGTCGCAGTCGGCGCCTCGACCGAGTTCCCCGAAGGCGAGCTGCGGCGCGTCAACGCCAGCGGGATGCCGGTGCTGATGGTTCGCCGTGCGGGCCAGCTCTTCGCCACCTCCGCCGTGTGCTCGCACGCGGGCGGTCCCCTGGACGAGGGCACGCTCGACGGCACCGTGGTCACCTGTCCGTGGCACGGCTCGCGCTTCGACGTGCGCGACGGCCGCGTCTGCGGCGGACCGGCGACGTTCCCGCTGCCCGCCCTGCGCGTGGTCGAGGCCGCGGGTCAGGTCACCGTGGAGCTGGCCCAGCCGCTGCACTGAGGGCCTTGGTACCGGCCCGGGTGTCCTCCGCGAGCATGGTGAGCAGCAGCTGCTGGGCGACACCGGCCGCCGCGCCCCAGTGCGCGGTGAGCTGGCGCACCTCGGGCTCGCTGGGCATGGCGCCGTCGCAGTAGGCGCGGCCCACCGCCTTGCGCACGCCGAGGTCGCCGGCGACCACCACGGGGCGGCCGAAGCTCCGCGCCAGCAGCCACTCGGCGGTCCAGCGCCCGATGCCGGGCAGGGTGACCAGCTCGGCGACGACCTGCTCGTCGCTCATGGCAAGGAGCCGGGCGGCGTCGAGCGAGCCGCCGAGCACCGCGCTGGCGACGCCGATGATGTACTCCGACTTGCGGGTGGTGAACTGCAGCGCCCGCAGGTCGGACGCCTTCGCCGCGGCGAGCGCCTCGGGGTCGAGGCTCCACACCTCCTGTCCGGCCACGGTGTGGCGGCGGCCGAAGCGCTGCGCCAGCCGCGCGCGCACCACCGCGGCGAAGCCGAGGTTGATCTGCTGCGCGCTGATCGAGCGCACCAGCGCCGTGAGCAGGTCCGGCTGCAGCACCGGTCGGACGCCGGGATGGCGCAGCTCGGCTGCCCGGATGACGGCGTCGCGCTCGGTGAGGGCACGCATCGCGGCGGGCGGCACGGTGGCGAAGAAGCGTCGGGCGGCCGACGCTGCGGCGTCGAGGTGATGCGGGTCGTCGACGGTGACCTGCACGCGTGGCCGGGCGATGGTCCCGGTGGGCTGCACGGCGATGGGCACGGACTCACCGGCGATGCGCAGGGTGCGCAGCAGGGTGGTGCCGTCCCAGCGGTCGAGCAGGTCGTCGCCCCAGCGGCGGAAGCCCTCCACCGAGGCGGCGACGTCGAGCGGCCCACGCAGGCCGACCTCCGCGCTGCAACCCGCGGCCGCCGGGCCGTGTTTCATGCTGTCGACAATGGACGAGGCTCTCAACGCTCTGCTGGCGTGTGACCTGGATGCTGGGTTCGAACGGATGGTGCGGACGCACCAGGACCGCATCTACGGCCTGGCCCTGTCGCTCACCGGGAACACCCGCGACGCCGAAGAGGTTGCACAGGACGCTTTCGTCCGCGCCCACCGCGCGCTGGCCGGCTATGCGCCCGAGCGCATCCGCGAGCTGAAGCTGCGTGCCTGGTTGCATCGCATCGCGCTCAACGTGGTGCGCAACCGCGTCCGCGTCCGCCGGGTGGTGACGCAGCCGCTCGACGGCGCCGCGGAGCTTGCCGACACCGCGGCGACAACGCCCGAGGGGGCGGCACTGCGCCGCGAGTCGGCCGAGGAGATGCGCCTGCTGGTCCTCTCGCTGCCCGCCGCCTACCGCGACGCGGTGGTGCTGCGCCACGTGCAGCAGCTGTCGTATGTCGAGGCGGCCGAGGTTCTGGGTCGGCCGGTGGGAACCGTGAAAGCGAATGTCCATCGCGGAGTCGGAATGCTCCGGCTTGCACTGGAAGGACAGCGGGTGGCACTCCAAGCCAAGGAGGTGGGCTGAGCCCATGAGCACGATGACCGAAGAGATTTCCGACGACACCGTTGTGCCCGCCCTGCGCCGCATCGGCGATGTGCGCGCACCGCAGACGCTGCTGCCCGGCGTGCTCGACGCCGTGGGCATCGGCGCTCAGCACTCCGCCGTGGAGACGGACATCGGCACGCTGCGCATCGCCTGGACGTCGCACGGCATCCGTGCCGCGATGCGCTTCGTGAGCGCCGAGGAGTTCGCGCGGTGGTACGCGTCGAAGTTCGGCACCACTCCCCGCTACGTCGAGTCGCTGCCGCCGGCGCTGGCGCGGGGCGTCGCCGACGTGCTGCTCGGCGCGCCCGGTCGTTCGCGCGTCCGCTTCGACCTGCGAGGACTCACGCCCTTCGAGGAGTCGGTGCTGCAGACGGCGCTGCGCATCCCGCGTGGCGAGGTGCGTCCCTACAACTGGATCGCGCGCCGCATCGGGCGACCGCTGGCCGTGCGCGCGGTGGGAACCGCCTTGGCGAACAACCCGATTCCTTACCTGATCCCCTGCCATCGCGTGGTTCGCGCCGACGGGCACATCGGCAACTACGGCGGTGGCGGGCCCACCCAGAAGCGCGCCATCCTCGGGTGGGAGGGGGTCGACGCCGCCGAACTGGAGCGCATGGCCCGCCGCGGCGTGCGCTTCCTCGGCAGCGACACCACGCACATCGTCTGCTACCCCACCTGCCGCCACGCGCGGCGCATCACCGAGCCGCACCGCGTCGGGTTCGGCAGCATCGAGGATGCGCGCGCCGCCGGCTACCGCGAGTGCAAGGACTGCACGCCCACGTCGATGGCGGCGTAGCGCGAGGCGCGTCAGCGCCCAGACAGAGCCGCCGCCGTCAGCCTGCGGGGGGAACGCTGGCTTCGGCCGCACTCCAGCGGCGAAAGCTGGCGTGGGGGTGCTCCCCCCACCGGGCGCGTCAGCGCCCAGACAGAGCCGCCGCCGTCAGGCTGCGGGGGGAACGCTGGCTTCGGCCGCACTCCAGCGGCGAAAGCTGGCGTGGGGGCGCTCCCCCCACCGGGCGCGTCAGCGCCCAGACAGAGCCGCCGCCGTCAGGCTGGCGGCGGGGCGATGAACCCCATGCGGTCGTACATCGCCTTGAGCGTCGGCGCCGAGGCGGCACGCGCGCGCTCGGCGCCGTAGGCGAGGATGCGATCGAGCTCGACACGGTCGGAGCGCAGCTCGTGATAGCGCGTCTGGATCGGGACCAGCAGCTCGATCACCGAGTCGGCCACCGCGTCCTTGAAGGCCCCGTAACCCTGCCCGCCGTAACTGTCCTCGATGGCGTCCATCGGCTCACCGGTGGCCATCGACATGATCTCGACCAGGTTGGTGATACCGGGCTTGTCCTCCGCGCGGCGCACGTCGCGTCCTGAATCAGTCACGGCTGTCCGAAACTTCTTGCGCACGGCATCAGGCGTGTCCAGCATGTAGACGGTGCCCTGCGGGGTGCCGTTGGTCGTCGACATCTTCCGCATCGGCTCCTGGAGGTCCATGATCCGCCCCCCCGACTCGGGGATGCGCGCCTCCGGGACGCGGAAGGTGTCGCCGAAGCGGGCGTTGAAGCGCTGGGCGACGTCGCGGGCCAGCTCCAGGTGCTGGCGCTGGTCCTCCCCGACGGGGACCACGTCGGTCTGGTACAGCAGGATGTCGGCGGCCATCAGCACCGGGTAGGTGAACAGCCCGGCGGACACCGTCGCCTGCCCCTCCGACTTGTCCTTGAACTGGGTCATGCGGCGCAGCTCGCCGAAGGTCGCCACCGCGCTGAGCAGCCAGGCCGCCTCCGGGTGCGCGGGGTTGTGGCTCTGCAGGAAGACCACCGAGCGCTGCGGGTCGATGCCGGTGGCGATGAGCATCGCGACCAGGTCGAGGGTGCGCTCGTGGAGGTCGGCGGGCTGGTAGTCGACGGTGATCGAGTGCAGGTCGACGACGCAGAAGAAGGCCTCGCCCAGCTCCTGGGTGGACGCGTACTGGCGGAAGCCGCCGCTGAAGTTGCCGATGTGCTTGGCGCCGGTGGCCTGGATGCCCGAGAAGATCCGCATGTGAGCGGGGATTATCCGGGTTCGGCGATCCCCGCTGCGCCGGTCACGGTCACCTCGGTGTACTCGGCGATCACGCCCTGCCCGAACAGCGACACCGAGCCCTGCTCGCCCATCGGCTTCTCGGTCATGATGCCCAGGGCCACCAGGAATTGGTCCATGGCGACCGGAACGTCGTGGTACGTGTCCACCTCGACGCCGTCGCAGAAGAAGCGGAGCGTGGCCGCCGACTTGTCGTACGCGATGCGATAGCGGTGCCACTCGCCCGGCTGCGTCCGCACCGCCGCCGGCTGGTTGAAGAGGCAGAAGTAGCGTGGCCGCTCGGGATTCTCCTCGCCTGCGGGGGGCACGCCGGGGAAGCGCAAGCGGCCGTACACGGTTGCCGCGCTGCGGTTGGCGACGAACCAGTCGAAGGCGAGGCCGGTGCTGAAGTCGAGCAGGTTGAGCGACACGAACCCGGAGTACAGGTCGTCGTCGCGCCCGGCAATGACGCGTGCGCGCATGCCCAGCTCGACCGCCACCTCGCCGCGCTCCGGCGTGAGGATGCGCGCCTTGGAGAAGTACATGTTCTTGGCGTTGTCGAGGATCTGGACCCGGTCGTTGGAGCGCGTCAGCGGCACGGCGGTGACGCGCAGCTTGTCGTGCTCCACCACGACGGTGGCGTCGGGCTCGCGGTAGCGCCAGAAGCTGCCGTCGGGAAGGGGGAAGCCGCCGTACTCGAAGTCGCTGTCGACATCCGGCGCCACCAGGCCGCGGAAGCGCCCGAGCACGATGGGCGCCGCGGCAGGTTCGAGCTGGGGGTTGGCCATGGTTGGACGGTTGTACCACTCGACGCCGCGGCTCCCGCGGCGCCCGGCGCGCCGGCGGCGGTCCCCTGGTGCCATCCTGTCGCACCACGGCACGCGCATTCGCATGGGAGGAGCCTGGTGGGAACGCTCGACGGCAAGGTCGCCCTGGTCACCGGCGGGGCGTCGGGAATCGGTCTGGCCACGGTGCGGCGGCTGAAGGCCGAGGGTGCGCGCGTCGCCGCCGTCGACATCGCCGAGCCGCGCGGCGAGGATCCCTCCGACCTCCACGTGGTCGCCGACGTCGGCGACTCGGAGGCGTGGGCCGGGATCGTCGGGCGCGTCGAGGAGGTGCTCGGTGGCCTCGACGTCGTCCACCTCAACGCCGGGATCACCACCGGCGTGGCCGACATCACCGCCATCACCGACGAGCAGTACCGCCGCGTGATGCGGGTCAACGTCGACGGCGTCGTCTTCGGGGTGAGGGCGGTGGTGCCGGTGATGGCGCGCCGCGGCGGCGGGGCGATCGTGGCCACGGCGTCGCTGGCGGGAATCGTCGCCTTCGACCACGACCCGATCTACACCGCCAGCAAGCACGCCGTGGTCGGCCTGGTGCGCTCGCTGGGGACGCAGCTCAGCGAGAAGGGCATCCACATCGCCGCGGTGTGCCCCGGCATCGTCGACACGCCGCTGCTCGGTGGCGACGCCCAGGTGCTGCGCGAGGCGGGGTTTCCCCTGCTGCAGGCGGAGGATATCGCCAGCGCCGTGCTGATCGCGTTGCGCGACCGCCACCCCGGCGCCTGCTACGCGGTGCAGCCCGGACGCGAGCCCGTCGAATACCGCTTCGGCAACGTGCCCGGGCCGCGCACGCCGGGCGCCGAGGGGGTGCGGCCGCCGATCTAGTCGTACGTCGTCGCGGCGAGCCTGATCCAACCGCCCTCGTGGCGGTCGGTCGAGTGGTGCGTGTAATGGATCACCGGCCGCCCCGGGTCGGGCGCGAACTCGCCGTGCACGATGACGACGTCGCCGCTGTGCAGGGGCACGCGTGGCGCCAGCGTCAGGTTGTGGTCGATCTCGACAACAACCCCGCTGCCCAGCTCGACGTCGAAGCGCTGGTGCGGCCCCGCGCTGCCGTGGCCGTCGGCAAGCAGGGTGGTGACCCGACCCTGCACGGTCACCTCCGCCGTCCGCCCCGCCGCCAGTGCGGAGCTCAGCGCCGCGTTGTCGACCGGCGGGTCGCCGCCGCATGCCGCGAGCAGGGCCATGGCCATCGCCAGGGCTGCGCAGCGCCGCGGGAGGACGGGCATGAGGCGGACAATAGCCGTCCCCAGAACCCCAAGGAATCCCCCGCCACTGAGGTGCGTGCCATGACCGAGACGGGCGTGCGTCCCGCGGCCGCCGACGCGCTCGACGAGCAGCGTGACCGGCTCTACATCGACGGCGCCTGGGTGCCCTCCACCGGCTCCGGAAGCATCGACGTGCTCAGCGCCTCCACCGAGGAGGTGATCGGCAGCGTCCCCGAGGGCACCGCCGAGGACGTCGACCGTGCCGTCGAGGCCGCGCGCCGCGCCTTCGCGTCGTGGTCGCAGACCACCGTCGAGGAGCGCGCCCAGTACCTGGAGAAGATCTACCAGGGCCTGGCCTCGCGCATCGACCGCATTGCCACCCTGGTGGCCTCCGAGGTGGGCATGCCGCTGGCCATGGCCACCGCCATCCAGGCCGGCCTGCCGGTGATGACCACGGGACAGATGGCCAAGATCGTCCGCGAGTTCCCCTTCGAGGAGGAGGTGGGCAACTCGCTGGTGGTGCGCGAGCCCGTCGGCGTGGTGGGCTGCATCACGCCGTGGAACTACCCGCTGCACCAGGTGGTCAACAAGGTGGCGCCGGCGCTGGCCGCGGGCTGCACGGTGGTGCTCAAGCCCAGCGAGGTGGCACCCTTCACCGCCTTCGTGCTCGCCGAGATCATCGACGAGGCGGGGCTGCCCGCGGGGGTCTTCAACCTGGTCACCGGCTATGGGCCGGTGGTCGGCGAGGCGATCGCGGCGCATCCCGGCGTCGATGCCGTGTCGTTCACCGGGTCGACGCGGGCGGGCAAGCGCGTCGCCGAGCTGGCGGCGCAGAGCGTGAAGCGCGTCACCCTGGAGATGGGCGGCAAGTCGCCCAACGTCATCCTCGACGACGCCGACCTGGAGAAGGCGGTGCGCAGCGGCGTCAACAACGCCTTCTTGAACAGCGGCCAGACCTGTGCCGCGCTGACCCGCATGCTGGTGCCACGTGACAGGCAGGACGAGGCCGCGCGCATCGCCGCGTCGCAGGCGGAGAAGCTCACCGTCGGCGACCCGTTCGACGAGTCGACCCGGCTCGGCCCCCTGGTGTCCGACGTGCAGCGCGAACGCGTGCGTGCCTACATCCGCAAGGGTGTCGAGGAGGGCGCGCAGCTCGTGGTCGGTGGTGCCGAACCGCCCGCTGGACTGCAGCGCGGCTACTACGTGCAGCCAACGGTATTCGCCAACGTCACACCGGAGATGACCATCGCCCAGGAGGAGATCTTCGGTCCGGTGCTGTCGATCATGCCGTACGACACCGAGGAGGACGCGGTGCGCATTGCCAACGACACCGTGTACGGCCTGGCCGGCGGCGTCTGGTCCGGCGATCCCGCGCGCGCCGAGCGGGTTGCCCGGCGGCTGCGCACCGGTCAGGTCGACGTCAACGGCGGCCGCTTCAATCCCATGGCACCCTTCGGTGGCTACAAGCAGTCCGGCCTCGGTCGCGAGCTGGGACGGTTCGGACTCGAGGAGTTCCTGGAGACCAAGTCGCTGCAGCGATGAGCTCCGCGTCCACGCCGCGCGTGCTGGCGATCATGGGGTCCGGGGAGACCAGCCCGACCATGACGTCGGTGCACAGCGATCTCTTCGCCATGCTCGGCAGCAGTGTCGAGGCGGTGATGCTCGACACGCCGTTCGGGTTCCAGGAGAACGCGTCGGAGATCGCGTCCCGCGCCCTCGCGTACTTTCGTGAGAACGTGCAGCGGCCGGTCAGCGTTGCGTCGTATCGCGGGGCGCCGTGGGCCGGTACCGGCGATGTGGAAACCATGCTGGCTCGGGTGCGTGCGGCGCGGTTCGTGTTCGCCGGTCCCGGGAGTCCGAGCTATGCCCTGCGACAGTGGTCGGGGACGCCGCTGCCCTCGCTGCTCGGCGACAAGCTCCGCGACGGTGGCGTGATCGTGTTCAGCAGTGCGGCTGCCGCAACGCTGGGCTTGCTGGCCCTGCCGGTGTACGAGGTCTACAAGGTGGGCGCTGACCCCTACTGGCTCGACGGCCTGAACCTTCTGGCCACGTATGGCATCAACGTGGCGGTCGTGCCGCACTACAACAATGCCGAGGGCGGCACGCATGACACGCGCTACTGCTACATGGGCGACCGCCGCCTGCGTCTGCTGGAGTCGTCGCTGCCCGACGGTGCCTACGTGCTCGGCGTCGACGAGCACACGGCCTGCGTCATCGACGTCGGCGCGGAGACCCTGACGGTCCGCGGCGTGGGCGGCGTCACCCTGCGTCGACAGGGGCGTGAGGATCGCATCGAGTCGGGCGAGACAGTTGCACTCGACGTGGTGCGTGCAGGGACGTCCTCAAGCAGCGGTGAAATCTCTCTGTCACCACGCGTGTCCGCGCCGGCCGCGGGCCAACCGGCGCCCGGCACCGATGCGCCCGTCCCCGTCGACCCCTTCACGGACGGCGTCAGCGCCTGTCGCAACGCCTTCGACACCGCCATCGCCCAAGCCGACATCTCCGCCGCCCTGAGCGCCCTGCTCGACCTCGACACCCACCTCTGGGACTGGTCTCGCGAAACCTTCTCCAGCGACGAGATGGACCGCGCTCGCGCCCTGCAGCGCAGCCTGCTCGTCCAGCTCGCCGACGTCGCCCGCCTCGGCGCCCGCGACCCCCGCGCCATGGTCGGCCCCGTCGTCGAATCCGTCCTGACCCTGCGCCAGACCGCCCGCGCCGACCGCCGCTGGGCCGACGCCGACGCCCTGCGCGACTCCCTGCTCGGCCTCGGCATCGAGCTCAACGACACACCGGCCGGAACCGACTGGCAGCTCCCCGAAGGCTTCGGCGACGACGGCGCCTCCCCGATCAGCGAGCGCTGACCAGCCCTAGGGCAGCGCCGCGACCGGCTCCAGCGCCGCCTCGGCGTTCTCCCCGCGCAACTCCGCCGCGCGCACCCGCCCGCGCTTGTTCTCCGCAGCCATCGCGCTCAGCTCCGCGTCCCGCCCCTGCCACATCCGGGCCAGCATGGCGAGGTCGCCCCGCAGCGACCAGAGCGGATGCCCGAAGGTGGCCGGCTTGTTCTTCTCGATGACGAAGTGGCTGAACCACGCCGTCCCGTACGCCACCACCGGCGCCGCTGCCAGCATCCCCCACCGCCGCCGCGCCACCCCGGTGATTCCGATCGCCGCCCCCGCATGCGTCCCGGCGAAGTGCATCCACCGCGTCGCCGGCCTGCTGTGCTCGGCCACGTAGTAGGGGAGGAATTCTTCGAAGCTTCGGAACTCGCTCATGGCTGGCCGCCATGATGCCGCAGGTGCGCCCCTCAGCGCTGGGGCGGACGGGGTCGCCGCCGGGTTCGCCGTGCCTCCTCCTGCGCCCGCCGCTGCTCGTCCCAGGCGGCGGCGAGGGAGTTGACGTAATCGCGCTGGAGGCGCCAGCCCACGCGCCCGCGAAACGGTACGCCGGTCAATTCGCCCGTACGGAGCAAACGACGCACCTGCTCCTCGCTGACGCCGAGGGCCACCGCCGCTTCGGCCACCGTCATGCCGCCGTAGCGCAGCGTCGGATTCGGAGGAGCCGTGGGTGTGGCATCCGCGTTCTGGCGGTCGTCCGAGCGGCGCGATGCTTCGCGCGCGCGCTGCATTTCGGCGGCGACCTTGCGGGCGGTCTGGAGGGAGACGAGCGCTGCGTCGAGTTCGGCGAGTAGTGAGTCGATGATGCGCCCGTCAGTCAAGACGACCACACACTGCGCGATGGCTAGCACGACATGAATGGATGGGCCGCCAAGGCTATATGTGACGTGGAACAGCCATTCGCCGCTGTATCCGCACACAAATCTCAATGTTCAACACACCCTAGACTCAACGGAAGTGCGCGGGCCACGCTGATGGCCGGAGCCGCTCGGAGCTCCGTTGTCCGGCATGCGGAGCTCTACCACCATGCACGCTGACCCCTTCCCAGACCCAGACCTCGACGTCGACGCGTTGCTGAAGCGCATCGACTCAGCGCGAGATGACATCCTGGCCGCGCGCAAGCAGATCGTCGCGATCAAGCACCTGCAAGAAGGTCTCGGCTCGTTCAGCGCGTACAGTCGCTGCGGCCCCGTACGGTCACTGCGAACAGGCATGACGGTGGCCGATGCAGCAGCAACCCTGGGCATCTCGCCGTACAGAGCTCGCAAGATGCTGCAGACCGCGGTGCTGGACGGCGTCCTGTACACCGGGCGGGTCGGCTGGCGCCTCGACCCCGAGTACGTCGAGAAACTGGCCGCGCAGTGGCGAGCCGCGGACGCTAGCCGACCGAGACCGCCGACATCTCCCGCCCCACCGCGGGGGCGACCCGGCGCAATTCGGCCATCAGTGACGAAAACTGGGCGAGCGTCAGAGACTGCGGCCCGTCCGACAGCGCCTCGTCGGGATTCGGATGCACCTCGATGAGCAGTCCATCCGCTCCACACGCGAGCGCCGCCAACGCCATCGGCCCAACGAGATGCCGGTGCCCGGTCGCGTGCGACGGGTCGACCACCACCGGAAGGTGCGACAGCGACCGCACCATCGGCACCGCCGACAGATCCAACGTGTTCCGCGTCGCCGTCTCGAAGGAGCGGATCCCCCGCTCACACAACACGACGTCCGGATTGCCCTGCGACAGCACGTACTCCGCGCTGAGCAGCCACTCCTCGATGGTGTTCGACATCCCCCGCTTCAGCAGCACGGGCTTCCCGGCCTCGCCAACCGCCTCCAGCAGCGCGAAGTTCTGCGCATTGCGCGTGCCCACCTGCAAGACATCGGCCCACTGCGCGACAACCGCCACATCGCCCGGGGTCAGCACCTCGGTCACCACCGGCAGCCCGGTCTCCGCACGGGCCTGGGCCAGCAGCTCCAACCCCGCCACTCCCAACCCCCGAAACGCATACGGCGACGTGCGCGGCTTGTAGGCACCCCCACGCAGCATCAAGGCACCGGAGGCGCGCACAGAACGAGCTGTGCTCAACACCTGGTCGGCAGACTCGATGGCACACGGCCCTGCCGCGACCACGAACTCCGGGCCCCCGAAGGCGGCCGCGCCAACCTGCACCACCGTCCGTGAGGGGTGCCACTCCAGCCCGACCATCTTGTACGGCTTGCTGACCGGGATGGCATCCAGCACCCCCGGCAGCCCGACGACGTTGTCGCGGATCGACGCCGGGTGGCTGCCGAGCACGCCGATGGCGATGCGATCGGCGCCGGGCAGCTCGATGGGCTCGTAGCCGTGGCCGCGGACGTGCTGCATGACGCCCTCGATCTCGGCGCGGGAGGCGTGGGCGTGCATCAGGATCAGCATGGCTGCGCAAATCCTGCCAGATCGCGGCGGGCACAGCCCCCGTACGGACGAATAGGATCGGTCGGGCGATGATCACCACCGGGCTGCGGCGCCTCACTCCCGACGACACCGCCGAGCTGGCAACCCTGCTCGACGAGGACCCGGTGCAGAACGTCTACCTGCGCAGCGAGATGCGCCTCGCCGGCCTGGGCACCGGCCAGTGGTGGGGTGTCGAGGGACGGGGACGTCTCCGCGCCGCGCTGCTCGGCGGCCCGCTGGTCGTCCCCTGGACGCCCGACCTGGAGGACGTCGACCGTCTCGCCGAGGCGCTCTCGCGCCAGCAGGCGCCGCGCATGATCGTCGGGCCGCGCGAGCAGGTGCTCGCCCTCCATGCCGCCCGCCAGCCGAGCCCCAAGCTGCGCGAGGTGCGCGATCCCCAGCCGCTGCTGGCGCTGCATCGCACCACGCTGAGCCCCACGGCGCCCACCGCGCCCGGCCTCCGCCCGGGCACCCTCGCCGACCTCGACCTGCTCACCGTCGCCGCCGCCGACATGCACCGCGAGGAGATGGGCGTCGACCCGCTGGCCATCGACCCCGCCGGCTGGCGCACCCGGATGAGCACGCTGATCCAGCGCGGCTGGAGCTGGGTGTGGACCGAGGGCGGCGAGGTGATCTTCAAGGCGGAGCTGAGCGCCTGGACGCCCGAGGCGGTGCAGGTGCAGGGCGTCTACACCGCACCACGCCACCGCAATCGCGGCGTCGCCACCGCGGGCATGGCGACGGTGTGCCGCGCGGTCCTGGAGCAGGTGCCGGTGTGCACGCTGTACGTCAATCACTACAACGAGCCGGCGCGCGCGGTGTACCGCCGTCTCGGCTTCGAGCAAGTTGCGGCGCTCGCAACCCTGATGTACTGACAGTCCGGGAACGAGGCGGGTGCGCCGGTGGTACCTTGCCGAAATGATCGAGGCACGCGCCGACGTGGCGCTCCCCGTCCCCCCCGCCGAGGCGTTCGCCGCGGCCACCGACCTGGACCACGCCGACTGGCTTCCCGCTGTGAAGGGCCTGCGCCATGTGGGCGGGCCCATGCAGGGCCTGGGCGCGCGCTACGAGGTCGAGGTGGGCATGATCGGACGGCACCTCCGCGGTGTCCTGGTCTGCCGTGAGTACGAGCCGCCGGCGCGCGCCGTGTACTCGCTCGAGGAGGGGATGGAGCTGAGCATCGTCATTTCGATCCGACCGGTCAGCGGCGGCTGCAAGGTGGAGCTGACGGCGCGCTACGCGGTCGGTGGCGGTCCCTTCGGCGGGGCGGTGGAACGCGCCACGGCCGGGGCGGCGCGGCACGAGGTGGCGCGCGCGGTGGAGACCTTCGCCGCGCGCTTCGGACGCAAGTCGCTCGCCGGCTGACGACGCGGGGATGAACGACATGGAGTGGGCGGCCGACAGTCCCCTCGACGCCATGGCCGCGCAGGCGCGCTCGTATCCGCCGCTGCCCACCGACGAGGTCGCCCGCCTGCTCGACACCATGCATCGCACCGGCGGCAACGCGGCCGCCGCCACCCTGGTGCGCCACCACCTGAGCATCGCCCTCGACGCCGCCCTGGAGCGACACGACCAGGGCGTGGAGGTCGGCGACCTCTTCCAGGAGGGCTCGATCGCGGTCTTCACCGCCGTCGACGAGTACGCCCGGCGCGGCGGTGATCCGGCGGGGCTGCGTGCCTATGTCGAGCGCGTCGTCGTGTTGCACCTCGACGCCGCCCTGGCCCGCGAGGCCGAGGAGCGCGCCGCCGGCGAGGCCTTCGTCCGCGACGCGCAGCGCTACGAGATCGCCGAGGTGGAGATGCGCCAGCGGCTGGCGCGCGAGCCAAGCTCCGTCGAGATCGCCGCGGCGCTGGAGTGGCCGGTGGAGAAGGTCGAGGGGGTCGCCGAGATGCTCGCCGAGGCGCGCGCGCTCAACGACGAGGCGCTGCTCCCCTATCTCGACGACGGCTCCGACGACACCGACGACGAGGAGGACTGAGCGCGGTGGACACCCTGGTCTGGACCATCGCCTTCGGCGAGCAGACCGCGCAGGTCGCCGAGGACGGCGACGTCAGCGGCGACGCCGACCTGGTCACCCTGCTGCAGGAGAAGCTGCGCGAGCCGGTGACGGTGTACCGCCGCGGCACGGTGTCGGCGCGCGAGGGTGAGGCGCCGGTGAGCATCGAGCTGCGGCCCGGCGACGGGCGCTACGTCGTCGCGCGCATCCGCACCCTCTGCGACGGCCAGAGCCACTTCGAGATCGCGGGCTGCGACTGGCGCTAGAGGGTCCGCGACGCAGGGGCTGGACGGGCAGTCACTCGTCTGAAGGCGGAGCATCGGGGGATCGGTCGCGACCCAGCGCCCGCAGGTCCTCGCCACGCCAATCCGCATCGCGCAGCGACCCACTCCCCGCTCCGCGGTGCAGCGCCGCCTCCCCGAACCGCGAGCGCACCCGGTCGAGCACCCGGTCCAGGCGCTCGTCGCGATGCTGCGCAGGCGCCTCGAACAGATCCAGCTGCCCCGCCTCCTCCAGCGAGCTCATGCCCACGCCGAGCAGCCGGATCGGGTCGCCGCTCCACGCCTGGTCGAGCAGCCGCATTCCCGTCTGCGCGATGAGCCGGTCGGCGTCGGTGGGCGCCGGCAGCGACACCTGCCGCGACAGCGTGGTGAAGTCGCTGTAGCGCAGCTTGATGGTGATCGTGCGCCCGCGCCACTCGCCCACGCGCAGCCGCCGTCCCACGTCGGCCGCCAGGTGCCGCATCCGCTCGGCCAGCGCCGCCCGCTCGGACACGTCGTGGAAGAACGTCTCCTCGCGCGACACGCTCTTGGGCCGCCCCGGCACCGACACCGCACCGTCGTCGAGACCCTGCGCCCGCTCCCACAGGAACAACCCCGCGTGCTCGCCGAGCCGGCGCTGCACCACCTCGCGCGGCAGCCCGGCGAGCTGGCCCAGGGTGCTCAGCCCGAGCCCCTGCAACGCGCGCTCGGCCGCCGGCCCCAGCCCGGGCAGAACCCGCAGCGGCAGCGGCGCAAGGAACGCCGCCTCCTCCCCCGGCGGCACCACGACGAACCCGCGCGGCTTGCGCAGGTCCGACGCCACCTTGGCGACGACCTTGGTCGCCGCCACGCCGAACGACGCGTGCAGCCCGGTGGCCTGGTGGATCTCGTCGCGCATCCGCGCCGCGATCTCCTCCGGCTCGCCGAAGCGCCGCCGCGACCCGGTGACGTCGAGGTAGGCCTCGTCGAGCGACAGCGGCTCCACCTGCGGCGTCACCGCGCGGGCGATGGCGAAGACCTGCGCCGACTTTTCGCGGTAGGCGGGAAAGTCGACCGGCACCACGATCGCCTGCGGACAGAGCCGCAGCGCCGTGGCCAGCGGCATGGCCGAGTGCACACCGAACCGCCGCGCCTCGTACGACGCCGCGCTGACGACGCCGCGCCGGGTGACCACTTGCCCGTTGTCGCCGCCGGCACCGCCCACCACAACCGGCTTGCCGCGCAGCTCAGGACGGCGCAGCTGCTCCACCGACGCGTAGAAGGCGTCGAGGTCGAGGTGGATGATGGCCCGCGGCCAGGTGGAGTCGGTGGTCTCGGTGCTCATGGGTCGTCGCGCAGATGTTCGTGCGATGCGACCCCGATTGTCCGCCCGGAGCGTGTCAACCGGAAGGACGGCGCGGGAACCGGACGGTGTCAGCCGGGAACCACGGGAGGCGACCCACGCCGGCGCCGGCGGCGCTCGGGCACCGGCATCGCCCCCTCCTCGGCGAGCTGCTGGTACACGTCGGTGAAGCGCCGTCGCGCCCGGAAGAGCAGCGACTCCACCGCCGACAGCGACAGGTTCATCGCCTGCGCAATCGAGATGTAGTCCAGCCCCTCCAGCTCGCGCAGGGCGAGGATGGCCCGGTAGCGCGCCGGCATGCGCTCGACGACGCGGCGGATGGTATGGCGCACCTCCCCCGACTCGGCCTCCTGCTCGGGGTGTCCCCGGTCGGTGCGGTCGAGGGTGCGCTGCAGCTCGTCGAGCGGCGAGCGGCTCTCCTGGAAGAGCTGCTGGGTGCGGCTGCGCCGGTGCTCGTCGATGGCCAGGTTGGTGGTGGTGCGGTGCAGCCAGGCGCGCAGCTTGATCTCGCCATCTGTGGCCAGAAGCTGGCGCACCAGGCGCAGGAACGCCTCCTGGGCGATGTCCTCGGCGCGGTGCGCGTCGCTGATGACGCGGCGTGCCTGCATCTGCACGTAGCGATGGTGGTTGCGGTAGATGTCCTCGAAGGCGGACACGTCGCCGGCGCGGAAGGCCTCGACCAGCGCGGCGTCGTCGTTCTGGACAGGTGCGACAGAATCACGCGGAGTGCTGGCAGGCGGCGTTGTCACCACCAACTGCGTCACGATGACGTCCCCTTCCTCTTCCTCATCCCTTCCATCCTCGTCCTGTGGCTCGGTCCCGTCAGTCCCCGGCCATGGCGGGTATCCGCCCGCCCGGCGCGCGTCGCTGGTGCTCCTGCCACTCGACGAGGTCCTGGTCGCGCAGGTACCCGGCCGCCATGAGCAGCTCGACGTAGGGTACGCCGAGGTGTGGCGCAGCCCGGCGGAGCACCCACGGCGGCGGGTTCTCCTTGTTCTTGTTCACCGCCTGGTAGAAGTAGATCTGGTTGAGGTCGCAGAGCAGCGCGAGCCGGTGCAGCGAAATCCCGCGCTCGCGGCACTTCTCCTTGAGGTAGTCGCGGAACTCCACGGTCGATCGCCTCGTCACCGGATGTCCACTGCCCGCCACCCGGCGGGACCCGCATTATAGCGACCGCCTAGATTCAGCCCCGGCCGCCTGCTGCTCGGAGCAGGGCGGGCAGGTAGGCGAGTCGGTCGATCACGGCGTCGGCGCGCTCGTCGGGGTCGGCGTCGTCGTGGTGCTCGCGGATGCGCACGGCCCGCATGCCGGCTGCATGGGCGCCGTCGACGTCCTCGCGGACGCGGTCGCCGACGTGCACTGTGCTGCGGGGCTCGGCACCGAGCGCGCGGAGGGCGGCTGCGAAGATCTGGGGCGCGGGCTTGCGCCAGCCCACTTCGCCGCTGAAGACGGCCGCGTCGACCAGCGGGAGCAGGCCGACGTGCTGGAGCTGCTCGCGCATGCTGGCGGGGCGGTAGGGGGCGTTGGAGCAGATGCCGAGGCGCAGGCCTGCGTGGCGCAGGGCGTGCAGGGTGGGCGCGGTGTCGGGCGCGACGTGGATGCCCTCCCACCAGGCGACCTGCTCCTCGCGCATGGCGTCGTCGAGCTGCTGCGAGTCGAGGGCGATGCCGAGGTCGGCGTAGGCCTCGCGGTGGGCTGCGGTGATGTCGATCTCTTCGAGGCTGCCGGTGGCCTCGTGGGCGGCGACCCTGGCGTCGACGCGATCGTGCACTGCGTCGAGGAGGGCGTCGCCGTCCCAGCGGGGGTCGCCGAGTGTGGCGGCGATGCGGGAGTAGGCGCGGTGCAGTGCGTCAGCGGGCCTGGTGTAGGTCATGAGGGTGAGGCCGTAGTCGAAGAGCACCGCGGTGACGGGGGCGTCGCCCAGGGTTGCGGGGCTCACCCTGCTTGCGGCTGGCGCCCGTGGGTTCTGCTCGCGATGCGCACCGCAGCGGCACCGGCGCCGACGCCGTTGTCGACGTTGACCACCACCAGCCCTGGGGCGCAGGTCTGCAGCATGGCAAGCAGGGCGGCCTCGCCCTTGCCACCGGCACCGTACCCGGTCGATGTGGGCAGGCCGATGACGGGGACGTCGACCAGGCCAGCCACGACCGACGGCAGGGCGCCGTCCATGCCGGCGGCGACCACGATGGCGTCGACGCCGTCGCGGAGCATGGCGCTGAGGGGCTCGAAGAGCCGGTGCAGTCCGGCGACGCCGACGTCGGCGGCGACCGTCGTGGCGCAGCCCGCCGCGTCGCAGAGCATGCGGGCCTCGCCGAGCGCTTCGAGGTCGGAGGTGCCGGCGGCGATCAGGCCCACGCTGCCGGTGTGCTTGTCCTGCTGATGTGTGCGGCTGACGACGCGACAGGCGGTGCGGCCGTACATGACCAGGCGCGCCTCGTGCTCGGCGGCGACCCTGTGGACGGCGGCGCGGTGGCCGGCCTTCATGCGCGAGACGCACGCCTGGCCGGTGGCGTCGAGGAGGGCGGCCACGATGGCAGCGACATCCGCGGCGCGCTTGGGACCCGCCAGCACCACCTCGGGGATGCCGCCGCGGTGGTGGCGGTCGACGTCGACAGCAGCGCGATCCCCCAGGCGCGCGATCCGGTCGGCGCGCAGCAGCGGAGCGGCGTCGTCGGGCGTCAGCTCACCGCGCGCGATGCGCTGCAGGATGTCGTGCACGGCGGCGAGTGTAGATGTCCTGCGCGACATCGGCCCGGTGCGGCGCCGCTGCCGCGCTGCACCTGACCCGAAGCCGCGGGCGTCGGGCCGTCGCCGCTGCCGCGCCGCACCTAAGCCGCGCCCGCCGGAACCGCCGCTGCCGCGCTGCACCCGACCTGCGCCTCCCCGGAACCGCCGCTGCCGCGTTGCACCTAAGCCGCGCCCGCCGGACCCGCCGCTGCCGCGCCGCACTAAGCCGCGCCCGCCGCTGCCGCGCTGCACCTGACCGGCGTCCGCCGGAACCGCCGCTGCCGCGCTGCACCTGATCGGCGTCCGCCGGAACCGCCCGCTGCCGCGCTGCACTTGGCCTGCGCCCGCCGGAACCGCCGCTGCCGCGCTGCAGCTGAGCCCGCTCGCCGGATCAGCCTCCTGCCGGGGCCGCTCCTCCGCCGCCGGCGCCGTCGCCGCCGCCGCCACCACCGCCGCGCCTCCGGCGTCCGCGTCCTCGGGAGCGGCGCCTGGCCTCGCCGGACGCTGCTGCACCGGCCTCGCCGCCGACCTGCTGCGGACGTGGACCGCGTCCACCCTGGGGACCGCTCTGCGAGCCGCGCCCGCTCTGGCCACTCCCACCCTGCGGGTTGCCGCCCTGGGGACCGCGACCGCCCTGCGATCCGCGGCCGCCCTGGCCGCCACCGCCCTGCGGGTTGCGTCCGCCTTGGGCCGTGCCGTCCTGTCGCTGCGGCTGGCCGCCACCGCGGCGCCTGCCCCTCGGCTGCCCGCCGCCGACGGGCGCGGGCCCTGCAGCGCCCACCGGCACGGCGCCACCCGCACCTCGACCGCGGCGCCGCCGCCCGCGACCACCGCCAGTCCCCGTTTCGGTGGCGGGTGCTCCACGCCCACCGCCCTGCGGCGTGAAGCGGGCGAAGAAGGCGGCGATGGGGTGCTGGCCGCGCGGCCGCCCGGCGACGGCGTCGGGTGCGGCCTCAACGCGCGCCGCGTACTGCTCCAGCAGCTCGCTGAGCGGGCGCTTGTACTTCGACGGCGGCGCGGCGGTCTCCGCCCAGGGCTGCAGCTTGGCGCTGCCTTCGGGCTCCTCGCCGCCGACGTCGGGAACCTGGTCGAGCACGCTCTCGATGGCCCGTTCGACGAGCCCCTCGGCGTCGGCCATGGGGACGCTGCCGCGCACCGGCGTGTCGGCGAAGACCACCTTGACCGGTGCCTGCCAGGGCTGCGGTGGGGCCGCAGGCGGGGTGCTCGGCGCCTCCACTGGCGGCAGCTCGGGCGCGGCATCCGCGGGCTCAGGGGCGCTTGATGCCTCCACCGGCGGCAGCTCGAGCGCGGCATCCGCAGGCTCGGGGGCGCTCGATGCTTCCACCGGCGGCAGCTCGGGCGCGGCATCCGCGGGCTCAGGGGCGCTCGGAGCCTCCACCGGCGGCAGCTCGGGCGCCGCATCCGCATGAACCGGGGCGCTCGGCGCCTCCACGCCCGGATGCACCGGCGGCATCTCCGACGGCGGCGGCGACGTGTCCTCGGCCCGGGCCAGCTCGGCCATCCGCGCCGCCTCCTCGGCAGCGTCGGTAGCCACGCCGTCCACGTCCGGACCCGCCATGTCCTCAGCGTCCGCCGCCTCAGCCGCGCGCCGCAGCTCCTCCTCGCCCGGAGCGTCCTCCCCCGGCCCCACGCCGTGCTCGCTCATCACCCGCCGCCGCTGAGCATCGGCGGCAGATGCCCCGCCAGCGCCAGCCCCGCCAGCGTCTTGAGGTCGGTCGCCCCCGCCGACACCAGCTGCAGCACCTCCGCAGGCTCGAACAGCCGCACATCGAGATTCTCGTCCGGGTCGGTGGCCGCCGTGCCCTCCTCCAGCCCCTCGGCGAGGAAGAACCACAGCATCTCCCGCGAGTACCCGGGCGAGACGCACGCCTGTCCCAGCGATCGCCACTTCACCGCGCGATAGCCGGTCTCCTCCTCCAGCTCGCGCTGGGCGGTGACGAAGGGCTCCTCCCCCTCGTCGCGGGTGCCCGCGGGAATCTCCCACAGCGCCCGTTCCACCGCGTGGCGCCACTGGCGCACCAGCACCACCCGCCCGTCGGGCGCGATCGGCACCACCCCAACCGCGCCGCGGTGATGGACGATCTCCCGCCCCGCCTCGTGTCCGTCGGGAAGGCGCACCCGGTCCTGGTACACGCGCAGCAGGCGCCCCTCGAACACGGGACGGCGCTCGATCAGCTCCTCGCGCAGGTGGTCGGCGGGACCGTCGGGATCGAAGCTCACCGGCCGAGTCTGCCCCACGCGAGACCCCACGCGCTCCGGCCCCCGCCCAACCGCGACACGACTCAGTGCGCCGCCGTCGCCGCCGAGTAGCCGGATTCGTCCATCAGCTCGGCGCCCGTCGCGTCGACGTCGTCGAGGCGCATCAGCCAGCCCTCGCCGTATGGGTCACTGTTGACCTTTTCCGGCGTCTCGACGAGCGTGTCGTTGACCTCGACGACCCGTCCGCCCACCGGCGAGTACAGGTCGCTGGCCGCCTTCACCGACTCGATGACGCCGAAGCGCTCACCGGCGGCCAGCGTGCGCCCAACCTCGGGCAGCTCCAGGAAGATGACGTCGCCGAGCTGCGCCTGCGCGTACTCGGTGATGCCGACGCGCTGCGCAGAGTCGACCCACTCGTGCGATGCGGTGAAGCGAAAACCACTGAGGTCGGGCACGATGTGGCTCCTCCTACGCGGACGTGCGCTTGTAGAACGGCAGCGGCACCTGCTGCGCGTCGGCGAGGGTGCCGCGGACGTCGACCTGGAAGCTGGCGCCCGGCGCGATGGCGTCGGGGCGCAATGACGCGGTGGCGATGCCGCCGCCCAGCGTGAAGCTGTAGGTGCCGCTGGTCACCTCGCCGACGGGCTCACCGTCGCGCAGCACCTGCATGCCGTGTCGCGCGATGCCGCGTCCCGCCATGCGCAGGCCGACGAAGCGGCGCGGCGGGCCGGATTCCTTGATGCGGCGCAATGCTCCGGCACCGACGAAGTCACCCTTGTCGAGCCGCACCGTCCAGCCGAGGCCGCACGACAGCGGATCGACGGACTCGTCCATGTCCTGCCCGTAGAGGCGAAGGCCGGCCTCGAGTCGCAGCGTGTCGCGCGCACCGAGCCCGCACGGCAGCATGTCGACAGCGCGCCCCGCTTCCATCACGGCGTCCCAGAGTGCCCCGGCGCGCGCAGACGGCGCATACAGCTCCACGCCATCCTCGCCCGTGTACCCCGTGCGCGCGATGACGACGCCGTCAAGTCCCGCAACCGAGGCGACACCCCAGGAAAACGGTGCCAGCGCGGCGACGTCCAGCCCCGACACCAGGGGCGCCACCACCCCGATCGCCTCCGGCCCCTGCACCGCGATCAGCGCGGTGTCGTCGGACTCGTCGGCGAGGGTTGCGTCGTCGACCTCGATGTGTGCGCGCATCCACGACACGTCCACCGCGCGACGCGAGGCGTTGACCACGATCCAGCAGTCCTTCTCGCCGCGATAGACGATGAGGTCGTCGACCATGCCGCCGGACTCGTTGCACATCGCGGTGTACTGCGCGCGCCCCGGGCCGATGCGGTCGAGGTCGTTGCTGATCAGGCCCTGCACCGCCGCCACGGCGTTGGGTCCGCCGACGCGCACCTCGCCCATGTGCGACAGGTCGAAGATCCCGGCGCGCTGGCGGACCGCGGTGTGCTCCTCGCGGATGTTCGAGTACTGCATCGGCATCTCGAAGCCGCTGAACTCGACCATGGTGGCGCCGAGGGCGACGTGGCGATCGAACAGGGGGGTGCGCTGCGCCATGGGCACGCGCGAGTGTACGGGGGCGGGGGGAAGGCTGTCATCGCCGTACTCCAGCGGCGACGATGGCCTGGGGGTGCTCCCCCCACCGGGCGCGTCAGCGCCCAGACAGTCGTCTCCCTACCATGGCTGCCGCGATGACCCTTCACGGCAGCGAGCCCCGCCCGCACTCGACGCGCAGCCCGCATCGCTTCTGTCCCGCCTGCGGCAGCGGGCTGGTCGAGCGCGACGTCGAGGGACGCAGCCTGGGCGCCTGTCCCCACTGCGACTTCATCGCCTTCCGCGACCCCAAGGTGGTGGCGGTGGCGGCGCTGCTGGAGGATCACCACGTCTGGCTGCTGCGCCGCGGCATCGAGCCCCGCGTCGGCCAGTGGGCGCTGCCCGGCGGCTACGTCGACTACGACGAGCACCCCGCCGACGCGGCGGCGCGCGAGTGCCTGGAGGAGATCGGCTGCGACGTCGCCATCGAACGGCTGCTGGGCGTCCACCACGCCGCCTTCACCGACGGCGGGGTGGTCATCGTCGCCTACCTCGGCCACATCACCCGCGGCCGCCCCCGGCCGGGCCCCGAGGCGCTGGAGGTCATGCGCTTCCCCCTGGACACCCTGCCGCCGCTGGCCTTCACCACTCACCAGGAGATCCTCGCCGCGCTGCAATGACCCCGTGGCGGCGCCGGCCGCGGGGCGGGGGCGGTCCGGCGGCTCCTGCTTCAGCCGCGAAACCGTGCCCGGTTGGCGCCAGGGCGCGTTGCAAACCCCGAGGTCGCATAGAGTCGCCCCGACGCGCCGTGGCGCGCGCCGAGAGCATGGGAGTGGTGTGTCGTGATCGCCGGCATCGTCGTCCTGGTCGTGCTGGTCCTGCTCGGGGGCCTCTGGTGGCTGCTGATGCGCCGCCCGCTGCCCCTGGTCAGCGGCACCGTCAGCGTGCCCGCGCTCGACGCGCCGGTGCGCGTGGTCCGCGACCACCGTGGCGTGCCCCACGTCCAGGCCTCCTCCGCGGTGGACGCGGCCTTCGCGATGGGCTTCGTCCACGCCCAGGACCGCGGCTGGCAGATGGAGTTCAACCGCCGTGTCGCCAGCGGACGGGTCAGCGAGTTCGCCGGCGACGAGGGCGTGCCCGCCGACCGCTTCATGCGCCGTCTCGGCCTGCTCCGCGTCGCCGAGGAGGAGGTGCGCCTGCTCGACGACGAGACCCGCCGCGTCCTCGACGCCTACGCCGCCGGGGTGAACTCCCTGTGGACGAGCGGTCGCCCGCTGCCGCTGGAGATGACCCTGCTGCGCATCAGGCCCGAGCCGTGGCGCCCGGCGCACAGCCTGCTCCTCGGCAAGCTGCTCAACCTCGGCCTCGCCCTCAACATGGACAACGAGCTGCGCCGCTTCGAGCTGCTGCGCCGCCTCGGACCCGAGAAGGCCGCCCAGCTCGAGTTCCACTACGCCGAGACCAATCCCACCATCCTGCGCGCCACCGCGCGCGCCGCGGCAGCCGAGGGTGGCGACGCGCTGGAGCTGTTCCGTGAGGCGTCCCGCTGGATCCCCGCGGGGACCGCCGGCGCCGCCAGCAACAGCTGGGTCGTCGACGCCACCATGACCGCCACCGGTCGTCCCATGCTCTGCAACGACCCGCACCTGCCGCCGTCGGCGCCGTCGATCTGGTACCAGGCGCACATCTCCGCGGGGGACGACTTCGAGTCCACCGGCGTGACCCTGGCCGGGCTGCCGTTCCCCATCATCGGCCACAACCGGCGCATCGCCTGGGGATACACCAACTCCTTTGCCGACGTGCAGGACCTGGTCATCGAGGAGCTGTCCGACCGCGGCGGCAAGAGCTACCGCACCGAGAGCGGCAGCGCCGAGGCAGAGGTGCGGCAGGAGCGCATCGTCGTCAAGGGCCGGCCCGAGCCGGTGATCGAAGAGGTGGTGGTGACCCGCCACGGTCCCCTGATCGACCGCTACGAGGACCGCGCCGCGGGCGTGTGGCGCGGGCTCGCGCTGCAGTGGACGGCGCTGACGCCGGGCACGGCGGCGCAGTCGCTGCTCGCCCTGCAGCGCGCCGGCGACTGGGAGTCGTTCCGGCAGGCGTTCGCCCTGCTCGACGGACCGTCGCAGAACGTCGTCTACGCGGACGTCGACGGCCACATCGGCTACCTGCTCTCGGGACGCATCCCGGTGCGACGCCGCGCCGTCACCGGCCTGCCCGTCCCCGGCTGGACCGGCGACGCGCTGTGGCAGCGGTACCTGTCCATCGACGAGGTGCCCCAGGTCCTCGACCCCGACGAGCACTTCGTGATCACCGCCAACAACCGCATCGCCGGCCCCGACTTCCCCCATCACATCAGCAGCGACTACATGAACGGATACCGCGCCCTGCGCCTGCGCGAGCTGCTGGCCGGGCGCACCGGTTTGAACATGTCAGACATGGCGACAACTCAGCTGGACGTGACCTGCCCGCCGGCGCGCGAGGTGGCGCAGCTGCTGCGCGACGTGGTCTGCGAGCAGCCGCTCGCCGAGGAGGCGCGGCAGGGGCTGCTGCAGTGGGACGGGGTGCTCGACCCCGAGGCCGCCGAGCCCTGCGTCTACGAGGCCTTCATGCGCCGGCTCACCCAGCATGCGCTGGAGCCGCTGTGCGGCGAGCAGTGGAAGCTGGCCGCGGGCGAGATGCCGCATCCGGTGTTCGGCGTCGCCGGCAACCTCGTCGGCGGTGTCACCCCGCACCTTCTGCGGCGCTGGCGTGAGGGCGACGTGTCGTGGTTCCCGGCGGGGATGACGTGGCAGGACGTCGCCAGGCGGGCGCTGGAGGATGCGGTCGCCGACCTGCGTCGCACCGTGGGGCGGCCGCGCCGCTGGCGCTGGGGCCGGCTCCACTCGCTGCCGATCGACCACGTGCTGGGTCGCAAGAAGCCGCTCAACCTGCTCTTCAACGCGGGCAGCGTCGCGGTCGGCGGCGACACCGACACCGTGTTCCAGACGGCGTACATCGCCGGACAGCCGTACCGCGCCCGCGGCTGGGCGCCGTCGTGGCGGCAGATCATCGACGTCGGCAACTGGGACGCGTGCACGGGCATCCACTTCCCGGGGCAGTCGGGACACCCCGGCTCGCGGCACTATCGCGACATGACCGGTGACTGGACGCGCAACACCCAGCAGCCGCTGGCGTGGAGTGCGGAGGCGGTGGCGGCGGCCGGGCGCTCCACCCTGGTGCTGACGCCGCCGCCGGTTGCGGCGACCGTTCCGGTCGAGGACGCAGCGGAGAAGGCGGCGTGAGAGCGGTCGGACTGCGGCGCGTCGCGGCGGCCGTGTGCCTCGCGTGCGCGCTCGGTGTGCTCGGGCTGGTCGTCGCGGGGACGCGCGTCGGCAGCGTGCAGTTTCCGTCGCTGCTGGAGGCAAATGCGCAGACCGGGACCGGAACGCCGGTTGCCAACTCGGCATCGCCGTGCATCACGCAGGCGGTCCGACCGACGGCCTGCCCGCCGCGCGTGACGCCGACCCCGAGCGACACCCCCACGGACACGCCGACCGGCACGCCCGTCGTCCTCACGGTGCCGACGCCCAACCCCACGCCAACGCCACCGCCCACGCCAACCCCGGCGCCCACCTCGCCGCCGCCGCCCACGCCGTCGCCAACGCCCTCCCCGACGTCCACTCCCAGCGCGGCCACCGCCACCCCCTCACCGTCCGCGGCGAGCTCCTCCACCACGCCGACCGCCAGCACGGGCGGAGGCGGCGGCAGCGGCGGCCTGATCATCGGCGCCTTCGTCGCCCTCCTCGCCATCGGTGGCGGCGCCGGGTTCCTCTTCTGGCGGACCCGCTGACCCGGTGATCGCACGGGGCCGTCCGCGACGCCGCCTGGGCCGTGCCTGCGGCTGCCTGCTCGTCATCGTCGTCCTGGTGCTCGTCCTCGGCGGGGTGGTGGCCGCCCAGGCCCTGGCCACGCCCGACCTCGGCGCACCGCCCGGTGGCGCCGACAACGGCAGCTCCCAGAACGCCATCGCCACCCGGCTCGGCACCGGGCTGGGCGCCCAGCTCCTCCTTCGCCAGCACGGCGTCGTCGAGCTCAGCGAGCACGACCTCACCGTCCTCATCCGCGAGCACAACCCCAACCCCGCCCGCCTGCAGGAGCCGGAGATCCGGGTGCGCAACGCCCTGGTCGCCGTCGATGCGCACACCCCGGTGGGACCGTTCAACGTCTGGGCGGTGGCTCGCCTCGCCCTTGCCAGGACGCTTGACTCCGGCGGCGTCCCCCAGGTCAGCGCCAGCTTCCACGACATCCAGGTGGGCAACCTGGGCCTGCCGGACACGGTCACCCACGCCATCCAGGACCGCGTCCAGTCCGCCTTCGACCTCCAGGACCTGCTCGGCTCCGACCCCACCCTCAAGGCGGCCCGGCAGTACCTGGAGTGCGTCAGGGTGAGCGGAACGGTCGTCCGCATCGGCTTCCACCGGCCCGACGCGGCCGCCGACGCGCACGCCTGCGGCTGACGGAGAGGGCAACGGTCCCGTGACGAGCCCGTGAGCGGGGAAGTCGCTTCGGGGAGGCCTGCATATACTCCGCGACAGTCCCCGAGCACCCCTCTCATCCGCACCCCACCGGGTTAGGAGCCTCGTGAGCCATCGCATCCTGGTCGTCGACGACGACCCGCGCCTCCTCCATGTCGTCTCGATGTACCTCAGCATCGAGGGCTACGACGTGGACACCGCACCCAACGGTGAGGAGGGCTTGCGGCGGGTCGAGGCGCAACGCCCCGACCTGGTCATCCTCGACGTGATGATGCCCGGCATCGACGGCCTCGAGGCCTGCCGCCGCATCAAGAGCGACCCCGACACGCGCCACATCCCCGTCGTCCTCTTCACCGCCCTCTCGCGCACCGACGACGTCGAGAACGGCCGCGCCGCCGGCGCCAACCGTTTCATCAACAAGCCCTTCAGCCTGATCGGCCTCGGCGCCGTCATCCGCAGCTTCCTCTCGGAAGACTCCCCCGTCCACGCCGTCGGCTGAGCCGTCTGTCGCTGCGGGCTGCCGCGGCCGGGCGCGACAATGCCCGGGCGATGAGCGAGCCACGGCTGACCCACCTCGACGAGAGCGGCGCCGCGCGCATGGTGGACGTGTCCGCCAAGGCGTCGACCGAGCGCGAGGCGACCGCGCGGGCGCGGGTCCGCTGTGATCAGGCCACCTTTGACCTGATCTCGAAAGGGCAGGCGGCCAAAGGCGATGTGCTGGGCGTCGCGCGGATCGCGGGGATCATGGCCGCGAAGCGGACGCCCGAGCTGATCCCGCTCTGCCATCCCCTGCCGCTCACCTCGGTCGAGGTGGACCTGCGGCTGGACCCCGATCTGCCGGGCGTCCAGATCACCGCGACGGCGCGCTGCACGGCGCAGACCGGCGTCGAGATGGAGGCGCTCACCGCCGCCACCGTCGCCGCCCTGACGGTCATCGACATGGCCAAGGCGTCGGACCGGTGGATGAGCGTGGAGGGCGTGGGCTTGGTGGCGAAGCGCGGCGGGAAGTCCGGTGAGGTTGCCCGGCCGGCGGAGCGAGCCCTCTAGAGCAGCGAGGCGAAGTAGCTCGCCGCCGTGTCCACCAGGGCCATGGCGCGTGCCTGGTCGTGCCTCCGCCGCCGCACGAAGCGCAGCCAGGATTCACCCTGGCGCGGCGAGGCGTGCGATTCGACGGTCCAGAGGCATCCGCCGGTGGCCGGTAGGAAGCGATGCACGGTGAGCTCACCCCCGGTGCGCTCCTGCACCTCCATCGGCGACGCGCGCCGCAGCCGGACGTGCAGGGCTCCGCTGCGCGCGTCGGCCTCCGAATCCTCGGGAGACACGGAGCACTCCAGCCACCCCGGCACCGAGCCGTCCTCGGCGGCATCCGCCTGGATCTGCGGCCAGATCACGGGCGCGGCGGTGGCGTCGAGCAGGCGGTCGGCGAGGTCGATCGGGTCGCAGGGCACCAATCCGGAGACGGTGAAGCGGCGCATCGGTCAGCCGGGCCTCCCATGGGTGTCGTGCTCCCCGCGCAAGAGCCGCAGGCCGTGGGGAAGTGCCGGCCAGACGGCGTCCAGGCAGTCGCCCACCCCGCGCGGCGAGCCCGGCAGGGCGAGCACCAGGCAGCGCCCGCGCACGCCGGCCACCTGCCTGGAGAGCATGGCGTGCGGCGTGGAGTCGAGACCGCGCAGGCGCATGGCCTCGGCCATGCCCGGGACCTCGTAGTCGAGCAGAGGCCGGACCGTCTGCGGGGTCACGTCGCGCGGCGCCAGCCCGGTGCCGCCGGTGATCACCAGCAGCTCGGCCCCGGCGGAATCGGCGGCCGCCAGCACCGCGCCGGTGATCTCCGAGGCCTCGTCGGCAACCAGCGACCGCGAGACGACCGTCGCCGGCAGCGACGCCAGGCGGGTGGCGATGAGGTCGCCACTGTCGTCGGCGCGCTCGCCGCGCGAGCCCGCGTCGCTCACCGTGAGGATCGCGGCGCGGACCGGGATGGAGGTTGGAACGGGGCTCACCTGCCCCGTAGCCTACGACGCCTGGGGCAACAGATCGTCGTCGGCGGGGTCACTTGTGTGCCCATCACGCTCGGATCGCCGGGCGCGGCGGCTGAGCAGGCAGTCCTGGATGGCGTAGAGGCGGTCCATCAGGTGGGCGATGGTGATGCGGCTGCGCAGGGGGCTGCGGCAGTCCTCGGGGAGGGTGGCGTTGAGCCCTTCGAGGCGGGCGTCGAAGCTCTCGGGGACGCGCTTGCGGCCGGCGAGATGGAGCTCCTCCAGCTCGGCGAGCAGGGCGTCGACGGTCCGGATTGGCAGATCGGCGAGGCGGCGCTGCTCGCGGCGGCGCTGCTCGGTCTGCATCCGGCGGCGGATCTCGGCGTTGGCGGCTTGCAGTGCAGTCATGGTGCACCGGGTGATACGGAGGGGGTTGCGCTTCGGTGGCGAGAGGGGCACCCCGCGCCGGGTACCAAGGGCGACAGTTCCCACCGCGCGCGGGACCAAAGGCCCAACTGTGGGCGTCCGAGCTTGGAAAACGCTCCATTCCGGCTGGGGATGCCCTAAGGTTGAACGGCACGACCGAGCGGGGGGCAGGGAGATCCATCCCCTCCGACCGACCGTGTGGGTAGCTTGGTTACAGCGACGGCAGCACAGGGGCAAAGGAGACCGACGGGGATGGCAACCTCCCGACCGCATCGCCGGGGGACACGTGGGCGTGCCTACGTGCGCGTCCCGGTGCGGTCGCTGAGCGTGGGCCTGCGTCCCCTGCCGCGGCGCCGGCATCCGGCCTGCAACAAGGCGAGCACCGTGGTGGTGGCCTCGCACATGTCCCCGATGTCGCACGCCGCGCAGCTGCGGGCGCACACCCGCCGCCACCTGCACACCACCGCGGGTGCCGTGGCCAGCGCAGCGCGCAGCGTCAACGCGGTGATCGCCGCTCCGGTCCAGCGCCGCAGCGTGCACGCCTTCCGCCAGCGGCCCGTCGTCTACGCCGGCATGACCGTGTACGCCATCGCCTCCATCGGGCTGATGGCCTCGCACCAGGTGGGCATCACCAGCGAGCACGTCATCCTGCTCGGGCTGGTCGCCTTCGCCATCGTGGGGCGGGCGCGGCCGTTCGTCTGGGACTGGCTGCCGTTCCTGTTCATCGCGGTCATGTTCGAGGACCTCACCGGCGTCGGGGCCGGGCTCGCCGGCGCGGTGCACAGCGTGGGGCCGATCGTCTTCGAGAAGACCATCCTCGGCGGCGCGGTGGCCACGACGTGGCTGCAGCAGCGCATCGGCACCGGCGTCATCCAGCACGTGTTCCAGTACGCGCTGGTGGCCGAGTACCTCTTCCACTTCGCCGCCCCGCTGGTGGCCGGACTGTGGCTGTGGTGGCGCCACCGCGAGTGGTTCTCGACCTTCGTCACCGCCTACTTCCTGGTGATGGCGCTGGGGTTCATCGTCTACCTGCTCTTCCCCGAGATGCCGCCCTGGCTGGCCGCGCGCGAAGGCCTGCTGCCCCACGTGCAGCGCATGGTGGTCGACACGCTGCAGCACGTCGGCGGCTTCGGGCAGTTCTACGCCGGGGCCGACCCCGAGCCCAACGCGGCGATGCCGTCGTTGCACGTCTCCGTGCCCATGGTGATCGCCTGCACCATCGTCGCCGTGCGCGGCGCGCGACGGTGGACGTCGTGGCTCTGGATGCTGTATCCGCTGACGCTGTCGTTCGGTGTGCTCTACCTCGGTGAGCACTACGTCGCCGACACCGTCGTCGGGATTCTGCTCGGTGTGCTGTGCTTCGCGGTCGCGGTGCTCTCGCGCAACTGGGGCGCCCGGAACGCGGCGACTGCCGCCGTCACTGCTGCCGTGGCGGTTCCCGTGCCCGTGCCGCGCATGCACCACTCCCACCCGAGGCTGCGGGTCCGGCTGTAGGCTGGCGGGCGTGAATCTCGCCGCCATCCTGGAATGGTCCGCGCGTCTCGCCGGTTGCGAGGACGTCCCCGCCGACTCGCAGGTCTACGTCGAAGCTCCCGGTGACGTGCACCGCGTGCTTTTCGGCATCGACGTCGACGCGGGTGAGCTGCTTCACGCCAAGCAGGCGGGATACGACGCGGTCATCGCGCATCACCCCGTCGGCGACCACGCGCGCATGGACTTCGCCAAGGTGGTGGTGCGGCAGATCGAGATGATGACGGCTGAGGGCATTGCGCGCGACGTCGCCGAGGCGGCGGTGGCGCAGCGACTCGACCGCATCCACCGTGCCGACCACATGAGCAACTACAACCGCATCGTCGACACCGCGCGGCTGATCGGGATGCCGCTGTGCAACGTGCACCTGGCCTGCGACATCATCGGGCGGCGCGCGATCGTCGATCTGCTGCGCGCGCGTGCTGCGGCGGAGACGTCGATCGCGCAGGTGCTCGACTGGATCGGGGAGTTCCCCGAGATGGAGGCGGCGCTCACCGACCCGGAGGCGTGGATCGGCGACGGGTCGAATCGCCTTGGGCGCTGGGTGGTCGCCATGGCGGGCGGCACCAACGGCGGCTACCCGGTGTTCCGGGAGTACTGGCGCGCGGGAGTCGACACCATCTTCGCCATGCACGTCGCCGAGGACGACCTGCAGCGGCTGCGCGCCGAGGCGCCGCCCACCGCGAACCTGGTGATCACAGGACACATGGCGACGGACAGCATCGGCATCAACGCGATGATCGGCGGCCTGGAAGCCCAGGGCATCGAGGTCACCCGCACCAGCGGGATCATCGGCTAGCGATCCCGGCAACCGTCTCTGAGAGATGTTTTCCGTGCGAACGCCAGAGGGGTCAGCGCAAGAGGTCCCCAAGGCGTTCCGCGAGATCCGCCGGCGCCGGCTCGCGCACCAATCCGAAGTTGACGCTGCCTTTACGCACCGCCACGTAGGCTGCGCGACGGTTCCCTCCCTTCCCTAAGGTCCCCGGGCGGCGCCGTCCCCCTCACCGGGTGTGCGGCTCCTCCCTGCCGGAGCCGCCGTGATGGCGCCACCGGGGATCGTCCCCTCCCCAGGGGATCGTCCCTCGGCCCTGTGACACGATGTCCCGCGCCGTGGACGCGCAGCGCCGACCGCCGACCTCCATGCCGCGCCGCGGCGTCCTGGTCGCCGTCCTCCTGGCCGTCGCCTTCGCCGTGGATGCCGCCGCCCCCGCTCGCGGCCTCGCCGTCCCCGAGCAGGGCTTCGGCGGCGCCGCGCCCCGCGCCCCGGGGCTGGCCACCGCCGGCGCTGCCTCCGTCGCCTCCCTGGCCGACATCGACGCGCTGGTCTTCGCCAATCGCTACGAGCAGGCCGAGACCGCCTACACCGCCCGGGCGGCGCGCCTGCCCGACGACGCCGCCACCCACGCCGCCCACGCGGTGTTCCTCCTCTACACGGGCGCCCTGCCCGCCGGCCTGTCCGAGGCCCGCCGCGCGGTCGCCCTCGCCGGCGACGACGGCCACGCCCACGCCGCCCTCTGCCGCGCCCTCGACTGGAACGCCTCCTTCCCCCAGGCGGTCGCCGAGGGCCGCCACGCCGTCCAGCTGGCTCCGGACGACCCGCTCGCCCACCTGTACCTCTCCGAAGCCCTCGCCGACAGTGGCGACGCCAAGGGCTCCCAGGCCGAGATCGACGCCGCGAGCCGGCTGATCACGCAAGCGTCGCCGCCCTACCTGCGCGCCGAGCTGCACCGCGAGGCGGCCAACCTGGCCAAGGACCGCGGCGACCAGCTCGCCCAGGTGGACGCACTCTCCGCCGCCGAACGGGAGCAGCCGTCCTGGGTGGAGCGGGTCAGCGAGCTGGCGGTGGCGCTCTTCCTCGACGACAGCGTCGACCGCGGCCACGCCGAGCTCGAGAAGGCGCTCGGCCTGCGGGGCCACGACGTCGGCATGCTGCTCAGCCTCGGCAGCAACGCCCTGCTCGCCGCCGACTACGCCGATGCGCGCACCGCCTACACCCGCGCCGGACAGCTGGCGCCGCTCAACGTCGACGTCCTGCACGGGCAGGCGCAGGTGGCCATGGCCGGCGACGACCAGCCCGACGCCGCCGCGGGACTCCTCGCCTCCGCCCTGCGTGTCGCGCCCGCCGACACGGCCGCCGCGGCCTACCTGCTCTACATCGCCCGCGACGTCTGGCGCGACGAGCCGCGCGGGCTGCGCATGATCGCCGACGCCGTCGCCTCCGGTGACGACTCGCGTCCCTCCGCACGCCATGCCGTGCCGCCGGACGTCGACGCGGTGATGGCCACGCATGCCCATCTCGCCCTCGACCGCGTCAACGCCGTGCGCAAGCAGGCGGGACTCCCCGCCGTGACGCTGGACGACCGCCTCACCGCCAGCGCCGCGGCGCACAGCTTCTACTGGCTCTTCAACCAGGCGCGCACCTCGCAGAAGGGCCTGGGCATCCACACCGAAACGCCGGGGACCGCCGGCTTCAGTGGCGCGGGCGTCTACGACCGCGACAGCACCTTCGGCTGGCGCGACGGCCCGGTGGGCGAGGACATCACCCACCGCGGCGGCCCGGTGGCCGCCGTCAACGACTGGGTCGACAGTGTCTACCACCGCTTCCCCATCCTCCGCCCCGACCTGCGGGTGATCGGGTTCGCCGACGCCGGCATCGCCTCGCTGCCCATCGAGGACATGGAGTTCGGCTTCACCGGGCCCCGGGGAGTTCATGCCACTCCTGTCGTCTACCCCGCCGACGGCCAGACGTCCGTGCCCGCCGCGTTCTACGACAACGAGCTGCCCGACCCCGTCCCGGCGGGAGCCTCGCGGGTCACCGGCTACCCGGTTACGGTCACCTTCGACCGCAACAGCGCGGCGCGGCTCACCTCGTTCACGCTGACCGCCGCCGGTGGCGCTGCGGTGCAGCCCGTCTACACGTTGCCGCCCGGCGACGCCACGGAGAACTCCGCCTCACTGCTCACCGCCGCACCGCTGACGCCGGGCGCGCGGTACACCGCGCACATCGTCGCGATTGTCGACGGCGCCGCCTACGACCGCACCTGGACCTTCACCGTCAGCTCGCCGCCGAGCTGAAAGATCGCGTCCCATTGCGCCACCAGGGCGGCGCGGCGCAGCGGCTGCATCCACACCCGCGGGCCGGGGTGATACGCCGCCGCGAGCAGCCTGCCCTGCCAGGGCGTCGCCATGCCCAACGCCTGCTGCCACGGCGGGATGGTGCCCCGTACGTTGTGCGGTGCGGCGTCGGGCGGCGTCAGCGCGCACAGGGCTGCGAAGGCCGTGCGCCCGAGTGCCACCACCAGGGGAGCGTCGACCATCGCCAGCGTGTCGCGCAGGTGCTGCCGGCAGCGGCGCAGCTCCGCCGCCGTCGGTTCCGCGTTCCGCCCCTGCACGTCCTGCGGGTTGCACAGCACCGCGTTGGTCACGAACACATCGGCACGCGTCAACCCCGCCCGGGCCAGCAGCACGTCGAGCGCCTCGCCGCTGCGATCCCCGCTGAACGGGATCCCCGTCCGCTCTGCGCCATGCCGTCCCGGCGCCGTCCCGACGAGGATGGCGCGTGCCCGCACCGGCCCGTTGGCGTCACCCAGGATGCGCCGCCGCCCGTCCATCCGCGGACACGCCCGGCAGGCCTGCACCCGCGCCACCAGCTCGTGGTAGGCGCCCACCCGCCACGCATCCGGCGCGCGCCGGCCGTCGACGGTCGCAGTGCGAGGTGCCGGCATGAGTGCCGAGCAGCCTACCCGCGCCGAGCCCGCCACGCCAGCCGCTACCCTTGGCCTCGATGCCCGATGTGCACGCCGAGCTCACCCGCGCCGTCCGCGCCGCCCTGGATGCGCTGGGTGCCGGTGCCGAGGTGGAGGCGGTGGTCGAGCCGTCCGCCCGGCCGGAGTTCGGCGACTGGTCGACGCCCGCCCCGCTGCGCGCCGCGCGCGTGCTGCGCCGCTCGCCGATGCAGATCGCCGAGGAGCTGCGCGCCCGACTCGCGGAGTCCGGCGCACCCTTCGTGCGCGAGTGGACGGTGAGCCCGCCCGGCTACGTCAACGCGCGCCTCGACGACGCAACGTGGGCGCCCGCGGTGATCGCCGGCGCGCTGGCGCTCGACCCCGCGCGTCCCGTCGCGCTGCCCGGCGGCGCCGCGCCCGAGCCCGGCAAGACGCTGGTCGAGCACACCAACATCAACACCAACAAGGCGGCGCACGTCGGCCACCTGCGCAACGCCTGCCTGGGCGACTCGGTGTCGCGCATCCTGCGGCGCACTGGGCATACCGTCGAGATCAACAACTACATCGACGACACCGGCGTGCAGGTTGCCGACGTCATCGTCGGTCTGCGCGAGCTGGGCATGGACCCCGCGCCTGACGAGCCGTACGACCAGTTCTGCTCGCGCGTGTACGTCGAGGTGATGCGCCGCTACGAACAGGATCCGACGCTGGTCGACAAGCGCCGCGAGACGCTGCGCCACATCGAGGACCGCGACAACGAGGTCGCCAAGTACGCCAAGGACCTCGCCCGCCGCATCGTGCAGGCGCACCTCGACACCATGCGACGCTTCGGCATCGGCTACGACCTGCTCACCTGGGAGTCGGACATCCTGGAGCTGGGCTTCTGGCGCCGCGCCTTCGAGATGCTGCGCCAGCGCGGCGTCGTCGTTCATGTCGAAGAGGGCAAGAACGCGGGCTGCTGGGTGATGCCGTGGGAGGACGGCGAAGCCGCCGCCGCCGCGCCCGACGACGAGCCCGAGACCGAGACCGAGACCGAGGTTGCCGACGCCGAGGCGGCCAAGATCCTCGTCAAGTCGGACGGCGTCGCCACCTACACCGCCAAGGACATCGCCTACCAGCTCTGGAAGTTCGGCCTGCTCGGCCTCGACTTCCACTACCGCCGCTGGAATCCCGCGCAGCCCGATTCGCCCGCCACCACCACCAGCGACCCGGACGGCGCCGACCTCGACAGCGCAGGATTCGGCCAGGCCTCTCGCGTCGTCAACGTCATCGACGCTCGCCAGGCCTACCCGCAGCGGGTCGTCAAGCAGGCGGTGCACCGCCTCGGCTTCCACGAGCAGGCCGAGCGCTCGATCCACCTCGACTACGAGGTGGTGGCGCTGTCGGCCCGGGCGGCGCAGGAGCTGGGCCTCGAGGTCGAGGAGGGCCGCACCATGGTTGCCCTCAGCGGACGCAAGGGCATCGAGGTGCGCGCCGACGACCTGCTCGACGCCGCGGTGCCGCGCGTTCGCGACAAGGCGCAGAGCGACGAGGCGGCGCGCTCGCTGGCCGCCGGCGCGGTGCGCTACTACCTGCAGAAGTTCGGCCTCAGCCAGATCATCGCCTTCGACTTCGGCGAGGCGCTGCGCACCACCGGTGACACCGGCGTCTACCTGCAGTACGCCCACGCCCGCAGCGCCGGGATCCTTCGCAAGGTGGCCGACGACCAGCAGCCGCCCGTGGTCTACGGCGAGCTCCACCCCAGCGAGCGGGCCCTGCTGCTGCGTCTCGACGCCTATCGCAGCGCCCTGGCCGACGCGGCGGAGTCGCTCTCACCTCCCGTGCTGTGCACCTACACGTTCTCGCTTGCCTCAGCGCTCAGCGACTTCTACGAGCACACCGCCCCGATCGTCCGCGAGCAGGATGCGCCGACCCGCCGCTTCCGCCGCGCGCTGGTGGCGGCGACTCGCGCAACGCTGGGCGACGCCCTGGCCACTCTGGGCATCGACGCCCCCGAGCAGATCTAGACAGGACCGGGAAAAACTTGCGTATGGCAGGCCTGTCAGCCGGCCACCTGTCACGATGCAGTGGTGATGCCCTCGGCGTCACGTCGCCGTCACGGCTTCTGTACTTCCCTTCATCGGACGCCCGATCCGCCTTAACCGCGGTCTTGCACACTTCCCCAACACGGATCAGCGCGGTCCTCGCCCTGGGGCTGGGGGGCCCAAGGGCTTTGGAAGGCGCCGCACCTCGTCCAGACGGGCTGCGCGGTCCTGACTGGGGGGACGGCGGCCGCCGGAAACGGCGGCCGTCGACTCTTTCGTCACTGGGGGCTTACGACCGGCGGGGAGCACCCCCAATGCCAGGTCAGAGCGGGTCGGTCTCCGCGAGCGGCGGCCCCACCACCTGCATCCCGGCGGTTCGCGCGATCTCCGCGTAGGCGGCTGCGTCGACGGGTCCGGGCGGCAGCTGGGCGACTCCCTCGAAGAAGCGCTCCATGCCCGCCGGCGTGAACATCACCAGGAGCCGGGCGGCCTCGTCGCCGACGTTCTGGAAGCAGTGCGGCGTGCCCCGCGGGATGAACATGAACGAGCCCGCCGGCGCGGCGAAGAGACGGCCGCCGGCCTTGAAGCGGACCTCGCCGTCGATGACGTAGTACATCTCGTCCTCGCGGGCGTGGATGTGCAGCGGAGGACCCTGCCGCGGCGGGATGACGTTCTCCAGCGCGGTGACGCTGCCGCTGGTCGTCTCGGCGCGAGCCTTGAAGGTGGCAGGCCCGCCGACGGGGCCGCGAATCGTCTCGCCGGCGCCGGGAAGGATCACGAACGGATCGATGGATGGTGCCACGGCGTGTGGATATATCACGTAGCCTCGACGGATGGCCACGACCCTCCGTCTCATGCTCGAGCCGCAGCAGGGCGGCACCTACGCGCAGTTCCGCGCGGTCGCCCGGGCCGCTGAGCAGGCCGGCTACGACGCCGTCTTCCGCAGCGACCACCTGCTGACCATCGGGGGGCAGCCCCAGCCGGCGCTGGAGGCGTGGACCACGCTCGCCGCCCTGGCCCGCGACACCACCAGCATCCGGCTGGGGACGCTGGTGACGCCGATGACCTTCCGGCATCCCTCGGTGCTGGCCAGGGAGGTGGTCACCGTCGACGAGATGAGCGGTGGACGCATCGAGATCGGCGTCGGCACCGGGTGGTACGAGCCCGAGCACCGCAGCCTGGGCATTGCCTTCCCGCCCATGCGCGAGCGCACCGATCGGCTGGAGGAGTGCGTCGAGGTGATGACGCGGCTGTGGACCGGGCAGCCCGTCAGCTACGAGGGACGGTACTACCGCCTCGACGAGGCGGTCGCCCTGCCGCGCCCGGTGCAGGACCCCCTGCCCCTGCTCGTGGGCGGCCACGGCGGCCCCCGCAGCACCTCGCTGGGCGCCCGCTTCGCCGCCGAGTACAACACCACCTCCATCGACCCCGACGGCGCCGCCCAGACCTACGCCAAGGCGCGTGCCGCCTGCGAGGCGGTGGGCCGCGACCCGGCATCGCTGCGCCTCTCCTGGATGGGCACCGTCCTGGTCGGCCGCGACGACGCCACCCTTCGCCGCCGCCTGCAGCGCTACGCAGCCTGGAACGGCACCCCGGACGCCGATCCCGACACCGTCCTGCAACGCATGGCCGCCCACAGCGCGGTCGGCACCTACGACCAGGCCGCCGACAAACTCCGCGCCTACGTCGCCGCCGGCTGCGAACGCATCTACGCCCGCGTCCTCGATTTGGACGATCTCGACCAGATCTCCGAGCTCGCCACCGAGGTCATGCCCCGCGTCGCGCGCTGACGGCCGCCTACGGGATGGAGCGGCCGATGCGGGCGATGCTGTCCGCCCAGTAGGGGTCGCTCGCGTAGTTGACGTTCATGCCGCGCAGCGTGGGCCCGTGGTAGTACGGGCCGGACGGCGAGAGGTAGTTCTTGGCGACGACGCGGGCCACGAAGTCGACGCACGCGGCGAAGCTGGGAAAGGTGTAGGCGTTCTGGTAGGGGTGGGCGTCGTCGGCGCCGTAGCCGTAGAGGTTGTGCTTGTCCTGGGCAATGCGCGACGTGCCCCAGGCCGACTCCAGGATGGCGTGGGCGAGCAGGTAGCGCGCGCTGACGTGGTACTGCTGCTCGGCTGCGACCAGCGCTCCGCCCAGGCCCTGCAGGGCGGTTCCCTGCAGGAAGGAGTTGAGGCGGTCGGCGGTCTCGCCGGAGGCGGCGGTGAGGTCGGTGTCGACGGTGAAGGTGACCCCGGCCACCGGTGGGAAGACGCTGGTCTGATGCTTCTGGGCCTGGAGTGCGGCGGCGGCTGCCGCGGCGGCCACCGCCGCGTCGTAGAGCTTCTTCGCCTTGACCGCGTCGGCGAGCACCGCCTTCGAGGTGTCGACGGTGTTCCACGCGGCGACGTCGGCGAGCTGCACCCGCTGCGCTTCGATGCTGACCAGCTCGGCGGTTGCGGTCGCCTGCTGCTGCGCGACCGCGAGTGCTGCGCGCTGGGTGGTGGCGTCGTCGCGCGCCTTCTGCACCGCGCTGCGTGCGTCGTTGATGCGCTGCATCAGCTGCTTGCTCTTGTCGGCGATGTGGCTGAGATTTCCCTGACGCTGCAAGGCGGACGACAGGTCGCTGGCGCCGAGCACGTAGAGCAGCGGGCTGTCCAGACCGTGCTTGTAGGACGTGCGCAGCATGTCGGCGAGCTGCTGCTTGTCGGCCTGCTCCTGCGCGTCGAGACGCTTCACGGCGGCGTCGTCGGTGGCGATGAGAGCGTCGATCGCGGCCACCTGGCGGGTGAGATCGGCGAGATGCCCCTGCGCTGCAGCGAGATTCTGCTGCGCAGCACCCAGGGTGCTGTCGGCCTGCTGCGCCTGCCGCTTGGCGTCGTTCAGCCGTTGCTGGGCCTGGGCAACCTGCGCGGCCGGGTCTCCGGCGGCGGCGGCGGGGAGTGCTGAGAGCCCAACAAGAACGGTGGTCAGGACGGCTGCGGCGATGCGTCCGCGCGCAGCATGGGCGCCGGGGGGCATGGGAGGCGCACTATCGCACGCCTGTACTGTCTATGGCGAATGCGTTATTCGCTCGTCATCGATCAGTTGCATCCGCGGAGCAAACGTTCGTGCCGAGTTCGGCAGAAACGTCTGTTCGCGTTGTGGGGCCTCAGTCTCCGGCGA
The DNA here is from genome assembly GCA_035995545.1 of Candidatus Dormiibacterota bacterium. GTDB lineage: Bacteria > Chloroflexota > Dormibacteria > Aeolococcales > Aeolococcaceae > DASRDZ01. Next base: position 487,964 of record DASYKI010000010.1, read on the forward strand.
CGGCGCGGGCGATGACCTCGTCGAGGTCGAGCGGTTCGGGGACGTCGCCCGTGTGCACGTCGGCCTCGCCGTCGCCGCGGCTCATCAGCATGTCGAGCACGGCGCTGACGTCGGTGGTCTCGGCGTCCTCACTGGGTTCGTCGCCCCAGCGGCGGGCGTAGGCGGCGACGGGCTCGCCCTCGTCGAGGAGGATGACGCCGCTGCCGGTCGACGACGTGACGACGGTGGCGGCGCTGGCGCGCTCGCGGCGAAGCATGTCGAGCAGGCCCGGGAGGTGCAGGAAGGCGGCGTGCAGGCCGGTGTAGCGGGCGGGGCAGCGCAGGGCCAGGGCCAGGGCCACCGAGACCGCCCTGGGATGCGGGCGGACGGTGATCTCGACGGTGGGGCCGTGGTCGGGGCTGGGAAGGCGAAGGGGGGCGTCGACGCGGCGCTCGCCCTGCTCCACGTAGGTGGCCAGGATGCGGCCGTCGAGGAAGGCGATGGCATCCTTGCGGCCGTCGGGACCCACCAGCTCGGCGGTGCCGGTGAAGCGGTCGGTGGCGAGGATGCGCAGCATTCGCGGCGCGTCGGCGAAGGCGCTGCTGAGCCGGGCGAGACGCGGGCGACCTGCGGGCAGCGGGAGCCAGCGGCCGGTGGAGGCAGAGGTCGAGCCTTCGGGGATGCTCGAGCGCGCGGCCGCGGCGGCGGCTACGGGGACGGGTTCGGGCTCGGGCTGGGGCTCGGCCTCGGCTTCGGGTTCGGGCTCGGGCTCGGGCTCGGCCTCTGCTTCGGCTTCGGGCTCGGGCTCGGGTTCAGGCTCGGCCTCGGCTTCGGGCTCGGGCTCGGGTTCGGGTTCGGGTTCGGGTTCAGGCTCGGGCTCGGGCTCGGGCTCGGGCTCGGGCTCGGCTTCGGAGACGGGAGGCTCCGCGGGTGTCTCCGCGACACCGGCTTCTGGCTCCGGCTGGCCTTCCCCCGCCGGAAACGTGTCCACAGGAACGTGCTCCGAGACACTCACAGCGGCCATCACGTCCTCGACGTCGTCGGCCGGGGCGCCCGCTTCGAGCATGCGGCGGCGCAGCTCGGCGGCGCCCTCGGGGGTCACCTGGCCGCTGGCGCTGCCATCGAAGACCAGCGCCATGAGCGCGCCGGCGTCGTCGAGCTCCTTCACGATGGCGGGAACGCGCGGCATGCCGGCGGAGCGGGCGGCGGCGACGGTGCGGTGGCCGGTCACCACCTCGAAGCGCCCGGCAGAGCGGGGACGGAGCAGCACGGGCTCGACCACGCCCACGGCCTGGATGGCCGCGATGGTGGCGTCGAGCGGCGCCTGGCCGACGCGCTCGGGCTCCCAGCCGTCGTCGATGCTGTCCACCTCGACCTGGTCGATGGAGGTCGAGGTGCTCGGCGCCAGCCACTGCTCCAGGGCCGTGGTGTCGGCTGCCGCGGACTTGGCGGCGTCAGAGGTCTTCTTCGCCCGCGACGACGAGCCGGAGGACGACGACGCCGAGGAGGAGGACGGGGGACGCTTGAAGGAGGGCATCCGGGCCTAGTTGCCGGAGTCTTTGGCCGTGGTCATCACGGCGCGGAAGCGGCGGATCACCTGGGGCAGGAGGTTGACGGCCATCAACGGGTAGTCGAGCAGCACCTGGCGGAAGCCGCCGTTCGGGACCCCAAGGCAGCGCAGCCGGTCGAGCGCGCGCACCGAGGCGGTGCGCGGACCGCCGTCCAGCACGGCCACCTCGCCGAAGAAGTCGCCCGGCTCGAGGGTGGCGATCACCGCGCCATCGTGGATGACCTCGGCGGAGCCGTCGAGGATGATGAAGAACTCCATCCCCGACATGCCCTCGGTGAGCACTCCGTGCTCGGGCAGGAAGGTCTGCTCGTCGAAGCGCTCAGCGAGCTTGGTGAGTTCCTTGCGGTCGAATCCGGCGAACAGCGGCAGCCGCTGCAGTGCCGGGACGACGTCGTCGCGTACCGGGCCCATGTCCTTCGTGCCCTCCCTTGGCTGATGGTGGCGCCTGAGCGTACCGTCTTTGACAGCCCGTTGCCATCGGAGGTTGCAGGGCGACGACTATCCGCTGGCGGGGATGGCCGCCCCGGCCACCGCCGAGATGGCCAGCCCGGCCGCGTAGCCGATGCCTCCGGCCCCCAGCGCCACCGCCGAGAACTCGAGCGCCGCGCGCAGCGGGTTGTCAGCCGACAAGCGCCCGATGGCCGCGCCCACCGCGAAGATGGCCACGCAGGCCACGCTGATCGAGAGCACCAGGGCGAGCGCGCCGTGCACCAGCAGGTAGGGGATCACCGGCAGGATCGCCCCCACCGCGAACGACCCGGCCATGACCAGCGCGCCCGCGACGGCATCGCGGCTGCTCTGCTTCGCGTCCGCCGAGCTCACCCCCAGCGCGGTCGCCTGGAACATGGTCGACAGCGCTCCCCGGCTCTGCGAGACCAGCTCCACCACCCGGTAGGCGGTCGCCGGGTCAAGCCCCTCCTGCCGGAGCGCCGCCATCACGCCCTCCTGGGCGACGTACGGCTCGGCCTCACCCAGCTCCCGTGCATCCCGTGTCGCCGCCGCCACCACGCGCCGCTGCGCCGCCGAGGAGAGGTATTCACCCGCCCCCATCGAGATCGAGCCGGCCACCAGGTGGGAGAGCCCGGCGAAGACCACGACCTTGCTGTTCTGCGCCGTCGCGCCGTCGACTCCGGCCACCAGGCCGACGGTGGCCAGCAGGGCGTCCTGCAGTCCGAAGACGAGCTCGCGAACGCGGCTGCCACGCTCGATCCGGGTTCGCGCCCGGGCGATCCTTCCGAGGGCCAAGTCGGGCTAGGCGGAGAAGGTGGAGCGGGCCGCGCGGGCCGTCGGGGTCAGCTCGCCTTGCGGGAGAGGAGCTGCTTGCGAACCTCGCCGGAGCGGGGCACCAGCCTGACCGCGTGGCGCGGGCCGCACTCGGTGCACTGGCTGTGCCCGCCCAGGGGCTGGCCGTTGGCGTCGTAGTAGACCACGGCGAGACGCGTGGCGCGGCACCGAGGGCACTGGTCGGGCGAGCTCATGCTTCCTCTCCTGAGATCCAACACGAGGACGAACTGGCGGGCACCCGAATCATGGCATGGCGGCGCGCCCTGCGCGCTGTCGGGATCGGCGGGCTAGACATCGGCGGCCAGCTGCGGGCGCGGCGCGTCGAGTGCCGGGTCGAAGGTCTGCTCGCCGGGATGCCAGTCGGCGGGGCAGAGGCGGCCGGTCTGCAGCGCCTGCAGGATGCGCAGCGTCTCGACGACGCCGCGACCGACGTTGCGGGCCACCCGCTCGGTGTAGAGCAGCAGGCCGTCGGGGTCGATGACGAAGGTGGCCCGGTCGGGTCGAGGCTGGCCCTCGACGGCGGCGCCGTAGGCCTGGGCGACCTCGTTGGCCACGTCGCTGAGCAGCGGGTAGGGCAGGCCGCCCAGCTCGCCGGCCCATGCGCGGTGGGTGCGGATGTCGTCGGGCGACACGCCGAGGATGACGGCGCCGGCCGCGACGAACTCCTCGTGCAGCGACGCGAAGCCGCGCACCTCGGTGGGGCAGACGAAGCTGAAGTCGGCGGGGTAGAAGAACAGCACCACCCACTTGCCGCGCAGCGCGTGCAGGGTGACGGGCCGGACGTTGCCGTCGGGATCGAGGGCGTCGAGGGTGAAGTCGGGAGCCTCGCTCTCCAGTGCGGGCTGGGGCATGCGTTCCATCGTAGCCGCGCGGCGCGTGTGCACCCATGGTGGGTGCGTGTAGCGTCGCGGCTCGGGATCATGCCGGACGGACTCGACGCTCTCGATGACAGCACCCGCGCCCGCCTGCTCGCCTACCTCGACGAGCTGCAGCGCTGGAACGCGCGCGTCAACCTCACGGCAATCCCCGCCGAGCGGGGCTGGGAGAAGCACGTGGTCGAGACGGAGCGTCTGCACCGGGCCGTTGCCGCCCACCTCGACGCAGGCGCCTCGGTGATCGACATCGGCGCGGGCGGCGGCGTGCCCGGCATCCCGCTGGCCATCCTGCGCCCCGACGTGCGCGTCACCCTGCTCGACTCCGACACGCGCAAGGCGGGCTTCCTCACCCACGCCGCCGGCGCGCTGCAGCTCGACAACGTCAGCGTCGTCGTCGCCCGTGCGGAGGAGGTTGCGCGGCGGCCCGGCGTCCGCGAGTCGTTCGACGTCGCCGTGTCGCGTGCGCTGGCGCCGCCGCCGGTGATGTGCGAGCTGGCGCTGCCCCTGGTGCGCGTCGGAGGCGTGGTCGCAGCACTCGTCGGCGACGCGTCCCAGGCCGCCCGGGAGTGCGCCCGCGCAGCGCAGGAATGTGGCGGCGCCCAACCGTCCACCGCACCCGGCGACGTGCTGCTCGTCGACAAGCTCCGCGCCACGCCCGAGGCCTACCCCCGCCGCGCCGGGATGCCGCTGAAGCGCCCGCTACTCTGACGGGGCCAGCAGCGAGGTCCGCTGGTACCAGACCACCTCGGGCTCACCCGCCTCGGGATGCACCGCGTACAGCGCCACCCGGGACTCGTCGGGCAGCACGATGACGCAGCGCCCGTGCGTGCCCACCTCTTCGAGCACGGTCACCGGCTCCTGCAGGCGCATCGACGAAGGGTCGACGCCGCTCTCCATGGCCAGCACCTCGAAGCGGAAGTAGCGCGCTCCGAGGGCCATGTTCTTGCCCACGCCGTCGAGGCTGAGGCTGCGGACTCGCTTCTCCCACGCGGACATGTGCCGATGCTACGAGATGCGTCCGTCGCGCGCCAGCCGCTCGTGCAGCGCCGCCTCGGCGACTCCGCGCTCGTCCCACGGAAGCGGACCGCCCGCGCCGATCAGGGTGCTCTCGTGCCCCTTGCCCGCGAGCAGCACGGTGTCGCCCGGCGCCGCCTTGCCCAGCGCGTAGCGGATCGCCTCGGAGCGCTCCGGCACCACCACCAGCGTGTCGCCGTAGCGGTGCCGTCCCGACTCGCGGGCCCCCATGGCGATCTGGTCGAGGATGGCCATGCGGTCCTCCTCGCGGGGATCCTCGTCGGTGACCACGATGCGGTCGGCCAGCTCGGCGGCGACCCGCCCCATCTCCGGACGCTTCTCGACGTCGCGCCGCCCGGCGCTGCCGAACACCGCCCAGAGCTGCCCGCGCGTCGCCGGACGGAGCTCGCGGAGCACGGTGCGCAGCGCCTCGGCGGTGTGCGCGTAGTCGATGACCACGCTGAACGGCTGGCCCACGTCGATGCGCTCCATGCGCCCGCTCACCCGGTCGAGTGCCATCAGGCCATGCACCGCGCCATCCAGCGACGCACCGGTGGCACACGCCGCCGCCAGGGCCGCCAGCGCATTGCTGACGTTGAAGCTGCCCGCCACCTGCAGGTCGACCTGCGCGTCGCCCCATGGCGTGCGCGCGGTGAAATGGACACCACCGGCATCGACCAGGACGTCCTCGGCACGCAGGTCGGCGTCGCTGCGGCCGCTCGCGCTGTAGGCGAGGCGGTGCGCGATGTGCATGGCGCGCAGGTGGGCGTAGGCGAAGTCGTCGTCGCGGTCGAGCACGGCTACCCCGTCGGGGTGCTCGGCGGCGCGCGACAGCAGCGAGGCCTTGGCGTCGCGGTAGGCCTCGCGGGTGCCGTGGAAGTCAAGGTGCTCGCTGGTGATCCGGGTGAACACCGCGACTCGGAAGCGGAGCTCGTCGACGCGATGCAGTGCCAGCGCGTGCGACGACGTCTCCAGGGCGACGTGGGTGATGCCGTCGTCGACCAGCGAGCGCAGCCGCTCCTGCACGTCGGCCGACTCCAGCGTGGTCTGGCGCGTCGTGTTGGGCACGATGCGGTCGCGAGTGCGGAAGTCGACGGTGGTCAGGGCGGCCGCCGGCAGTGCAGCGCCGCGCCAGGCCGCGTGCAGCATGGTGGTGGTGGTCGTCTTGCCGTCGGTGCCGGTGACGCCGGCGACGGTGAGCAGCCGCGACGGATGCCCCCACATTGCGGCGGCAAGCGCGGCCAGCGCCACCTGCGTGTCGCCGACCAGGACCAGCGGCGTCGCACCGTCGAGCGGCGGATCCGGCGGCCGCTGCGCCACCACGGCGACCGCTCCCGCGTCGACGGCGGCACGTGCGTGGCGATGCCCGTCGGTGTGCTCCCCCGGGATGGCCACGAACAGTGCGCCCGGCGTGACCCGCCGCGAGTCGTAGGCGACGCCCGTGACCTCGACCGCGGCGCCGCCCGGCGCCGGCGGCGGCAGGCCGGCACCGGCCAGCAGGTCGCCCAGGGTGGTCACGGTTGGGAAGCCTAGCGGCTAGCTGGCGTTCTCCACCGCGCCTGACAGCGCGTCATCGTCGGGGTGCTTCCCGCCACCATCGCCCACCCGGCCGGAATCCTCGTCGAGCACCAGGCGGTAGCCGGCGCCACGCACGGTCTCGATGATCCGCGGATGCTGGGGGTCGCGCTCGACCTTGCGCCGGACCCGCGAGACGTAGAGCTCGGCCTGGCCGTTGCGGGAGGCGTAGCCGGGGCCCCAGGCGCCGGCGGCGAGCTCGCGCCGGGTGAAGGTGCGTCCGGGCTGGCGGAGCATGAAGGCGAAGAGCTGCCACTCGGTCTGGCTGAGCTGCTTGCGCCTGCCATGGCGCTCCACGGTGCGGCGGTCCGGGTAGATCTTGAGGTCCTGCACCGCGATCGGGTCGGACGGGGGCAGCAGCGACGCGGCGGTGGGGCCGGTTGCGCCCCGGCGCAGCACGGCTTCGACGGCGACGGTGAAGACCTCGGGGTCGAAGGGCTTGGGGAGGTCGTAGTCGGCGCCGCAGCGCAGCGCCGCCTTGGTCTCCTCGCCGCTCTGCACGAAGGCGAGGATGGGGGTGTCGACCTTCTCGCGCAGCGTGGCCAGGCTGTGCTCCGGGTCGGGCAGGTCGGCGAAGCTGACGATGATCAGGTCGGCCAGACCCTCACTGAGGATGTCGAGCATCTGCGGGTACGTGTCGCAAATGGACACCTGGTATCCGTCGCTGTCGTCGAGCAGGCAGCTGACGACGCTGCGGTACTCCGGCGACGGGTCGAACGCAATGATGCGCTGGCTCATCTGCTGCGGAATTCTCCCATTGCACCTAGGCCGTTCCGCTGTCAGGCGTGTCAGAGGAAGGTGGTCTGTCCGCCTTGACAGTGCACACTTCGGTTTCCTGTCTGACCCGATGTCTTCCGACGCTACTCCTGCGGGCCTGTTCCCCGCGACCGTGTCTGCTTGGATGGCGCGGAGGCCGCGGCCGGGACCACGTCGTGGCCGCCTTGCGGCGACACAACCCTCCCTGGTCTCGACGCGGTGCTCGGGGAGCTCCCGGCATCCCCTGAGTACCGGCCGGCGGCGTGTCCGCGCTGAGATTTGGAACGGGCTCCCTCCGCCGAACCTTGCGCTTTCTGAAGCGATCGATAGCCTTCTACGGCGGGACCGCCGACGTGTCCCGCCGGAGCGCGTGGAAGTGGGATTTTCCGGGTACACAGATTGTTGACTTTTCCGATCCAGTTTTGACGAAAGCGCCAAAGCGGCCGTAGACTGGCCAGGCCAGACCCCCTCACAGGACGAAAGAAACCCATGCCCCAGAACTCCAGGGAGCTCCTCGCCGCCGCTCGCGCGGTGGTCCCCGAGGTCACCGCGGACGAGGTGCACAGCCGCAGCCGCGACGGCCGCGTCCTGCTCGACGTCCGCGAGCGTCACGAGTTCGAGGAGGGGTACATCCCCGGCGCCACCCACCTCAGCAAGGGCTTCCTGGAGGTGCAGATCGAGGACCAGGTCCCCGACCGCAGCACCCCGATCACCGTCTACTGTGCCGGCGGCGTGCGCTCGCTGCTCGCCGCCCAGGCGCTGCAGACGATGGGCTACGAGGACGTCGAGTCGATGTCCGGCGGCTACGGCGCCTGGAAGCAGAAGGGCTTCGAGTTCGTCGTTCCCAAGCTGCTCACCGCCGAGCAGAAGACGCGCTACTCGCGCCACATCCTCGTTCCCGAGGTGGGTGAGGACGGCCAGCAGAAGCTGCTCGCCGCCAAGGTGCTGCTCATCGGCGCCGGCGGCCTGGGCGCTCCCGCGGCGCTCTACCTGGCCGCAGCCGGTGTCGGCACCCTGGGCCTGCTCGACTTCGACACCGTCGACCTCAGCAACCTGCAGCGCCAGGTGATCCACACCCAGGACCGCATCGGCATGGCCAAGACCGAGTCGGCGCGCATCCAGATCAACGCGCTCAACCCCGACGTCAAGGTGGTCGAGCACCGCGAGATGCTGAACAGCGAGAACGCGCGGCAGATCTTCGAGCAGTACGACATCATCGTCAACGGCTGCGACAACTTCCCGACGCGCTACCTGGCCAACGACGTCGCCATCTTCACCCACAAGCCCCTGGTCGACGGCGGCATCTTCCGCTTCGAGGGACAGGTGACCACGGTGCTGCCGCACCAGTCGCCCTGCTACCGCTGCCGCTACCCCGCGCCCCCGCCCCCCGAGGAGGCGCCCAGCTGCGCCGAGGCGGGCGTGCTGGGCATCCTGCCGGGCATCGTCGGCATCCTCCAGGCCACCGAGGTGGTCAAGCTGATCATCGGGCACGGCGAGCCGCTCGCCGGGCGGCTGCTGCACGTCGACGCGCTGGACATGAAGTTCCGCGAGTTCCGCGTGCCGCGCGACCCGCACTGCCCCGTGTGCGGCGAGAACCCGACGATCACCGAGCCCATCGACTACGAGGGCTTCTGCCTGGCGCCGAACCTGGTGGCCGCCGCCTCCGAGAACGGGCTGGTTCCTGCGGCCCACTGAGGTCTTTCTATTCCGCGTGGGCGTCGACGCCGCCGGTACCTCCGTGCTGTGCTGGGTTGCAGTTGGCATTCAGCACAGCGGAGGTGTCCAGCATGGCTGGCAAGGACGACCAGGCGGCCGGCAAGGCCAAGGAGCTGATGGGCAAGGTCACCGGCGACGAGTCGCTCGAGGGTGAGGGCAAGACCCAGAATGCGGGCGGCAAGGTCAAGGAAGGCGCCAAGGACGTCGCCGACTCGGTGAAGGGGGCGGCAGAGGGCGTTCGCCACGCCGCCGGGGGCGATCGCGACCGCGACGGCGACCGCCACTAGCTCAGCGTCCGGACCTCAGACCGCGGGGTAGCTCTCGGTCAAGAAGCCGCTCAGCGCGGCGTTGAACGCGTCCCAGCGTTCCAGGTTGCTGAGATGGCCGGCGCCGTCGATCGCGGTGTACCGCGCACCGGGGATGGCGCCGGCCATGCGCTCCGCCTCGTCAGGCGGTGTCACCGCGTTGAGCGATCCTGCCAGCACCAGCGCCGGCACCGAGATGCCGGAGAGCTGAGGGGTGGCGTCGGGCCGCGACGCCATCGCCTCCTGGCAGGCGATCACCCCGTCGGGCGTGCAGCGCCGGATGCGGGCGCGCACCGGGTCGGAGATGTGGAACTCCGCCGCGCTCTGTGGCGACAGCAGGCGGGCGACGGTCGGCTCGACGATCCCCTCGACACCCTCGCGCCGCACCTGCTCCGCCATCACCAGGCGGTCGACGCGCGCCTTCTCGGTGTCGGCGGCGGCCCGCGTGTCGCAGAGCATCAGCGCGCGCACCAGCGACGGCGCGCGGCGCAGCAGCGCGAACGCGGTGTAGCCGCCCATCGAGAGTCCCACCACCGCGGCCGACGTGACGCCGCGCGCGGCCAGCGCGGCCACGATGCCGTCGGCGACGCCGTCGAGCGTCATGCGCGGCGGCGGCGCGGGAGAGGAGCCACACCCGTAGGCGTCGGGACGCAGGCAGCGGTAACGGTCGGAGACGGCAGCAACCTGGGTGTCCCACATCGACGCGTCGAGGGGGAACGCGTGCAGGAAGAGCACCGCCGGCCCGCTGCCGGTGTCGTGCACGAACGGCAAGGAGGACGAGGGCACGGTTGCGGCAGTGTACGCCGCCGTCGCCGGGCTATTCCTCGGCGGAGTGATCGGGTCCGCCGACCGGCAGCACCAGCGTGAAGACGCTTCCCCGGCCGGGAGCCGAGCGCACCGTGATGTCGCCGCCGTGCAGCCTGGCCAGCTCGCGGGCCAGGTAGAGGCCCAGCCCGGTGCCGGGAATGTTCGAGTTCTCCCGGGTCACCACGCGGCCGAAGCGCGAGAAGAGGCGCGGCATGTCGTCGGCGGCGATGCCGAGGCCGTGATCCCACACCGACACCGCCGCGCTGCCATCGTCGAGGGCGACGAAGACCTGCACCACGCCGCCCGCCGGCGAGTACTTCACCGCGTTGTGCAGGAGGTTGGTGACGATGATGCCGGTGCGCACCTCGTCGCCGGTGACGGTGATCGGCGGGCGCGGCGGCGTGTACAGCACCTCGTGCTTCGCGCTGGCCAGCGGTTCCACCGCCTCGACCGCGCGCTCCACCAGCGCACCGATGTCGAACGACGTCAACGACAGCGTCAGCCGGCTCTCCTCGAGCCGCGCGGTGTCGAGCATCTCGTTGACGAGCGTGTTCATCTCAACGACCTTCTGCGCCACCACCGGGGCGACGCGGCGCATGTCGACGGCGTCGATGCCGCCGAAGGAGCCGTCGCGCACCATCGACATGTAGCCGTTGAGCACTCCCAGCGGTCCGCGCAGCTCGTGCGAGGCGACGTTGAGGAACTGCGACTTGACCCGCTCCAGGGTGGCCATGCGCTCGCCGTGCTCGCGCTCGCGGAAGACGCGCTCGGCGTTGCGGCGCTGCAGCAGGCCGACCAGCACCGCCACAGCCAGCGCGCAGGGCGCGAAGGTGATCAGGTGGGCGACCTGCTCGGTGTTGTACTGCGGCGGCCAGGTGAGCGACGAGTAGTGCACCGCCAGGTAGCCCTCGCCGATCAGTCCGCCGACGACGCCGGCGCGGATGCCGCCGAGGAACGAGCCCATCACCACCGCGAGCAGCAGTGGCCCGGGGAGCGACAGCACCGGCGCCACGAAGTGGTCGATGTTGGCCACCGCGGCGACCATCGCCGCCGGCGGGACCAGCCCGGCGAGGAGCCGGACGGTGGGGTGGTTGCGGCTGGGCAGCCGCACACGCAGAAAGCGTCGGCGGCTGGACTCTGCCTCGACCCGATCCGCTTCCCCGACCATTCCGGCGAGCATGCCTTCCTGCATCGCAGTGCAGAAGGATACTAGGCCAGTCAGGCGGTGGCGGCCTGGGCCTCCACGACGGGGAACTCGTCGAGCGTGGCGGGCTCGATGTGGGTCCTGGCCATGCGCTCGACGTCGCGCAGCTTGAGGATCTCGCTGGGCGTGATCAGGGTCACGGCGACGCCGTCGCGGCCGGCGCGTGCCGTGCGTCCGACGCGATGCAGGTACTCCTCGGGCGACAGCGGCACGTCGTAGTTGATGACGTGGGAGATGTCGTCGATGTCGAGGCCGCGCGAGGCGACGTTGGTGGCGATCAGGTACTTCACGTGCGCGTCCTTGAAGCGGACCATCGAGCGGTCGCGGTCCTTCTGGGACAGGTCGCCGTGGAGGTGGGCCACCTCGTAGCCGCGGCGTGAGAGCTGCACCTGCAGGATGTCGGCGTTGCGCTTGGTCTCGACGAAGATCAGCGCCATCGACACGTTGGGCTGGTCGAGGATGCGGGCGAGCACGTCGATCTTGTCGGCCCACGTCGTCTGGACGTAGAGCTGGCGGACGTTGGGTGCCACCTCGGGCCGCGTGCTGACCGACGCCGTGACCGGGTCGCGCATGTAGCGCTGGGCGAGGCGGCGCACCCAGTCGGGCACGGTGGCGCTGAAGAGCAGCGTCTGCCGCGGCTGGGGAACCTGCTTGAGGATGCGCTCGACGTCGGGGGCGAAGCCCATGTCGAGCATGCGGTCGGCCTCGTCGAGCACGGCGATGCGCACTCCGTCGAGCTTGAGGCTGCGGCGGTTGCAGAGGTCGAGCAGGCGGCCGGGGGTGGCCACGATGACGTGGGGATTGGCCTGCAGCGCGGCGAACTGGCGCTTGTAGGAATCGCCACCGAAGATGGCCACGGTGGTGATGCCGCGGTGCTTGCCCAGCTCGGAGAGCTCCTCCTGGACCTGCACGGCGAGCTCACGGGTGGGACAGAGCACCAGCGCCTGCACGCCGGGACCCTCGGGATCGAGGCGCTCCACCATGGGGATGCCGAAGGCCGCGGTCTTGCCGCTGCCGGTGTGGGCCTGCCCGATGACGTCGCTGCCGGCCAGTGCCGAGGGGATCGCCTGCGCCTGGATCGGCGTAGCGTTGACAAACCCCATCTCGCGCACCGCACTGAGGACGGGCGCGGAAAGACCGAGCGAGTCGAAAGTGACGGGCGGTTGGGGTTCGATGGTCGGGGCTCCATCCTCCGCCACTCCGATGGGGGCGGGACGGGGCCTCACGACGGGCCGGATCCCCGGCCTGAGGCGTGAACGAGATCGCAAGACGTTCGCAGTCTAGCATCCATCCGCCGTGGCGCCGTCGTTACGATGCGTGCCGTGACGCCAACGGTTCTCTGCACGCTGGCCCTCCCGGAGCCGGCGCCGAGCCTGCTTGCGGCCCGCGCTGAGCTCGTGGTGCTGGGGCGGATTCCGCCGCCCGAGGAGCTGCGTGAGCGCCTGGCGGGCGGCGTCGACGTGCTCTGCCCGCAGCTGCGCGACCGCATCGACGCGGCGGTTCTCGATGCCGGGCTGCCCCGGCTGCGGGCGGTGTGCAACTACGCGGTGGGGTACGACAACGTGGACGTGCCGGCGGCCACGGAGCGGGGCATCGTGGTCACCAACACGCCGGGCGTGCTCACCGACGCCACCGCGGACTGCGCCTTCGGCCTGATGCTGGCCGCAGCGCGGCGGCTCTGCGAAGGCGACCACGAGATGCGCGCGGGGCGGTATCCGGGGTGGGAGCCGGAGTACCTGCTCGGCCTCGACCTCAACGGGGCGACGCTGGGGCTGGTCGGCTTCGGGCGCATCGGGCAGGCGGTGGCCTGGCGGGCGCTGGCCTTCCACATGAACGTGATCTACAGCGACGAGGGGTCGCCGCCGGTGCCGTCGGACCTGGCCGGCAAGGTGAGCCGCGTCGACTTCGAGACCCTCGTGCGCGAGGCCGACGTGATCTCGCTGCACACGCCGCTGACCGATGCGACGCGACACCTCGTCGACGAGGACGTGCTGCGCGCCATGAAGCCGACGGCGGTGCTGGTCAACACCTCGCGCGGTCCGGTGATCGACGAGGCGGCGCTGGTGCGGGCGCTGCAGTCGGGGTGGATCGCCGGGGCGGGGCTCGACGTCTACGAGCGCGAGCCGGAGATGGCGCCAGGGTTGGCCGAATGTCGCAACGCCGTGCTGGCGCCGCACCTGGGCAGCGCGACGGTGAAGACGCGGGCGGCGATGGCGCGGCTCTGCGCGGAGAACGCCGTGGCGGCGTTGCAGGGCACCGTGCCGCCGACGGCGCTCAACCCGCAGGCGTGGGCGTCGGGCGGGCCGCCGCCGCTGCCGGCGCCGGACGGCGCGTGACGCCGGCTCCGATCGCGACCGCGGCGGTTCCGATGACGCGGCCGCGGCTGGTCATCCTCGACCTCGACGGCACCTGCCTCGACCTGCGCGACCAGTCGCTGCACCCGCGCACGCGCGACGCGGTGATTGCCACGGTGCGCGGTGGCACCACGGTGATCGTCGCCAGCGGGCGCATGTACCGCTCCGCGCTGCCGCATGCGCGCGAGATGCAGGTGGTGGCCCCGCTGGTCTGCTACCAGGGCGCCGTGGTGCGCGAGATGCCCCGGGAGGGCGACCCGCTGGTCGACGGCACGCCGCTGGGCAGGCTGCTCTTCAGCGACGAGCTCGACGCTGCGATGTCGTTGCGGGGGCTGCAGGTCGCCCGCCAGGGCGGCTGGCACCGTCAGGCGTACCAGGACGAGCAGCTCCTCTGCGAGGAGGACCGTCCCGAGGCGCATCTCTATGCGCGCATCGCCAGTGTGCCCATCACCTTCGTGCCCGACCTCGCCCCGCTTCTGCAGCGGGGCAGCACCAAGCTGGTCTGCGTGGTGGACGACGCTGCGGGCGTCGAGCGCTGCGAGGAGGCGCTGCGGGTTGCCCTGGGCGACGTGGCGCGGGTGACCCGCTCGCTGCCGCAGTTCGTCGAGGTGACCAACCCGGTGGCCAGCAAGGGCAAGGCGCTGGCACGGCTCTGTGCGCATCTCGGCGTCTCGCTGAGCGACGCGGTGGCGGTCGGCGATGCGCCCAACGACGCGGACATGCTCCAGGCGGCGGGGTACGCGGTTGCCGTCGAGGGCGCGCCCGAGTCGCTGCTGCAAGTTGCCGACGCCATCTGTCCGAAACCCGCCGATGCGGGGGTGGCCCAGGTGCTGGAGCGGCTGGGTCTGACCGGCTAGGTGCTCGGCCAGTCGGCGGGGTTGCGGCCGAACCAGCCGGCGAGGCGGTCGTAGACCGGCGCGTCGTCGGGCACGGGCACCTCGTCGCCGAACGCGCCGCCGCCACCCGCGCCGCGCCATTCGGGCTTGAGCATCCCGCGCGACCACGCCAGTGCGTGCTCAGCGATGGCGGGGTCGAGGTCGCCGTCCGGCGTGCCCGTGGCCCGGGCGATGTCCCAGCTGTGCACGGCCTGCTCGGCGATGTGCATCTCGGCGTGGGGGTGCTGCGCCGGGCCGGCGCTGCGCCAGGCGTCGAGCAGCACGGCGGCCTTGGCGCGGAAGTCGGCGGCCCAGTCGTCGCCGAGCGGCGGCATGGGCGCTCTCCAGTCCGGGCTCTCGCCGCGTGCCATGGCCGCCTGCTTGTCGAGGCCGCCGGTGACGTGGGTCACCAGGGTGGTGACGTCCCAGTCGCCGCAGGGCGTGGGCAGGCCGTGCTGGTCAGGGGTGACCCGCTCGATCACCGTGCCGGTCTGGTCGAGCGCGCGGCGAAGCAGGTCGAGGTTCTCGTCCCAGCTCATGACGCGGCGTGGCCGAGGACCAGCTCGTCGAGGGCGGCCTGCGCCTCCTCGCTGCGGGCGCCGGGCACCAGGATGAAGTCGCGCCGGTAGGTGGCCAGGGACAGCACCGGGATGCTGCGTGCGGCCAGCACGTCGCAGACCTGGGCGAGGTAGCCGGTCACCCCGAAGTCGAAGGGCGCGTAGAGGCCGAAGACCGTCCAGGGCCCGTCGTGCTCGGCGACGGGGACGATGCTCTGCAGCGTCGGCAGCTCCGCTTCGGGCAGGAAGACGGTGGCCCCGTCGGGCTCGACGGTGATGCAGAGCGGCGGCGGCTGGAGCTGCACGACCTTCTCCAGCGGCGTCCCGGGCTGGAGCCGGGCGATGGTGTAGGGCACCTCCTCGCGACGCACCCGCGTCGCCGCGAAGAGCTTCTGCAGGGATTCGAACATCGGCATGGCGGCGTGCAGTGTAGTGCTCTATCCTCGCCTCCATGCTCTCCGCCGACGGCGAACTCCTGGAAGACGACGCCGACGGCGACGACGGCTCCCGCGGCTACGTGCGCAACCAGCCCCACGCACGCAACACCCTCAATGCCCTGAGCGGCAACGAGTGGCTGTACTTCACCAAGACGGTGCTGCGCACCTCCTACCCGGCCCACCTCGGCCAGGACCTGCGCCGCCGCCACGGCGCCAACAAGCCCCCGCTGCTGATGCGCCACCTGCTGGAGTTCTTCAGCGCACCGGGGGGGACGGTCCTCGACCCCTTCGCCGGTGTCGGCGGAACGTTGCTCGGCGCCTCCATCTGCGAGCCGTCGCCGCGCGCCGCCACCGGCATCGAGATCAATCCGGAGTGGATCTCGGTGTACCGCGAGGTCTGCGCGCGGGAAGGCGTTGCCGAGCAGGAGATGATCGAGGGCGACTGCCGCGCGGTGCTCGACCGCTTCGCCGCCGAGGGCCGCCTCTTCGACTGCATCGCCACCGATCCGCCGTACTCGATCGCGCTCGACAAGACGATGTGTGACGGCAAGTACGACCTGCAGGCGCGCCGCACCGACTTCGAATCCTTCGGCAACAGCGGCGACGACCTGCGCAACCTGCAGTCGTTCGACGCCTTCTTCGACGCCATGCGCGACGTCGCCGGCCGGCTCCTGCCGGTGCTGCGTCCCGGCGGCTACTGCGCTGTGATCATCCGCGACTCCTACCAGCAGGGACGCTACGTCTTCGCCACCGCGGAGCTCGCCCGTCGCTTCGAGGACGCCGGTTTCGTGTTGAAGGGCATCAAGGTCTGGTACGGCACCGGCTCACGCGTGCGCCCCTACGGCTATCCCTCCAGCTACGTTCCCAACATCGTGCACCAGAACATCCTGGTGCTGCAGCGGCCGCGTTCGTCCGGGCGCTGACGCGCGCAGCTACTTGTTGGCGTACTCGTAGAAGCCCTTGCCGGTCTTGCGGCCCAGCTCGCCGCGCTGGGTGCGGCCGGTGAGGATGGTGGTGGGCTTCCAGCGCTCCTCGCCGGTCTGCACGTGTCCCTGGGCGAGGATGTCCTCGGTGACGTCGAGGCCGACGAGGTCGGCGAGCTCGAAGGGTCCCATCGGCCAGTTCAGGCCATTCTTGACCGCAAGGTCGGCGTCCTCCATGGAGACGTAGCCTTCCTCGACGAGGCGGAACGCCTCCTGCATGGCGATGAAGAGGATGCGGTTGGCAATGAAGCCGTAGGTCTCCTTGGTCACCAGCACGGGCGTCTTGCCGATGCGGCGGACGAACGCGATGGCGGTATCGACGGTCTCGTCGGCGGTGTGCGGTCCGCGCACCACCTCGACCAGCTGCATCACCAGCGCCGGGTTGAAGAAGTGGACGTTGAGCAGGCGCTCCTCGTTGACCATGCAGTCGACGAAGAACGACGACGCCATCGTCGACGAGTTGCTGGCGATGATCGCCGTGGGGCTGGCCAGCTCGCTGAGCTGCTCGCAGATCTGCCGCTTGATGTCGCGCTCCTCGGCGACCGTCTCGATGACCAGCTGCGCGTCCTGCACCGCCTCGGCGAGGTCGGTGTGGGTGGTGACGCGCTCCAGCGCGGCGGAGCACGAATCGGCGTCGAGCTTGCCCTTCTCGACGCGCTTGCCGAGCAGCTTGGCGTTGCTCGCCACCGCCGCGTCGAGCCGTTCCTGTGAGCGGCTGAAGAGCCGCACGGGGTAGCCGGCGAGGGCCACCTGCTGAGCGATCTGCGCGCCCATCGTTCCCGCCCCGACGACACACACCTTCCCGATCTCGTCGATTGTCATGGCGGCGGAGTCTACTGTGGTGTACGTCACGGATGGGTCAAGGACACCCCGCCGAGCGGGCGCGGCGGATATCCTGTCGCACCGACCACCTGTTCGCCCGCGTCGCCGTCGCGCCGCCCATGCACCTCTGTCGGGGGAGCGTCCCCCCACCCCCTGCTGACATGGAGTTCATCCGAGACCTCGACGGCTTCCAGGCATACCTGCTCCTCTGCACGCTGATCTTCGTCGAGGAGGCGGGGCTTCCCCTGCCGTTCCTGCCCGGCGACGTGATCCTGCTGGCGGCGGGCTACCTGGCGGCGATCCACTCCACCCACCTGGCCGTGTTCCTGGCGGCCGGGTACGGCAGCGCGGTTGCCGGTGCGCTGCTCTGCTACGCGATCAGCCGCCACCTCGGCCGCCGCGTCGTGCTGCGCTTCGGGCGGCACGTGCACCTCACCCCTCGCCGGCTGGAGAAGGCCGAGGCCTGGCTGGCCCGCCGCGGGGCGCTGGCCATCTTCGTGGCGCGCGTCCTGCCCGGGACACGGATCAACGCCTCGCTGGCCGCGGGATGCCTGCGCCTGCCGGTGCGGACCTTCGTCGCCGGCGTGCTGCCCTCGACGGTGGTCTGGCTGGGCGGCTTCACCCTGCTCGGCTTCCTTCTCGGCGACCGCGTCACGCCGTTCCTGCCCTGGTTCGACCGCGGTGTGGGCGCGGCCGCGACCGTGGCGGCCATCGTGCTGCTGATCGTGTGGTGGCGTCGCCGCCGGCGTGCAGGGGCAGCGGACGGGGACGGCGCCGAGGACCCCGCGGGGAGCGTCGCCGCCTAGCCTCAGCCGCCCCCGCCGGCGCCGCCGCCCAGGCCCGGCTCGGTCATCGTCGCCGGGTCGAGCAGGTCGGTCAGCTCGGCCTCGCTGAGGTCGGTGGTGTCGCGGGCGACCTCGCGCACGGTGCGACCGCTGGCGTAGGCCTCCTTGGCGATGGCGGCGGCCGCGTCGTAGCCGATGCGCGGCGCCAGCGCGGTGGTGGTCATCAGGCCGCGCTCCACCATCGCCGGGCCGTTCTCGGTGGCCTCGATGCCGTCCACGGCCTGGACCGCCAGGTTTCGGGCAGAGTTGGCAAGAAGGGAGATGGCCTGGAGAAGAGAATATGCCACCACCGGCATCATCACGTTGAGCTCGAGCAGTGAGCCCGCGGCGCCACCGAATCCCACGGTGACGTCGTTGCCGAGCACCTTGGCCACCACCATGGTGACCGACTCGGCGATCACCGGGTTGACCTTGCCCGGCATGATCGAGCTGCCCGGCTGCACCGCGGGAATGGCGATCTCGGCGAGACCGGCCCGCGGGCCGCAGCCCATCAGGCGGATGTCGCCGGCGATCTTGTAGAGGCTGACCGCGATGGTGCGCAGCTGGCCGCTGGCGGCGACGGCGTTGTCGAGCGTCGCCTGCGACTGGAAGTGGTTGTCGGATTCGCGGAAGTCGATGCCGGAGGCGGCGCTCAGCTTCTCGACGACGCGACGCGCGAACTCGGGGTGCATGTTCACTCCGGTGCCCACCGCGGTGCCACCCAGGGCCAGCTCCTTCAGCTCCTCCAGCGCGGTCTGCGCGCGCCGGCGGCCACGCTCGATCTGCCCGGCGTAGCCGAGGAATTCCTGTCCCAGGCGGATCGGCGTCGCGTCCTGCAGGTGGGTGCGACCGGTCTTGACGACATCCCAGAACTGCTCGCTCTTGCGGCGCAACGACTGCTCAAGCACCTCCAGTGCGGGCAGCAGCTCGTCCTTGATCCCGGTGGCCGCGGCGACGTGGATGGCGGTGGGGATGACGTCGTTGCTCGACTGCCCGAGGTTGACGTGGTCGTTGGGGTGCACCGGGGTGCGCGAGCCCTTGGTGCCGCCGAGCAGCTCGATGGCGCGGTTGCTGACCACCTCGTTGGCGTTCATGTTGGTCGAGGTGCCGCTGCCGGTCTGGAAGACGTCGACGACGAACTGGTCGTCGAGCCGGCCGTCGACCACGTCCTGCGCGGCATTGACGATGGCCTCGGCGAGCGGCGCGTCGAGCAGGCCGAGCTCCCGGTTGACCACCGCTGCCTGCTGCTTGATCAGCCCGATGGCGTTGATGAAGCGGCGGTTGAGGCGCAGGTCGCTGATCGGGAAGTTGACCACGGCGCGCATGGTGTTGGCGCCGTAGTAGGCGTCGGCGGGGACTTCGAACTCACCCATCGAGTCGCGCTCGACGCGGGTCCTGGCGGCAGTGTCCATGCCCGACAGCGTAGCGAGCCGCGGTCGGCCCACGTCAGCCCAGGTCAGACCAGCGGGAGGGTCAGCTCGAACTCTGCGCCGCCGCCGGGGGCGACGCGTGCGGCCACCGACCCGCCGTGGCGCTCGGCGACCGTCCTGACGATGAACAGCCCCAGCCCGGTGCCGGGGATGCCGCTCTCGCGCTCCACCACCGAGCGGTAGTACTTCTCGAAGAGGCGCTCCGCCTCCTTGGGAGGGAAGCCCGGCCCGTGGTCGATGACCGCGATGCGCACCGTGCCTCCGTCGGGCACGCCGCGCACGGTGATGACGCTGTTGGTGGGCGCGTGCTTGACGGCGTTGCTGAGCAGGTTGGTGATGGCCAGCACCAGGCGGCGGCGGTCGCCGTGCATCGGCAGCTCCGCGTCGGCGGCGATCTCGACGCCGATGCCGCGCAGGTGCGCCTCGCCGATGACCTCGTCGACGGCCTCCTCGAGCAGATGTCCCACGGTGAAGGCGTCGACGGCCAGGCGGTCGTCGGGATCCTCGAGGCGAGCCACCTCGGCGAGCGCCTCGATCAGGCGCATCAGCACGTCACTGGCGGTGCTCATGCCCTGCACGCCGGTGAGCGCGGCGCTGGGCAGCTCGCCCAGGGTCCCGTCGGTGAGCAGCTCGGCGTAGCTGGTGAGGATGGTCAGCGGGCGGCGCAGCTCGTGGACGGTGATGCCCAAAGCGGCGTTCTTGGCCGCCATGCCGGCGCGCAGCTCGCTGGCGCGGGCCGAGAGCAGGCGCGCCGCCTCCACCGCGACGCTGCGCTGCAGCGCCACCGCTTCGCGGTGCAGCGCCTCGCGCTCGTCGGCAGGGGCCTCGGCGGCGAGGTGGCCGGCCGCTCTGCCCAGCGCGTCGACGTGGCGCAGCAGGCTGTCCAGGCGCGGGGTGACCTCGTCGTCGGGCGTCTCGGTGGTGAGGCCCGCGGCGTGCAGCAGCGTGTCCTCGCCGCCCCCCACGAGGGCGCAGACGGCCCCGGCAAGAAGCCGCGGTGCGCCGGCGGGGGAGGGTCCGTCGGCGTCGGCGACCCAGAGCGCGGAGATCCGGTCGCCCTGGGTGGTGAGGAGATCGGCGAGGTGACCAGCCATCCCGTCGCGCAGTGTATCCACTCCTCCGGCAGCCTTTCGTGACAGCGCGGGCACGGACAACCGGCGGGGCGGTCGCGCCGTTTGCGGCTGCCGCCCCGGGCCCGCTACTCGGGCCGCCCTCGATACGGCTCCTTGAACGTCGTCTGGTCGGCGACGAAGACCAGGTCGATGTCGCGCACCGGGCCGTTGCGGTTCTTGGAGACGATCAGCAGCGTCTGCGACTTGTCGATCTCCTGGTTGTGCATGCCCTCCCGGTACAGGAACAGCACGATGTCCGCGTCCTGCTCGATGCTCCCCGAGTCACGGAGGTCGGAGAGCTGGGGTCGGCGGTCGGTGCGGCGTTCGGATTCGCGGGAGAGCTGGGAGAGGGCGACGACGGGGATCTGCAGCTCCTTGGCGATCGACTTGAGGCCGCTGGAGATGTCGGACACCTCCTGCACGCGCGACTCCTGGCGGCCGCCGTGCATGAGCTGCAGGTAGTCGACGATGACCAGGGCGATGCCGTGCTGGGCGCGCATGCGGCGGGCGCGCGAGCGCAGGGCGCTGATCGACAGCGCGGGGGTGTCGTCGATCCACAGCTCCGCCTGGGTGAGGCGGTCCATCGCCTGCGCGATACGCGAGAAC
Source organism: Candidatus Dormiibacterota bacterium (assembly GCA_035995545.1). Taxonomy (GTDB): domain Bacteria; phylum Chloroflexota; class Dormibacteria; order Aeolococcales; family Aeolococcaceae; genus DASRDZ01. The sequence goes on from DASYKI010000010.1 coordinate 509,049, forward strand.
GCGGCGGCGTCGGCCTGGCCGGTCTTGAGCAGGAACGAGTCGACGTGCGCCTCACTGCACAGCAGGCGCTGTACCAGCGATTCCTTCGACATCTCCAGCGAGAAGATGGCGACCGGCTTCTTGCCGAGGACTGCGGCGTTGCGCGCCAGGTTGAGGGCGAAGGACGTCTTGCCCACCGACGGGCGGGCGGCGAGGATGATCAGCTCGCCCGACTGCAGTCCCTGGGTGACGTTGTCCAGCTCGGAGAAGTTGGTGGGCACGCCGGTGATGAATTTCTGGCCGCCCAGCAGGGTTTCCAGCTGCGACCAGGTCTCCTTCAACACCGGCGCGATGTGCGTCGCCTCGGTGGTGCGGCGCTGTTCGCTGATGTTGAAGACGCGCTGCTCGGCGCGGTCCATCGCCTCCTGCACCGGCAGCGTGTCGTCGAATCCCAGCGATGCGACGTCGCCGCCCGCTTCGATCAGGCGCCGCCGAATCGCGTGCTCGACGACGATGTCCGCGTAGTGGCGCACCGACGCCGCCGTCGGCGTGACGATGCTCAACTCGGCGATGTACTCGACGCCGCCGCTGCGCGAGAGGTTGCCGGCGCGCTCCAGCTGCGCGCGCAGCGTGATGGGGTCGATGGGCTCGCCGCGGTCGCTGAGGTCGAGCGCGGCGCTGAAGATGTGGCGGTGCTTCTCGGCGTAGAAGTCGTGGGGCTGGAGCACATCGCGAACGGTGGCCACGGCGTTGTGGTCGAGCATCAGGGCGCCGAGCACCGACTGCTCGGCTTCCAGGTCGTGCGGTACCACTCGCCCCAGGGCAGGGGCGACCTGCGGTCCGCCGACCTGCGGGATCACTGCGCGGCGACCACTACCCGCAGTGTTGCCGTGACGTCGGAATGGAGCTGCACGGTGACCTCGTGGGGGCCGAGCGACTTGATCGAGGGCTCCACCTCGATCTTGCGCTTGTCGAGGTCGATGCCCGATTCGCGCTTGAGCTGCTGGGCGATGTCGGCATTGGTCACCGAGCCGAAGAGGCGACCGCCCTCGCCGGCCTTGGCATACATGGTGACGGTGATGCGCTGCAGGCGCTTCTCGATCTCGCGGGCTTCGGTGAGCGCCTTCTCGGCGCGGCGGCGGCCCGCCTCCTCGCGCTGGCGGATCTGGTCGACCACCCGGTCGTCGGCGACGATGGCCAGCTTCTGGGGGAAGAGGAAGTTGCGCGCGTAGCCCGGGGACACCTCCTTGACGTCACCGGCCTTCGCCGTCCCCGTAACCTCCTTCAAGAACAGAACCTTCACGCGACAACGCTCCTATCCTGGCCAACTGGCGACGGGCGACCGTTGGCCACACCGACGAACTCCATCTCTTGCTGCTCGTGCTTGGCACCGGGGAAGCGCTTGGACAGCGCCACCGCCAGCTTCTGCCCGCGCGCCACATCCTCGTCGAAACGGCTGCGCCGCTCCTTGATGAGCTGCTCGTGCTCGGCGACCACCTCGCGCGGCGCGGTGGCGATGAACAGCCGTGTGGCCACCAGCAGCAGCGCCAGGACGTCCATCTCGCCGACCACCGGAACCCATTCGGGCAGGTTGACTAAGGGGGTGACGATGAGCACCAGCGCCGCCATCACCGCCGCCTTGTTGACCGCGGGGACGCGGTCGTCGAAGAGCAGGCTGTAGGTCAGCTTGATCTGCTTGGGCAGGTCACGGACGAGACGCTTGAGGAAGGAGAGGCGCTTGAGCACGAGGGGACGGATTCTACCCGGCTGCCAGGTGCGGCGCGCCGAAGGCCGCCCTCCGTGTCGGGGGATCCGCTGCGCCTCGAAGCAGTCGCGCTGGCCGCTCGCGCTGTGGATTGTGCGATCAGTCGGTCCGCAGGAGTTCGGGCCGCTCAGCCAGCCAGCGGCGGGCGGCCTCGGCGTCGCCGGGGGGGACGTCGCCCTCGACCACGGCGTCGGACAGGGCCTTCTTGACGGCGCCCACCCAGCGGCCGGGGGGGCGGCCGCCGGCCATGGCCATGATCTCCTCGCCGTCGAGAGGGGAGGTGTACTGCACGGCCCCGGCGCCGCTCTCCTCCTCGAGGTGGCGCATGCGCTCGCCGAGACCGTCGATGCCGGCGAGGTCGGGGAAGGCCGAGGCGCGGGTGTCGGCGCGGGCGACGTCGAGCAGGCGGTGGCGCTGCTCGCCGGTGTCGCGCATGATGCGGCGCACGGCGCTGTCGCCGAAGGTGGTGGCGTCGTACTGGATGGGGCGCAGGTGGTGGCGGACGAGCAGCTCGACGGCATCGATTTCGTCGTTGGCGAAGCGCAGGCGTTCCAGGATGGTGCGCGACATGCGGGCGCCCACGTCGGGGTGGTCGTGGAAGGTGTGGCGGCCGTCGTCGGCGATGGCATGTGTGCGCGGCTTTCCGACGTCGTGCAGCAGCGTGGCGACGCGCGTGAGCAGGTCGGGCGGCGCGTGTTCGACCGCGACCATGGTGTGGTCGTAGACGTCGTAGACGTGGTAGCCGCTCTGCTCGACGCCGATCATGCTGAGCAGCTCGGGCAGATGCACCTGCAGCAACCCGCTGTCGCGCAGGACGTCGATGCCGGCGCGCGGATGCGGCGAGACGAGCATCCGGCGCAGCTCCTCTGCGACGCGCTCGACGCTGAGGATCTCCGCGCGTGGCGCCACCGCGCGCATGGCGTCGAGGACGCCGCCGGCGAGACGGAAGCCGAGCTGGGCGACGAAGCGCGCGGCACGGTACATCCGCAGGGGGTCTTCGCTGAAGGTGTCGCGCGCGTCGAGTGGAGTGCGCAGGATTCCCTCGTACAGGTCGGAGATCCCGCGGCCGGTGCGGTCGAGGATCTCGCCGTCGAGCGTCTGCGCCAGCGCGTTGACGGTGAAGTCGCGGCGCCAGATGTCCTCGTCGAGGGTGCCGGGAGTCACCGACGGCTTGCGCGACTCCGGGTCGTAGCGCTCGGCGCGGGCGCGCACCGCCTCGACGATGAAGCCGTCGCCGCGGACCTGTGCCGTGCCGAAGCGTTCGAAGACCTGGGGACGCGACCAGTCGAAGGTGTCCGCCAGTGCGGCGAGCAGGGGCACGGCGTCGGCGTCGACGACGAGGAGGTCGATGTCCTTGCCCTCGTTGCCGAGCAGGCGGTCGCGAACGAAGCCGCCGACGACGTACGCCTCGATGTCCTGCGCGCGTGCGGCGTCGCGAATGGCGAGCAGGACGTCGGCGATGTGTGGCGCGGTGTGCACCGTGGTGACGAGGTCAGCCACTGGCGTGGCGCCCGAGCAGGATGAGGGAGAGAAGCGACGCCGCGGCGGCGCAGAGTGCGGCACCGATGAAGACGGTGTGCAATTCGTCGATGATGGCGTGCTTCACCAGGGCATCGTAGGCGGGACACGCGGCCGGTGTTTGCGGGCAGAGCCGGAGCGGAGAGGGGATCGTTGCCTGCGTGGCGTAGAAGGCGCGCAGGCCGACCGCGGTGAGCACCGACAGGCCGACGAGCATGCCGATCATGCGGGCGACCACGACCAGTGCGGAGGCGAGGCCGTGCAGGGTTGCGCGAACGGCGCCGAGCATGGCGGCGTTGACCGGCGCGATGGCCAGGCCGAAGCCGAGGCCGCACCCCACCAGGGCGGCGTCGCTGCGGGTGATGGGGATGTGCCAGAGGCCGTCGGAGAGCGCGGTTGCGGGCCACGTGCTCATCACGGCGAACATGGCGGTGGTGAGGGCCATCCCGGCTGCCGCGGTGATGCGGTGGGAGAGGCGCTCGGTGAGCAGGCCTCCCAGCAGCGCACCGACGGGGACGGCGGCGAGGAAGCGCACCAGGATCAGCGCGGCGTCGAGCTGTGAGTTGGGGAACGCTGTGGCGCGGGCGAAGATGGGGACGTCGACGAGGGCTGCCATCAGTGCGGCGCCGACGGCGAGGTTGACCAGGAGCGATCCGTAGGCGGCGCGATGGGCCAGTGCGCCAAGGGGGACGAGGGGATTGCTCGTGCGCGTCTCGCGCAGGACGAAGAGGATTGCCAGCAGTGCGCCGGCGGGCAGGACGATCGCGGCGGATGGGGACAGCACCTGCTGCGATGCGTCGGAGGAGGCGAAGGTGACGATGATGCAGGCGAGGGCTCCGGACAGCAGCAGGGCGCCGGGCCAGTCGGCGCTGTGCAGCAGGTTGGAGATGTGGCGTGGTGCCTGCAGGAGGGCGAGGGCGACCAGCAGCAGGGCGGCGAAGATGAACGCCATCGGCATGGTGAGCGCGGTGCCGCCGATCAGTGGCGTGAACAGCTGGCCCCAGGTGATGTCGGACGCGAGCGCCGAGGGCTGGACGAGTGCGAGCGCGCCCGTCCCCGCCGCGGCGAGGAGGAGGACACCCCCGGCGATGTCGTGTCGCCGGCGCCGCAGCGAAACGGACTTGCGCGTTCCGGCAAACCCCAGCGCCAGCACGAACGACAGCGGCAGGTTGATCCAGAAGATGGTTCGCCAGGTGCTGTGCTCGACGATCACCGCGCCGTACAGCGGACCCAGCACGGAACCCACCTCCTGCACCGCGCCGACAACACCCAGCGGCAGACCCCGCCGGCCCGGCGGCCACATGTCGGCCACCAGCGCGAGGGTCACGGGCACCAGCCCGCCGCCGCCCAGGCCCTGGATGGTGCGGCCCGCAACCACCATGGGCAGGCCCTGCGCCGACGCGGTCAGCACCGAGCCAACGGCGAATGCTGCCAGGCATGCCAGAAACACGGGACGGCGCCCGTAGAGGTCGGACAACCTGCCGAGCAGCGGCAGCATGGCGACGTAGCCGAGCAGGAAGCCGCTGATGATCGGCGTCGCCTCCTGCAGGCGGTCCAACCCGACGCCGACGTCGTTCATCACCGACGGCAGGGCCAGCACCACCACGTAGGTGTCCGCCGCCGCCAGCAGCACGGCGGCGGATGCGAACACCAGGCGTCCCCGCGCCGAGGCGGCGGGCGCTGCGGTCACCTCAGGCGGGCGGGGTGATCGTGACGTTCTCGCCATATTTGTCGAGAACCAGGGTGTAGGTGCTCTTGTTCTTGGGGTCGAAGAAGGGGCCGGTGAGGACGACGCGCCGGATCTGGTGGGTGTCGACGTTGACGCCGATGGTGCCCTGCACCGGTTGCGTCTTGTCGGCGCTGGTGAGCAGCGCGGCGACGCGGTCGCCGGGCAGGGTGACGCCGATCTCGTAGAGCTCCTCGCTGCCCAGGCGGTCGCGGCTGCCCATGCTCGCCGAGGTGGCCTGCACCAGCAGGGTGCTCAGCCCGATGTTGGGGTCGAGCAGGGTGGCGGGGTTGCCGAAGCCGTACTTGGAGGGGTCGGTGGGCTCGTACTTCGAGGTGAAGGGAAGCTGCACGAAGAAGAAGCCCTGCGCCGAGACGATCCGCACGGTGACGTTGAAGCCGCTCTGCAGGATTGTCAGGGTGCCGCGGAAGCCGTCGGGGCGGTGGGCGTCGCCGTCGGCGGCGGTGATCAGGGTGCCGGTGCCGCCGCTGGCGCCGCTGCTGGTGAGGTGGAAGTGCAGACCGGGCGAGTTGTCGATGACCTGCTTGGCCTCGCGGAGCACGGCGCGCGGGTCGGTCTCGTACTGCCGGCTGCTGTTGCCGCATCCTGCCAGCGTGCCCACCAGTGCGGCGGCCACGGCGAGGCGGATGGCGGGACGGGGTGGGGCGATGACGCGTCCTCCGTGATCGGAGCGCTCCCGGTGGGGGGGCACGGCCGAGTATAGGGAGCGTCGCCGATATACTTGCGCCCGCCGTGGCCGAGAACATGGCGAGTCGCTGCCTCGGCGACCACGCCTTCGAACCGCTCCACCTCGGCGACGTCATGTTCGGACTCGGCGACAGCATCGCCGCCGGCATCGGCGCCGCCCATGTCACCGAGGGCTGCCTGTGGCTGCTCGCGGCACAGTTGCGCCGGCTGCGTCCCGACCTGGAGTTCCAGCACCTGGCCATTCCCAGCGAGAGCACCACCTCGATGCTCCGCTCCGGGGGACAGATGGAGCGCGCCGAGCAGGGCATCGCCGACGCTGTGCAGCGCGGCCTGCGCATCGGGCCGGTGGCGCTGAGCATCGGCGGCAACGACGCCATGGAGGCCGGGCTGGTCGGCGAGGAGGAGGCCCTGCTGCGCATGGAGAGCCAGCTGGAGCAGATCCTGCGGCGGCTCGACGCGGCCCTGCGGACGGGCGGGCAGCGCATCGCCGAGTGCGTCGCGGTGCAGACGATCTACAACCCGTTCGAGGGATTGCCCGTCGACAGCGCCGACGTGATGGCGCCGCAGCGAGCATCACGCACCGGGTACAACGCGGCGATCCGCCGCGTGGCGCAGAACATGGGAGTGCGCGTCGTCGACGTGTCCTCGCTGTTCCGCGACCGCTGCCTGGAGCTGACCTGGGTGCGCACCGGCGACATCCACCCGACCGGCGACGGGCACGCGCTGATCGCCGACGAGTACCTGCGGGTCGGCGGCTGGTCCGCGTGAGCGAGGGGGGCGAGCGGCTGCCGCAGGTCGAGCCCTCGCAGTTCCTGGCGGTCGACATTCGCGTCGGCCGCGTGCTGGCCTGCGACCCGTTTCCCGAGGCGCGCAGGCCGGCGTACAAGCTGCTCATCGACTTCGGTCCCGAGCTGGGCGAGCTGCGCTCGTCGGCGCGCATCGTCGACCTGTATCAGCCCGCCGACGTCGAGGGCACCCTGGTGGTGGCGGTGGTCAACTTCCCGCCGCGGCAGGTGGGGCCGGTGCGCAGCGAGGTGCTGGTGCTCGGCGCCTACGTGCAGGGCAGCGACGTGGTGGGACTGCTGCGCCCCGACGGCGACGTGCAGCCCGGCGACCGGGTCGGTTAGGCGCCTAGCGGCGTCCGACCACCGCGCCCTCGGGCGGCGTCACCGGTGCCAGACCGGCCAGCTCGCGCAGGCGGTTGACGTTGACCAGGTCCGGCCCATGCTTCTCCTCACCGGGCACCTCGAGGATGAACGGCAGGTCGCGCATGCGCCTGTCGTTCAGCAGCGCGCGGAAGCCCTCACTGCCGATGAACCCGTCGCCGATGTTGGCGTGGCGGTCGACGTTGCTCTCGAACTCGGCGCGCGAGTCGTTGGCGTGCACCGCGATGAGGCGGTCGAGGCCGACGGTGCCGTCGAATGCGCGCAGGGTGGCGTCGACGCCCTCGGCGGTGCGCAGCTCGTAGCCGTTGGCGAAGGCGTGCGCCGTGTCCAGGCAGACGGCGACGCGGTCCGACCCCACCGCGTCGACGATGCGCGCCACCTCGTCGAAGCTGCAGCCGACGCAGCCGCCCTGTCCCGCGCTGTTCTCCACCACCAGCTTGGCCCGCGAATCGGTGCTGTCGAGCACCTGCCGCATGGCACCGGCGATGGTCGGCAGCATCGGCTCGAAGCCCGCGCCCTTGTGCGAGCCGGGATGGAAGACGACACCGTCGGCGCCGATGCGATCGGCCAGCTCCATGTAGAACACCAGCGAGCCGACCGACTGCTTGAGCAGCGCCTCGCTGGTCGAGGCCAGGTTGACCAGGTACACGGCGTGGAAGAAGTGGCCGCGCAGCCCGGCGTCGTACGCCTTGCTGCGGTAACTGTCGACGATGACGTCGTCGACGGTGAGGCGGCGCCACGTCTGCGGTGGCGTGGGATGGGTCTGGATGACCTCGGCGCCGATGGCAATGGCGTTGTCGACGGACTTGTCGATGCCGCCGCGGGTGGACACGTGGCCTCCGATCAGCATGGGGTGAACTCATTGTTGCAGCCGGGCGGCGGGCACCGGCTGTAGACTGCGCCTCGAACGCGTGTGCGGCGCGTTGGCGGGCCGGGAATGGGCTTCAAGGGAGGTTTGTTCGCACGCGTGAATGAGCGCGATCGCACCGAGGAAGGGCCGCTGCCGGCGTGGCACCGGCGGCCTGTCGAGCCCGAGGCCGAGCCGCCGTGGAGCTCCTCTGAGCCGCCCGCGGACGTGTGGGGTTCTGCGGAAGGGTCCGCGGGCGTAGACTCCGCGCGAACGCGTGTGCGGGGAACCGAGTCCGATCGGGGTGGTACGAGCATGGATCCTGGCGATAGCTCGCGGAAGCCCGAGGGGGATCCGCCGCCGGACGGCGGCGAGGGGGAGGGGGTGGCGGCGGTGCCGTTGCCGCCTGCGATCAAGCCGTCGCCGCTGTCGAGGCTGTCGGGATTGCCGCGGCCTTCGGAGGAGGCCGAGGGGGCGGAGCAGGCTGAGGGCGCCGCCAGCGAAGGGGAGGCTTCCGCAGCGGACGAACCCCCCGCTACCGAGCCCTCGACCCTGGCCACCCCGTCGCCTGCTGAGGCGTCCGTTCCGCCCTGGTCCCGCAGCCTCGAGACACCGGCTCCTCCGGTCGACCCGTTGCCCGCTGACGACGCACCGTTGCCGATGGACCCTGGTGAAGCGGCCTGGACGACGCAGCCGCCCGGCGCGCCCGTGCTTCCGCCGGTGCCGCCGCACCACCACGTGGCGGTCGCTGAGAGAGCCTTCGGCGAGCGCATGGCGGCGCACACGCTGCTCACACTGGCGGCGGGGTCGCTCGCCGGCGGCGGCATCTTTGCCCTGCAGCAGGCGGCGACCGACTGGAGCTTTGCCCTGCGAGCGGGGATCTGCGGCGGAGTCGCGCTGGTGCTGCTCGTCGGCGCTGTGGTGCTGCGCCTGGTCGCGGGCACCGAGGACGTGCGCGGCACGCTGGCCGTGGTGGGGATCGCCTTCGCCGCCGCGGCGATGAGCTTTGCCTACGACCCCGGCAGCCCGACCCCGCATGACGCGGTGGTCAAGCTGGTGATGGTGGCCGGCGTGGTGACGGTGCTCGGGTGGTTCGCCGCCATCGTGGTGCCGTCAGCCGTTGCCGGGATGCTCGCCGTCGTCGGGCTGGCCACCGCCGCGGGCGCCGCGGTGTGGATCACGGTCGACCAGCCCAGGCCGGTCGAGGTGTTCGTCGCCGCCCAGGGTGCGGGAATCGCCGCCGCCGTGGCGGTGCTGCGGCTGCGCATCCTCCGCCCGCATCCCACCGGCCTTGGCTGGGCGCTCGCCGGTGCTGCTCTGGCCATCGCCATCCCCGCGCTGCCGCTCATGGACCGCGGCGATGCCATCTCCCTGGCCGGCGGAGCGACGGCGAGCGCCGGGCTGCTCCTGCTCGCCCAGCGCCACCGCCACGTGCCGGCCGCCATCGGCGCCTTCCTCGGGTTCGCCTTCCTGGAGGTGTACCTGGTCGCCCGCTTCGTGGCGGGCGGCAACGGATCGGGCGCCGCGCTCATCGCCGTGGTCGGCGTCGGTGCAGCGCTGGCGATCCTGGTCGGCGCAGCCACGGTGCTGCACGCCCGCGGGCGCCTGCCGCTCCGGCGCTGGCCGATCCCGGTCAGCCCCGGCGAGCTGCTCCTGGTCGCCGCGCTGGCGCTCACCCTTGTGTCGCTGGTGACCACGTCCACCGACGTCAAGCTCACCCCGACGCCGCCGCAGCTGGTGCAGCAGGGCAGCACCGCCGCCGCCGCGACGGCGCCGGGGAGCTGAGCGCGCGGGGCTAGTTGCCGCCCAGGAAGGGGATCCCGTAGCTCTCCGGCTGCTGGCCCACCGAGGTCTTCCAGACTTCTGCGATGGCATCCGCGGTCCAGCCGCCGTCGCGGTAGGCCATGCGGATCTCCTGCGGGTGCGACCACAGCGACAGCTTGTCGCCGCCCAGCCCGATGCACTGCCCGGTGACGTCCTTGGCCTCGTCGGAGGCGAGGAACACCAGCAGCGGAGCCACGTCCTCCGGCAGGCCCATGCCCATGCCCTTGCGGATCAGGTCGGGCAGCGGCTCGCCGCGCTCGGCCTGCTCGACGAGCGGGCCCATGCCGGGGATGGAGGCGATCATCCGGGTGATGGCGTTGGGCACGATGGCGTTGACCCGGATCTCGAACTTGGCCAGCTCCATCGCCCAGGTGCGGGCGTAGGCGGCGATGCCGGCCTTGGCCGCGGCGTAGTTGGTCTGGCCGAAATTGCCGCGCTGTCCGGCGATCGAGGACACCACGACGATGGCGCCGCCGCCACCCTGCTCGCGCATGCGGATGGCCGCGGCGCGTGCGCAGGTGAAGGTGCCGCGCAGGTGGGTCTCGATGACGACGTCGAAGTCGTCGTCGGTCATCTTCCAGAGCGTCTTGTCGCGCAGGATGCCGGCGTTGGTGCACATCACGTCGAGGCGGCCGAAGGCCTCCACGGCGCGGTTGACCAGGCGGTCGGCGGCCTCGCTGCTGCCCACCGGCACGACCTCGGCGACGGCGCGGCCGCCGGCCTTGTTGATGTCGTCGACCGTTGCGGCGGCGACGTCGGCGTCGACGTCGTTGACCACCACGGCCGCCCCCGCCCCGGCGAGCGCCTCGGCGTAGGCACGCCCGATGCCGCGCCCGCTGCCGGTGACGACCGCGACCTTTCCATCCAGGTTCATGTGCAACTCCCGTTCACGGGCCCTGTTCGTGCAGTGGTGCAGGTGCTGCGAGGCCCGCGAAAGTTTGCCCGATGCGCCCGTCGCGACGCTCGCCCCGGTCTGCCCCGCGGGCGGCTCAGCCCTGCAGCCGGTTGCCCGCCACCAGCACGAGCACGACGTAGGCCAGCCAGGGCACGGCGTTGACGAGCAGGACCCAGCCGCGGCAGCGCCCGTGCCGCAGCAGGATCAGCGTGTACACCCCGATGGCCAGGGTCATCACCAGGTTGATCGTCCCCAGCCGTCCCGGCGACCAGGAGGTGAAGGCCAGCCCCAGCGCGCCGAGCAGGCAGGCCTGGAAGGTCACCCCGCCGGCGATGTTGCCCAGCGCGAGCCCGTCGCTGCGGGCGCGGATCCAGACCACGCTGTTGAGCGTCTCCGGCAGCTCGGTGGCCAGCGGCACCAGCACCAGCGAGAGCAGCAGGGTGGGCAGCTGGATCGCCGCCGCCAGGTCGTTGAGGCCGTGGACGAAGAGCTCGGCGCCGCCCACCAGCATGGCCAGCGAGCCGACCACCTGCAGCAGGATGACGCCGAGGCCCGGCCGTCCGGCGGGGTCCTCGCTCCAGCGCAGGAGGTGCAGCGGCTCGGGCATCTCCTCGGATGGCTCGCCGCCGCGGAGCGTCGCGCGCACGTAGTTGGCGTAGATGAGCAGCAGGGCGACCGCGCCGACGACCCGGGCCCAGTGCGGCAGCACCAGCCCGAGCGGGAGGATCCAGAAGGCGGCGACGAAGGTGCCCAGGTCGCGGCGCACCTGCCTGGCCTCGACCACCAGGTGGGGGTCGCCGCGGCGGCTCATCACCGCCAGGCCGGTCGCGGCCAGCGCCATGGTGAGGAGCAGAAACGGGGCACCGACCACGGCGCCGGTGGCCACCGCCTCCGCGGTGGGCTGGCCGCTGATCAGGGCGACGACCGGCACCGTGGTCTCCGGCAGGGCGGCGCCGATGGCGGCGAGCAGCGACCCGGTGGCGCCGTGGGCGAGATGCATGCGGCTGCCCGCCCACTCGATGGCGTTGGTGAACGCTTCGGCGCCGGCGATGATGAGCACCAGGCTTCCCAGGAAGACGAGCGCAGTGATCATCCCGCCTCGGCTCCCGGCCGGCGGGCACGGAGGCGGCGCAGGTCGCCGTCGCGGTACGTCACCCGTGCCGCGTCGAGATGCTCCAGCAGCGGCACGACGATGCGACGGGTGGCGCCGAGGTGGTCGCGCAGGGCGGCCACGGTGGCCCCGTCGTGCTCGGTGAGGTACTCCGCCACCGCTTCGACAGCGCCCGCGTAGGCAGCGGACGACAGCGCCACGTCGGCGCTGAGCCGGACGACGCGATGCTCGTCGACGAGCAGGCGCAGCAGCGCGGCGTCGAGCCCGGCGGCGCGCAGCTCGGGCATGCCGGGCGGGTCGAGGGGCTGGGCGTCGAGCAGGGCGACGATGCGGTCGGCGGAGGCCCGCGCCGTGCCCGACACGGCGCGGCCGCGGCCGGGAAGACGCAGGGTGCCCTCGTTCTCCTCGACCGCGCCGTCCTTGCGGAGCAGCCGGACGGCGTCGGCACCGGCCGTGGCGTTGAGGCGCAGGCGCGAGCGCCACTCCTCGCGGGGCATCCCCGCCCGTAGCGGCTCGGCGTCGTGGTAGGCAGCCAGGATGCGCAGGGCACGCTGGCGCAGGTCGTCCCAGCGCTCGCGGGCGATCCAGCGCCGCTCGCCGAAGGGAAGGACGGCGTCGCCGAGCGCTGCCACCGCCGCCTCGATCTCGCCGCGTCCCGCCCCCGCGAGGCGCACCAGGGTGGCCAGGTCGACGCCGAGGCGTGCCTTGCGCAGCTCCTCCTGGACCAGGGCCGGCACCTCGCCCCCGGCGCGCCGCGCCAGGGCCGCCGCCACCGCGGGGTCGCGCCGCCGGTGTCGCTTCGGCGCGACGTCGAGCACCACCCCGCCGCCCAGGGTCGCCGGGGGCGAGGCGCGGCGGACGACGACGTGGTCGCCCGGCGACGCCACCACCGGCGCGTCGAGGTGGAGCTGGACGAAGCCCTCGCCACCCGGCTCCAGCTCGCTGCCCTCCAGCAGCCACGCGGAGGCGGGCACCTCCTGGGTGCCCAGGTAGACCATCACTGGGCCGCGATGCCTGACCGGAGCGGGGGCGTCGTCGAGGACGCGCAGGCGGACGTCGAGGCGCGTCGTCGCGGCCAGGGTGGCGGGGAGGACCAGCGCCATGCCGTGGTCGAGCTCAGCGATGTCGACGCCGCCGAGGTTGACCGCGGTGCGCCGTCCCGGCTCGGCGCGCTGCACGTCGTCGCCGTGGTGCTGCAGCCCACGCACTCGCGCGCGCAGCCCGGCCGGGAGGACGAGGACGTCGTCGCCGGTGTGGAGCCGTCCGCCCTCCAGGGTTCCGGTCACCACCGGGCCGAACCCCGGCAGCGAGAAGGCGCGGTCGACGAAGAGTCGCGGGCGGCCGCGGTCGGGGCGCTGCGGAACGCCGGCGAGCTCGCGCTCCACGGTGCGGCTCAGCTCGTCGAGCCCCTCGCGGGTCACTGCCGAGCAGGCGATCACCGGCGCGCCCCGCAGCGGCGATTCCCGGATCACCTCCTCGACCTCGGCGCGGGCCAGCTCCAGCATGTCGGCGTCGACCAGGTCGGACTTGGTCAGCGCCACCACCGCTCGCCGGGCACCGAGCAGTCCGCAGATGGCCAGGTGCTCGCGCGTCTGCGGCATGACGCCCTCGTCGGCGGCGACCACCAGCAGCACCAGGTCGATGCCGTGCGCGCCGGCCAGCATGGTGCGGATGAAGCGGCGGTGTCCCGGGACGTCGATCACCCCGGCGCGCTCTCCGCCGGGCAGGGTCCACGCCGCGAAGCCCAGCTCGATGGTCATCCCCCGCCTCTTCTCCTCGGCGAGGCGGTCGGGGTCGGTGCCGGTGAGGGCGAGCACCAGGGTGGACTTGCCGTGGTCGACGTGGCCTGCGGTGCCGACGACGTGCTGCACGTCAGGCGACGGTACACGCGACGGGCGGGCATTCGCGAGCCTGGTTCATGGCCTCGCGCGGTCGCGCCGCCGCAGCATGTCGACGACGACGGCGACCCAGCGCCCGCCGAAGAACAGCACGTGGCGGATGGCCACCGGCTGCACGCGGTGCACCGGGGCTGCACCCTGCGTTGCGGCGATGGCGTCGGCGACGCGCTGCGGAATCCACGGGAAGATGGTGTGCGGCAGCTCGTCGGGCGCGGCGAAGCGGATGCGCAGCGCCTCGACGCTGCGTCGCCAGGCGCCGCCGGTGATCTCGCCGACGTAGACGGCGTCGCTGGTGCGGCGCAGACCGTTCCACGTGTAGACGCCGGCCAGCGCGGTGACGCGCACGGTGAAGCCCGTCTCCTCCTCGGCCTCGCGCGCGGCGGCGTTCACGGGGTCCTCGCCCTCGCCGCAGTGTCCGCCGGGGAGCTCCCAGCCGGGCGGCCAGGGACGCAGCTGGATGAGCACGCGCCCGTCGCGGACCAGGGCGAGCTGGGCGCCGGAGACCGGCCAGGTGACGCCGTCGACGCTGACGGTGGGGCGGTCGTGCCGCGCTGCCGGACCTCTGCGGTTGTGGCGCCTCAGGCGTTGCAGGCGCTTCAGGGGTGCACCGTTCGCCACGCGCTGTGCACGCAGCGCAGCAGGTCGTCCACGTCGCCGGGCAGCACGGTGCGCGGGTCCAGCCAGACGCGGCCGCTCTCGGCGCGTGCGACCACCGCGGGCGCCGTGCCGCGGAGTGCGGCCATCAGGCGTCCCGTCGGACCCGGCAGGGTGACGCACGTCGTCGGCAGGGTGAGGCCGGGGAGCGAGCCGCCGCCGGACGCGCTCTGCGCCTCGCGCGTGTCGGCGGGGATGCCGCCGTCGCGCAGCGCGGTGCACCACTGCTGCGCTGTGTCGGCCAGGTCGGGCGCGGTGCGGCGCAGCATCCACTGCACCGGCACGGTGTCGCCGGCGTCGCCGCGGAGATGTGCCGCCAGGGTCGCGCCGAGGGCGGCCAGCGCCATCTTGTCGGGCCGCACCGCGCGCATCAGCGGATGGCGGCGCAGCGTGGCGATCAGCGATTCGCGGCCGGCGATCAGCCCCGCCTGCGGTCCGCCGCAGAGCTTGTCGCCGCTGGCGGTGACCACGTCGGCGCCGTCGCGGATGCACTGCGGCAGCACCGGCTCGCCGGCGAGCCCGGCGTCGATGCGCGCCGGGTCGTCGAACGCACCGCTGCCCGCGTCCTCGATGAGCAGCAGCCCGTTGCCTCGGGCGATGGCGCTCACCTCCGCGGTGGTGGGCCGTGCGGTGAAGCCGACGACGGCGAAGTTGGACGGGTGCACGCGCACGATGGCGCGCGTCCGCGGGGTGATGGCGTCGGCGTAGTCGGCGGCGCGCGTGCGGTTGGTGGTGCCGACGTCGACCATGCGCGCGCCGCTCAGCCGCATCACCTCGGGAATCCGAAAGCCACCGCCGATCTCGACCGCCTCGCCGCGCGACACCAGCACCTCGCCACCCCGGCACAGTGCCGAGAGCGTCAGCAGCACCGCGGCGGCGTTGTTGGTGGTGACCAGCGCGTCCTCGGCGCCGCAGAGCGTGGCCAGCAGTGTGCGCACGTGGTCGTGGCGTGAGCCGCGCGTGCCGCCGGCCAGGTCGAACTCCAGGTCGCTGTAGCCCGCGGCGACGTCGGCGACGGCCTGCTGCGCCGCGCGCGACAGCGGTGCGCGCCCGAGGTTGGTGTGCACCACGATGCCGGTGGCGTTGATGACCCGGCGCGGGCCGGGGTGCAGGCGCTGCTGCAGCCATGCGGCGGCGGCGGCCGCGAGCGCCCCGTCGTCGCCGTGCACACCGTCGCCGGCGATGCGCGCCGCGCGCTCCTCGTCGAGCACCGCACGCACCGCGGCGGTCAGCGCCGGCGTCCCGCGCCACTCTGCGAGCAGCGGATGGGTGGCGAGGCGGTCGACCGCGGGCAGCTCGCGCGGCGAGGCCATCAACCGTTGAAGAGCAGGGTGATGTTGGGCAGGCCCGCCGGCAGCGCCGTCCCGCCCGAGTCGACGAACGTCCGATAGAGGAAGTTGTCGGTG
Organism: Candidatus Dormiibacterota bacterium; assembly: GCA_035995545.1. Lineage (GTDB taxonomy): Bacteria > Chloroflexota > Dormibacteria > Aeolococcales > Aeolococcaceae > DASRDZ01. The sequence goes on from DASYKI010000010.1 coordinate 524,546, forward strand.
CTGTCGATGATGTGGGTCAGCGGGTTGACACCACCGTTGCCCATCTGCGGCAGGATGAAGAGGACGATCAGGGCGAGGCCCCAGATGAGCTGGCGGTTCGCCTCCATGGCGTGGAACAGCCCTGGCATGTGCCGCCCCAGGAGTCCGCGCGCGACCGCGTAGCCGTCGAGACCGGGGATGGGGATGCTGTTGAAGACGAACAGCACGACGTTGACGAAGAACGCCTCGTTGAGGAACCAGTAGGTCACGGCGTCGGCGCCGCCATGGCCGAAACTGATGCGGCCGTCGGGGGTGAGGCCGTCGAACACATGCAACGGTGCCTCGGGGCTGACCGCGAGCACGACGTGCAGCAACCCCGCGAAGACTCCCGCCAGGACCAGGTTGGTCAGCGGTCCCGCCGCGGCGACCATGGCCTGCTGCAGGCCGGTGCGGATGTACGCGGTCGAGAAGGTCACCGGCTTGGCCCAGCCGAATCCCACGGTGAGCAGCATTCCCAGCCCGACGGGATCGATGTGCTCGCGCGGGTTCAGCGTGATGCGGCCCAGCCGCCGCGGCGTGGGATCGCCGAGCCGCACGGCGACGAACGCGTGGGCCAGCTCATGCAGCACGAACCCGATGATCAGGCCGGGCAGTGCGTAGAGAACCAGGGCTAGGTACTGCCCGACGCTGCTGCTCACTCCAACTCCACCTTCACCGGCCGCCGCGCCTCGCGCCGCGCGCGTCGCTCCTCGGATTGCGCGTGCTGCGCATGGTGCTCGATGGTCACCTTGAGCGCCAGGAACAGCTCACGCTGCGCATTGATCAGGTGGATCTGCGCCTCGGGTGGGATCAGCTCGTTGAACGCGGCCCCGGCCAGCTGCGCCGCGTCGGCGGCGAATTTCCCGGGACACAAGGTGCAGCGGTCGTCGCTCAGCTCTTGGCACTCCCGAAGGTGACGCGCAGCATCCCTTCTTCGAGACGCGCGCCGCGTGTCACCTTGCCACGCAGCGACTTGGGCAGCGAGATCTCGCGCTTGTACGGACCCACGGTGACGAAGAGCTCGTCCTCGCGCACCGTCAGCTCCACCTCGTCCTTGCTGACGAAGGGCAGGTGGAGCAGCAGCTCGTAGTCGGCGCCCTTCTTGGTGATGCGCTGGGGGACGGCGTGGTAATAGATCTCGGCGGGGTCGCGGTCACCGAAGATCGAGGCGGCCATCTCCTCCAGCGCGTCGAGCCCGACCACCTCGTGGTCGAAGAGCTTGGTGCGCATGATCGGCACCGGTGAGAACGCGCTCTCGACCACCTCGTTGTAGCGCTGCTGCGCCTGGCGCCAGTTGTCGAAGTAGGAGTCGGTCACCTCGGGCGGCAGGACACGGTTCACCACCACCAGGTCGGTGAGGTAGTCGTAGAGGCTGAGGTAAGTGAAGGCGCGCTGCGCCTCCTTGACCACCATCTTCTCCAGGTTGAGCACCAGGCGCACCGTGCACGTCTTGGGATCGCCCAGCACCTTCTTCATGCTCTCCAGGTCGAGGAGCAGGTCCTTGATGCTGCCGAAGATGTCGTCGGAGGGCAGCGGGATGCTGACGAAGGGCTGCACCATCGGGCGCGCCACCTTCATGACGCGGCGCTCGATGGGGAAGATCTTGTTGAGGTACCAGCGGGCCACGTCGGGAAAGGCGAGCAGCTGCAGGGTCTCGCCGGTGGGCGCGCAGTCGACGACCAGCACGTCGAAGTTGTCGTTCTTCTTGTGGTGCTTGATCCACATCAGGCTGGCCACCTCCTCCATGCCGGGAGGCGAGGCGAGCTCTTCGGCGACGATGTCGTCGACGCCCTGCGAGGCGAACAGCGCCGCGAGGTAGTCGTGGATGCGGTCCCAGTGGCTCTCCAGCTCGTGGAGGGCGTTGACCTCCTGCGCCCAGAGGTTGGGCGCGATCTCCACCGGCTTGTCGGCGACCTCGACGTCGAGGCTGTCACCCAGGCTGTGCGCCGCGTCGGTGGAGATCACCAGGGTGCGATAGCCCAGGCGTGCGCAGCGGACCGCGGTGGCGGCGGCGACGGACGTCTTCCCGACGCCGCCCTTGCCGGTGTAGAGAATTACTCGCATGGGTTTGGAAAGGCGCGGCAAATGCCCTGCGTGCCGCTCGGGCAGTCTAGCTGTCTCCGCCGGCTCCGGGACGTCCGGTGCCGAGGCTTACTTGACGACGTTGCTGATGACGATGTCGGCGACGATCACCAGGATGACCATCAGCCCGGCGATGATCAGCACGCGGCGCAGGTCACCGGGGACGTAGGGCACGCGATCGAAGGGGATCGCGGCGTCCTCCGGCGGCAGCGGCTCGAACATCGACGCCGTGCTCGGCTGGCGGCCGCTCTTGATGCGCTGGGCGGCGCGCGGCGTCCCCGCGGTGGGGTCGATGCGGCCGACCCGGCGGCGCTCGCCCGGGCGCACCGTGGGGGTGGTGGCGACCAGCTCCTGCGTGGGCGGCACCTCGGGCTCCTCGGCCGCCTCGTCGCGGTCGGGCGGAGGCAGCGGCAGGGGGCCGTCGCTCTCGACGTAGGGCAGCGCGGTGGCGGCGAAGTCGTCCTCGGCCGCGGCGTCGAGGACGGGCTCCTCGGGGGACTCCAGGACGTCAGGCTGCACCGTCGCGGGACGGGTCGGGGGGCGCTGCTGCTTGCGTACCGGAGGACGCTTCTTTCTCTTCGCCATGACGAGCGGCGGGAAGGGTATCAGGACTGCGCCAACCGGTTGACCCCCGCTACATGCTGTGGTAGTTTCTCCGCGGGACCACAAGATGTGGGTGCGAACCCCACCGCGGTCACGGTCCCACAGGCAGCAGGCGCCGGGTCCGTGCACCACTCGCCGCCGACCGTTCTCCCAACGGCCGTCCCCATCCGGCGCCCTGCTGCCTGTGATTCGAGAGTTGCGCCGCCGGCGCGGGGTTTGCGCCCTCGGCGCGGGGGTTTGCCGCCTCCGCGGGGGTTTGCGCCTTCGGCGCGCGGTTTTTCGCCTGCGGCGCTGGTTTGCGCCTGCGGCGCGGGGCTTACCACGTGCGGCGCGGGGTTTTGCGCCTGCCGCGCGGGTTTTGCGCCTGCGGCGCCGGGTTTTGCGCCTGCGGCGCGGGTTTGCCGCCTCCGGCGCCGGTTTGCGCCTCCGGCGCGGGGCTTACCCCTGCGACGCGGGCTTTTGCGCCTCCGGCACCGGGCTTACCCGTGCGGCGCGGGCTTTGCGCCTCCGACGTGGGGTTTACGCCTGCGGCGCCGGTTTGCGCCTGCGGCGCCGGGTTTGCGCCCTCGGGGCCGATTTGCGCCTACGGCGCGGGGTTTGCGCCCACGGGGCGCTTCGCTCTCAGACGTTGAAGCGGAAGTGCATCACGTCGCCGTCCTGGACGACGTAGTCGCGCCCCTCCAGGCGGAGGCGACCCTGCTCGCGGACGGCGGCGTAGGAGCGGCCGGCGACGAGGTCGGCGGCGCCCACCACCTCGGCGCGGATGAACCCCTTGGCGAAGTCGGTGTGGATCTCGCCGGCGGCGTCGATGGCGGTCTCGCCGCGGCGGACCGTCCAGGCGCGCACCTCCTTCTCACCGGCGGTGAAGAAGGTGATGAGGTCGAGCAGGTGATAGGCGGAGCGGGCCAGGCGGTTGAGCCCCGGCTCGCTGAGACCGAGCGAGGACAGGAACTCGCGCTGGTCGTCCGGCTCCAGCTCGGAGAGCTCGGCCTCGATGCGCGCCGACACCGCCACCGCCTCGCCGCCGCTGCGCTCGGCGCGCTCGCTGACGCGCGACAGCGCCCCGGCTCCCGCGGGGTCGTTCTCGTCGACGTTGGCCACAACCAGGATGGGCTTGGCAGTGAGCAGGAACATGTCACGGACCGGGGCCAGCTCCTCGCGGGTCAGGCCCATCGTGCGCACCGGGTTGCCGGCGTCGAGGTGGGCGCGGACGCGACGCAGCACGGCGACATCCTCGTCCTGCTTCTCCTTCTGCAGGCGCGAGGTGCGCTCGGTCTTGTCGAGTCGCTTGGTCACCGAGTCGAGGTCGGCCAGCTGCAGCTCCAGTTCGAGCAGGTCGATGTCGCGGACCGGGTCCACCGAGCCCTCGACGTGGGTGACGTCGCCGTCGTCGAAGCAGCGCACCACCAGCGCGATGGCGTCGGTCTCGCGGATGTGTCCCAGAAACTGGTTGCCCAGGCCCTCACCCTGCGATGCGCCGCGCACCAGGCCGGCGATGTCGGTGAACGTCACCGCCGTCGGAATCACCCGTGGCGGATTGAAGATGTCCGCGAGCTGCTGCAAACGGGGGTCGGACACCGGCACGATGCCCGTGTTGGGCTCGATGGTCGTGAACGGGTAATTGCCGACGGCTGCGCCCGCTTTGGTGAGTGCATTGAAGAGGGTCGACTTTCCGGCGTTCGGCAATCCCACGATGCCCACGCTCAGCCCCATGTCAGGGCGTCCCCCCAGGCGGATTCCCCGACGCGGAGGTGTCCTCGCCCGCCGCCGAAATGTTTCCTTCGACCGCTCGCAGCCGTGACTGCAGCCTCGCACGGGTGAGAATCACGCGAGCCCCGCAGCCGGCGCACGAAAGACGGATGTCGAGCCCCACCAGGGTCACCACGAAGCGATCGGACCCGCAGGGATGCGCCCGCTCGAGCTGAACGATCTCGCCGGGCTGCGGCGTCCACATCTCACAATTCGTCGAGCTGGTACGCCCGATGCAGCGCCTGCACCGCCCCGATCACATCCGCCCGCCGGATGATGCAGGTGATGCGGATCTCACTGGTGCTGATCAGCTCGATGTTGATGCCCGCGTCCGCCAGGGTGCGGAACATCGTCGCCGCGATCCCGGGCGTGTTCAGCATCCCGGTGCCCACCACCGACACCTTGGCGATGTCCGCCGTGGCCTCGTATCCGCCCGCGCCCACCGACGCGGCGATCGCCTGCACCAGTGGCTCCGCCTGGCGCAGGTCCGATTCGGCGAGGGTGAACGAGAGGTCGGTGGTCCCATCGTGCCCGACGTTCTGCAGGATGACGTCCACGTTGATGTGGTTGTCGGCGAGCGGCCCGAAGATGCCCGCGGCGATGCCGGGGCGGTCGGGGACGCGCAGCAGCGTCACCTTGGCGACGTCGATCTCGTGGGCGATGCCGCGGACCTTCTGGCGATCTTCCAACTTGGGGTGCCTGCAGATGACCGTTCCGGGAGCGTCCTCGAACGAGGACTTGACCCAGATCGGCATGTCGTACGCCTCGCCGATCTCGACAGCGCGCGGGTGCATCACCTTGGCGCCGACGGCGGCGAATTCTAGCATCTCCTCGTAGGAGATCTCGGGGATGGGGACCGCCTCGGGCACCAACCGCGGGTCGGCGGTGTAGACGCCGCGCACATCGGTGTAGATCTCGCACTGCGACGCGCTCAGCGCAGCGGCCAGCGCCACCGCCGACGTGTCGGAGCCGCCGCGGCCCAGGGTGGTGATGTCGAGCTGCTCGGTGACGCCCTGGAACCCTGCGATCACCGCCACCCTGCCGTCGTGCAGCGCCTCGACGATGCGCTCCGGCACGATGTCGACGATGCGCGCCTTGCGGTAGGCGCCGCTGGTGCGGATGCCCGCCTGCAGCCCGGTCAGCGAGATCGCCGGCACGCCCGCGCTGCACAGCGCCATGGCCAGCAGTGGCGCGGTGACCATCTCGCCGGTGGAGAGCAGCATGTCCATCTCGCGCGACGGCGGCGAGTCGGTGATGCTGTGGGCGAGGGCGATCAGCTCGTCCGTCGTGTGTCCCATGGCGCTGACCACCACGCAGACGCCGTCGACGCCGTCGAGCTCCAGGCTGCGCCTCACCCGCTGGGCAACACCGGCGATCTTCTCCGGCGTGGCCACGCTGCTGCCACCGTACTTCTGGACGATGTAGGCCATAACGTCAGCGGCCCACCCTAGGCCGAGACCTCGACGCGCGCGCCCCAGTTGCGCACCCGGCTGACCAGCGCGTCGCCGCCCACCCCGCACGACGCGGCGGCGGCGGACATCGCGGCCGCGATCGGCGCCGTGTCACCGTCGACAAGTGCCACCACCGACGGTCCCGCGCCGCTGAGCGCCGCACCGCGCGCGCCCGCGCCGACGGCCGCGTCGATGATCGACGGCAGTGCGGGGAAGAGCGCCGTGCGTGGCGGCTGGTGCCAGCGGTCCTGCATCGCCGCACCCAGCGTCGTCCAGTCGCGCAGCGCCACGGCGCGCACCCACAGGGCGCAGCGCGACGCGTTGAACACGGCGTCGGCGCGGGTGAAGGCCTGGGGCACGACCTGGCGCGCCAGGGCGGTGGACAGCTCGATGTCGGGCACGAACACGACGGCGCGCAGGTCGTCGGGTATCTCCATGGTCACCGTGGGAGCACCGGGAGTGACGATCACCAGCCCACCGAAGAGCGCGGCCGCGGCGTTGTCGGGATGTCCCTCCAGCCCGGCCACCCAGTCGAGGATGCGCTGCTCGTCCCACGACGCCGCGTGCAGCGCGGTGGCGCAGAGCGCGCCGGCCAGCGCTGCCGCCGCCGACGAGCCCAGCCCGCGCCGGAAGGGAATCCGGTTGACGCAGCTGAAGTGCACGCCCTGCGGCAGCACGCCCAGCTCCGCGCACGTCGCCGTGTAGGCGCGCGCCACCAGGTTGTGCGCGGGATCGCGCAGCTCGGCGGGCGCGCCGGGCCCGGGGTCGATGCTGATGCCGGGCTCGCCCGTCTGCGCCGCGGTGACCTCGTTCTGCAGCTCCAGGGCGAGGGCCAGCACGTCGAAGCCGGGCCCCAGGTTGGCGACCGTGGCGGGAACGCTGATTCGTACCTGCATCTGCGGGCGCCCGGGCCTAGAGCTTGAGCAGGCGGGCGATGTTGTCGACGTCCTCGTCGACCGCCACCGGCGGGGCCAGCTCCTTGCGCGCCGCGTCGGGATCCTTGAGCCCGTTGCCGGTGAGCACGCAGACCACCGAGGAGCCCGGCGCGACCGCGCCGTTGCGGACCGACTTGGCCAGAACCGCGAGCGCTGCCGCCGAGGCGGGCTCGGCGAAGATGCCCTCGCTGGAGGCGAGCAGGCGCTGCGCGGCCAGGATCTCGCCGTCGGTGACCGAGTCGATGAGGCCCTCCGACTCGTCGCGGGCCGCCACGGCCTGCTGCCACGACGCGGGATTGCCGATGCGGATGGCGCTGGCGATGGTGCGCGGCCTGTCGACCGGCGCCCCGCGCACGATGGGCGCGGCGCCCTCCGCCTGGCCACCGACCATGCGCGGCAGCCTGGTGGTCAGGCCGTCGCGGTGGTACTCCTGGAAGCCCTTCCAGTAGGCGGTGATGTTGCCCGCGTTGCCCACCGGGATGGCCAGCACGTCCGGCGCGTCGCCGAGCTCGTCGACCACCTCGAAGGCGGCCGTCTTCTGTCCCTCGATGCGGAAGGGGTTGACGCTGTTGACCAGGGTCACCGGGTAGCGCTCGCAGAGCTCGCGCACCGCCTCCAGGGCTCTGTCGAAATTGCCACGGATGGCCAGAACCTTGGCGCCGTAGACCTGCGCCTGGACCAGCTTGCCCGCGGCGATCTTGCCGCTGGGCACGACCACGATGGCGCGCAGCCCGAAGCGCGCCGCGTACGCCGCGGCCGACGCCGAGGTGTTGCCCGTCGAGGCGCAGACGATGGCCTCGCTGCCCTCCTCGATGGCCTTGGCCACCGCCACCACCATGCCGCGGTCCTTGAAGGAACCGGTGGGATTCAAGCCCTCGAACTTGAAGTGCAGCGAGCGCAGCCCGAGCTGCTCGCCGATGGCGCGCGACTCGATGCACGGCGTGCCGCCCTCGTTGAGGGTGATCATCGGCGTGCGCTCGGTGACGGGCAGGCGCGCCGCATAGCGCAGCAGCACGCCGGGATGCGGCGGGCGCGGCGGCGCGGCGTTGAGGGTGGAGGGGGCGGCGGTCATGCGTCCACGGGGAGTGCGCGAAGGAAGGCCGGGACAGCGTACACGGCGGGCAGCGCCTCCAGTCTCGCCCGCGCCGCCTGCAGCGCCCGCTCCGGTGCGGGATGGGTGAGGATCACCAGCTCGGCGGCCGCGTGCTCGACGATCAGCGACTTCTGCACGATCGAGGAGATGCTGACGTCGAGGTCGCCGAGGATGCTGGTCACGTCGGCGAGCACGCCCGGCTTGTCGGCGACGTGGAGGCGCAGGTAGGCGGCGGTGCGCACGTCCTCCATGGGCAGCAGCGCGCGCTGCCGGGAGAAGTCGACGGCGATGCGGTTGTCGATCCCCTTGCGCAGCGACAGCACCAGGTCGAGGATGTCGCCGACCACCGCGCTGGCTGTCGGCCTGCCGCCCGCACCCTGGCCGTAGAGCATCACCCGCCCCACCAGGTCGCCCTCGATCACCACGGCGTTGTACGCGTCGTGCACCGCGGCGAGCAGGTGGGTGTGCGGGATGCAGGTGGGGTGCACGTGCAGCTCGACGTGCCCGTCGGTCGCCTGCGCGAAGGCGAGCAGCTTGATGGTGTAGCCCAATTCGGCCGCATAGCGGAAGTCGACCGGGTCGAGTGCGCGGATGCCCTCGCGGTACACCGCCTGTGGATCGATGCGGGTGCGAAACGCGATCGACGACATGATGGTCAGCTTGAACGCCGCGTCGTAGGCCTCGACGTCGTAGGTGGGATCGGCCTCCGCGTAGCCCAGTCGCTGCGCCTCGGCGAGCGCGTCGTCGAAGCTCTGGCCGTCGATGGCCATGCGGTCGATGATGAAGTTGGTGGTGCCGTTGATCACCGCCTCGATGCGCGAGATCTCGTTGGCCAGCAGGTCGATCTTGAAGGTGCTGATGAGCGGGATGCCGCCGCCCACCGCCGCTTCGAAGTACACGTCGACGCGCTTCTCCCGCGCCAGCTCGAGCAGCTCCGGCCCGTGGTGGGCCATCACCTCCTTGTTGGCGGTGACCACCGCCTTGCGCGCGCTGATCGCGCGCTCGATGTAGCTGCGCGCCGGCTCCATCCCGCCCATCACCTCGACGACGACGTTGATGCTCGGGTCGTCGAGGATCTCGCTCGCGTCTGTGGTGAGCAGCTCGCGCGGCGGCTGGTACGGCCTCTGCTTGTCCACGTCGCGCACCAGCACCCGGGCCAGCTCGACGGGGACCCCGGTCCGCTCGGCGATCAGCGCCGAGGCCGTGGCCAGGCGCTCGGCCACCTGGGCCCCGACGGTGCCGAGCCCGAGCAGGCCGATGCGGATGGCGGTCATGGTCGGGCCGGATTGTATGGGCCCGACCGCTCGCGATGCCCCGAGGGCACGTACCATCGCCCCGGCGTCCATGAGCAGAGCACGCAGCATCCGACGATCACTCCCAGCCTGGCTTCCCGTCGCTGTGGTGCTCCTGGCCCACGTGGCGCTGGCGTTCGCGCTGTTCGCGTCCGCGTGGGCGCATCCCACCAGCACCCTGATCGGCGACGAGCTGGACAGCGCTCCGCACGCCTGGCTGCTGGCCTGGCCGGGCTACGCCGTCGGCCATGGCCACAACCCGCTGTTCAGCGATTGGATCGGCGCGCCCACCGGAGCCAACCTGGCCTGGAGCGCCCAGGTCACCCTGCCCGGGCTGGCGGTGAGCCCGGTGGTGGCGCTGGCCGGTCCGGTGGTGGCCTTCAACCTGGTGATGACCCTGGGCCCGGCGCTCACCGCCTTCACCGCCTACCTGCTGGCCCGCCGCTTCCGCCTCAGCCACCTCGCCGCGGCGCTGGGCGGCCTGGTGGCGGGATTCACCCCGTACGTCACCTCGCACGCCTTCGCCGGGCACGCCAACCTGGTCACCGTGCTCGGCGTGCCGCTGCTGGCGCTGCTGCTCGACGCCGTGGTGATCCGGCAGCGCAGGTCTGCGGTGCTGCTGGGTGCTCTGCTCGGCCTCCTCGCCGCGGCCCAGGCGTACACCGCCGAGGAGGTGCTGGCCACCGAGGCGATCGCGGCCGGCGCCGGCCTGGTGGCGCTGGCCATCGCCGCCGGGCATGTCGAGCGCACCCTGCACCTCCGCCGCGCCACACGACGGCTGCTCCAGACCCTGGTGGTCGCCGCGCCGGTGTGCCTGGTCCTGGTGGCACCGCTGCTGTGGATGCAGTTCGCCGGTCCGCAGCACATCAGCGGTGTGCTGCAGCCCCAGGGCGTCTACGTCACCGACCTCGCCAGCCTGGTGGTGCCCACCCAGGTGCAGGGAGTCGTGCCGGACCGGGCGCTGCAGGTTGCTGCCGGTTTCAGCGGAAACCCGGGGGAGTGGAGCGGCTACGTCGGGTTGCCGCTGCTGCTCGTGGCCTGCGTCACCGCCGTCTGGCAGCGACATCGCCTGCTGGTGCGCTGGGCGGCGATCACGGCGGCCGCCATGGCGGTGCTCTCATTGGGCCCGCACCTGCACGCCGGCGGCAACGCCACCTCGATTCCCCTGCCGTGGCGCGCGGTGAGCGGACTGCCGCTGCTCGACAACATCCTGCCCGGCCGCCTCATGCTCTACGTCTTCGTCTGCCTGGCCCTGCTGACCGCGGTGTTCGTCGACGCACTGCGCGCCCGGCACACCCCGAGGGCGATCGCAATCGCCGGTGCCGCGCTGCTGGCCACGGTTGCCGTCAGCCTGGCGCCACGCCTGCCGTTCCCCACGCAGTCAGCGGCGACACCGCAGTTCTTCAGCACATCCGCGGTGCAGCAGATCCCCGACGGCGCCACTGCCCTCGTCCTCCCCTCGGTCACCCAGCAGACGATGCTCTGGCAGGCGCAGGCGGGCATGCGCTTTCGCATGGTGGGCGGCTGGTTCTTCGCCCCCGACGCGCAGGGCCACGTCCACGACGGCCCGCCGCCGACACCGCTGAGCGACGCCCTGACGACCATCGAGGACGGCGCCCCGCAGGGCCCACCCCTCAACGCCGACACCCGCGGCGCCTACCAGGCGCAGCTTCGCAGCCAGGGCGTGCGCGCCATCGTGGTCACCCCCGTGGAGCGCAACCATGCCGGCGTCGTCGAGTTCTTCACCCAACTGACCGGAACTCCCCCGCGCAACGACGGCGCCGGCACCGACTACTGGATCAACTGATGAGATGTCTCTTCCACGCGGTCAGAACCGCGGCGGCACGGTCGTTGCATCCCAGCTTGGCGAGGATGTTGCTCACGTGCGTCTTCACGGTGTTCTCGCTGACGAAGAGCTTCTCCGCGATCTGCGCGTTGGTGCGCTGCGCCGCCATCAGCTCCAGGACCTCGATCTCCCGCGCCGTCAACCCCTCGCGCGAGCGTGACTGCTCGGCCGTCTGCGGATCGAGCAGCGACTCCCCGCGGTGCACGGCGCGAATCGCGTCGGCCAGCTCCTCTCGCGACGCGTCCTTCAGCAGATAGCCGCGTGCCCCGGCGCGCAGCGAGGGAAAGATGTAGTCCTCGTCGCGATAGGTGGTGAGCACGATCACGCGCGCCTCGGGATCGGCGGCGCGGATGCGGCGCATCGCCTCGATGCCGTCGACGTTGGGCATCTGCACGTCCATCAGGATGATGTCGGGATGCGTCTCGCGCGCCTGCGCCACGGCCTCCTCGCCGTCCGCGGCGCGGCCCACGACGACGATGTCGTCCTCGATCTCCAGCATGGTGCAGAGGCCGTGGCGCACCACGGGATGGTCGTCGGCGACGAGCACGCGGATCATCACGCCGACACCGCGACGGGCGCGGTGGCCTCGCCGCCCAGCGGCAGCCGCACGGTGACGCGGGTGCCCTGGCCGGGCGCGGTGCTCACCTCCAGCGTGCCCCCGGCGAGCCGGGCGCGCTCGCCCATGCCCACCAGGCCGAAGCTGCCGGGCTGCGGCGCGGTGTCAGCCTGGAAGCCGGCGCCGTCGTCGCTGACGCTGAGCTCCAGCGCGCCGTCGCGGCGGCCCACGGTGACCTCGACGCGCCGCGCCCCGCTGTGCCGCGCCGCGTTGCTGAGCGCCTCCTGGACGATGCGCAGCAGGCCGACTTCGGCGGCGGGCTGCAGTGCCAGCGGGTTGGGCAGCCGGTCGGCGCGCAGCCGGGCGGTGATCCCGCTGTGCTTCGACCACCGGCGCACCTCGCGGTCGAGCGCCGCCACCAGGCCGGTGGCCTCCAGCGGGGCGGGACGCAGGTCCCACACCGAGCGGCGCGCCTCCTGGAGGGCCGAGCGGGCCAGGTCGCGCGCGGTCACGACCAGCGACTCGGCGCGGCCCGGGCTGCGCTCGACGTAGGCCTCGGCGGCCTCGAGCTGGAGCACGATGGCGGTGAGCTGCTGAGCCAGGGTGTCGTGGATCTCCCGGGCCAGGCGGGTGCGCTCCTCGAGCACGGCGAGCTCACGGCCCTCGGCGGCGAGCTGGGCGGCGCGGAGCGCCAGGGCGACCTGGTCGGAGACGGCGCCGAGCAGGGTGCGGGTGCGCTCGCCGAGGTGGGTGCGCGGACGGCAGGCGACCACCAGCGCGCCGAGGTCGCCCTCGCTGGCGGCGAAGGCGATGCCGACCATCACCGGCTGGTTGCGCGACCGGCCCGCGACCACGACCACGTCGTGCTCGTCCAGGGCGGCTCGGGCGCAGCGGGCGAGGGCCTCCGCCTCGACAGCGGGCTCTCCCTCGCCGGGCCAGCGCACCTGCTCCTCCAGCCGCCCGTCCTCGGTGACCACCCAGGCGCAGCCGGCCAGGGTGGGCAGCACGGCGCGGGCGGTCTCCAGCGCGCCGGCCAGGATCGCCTCGGAGTCGAGGGCGCGGGTGAGCGCACCGGCCAGGGTGTTGAGCGCGACCAGCTCCTCGTTGCGGGTGCGCAGCTCGTGGGTGCGCTCGGAGACGCGGCCCTCCAGCTCGCGGGCGGCGGCGAGGATGGTGTCGCGCGAGGCGTTGATCTCCCGGCGCATCCGCTCCAGGGAGCTGGAGAGCATGCCCACCTCGTCCTCGCCCTGCTGGGGGACGGGCTCGTCCGTCCTGCCCTCGGCGAGCCGCTCCGCGGAGACCTGCAGGGCGCGCACCGGGCCCACCAGGCGGCGCGCCACCAGGGTGGCCAGCAGGAAGGCGAGGGCGCCCAGCACGATGGCGATGGGGATGACGTGGATGAGGATGCGGTGGATGCCGGTCTCGATGCCGCGGGTGAGGCCGCTGACGTCGGGCTCCAGGTTCTTGATCGGCACCGAGGTGGCCAGCACCCAGTGGGCGGTGTAGATGGGCGCGGTGAAGAGCTCGCGGTCCACGCCCGCGAAGCTGCGGCGCAGCATGTCGGGATGCCCGGTCTGCTCGACGGCGAGCAGACCGTCGCCGAACGCCGTGCCCTTCTGCAGCGGCAGCGTCTGGCCGGCGACGGGACCGAGGCTGAAGTCGCTGCGCGCCTGGTCGCCCGCGGCGAGGACCCGGTTGTTGCTGCTCAGCAGCACGGGGTAGGCGCCGGGTTCGCCGGAGATCGAGGGGTTGAGCAGGGTGCCGGTGATGTCGGCGACGGTGATGTCCGCGCCCACCAGGAGCCGGCCGTCGCTGCTCACCGGCATCCACACCGTGACTCCCTCGCTGCCCTGCCGGGTCTTGTAGGGGTCGGTCCAGTAGGGGCCGGTGCTGGTCAGGCCTGGCTTGGCGGGATCCGACCAGGCCTGCGGTTGCAGGCCGGCGCCGGCGAAGCGCTCCTGCGAGGTGGAGAAGACGGTGTCACCGTCGGGGCCCAGCGGCGTGTCCGGGTTGATGCGGCGGTCCTTGATGGCGGTCGGGACGTCGATGCCTGGCACGGTGCGGATCACCGAATCGCCCTTGTCGACGATCCAGACGGCCTGGATCTCCGGGTAGCTCTTGCGCATGCCCGCCATGAACGGCACCAGCGGGGCGCTCGGCGAGGCGATCGGCGCGGTGTGGTCGTTGAAGTCGAGGGCGCCGGCGTGGACCAGGTGGCTGGTCTGCCCCACGATCACCGAGGTCTCCGGCGTCGAGGCGAAGTAGGCGCCGTGGTCGACCTGGAAGCTCAGCTGCGCGCTGTCGGTGGGCGGCTGGGCGAGCACCGTGGTGGTCTGCTCACGGAGCTGGCGCACCTCGCCGGCGATGCTGCCGAGGCGGACGTCGATGGCCAGTGCACGGTCGGCGACCTGGCCCTGCTGGCGCTGCTCCTGGTCCTGGAGGATGGTGCGGTGGGTGTCGTCGACGGTGCTGCGGCTCACCGAGCCCAGGTCGGCGGCGACGATCACGGTGAAGGCGACCAGGGGCACGACCGCCACCACCAGCATGCCCAGCAGCATGCGGTCGCGGAAGCGCTGCCGGCGGGGTGGCCGCCGAATGGCGAGGATGCGCTTGATCATTGGCAAGAGCGACCGGTTCGAGCGGTACAGGATGGCATTCTGACGCCGCCGAATGCGGACAGAATGCCAGTTTGGGGCCTTCGACAGCCTCCAGAAGCCAAAGATCACCCTGGTGGGGGATGCGAACCGCCTTCGGTCTTCTCACAATGCCGTCCGCCGGTCGGCTATCTCGGGGGGTCTGGTAGCCGTGGCCGGAAGGGGGGTGGACCGGGGACGCCACTCGAGAACAGAGGGCCTCGACCACCCGTAGGACCAGGAGGTGTGCATTGGAAGTCCTTTCTCTCAGGCGACGATTGCTCGGGGTGGCCGGCATCGGGGTCCTCGCGACCCTGGCGGCCTGCGGCTCGAGCAACAACGGAACCCCGGGCTCGTCGGGCACCCCGACTCCCCAGGAGACCCAGCAGGGGGCCGTCAACGGCGGCATCCTCAACATCGGTCTCGTCCAGGAGCCGACCAGCTTCCTGGCCGCAGGCATCACCGACAGCATGACTTTCTCCTACGCTGTCGACGCACTCATCAACGAGGGCCTGCTCTGGTACAAGTCGGTCGACGAGACCGCCAACGCCAAGACCCAGGCCGACTTCTGGCGCCCCGCCCTGGCCACCGAGGTCCCGACCACCGCCAACGGTGACGTCAAGACCTCCGGATGCAAGGACACGGCCGCCAAGATGTGCGTCACCTGGAAGCTGCGCTCGGGCGTGCAGTGGCAGGACGGCAGCACCTTCTCGTCCAAGGACGTCTGCGACACGTTCAGGTTCTGGTGGCTCAACTACAAGGACAAGAACCCCACCGCCGTCCTCAGCACCACCGGCTGGGACCAGGTGACCAGCTGCGACGACAGCAACGCCAGCCAGGCGATCGTCAACTTCAAGTCCACCTTCGGTCCGTACCTGAGCTTCGGCACCGGCGTCTACGGCATCCTGCCGGCCAAGCAGCTCGAGGCCGCCTTCGCCGCCAACGCCGACCTGGAGAAGACGGCGCAGACCGTCGACCTCACCACCGGCTCGAAGAACCCCAACGCCTTCAAGGGCACGGACACTCTTGACAAGCTCAGCGTCGGCACCGGTCCCTACGTGCTCTCGAAGTACGAGCCGACCAAGGACATCATCCTTGTCAAGAACAACAACTACTGGGACAAGGCGCACCAGCCGCACCTCGACCAGGTGATCTTCAAGATCATCTCGGGCACCCCGGCGCAGCTGACCGCGGCCAAGGCCGGCACCATCGACTTCGGCCTCGACTACCGCCTCAAGTTCCTCAAGGACCTGATCTCCGAGTCGGCCAACGGCAAGCTCAAGGTCGAGACCATCCCCGAGTCGGGCTCGGAGAAGATCGACCTCAACATGTGCGACAACGCCAAGGGCCTCTGCGGCTCGGGCGCCAAGAAGTCGCCGTACCTGGCTGACAGCAGCATCCGCCACGCCATCCTGATGGGCCTCAACCGCCAGCAGATCATCGACACGCTGGCCGCCGGCAAGACGGTGATCCCGCAGGACTCGTGGATCTACCTGGGATCGGAGTTCATCAAGACCTCGGACGATCCCCTCACCAAGTTCGACGCGGCCGGTGCCAACTCGCTGCTCGACCAGGCCGGCTACAAGCTGAGCCCGAGCTGCGACGGCGGCAAGACCCGCGCCTTCAAGGACGGCACCTGCATCAACCTGGACCTGGCAACCACCTCGGGCAACGCCGCCCGTGAGGATGCCGAGCCCTTGATCGCCGCCGACCTGCAGGCCATCGGCATCCACGTCAACGCTCCCTACAAGAACGTCACCGCGGGCAAGCTGTTCGGTGCCTTCGCCGACGGCGGTGTGCTCTACAACCACACCTTCGACATGGCGATGTACACCAACACGCTGAGCAGCCCCGCCGAGCCGGACAACTGGTACGCCGGGTACCACGCCGACTGCGGTGGCACCTGCACTGCGTCGGTGCAGATCCCGTCCGCCGCCAACAAGGGCCAGGGTCAGAACACGACCGGTGAGAACAACGCCAACATCGACAAGTGGTTCGACCAGGCGCGGTCCAGCATCGACCTGACCCAGCGCGCCGCGCTGTACAAGCAGATCGAGGTCCAGCTCTCCAAGGACCTGCCCGAGATCCCGCTGTACCAGCAGGTGACGGTCAACAGCTACTCGGTCAAGCTCCAGGGTCTGAAGCGCAACGACCTGGTCTGGACCTACAACTCCTACGACTGGTACTGCACCGCAGGCAACTGCCAGGCGTAGATCGTGAGCGGGACTGTCTCCGGACAGGCCCTTTCGTAGTCACCAGCCCGGGGGCCTCATCGCGGGGCCCCCGGGCCTATACTGCGCCCACTTCGAATGGCCACAACCAACGTTGTCCTGCAGCCCGGTGTTGCCCCCGAGGTCCCCTCGGTCGACTTCGAGACGACCAAGGAAGTCGGGTTCTACCAGCTCGTCTGGCGGCGCTTCGCCCGCCGCAAGCTGGCCGTCGGGGCGATGATCGCGCTCGGCCTGCTCGCCCTGGCCTGCGCCCTGGGTCCGGTCCTCCTGCCCGCCGAGCACGTCGACCCAACCCACGCCAACCTTGGCCCGCTGCAGGCCGGCCACCTGCTCGGCACGGACGACATCGGCCGCGACCTGCTGGTGCGCAACCTCAGCGGCGGGCGCATCTCGCTGGCCGTCGGCGGCCTGGCGATGATCCTGACCATCTCCATCGCCACCCTGCTGGGCGCCCTCTCGGGCTTCTTCGGCGGCGTGGTCGACTCCATCGTCAGCGCCCTCACCAACGCCCTGCTCTCGATCCCCAGCATCCTCATCCTGGTGGTCTTCGCCAAGGCCTTCGGCCAGACCATCCAGACCATCGTCATCGGCATCTCCCTGCTGGCCTGGCCCTACACCGCGCGCATCGTCCGCGCCGTGGTGCTGAGCGTTCGCGAGAAGGAGTTCGTCGAGGCGGCCAAGGCGCTGGGCACGCCGCGCTGGCGGATCATGATGCGCCACCTCATCCCCAACGCCCTGGGGCCGATCGTGGTCTCCGCCTCGCTGACCATCGGCGCCGCCATCCTCCTGGAGTCGGCGCTGTCCTTCCTCGGCGTCGGCATCGGCCAGCCCACCGCCACCTGGGGCAGCCTGCTCAACCAGGGCTACCAGGAGCTCAACAACGCCAGCGGTGTCGGCTTCTTCTACTCGCTGTGGCCAGGGCTGCTGATCCTGATCACCGTGCTGTCGTTCAACTACATCGGCGACGCGCTGCGCGACGCCTTCGACCCGCGGTCCCTGGAGCGCTGAGCGTTGGCTGACGCGCTTCTCTCGGTCGAAGGCCTGCGTACGCAGTTCTTCACCAACGACGGCGTCGTCAAGGCCGTCGACGGTGTCAACTTCTCGCTGCGCGAAGGCGAGACGCTGGGAGTCGTCGGTGAGTCGGGCTGCGGCAAGAGCATCACCGCGCTGAGCATCATGCGGCTGCTGTCGCGCCCCGGCCGTTCGGTTGCGGGACGGATCATGTTCAAGGGCCGCAACCTGCTGGAGATCTCCGAGGAGGAGATGGAGGACATCCGCGGCAACGACATCGCGATGATCTTCCAGGAGCCGATGACGTCGCTGAACCCCGTGTTCCGCGTCGGCGACCAGATCGGCGAGTCGATCCAGCGCCACCTCGGGCTCAGCGAACACGACGCCACCGAGCGCGTCGTCGACCTGTTCAAGCAGGTCGGCATCCCCTCGCCGGAGCGGCGCATCCGCGACTTCCCGCACCAGATGTCGGGCGGCATGCGCCAGCGCGTGATGATCGCCATGGCGCTGGCCTGCAAGCCGCGCCTGCTCATCGCCGACGAGCCCACCACCGCGCTCGACGTGACCATCCAGGCGCAGATCCTCGAGCTCATCAAGGAGCTCAAGGAGACCGAGAACATGGCGGTGATCATGATCACCCACGATCTCGGGGTGATCGCCGAGGTGGCCGACCACGTCGCCGTGATGTACGCCGGCAAGGTGGTCGAGGACGCGCCCGTCGAGGAGATCTACGCGTCGCCCAAGCATCCCTACACGCAGGGCCTGCTGGCGTCGATCCCCTCACCCGACAAGGTGGGGCGGCGTCTCGACGTGATCAAGGGTGTGGTGCCGCATCCGCTCAACCTGCCGCCGGGCTGCTCGTTCGCGCCGCGCTGCCCGCACCGGTTCGAGGACGGCACCTGCGACGCCGCCTTCCCCGCGCTGTCCCCGATCTCGCCGACGCATCGCGTGGCGTGCTACCTGTACACGAAGGAGCAGGACGAGGTGCGCAGCACGCAGAAGATCGTAATCGACCCGACCAGCCCTGTCGCCGAGGAGGTGCTCGGCGCGTGAGTGTCGTCCCCGAAACCACCCCGCCCCCGCCGCCGCCGGCACCCAGCCAGGCATCGACCGCGCCGATGTACAAGGTCACCGACCTGCGCAAGTACTACCCGGTCAAGGGTGGTTTCTTCCGCAAGTCGGAGCTCAACGTGCAGGCCGTCGACGACATCAGCTTCGAGATCGGCAAGCGCGAGACGCTCGGCCTGGTCGGCGAATCGGGCTGCGGCAAGACGACGACAGGAAGGCTGCTGCTGCGCCTCATCGAACCGACGCGCGGCACGCTGGTCTTCGACGGTCGCGACATCACCACGCTGCCCTACGCGGAGATGACCCGGCTGCGTGGCGAGATGCAGATCATCTTCCAGGATCCCTACGCGTCGCTGAATCCCCGGCTTCCCGTCGGCGACATCATCGGCGAGGGGCTGCACAACCTGGGCATGCGCAACCATGCCGAGCGCGAGAAGCGCGTCGCCGACATGCTGGAGCGGGTCGGCCTGCGCAAGTACTACATCAACCGCTACCCGCACGAGTTCTCCGGCGGCCAGCGGCAGCGCATCGGCATCGCCCGCGCCCTGGTGCTGCGGCCCAAGTTCATCGTTGCCGACGAGCCGGTCTCGGCGCTCGACGTGTCGATCCAGTCGCAGGTGCTCAACCTGCTCAAGGACCTGCAGGAGGAGTTCGGGCTCACCTTCCTGTTCATCTCCCACAACCTGCAGGTGGTGCAGCACGTCAGCGACCGAATCGGGGTGATGTACCTCGGCAAGATGGTCGAGCTGGCGCCCGCCGCCGAGCTCTATCGGGCGCCCAAGCATCCCTACACGCAGGCGCTGCTCTCGGCCATCCCCCTGCCCGACCCCTCACGCAAGCGCGAGCGCATCCTGCTCCGCGGCGACGTCCCCTCGGCGATCAACCCGCCCAGCGGCTGCCGGTTCCACACCCGCTGCCCGCTGGCCCAGGACATCTGCCGCGAGGTCGAGCCGGTCTTCGAAGCCAAGGGCAGCCCCGACCACCTCGCCGCCTGCCACTTCTCGGATACGGCGCAGGCCAAGGACCTGGCGGCCAAGGTGGCAATCACGGCGTAGCCTGGTTGCGCCTGAGAAATGCGCCGGTGACCGAACCGGCGTATAAGCAGGTGCATGGACTCGCCGTTCGAGCACGCTCCCGACGAGCTGCTCAGCGCCAGGCCGATCGGACGCAGGATCTTCCTCGGCATGCTGGGCGTGGGCGCGGCCGGCCTGGCCTTCACCGAGCTGGGTTTGCGCAACGACGCCGCCGGCGACGGGCTGCCCCAGGCCGTGCCGCTGGGCTCGACGCCGATCGACTCCTCGGAGTCGAGCATCGGCCAGCATCCCAACCTGGTGACCACCGAGCGCTTCCGCTACTACTCGGTCGGCTACATCCCCGCCTACGACCCCAAGAAGTGGAACCTGCGACTCGACGGCGAGGGCGTCAAGGGCAACCTCGTGCTCACCCTCGACCAGCTCAAGGCCTTTCCCAACGTGGCCATCAAGGCCACCTTCCGCTGCGTCACCGGCTGGCGGGTGCGCGACTGCGTCTGGCGCGGCGTGCGGGTTCGCGACGTCGTCGACGCCGTGGGCCAGAACGGCAAGGCCAAGTTCGTCACCTTCTACTCGGGCGACGGTGTGTACACGGACAGTCTCACCATTGCGCAGGCGCGCAGTGACGATGCCATCCTGTGCTGGGAGCTCAACGGTGCGCCGCTGATCCGCGAGCAGGGCATGCCGCTGCGGCTGATCTACCCCGACATGTACGGCTACAAGAACGTCAAGTGGGTGCGCCGCCTGGAGGTGAAGTCGGGACGCGACGTCGGCTTCTGGGAACAGCAGGGCTGGGAAATCGAGGCCTACATCGGCAGCCCCTCGACCTCCAGTGGCTGACCGGTCGGTCCACAGCACCCGCTGGCGGGCTCGTCGTGAGCCGCTGCCACTGGTGCCGCGCTTCAGCGTCAACGAGCGCGTCGTGCACTGGCTCTTCGCCGCCGCCATCTTCGCTCTGCTGATCAGCGGTCTCGGCCTCTGGCTGCCGCCGGCCGCCAACCCGGTGCTCGACCATCGCGACGCGGTGCGCACCGTGCACCTCGACGCCTCGCTGGCCCTGCTGGCCATCGTCATCCCCGCGCTGGGCAGGGGCGCACCGATCAACCGCCTGTGGCACGACGTCGAGTTCTTCACCCGCGGCGACTGGCTCTGGCTGCGCCGCATCGTGATCCCCAAGCGCTGGCGCCGCCGGCCGCTGCCGCCGCAGGGCCGCTTCAACGCCGGGCAGAAGCTCAACAGCGTCGCGACCGCGGCGGCCACGGTCGGCTTCGTCATCACCGGCACGGTGATGTGGCAGGGCGAGCGTCTCAGCCCCAGCCTGGCCCTCGCCTCCGACACCTGGCACATCTGGCTGATGTGGCTGATCGTGCCCCTGATCGCCGGTCACATGGTTCTGGCACTGGTGCTGCCGTCGACCCGCCCGGCGTTGCGCGGCATCGTCTTCGGCAACGTCCGCCTCGACTTCGCGCGCCGCCGCCACGGTGCCTGGGCACCGGCAGCGGAGCCGGAGCCCGAGCCGGACAGCGCCACGCCCGAGTCGCCGACGGATGGTACGGCGGCGTAGCATTCCGTTCGGCCCACTGAATCGTCGTCCAAGAAGGCAGGGACCCTGATGCGCGACATCGCCGAGCGCGTTCTCGACACGGCCGCGGCGGGACACGCGGCATATGCCGACTGCCGAGTCGTGCAACGCACGGTGCAGACGATGGCTGTCAAGAATGGCGTCGTGGCGCGTGTTGCCCTGTCGGAGGACGAGGGCATCGGCGTCCGCGTCCTCGTCGACGGCGCCTGGGGATTCGCCGGGTCCGACCGCACCGACGCGGCGTCGCTCGACGCCACCGTGGAGCGTGCCCTGCGCATCGCCCGCGCCAGCGCGCGGGTGAGCGGCAAACCCGTGCGGCTCTCCGCGGTGCAGCCCACCGTGGCCGAGTACAGCACGCCGCTGCGCGTCGATCCCTTCGGCGTCTCCCTGGATCGCAAGGTCGACCTGCTGCTGCGCGCTGATGCCGGCATGGCCCGGGTTCCCGGCATCACCGTGCGCGAGTGCTCGCTGGAGTTCGTCCGCGAGCGGCGCTACTTCGCCAGCAGCGAGGGCGCGCGCATCGACCAGACCATCGTCGAGTCCGGCGGCGGCCTCGACGCCACCGCGACCAGCGCCGACGAGGTGCAGACGCGCAGCTTTCCCAACAGCTTCGGTCGCCACCAGCTCTGCGCCGGCTGGGAGGCCATCGAGGCGATGGACCTCGACGGCCAGGCCGAGCGCATCGCCGCCGAGGCCGTCGCCCTGCTCAGCGCCGAGCCCTGCCCCGAGGGCGTGATGACGGTGATCCTCGACGGCACCCAGGCGGCGCTGCAGGTGCACGAGTCCTGCGGCCATCCCACCGAGCTCGACCGCGTCCTCGGCGCCGAGGCCGCCTACGCGGGCACCAGCTTCCTGACGCCGGACATGCTCGGCTCCTTCCGCTACGGCAGCGAGCAGGTGACCATCACCGCCGACGCCACCAGGGAACAGGGGCTGGGCACCTTCGGCTGGGACGACGAGGGCGTGCCCGCGCAGCGAACAGTTCTGGTCGACCATGGCATGTTCTCGGGCTACATGTCGTCGCGCGAGACGGCGGCGGAGTTCGGCTGGGAGAGCAGCGGGACGATGCGCGCCGACGGCTGGTCGCGCATCCCGCTGATCCGCATGACCAACGTCAACCTGGAGCCCGGCGAGTCGTCGTTGCAGGAGATGATCGCCACCACCGAGCGCGGCGTCTACCTGGAGACCAACCGCTCCTGGAGCATCGACGACCGCCGCCTCAACTTCCAGTTCGGCACCCAGAACGGCTGGCTCATAGAGGACGGCCGGCGCACCAGGCTGGTGCGCAACCCGATCTACAGTGGCATCACGCCGGAGTTCTGGAACTCCTGCGACGCCGTCGCCGGTCCCGACGAGTGGCGCATGTGGGGAGTCGTCAACTGCGGCAAGGGCGAGCCGGGGCAGTCGATGCACGTCGGCCACGGCGCCGCGCCCTGCCGCTTTCGCAACGTGCGGGTGGAGAGCGCCTGACCGTGGCCCTGCGCGACCGCGACGCCTGCCTGTCGCTCGCCGACGCTGTGCTCTCGCGCATTCCCGACGGCAGCGAGGGTGAGGTCATCGTCGAGGAGGTCGACTCCGCGCTGACCCGCTACGCCCTCAACGCCATCCATCAGAACGTCGCCGAGAGCGGCCTGCGGGTGCGGCTGCGCCTGCTGCGCGACGGCCGCACCGGCGTCGCCGACGTGCGCGGCGCGGGCGAGCCGGGCATTGAGCGCCTGGTGCGCGATGCCGAGGAGGCGCGCCGCCTGGCCCGCGCGCGCGACGACCAGCCACCGCTGCCCGACCTGGCATGGGCGGGGCTGGACGGCGCGGGCGACGGCGACGGCCGTGCCGCTTGGAGCGACAGCACAGCGCAGTGCACGCCGGAGCAGCGCGCCGACGCCGTCGCGGTGGTCGCCGCCGCCGCCGCCGCCCGGCGCCTTGAAGCCTTCGGCGCCATGGAGACGACGGCACGCCAGCTGGCCATCAGCAACACGCGTGGGGTGCGCCGCCACGCGCGCACCAGCATCGCCCGGCTCACCGCGGTGGTGCGCGGTGCGGACGGCGCCGGCTACGCCGACCGCTGCGCCTCCGCCGTCGACAGCCTGGACCCCGCCGCTCTCGCCGCCGAGGTGGTCGAGACCGCGTCGCGCAACCAGCGCGCGACGGCCGTCGATCACGGCACCTACGAGGTGATCCTCTCGCCCTACGCGGTGGCGGAGATGCTCGACTACCTCGCCTACATGAGCTTCAGCGCGCTGGCGCGCCAGGAGGGCCGCAGCTTCGTGCGCCCCGGCGAGAAGATGATGAGCGACAGCGTGACCCTGCGCGACGACGCGCGCGACCCGCTGGTGCTGCCGTTCCCCTTCGACTGGGAGGGCGTGACGACACGACCGGTGACCTTCGTCGACGGCGGCGTCTGCCGCGACCTGGTGTACGACACGCCGACCGCGCTGGTCGACGGCGTGCGCTCCACCGGCCACGCCCTGCCCATGCCCAACACCCACGGCCCGGTGGCGACCCACCTGGTGATGGACCCCGGCGAGTCCTCGCGCGACGCGATGATCGGCGACGTGCAGCGCGGCCTCTACGTCACCCGCTTCTGGTACGTGCGCGAGGTGCATCCGCTGCGCACGGTGATCACCGGCATGACCCGCGAGGGCACCTTCCTCATCGAGGACGGCCACATCGGCCGCCCGGTGCGCGACCTGCGCTTCACCCAGAGCATCGTCGACGCCCTCGCCGACGTGCGTGCCATCTCTCGCGAGCGCTCACTGGAGGTGCCCGGCGAGGGCAGCGCCACGCTGGCGCCCTGGCTCCACCTGGGCCACTTCCACTTCAGCTCCTAGCCGTCGCAGCGACCGACCGACGGCCAACGAGTGGGACCGGCCGCTCGGCCGGCCCCACCTGGCCAGTGTCAGTGGCGAATGATCAGGGGACCGTGGGCCTCTGCCCGGCGTTCTCCTGCGCCTCACGGGCGGCGCTCTCGCCGGCCTCGTGCGTCGGGTCCTCGTTCGGCTTGAACGTGCCGTCCGCCGGCGTGGTCGTCCCCGTCGACGGGGTGCTGGTGCTGGGCGCCGGCGTCGCCGTCGCCGTCGAGGTCTGAGCGTGGGCGATCAGGAAGCCACCGGCCAGGCCGCCGACCAAGAGACCTGCTGAGGTCACGGCGACGCCGGCTCGGCGGCTGAGCCCCGAGGTGCGTCGGGGAGGCACCGGCGGTGCCCCGTACGGCGCCGGGTTGTTGTCGAACTCGTCCATGTGTCCATCTCCTGTGGCTGTGGCGTCCGCCCACCGGAGTGGGGCGGCTCGCCGTTTGCAGACGTCACAGTGGCGGCGGTCCCTGGTACCTGCCGGGGGTGAGCCTCAGAACTGGCTGGGAAATTGGTACGGTGCGGCCCATGCCCGCGCTCCCCGTGGTCGGCATCACGCTCCGTCCCCAGGCCGGGGCGCCGGACCGCCCGCCGCGCCTGATCCAGAACCGGGCCTACCTCGACGCCATCGAGTCCGCGGGCGCCGTGCCCATGCCGCTTCCCCTGCTGCGCGACCCCGAGCGCCTGCGCGTCCTCTACGAGCGCTGCGACGCCGTCTGCCTGCCCGGCGGTCCCGACGTGGAGCCGCGCCGCTACGGCGAGGAGGTCCGTCCCGACTGCGAGGTCAGCAGCGAGCCCGAGCTCGACGAGACCGAGCTGCTGCTCACCCGCTGGCTGGTGGCCGACGACCGGCCCACCCTGGCGGTCTGCCGCGGCATCCAGCTGCTCAACGTCGCCCTGGGTGGATCGCTGTGGCAGGACGCCGTCGTGCAGGGTGCGGTGCCGCAATCGCACGAGCACAAGCCGCGCAACTCGGTCGCGCACGCGGTGCACGTCGAGCCGGGCAGCCTGCTGCACCACGTCGTCGGCACCGATCTGCTGGAGGTCAACTCGCTGCACCACCAGGCGATCAGCCGCGTCGGCGAGGGTCTGCACGTCAGCGGACGGTCGGACGACGGCCTGGTCGAGGCGCTGGAGATGCCCGACCGGCGCTTCCTGCTCGCCGTGCAGTGGCATCCCGAGGAGCTGGTCCACGAGCACGTCTGGGCGCAGCGACTGTTCGACGCCCTGGTGTTCGCCGCCCGGTGAGGGCGGGCGGGGCACCCCCAGGCCATCGCCGCCGCTGGACTGCGACGATGTCAGCCGTCCCTCTGCCGTGGTGTCTCGCCTTCGGCGGTGTCGCGGCGCTGCTGGTGGTGCTGCACGTGTCCGCGCTGGGCACGTCGCCGCCCGGGCTGTACAACGACGAGGCGTCGATCGGCTACAACGCCTGGGCGATCGCCCATTACGGCGTCGACGAGCACGGTGCGCACCTGCCGCTGTTCTTCGAAGCCTTCGGGGAATACAAGAACCCCGTCTACATCTACGCGCTGGCGCCGTTCACCTGGGTGCTGCCGCTGACCCCGTCGGTCGTGCGACTGCCCGCCGCGCTGTTCGGCCTCGCCTTCTGCGGCGCGGCGGCGATGCTCGCCTGGCACGTCACCCGCTCGCGCCTGGCGACGCTGCTGACGCTGGCCACCGCGGGCATCACGCCGTGGGCGGTGCAGGAGAGCCGCCTCGGCTTCGAGGTGATCTCCATGGTGGCCCTGCTGATGCTGGCGCTGTGGTTCCTGGCGCGTGCCGTCGAGGACGACTCGGGGACGTGGTTCTATTGGGCCGGCGTTGCGCTGGGGGTGTCGGTGTTCTCGTACACCACAGCGCGCGTCTTCGGCGTGGCCATCGCCGTGGCCATGGGCTTCGCCTTCCTGGTGCCGTCGGCGGCGCGGCGTCTGCGGCGCTGGTGGTACGCGCTGCCGCCGCTGGTGGTCGCCTACGTCGCGCTGGCGTGGTACGGCATCTCCCATCCGGGAACGCTGACGGCGCGCTACGGCGCCATCGGGATCGGCTACGACAACCCCGGGATCGTCACCCTGGTGGGCCGGTTCGCGGGCAACTACGCCACCTACTGGGGCTTCCCCTTCCTGGTCACGCACGGCGACGCCAATCCCCGCCACAACACCCAGTTCGGCGGCATGCTGCTGGCGGCGACGCTGCCGGCCATCGTGCTCGGCGCCGCGATCTGCCTGCGCCGCATCCGCAGCGACCCCCTCTGCCGCGTGCTCGTCCTCGGTGCCCTGTTCGCCCCGGCGCCGGCGGCGGTGACCGCCGAGGGCACGCCGCACTCGCTGCGCGCCGTGCTGATGCTGCCCTTCCTGCTCGCCTTCAGCGCCTACGGATGGCAGGCGATCGCCGAGGCGCTGCGCTCCCGGCGCGTCGTCGCCGCCGCCCTGGGCGCGGCAGTTCTGGTCGAATCCGGCGGATACTTCTACGACATGTTCGTGCAGTACCCGGGCCGGGTGGTGGCCTGGTTCGACACCGGCGAGGGGCCCTCCATCGTGCGCGCGGCGCAGATCGCCGCAGGGCAGCACGAGGTGTTCCTCTCGTCGACCCTCGACGCGCCCTACGTCCAGGCGCTGTTCTACCTGAAGCCGGACCCCAACGCCTATGTGCGCGACGGGCTGGAGACGCTGCACATGCGCGTCGAGTCGGTGGACGCCATCGGCGTCGACGCGACCCACGGCGACCTGATGGTGCTGTCCCCGTCGGACCCGATTCCCTCCGGTGCGCAGGTGCTCTTCGTCGACCAGGCCACCGTGGGCACCGGTTCTCCGGACGTGACCCGGCCGCCGGCGCAGCAGGTGTCGCTGGTGGTGGTCGCGCAGCGATAGCAATCGGCGGCTGACGAACAGCCGTACGCCGAGAGCGCGCGAAACTTGCGCGCTGCTATTCTCCGTCCAGGTTTCCCCGGGTAGAGAGAGAAAGAGGCGATATGACTGACGTCGTGATCGTCGAGGCCGTCCGGACACCGCTCGGCCGCGGCAACCAGAAGAATGGCGACCTCAGGGACGTCCATCCCGTCAAGCTCGGTGCCCACGTCCTGCGCGAGGTCACCAGCCGGGCCAAGCTCGATCCCGCACTGGTCGACGACGTCGTCTTCGGCTGTGTTTCGCAGACGGGAGAGCAGTCGATCAACGTCGCCCGGCAGGCCGTCCTGCTCGCCGGCTTCCCCATCGAGGTTCCCGCCACAACTGTCGACCGGCAGTGTGGCTCGTCGCAGCAGGCGGTGCACTTCGCCGCCAACCTCATCGCCTCGGGCGTGTGCGACATCACCATCGCCGCCGGCGTCGAGAGCATGAGCCGCGTGCCCATGGGCAGCACGGTTCTGCAGGGCCCGGGATCGCCGTTCCCGCCCGAGCTGATGGAGATGTACAACCTGGTCAACCAGGGCCTGGCCGCCGAGATGATCGCCGAGCAGTGGGGCATCTCCCGCGCCGAGGTCGACGAGCTGGCCACCGAGTCGCATCGCCGCGCCGCGCGCGCGCAGGCCGAGGGCCGCTTCGACCGCGAGATCGCTCCCTACGTCATCGGCGAGAACGGCGAGAGCCACGTCGTGTCGCAGGACCAGGGCATCCGTCCCAGCACCACCCCGGACACGCTTGCCGCACTGCAGCCGTCCTTCAAGCCGGACGGCATCCTCCATGCCGGCAACTCCTCTCAGATCACCGACGGTGCCGCCGCCATCCTGCTGATGTCGCGCGAGAAGGCCGCCGAGCTGGGCCTGCGCCCGCGCGCCGTGGTGCGCTCGCAGGCGGTTGTCGGAGTCGACCCGGTGACCATGCTGACCGGGCCGATTCCCGCCACCACCAAGGTGCTCGCCAGGGCGGGCATGCGCATGTCGGACATCGACCTCTTCGAGGTCAACGAGGCCTTTGCGGTGGTGCCCATCGCGTGGGCTCGCGAGCACAACCCCGACATGGAGAAGGTCAACGTCAACGGCGGCGCCATCGCCCTCGGCCATCCCCTGGGCGCCAGCGGGGCGCGCCTGATGACCACCCTGCTCCACGAGCTGGAGCGCAGCGGCAAGCAGGTCGGGCTGGAGACGATGTGCTGCGGCGGCGGCATCGGCACCGCGACCATCGTCGAGCGCGTCGACGGCTGAGCCGGCGGGGGGTTCACGGCCTCCGCTCCCCGCTGCTTTCCTGCATTCCGGAAAAGACTTTCGGGGTCATCGGTAAAGCCCGTCACGGGAGTGTCGCGGCCAGCCGGAGCGTGCGCCGACCCCGTGCTATGCTCAGCGGCGCTCTACCGCTCCAAGGCAGCCACCCTGAAATGACCACCGGTACGTCCATGAAAAAGGTCCTGATCATCGAGGACTACTACGCCCTCGCGGACATCGAGTCGCTCCTCTGCACCATGGAGGGGTACGAGGTGAAGGTGGCGAAGTCGGGCGATGAGGGGCTTGCTCTGTTTGGCGAGTTTCAGCCAGACCTGGTCCTCCTCGACCTGATGCTGCCCGGTGAGCTGAGCGGCTCCCAGGTGCTGGAGCGCATCCGCGCCGAGAACGGCAGCGAACCCAAGGTCCTGGTCGTGAGCGCCCTGGTCAATCCCACCACCGCGCCCAAGCTCGAGGCGTATGGCAACGTCGAGACGCTGGGCAAGCCCTTCAAGATCAAGGAACTTGCCTCGCGCATCCAGGCGATGCTCGACATCTGACGGCTTGCCGTGCGGGCTGAGCCACCGCCCCCGCCGCGCCGGCGCCCCCGTGGGGACGCCGCCCCTTCCCGGCATGTCTACACGGGCCCGCGCCGCCGCTGCCCCTACCTGGAGCAGATCCTGCGCGAGCCCGCCGGCCCCTTCGGGGTGCTGACGCGCTACAAGGCCGACTGCCACGTCGACCAGCGCACCCACAAGTTCACCGGCCGCCACCCGCTGCCGCCCTGCATCACCGAGCCGTCGAGCTGCTCCCTCTACCAGCGCGAGCGTGCCGACGAGGACAGGCAGATCTCCCGCTACACGGATTAACGGGGAGGGCACCTCCCCACAGTGCAGTCGGGCGTCGCCCGCCTGCACTCCCCTCCGCGGCGCGACTCCGCGCCGGCTCGGCCTGCGCCTCGCGCCGCACTGCGTGCGGCCAGTCCCGCGTGGCACAGTGGCGCCGCAAACGGCTCGGCTGTCGCCTCGCGCCGCGCTGCGCGCGGCCCACTTCCCTACTGCGCAGCAAGTCCGCCGAGCATCGCCATTGTCAGCAAGGCGCGAAACACTGTCGGGTAGTCGTCGTGGGTGAAGCGCAACGTTCGTCCCGCCGGGCGTTCGACGCCGGGGATGGTCGAGGCGTAGTCGGCGGCGAGCGTTGTGTGGATGTCGCACTCGAGCACGTAGGGCGGCTCCACCACATACGGATGAAGGTGCCCAGCGGCGACCCGCTGCAGTCCGTCGCGTGCCGCGGCGGTGATGCGCTCGCGGGCGACGGTGGGGTGCAGGTTGTACGCGGCCTCGCTGCCGAAGGCGGCCTTGGTGCCCACCGTCGGCAGGTCGGGGCCCAGCGCTGAGCGCGCCTCTGCGCACGTCGCCTCGTCGCCGGTGACCAGCGCAACCGCGACGCCGTGATGTCCGGCCAGCGCGGCGTTGAGTGTCGTCTCCGTCTGGCGGACGCCGTTGACGCGCACCGCGCGAAAGGTGCGCGACGAGTAGGTGTGGTCGAGGATCGCCGGTGCCGAGCCCGCGCCGCCGTGATACCCGATGAACAGCGCGGCTTCGAAGCGCGGCCCGATGCCCGCCATCATGTAGTAGGGCTTGGGAAACCCGATGCTGCACTCGGCGCGCGGGTCGAGCAGCTCGGGGTCGATGTTGAGCATGCGCGCGTGCGAGTCGTTGACGACGATGCGCGTCGCTCCCTCGGCGACGGCGGCGCGCACCGCCGCGTTGGCCTCCTCGGTCATCAGGCGGCGCGCCTGGCGGTAGGCGTCGGTCTGCGCGGGGATCACCTGCTCGCGCGCGACGATCCCGGCGACACCTTCGAGGTCGATGCTGACGTAGACGTCCAACGTCGCGGCGCGCCCGCTCAGCGCCCGGGCTCGGGCGTGCCGCGTCCCACCAGCTCCGCCGCGTCCTCGGGGGCTGAGGCTGCCGTGTACACCGCGAAGTAGCGCGCCTGCGGGTGATGCAGCACGATCGCCGCCGTGGACTGCTCGGGCACCAGCTGGAAGCCCTCGGTGAGCTCGATGCCGATGTCCGCCGCGGGCAGGATGTCGAACACCACGCGGTGGTCCTCGAGGTCGGGACAGGCGGGGTAGCCCCAGGAGTAGCGGCGTCCCTGGTCGTCGCCCAGCCCCAGCTCGCGGCGCACCAGGTTGTGCACGAACTCGGCGGTGGCCTCCGCCATCTGGGTCGAGAACCCGTGCACACGGAGCATGTCGTCGTAGTCGCCGGATGCCTGCAGGGCGTTGGACTTCTCGCTCGCCCGGGGACCGACGGTGACCAGCTGCAGGGCGATGACGTCGCGCTCCTCGCCCTGCAGCGCGTCGCGCGGGCGGACGTAGTCGGCCAGGCAGAGCCGGTTCTGCTCGCTCTGTCGCGGGAAGTGGAAGCGGCCGATCTCGCGGGCACGGTCCTCCGGGTCGAAGACGACGACGTCGTCGCCCTCCGCCCAGGCGGGGAAGTACCCGTAGAGCGCCTGGATGTCCAGGTAGCCCTCGCGCTCCACCTCCTCCATGCAGAGGCGCAGACGCGGCTCCAGCTCCTCGCGGAGCAGCTTCTCCCAGCGCTGCTCGTCGCGGATGCCGCGGAACTGCCAGCTCATCTTGTACAGCGAGTTGCGGTCGATGAAGGGGTACACGTCGCGCGGGTCGATGCCGCGCAGCGCGCGGGCGCCCCAGAACGGCGGCGTGGGCAGGGGCACGTCGATGCGCGTGTCGCTGCGCGCGGGCTGCGAGCCGTTCGACGCCGGCGCGGCGGCACGGGCGGCAGCCTTGCGCTCGTCGGTCTCCCGCTGCGTCTGCGCCTCTTCGACGATGCGCTGCACCAGTGCCTCGCGCTGGGTGCCGTCGACCAGCTTGTCGACCACCTCCAGGCCCTCGAAGGCGTCCTTGCAGTAGTAGACGCCCGGCGGGTACGCCCGCTCGTCCTCGACGAAGAGGATGCGCCGCCCGAAGCCGCGGTTGATCGCCGCGCCGCCGATCAGCACGGGGAACGACAGACCTCGTGCGTCCAGCTCGCGCACGCAGGCGGGCATCTGTTTCGAGGTGCTCACCAGCAGCGCGGAGAGCGCGATGGCGTCGGCGTCGACCTCGACGGCCTTGTCGATGATGGTGTTGAGCGGCACCTGCTTGCCCAGGTCGTACACCGTGTACCCGTTGTTGGTGAGGATGGTGTTGACCAGGTTCTTGCCGATGTCGTGTACGTCTCCGAAGACCGTCGCGAGCACCACCTTGCCCTTGGTGTAGCCCTCCTTTTTCTCGAGGAACTGCTCGAGGTGGGCGACGGCGCGCTTCATCACCTCGGCGCTCTGCAGCACGAAGGGCAGGATCAGCTCGCCGGCGCCGAAGCGGTCGCCGACGTCCTTCATGGCGGGCAGCAGGACGTCGTTGAGCACCTCGACGGGGCCGCGTTCCTGCAGCGCCAGGTCGATCTGCTCCTCGATGCCGTCCTTGCGGCGGTGCAGGATCTGCTGGTGGATGCGCTCCGGCGGGGCCATGCCCGCGAAGGGATCCTCCTTCTCCTCCTGCCGCGCCGTGCCCGCGTTCTCCTCGAAGTATTCGATGAAGCGTGGCAGCGCGTCGGGGCGGCGGTTGAACACCATGTCCTCGGCCAGCTGGCGCTGCTCGGGGTCGATGTCGAAGTAGGGCACCACGTGGGCGGGGTTGATGATCACCGTGTCGAGGCCGGCCTGGATGCAGTGGTAGAGGAAGACGCTGTTGAGCACCGGGCGCGCCGCTGCCGCGAAGCCGAAGGACACGTTGGACAGCCCCAGCGTGGTGAAGACTCCGGGCAGCTCCTGCTTGATGCGGCGGATGCCCTCGATGGTCTCCACCGCGGAGTCGAGGTACTCCTCCTGCCCCGTCGCCAGGGTGAAGGTCAGCGCGTCGAAGAGCAGTTGCGACGGCTGCAGCCCGTACTCGCCGACGGCGATGTCGTGGATGCGCCGGGCGGCGAGCAGCTTGGTGTCGCCCGTCTTGGCCATGCCGCCGACGTCGCCGGAGCTGTCGATGGTCAGCGCGATGACCGCGGCGCCGTGGTCGCGGATCATGGGCAGGAAGGCGTCGGCGCGGGTGCGGCCGTCCTCCAGGTTGATGCTGTTGATGACGCAGCGTCCCGGGTAGGTCTCCAGCGCGGCGCGCACCACGTCGGCCTCGGTGGTGTCGACGACCAGCGGCGTCTCCACCGCCATCTGCAGCTTCTTGACCAGCAGGCGCATCTGCTCGGCCTCGTCGGTGCGCTCGGTGAGGGCCACCTGCACGTCGAGGGTGTGGGCGCCGCTCTCCACCTGCTCGCGGGCGATGTCGAGGATGCCGTCGTAGTCGTCGGCGAGGAGGAGGCGCTTCATCCGCCGCGAGCCCTGGGCGTTGACGCGCTCGCCGATGAGCAGCGGGGCGGGCTCCTGGCGGATGGTGACGCTGCGAGTGGAGCTGGCCAGCCGCGGGTCCTCATCCGCGAGGACGCGGACGCGCGGTGCACTTCCAGCCACTCGTGACACCAACTCGGCCAGGTGCTCCGGCGTGGTCCCGCAGCAGCCGCCGACCACGTTGACGCCGAACTCGGTGACAAAGCCGCTCAGCTCGTCCGCCATCGGCTTGGGCGCCAGGTTGTACACGGCGTTGCCCGCGACGTTGCGTGGTAGCCCCGCGTTGGGAATGCACGACACCGGCAGGCGAGTGTGCTCGCACAGCCAGCGGATCGGTTCGCGCATGTGCTCAGGCCCGGTCGAGCAGTTGAGGCCCACGATGTCGACGCGCAGCGATTCGAGAATCGTCAGCACCGCACCGATGTCGGTGCCCAGGAGCATGCGCCCGCTGACGTCCAGCGACACCTGAGCCTGGATGGGCACGGCGCGCCCCAGGTCGGCGAACGCGGCCCGCGCACCGAAGATGGCGGCGCGCGTCTCCAGGATGTCCTGCTGCGTCTCGACGATCAGCAGGTCGGCGCCGCCCTCGACCAGGCCGCGTGCCTGCACCCGGAAGGCTTCGACCAGGTCGGCGAAGCGGACGTTGCCCAGCGAGGGATCGTCCGACGACGGCAGGAATCCACTCGGCCCCATCGACCCCGCGACGAAGCGCGGCTTGTCGACGGTGCTGAACTCGGCGCACACCTCGCGGGCCAGCGCCGCCGCCTGGGCGTTCAGCTCGTGGGTGCGATCGGCGTTGTGCCACTCGGCGAGCCGCAGCGGCGTGGCCTGGAAGCTGTTGGTCTCGACCACGTCGCAGCCGACTTCCAGGAAGGAGCGATGGATGCCGCGCACGACGTCCGGGCTGAACAGCGTGAGGCCGTCGATCCACCCCTCCAGCTGCGGGCCGCCGTAGCTCTCCGGCGTCAGCGTGCAGGACTGCAGGCTCGTCCCCATCGCGCCGTCGAAGACGAGCACGCGCGAACGCAGCGCCGCGAGGTACGGGGAATCGGCAGCCGAGGGGAGCGTCGCCATCGAGCGATTCTACCGCCGGCCTTTCAGCGCACCGAGGCGAGCTCGATGTCCAGGGGCTGTCCGGAGGCCAGGAGATGGGCGCGCGCCAATCCGACGCCGGGGCAGTACCACAGCAATCCGCTGCCCCCAGTGGCCGATCCGCCGCTGACCAGCACGCTGGACTGCAATGACAGGGCGACGCAGCGTTGGTAGTGGCCCGCGGGGACTGTCAGCGACACGGGGCCGAGCACGGTGCGCTGCTCGTCGATCGTCTCGACGGCGATCACCCCGGTGCGCCGGTCGTGCCAGGACGTTCCCGGCGCGAGGGGGAGCTGCAGATCGCGGACGGCGCCCCCCGAGGCGGTGCGCGTCACCGCGTCGGATCGGATTCTCATGGTGGAACCGCCCAGTCCCAGCGGGAGACTTGCGCCGCTTCCCTGCTGCGGCTGGGCGACGCCCTGCGGCTGGAGGGTCGCCGTGAGCTCGCCGGCCACGGTGCGCACGTCGCTGACGCGCAGGGTGACGGTGCTGGCGGCGCCGCCCACGTCGATCCGGTAGGTGAGCTGCATGCCCTTGTGCACCGGCGCGTACGCGTCGATGCGATCGAACACCGGGCCGCCGTAGGGGCCGAGGGCGGCTGCAGGCACGATGCCCAGGGCGACCGCGACGAGCGCTCCGGCCGCCGCGGGACGCACCCAGCGCGGCAGCGGTCTGCGCGCTTTGCCGGGGCGCATGGTGGGCGGCAGGAGGCCGGGGATGCGGGTGCGCACCCCGTCGGGCGGGACCGGTTGCTGCAGCGCGCTCAGCGCGTCCCGCCAAGCCCGGGCGAGCGCCGCCGCCTCCTGGATGGCGTCGGGCATGCCGGTGGCGGTGGGGTCGAGCACGGCTTCGAGCTGCGGCGGGAGGCGGCCGAGGTCGCGCAGCATGGCCGCCGTATCGGCGACGTCGGCGGCGCGGCGCAGGGCGGGCGGCGTGCGCGACTGCGACAGTGCGGGAAGCACGCCGGCGTCCTGCCAGCGCGGGGCGCCGTCGTTGTCGATGCCCACCGCGGCTGGAGTTGCGCTGCCGTGGGCCACACCGCTGCTGTGCAGCGCAGCGAGCCCGTCGAGCAGCACGCACCCGAGCGGGCCGATGGCGGCGGCGTCGAGGCGGCGGACGCGGTGCCGATCGGCCAGGGTGTAGCGGTCGGCGGCGGAGACGATGGCCACCCGGCCGTCGCCGTCGACGAGCTGATCGAGGGGCACGGCAACGCCCGGGTGCCGCACGGTGGCGAGCCGGTCGAGGACGGCGGTCAGCTGTTCGGGGTCATCCAGCGCCGGGGTGACCCGCACCCGCGCCGGGCCGGCCGGACCCTCGGCCTCGTAGAGCTCGCCGAGGCGGTCGCGGCGCAGCATCGCGCCAAGGACGTAGGGGCCGACAGCCTCCATCCCGCCCGCCATTTCCGCGCCGCCGCCGGCGGTGGCGGGTGGAGTGGTCTTCCGCTGCGCCATGGCGGAGCCATGCTACCCTGCGAAAGGTGCGGGCCCTGCCACGACATGTCGTGGCGCGCCCGGATTTGCATCCCATCGGATACAGGAGCACTGAGAAGCTTTGGCTCGTCGTCCCCCTCGGCCCGGAGGCGCACGCCGCCGCGGTCCCGCACGCCGTCGCGACGGAGGTCCTGCGGCCAACGCGGCCGTCGTGGAGGTCAAGGAAGAGACGATCGAGATGGACGCCACCGTCGTCGAGCCGCTCCCCAACGCCATGTTCAAGGTGAAGCTGCAGACCGGACAGGACGTCCTCGCCTACACGTCGGGAAAGATGCGCAAGTTCTACATCCGCATCCTCATCGGCGACAAGGTGCGCGTCGAGCTCAGTCCCTACGACCTCACCCGCGGACGCATCACCTTCCGCTACAAGTAGGCGGAGGCCGCGTGGCCGCCGGCAGCGCATGATCACCTACGTCGCCGTCGTGATCGCGGTGGCGCTGGTCCTCTACCTCAGCTATCGCGCCCTCGGCGGCGGCACCGCGGTGACGCCCGAGGACTACCGCACAGTTCTGGCCCGCATTGGCGAATTCACCGCCGCCCGCGCCGCCGAGTTGGACGTCGCACTGCAATCCGACGCGACGCGAGACCGCGCCGTGCGCCTGGTCGAAGCGGACCCCCTCGTCGCCGCCGCCACCGCCGCCCGCAAGAAGCTCACCGGCTACCAGGAACAGCTCGCCCGCCTCGAACCCGACGCCACCGGCCACGAGGGCGACGTCCTGGAATCCGCCCGCTCCCTGCTCAGCGCCGCCATCGAGGACCTCGGCTGGGCCTGCCGCATGCTCGAAGCCGGCAACCACAGCGACAACCAGGGCGTCCAGCGCGCCGTCACCGAACTCCGCGCCGCCGCCGCCGAATGCATTGGCGCCTCCCAGCGATTGCTCGGCAATGTCATTCCAGCGATTCGATCGTAAGCGGCGCAGATTTCGTCATTTGCGGGGATCGCCTGCACCAACGTCCGATGGTGGATACAGATCCAGGGTCAGGTCGACGGGCAACCGTGCCAGCCGCTTCAATACCGAGTGAGGCAGCACATCGCCAGCTTGCCCGCTCTCCGATGAGAAGCCAATGAGAAGGTCAAGCCGACAGTCACGAGCGAGCTCCCCAACGGCATCAGCTCTGGCCTCCAGAACGTCGAGCATGCTGGACATATGGGCTGTCAGTGTCGCGCTCGGCGGGAGGCCGCTGTCCAACCTCCATGCGTTGGTGTGAGCGCGCGGCCCATCTGACGTAGTCGCGCTTTGCGACGAGCTCTTCTTCCTGACAGCCGTGGGCTCGAGCCCGAACGTGGCCGAGATGTCGTCGGTCGAACGCGTGTCGCTGAAGATACGAAGAGTGAGCGTGGTCCATCTGGCCATCTCGTGAGGTCCGGGCACGGGGGAACTCCCTGCGTCTTCGGCCACGACGGTTCATGCTACCGCGACACAAGCCGGTGCTAGAGGTCCGCCTAGGGGCGCGGAGAGTTTGGGCCACCAAACAGGCGGCCAAGGGCTGCGGTGCAGCTCCCCTCCGCTCTCCCGCGCGGCGCCTATGCCGGGCGCGCGTCTCACGTACAGCCAGTCGCTCGGGACAGCGAGATTCGCACCCCCACCTCTCGCTGGTCGAAGTGCAGTCGAAGGCATCGACGCTGACCTGTCGGCGTCGTCACCGTGTACACGTCTACAGCGCCCTTGGTCACGCTGGCCGGCGTCGTCCCACCCGGAGCGACCCGCTGCGGGGCCACCACATGGCTGCACGCGCCGTCGCACTCCGCCACCGTGGCCGCGGTCCCAAGGTCGTTCACTAGTGTCACCTGGAACACGTCCTCGCCTGGGTCAGCGCACGACGTACTCAGCATCGCAATCAGCACCGTGAGCACCACCCGCACGCCTTGACGTCGGTTAGCCATTGACGTCCTTGAAGCCGGACAGCTTCAGTGGATGCGGGCCGGCCTGGTTATAGAAGTCCACCGTCCCGTTGGCATGTACGCCAGGCGCGTCCCCTGGGTAGTAGAAAGGCCCGAACAAGTGCACCTGGTCCTCGTCAGCCGCCGTTTGGGTCCATCTCGCTTGCCGTTCCCTGCGGGTGGATGTTCTGATGTCGTCAGCGGCCTCACTCCAGCCATTCGATCGTGAGCGGAAGGGAACCTCGTTCGTAGAGACTCCCCTCGGAGTCAAACCACTCGGCGTGGAGATGATTGGACGCTGAATCGGTCAGCAGAAACCGGATGTTGTGGGCGGACTTGCCCGAGGCTGGTCCGCCGGCTTCGATGAGCAATTCACCCGCGACCGTCGAAACGCGAATCTGCGCGAGCTGATCGTCGCGGCGTAGGCGCAATGCCTCGATGGAGGGGTCCTCGCCATCGTCGGATGTCAACGGTACTACGGTCTCCGCGCCCGCCTCGAGGGCGGCCGCCGTGTCCGCGAGCGTCCGCAGCTCAGGCTCGGTGCCAGCAACCAGGGCTTCGACGGCGCCGTTGATTAGAGTTCCTTGCATCTCCTGCTCTATAGCGCCCTTTCCCCGGTAGCCTCCCGCTGGATGGCGTCGCGCCGGAGCGCTCGGCAGCATATGCCCGCCGCCACAGCGGGCGCACCTCGGTGTTACCGCGTCGTCACATCGCGTCGGGGTGGCGGACCCAGATGGCGGGTTCGATGTAGGTGGCGGTGTCGGCGGCGCGGTCGACGTGGAGGACGTCGAGGGCGTCGGGGATCACGTAGTCGCCGGAGTCGGGAAACAGCATGCCGGCCCAGGATTCCCAGTCGGCGACGGTGCCGGTGATGGTCATCGACACCGGTGCGGGCGCGAGAACGTGCGCGCCGACACCGGTGTGCATCCGCACCCACGGGTCGAAGGGCGTGCCGTCCTCACGCTGCCACCACGCATAGCGGGCGATGGGTGTGAGTGGATAGCGCGACTTCAACGTGGGGCGGGTGGGCGCGATCATGCGACGCAGGCCGCGCGTGTAGGCGTTGTCGCGGATGGCGGCGAGCACACGGGCGCTGAGGCGCCGGCCCTGGAACCCGGCGACCACCTCGGTGGCCATGGCGCAGAAGGTATTGGCGGGACGGCCCTCGACCAGGCAGGCGGCAGCGCGCTCCAGTGCGCCGTCCCAGCCGGCGGGGAGATCCTCGACGGTGCCGTCCCAGTGCAACGGCAAACCCCAACCGCCTGCGGCAACACGACCGTCGTCGCTCATCACGATCATGCTGTAGTCGCCGATGAGGTCGTGCACCACGGGCATCAGCCGGTTGGCGATGGCGTCGTGACCGATGAAGGAAGGCCATCCCGGCCCGAACGGCAGCGGCCGCGGCGCCTCCGCCTCAGCGACGACGACGAACGAAGCATCGCCGCCCATCATCGATCGCCTACCGCGACGCGACCGCGCCCGCGCGGAAGAACTCGACCGTGTCGCGCAGCCCGTCCTCGAGCCGCACCGACGGTGACCACCCCAGCCGCGACGCCGCCAGCGACGCGTCGAGGCACGACCGCATCTGCTCCCCCGGCTTGCTCGGTCCATGCACCGCGTCGACGGAGACACCGCAGGCCTCGCGCAGCATCGCGAACAGCGTGGCAACGTCCGTCTCGCGTCCCGTGCCCACGTTGTACGCGCCCAGCGCAGAAGCATCGGCGCCGGTAGCGAGCAGGTTGGCCCGCACCACGTCGCCGACGTACACGTAGTCGCGCTTCTGCAGCCCGTCGCCGTTGATCACCGGGACCTCGTCGCCCAGCAGCTTGCGGGCAAAGATGGCCACAACTCCCGCCTCACCGTGGGGATCCTGCCGGGGTCCGTACACGTTGGCGTAGCGCAGCGAGACGAACTCGAGCCCGTAGAGCTGCGCGTACACGCCGCCGTACGCCTCGCCGCAGAGCTTGGCCGCGCCGTACAGCGACGCCGGATGCGCCGCGTGCGTCTCGGGCGTCGGCACCACGTCGGTGTCGCCGTAGATGGCGCCCCCGCTGGAGGCGAACACCACCCGGCGCACGCCCGCGGCGACGCAGGCCTGTAGCACGTTGACGGTGCCGACCACGTTCACGTCGGTATCGAGCAGCGGCTCGGCGATGGAGCGACGCACGTCGATCTGCGCCGCCTGGTGGTACACCACCTCGGGACGCTCCGACAGCAGCACATCGGCAAGCGCGCTCGCCCGCACGTCGACGACGTGCAGCCGCGCCCCAGCGTTCACCTGGGAACGCTGCCCGCGCGAGAGATCGTCGACGACGGCGACGTCGTCACCGCGCCCGATCAGCGCGTCGACGATGTGCGAGCCGATGAAGCCCGCACCGCCGGTGACCAGCGCCTTCACGCGCCCGTCTCGCCCGCCAATCGGGCGTGGCGCGGCTGCCGCACGTGGGTGATCGCGAAGAACACGAAGCCGATCACCAGCACGGAACCGTACGAGATGCTGCGGTCGAGCACGGTGATGGAGGCGCCCGCGCTGCGCGGCACGTCGGCGACGGCCGCGAGAACGCCCACCATGCCGGCCTCGACGAGCCCCAGCCCGCCCGGTGTGAACGGGACCGTCGTCAAGAGCGCCGCCACCAGCGCGACCAGCAGGAACTGCGAGGGATGCATCAGCGACTGGAAGTCGAGCGCCGCCACCAC
Organism: Candidatus Dormiibacterota bacterium; assembly: GCA_035995545.1. GTDB lineage: Bacteria > Chloroflexota > Dormibacteria > Aeolococcales > Aeolococcaceae > DASRDZ01. The sequence continues at coordinate 564,276 of DASYKI010000010.1, forward strand.
CAGGCCGAGCCGGGTGCCCTCGAGGCACCACACCAGCACGGTGAGCAGCACCACGAACGGCCAGTTGGACAGCGACTGGACCGCACCGTGCCGGAAGTTCTCGTAGCGCTCGCTGATCCGTGCCGGAAGTCGCTGCACCAGGCCGACGCCGCGTCCTGTGGCCATCAGCACCACGACGCTGATCCCGAAGGCCGAGAGCAGGGTTCCGGCGATGGCGTACGGCACCAGCGACGACGGCACGCGATTGTGAAAGGTGATGCCGCCGGCCAGGATCAGCAGCGCCATCAGCACGACAAGGTCGAGCAGACGCTCGGCGATGATCGTGCCCAGCGCCTTGCTGGCGCCGACCCCCTCGCGCTGGCGCACCAGGAAGGCGCGATAGACGTCGCCCATCTTCGCCGGGATCACGCAGTTGACGAAGAAGGACGCGTAGATGATCTCGAAGAGCGAGAAGGTCCCGCAGTGCTCTCCGGCGTTGCGCAGCAGCATCCGCCAGCGCACCGCGCGGACCACCATCGCGCACACGAACGCGAACAGGGCGAGTGCGAACAGGCCCACGTTGGCGTGGCGGATGTGCGACCAGGTGTCGCCCCAGTTGATCCCGCCCTCCTTGATCGCAAAGAAGACGATGACCGCCGCGACCACGAAGGAGAGCAGCGTGCGCCAGGAGAAGAGGCGAGAAGCGAGAGGAGGGGCGGAGACCTGGGGAGTCTCGGGACCCTGGGCCTGCGGGTCAGGCATGTCGGGCACCAACGGTATCACGGGCCCGGCCCCCCGACCCCCGAGCGGCTGGCGCCCCGCCCAGCCTCACCCGCCCTGCTCGTTGCGCCGCGCCGCGCGCCGCATGCGGCTGATCAGCGGGGCCTCCGCGGGATCCTTGTGCACCGGTCCGTGGCTGCGCAGCTCGCGTTCGGCGAGGACTCGCACCACCGTGTCGAGGTGCGGCGAGACCCCGGCGTCGCGGGCGGCGCGCTCGTTGGCGGAACGGCTGTCCCAGAGTCGCACCCGGAACACCGCCTTCAGCGACGAGTACGGCACGGCCAGGGTGCGCAGCTCGTCGGAGCCGCGCTCGACCAACCGCCAGACGCCGCCGTGGCGGCCCAGCGCTGCGTCCGGCGAGATGAACGCATGGAGAATCTGTCCGTCGATGAAATGGAAAACGGCCTTGTCCCAGCTCTCCAGGGTGGCGGCGGCAGGCGCCGGTTCGACCTCTCCGACTATGATCTGGCGGATGGAAGAGGTGGGGATCAGTGCCTGTTCGCTGTTGGCGTCGACGTTGGTCACCCTCGCCTCGATCACGGGGAGGTCGAAGGCGATCTCGGGTGTCTCGGCGAAGAGAACCTCGCCGTCGAGAAAGCTGATCACCACCGCGGCCATCTCGCGAGGGTACGCCACCGCACCCGCGTGATGCCCCATGACGGTGGATGGAGACTTTGTCACCGCCCGGTCACAGAATGACTGAGGGTCATTGAGTACGATGCGGCCGCAAGGAAGGGATCCTGGCGGAAGGAATCCCGGCGTAGGAGTCCACACGCAGCCCATGGAGCACCGCAAAGGCCTCCGTCGAGGTCTCTTCACCGCGCACCGGCTTCGCGCTCGGCGCGGACAGGTTCTGTCCGCGCGCGCCGCGCTGCGTGTGCTGGCGCCGCTGACGGCTGTCGTCGTCGCCCTCTCGGCGGGTCTGTCGGGCGTCTCGGCCAAGGGCTCGGACGGTGAGCACGGCGACCATCGCGGCGGCGACCACGAGCTGCCCACCACGGTCAGCGCGGTTCGCCATGCCCAGGACGACCACGGTGGCCCCGATCACCGCGGCGAGGCGAAGCAGGGGCAGGCCGGCCAGGGCCAGCACGGCGACACCGGCGAGCACGAGGGTGGCGCCGCACCGGTGCACGTCTCCAAGCCGGGCCCCGTCATGGTGCCGAGCCCCGCGCCCGTTCCGTCACTGCCGGGCCCGGGCACCGCGTTGCATGGTCCCCAGGGAAACAGCGCGCCGCCGCCGAGCCCAGTTCCCGCGATTCCCGTCGTGTTCGTTGCGGCGCCCGCGCCGCCGCCCCCCCCGGCGCCGCCGGCCACCGTCCCGCCCCCTCCCAGCGCCGCCACCGCCCCCGCGCCGACGCCCGCACCGGCCACGCCGGCCGCGCCCCGGCAGCTGCCGCCCACGGTGCTCATCCCGCCGCTCTCGCTGCCCGCACCGACCATCATCAACGTGGTCAACGGCGGCGTCAGCCTCGCGCCCGTGGTCGTACTCTTCCTCTGCATCCTCCTCCTGATGGGCGCACTGGCTGTTCGCATCGGCCGTCGCCGGGCGCACTAGCCGTGCTGGGGTCGGGGGTCCGGGCCGCGCGACGGCGCGCGTCGTTCTCGATCCGCTTCGCCGTGCTGCTCGCGGTGCTCGGTGTGCTCATCGCCGGCGCCACCGCGGCCATCCCGCTCGACCTCGCCGCCAACCAGACGCGATCGGTGGCGCTGACCCGCGCCGCCGACAAGGCCGGCATCGCCGCCAACCTGGTCGCCGCGCAGCGCCAGTCGCTGCACGCATTCGTCGCCGGCGTCGCCGGTGAACTGGCCACGCCGCTGACGGCGAGCGACACCGCCGCCGCGCACGAGCTGGTCGCCCACGAGTCGACGGTCACATCGGTCGACGACGTGCTCGGCGCCACCATGCAACCCGGCGACGTGGTGCTCCGCCAGGGCGCGCCGCTCAGCCCGGGCGACGCCACGCGCAACGCCTTGCTCGACGGCGTCGCCACGGGGAAGGGCATCGTGCTCGACTCGCGCGGCATGCCGTGGCTGGTCGAGCCCGTCGGCGTCCCCCAGGTGCTGCCCGTGGTGTCGGTGTTCGTCGCCCGCCCCTTCAACCTGGCGTTCCTCTCCCAGCTCACCGCCTCGCTTGGCAGTGGCAGCGACCCCGCGCAGCTCGCCATCGTGCACGGGCACGCCGCGGCCGTCGACTCGACGATCGCCGACGTGCCGTTGCGCGCCGGCGCGCGCATTCCCACCGAGCTCGACGGCGCGGTGAACCTCGATCGCGGCTCGGTGCTGTCCAGCGTCGGTGGTCACGAGATCGCCGCGGCGGCGGTGTCGCTGGGCAGCGGCGTCACCCTGCTGCTGACCACGTCCGTCGGACCCAGTGCGGGATTCCTGTCGACGGTGATCGGCCCCGTCGCGGTCATCGCGGCGGTGATGATCCTGCTCTCGCTGCTGGTCGTCTTCATCATGGTGCAGCGCGACCTGCAGCGCCCGCTGCGCCGTCTCGACCGTGCCGTCTCCGGTCTTGCTCGCGAGGACTTCGACGTCCCCGTTCCCGCCGGCGGCGACGACGAGCTGGGTCGCCTGGCCACCACCTTCGAGCAGATGCGGCGCACCCTGCGCGCCGCGCTCTCCGGCGCCGAGGCGCGCGCCGCCGTGGCCAACGAGCTCAACGCCGCCCAGCCCCTGCAGACCGCGCTGCAGAATGTGTGCGAGCTGCTGCGCGCCACCACCGACGCCAACGCCGCGCTGGTGGTGCTCGCCCACTCCGACATGTCGGACGCCTTCGTCACCGGCTCGGGCATCGATCACACGGTGACGCCGGAGCAGCTGCTCACCGGCGGCGGCTGCATCGCCGGTGCGCTCGAGCTCGACACCCCGACGCCGATGCAGGCGGTGGCGCTGCCCGGCAGCGGCGAGGCGGCGGCGGGACTGCGCGAGGTGTGTGCGGCGCCGCTGCGGGTCGGCTCGCACGTCTTCGGCGCCGTCGCGCTGGCCGACAAGGCACTGGGCTTCAACGCCACCGACACCGCGCTGGTCAGCGCCGTCGCCGAGCAGGTGGCCCTCGCCCTGGAGCGCTATCGCATCCTCGCTGTGGTGCAGCGCCAGGCCAGCACCGACGAGCTGACCGGCCTCTACAACTACCGTTTCCTCGTCGACTACCTGGATCAGCAGATCGCGCTCGCCGAGCGCCTCCAGGCGCCGCTGGCGGTGCTCATGCTCGACCTCGACCGTTTCAAGAACCTCAACGACACGCTCGGCCACCACGCCGGTGACGAGGCGCTGCGCCACTTCGCCAGGGCGCTGCTGGGCACGGTGCGCCGCTCCGACCTGGCGGCGCGCTACGGCGGCGAGGAGTTTGTCGTGGTCATGGCCAATACCGGTCGCGAGGAGGCGCGGCTGGTGGCGGAGAAGATCCGCCTCGCCGTCGCCGAGCTGGAGCTGCGCCTCGGCGCCGACGCCGAGGCGATGCCCATCAGCGTCAGCATCGGCGGCGTCGCCTACCCCGACGACACCGGTGACGCCCGCCAGCTGCTGCGCCTCGCCGACGACGCGCTGTACAAGGCCAAGCGCACCGGCCGCAACCGGGTCTGCTTCGTCAACGACGGTGGCCGCAGGCGTACCCTGGCGCGCACGGCGACGCAGGTGGTCCAGCACGAGGCTGAGGATGAGCACGACACGGGTGATCGACCTTCGCAGTGACACCTTCACCGTCCCCGACGACGGGATGCGCCGGGCGATGGCGGCGGCGGAGGTCGGCGACGACGTGTGGGGCGAGGATCCCACCGTCAACCGTCTCGAGGAGCACGTCGCCGCGCTGCTGGGCAAGCAGGCGGCGATGTACGTGCCCAGCGGGACGATGGGCAACCTGGTCTCGGTGTGCGCGCAGACGCGGCCTGGCGACGAGATCGTCGTCGACCGCGAGAGTCACCTCGTCGTCTACGAGGTGGCCGGCGCCGCGGTGGTCGGCGGCGTGCAGATGCGCCACCTCGACCCCGCCTCCGGCGTGCCGTCGGCGGCCGAGGTGGATGCGGCGGTGCGTCCGGCCGACGTGCATCAGCCCATCTCGCGGCTGCTCTGCCTGGAGAACACCCACAACCGCCGCGGCGGTGCTGCGCTGGCTGCCTCGCTGATCGCCGCCGCTGCGGGTGCCGCCCGCCGCCACGGCATGCGCGTGCACTGCGACGGCGCCCGCCTCTTCAACGCCGCGGCCGCGCTCGACAGCACTCCAGCCGACCTGGTGGCGCAGTGCGACTCGGTGTCGGTCTGCCTCTCCAAGGGTCTTGGCGCGCCGGTGGGATCGGTGGTCGCGGCCGGAGCCGAGACCGTCGCCGAGGCGCGACGCTGGCGCAAGCGACTCGGCGGTGGCATGCGCCAGGCGGGCATCCTCGCCGCCGCCGGGCTCTACGCGCTGGAGCACAACGTGGAGCGTCTCCACGAGGACCACGCCAACGCCCGCCTGCTCGCGGACGCGCTCGGCGACGTTCCCGGCGTGCGCCTGCAGCTTCCCGAGGTGCCCACCAACATCGTGCTGGCGCTGTGCCCGCGTCCCGCGGTCGAGGTCGTCGAACTCGCCGCCGCCGCTGGCGTGCTGGTCACCGACATGGGTGGCCCGCTGCTGCGCTGCATGACCTACCTGGGGATCTCGCGCGACGACGCGCGGGAGGCGGCGTCCCGGCTGCACGGGGTGCTCACGCAGCTGGCTGCGTAGAGGAAGCGAGGCGAGGAGCGGGCGAGCGCGTCGAGGGCAAAAAGAAAAGCCCCCGCCGCAATGGCGAGGGCCTTCTTTCGCGAGTGACTCAGGCGGCCGAGGTCGGCGTGCCCGCGCTCGCGGTGACCGCTGCGGGAGCGGTGGTTGCCTTGCGTGCGCCGCGCCGTGCGCCGGTGCGCTTGGCGGTGGCGCGCTTCGCGGGGGACTTGGCCGCGGTGCGGGTGGTCGCCCGCTTCGCGGTGGTGGCCCGCTTGGTGGTGGCGCGCTTCGCCGTGGTGGCGCGCTTGGTGGTAGCGCGCTTCGCGGTGGCGCGCTTGGTGGTGGCGCGCTTCGCGGTCGCGCGCTTGGTCGTGGCGCGCTTCGCGGTGGCGCGCTTGGTGGTGGCGCGCTTCGCGGTCGTCGCGCGCTTGGTGGTGCGGCGCTTCGCGGTGGTCGCCCGCTTCGCCGTGGTGGCGCGCTTGGTGGTGCGGCGCTTCGCGGTGGTCGCCCGCTTCGCGGTGGTCGCTCGCTTGGTGGTGGCGCGCTTCGCGGTGGTCGCCCGCTTGGTGGTGCGCCGCTTCGCGGTCGTCGCGCGCTTGGCGGTGGTCGCCTTCTTCCGGCGGGTGCCGGTCGACTTGCGGCGGGTGGTTCCGCCGACGGCGGCGCCGACGCGCCCGGCCGCCTTGCGAACCTGTCCTTCCAGGCTGGCGATGGACTTCTCGATGGACGAGATGCGCTTCTCCAGCTCGCCGATGGGCAGTGCCTTGACCAGGCTCTGCACCGCCTTGACGAGGTCGCCGCCGCCGCTGCTACGGCGCGCGGTCGTCGACACGCGACGTGTCGTGCGCTTCACAGCGGCCTCGCCACGGCGACTCAGTGTGCCGATGACTCCAGCCGATTTACGTCTGCTCCTTGCCATAGGGCTCGGGCCTCCCATGGTGTCGGCCGTTGATATGACGACCGCCACGGTTTGCGTTGTGACAGGACGTGGAGAAAACACGCTGGCCTGCCGGTCGGCGCATAGCATGGTCGATGCCATTTCCGTTGTCAACGTCTGTTGCATGTTTGCAGGCACCTGTCACACCCCATCAGGCCCCTGCGTTCTGGCCAGAGCGGACACGTACGTGGCCTGCGCGACTCGTGTTTCGGACATCTGCGACCGATCGCGAGAGGCCCTGCGCAGCGCTGTGCGACGCCGCTTCCGCGGTGCATGACGGCACGCGTTGGCGAGCGCTTGCGGGGTTGACAGACAGCGTTGCCGGTGTCGCGCCGGCACGCGTTCATGACGCACTTCGCGGCACTCGACACACGCCGCGCGCGACGCCGCACGCGCCGTCGTGCACGTCGCGCGACGACCGCTGCACGGTGCCCGCGCGACACCGCGCAGGCGCCGCCCGCGGCGCCGTCGACCCGCGTCGCAGCCCGCCGTGCAGCCGCAGCGGACTCACGCACGACACCTGCACGGCGTTGCAGGTGCACGCCGATTTCCGCGCACGTGCAACACTTTCGCGCATCGCGGCGCTGCACACGCGGGGCCGTCGTCGCGGCCACGGCCGCCGGGGGCCGGCGGCAGGGCCCGGGTTTGGCCCCGGGACTGGGGCCGGCGCAATCCCGGCCAGTCGGGTCCCAGTCCGGCCCAGTCCGGGGCCGACTTGCGCTCCCGGCGGGCGGGGTGCAAGAATCCGTCTATAACGCATCGCGTCATGGCGCATCAGCCCGTGGCGCAGCCTGCCGTCCAATGCCGGAGAGAGAAGACACATGCGATTCGCCGAGACCCTTCCGCCCGCCCTCCGCCGCCCCGTCGACCAGCTCGTCGAGGCCGCCACCCCGGTGGTCGACGCCGTGCGCGATGCCGCCGGGCAGGCTCGTGACACAGCTGTGACACTGGCCTACGCCTACGTGGGTGCCCTGGACCTGGCCCAGGAGCGGCTGCTGCAGGTTGCCCGCCTGCCGCGCTAGCTGCCGCGACGCCCCGGGGGGAGGGGGCGGAGAGCCCGGCGCGTATAGTCCCCGGGGGTTAGGAGACCTGTGACCCAGGAGATCGGTGCGCTGGAAACGCACGTCATCAAGAAATACTCGAACCGCAAGCTGTACGACACGTACACGCGGCGGTACGTGACCCTCGACGTCATCGCCGACCTGCTGCGCGACGGCCACGAGGTGCGGGTGGTCGACCGCAACACCGGCGAGGACATCACCGCAGTCACCCTCTCCCAGATCCTCCTCGACATGGAGCGGCACCGCCGCGGACCGCTCCCCGAGCCGATCCTGGTGGACCTGGTCAAGGAGCGCGGCGAGCAGCTGCTCGGGCTGGTGCGCGCCTCGCTGTCGCTGCCGAAGTCACTGCCCAAGACGGTGCGCCAGCGCGCCGCGGGCAGCCTCGACCGCACCGCCGAGCGCCTCGAGGAGCGCGTCGACGACGTCCTCACGCTGGGCCTGCACAACCTCAACATCGCCACCGTCGAGGACATGCAGCGCCTGGAGCGCAAGGTGGAAGACCTCGCCGAGCGCGTCGAGGAGCTGCTCCGCCAGGCCAACGGGCGGCGCAGCCCGGGCGGGCGCCGCGCCTAGATGAGCGCAGCGCCGCGTCTGTCAGGGGGAGCTGACGGCAGCGCCTACGCCACCGCGCAGCACCAGTTCGACGTCGCCGCCGACCAGCTCCACCTCGACGACGCGCTGCGCCTGGTGCTGCGCGAGGTCAAGCGCGAGCTGGTGGTGCACTTCCCCGTCGAGTTCGACGACGGCAGCTTCCGCGTCTTCACCGGCTTTCGGGTCCAGCACAACATCGCCCGCGGCCCCGCCAAGGGGGGGCTGCGCTACCACCCGGCGATGACCCTCGACGACTGCCGCGCCCTGGCCATGTTCATGACCTGGAAGGCTGCGCTGGTGGAGCTGCCGTTCGGCGGCGCCAAGGGTGGCGTGGTCTGCGATCCCAAGCTGCTCAGCGTGTCCGAGCTGGAGCGGCTCACCCGCCGCTTCACCACCGAGGTGTCGCTGCTCATCGGGCCCGAGAAGGACATCCCCGCGCCTGACCTGGGAACCGGCAGGCAGGTGATGGCCTGGATCATGGACACGCTCTCGATGCACGCCGGCTACTCGGTGACCGCCTCGGTCACGGGCAAGCCCACCGAGATCGGCGGCTCGGCGGGGCGCTACACCTCGACCGGACGCGGCCTCGCCACGGTGACCATGCACGCGATGCGCGACCAGGGTCGCGCCATCGAGGGCGCGCGCGTCGCCGTGCAGGGTTTTGGACAGGTGGGGTCGCAGTGCGCCGAGGTGCTCGCCGGCCTGGGCATGAAGATCGTCGCGGTGAGCGACAGCGGCGGCGGCATCCTCAACCCGCACGGCATCGACCTCGACGCGCTGCGCCGGCATCGCCGCGGCGGCGGCCGCGTCTCCGACTTCAGCGGTGGCGAGCGCATCGGCAACACCGAGCTGCTGCAGCTCGACGTCGACCTGCTGGTCCCCGCCGCGGTCGAATCGCAGATCACGCTCCGCAACGTCGAGGGGGTGCGCGCACGGGTCATCGCCGAGGGTGCCAACGCGCCGGTGACGCCGGAGGCCGAGGCCGTCCTGGTCGACCGCGGTGTGCTGCTCATCCCCGACATCCTCGCCAACGCCGGCGGCGTGATCGTGTCCTACTTCGAATGGGTGCAGGACCTGCAGGCCTACTTCTGGGAGTCGACCGAGGTCGACACGCGCCTGGAGCTGATCATGAATCGCGCCTACGTCAACGTGCGCGACATGGCGCGGGCGAAGGGCATCTCACTGCGCGAGGCGGCGTACCAGATCGCTGTCGAGCGAGTCGCCGCGGCCACCGCCGTCAGGGGCATTTTCCCTTAGCGCCAGCTGAGAGAACCGAACACAGGGAGGCGTTGCACCTACCCCCCCGTGTCAGGAACTGGCGAGGGGAGTGGTGAGGCCGCCCGCGGGGCGGTAGTCGAAGCGATACCCGATGCCGGGCACCGCGTGGATGTACGTGGGATGCTCGCCCGCGGGCTCCACCTTGCGGCGCAGCCGGTACACGTGCGCGTCGACGCTGCGGGCGTCGAGCTCGGCACCCTGCCCCCACACCTGCTGGATCATCTCGCTGCGCGACACCACGCGTCCGGCGCGGCTGGCCAGCAGTGCGAGCAGGTTGAACTCGGTGGGAGTGAGGGCGACGACGTCACCGTCGCGCAGCACCTCGTGGCGGCCGAAGTCGATGATCAGGCCGGGGAACTTGAGGCGACCCGGACGCACCTGCGCCGACGAGCGGCGCTGGCGGCGCAGCTGGGCGCTGATGCGCGCAGCTAGCTCGCGAACCTCGAAGGGCTTGGCGACGTAGTCGTCGGCGCCGATCTCGAGACCGACGACGACGTCGACGGTGTCGTGGTTGGCCGACACCATCACGATGGGCACCTCGATGCCCGAGGCGCGCAGGCGACGGCAGACGTCGAGACCGGTCATGCGCGGCAGGTTGAGGTCGAGCACGATGAGGTCGGCGTCCGACTGCTCGGCGAGCTGCAGGCCCTCGATGCCATCCGACGCGGTCTTGACAGCGAACCCGTACTCGCGTCCGAGCATGGCCAGCATGCTCCACATCGCCGGGTCGTCGTCGATGACGAGCACGGTGGTTTCGGCGGGTGCGGAGGTGGGCTCCAGATCGGACATGGCACCAAGCAGGTCGAGAGAGGGGGCAGCGCTCATTGCTCGTGCATTGTCTGGAGGAAGCCGTCACGGCCCCCCGCAGATCCTGGCGACGGCCGGGTTACAGGCTCCCGCAGAACCGGCCACGGGGAAACGCAGGCGCCTCGCGGCCGTGAAGGGGGCATGACATCCGTGCCATACCGGCGGTCAACAGCCCTTTACATCCCGCCGCCGAGCTCGGCGTAGGTGACGTGGGCCCAGGTGGTGCCGGTCCAGGCGAGGACGTAGCGATCCTTGCTGTCGTCGCTGGGAGCAGGCGTGGCCGCGGCGGGGACGGGTTCCACCCCCACGGCGAGCAGGCGTCCATGCGTGGTGTCGGCGACGATGCCGACCGGATACTCGGGGTAGCCGGTCTGCGGGATCTCCCTGAAGCCTGCCTTCGAGTAGGCGAGCACGCGGGCCGGGGAACTGCCGTCGTAGACGGCGCCGGAGTAGATGGCCAGGACGCCGCTGGGTGCGTCCCATGCGGCTCTCGAGTCCCGAGGCAGCGTCAGCGACGACACCGACGCCCGGCTCCACGCCGTCCCCGTCCAGTTCCAGGCGGCTGCCTTCCCACCCGACGTCCCGATCAGCACCACCGCCTGGGCCTCCGGGTCCCAGGCCATCACCGCGCCGTCGGGGGGATCGGCCCGCCGCTGCCAGCCGTGGCCGTCGAAGGTCCACGTCTGTGGCGGCGGGGGATTGCTGCCACCGCTGCACTGGTTGGAGGCCACCACCACCAGGTGGCCGCGGTGCTCGTCCCATGCTGCGCTGGTGGGCCGCAGGCAGTAGCCCATGCCGGCGTTGGGCAGCGGGGTCCAGGCGGTGCCGTCCCAGAGCCAGTTGCCGCCGACCGGGTCGCCCACGCTGGTCCGCGCATCGCCGCCCAGCAGCACGACGCCGCGCAGGGCGGGGAGGTCGACGAAGAGCTGCGCGCCCACGTACATCCCGGGCGCGGCGGCCGTCGCCGGGTGCTGCTCCCGCCAGGTGCCGTCCCACGTCCAGATGTGGCCGGCGGTCTCGCTCGACTTCGCCGCCGGGTCCGCGTAGGCAACCAGCTGCTTGCGGGTGCTGTCCCACGCCGTGACCACGCTGCCGTACGGCGCGAACCAGGGTGCGGCCTCCCAGGTGGGCTTGGGCACCGGCGTGGTGACCGCGAGGGCCGGCGCCGGTGACCGCGTGACCGCCGGCCCCGCCTGTCGCGCGGATGTGCTCCGCGAGTGCAGTCCGATGCCCGCGGCCACGCCGCCGACGGCAACCGCCAGACCCACGGCCGCCAGCGCCGGCCGCACCGTCCGTCCACCACCGCGCATGTCGATTCCTCCCTCCCGGAGCGCCCGGGTACTCACCTCCCTATGACAGCCGGCGACGCCGTTCTGTAGCCGCGGCGACCGCAATCCCGCTCACACCCGCACTGCTACCATCGCTGCGACGGCGCCAGACGAGCACAGATCGGGAGGCTTGCGCCCGTGCCCAGGCAGCGTGTCCTCATCACCGGCATCTCCCGCTTCTGGGGATGCGAGCTGGCCATGCGACTCGAGGCGGATCCCGACGTCGAACAGATCGTCGGGGTGGACGTCCGCGAGCCCTCGCGTGACCTGGCCCGCACCGACTTCGTCCGCGCCGACATCCGCCACAGCCTGATCGGCAAGCTGGTGCGCGCCCTGGGCATCGACACCGTGGTGCACGCCAACCTGATCGTCGATCCGCGGCGCACCTCGGCGCGCGTCGCGCACGAGACCAACGTCATCGGCACCATGAACCTGCTGGCGGCGTGCAGCGGTGCGGACAGCCCGGTCAAGAAGCTGGTGGTCAAGTCGAGCACGGCCATCTACGGTGCCGAGCCCGACGACCCGTCGTTCTGGACCGAGGACATGACCCGCCGCAAGCCGCCCGGCGACGCCTTCTCGCGCGACATCGTCGAGGTCGAGTCCTACGTGCGCGACTTCTCGCTGCGCCAGCGCGACTGCACGGTGACCACGCTGCGCTTCAGCAACGTGCTCGGCCCGCTGCTGCAGACGCCGTTCCAGGCGCTGTTCGCCCTGCCCGTGGTGCCCACGGTGCTGGGCTTCGACCCGCGCCTGCAGTTCCTCCACGAGGAGGACGCCATCGAGGTGCTCTACCGCGCGACCGCCGAGGATCACCCCGGCGTGTTCAACGTCACCGGCCCGGGCGTCGTGATCCTCTCGCAGGCGATCAAGCTGATGGGCAAGTTCAACGTGCCGGTGATCCCGCCCTACGGCGGCGCCCTGGCCACCGCGGTGATGCGCCGCTTCGGCATCCTCGACTGGCCGTCGCACCTGCTGCAGCTCATCCAGAACGGCCGCGTCACCGACATCGCCAAGCTGACCGGCGAGTTCGGCTACACGCCGCAGTACAGCTCGCGCGAGACCGTCGAGGACTTCGCCGCCAAGCACAAGGTGCGCGACCTGCTCGCCGAGCAGAGCCGCTACACCTACGAGAAGGACCTCGAGGAGTTCCTGCAGCGCAAGGGCGCGCGCGGCCGCAAGGCCGTCGACCTCGAGGTGACCCCGGCGCGATGAGCTTCACCGACCTGCCCGACGCCGAGGCGGTGCCCGGGCGGGTGGGCAACGGACGCTCGCGGGCGGCGCTGCATCTTGTCGACGAGGTGGTCAGCGGCGGCGTGCGTCGCGGACGCGGTGTGCCGCCGGGCGCGGTCGACCTGCGCCGCCGGCTGCTCTCGCTGCAACGCGCCGCCGACGGCGAGCTGCGCCGCCGCGGTGTCGTGCAGCTCCCCCGGCCGCCGCGCGTCGCGATGCCTGGGCAGACCGTGCGCGACGCCTTCGCCAACCTGCCCGGCTTCCCCAACCTGCTGCGCATGCCCGATCGGCAACGCCTGCAGCAGGAGCTGCCCATGCAGCTCATGGGCGCCCTCGGCCAGCTGGCCATCACCCTGCGCGAGCGCACCGGCCGCGACGTCATCGACCTGGAGTCGCTGCAGGACCTGATGTCGGTGGCCTTCCGCGCCGTCGAGCTGCGTCGCAATCACAACCAGGGGCGCTACACGCTCGACGGCTTCGGCTTCGACCCCGAGTACACCGACGTGCTGATGCCGCTGGCCAAGCTGGTGTACCGCAAGTACTGGCGCGTCGACACCACCGGCGTGCGCAACGTGCCGCGTCGTGGCAGCGCGCTGCTGGTCAGCAACCACGCCGGAGTGCTGCCCTACGACGGCGCCATGATCAAGGTGGCGCTCTTCGAGGAGGGCGTCGACCGCCACGCGCGCGCGCTCATCGCCGACTGGTTCTTCGGCATGCCAGGACTCTCCTGGCTGCTGCGGCGCACCGGGCAGACCCTCGGCCATCCCGACGACACCCACCGCCTGCTCACCTCCGGCGAGCTGGTGCTGGTGTTCCCCGAGGGCATCAAGGGCACCGGCAAGCTGTGGTCCGAGCGCTACCGCCTGCGCCGCTTCGGGCGCGGTGGCTTCGTCGAAGCGGCGATCCGCGCCCAGGCGCCCATCGTGCCCATCAGCGTGGTGGGATCCGAGGAGCTGTACCCGATGTTCGCCGACATCCGCCCGCTGGCGCAGCTCACCGGCTTCCCCTACTTCCCGCTGACGCCGACATGGCCGTGGCTGGGGCCGCTGGGACTGGTGCCGCTGCCGAGCAAGTGGCGCATCGAGTTCCATCCCCCGGTGCGCACCGACGAGCTCCCCGTCGAAGCCGCCGACGATCCCTCCGTGGTGATGCGCGTCGCCGACGAGGTGCGCGAGATCATCCAGGCGGGCGTGGTCAGCAACCTGATGCAGCGGCGCGGGGTGTTCCGCGGCTGACCCCGCAGGCGCCCGCGCGCAGAGGCTCCCCGGCGGCCGGAACGGCCTTCTTCCAGCTGAGCCGAGCGTAGACACGAGATGTGGTGGTTCGGGGCGCCGGCAGGCCCAAGATGTAGGGCGCTCACCAGCCCGGGCTCTGCTAGAATCTGCCCTCAATAGACATGATCCGAATGAGGCACCCCGTATGCCCTTGCCGGTGACACCGCTCCCGGCGCCTCGGGCAGACGTGCGCCCAGGTCGCGAGCCCAAGCAGCTTGCCGCCCTGGGCGCTCGTGTTTTCGGGGCATGCGCCGCCGCTACCGACGTGGAGGTCGAATGGAGTTCGAGCTAGGACGAAACAAGCGCGCTCGGCGCGCCTACGGATTCGACGAGGTGGCCCTCGTCCCCGGCACGGTGACGATCAACCCTGAGGAGATCGACACCTCGTTCACGCTCAACGGCCACTCCTTCCCGGTCCCGATCCTCGCCGCCGCCATGGACGGCGTCGTCAACACCCGCTTCGCCGTCGAGATGGGCAAGCTCGGCGGTCTCGCGGTGCTCAACCTCGACGGCGTGCAGTGCCGCTACGAGGATCCCGACGAGATCCTCGAGGAGATCGCCGGCACGCCCAAGGAGAACATCAACGTCCTCCTGCAGAGGGTCTACGCGCAGCCGGTGCAGGACGGGCTGATCGGCCAGCGCGTCGAGGAGATCAAGGCGGGCGGCGTCACCGTCGCCGTGTCCTCCGCGCCCAACCACGCGGAGCGCCGCGGTCCGATCGTGCAGGAGGCCGGCGCCGACGTCTTCGTCGTCCAGGGCACCGTGCTCACCGCGCGGCACATCTCCAAGGCGTACAAGCAGCTCTCCTTCAAGGAGCTGACCGCGTCGCTGGACATCCCGGTGATCGTCGGCAACTGCGTCGACTACGCCACCGCGCTGGAGCTGATGGACACCGGCATCAAGGGCCTGCTGGTCGGCGTCGGTCCCGGCGCCGCCTGCACCACGCGTGCGGTGCTCGGCGTCGGCGTCCCGCAGGTCACGGCCACGTCGGACTGCGCGGCCGCGCGCGACGACCACTTCCGCCGCAGCGGCGACCGCGTTGCCATCATCACCGACGGCGGCATGCGCATCGGCGGCGACGTCACCAAGGCGTTCGCCTCGGGCGCCGACGCGGTGATGATCGGCTCCATCTTCGCCGCCACCGACGAGGCCGCCGGCCACGGCAACCACTGGGGCATGGCCACGCCCGACCCCAACCTGCCGCGCGGCACACGCATCAAGACCGGCATCAAGGGCGCTTTGAAGGAAGTGCTGTTCGGCCCGGCCCACGTCGACGACGGGTCGATGAACCTGATGGGTGCCATCAAGTCGGCGATGGGGGTCTGCGGGGCCCGCAACATCCGCGAGTTCCAGGAGACCGAGATGGTCATCGCCCCCTCGATCAAGACCGAGGGCAAGGTGCAGCAACGAGAGCAACGAGTCGGAATGGGCGTCTGAGCACAGGGGGACACAGCTTGACGATGACCGCCGCACCGCACGCGCTGGAAACACCGACCGTCGCAGCCCACGACTCGGTCCTTGTGCTCGACTTCGGCTCACAGTACTCGCAGCTGATCGCCCGGCGCGTGCGCGAGGCGCACGTCTACTGCGAGCTGGTCCCCGGCACCATCAGCGCCGAGGAGGTGCAGGCGCGTGCACCGCGCGGCCTCATCTTCAGCGGCGGCCCGGCGTCGGTCTACGACACGGACGCGCCCCATCCCGACCCCGCCGTCTACGACCTCGACATCCCCATCCTCGGCATCTGCTACGGCATGCAGCTCATCGCCCATCAGCTCGGTGGGTTGGTGGAGCCGGCCGACCGGCGCGAGTACGGGCTGGCCTCGCTCGTCGTCGACCAGCCGGGCGGGCTCTTCGAGCGCATGCCCAGCGAGCTGCCGGTCTGGATGTCGCACGGCGACATCATCACCAAGCTGCCGCCCGGCTTCGAGCCCATCGCGCACAGCCTCAACTCGCCGTACGCGGCGATGCTGGGTCCGGCGGGGCGCATCGGCATCCAGTTCCATCCCGAGGTGGTGCACACCCCGCTGGGACGCGAGGTGCTGCGCAACTTCCTCTTCGAGGTCTGCCACTGCTCGCCGACGTGGGAGCCCGCGTCGTTCATCGACATGGCGGTCGCGGACATCCGCGCTCGCGTCGGTGACGGGCACGTGCTCTGCGCGCTGAGCGGCGGTGTCGACTCTGCGGTGGCGGCCACCCTGGTGCACCGCGCCATCGGCGACCAGCTCACCTGCGTCTTCGTCGACAACGGGCTGCTGCGCCGGGCGGAGGCCGACCGGGTCATCGGCATCCTCTCGCACCAGCGGCACATCAACCTGGTGCACGTCGACGCCACCGAGCGCTTCCTGACCGCGCTGGCCGGCGTCACCGATCCCGAGGAGAAGCGGCGCCGCATCGGGCGCACCTTCATCGAGGTGTTCGAGGTGGAGGCGCGCAAGCTGGGTCGCGTCGACTTCCTGGCCCAGGGCACGCTCTACCCCGACGTCATCGAGTCGACGTCGCGCGACACCAACCACGCGCACAAGATCAAGACCCACCACAACGTCGGCGGCCTACCCGAGGACCTGCGCTTCGGGCTTGTCGAGCCGCTGCGCTATCTCTTCAAGGACGAGGTCCGCCAGGTGGGATTGGCGCTGGGGTTGCCCGAGGACATGGTGTGGCGCCAGCCGTTCCCGGGGCCGGGACTGGCGATCCGCATCATCGGCGACGTCACCGCCGAGCGGCTGGAGACGCTGCGCGCGGCCGACTGGATCGTCATCGACGAGATCAAGCGCAGCGGGCTCTACCGCCAGGTCTGGCAGTCGTTCGCCATCCTCACGCCGATCTCGTCGGTCGGGGTCATGGGCGACTTCCGGACGTACGCCAACGTCGTCGCCATCCGCATCGTGACCTCGGACGACGGCATGACCGCCGACTGGGCCAAGGTGCCCTACGACGTGCTCGGGGCCATCTCGCGGCGCATCGTCAACGAGGTGCCCGGCATCAACCGCGTCGTGTACGACATCTCGTCGAAACCCCCCTCCACGATCGAGTGGGAGTAGCCGGAGCGACGCTGGGCATCGTCTCGGTCAACGCCGGGACGCCGTCGCGACTGGGGGTGCGGTCGAACGGCTCGGTCGTGTACAGCGCCATCGCCAAGCGGCCGGTGCCGGGCGACTCGGTGTGGCTCGACTGGCAGAACCTGAGCGGTGACCGCCAGGGCGACACGCGGGTGCACGGCGGCGTGGACAAGGCGGTGTACTGCTATTCCGGCGATCACTTCGCGGCGTGGGCCGCTGAGCTGGGGCGTCCGGTCGAAGCGGCCGCATTCGGGGAGAACCTGACCGTCTCCGGGGCGACCGAGGCCTCGGTGTGCATCGGCGACGTGTGGCGCTGGGGTGACGCGGTGGTCCAGGTGGCCCAGCCGCGGTATCCGTGCTTCAAGGTGGCCATGCACACGCGCGTGAAGGACATGGAGGCGCGCTTCGTCGCCAGCGGCCGCTCCGGCTGGTACCTGCGCGTGCTCCGGCCCGGCGAGGTGCCGGCGCGCGGGGACATCGTCGTGGAGCAGCGCGATCCGGCGGGACTGTCGGTCCTCGACGCACATTGGGCCTTCTCCTCCGACCAGCCGGAGGACATCGCCCGCATCCAGCCCCTGCTCGCCCTGGACACGCTTGCCGACTCGTGGAAGCGCATGCTGCGGCGCCGGGTGCGGATCGTCGAGAATCGCGCCTCGTGAAGGTCCTCGTCGCCGGCTCCGGCGCCCGCGAGCACGCGCTCGCCTGGGCCTGCGCGCGCAGCCCGCTGGTCACCGAGGTTGCCTGCGCGCCGGGCAACGGCGGCACCGCGGCGCTGGGCCGCAACCTGCCGGTGGCCGCCGACGACGTCGAGGGCATGGTCCAGCTCGCCCTCGCCGAGGACGTCGACCTGGTGGTGATCGGTCCCGACGCCGCCGTCGCCGCCGGGCTCGCCGAGGCGCTCGACGTCGAGGGCATCGACTGCTTCGGCCCCACCGCCGCCGCCGGGCGCATCGAGTGGTCGAAGGAATATGCCAAGGATGTCATGAACGACGGCGGCATCCCCACCGCGCGCTGGGTGGGCGCGGGCCGGGCGACGCGCGACCGCGCCGTGCACTTCATCGAGGAGCACCGCGGCTTCTGCGTGGTCAAGGCGGACGGGCTGGCGCTGGGCAAGGGTGTGACCGTCTGCTCCTCGGTGGAGGAGGCGCTGGCCGCGCTGGACGCCTGCCTCGTCGAGGAGCGCTTCGGCGACGCGGGTGCGCGGGTCATCGTCGAAGAGCGGCTCAGCGGTCGGGAGGTGAGCGTCTTCGCGCTGAGCGACGGGATGCACGTGCACGTGCTCGCGCCCGCGTGCGACTACAAGCGTGCATTCGACGGCGACACCGGACCGATGACCGGCGGCATGGGCTCCTACGCGCCGCCCACCTGGCTCGACACCGACGCGCTGCTCGACGAGGCGATGGGCACCGTGCTGCAGCCCTGCGTCGACATCCTGCGCGAGCGCGGCACGCCCTACCGCGGGCTGCTGTATGCGGGGCTGATGCTCACCGCCGAGGGGCTGCGCGTCCTGGAGTTCAACGCCCGCTTCGGCGATCCGGAGACGCAGGTGGTGCTTCCGCTTCTCGCCGAGGACCCCGTGCCGCTGTTCGTCGCCTGCGCGCAGGGCGGGTTGCTGCCGGGACGCGCAGCGTGCGTGCCCGGCGCCGCCGTCGGAGTTGTGGCCGCTTCCGGCGGATACCCGGGCGCCGTGGAGACGGGCAAGCCCATCTCCGGCCTCGACTCGCTCGACCCCGACGTGCTGGTCTTCCACGGCGGCACGCGCCGGGGCGACGACGGTACCCTGCTCACCAGCGGCGGCCGCGTCCTCACCGTGGTGGGTCGCGGCGACACTCTCGACGCCGCCCGCGCCCGTGCCTACGCCGGCATCGAGCGCATCTCCTTCGAGGGCATGCGCCACCGCGGCGACATCGCCCTGCAGCCACAGTTCGTACCTGGAGTGACCGGATGAGCGAGCCGATGGTCGGCATCCTGGTGGGCAGCGAGTCCGACCTGCCCGTCATGCAGAAGTGCGTCGAGGTCCTCGACGGCTACGGCATCGCCAGCGAGATCGGCGTCATGTCGGCGCACCGCGCCCCCGACGTCGTCCACGCCTACGTCGCCCAGGCCCGGCAGCGCGGCCTGCGGGTGATGGTCGCCGGTGCCGGCGCGGCCGCCGCCCTCCCCGGCGTGGTCGCGTCCTTCACCACCCTGCCGGTGATCGGCGTGCCCCTCGCCGCCACCCCGCTCAACGGCTTCGACTCGCTGATGTCGATCGTCCAGATGCCCCCCGGCATCCCCGTCGCCACGGTCGCCGTCGGCGACATGGGCGCACGCAACGCCGGCCACCTCGCCGCCCAGATCATCGCGGTCAGCGACCCCGACGTCGCCGCCGCCATCGACCGCCAGCGAGCCAAGATGCGCGCCACCGTGAAGCTCCCCGAGGGGTTCACCCTCCCCGACTGAGCGGTGGGTGGCGCGCCGGGGGCGTCGACCGCGTCCTTACAATGGCCCGGCAATGCCCCGTCTCGAACTGATTGAGACGTCGCTGCGGCATGGCCAGCAAGCCCTCCTGCTGAGCCGCCTGCGCCGGCGTCACATTCTTCCCGTCGCTGAGCTGCTCGATCGCTGCGGCTTCGCCGCGCTCGATGTCTTCGGCGGCGCGACGTTCGAGGCGGCGCTGCGCTTCCTGGCCGAGGATCCCTTCGAGCGGCTGCGCGCCATCAGGGAGGCGGCGCCGCAGACGCCGCTGCTCGCGCTGCTCCGCGGCCAGGCGCTGGTGGGGCACCGGCAGGTCGCCGACGACGTCGTCGACGCCTTCATCGCCGCGGCGGCCGAGGCCGGCGTCGACGTCTTCCGCTGCTACGACTCGCTCAACGACCCACGCAACCTGCAGCGCTGCGTGGTCGCCGCGCACGCGGCGGGGCGGCGGGCCGAGGGCGGCATCGTCTACACCGAGTCGCCGGTGCACGACGTCGAGGGCTTCGTCAAGCTCGGCGGCCAGCTCAAGGACCTCGGCTACGACGCCCTGGGCGTGTACGACCCCGCGGGACTGCTCGGCGCCGGGACGGCCTCCGCGCTGGTCAGCGGCCTGGTCGCCGAGACCGGGCTGCCGGTCAACGTGCACAGCGCCGCCCTCACCGGACAGGCCGGCCTCGCCTACCTGGCCGCCGCCGAGGCGGGGGCAGCCAGCGTCGACGTCGCCCTGTCGCCGCTGGCCTCGGGTTCGTCGCTTCCCGCCGCCGAGGGTGTGCTCAACGCCCTGCGGGGGACGCCGCACGAGACGGGGCTCGACCTCGATGCCGTCGCCGCCGCCGCGGCACGCCTCGACGACTACCTCGGCTACTACACGGCGATCGCCGACCCCGCCGCCTGGCGCCTCGACACCAGCGTGCTGCGCACCCAGCTGCCGCCCACGGCGGTGGAGCACCTCTTCGCCGAGCTGCGCGATCGCGACGCCCTGGAGCGCCTGCCCCAGGTGCAGGAGGAGATCCCGCGGGTGCGGGCCGAGCTCGGCTACCCGCCGCTGATCACCCCCATCGCCCAGATCGTCGCCACCCAGGCCGTCTACAACGTCTGCGACGGCGACCGCTACGCCACCATCTCCCAGGAGGTCAAGGACTACTGCCTGGGCCTCTACGGCGAGCCGCCCGGCAAGGTCGACCCCGAGGTGCGCCGCATCGTCAACGGGCGCGAGGAGCCGATCACCTGCCGCCCCGCCGACCTGCTCGAACCGGCCATGGCCGGGCTGCGCCGCGAGATGCAGCGCGAGGGCATCCCCGTGCGCAGCGACGCCGACGTCGCCGCCTACGCGCTCTTCCCTGCCGACACCGCCGCCCTGCTCCGCGGCGAGGCCACCGCCGAGCTGCTCGGCGACGAGCCCGCGCCCGAGCCCGCCGCGCCGCTCGAGCTCAGCGCCGGCGACGACGCCGCCGAGCTGGCCGCCGCCGACGGTGCGGGCGCCCCAGAGGCCGCCGCTCCACCAGCGCCGCCCGAGGAGACCCGCGAGCTGACTGTCGAGGTCGACGGCGAGCAGTACCAGGTGCGCGTCACCGCGCCGGCGGGCACGTTCGGCGCCGGTGGGGGCGCCAACGGCGGCGGCAGCAACGGCGTCGCAGCGGGTGGCGGCAAGCCGGTGATCAAGGAGGGCACCGTGGTCGCCCCCATGCAGGGCCTCATCCTCAAGGTGAGCGTCGGCGTCGGCGACACGGTCAAGCTCGGCGAGGTGGTCGCGGTGCTGGAGGCGATGAAGATGCAGAACGACATCGTCGCCTCGCGCGACGGCACCGTCCGCGAGATCTACGTCGCCGAGGGCAAGGTGGTGTCGCCCAAGGACCCCATCCTGCTCGTCGAGTAACTGCCATGTTCGACACGATCCTGGTGGCCAACCGCGGTGAGATCGCCTTGCGGGTGATCCGCGCCTGCCGCGACATGGGCATCCGCAGCGTCGCCGTGTACAGCGAGGCCGACCGCAAGGCCGCCTTCGTGATGCTCGCCGACGAGGCGGTGGAGATCGGCCCGCCCTCGCCCGCGCAGTCGTACCTGCTCATCGACCGCATCATCGCCGCCGCCAAGCAGACCGGCGCGCAGGCCATCCACCCAGGCTACGGCTTCCTCAGCGAGAACCAGGCGTTCGCGAGAGCGTGCGCCGACAACGGCATCGTCTTCATCGGGCCACCGCCCGAGGCGATGGCGGTGATGGCGGGCAAGGTCCCCGCGCGCGCACGCATGCAGCAGGCGGGTGTTCCCATCGTGCCCGGCAGTGGCGCGCTGGCCACCGTCGACGATGCGGTGGCTGCGGCAACGCAGATCGGCTACCCGGTGCTCATCAAGGCCAGCGCGGGCGGCGGCGGCATCGGCATGCGCGTCGCCGCCGACGAGGCCGAGCTGCGCAGCAACCTCGAAGCCGCGCAGAGCACAGCGCAGCGTGCCTTCGGCGACAGCACCGTGTTCATGGAGCGCTACGCGGAGGAGCCGCGACACATCGAGATCCAGGTGCTCGCCGACGCGCACGGCAACGTCGTCCACCTCGGCGAGCGCGAGTGCTCGATCCAGCGCCGCCATCAGAAGATCGTCGAGGAGTCCCCGTCCCCGGTGATCACCCCCGAGCAGCGCAAGGCGATGGGCGACGCCGCAGTCACCGCGGCCAAGGCGGTGGGCTACGTCAACGCGGGCACCGTCGAGTTCATCTACACCAAGGGCGAGTTCTTCTTCCTGGAGATGAACACGCGCCTGCAGGTCGAGCATCCCGTCACCGAGTTGGTGACCGGCATCGACCTGGTCGTGCAGCAGATCCGCGTCGCCGCCGGCGAGCCCCTGGGTTTCACCCAGGCCGACGTGGTGCAGCGGGGCTGGGCCATCGAGTGCCGCGTCAACGCTGAGGACTGGCAGCACGACTTCCGTCCCGCGCCGGGACGCGTCACCGGCTATCACGAGCCCAGCGGACCCGGCGTGCGCGTCGACTCCGCACTGGTCGGGCCGACGACGATCCCGCCGTACTACGACCCCATGATCGCCAAGCTCATCGTCTGGGGCAGCGACCGCAGCCAGGCGATCGCGCGCATGCGCCGCGCCCTGCTGGAGTACGGCATCACCGGTGTGACCACCAACATCCCGTATCACCTCGCCATCCTCGACGAGCCCGACTTCATCGCGGGCAGGCTGACCACGCACTTCATCCCCGAGCACCCCGACCTCGTCGAGAAGGCGGCGCGGTGGGACGAGGAGCGGGCCAGGTTCCTGCGCGCACTGCGCGACCCGGCGCGCGTCGCCGCCATCGGCGCCGCGGTCGCCGTCACCCTCTAGGAACGTGCAGGCCGTGTCCTCCGGGTACTCGCGCCTGCTGGTGCCGGCGCTGCTGCGTCCCTTCGCGGAGCACCTGGCCGACATGGTGCGGCCGCAGCCGGGCGACGTCCGCATCGCCGTCGACACATCCGGGGACGACGTCCTCCTGCGGCACCTCGACAACGTCCAGCCGCTGCGCGCGCATCCCGACGCACTCCCGCTCGCCACCGGCAGCGCCCAGGTGATCACCGCGCTCTTCGCACCGCTCACCTCCGCCGCATTGCGCGAGCTCCTGCGCGTCCTCGACGCCGACAAGGGACGCCTCGCCTGCGCGCTCAGCGTCGACCTCCCCGGCGCGCAGATCGGCACCCCGCCGTCGTCCCTCGACATCAGCGCCCCGGTGCGCATCGAGCGCGTGCGCGACGTCGCCCGGTTCGACGGCGTCGCCCACTACAACGCAGCCACGGGCGCCGGCGCCAGCGCAGACGACCTGCAGCCATACGTCGCTCCCGACGGCACGCTGCGCATCCCCGTCGACGCGCTGGTGGTGAGGGCCGAGCCGCAGTAGCAGCCCCGCGTGTCAGCCCTGGAGGGTTGTGCTGTAGGCCGCGGGGAGGGGCTGCCCGGCGATGTCGTGCAGGGCGCCGCTCACCGCCAGGGTGAGCGCGTCGGCGGGGGCGTCGGCGATGCGGACCACCACCGTGCGGCTCTCCACCTCGTAGTTCACCTGGATGGGCAGGGCCGCGCCGTGGGCGCCGGCCACGGTGATCGCGGCCGCGGTGACGCTGGCGGGGTCGAGGTCGCTGTCGAAGGCGAGGCGGAGCACCAGCGTCGACTGCTGGCGCTCGCTGGTGACGTGGACGATCTGCGGGCCGACCGGCTCGACGCGGAAGCCGTCGAGGGACACGGCGGTCACCTGGAACGGCTGGCCGGCAGCGTCTCGGGCCAGCGTGATCACCTCGTCCGCGTAGGACACGCCCTGCGTCTGCGAGGCGTCGCGCACCAGGCGGACCTGGGCGGTCACCGCGCCACTGGCGGCGTCCAAGGTCGACTTGATGACATAGCTGCGGGTGACCGGCTCGGCGGTGAGGCTGGGCGCCAGCGAGAGGGCCGCCGCGGCGAGGGAGTGCATGGTGCCGGTGTCGCGCAGCAGCTGCGCGCCGACGAAGCGCTCGAGCACGCCGGTGGCGTCGGTGGGCACGGCGTCGGCGGCCGGCGTGGCCGAGGCTCCGGCTCCGGGGATGGTGGCGACGTCGGCCTGCGCGGTGCCGTCGGCGGCGCTTCGCACGAAGGCGACGCGGTCGCCACGCGCGGAGAAGACCGGCGCGCTGACCGGCCCGTCGCCCAGCGCCACGGTCACGCTGGAGGCGACCGTGACCACCCGGACGGCCGCCGCCGCGCCGTTGTGGGCCAGGGTGAAGAGGACGCGCGAGCCGTCCCCGCTCAGGGCGAGGGTGGAGATGGCGTCGCCGGCCACCGCGGGGGTCGAGATGACCGTCGGGGTGCCGGTGGTGTCGCCGGTCGAGGTCCAGACCAGCAGGGGCGTGCTGCCGCCGGCGTCGACCCAGGCCACCCGGGCGCCGTCGCCACTGAAGGCGGGCATCCCGGTGATGCCGCGCAGCGGCTGCGTCGCTCCCGAGGCCAGGACCACCAGGCGACCGGTGCTGTCAGCCGCGGGCGAGGCGCTGGCACTCCCGGTCGCGCTCGCGCTGGCGCTCGGCGACGGGGAGGCCGACGGTGACGGGGTGGCGCTGCCGGACGGCGACGCAGAGCCCCGGCCCGCGGTGGACGGCGCAGGCCCGACGTAGACGACCTGCCCGCCGGGCGCAAAGGCGACGTCCTGTCCGGGCGCGACCCGCAGCGAGCCGCCCACCGGGCGCGAGCGACCCTGCAGATCGACGCTGGTCACCTGTCCACCGCTGAGGTACACAACGCTGTCCTCGGCGGACCAGGCCAGCGGCGAGCCGATATCCGCATTGCGCACCAGGCGCACCGCGTGCGATCCGTCCGCGCTGGCCACCCAGAGGTCGGCCTGCGTCGAGGTGCGGCGGACCAGGTAGCTGAGCGACGCCCCGCTCGGCGAGAAGGCCGCGGCCGAGGACGCCGGGCCCAGCGTGGTGCTCCCCGAGCCGTCGGCGGCGAGGTGGAGCAGGTGAGGGGTGGCCGGGGCGCTGGGCGAGGCCGAACTGCTGGGCGTGCTGGACACCGCCGGAACCGGCAGCGGCAGCCCGCGCAGCGGCGGCGTGGCCGGCAGGCTGGGCAGCAGGCCCGCGGTGTCGGTTGCCGTCGGGCTCGGGGAGGCGCTCGGCGAGGCGGTGGCGAGGCCGCGGGTGGCCAGCACCGCACCGTCGGGTCCGAAGACAAGCTGGGTGTCGGGGGTCACCGGGCCCAGCGGCAGCGGCGAGAGCGTGGGCGTCACCACCGGCTGCTGGGTCGGTCCTGGCGACGGCGTCGAGCGGGTGCCGAAGGTGATGTGGATGTCCGCCCTGGCCACCTGGCCACCGCTCTGCGAGCGCACCGCGTCGTGCGGGATGGTCACCGTGTAGGGCGTGTTGGCGGCGAGGTGGTGCACCGGGGTGATCACCAGCGTGTTGCCCGCCCACCGCGTCTGCACCGTGGTGGCCGGACGGATCTGCAGGTTGTGCTCCACCGAGCCGTGGTCGACCGCCTGCGAGAAGGACACGGTGATGACGTCGTCGGGGTTGACCTGGTGGTTCTCGGCGACGTTGGTGGAGACCAGGTCGATCTTGCTGTCGCCCGACTGGTGGGCCACGGTGGCCACCACCACGGCGGCGATCATGGCCACGCCCAGCGCGGCTCCGCCACCGGCGAGCAGCCCGGGACGGGGACGCAGCCAGCGCGAGAGGCCGCGCGGCCGCAGCTCGTGGGCGGCGGCGTCCATCAGCCGGGCGCGCAGGTAGGGCTCGAAGTGACGGCCCACCGCGGGCTCGGGGCGCGAGGCGCGCAGGCTGCGGCTCAGCTCGTAGAGCTCGGGATCGCCGGCGAAGAGGGCGGCGAGCTCGGGGTCGTCCCAGCGGTCCATGGGTGCCGGGGGGATGCGGTCGCTCATCTCAGCGGCCTCCCCTGCCAGGGGGAGCGCCCCGACTCCCCGGCGTCGCGGTGGGGTCGGGCGCGCCGGGGCGGTCGATGCCCAGGCGCTCGCGGACGCCGATCATGCCGCGGTGGACGAGCAGCTTCACCGCGCCCTCGCTCTTGCCCATGATCTCGCCGATGGCGGCGAGCTTCATGTCCTCGCCCAGCTTGAGGGTCATCGCCGTGCGCTGCTGTGCGGGGAGCGAGTCGATGGCAGCCCAGACGCGCGCCGCCTCGTCCCGGCGGGCGACGTGCTCGTCGAGCGGCGCCTGCTTGTCGGCAATGCCGGTGGCGGCGTCGAGGTCGGATTCAGGGCGTTTGCTGCGGTAGTGGTCTGCGATGGCATTGACGCTGATCTGGTAGAGCCAGGCACTGAATGGATGGCCGGCCGGCTTGTATCGGTGGATCGCCCGGAGCGCCTTGAAGAAGACCTCGGAGGTGACGTCCTCGGCC
This sequence comes from Candidatus Dormiibacterota bacterium, assembly GCA_035995545.1. GTDB lineage: Bacteria > Chloroflexota > Dormibacteria > Aeolococcales > Aeolococcaceae > DASRDZ01. The sequence goes on from DASYKI010000010.1 coordinate 590,584, forward strand.
GCGTCCTGCTCGCGCAGACGGCTGTAGACGAACCGGTAGATCTGCCCGAAGTAGTGGTCGTACAGCTCTCCGAAAGCGTCGGCGTCGACCTTGGCGCGCTCGACTAGCTGGTCCTCGTACACCCGCGGCAGCGTCATGGAGAGGTACTCGGGCGTACGTGACCGGAGAACGCTGTCTGCATTGCCGGGGTTACGCGATGGGGCACGGTCACCGTTTGCTGAGACGCACCCCCACCGTCCAGGCCACCACCGGAGGCCGGCGGGAAGGGGGCTCGCCGGGGGGCGGGATGGATGGCTGGACAGTATAGGTGGGCCTGGCGCGCGACCCCGTCCCGCCTGGACTGGGTTGGCCGACGAGGTCGCCGAGCGCCGGGCGGCCGGTAGAATCAGGCCACGTGATCCGCCGCTACACGCCGCCGAAGATCGCTGACGTCTTCAGCGAGGATTCGAAGCTGCGGCGCTGGCTGGAGGTCGAGCTGCTCGCCATCGAGGGCTGGGCGGAGCTGGGTCGCGTGCCGGCGGCTGACGCGGAGACGGTGCGACGGTCGGCGCGGCTCGACCCCGCGCGCATCGCGGCGCTGGAGGCCGAGCAGGGGCACGACGTGGCGGCGTTCGTCTCCCAGGTGCAGGAGACCCTGGGCACCGAGGGACGCCACTTCCACTTCGGTCTGACCTCCTCGGACATCGTCGACACCGCCCTGGCCACCCAGCTGCGCGACGCCGCTGCGCTGCTCGACGAGGACGCCGCCGCGCTGGAGGAGGCGCTCGGCGACGCCGCGGTGCGGCACCGGCTGACGCTGATGCCCGGGCGCACCCACGGCGTGCACGCCGAGCCGCTCACCCTGGGGGTGAAGCTGGCCAACCACTTCGACGAGGTGCGGCGGTCGCGTTCGCGCCTGGCTGCTGCCGCCGCCGAGGTTTCGGTGGGGCAGATCAGCGGCGCGGTGGGCACGCACAACAGCGTGCCGCCCTCTGTCGAGGAGCACGTCTGTCGCGGGCTGGGGCTGGCCGTTGCGCCCGTGGCCACGCAGGTGCTGGCGCGCGACCGGCATGCCTCCTTCGTGTCCTCGATGGCCATCTTCGCCGCGGTGCTTGAGCGCTTCGCCACCGCGGTGCGGCTGATGCAGACCACCGAGGCGGGAGAGGTCGAGGAGCCGTTCGCCGAGAAGCAGAAGGGCTCGTCGGCCATGCCGCACAAGCGCAATCCCGTGCTGTGCGAGCGCATCGTGGGCATGGCGCGGGTGCTGCGCGGCTACGCGGTGACGTCGCTCGAGGACGTAGCGCTGTGGCACGAGCGCGACATCTCGCACTCGTCCGCCGAGCGCGTGATCCTGCCCGATGCCTGTGCACTGCTCTCCTACATGCTGCAGCTGACGGCGCGGGTGGTGCGCGGGCTGCGGGTGCGTCCCGAGACAATGCGGCGCAACCTCGACTTCGGCGGTGGGCTGATGTTCTCGCAGCGCGTTCTGACCGCGCTGATCGGCGTCGCCGGGTGGCCGCGCGAGAAGGCGTATCGCACCGTGCAGGCGCTGGCGCTGGAGGCGCGTGAGGGACGCGGGGGGTTCCGCGACCTGGTGCACGCCTCGCCGGACATCCGCGCCGCGCTCACGCTCGAACAGCTCGACGTGGCCTTCGACGTTTCTGCCTACCTCGTCCATATCGACGAGACCTACCGGCGGCTGGGGCTGCCGGTGCTGGATGCCGATGCCGCCGCGCCTGAGGTGGCGCGGCCCGCTGTCGCCGTGGAAGCCGGAATCGGAGGAGGATCTCTCTAGGCCATGCCAACCTTGGTCAGTGCCCGCGCAGACAACCTGACGGTCTTCCGTCGCGGCAAGGTTCGCGACACCTTCGACCTCGGCGACGGCACCCTGCTGATGGTCGCCACCGATCGCATCTCCGCCTTCGACGTGGTGCTGCCGACGCCGATTCCCGACAAGGGCGCCATCCTCACCCAGATGTCGCGCTGGTGGTTCGACCGCACCGCGCACATCGTGCCCAACCACCTCCGCCCGGACGACGTGGCCACGCTCCCCGCCGAGGTTCCCTGGGACGAATGGGAACTGCGCTCGATGCGTGCGGCCCGCGGCGAGCGGATCGACATCGAGTGCGTGGTGCGGGCGTACCTGGCCGGCAGCGGCTGGAAGGAGTACCGCAAGGAGGGCACGCTGGCCGGCGAGTCGCTGCCCGCGGGGCTGCAGAACTCCTCGAAGCTGCCCGAGCTGCGCTTCACCCCGGCCGCCAAGAACGACGTCGGCCACGACGAGAACATCTCGCGTGCGCAGCTCGCGGACGCCGTCGGCGGCGACTTGGCGCGGCGGCTGGAGGACGTGTCGCTGCGGCTCTTCGAGCATGCGGCCGCGGAGAGCGCCCGCGCCGGGCTGATCCTGGTCGACACCAAGTTCGAGTTCGGCTGGGTCGACGGCGAGCTGACCCTGATCGACGAGGTCTTCACCCCCGACTCCTCGCGCTACTGGGAGGCCTCGACGTACCGCGAGGGCGTCGACCAGCCGAGCTTCGACAAGCAGTTCGTGCGCGACTACCTGGAGACGCTGGACTGGGACAAGACGCCGCCCGGGCCGGAGTTGCCCGAGGACGTCGTGACCGGCACGCGCGACAAGTACCGCGAGGCGGCCCGCCGGCTCTGCGGCATCGAGATCGGATGATCTACGCGGTCGAGGTCGCGGTGACGCTGAAGCCCGTGGTCAACGACCCGCAGGGGCTGGTGGTGCGCGACGGGCTGCGCCAGCTGGGGTTTTCCCAGGTGCGCTCGGCCCGCGTGGGCAAGGTGATCGCCCTGGAGCTGGAGGCGTCGTCGGACGGTGAGGCGCGTGCGGCTGTCGTCGAGATGTGCGAGAAGCTGCTGCGCAACCCTGTGATCGAGGACTTCCACATCGAATCGCTCGTCGCGGGCGCCGAGGTCGGCTGACCGGCCCATGCGTTTCGGCATCGCCGTCTTCCCGGGGACATGGAGCGATCGCGACTGCGCCCACGCGGTGAAGCTCGACGGCCACGAGGCGGTCGAGCTGTGGCACAAGGATCGCGACCTGCACGGTGTCGACTGCGTGATCCTGCCGGGCGGCTTCTCCTATGGCGACTACCTGCGCACCGGTGCGGTGGCCCGCTTCGCGCCGCTGATGGACTCGGTGCAGGAGTTCGCCGCGGGCGGTGGACTGGTGTGGGGGATCTGCAACGGCTTCCAGGTCCTCTGCGAGGCGCACATGCTGCCCGGTGCGCTGGTGCGCAACGGGTCGCTGCAATTCCGCTGCGAGCCGTCCTGGCTGCGCGTCGAGAGCACCGACACCGCCTACACCGGGGCGCTCCGTTCTGGCCAGGTGTTGCAGATTCCCGTGTCTCACGGTGAAGGGCGCTTCGTCGCCGACGCCGCCACGCTTGACCTGCTCGAGGAGCAGCGGCGCGTCGTCTTCCGCTACGTCGCGCCGGACGGCGGCGCCGTGGGCGAGGCGTCGCCCAACGGATCGCTGCGCGACATCGCGGGCATCGTCAGCGAGGGGCGCAACGTGCTCGGCATGATGCCCCACCCTGAGCGCGCCTGCGAGCAGCTGCTGGGCAGCGCCGACGGCATGGAGCTGATCCGCAGCGTCGCCGCATCGCTGTCGCGGACGGCGTCGTTCGCATGACCGATACGGTGCAGGTCCCGTCGGAGAAGGCGCTGCAGGAGGTGGCCCTCACCGGCGACGAGTACCGGCTCGCCGTGCAGATCCTCGGCCGCCACCCCAACCACGTCGAGCTGGGCATCATCGGCGCCCTGTGGTCGGAGCACTGCGGCTACAAGACGTCGAAGCCGCTGCTGAAGCGCCTGCCCACCACCGGTCCGCGCGTGCTGCAGGGGCCGGGCGAGAACGCCGGCGCCGTCGACATCGGCGAGGGGCTGGCCGCGGTCTTCAAGATCGAGTCGCACAACCACCCCAGCGCCATCGAGCCCTACCAGGGCGCGGCGACGGGCGTGGGCGGCATCCTGCGCGACGTCTTCACCATGGGCGCGCGTCCCGTCGCCCTGCTCGATTCGCTGCGCTTCGGCCCGCTCGACGAGGCACGCCAGCGCTACCTGTTCGACGGAGTTGTGGCCGGGATCGGCGGATACGGCAACTGCATCGGGGTTCCCACCGTGGGCGGCGAGGTCTACTTCGACGAGTCGTACCGCCACAACCCCCTGGTCAACGCCATGTGCCTCGGGATCATCAGGCACGAGGCGCTGACCCGCGCGGTCGCCGCCGGACCGGGCAACCCGGTGCTGCTGGTCGGCGCCGACACCGGGCGCGACGGCATCCACGGCGCCACCTTCGCCAGCGTCGAGCTCGACGAGCAGAGCGAGGAGCGCCGCCCCGCCGTCCAGGTGGGCAACCCGTTCCTCGAGAAGTGTCTGATGGAGGCGTGCCTGGAGCTGGCGGGCGATCCGCGCATCGTCGCCATGCAGGACCTCGGCGCCGCCGGACTGACCAGCAGCACCGCCGAGCTGGCCTGGCGCGGCGGCTGCGGCATCGACCTCGACGTCAGCAAGGCGCCGCGCCGTGAAAGCGGAATGACGCCGTACGAGGTGATGCTGAGCGAATCGCAGGAGCGCATGCTGCTGGTGGTCGAGCGCGGCCACGAGCAGGCGATCCAGGAGGCCTTCGCCAAGTGGGACCTGCGCTCCGACGTCATCGGCACCATCACCGACACGGAGCACCTCGTCGTCCGCGACGGCGGCGACGTGGTCTGCGACCTGCCGCTGCGCATGGTCATCGACGACGTGCCGATGCGCCACCCCGAGGCGCGCCGTCCCGCTGAGCTCGACGCCATCCTCGCCCGCGACCCGCTCGCGGCGACGCCGCCGTTCGACGCTGCCACGGCGCTGCTGCGCCTCCTGGGCAGCCCCAACATCGGCAGCCGCCGGCCCATCTTCCGCCGCTACGACCACCAGGTCGGCGACGACACCGTGCTGGCCCCCGGTGGCGACGCGGCGCTGCTGCGCATCAAGGGCACCAGCCTCGCCGTTGCGGTCACCACCGACGGAAACGGGCGGTACGGTCGCCTCGACCCGCGCCGTGGGGCGGAGATCGCCGTCGCCGAGGCGGCGCGCAACGTCGTCGCCACCGGTGCCGAGCCGCTGGCGGTGACCAACTGCCTCAACTTCGGCAACCCGGAGAAGCCGGAGGTGTTCTGGCAGCTCAGCGAGGCGATCGACGGCATCGCCGCCGCCTGTGAAGCGTTGCAAACGCCGGTGGTCAGCGGCAATGTCAGCCTGTACAACGACACCACAGGTATCAGCATCGATCCAACCCCGGTGATCGGGATGGTCGGGCGTCTCGAGGACGTCGAGCGTCGCGTCGGCGCGGGGTTCGCAGCCGACGGCGACGCGGTGTTCCTGATCGGGCCCGTCGCAGCGGAGCTCGGCGGCAGCGAGTACCAGCGCATCGCCCACGGCGTCGCCGAAGGGCCGCCCCCCGCGCTCGACCTGGCTCTGGAGCGACGTGTGCAGGACGCCGTGCGCGAGGCGGCGCGGCAGGGGCTGCTGCGATCCGCGCACGACTGTGCGGAGGGCGGTCTCGCGGTCGCGCTGGCCGAATCGGCCATTCTCGGTGGACGCGGTGTCCGCGCCGCAGTTCGAGAGACGGAACATCCCGCGGGACGGCCACCTTCCTGGGTGGCCGGTATACTCTTCGGGGAGACTCAATCCCGCTTCCTAGTCAGCCTGGAGATGGAGTTGAAGGTGGAGTTCCGAGCGCTGCTGGACCAGCGCGAGGTCTCGTACCGGGAGATCGGTGTGATCGGTGGCGACCGGATCACCGTCGAGGGGGCATTCGACGTGCCGCTCGACGAGGCCAGCGCCGCGTTCGATGCCGCGCTCCTGGATTCGCATGCCTGAGCAGCGAAAGACTCCGCGTCCCCGTGCCCTCACGGTCCCGAACATCCCTCCTGTCGATGACAGCGCGCAAACCATCGACATCGAGCTCGACGAGCCCCTGGACAAGCTGCACGAGGAGTGCGGCATCTTCGGTGTCTACGGCCCCGGCGAGGACATCGCCAACCTCACCTACTTCGGCCTCTACGCCCTGCAGCACCGCGGCCAGGAGTCGGCCGGCATCGCCGTCAGCGACGGCCTGACCATCCGGGTGCACAAGCAGATGGGCCTGGTCTCCCAGGTGTTCGACCAGGAGAAGCTTCTGGACATGCCTGGCCACATCTCGGTCGGGCACACCCGCTACAGCACCACCGGCAGCACCAAGCTGCCCAACGCGCAGCCGATGCTCTTCCACCACGGGCAGGTCGGTCCCGTCGCCTACGGGCACAACGGCAACCTGGTCAACACCGCCGAGCTGCGCCACGAGATGCTGGAGCAGGGCATGCAGTTCACCACCACCTCGGACACCGAGGTGATCGGCTCACTGCTCTCGCGGACACCGGGCGACAGCCTGGAGATCGTCCTGCGCCGCGCCCTGCCTCGCCTCGAAGGCGCGTACTGCCTGATGCTCAGCTCGCGCAACCAGCTCGCCGCCGCGCGCGACCCGCTGGGCATCCGCCCCCTCTGCCTGGGACGGCTCGGCGACATGGAGGCCCCCGGCGGCAACGGCTACATCATCGCCAGCGAGACCTGCGCCCTCGACGTCGTCGGCGCCGTGTTCGTCCGCGAGATCGAGCCCGGCGAGATCATCATCATCGACGGCGCCGGAGTGCACAGCAGCTCGATCAACAAGCCGGTCCCCAAGCGCGCCATGTGCAGCTTCGAGTTCATCTACTTCGCCCGCCCCGACAGCGTGATGATGGGCCGCTCGCTCTACGAGTCGCGCGTCAACATGGGTCGCGAGCTGGCCGGTGAGGCCCCTGCCGACGCAGACATCGTCATCTCACTGCCCGACAGCGGCACGCCCGCGGCGGTCGGCTACGCCGAGGCGTCGGGCATCCAGTACGTCGAGGGGATGATCAAGTCGCGCTACATCACGCGCACCTTCATCCAGCCCAACCAGCGCCTGCGCGAAGCGGGCATCCGCCTCAAGTTCAACCCCATGCGCCACGTCCTCGAAGGCAGGCGCGTCGTGCTCGTCGACGACTCCATCGTCCGCGGCACCACCTCGCGCCGCATCGTCCAGGAGCTGCGTCGCGCCGGTGCCACCGAGGTCCACGTCCGCGTCGCCTCGCCGCCGATCGTCTGGCCCTGCTTCATGGGCATCGACATCGCCTCGCGCGGCGAGCTGATCGCCGCCCACAACAGCGAACCCGAGATCGCCGCCCTGGTCGGCGCCGACTCCCTCCGCTACCTGAGCATCGACGGCCTCAAGCGCGCCGTCGACCAGCACAGCGGCGAGGGCTTCTGCTTCGCCTGCTTCGACGGCGCCTACCCCCTCCAGGTCCCCCAGCAGCTGGAGATGGACAAGCTCGCCCTGGAGACCTGAGCCCGGCGCCAGCGGTCGCCGTCCCGCTGCGGTGGTCAAGACCCGCGGCACGAGGCCTCCAGGCAAGCTCACCCCCTGGCCAGGTGCCTCGTCGAGGTCGCCTGACGGCCGGCTCGGGCCGAGCGGGGCGCGGCGCGGTGTCCCCAGGGGCCTCCACCGCACGGCGCCCGGTACACTACCGGCGTCCGCGTGTGGCCCTCCCCCTCGGCGTCGCCCACGTGTGCAATCCCGAATAGTTTCCAGAGGTCCGTTCGTGGGCGACCTGCGTTACGCCGATGCCGGCGTGGACATCGATGAGGGCAACCGCGCCGTCGCCCTGATCAAGAAGGCGGTGGCCTCCACGCACACCCCCTCGGTGCTCGGCGGCATCGGTGCCTTCAGCGGCCTCTATGCCTTCGAGGCCAACGGCCGCAAGCAGCCGGTCCTGGTGAGCAGCGCCGACGGCGTGGGCACCAAGATCAAGGTCGCCATCGCCACCGACCGCCACCGCGGCATCGGTGTCGACCTGGTCAACCACTGCGTCAACGACATCCTCTGCTGCGGTGCCGAGCCGCTCTTCTTCCTCGACTACTTCGCCACCGGCAAGCTCCGTCCCGAGCACATGGCCGAGGTGGTCGAGGGCATGGCCCACGCCTGCCGCGAGGCGCGCTGCGCCCTGGTCGGTGGCGAGACGGCGGAGATGCCCGGCCTCTACGCGCTGGGCGACTACGACCTCGCGGGCTTCATCGTCGGCGTCGTCGACCGTGAGCAGATCATCGACGGCACGCGCGTGCGCGCCGGCGACGCGGTGCTCGGCCTGCCCTCGAACGGCCTGCACACCAACGGCTATTCGCTGGTGCGCCACATCGTCACCGAGCACGAGCTGACCTACGACAGCGTGCTGCCCGGCACCGACGCGCCGCTGGCCGACCTGCTGCTGGAGCCGCACCGCTCGTATCTGCCGGCCGTGCAGTCGCTGCGCGCGCAGGTCGACGTGCGTGCCCTGGCGCACATCACCGGCGGCGGGCTCAAGGAGAACACGCCCCGCGTGCTTCCCCAGGGGCTCGGCGTCGACATCGACCGCGGCAGCTGGCCGGTGCCGCCCATCTTCACCGCGCTGCAGCGCACCGGCGGGGTCAGCCCCGACGAGATGTGGCGCACGTTCAACATGGGCATCGGCATGGTGGTGGTGGTGCCGGAGGAGCAGGCCGACACTGTGCAGACGCTGACGCCCGACCTGCCCGTGTACCGCATCGGCCGGGTGGTCGAGCAGACCGGTCCCGAGCGGGTGGTGCTGCGCTGACGGTGGAGCGCGTCGCGGTCGGGGTTCTGGTCTCCGGGGCGGGCACCAACCTGCGCGCGCTGCTCGACGCTTCGCAGGCGCAGTCCTATCCGGCGCGCGTCGCGCTGGTGATCAGCAACCGGCGCAGCGCGGGAGCGCTCGACGTCGCGCGCGACCAGGGCGTCGAGGCGATCGCCCTGCCCGTCGGCGACTTCGGCGGCGACCTCGCGGCGCGTGACGCGGCGATTCGCGATGCGCTGCAGCACGCGGGTGTGCGGCTGGTCGTCTGCGCGGGCTACGACCGAGTGCTCACGGCCGCGGTTCTCGACGCCTATCCCGACGCGATCCTCAACGTGCATCCCTCGCTGCTGCCCGCCTTCGCGGGTGGCATGCGCGCCGTCGAGGACGCGCTCGCCTTCGGCGCCAAGGTGAGCGGCTGCACCGTGCAATTGCTGGAGCCCGGCGTGCCCGACGGCGGCCCCGTCGTGCTGCAGGCCGCCGTCCCCGTGCACGAGGACGACGACGCCGACTCGCTGCGCATGCGCATCCACGAGCAGGAGTGGCGCATCCTGCCCGAGGCGGTCGCGCTGTGGAGCGGCGGCCGCCTGCGCCGCGACGGTCGCACCGTGCGCATCCTCAGCCCAGATCTCCAACCAACCTCCGGAGGCAGACCAATCCCATGACGCTGCGAGCCCTGCTCGGCGTGAGCGACAAGACCGGTCTCGCCGCGTTCGCGCGGGCACTGGCCGGCCACGGCGTCGAGCTGGTCGCCACCGACGGCACCCGCCGCGCCCTGGCCGCGGAAGGCATCGAGGCGCGCGCGGTCAGTGACCTGACCGGCTTTCCCGAGATGCTCGACGGCCGCGTCAAGACGCTGCACCCCGCCATCCACGCCGGCATCCTGGCCCGTCGCGACGTGCCCGAGCACATGCGCCAGCTGGAGCAGCACGGGTTCCTGCCGATCGACATCGTGGTGGTCTCCCTGTACCCCTTCCGCGAGACGGTGGCGCGCGGTGCGGAGCGCGACGAGGTGGTCGAGAACATCGACATCGGCGGACCGACGATGATCCGCGCCGCCGCCAAGAACGCCGGTGCGGTGGCGGTGGTGACCTCTCCCCGGCAGTACGGCGCGGTGCTCGACGATCTGGCCAACCATGGCAGCATCCAAGCCGCCACGCGGCAGCGTCTGGCGGCCGAAGCCTTCGCCCACACGGCCGCATACGACACCGCCGTGGCCGCGTATCTCGCCGCCGACGGGGGCGCCGAGAGCATGCCCGAGGAGTTCACCACGGGCGGTCCGCGGCTGCAGGAGCTGCGCTACGGGGAGAACCCGCATCAGCGCGGCGCGGTGTACGCGCTGCCGGGTGCACCCGGCGGCGTCGCCCAGAGCCGCCAGGTGCAGGGACCGGCGCTGAGCTTCACCAACTGGCTCGACGTCGACGCCGCCCGCCGCCTGGTGGCCGACTTCGACCAGCCCGCCGCGGCGATCATCAAGCACACCAACCCCTGCGGCTTCGCCGTGGGCAGCGACGCCCTGGACGCCTACCGCCGCGCCTTCGAGTGCGATCCGCGCAGCGCCTTCGGCGGCATCGTGGCGCTCAACCGTCCCCTCGACCAGGCGGCTGCCCAGGAGATCGCCAAGACCTTCCTCGAAGCGGTGGTCGCCCCCGCGGTCGACGGGGGCGCCGTGGCCATCCTGCAGCGCAAGGAACGCCTGCGCCTGCTCGCCGTCGACCGCCCCTCCGGTGCCGCCGACCTCGACGTGCGCAGCATCGACGGCGGCCTCCTCGTGCAGACCGCAGATCGTGTCAACCTCGACCGCAACTCGATGGCCGTGATGACGCGGCGCCAGCCCACCGAGGCGGAGTGGGAGGAGCTGCTCACCGCCTGGCGCGTCTGCCGCCACGTCAAGTCCAACGCGGTGGTGATCGTCCGCGACGGCATGGCGGTGGGCGTCGGCGCCGGCCAGATGTCGCGCGTCGAGGCCGCCGAGATCGCGGTGCGCCGCGCCGGTGACCGCGTCCAGGGCGCCGTGGCCGCGAGCGACGCCTTCTTCCCCATGCCGGACGGCCTGGAAACCCTTGCCGCAGCAGGGGTTCGCGCCGTCATCCAGCCCGGCGGGTCGAAGAAGGACGACGACGTGATCGCCGCCGCCGACCGCTTCGACGTCGCCATGGTCGCCGCCGGGGAGCGCCACTTCCGCCACTAGGGATCGACTCCCAGCCACCCCCGGGACCATGGGACCTGACGCACCCCGCGCCTCGGCGCCGGTATGCTCGCGCCTCGACGTGACCGAGCAGTCCTCCCGCAGCTACGAGTTCGACACCGACACCGCCGTCGAGCAGATCGCGCCGCACACCTGGCGCGGCGCCGTCAGCGACAGGTGGAGCATCGGCCCCTATCCCAACGGCGGGTACGTGCTGGCCATCGCGCTCAACGCTGTGCGGCGGGAGGTGCCCCATCCCGATCCGTTCACGGTGACGGCGCACTACCTGAGCCCGCCGCAGCACGCGCCCATCGACGTCGAGGTCGAGGTGATCCGCAGCGGGCGTGCCCACTCCACGGCGATGGCCCGCATGCTCCAGGACGGCCGCGAGCGGGTGCGCATCCTGGCCAACTACGGCGACCACTCGCAGTCGCAGGGTCCGACCATCGTGCAGGGCGAGCCGCCGGCGATGCCGCCGCCCGACGAGTGTCCGCCCACGCCGGTCAACGGTCCCATGCCCAACGGGCTGATCGCGGCCATCCGCGATCGCATCGAGGTGCGCCCGGCCCCGGGCACGATGGGATGGGCTGACGGCAGCCGCAGCGGGCGTGGCGAGCTGGGCGGCTGGGCCCGCTTCGCCGACGGGCGTCCGCTCGACACCCACGCCCTGCCCCTGCTGGCCGACGGGCTGCCACCGGCGGTCTTCAACCTCAGCGAGGGTGGCTGGGTGCCCACCCTGGAGCTCACCGTGCACGTCCGCGCCCGTCCGGCGCAGGGGTGGCTGCGCTGCTGGTTCCGCACCCGCTTCCTCGTCGACGGCTACCTGGAGGAGGACGGCGAGCTGTGGGATTCGGAGGGCAGGCTGGTCGCCCTCTCCCGGCAGCTGGCCCGGCTCAACCCGCCTGCCGGTTGACGCGCCCGGCACCGAACTTTATAGTCTCGCTATCAAATGATGGCAGGGCAGCATACGACCAGCGAGCGCAGGGTGCGGGCGTGAAGCAACGCCTGGCACACAGCTTCCCCGTGCGGGCGGTCAAGCGCTACTTGGACGCCCAGGGTCCCAACTGGGCGACGCTGATCGCCTGGAACGCGCTCTTCGCCTTCTTCCCCATGGTGCTGATCGCGGTCACCGTGCTGGGCCTGGTGCTGCAGAACCCCGACCTGCAGAGGGGGCTGGAACAGCAGGTATCGCAGGCATTCCCCAGCCAGCAGAGCCAGACGGAGATCCTCGGTGCCCTCAAGGCCTTCAAGGAGAAGAGCGGCCTCTTCGCGATCATCGGCATCGCCGGACTGTTCTGGGGCGGTTCGGCACTCTTCGGCGCCATGGAGCAGGCGCTCAGCGCGCTCTACTCCTGCAAGCCGCGCGACTTCGTCAAGCAGAAGCTGATGGCCTTCGGCATGATCCTCGTCTTCACCGTGCTGGCGATCCCGCTGATGCTGAGCAGCAGCATCCTGCCGCTGCTGCAGTCGATCAGCTTCCTGCCGTCGTTTCTCACCCACGGGCCCGCCGCGCTGCTGATCCAGCTCGGCGCCGGCATCATCGACGGCACGCTGCTGTTCGGCGCCATCTACTACGTCGTCCCCAATCGCAAGCAGCGGCTGCGCCATGTCCTGCCGGGCGCGATCACGGCGGGCGTGCTGCTCGAAGCCTTCACCCTGCTCTTCCCCGTGTACTTCAAGCTGGCCGGCGGCTTCGCCAGCTACGGGCAGACCTTTGCGCTGTTCTTCCTGCTGCTCACCTACTTCTTCTTCCTCGGCCAGATCACGGTGATCGGCGGTGCGGTCAACGCGGAGTACGAGACCAGCAAGGAGGGCGGCATGCAGAAGTGCACCGCCGCCAGTCCCGAGCAGCTGATGCGGCCGCCGCAGGATGAGCCTGAGTCAGCCACCACCCTGCCGGGAAAGGCGGCGCGGGAGCGCGTCACCCGGGGCTGAACGCAAGGTCCCCGGTGCTGATCCGTCAGCACTGAGGTGATCCGTCGCATCCTGCCGCTGCTCGCCGCCATCGTGTCGATGGTCCCGCTGACCGCCCAGGCGATGCTGAGCGACGGGCTGGCGGCTCCCAGCCAGGGCGAGGGTTCAGGCGACCCGGCCGGGCTGGAGTCGGCGTGGGCCGCGAGTCGCTGCGACTGGCCGATGTTCGGCCACGACCGCAGCCGGGACTTCGCCTCCACCTGCGCCTCGGCGCCCACGCCGGCGACGGTGCACGCCCTGCATCCCCGCTGGGTGCTCAAGACCAGCGACGTGGTCACCGCCCAGCCGGCCGTCGACCGCGGCACCGTCTACGCCGGCGCCTGGGACGGCAGCTTCTACGCCATCGACCAGGTGAGCGGCGCGGTGCGCTGGCAGACCGTCCTCGGCAACGCGGCCCCGGCGCCCTGGACGGACCGCCACCACGACGCCTACGGCCAGGTGACCTCCAGCGCCGTGCTGGCCACCGTGCAGGGACGGCGAACCGTCTTCGCCGGCGGCGCCGGCTCCCTCTACGCGTTGGATGCGGCGACCGGCGCCTACCTGTGGCGCTTCGACGTCGACCCCGGGCATCCGACCGGGAACGGCGAGATCGAGTCGTCGCCGGTGGTCTGGCAGCTCACCCCCAACGGGCACCCCTGGGTGCTCTTCGGCGCCGACGCCAACCAGGCCAGCGGCTTCCCCGGCGAGGGGCTCTGGGCGGTCGACGCGGTCACCCACCAGGCCGCCTGGCACTTCAACCCCGAGGTGGACGCGGGCAAGGCGCTCTACGGCTGCGGCAACGTCTGGACGTCGCCTGCGCTCGACCTGCAGCCCTGGAACCCCGATCCCGCCCGCCGCGCGATGGCGTTCGTCGGCATGGCCGACTGCCCCGACAACTCGCCGAGTGGATCGGTGGCATCGGTGGGGCCCGTCTCGCTGCCGGCTCCGCCCGGCCAGGGTTCGCCGCCGCCGCGGCCGTGCCCCGCGGACGGCGGCGACGCGCACTGCCCGCCGGGCCAGAGCTACGACTACTCACAGCGCTGGACGCGGTTCGCCGAGGCCATCGTCGGCATCGACGCCGCCACCGGCCACCCGGTGTGGAGCTACCAGCCGCATCCCACCCCCAACACCAACGACGACGACTTCGGCTCCTCGCCGCAGGTGTTCACCCTCAACCCGGGCGGCCGGCGCGTCGTCGGGGAGGGCAACAAGGACGGCAGCTACAGCGTCGTCGACCGCGACACGGGCGCCCTGGTCTGGAAGGCCGTCGAGCAGGGCAACGGGAACGTGCAGAACGGCCAGGCCGTGGGCGGCTTCATCGGCAACACCGCGGTCGGTGTGGGCGGCGACGGGCGGCTGCGCATCGCGGGCGGGGCGGCCATCGACACGCCGGTGACCTACGACCCGGCCACGGGCGCGCCCGCGCCGCAGCGGGAGCCACTTGCGGGCGCCACGCCCATGCGCAGCTTCGCGGCCGTCGACGGCGCCCCCGCCTGGCAGGCCGCCCAGGGCCCCAGCTACGGCGCCACCACGGTGGCCGGCGGGATCGTCTACAGCGGCGCCCTCGACGGGCTCCTCCGCGCCTACGACGCCGGCGACGGCACCCTGCTCTGGGCGTACCCGCTCGGCGCGCCGATCTCCTCGGGAGCCGCGGTGGCGGGGGGCGACGTGGTGATCGGCGCCGGCACCAGCGACATGGACCTCGCCTTCAAGGCGTGCGATCCGCTCAGCGGCCCCCTCGCCGCCGCCTGCCGCGGTGTGCCCCTCAGCGCGCAGCTCAACCCCCTGAGCCGCACCGGGTCGATCTGGGCCTTCAGCGCGTAACCCCTCACGCACGCTACCGTTAATCGGGAGTGCGACGATGTCATCATCGTTGCCAAGGGGCTGTCACTACTGACCACTCGACCTTGGGGGTTCTGTGGCCGACCATCCATACCACTACGATCCTCGTCCGCGTCCCCGCGCGGCCTCAGCGAGCCGCGCGGCACGCGCCCGGGCCGAGGCGGAGACGCGGCGCCGCAACGTCCGCCGGGCCATCGTCAGCGCCCGCCGCGCCAAGCGACTCAACGGGCGCCAGCGCATCGCCGCCGCCATGCTCTCGGTGGCCGTCGCCGCCTTCGTGCTGGTCTGGGGCGGCGGCCAGGTGGCCCTGGCCATGCTCGACAGCGCCATGGGCGGCGTGCCCCCCGCCAAGCCGCAGATCGCCAACTCGGTGGTCGTCGACCGCAACGGCGACCTGATCGCCGTCCTCCACCCCCAGGGCGACTCGCGCATTCCCGTCAGTCTGGACAACGTCGCTCCCACCGTCCCCCAGGCCACGGTGGCCATCGAGGACAAGGCGTTCTGGAACGAGGGGGCGGTCGACCTCGGCCGCGTCGCCGGTGCCGCCTTCAACGACGTCGTCCACCACGACAGCCAGGGCGCCAGCACGATCACCATGCAGCTCGCCAAGGTGCTCTACCTGCAGGACCAGGGCGGCTTCTCCTACAAGGTCAAGCAGCTGCTCGTCGCCCGCCACCTCGACGCGAGCATGACCAAGCGGCAGATCCTCCAGGACTACCTCAACGACATCTACTACGGCCACGGCGCCACCGGCATCGCCGCCGCCGCGCACATCTTCTTCGGCGTCGACGCCATGCGCCTGACCCTGGCTCAGTCGGCGCTGCTGGCCGGCCTGCCCAACCATCCCACCGACCTCGACCCGCTGCGCCATCCCGACGCCGCCAAGGCGCGGCAGAAGCAGGTGCTGCAGGCCATGGTGGGCACCGGAGCGATCACCGCACAGCAGGCGGCCGAGGCCGACGCCGAGCCCCTCAAGTACTCCGACGGCAACATGGACAACGTCAACAATGCGCCGGCCTTCGTCGGCCGCGTGGTCGCCGAGATCCACGACAGGCTGCACCTCGACGCCTACAAGGCCGGGCTGCACATCGCCGGCACCCTCGACCTGGCCATGAACGCGTACGCGCAGAACATCGTCACCACCCAGGTTGATGCCATTCGTGGCCTCAACGTGAGCGATGGTGCGATGGTGAGCATGGACCCGCAGTCGGGCAGCGTGCTGGTCTACGTCGGCGGCGCAGGACCCGGGCATCCCGGCTCGGAGATCGACATGGCCAGCTCGCCGCGGCAGCCGGGATCGACGTTCAAGCTGTTCACCTACAGCAGCGCGCTGGCCTCGAAGAAGGTCAACGAGCTCACCCCCATCAAGGACGAGCCCTACAAGCTGCCCACCGGTGGTGGCGCCAACGGGATGAGCAGCTACGAGGTGCACAACTACGACATGAGGTACCACGGCACGCTGCCGCTGATGCAGGCGTTCAGCAACTCGCTGAACATCCCCGCGGTCAAGGTGGAGCAGCTGGTCGGCGTGCCCAACGTGCTCAAGACGGCGCGCGCCATGGGTGTCTCCACGCTGACCGAGCCCGACAACAACTACGGCGCCTCGCTGACCCTGGGCAGCTACCCGGTGCCGCTCTGGGAGATGGCCCAGGCGGGCAGCATCTTCGCCGCCGGCGGCCTGCTCCACCCCGCCACCTTCGTGTCCTCGGTGAAGGACGGCGGCGGCAAGGAGCTGCTGCCCGCGCCGGCGGCGCCCAAGCCGGCGCTGGACCCCGGTGTCGCCTTCCTGGTCAACGACATCCTCACCAACGACAGCAACCGCGAGATCTCCTTCGGCCGCGGCTCGGCACTCACCCTGCCCAATCACCTGGTTGCCGCCAAGACCGGCACCACGCAGGACTTCCGCGACAACCTCACCGTGGGCTGGACGCCGCGCCTGGTCACCGCCACGTGGGTGGGCAACACCGACAACGCGCCGATGCGAGGCACCACCGGCATCACCGGCGCCGCGCCGATCTGGCATGCCTTCATGGACCACCAGCTGACCGGCATGCCCGACAACTGGCCGCCGGCACCGGCCAACGTCCACCGGGCCAGCCAGCACGGTCGCGACGCCTGGTTCCTCGACGGCACCGCGCCGGACCCCAAGGCGTCGATCGACTCCGGCTCCCAGCCCGGCGCCGGCTGCCGCACCTGGTCCTTCAACGGCGGCAGCTACTACTGGTGCGGCGGGGGCACCTCGAACCTGCCCGGTGACCCGGGCGGCGGCGCTGTGCCGGCCCCCGCTCCTCCGCCCGGCAACGGCAACGGCCACGGCGACGGCGGGGGTGGTGGCGGCGGCTGACCGTCGCGAGTACCATCGCGTCCCGTTGGAGAACCCGGACGCGAGGGGCTGATCTGTGAGCGACGGCACCGACATCCTGGCCATGCACGCGGCGCAGGCGCCCGGCAAACCGGCGCTGATCGTCGACGACGGCCGCGTGCTGACCTACGCACAGCTCAACGCGCGGGTGAACCGCCTCGCCACCGCGCTGCAGGAGATCGGCATGCAGCGCGGCGACCGCTGCGTGATCATGCACCACAACGGCACGGTGGGAACCGAGGTCGCCCACGCGCTGCGCAAGCTGCAGTGCGTCGCCACCCCGATGAACTACCGGCTGCGCGGCGAGGAGATCGCCTACCTGCTCAACGACAGCGGTGCGCGCGTCATCGTGGCCGGGCCGGAGTTCGTCGAGCACATCGACGCGGCGCGGCCACTGGTGCAGGGCGTCGAGGACCGGCGCTGGGTGGCCAGTGCCGGCGACGGCGCGCCGCCGGCGGGGTGGGAGTCGTACGAGGCACTGCTCGCCCGCGGCCGGGAGGGCGAGCCGATGACCCTGTCCGGCATCACCGGTCCGACGATGATCTACACCGCCGGCACCACGGGGAATCCCAAGGGTGCGTACCGGCCAACGGGGGTCGACCCCGCGGTGATCTTCCAGTGGGTGCAGACCTTCGGGCTGCGCAGCGACGACGTTCACCTGCTCGCCGGGCCCGGATATCACAGCGCGCCCAGCGCCTTTGCGGGCCTGCAGCAGATCCTCGGTGCCACGCTGGTCGTGATGCACCGCTTCGACCCCGTCGAGGCCGTCCGGCTCATCGCCGAACACCGCGTCACCACGGCGTTCATGGCGCCGATCCTGGTCAAGCGCATCGTCGACCTCCCGGACGAGGTGAAGCGCCGGTACGACGTGTCGTCGATGCGCGCCCTGATCGTCGCCGCCGCGCCCTTTCCCGGCGACGTCAAGCGACGCGCCACCGAGTACTTCGGCAACTCCATCTGGGAGTTCTACGGCGCCACCGAGACGGGCATCGTCACCGTCATCGGTCCCGACGATCTGCTGCGCAAGCCGGAGTCCTGCGGCAGGCCGATGCCGGGCGTCGAGGTCGCCCTGCTCGACGACCAGGGCAGGGACGTCGGCGTGGGGCGGCCCGGCGAGCTGTGGGCGCGCTCGGCGGGCATTTTCGGCGAGTACCTGAACAAGCCCGAGGCCACCAGCACCGGCTTCAACGACGGCTTCTTCACCGTCGGCGACGTCGCCTACCGCGACGACGAGGGCTACGTGTTCATCTGCGACCGCAAGATCGACATGATCATCAGCGGCGGGGTGAACGTCTATCCCGCCGAGGTCGAGGCGGCGCTGCACATCCATCCCGACGTGGAGGACTGTGCCGTGATCGGCGTCCCCGACGCCGAGTGGGGCGAGCAGATCAAGGCGGTGGTCAAGCTGCGCGCCGGCGCCCGGGCCACCGAGGAGGAGCTCAAGCAGTTCCTCGGCGAGCGCCTGGCCGACTACAAGCGCCCCCGCAGCGTGGACTTCGTCGACGACTTCCCCCGCGACGCCGCCGGCAAGCTCCTCAAGCGCCTGATTCGCAAGCCCTACTGGGACGCGGCCGGCCGCAGCATCTGAGCGGCCTCCCCCGCGCCAGCGGCTGCCCGCGCCCCGTGCCTACAATCGAAGCCATGGCAGCTCCCGCTCCGATCCGTGAGCGCCCGCGGTGGAGCGCCGACGTGCTCACCTACAGCGCGTCCTATACCGTCGACGTCACCTATCGCTGCGCCAAGCGCTGCGGCTACTGCGAGTACCGGAGCGACAGCGGTGACCTGGTCGCCTGGGAGGTCATCGACGCTCAGCTCGACGAGGCCGCGCGGCTGGGGGGGCGCGAGGTGCTGGTGATGTCAGGAGAGCAGGTGTGGCTGCTGCCCGATCTCGCTCTGGCGGATGAGGCGGCGTTCGTCGACCGCGTCGTCGAGATCTGCCGGCGGGCGATGTCGCGGGGATTGCTGCCGCACGTCAACGTCGGACTGCTGTCGTACGAGTCGCTGCAGCGGCTCAAGCCGTGGTCACCGTCGATGGGGCTGATGCTGGAAAGCGGCACCGACGATCTGCGTGCGCATGCCAATGGCGGCGGCAAGCGCGTTGCCGACCGGCTCCGGCACATCGAGGACGCCGGGCGTCTGCACATCGCGTTCACCACCGGCATCCTGGTGGGGATCGGTGAGTCGCGTGCCGACCGCGAGCGCGCGCTGCGGCTGATCGCCGACGTGCAGGAGCGCCACGGCCATGTTCAGGAAGTGATCGTCCAGAACTTCGTGCCCAAGCCGGCCACCCCGATGCAGGACCTGCCGGGGGCGAGCCTCGACGAGATGGTCGACACCGTGCGCATGGCGCGCGAGATCCTGCCGGAGAGCATCGCCATCCAGGTGCCGCCGAACCTCGTCGAGGATGGATGGCTCGCGCTGGTGGCGGCGGGCGCGCGCGACCTGGGCGGGGTCAGCGCCAACGGGGACAGCGTGTCGCCGTCGCTGCCCTGGGAGCCGGTGCAGCACATGCGCGAGAAGGCCGCCTCCATCGGGTTTGCGCTGCACGAGCGGCTCCCCGTCTATCCGCAGATCGACGCCGACCTGCAGCCTGCGGCCGACGAGCTGCGTCGCTCGCTGGTGGGCGACGAGGTCACCTACGTCATCTGCCGCAACGTCAACATCAGCAACGTCTGCGTGGGGTCGTGCTCGTTCTGCGGCTTCATGCGCAAGACGCACGAGGCGCGCGGCGCCTGGCACCACGACCATGCCACCGTGTTCGCCAAGATCGAGGACGCTGTTTCCCGCGGTGCCACCGAGATCTGCATGCAGAGCGGGCTGCAGCCGTCGCTGGACCTGGCCTACTACGAAGACCTCTTCCGGCGCATCAAGGATCGCTGGCCTTCCCTGCACCTGCATGCGCTCTCGCCCGAGGAGATGCGCTACATCGCGGAGATCGAGGGGCGTTCCGCCGCGTACTGCATCGAGCGGCTGCGCGACGCGGGGCTCGGCACCATGCCCGGCACGGCGGCGGAGATCCTCGTCGACGAGGTGCGGGCGGTGATCTGCCCGGAGAAGCTGAACACCGCGCAGTGGGTGGAGGTGATGCGGGCCGCGCATCATGCCGGCGTGCGCACCACGTCGACGGTGATGTTCGGGCATGTCGAGAACTGGGATCACCGTATCGAGCACATGCGGGTGATTCGCGACCTGCAGCGGGAGACGGGCGGGTTCACCGAGTTCGTCCTGCTGCCGTTCCAGGTGGAGCGCAATGCGCTGGGACGGCACTACGGGATCCGGCGCTCACCCTCGATGCAGGATGTGCTGGACTACACGGCGCTGGCCCGTTTGTATTTCGGGGCTGACATTCCGAACATCCAGTCGTCGTGGGTGAAGCTCGGGCCCGACGGGGTTGCGGAGACCCTGCGTTGGGGGGCCAACGATTTCGGGGGCACCCTGATGGAGGAGTCGATCTCGCGCGCCAGTGGGGCCGACCATGGGCAGAACCTGGAGGTTCCGGAGATCGTCGGGTGGATTCGTGAAGCGGGCCGGACACCGCGGGAGCGGACGACGACCTACGGTGAGGTCACCGATCGCCCGCGCGACCTGACGCCGCCGATGCGCCTGCTCCCTGTGGCAAACGGCTGACCCATCGCGGGAGCACTATCCCCGTGGGGAACCATCCCCGTGGGGGAACCATCCCGTTCGACGATCCCCGCCTCAGTAGGTGGGATCGCCCGCAGGAGCTCCCGAACGCAACCTGCCATCCCGCTCGGCGATCGCCTGGTCCTCCAGGCAGTACCGGGCGGCGGGCATCGCCTCCAGCCGCTCGTCCCCGATGGGCTTCCCGCACAGCTCGCAGAGGCCATATGTGCCCGCCTCCAGGCGCTCCAGCGCGGCCTCCACCTCGCGAAGCTGCGCTTCCACCCGCTGCAGCACGCTCACATCGCGTTCGCGCTCGAAGGTCTCGGTGCCCTGGTCGGCCTGGTGCTGGTCGTAGCTGGCCAGCTCCTGGACGGCCTCCTCGCTGTTTCCGGAGACGAGGTCCTGGGCGGCGCGGCGGGTCTCCTCCAGCCGGCGTCGCTCCTCCTCGAGGCGCGTGCGTGCGGTGTCCGTGTCCATCCCGCCACGCTACCGGCTGGGTCCCGGCCCTGTCACCCCCGCCCCCGTGGCATCCGGCGTGTCAGGAGAGGGTCAGCCCCCCGCTGGTAAGGTTTGCCCCCGATGTCGCTGTGGCTTGCCTCGTTCCTCGGCCTGCTGCAGGGTGCCACCGAGCTCTTCCCCGTGTCCTCGCTCGGGCACGCGGTGGTGGTGCCCCTGCTGTTCCACCTCTCCGTCAACCCGTCGGCGCCGAGCTTCGTGCCGCTGCTGGTCCTGCTCCACCTGGGCACGGCCGGGGCGCTGCTGGTGATCTACCGCAAGGAGTGGGCGTTGATGGCCACGGGGTTCGTGCGCGCCACCGCGCGCGGCGAGATCCGCGACGACAACGAACGCATGGCCGTGCTGCTCATCGTCGGGACGATTCCCACCGGGGTGATGGGCGTCATCTTCCAGGAGCGCCTCAAGACGCTGTTCAGCAACGGGCGGGCCGCCTCGGCGTTCCTCATCGTCAACGGCCTCATCCTGCTCGGCGCCGAGGCGCTGCGCCGGCGCGACGAGCGGCGCGCGGGCCTCGATCCCCGCTCGCGGGAGAAGCAGGAGGAGCGCTACAAGGACGCGCGCGGCCTCTCCATCCGCACCGCGCTGATCGTCGGTGCGTGCCAGTCGCTGGCGCTGTTCCCCGGCATCTCGCGCGCGGGCATCACCATGGCCGCCGGGTTGGGCGCGGGACTGCGCCACCAGGAGGCGGCGCACTTCTCCTTCCTGCTGGCCACGCCGATCATCCTCGCCGCCGGAGTCCTGGAGGTGCCGCA
>DASYKI010000011.1:0-229376 GCA_035995545.1 Candidatus Dormiibacterota bacterium
GCGGAGGTGCGAGCGACGCGAGCCACTTCGCCGACACGATCGCGCTCACGATCGACGGCCTCGGCCCTCGCGGTGGCCACGCGCACGCGCCCGAGGAGTTCGTCCATCGGCCGTCGCTGCTCGAGCGCACCGAGGTTGCGATCGCGGTCTGCGAAAGCCTGCTCGCAGACGCGCGCTGAGCCCTGTGTCGCCGGCAGCCGGTGGCGCCGGCGCGCGAGCGTCGCGAGGGAGCCGCCCGCCGCGCCCACGAACGCGGGGGGCGACTCCTCGTCCGCCCCCCGCGCCGTGTCTCTCGAGCGTTACAAGATCGAGCTGACCTCGATCTTTTCATCGTTCGTCAGCCGGGTCAGCAGGCCGAGCCCGGCTTGCACCGGCGAGCCTCCCGCGCTGGTCGACTCGAGCACGTCCGCCGGAAGTCCTTCGAATTTTTCCGGTTTCTGACTGCCTTTTTTCTGGATGAATTTTTCGTTTTCTTCGAGCACCATTTTGTTGACGCTTATCTGGTGGATCACCGAGCCGGTTACCGTCACTTTGAAGAACGATCCGCATTCGATTTCGGAGATCGTTTCGCCGATGGTTGCCTGCAGGTCCAGCCCGATCTTGTTGTTGGCCGGCAGGCCTTCGGTCTTGATCACGCCGAGCACGCCCTGCAGCGACGCACTCACGATTTCGCCCGCTTTCGCTCCGGGGCTCTGGCACGTGAAGATTTCGTTGAATTCACATTCGGTGAACGTGGTCACGACGTTGCCGACCGATTTGACGCCGGTGTATTCGCCAACGCTGCTGGCGCCACCGCATTCGATCCGCAGGCCAGAGACGGTTTCGAGCACCGCCGGTTCCTTGCCTTCTTCTTCTTTGAGCGTTTTTTCACAGCCTTCAGCGGTGAGGCCGTAGCGTTCGAGGGTTTCCATCGCCCCTTTTTCGTTGCCGGCTTCCTTTTCGCGCTGCCACGCGAGGCAGTGCTTGTAGGTGGGCGTGGGCACGAAGCGCGCAGCAGAGGTGAAGCGCGGGTTTGGCCCAGGGCCGGGCTGCCATTCGAATTTCGCCCCACTCCCGAGGAACGACGTGCAGTTCGCACTCGAGTAGCCGCTGCCTTCGGCTTTCGCTTTTTTGATGCATCGCCCAAATTCGGGTGCTTCGGCGGCCGCTGTCGCCGCCGAGACACCTCCGACGGCGACCATCGCCGCGATACACAGCCCAATCATTGCCAGTCGTCGCATGCAGACTCCTCACATAGCTGATCAATAGCGTTTCGAGGTGGCCGCAAGCCGTCGAGCAGCGCCGAGGCGACATCCGCCCCGGTTCCACCTTCTCGCCCCCTTCCCCTAGCTGGTGCCGCCCACACGGCTCGCCTCCCTCGGGGCGAGTGTCTGCGGAGCCGGCCCACTTGACAACCCCCCCGGACATGAATCGCGCGCAAATTGCGTCCAATTCGTTCGGCTCACCCGTTGAACTCCAATCACCGGCGTCCCCGGCCTCGACTACTCAACTCCCGCCGACTTGCCGTCCACCCGCCGGAACGGCACGGGTGCGATCCGCATCACGCGGGCGAGTCGACCCGGCATCCACCAGTTCCAGCGTCCCATCAGGGCGACCAGCGCCGGCACGAGCAGTGTCCGCACGACGATCACATCGAGCAGTATCCCCGCCGCGAGCGCGGTCGCGATGAGCCTGACGATGATGTCGGGGCTCACGCTAAGCGACAGCAGCGACAGGGCGATGATCAGCGCTGCGCACGTGACCAACCGCCCGGTTCGCGCGAGCGCCGCGACGATGGCCTCGTCGGTCGACCCGCAGCGGTCGTACTCCTCGCGGATGCGGGCGAGCACGAAGACCTCGTAGTCCATCGACAGCCCGAAGAGGAAGGCGAACACGATGATGGGAACGAAGTTGCGGATGGCTCCGATCGCCGGCACGCCATAGACGAGCCCCGACCCGTGCCCGTTCTGCCAGAAGAGAACGAGAAAACCGTACGCGGCGCCGAGCGAGACGATGTTGAGCACCACCGCCTTGAGCGCCAGCACGATCGAGCGAAATGCCCGGGCCAGCAGGATCAGCATCACTCCCGCAAGCACGGTCAGCATCAGCGCGAAGTTGCCATAGACGGCCTGGTTGAAGTCGGCGACCTCGGCGGTGTTGCCGCCCACCTCGACACCGCCGCGGACACCGGCCAGCCGCGCGCGCAGGTCGCCGATCAGTGCCTGGCCTCGGGCGGTGTTGCCCTCGTAGCGCGGGATGACGGTGATCAGCGTGTCGGAGCCCTGGTGGAACTCCGGCGCCGGAGGAGCCAGGACCGCGTACACGTCGGGGGTGCTGCGAGCGATGTCCACGGCCTGGGCGGCCCCCACGCTGCCGCCGTGCGCGAGCAGCTGAACGGGAAAGACGACCGCGCTGGGGACGCCGATGTGCTCCAACTGGTGGAAGGCGTCGGCAGCCGGACCACCGGACGTCGCCAGCGCATCGGCACCCGCCTGCCCGCTGTTCATCGACAGTCCGGGCAGTGCCAGGCCCACCATGATTGCCAGCCCGGCGGCACCCGCGATCCAACGGCGGCGGACGACAGTGCGACCCCACCGCTCCCACCGGGCGCTGAACGTCGTCGAGCCCCGCCGCAGGCGACGTGAGTCGAGCGCCACACCGAAGGCCGCCAGGACGATGGGCAGCAGGGTCACTGCCGCGGCGATGGTAACCAGCGGAATGAGCATGCCGGCAACGCCGATGCTGCGCAGGAACGGGACGGGGAGGACGAGCAGGGAGAGCAGCCCGATGGCGACGGTCAGGCCGCTGAGCACGACCGAGCGGCCCGCCGTGCTCGCTGCGGCCAGGATGGCCGCCTCGTTGCTCGCGCCGCGCTCGCGCTCCTCCCGCCACCGGGTCACGACCAGCAGCGAATAGTCGATGGCGACGCCGAGGCCGACAAAGGCAACCAGGTACTGCACCAGGCTGTTCACGGCCATCACCTGCTCGACGCCGAGGACCAGCAGGAATGTGACAAGGATGGCAGGAACGGCCATCAGCAGCGGCACGATGGCGATGGCCGACCCGAAGACGAAGGCCAGAACCACCAGCGCTCCGAGGCCGCCGATCAGCGTCTCGATCAGGACACTCGGGTTGCCGGTGCCGGCACCCCCGCCCGCCAGTTGGAGGGGTTCGAAGCCGGTCACGGTTACCGACGCTCCGGCGGGGGCAGCGGCACTCATCGCGGACTGCAGCCCGTCCAGCACGCCGATGCCGAGTGGCACGTCCGGGTTGGGCATGCTGATGAGCGCCCACGCCGTCAGCCCATCGCCGGAGACGAATTTCTGGTCGCGGGTGGTGGCGAAGTCGGCGACTCCCACGTGCCCCGCGTTGTGCGCCGCTGCGAAGGTCCGCGCTGCGACCTCCTGCCACGCCGCGGTCTGCATGCTCTGGCCGGCGGGCAGGCGCAGCACAGCAAGCGCCGGCTGTTCGTTGCCGTCGAGGCCGAAGCGCTGCAGGATGTGGGCGTTGGCGTCGGATCCCGCGGTGCCCGGGATGGCCGCCGAGTGCGACAGCGCTGCCGTGGTCGACGAGGCCGTGATGGCGCCTGCCAGGGTGACCAGCATCCAGGCGACGACGGCGAGCCTGCGGTGACCCAGCACGAAACGAGTGATTCCTTGCATTGCGCCAGGCTAGGGGTGCTCTGCCCGCGTGTCGTCCGCCTGAGGGACGCGATCGTTCGGGATGCCCGTGCGCCAGGACTAGTTCTCGGGAACGATGCGGGCGGCCGCGCCGGCGACATCTTTCGTCCTGCGGGCCGTCGACGGCGCCGGAGGGTTCCCATACCGTCACGGCACGACGTTCAGATCATGGAGACGCTCGTGACCAGCAGAGATGGCTTGCCAACCAATGGTGCCGGCACCGCGGCGGGAGTGCAGGCGAATGCGCGCCTGACCGGCCTCACGGGGCTCGTCGTGCTGCTCCTGATCGCAATCGAGGTGGTCACCGTCGTACTCAAGCCGCCCAGGGTTCTCGCCGTGCATCTCGCGGTCGGACTGGTCCTGGTGCCCCTCGTCGTCTTGAAGCTCGGCAGCGTGAGCTGGCGCTTCGCCAAGTACTACCTGAGGTTCGGCGCGTACCGGCAGAACGGACCGCCACCACTCGGCCTCCGGCTCCTCGGGCCTGCACTGATCCTCTTCACCGTCGTGATCCTGGTGAGCGGTGTCCTCTTAGTGGTCGGGCCCGGATCGATCCACGACGGGGCCTTCACGGTGCACAAGGTCGTCTTCTACCCCTGGCTGCTGGCCATCGCTCTCCACGTGGTCGGCCACTTCCGCACTGCGGTCGACGTCGCCTCGGCCGACCTGGTGCGGCGTGCGGGTGACGCAGTTGCCGGCGTACGCGACCGTGTCGCCGTGGTGGTGACCTGTGCCGCTGTCGGCGTTCTCCTCGCCGTGATGCTCACCGGCCGCGGTTCTGGCTATCTGCAGACCTACTATCCCGGCCGGTGAGGCCTTGTCCCACTCCAGCGCGGACGCTGCTCGGATCACTCCGGGTGGCGTCGCTTGCTCGCCTCCTCGGACGGCTGATCGGGTGCGAGAAGCCGCTGATTGGCCGATACTACGGGTCATGCGTGAGTGGCGGTTTATCCGGAACGCCAGCCTCGTACTAGCGGCTGGCTGGGTGGTCATTGGAATCGCGTCTCTCTGGCGCCAGTCAACTATTACGGGCGCCGCATACCTTGGCTTTGGGGTTGGCAACGTATGCCTTGCGCTGGCTGTGCACGCCCGCTACCTGCGCCGTTCCCCACCGGCGTGACGATGTAGCGCGGAGCATTCCGAGTCGCCGGAAGGCAAGCCACGAATCTCGGCCACGGCCATTGGTGATGCACCGTATGAAGCGGCGCCTGCGCCGCTGCAGGCCACGCGGCTGGTGGGAAAGCGTGACGGTGAGCTCCCCAACCGGTCGGGGTGCTCATCGCGGAGGATGGGCAGCGCCACTTCGTTGTGACCACCCGCACGCCACAGGGGCACCCGTCGCCGTGGCCGCCTAGCGCGTCGATGCGCAGCCGTCGTGCGCTGACGCCCGTTGTAGTGGGCGGTGGGGAAGCCGCGCGTCGCAGTCCGCTACGTCGGTGTGACAACCGGAAGTCCAGCTGCGCGCGCGCCGGCGACGAGCCGGGCATCGTAGCTGACGATCCCGTCGAGGTCGTCACCCAACTCCATCGCCGTGGCGAGGTGGAGGGCGTCAAGTGACCGCAAGGCGGTGGGTTGCAGCGCGGCGGCATAGTAGAAGGTCGTCGCCGCTGGCAAGATCAGTGAGACGGCATCGAGGGTCTCGTCGACGACGTGCCGGTTCAGGCCCAGCCGCGCGGCTGCCCGCAGTGCCTCGGTGACCAGGAGGTGAGAAGACCAGCAGGCGGGACTGGCGCCGAACCAAGCCCGCATTGCCGGCGTCTCGGCCTCGGCCACAAGCAGCTTGAGGAAGGCCGACGTGTCGATGTAGAAGGGCACGCCTCCCCCTAGCCCTCCAGCCTCAGGTCGTCGAGAACCTCGGCAATGGACCAACTTGCTGGCACCGCCTCGGGCAGAGGTGCGGAAGTCCGCCGCGCCGGACGTAGCCGACCGGCTGTGACCAACGACGCTGCTCCGGTTGCCGAGGACGGTGGGCCGAGAATGGCGACGAGGCGTCCTCGATCGGTCACGCCGAGAACTTCCCCACGCTCGATCCGGCGCAACACCGCGGAGGCCCGCTGCTGCAACTCACGCACCCCGATGGTATCCATGTGCGTCAAGTGTAGCACGGAACTCCAGCCCTGGCACTCCGCCGCGAGCCTTATCGCGGCCATCCGGAGCCCGGCATGCCATTCCGTCAACGCAGGGCGCGCACACAGCCCTCATCGGCGGCATTCTCACAGCGCCATGGCTGCAGCAAGGTGGCGGGAGGCCGCCGTCGTCGCCCGCTACGTCGTAGGTGCGGTGGCCGAAGGCTGAGATACGCGGGCTACCAAGGACAGCAGCAGGTCTACCATCACGACATAGCGCACGGCGTCCTCGTACGAAACGTGAACGAGCTGATGGCCGCTCTGATTGCGGAAAAGGCCCATCGTCCCCGCAAAAAGGTGTGCGGCAGCCTCCTGCTCGCTGCGCTCTGTGCTGACCCGCAGCGGTCCCTTGTCGACGTCGAAGGCCAAACGCATCAGCGGCACTGCGCTCGATGCTGTCGCGCCAGTAGCAACCCGGATGCGGTCTTCAAGAATGGTCGACGCTTCGCGCATCACACGGTCGTAGTCGCCCGGCGCGCCCAGGAGGTCAGAGCAACGTCGGAGCAACTCTGGGTCCTTTATGAGATCCGCAGGAGTGGACTTCACAGTGTTTAATTCACGTTGAAGTCGTGCAACCTCATTCCACGCCCGCTCCAGCTCTGCGGACGGCGATGGCGTGCGCGTTCCAGACAAAGCCGCGACACCTCGTTCGGTGATGTAAGCATGACCCTGTTCGAGCGTTGCGTCGAAGTCCTTTTCCGAGATTTTCCCCTGGTCGCGCAGCCCTTGGGCAGCGGCCAAGTATTCGTTGCGGTCAACGCCGAGCTGCGCGCAGAGGTTGTCGATATCGATTTGAGCATCGATCGTGTGGCGAGCCGGGTTGGCTCGACGCTGTCCGTCCAGGTCGGCCAAGATGGCGTCCTGGATCAGCCGGTCGCGATTGGCCTGCCACTCGCGGCGCCATTCGGCCACACGGTCACGACCATGGCGCGTCGGTTGGGCGCCCCATGGCCCCATGACCTTGTGGAGCTTGGCGTATCCGTGGCTCTCAAGATCGCCAAGGACGGTCAGTAGGACGCCGCGCGGGTCAGAGGTCGCTCCCGCCGACCCGGGCTGTGCCAGTGGTAGCGGCGCGCGTTCGGCGATGGCAGCTTCACGAACGAATTCGTTTAGGGCCAAAGGCGTGGGCCCAGCGAGGTCGACGAGGTAGTACAGCACCCGATCCTCGTACTCGTCCAAGTCGTCGACTGACATGGGCTTACGCTCGGTCACTGGAGATCTTCCTTCACATGGACAACGTCGAGCGGGTAGCGCACGCCGCAGATGTGGCACGCAACGTCCCCCGTCCAGTCCTCCGGTACCTTGAGGCGAACCGGGTGGCAGGGGACTCCGATGAGCATCATGTCGTGTGGCTCGTCGGGCGGGATAGGTTCATCAATCTCGCTCGGCTGCAAGTCGAAAGTGACAAGCCCACCGCCCTGCCCGCGCCCGAGCCCATCCTGCAAGGCCTGTTCGAGCATGTGGGCCGTGGCCGCCTGCACCGCCTCTTGAATGTACTCCTCCTGTGCTGGAGTGAGCCAAAAGCCTTCGGCGGACGAATGACAGAGGGGGCAGAAGTACTCCCGGCCGGATTCCTCCGAATCGACGTCGGTGGCGTCGTCGTCTCGGTCGCCGTCCTCGACCTTGAACTCGCCATCGCACCGCGGGCAGCGGCGTCGTAGGAACCCCTCGTCGTGTGGGAGGACCGACAACGGGATGCGTACGAGGTCCGACAAGTGATCGCCTCCAACCTAGCCAAGGGCCGGAGATTGTACCTGTGGTACCCCGCGGGCGCCGCCCGGATTACGTTGCCCGATGCTGCGCCGGTTGGATACCTCCGTTGTCCCCCCAATATCCCCCTTGCAGCCCCAAAAGGCCAAAAGTTGCCGCTGGGGAGCTGGGATTCGAACCCAGGAATGGCGGATCCAAAGTACGACTGAGCTTGGTCGACTGCAACGGAAATTCCTTATTGGAAAACGAACTTCTGGTTACGGGCAGTCGTGGAGAGGCACCGGCGGGCGGCTCAATTGCCCCAAAATTGCCTCCATAGCGACCGGCTGAGGACGGGGCCGGAGATTAAGCGATTCGCCGTGGAGACGCGGCCAGGTAGGCGGCGCGCATCTCCCGGACGCCGGCGTAGTCCTGGTGCGAGAAGACGGTCCGGAAGGGCTTCCGCATGCCGCAGATGACGGCGAGCACCGGGCCGGGGAGGCCTGGGCTATCGCGGTCGAGGATGCAGAAGAGCCGGAACTGCTCCCGCTTCGGACCAGTGAGCCGGATCTCGTAGCACCGCCCATGTCCCCGTGCACAGCCTCCCAATAGCCGCCACCGGTGAACTGGAGTGGCGGGGCGGTGGCCACCGCGTCGAGGACCGCGGCGAACTTCGCGTCGATGGTGGGAGGACAGCCGTCCAGGAAGCTGGCGGCCGGGACGGAGCGGTCCGCTGCCTTGTAGTAGACGATCGTTGTAGGAGACGATCGCCCAGGGGCGGCGCTCTCCGCCTCGCGCCATCGGCGGGTCAGGCGCCCGCGAGTGCTTGGGAGGACGGCCGCCCGCCGCGCTTGGCGGGCTTCTTCAGCGCCACGACGTCCAGCTCCGCGCCCAACTCGTCGGCCAGGGCGATGATCGTGTCGAGGGTCGGGTTGACCTCACTCGAGAACAGGCGGCGCACCGTTGCGGGCTCCCTGTGAATGCGCCGGGCCAGCTCAGCCTTCGACAGACCCGCACAGATCCGCAGTTCGTCCAGCCGCTGCATTATGGCGTCGATCTGCGCGATCCGGCGGCGCGAGCGCTCGTACTCGGCCCGGAAAGCCGGGTCCTTCATGCGCTCTTGCAGGCGCCGGTCGTGAAAGGACGTATCGAGCTGTCGCATGGGCAGCTAAGCGTAACTTCTAAGATACGAGCAGCTCAAGGAAGGACCAGCCGGCAACCCTGATGCTGCGCAACGGCGTTCCGGTCAAGGACGTCGCCTACATGCTCGGGCACTCGGACGCGGCGACCACGATCCGTGTGTACGCGCACGCGATTCCCTCGACGCTCTGCGCTCACGCGCAGATGATTGGTGGCATTCACACCGGAGGCCCCCCACGGTGGGTGCCACGAGGAGTTGATCGCTCGAACGCGGCGGCCTACGTCGTGGACGGCACGAGGTCCGGATTCACCTCGCTCGCCGAACCTCGACCCGGGCGCAGCGTGGGCCTCCCATGTATGGTCAGATGGCCGCTTCAGCATGCTGGGTCACTGTCCTACGGCGCTCCCGCGGGCTCGACGCTAGTCGACGAAGGCTGGGGCACCATGCCCGGCAACTCGTAGAGGAATTGCAGCAACATGCCGGTGAAGCGGATCAGCACCTCGGCGTCCTTGGCATCCATGAGCTGAATCTGGTGGTTTGCCTCATTGCCTCTACGGCGGACATAGTCGACCCATAGCCGCCCGTTCGGAGGAAGGAAGCCTTTGTCCGCCAGGAAGGTGACGTATTCGAGGAAGCTCCGGCTCTCCGGTGCCTCCTGATCCACGGCGATGTGCATGAGAATCTTCCGGCAGACGAGGACCGCGGCTGTGTTGGCGCCTCCGGCGGCGCTGATCCGCGCTTCTCGGTAAAGGTGAGCGACGTCCTCGGGAATGTCGGCAATGTCCTCGCCAGGCGCGGCGGTCGGGCTGAAACGGCCGTCCGGCAGGAAAAACGTAGGAGCTCCACAGAACCCGCAGATGGCGATCTCCGCCACCAGCTGGCCTCCGGTGTGCGGTGGAGGATTCCGGAAGCCTCGATCTGTCCCAGTGTGGCTGCCGCAGTAGAAGCACACCCATTTCCGGGGCGTGATCTGCGCAAGGCCCTGGCTGGTCCCACCCCATAACTCCGCGTTTAGCGTGAAGTCCGACGCATCCACATTGGGCTGCATCCTAATCCCGAAGCGGGTCCAACTGGAAGGGGGTGCTGCGACCTGGGAGTGGATCAGCCAGCACTGGGGGCGACCGAGGGTAGGGTGGCAGCTGTGCGCGCGAGGCCAAGCTATTGCCTCCAAAACTGCCTCCAAAGCCCCCGCTAACGCGAAAAGTTGGTGCTGGGGAGCTGGGATTCGAACCCAGGAATGGCGGATCCAAAGTCCGCTGCCTTACCACTTGGCGACTCCCCAAAGGGACCGGCGTCGCCAGAGATGCTACCGCCCGGTGAAGCGAGGCTCCCGCTTCTCACGAAAGGCCGCCCAGCCCTCCGCCGCGTCCTCGGCCGCCTGGGACGCCGCCTGGGCGAGCGACTCGACCTCCAGCATCGCCTCGAATGAGCTGTCCAGGGCCAGCCGCAGCGACCGCTTCGCCGCCCGCACCGCCGCCGGTCCATTCCCCGCGATCCGCTGCGTCAGAGCCCCGACCGCGTCGGCCAACCCGGCATCCGGCACAACCGACCCGACCAGTCCCCACTCCAGTGCCTGCCCGGCCGACAGCACGGACCCGGTCAAGACCATCTCCGCCGCCCGCGAGGGCCCGATCAGGCGGGTCAGCAGGTGGGTCCCACCGCCGCCGGGGTGGATGCCGAGCCGCACGAAGGTCGCCCCAAAGCGTGACGACTCCGCCGCCACCCGCAGGTCGCAGCACAGCGCCAGGTTCAGCCCGGCCCCGATCGCCGGCCCGTTGACCGCCGCCACCGTGGGCACGTCGAGCTCACGGACGTCCAGAAACGTGCGGTAGTACGCCCCCAGCATCTCCCGTCGCTGCAGCACCGTGCTGCCGCCGCCCTCGAGCAGACCGCCGAGGTCGGCGCCCGAGCAGAAGGCACCATCCGTGCCCGTCACCACGACGCACCGCACCGCGTCGTCTGTACGAAGAGAGGCCACGGCAGCCCGCAGCGACGCCGCCATCTCCGCATCCAGCGCATTGCGCCGGGCGGGGTTGTCGAGGCGCAGGGTCACCACGCCGGCGTCGTCGCGGGTCACGTGCAGCGGCATGGCGGGGGAGGCTACACGGCCGCGGCGGCCGCTCGCAGGAGCGCAGCCTCGCACGACCACGCAGCCCGCCGAGGGAGGCCCAACGGCCCCGGGTGCCCTATACTCCCGCCGTGGCTGACGGTCCCCGGGCGGTCGTGCTCGCCGCCGGGCAAGGCACTCGGATGCGAAGCAGGGTCCCCAAGATGCTCCATCCGCTGGCCGGTCGCCCCCTCGTGCTCCACTCCGTGCAGACGGCCGCGCAGGTTACCGGCCGCCGTCCCATCGTGGTGGTGTCCCCCAAGCAGCCCGAGGTCGCCCACGCCGTCGAGCAGCACGCCGACGTCGTCGAGCAGGAGGAGCCGCGCGGCACCGGCGACGCCCTGCGCAGCGTCCCCCCAGGACTGCGCACCAGCGGCGGCGCCGGCGAGCACGCCGTGCTGGTCCTCAGCGGCGACGTCCCCCTCCTGACCGCAGCGACCCTCCAGCGACTTCTCGACCACCACCGGGCCAGCAAGGCCCAGGCCACCCTGCTCACCGTCGTGCCGGACGACCCCACCGGCCTCGGCCGCATCCTCCGCGACCCACGCACCGGCCGCGTGGCCGCCATCCGGGAGGAGCGCGACCTCACCCCCGACGAGCGCGCCACCACAGACGAGTGCAACGCCGGGATCTACGTCTTCGACGGCGACGCGCTCTGGCCCGCCCTCGACGCCCTCACCGCCGACAACGCCCAGTCCGAGTACTACCTCACCGACGTGATCGCCATTCTCGACGGCCCCATCGAGGCCGTCCAGGCCGCCGACGCCATCGAGGCCCTGGGCGTCAACGACCGCACCCAGCTCGCCAGGGCAGAACGCGAGATCCGACGCCGCACCCTGGAAACGCTCATGCTGGAGGGCGTGACTGTGGAGGACCCGGCCACCACCTACGTGGATCCCGGCGTCCGCGTCGGGCGCGACACCGTCCTCCGTCCCATGACCGTGCTGGGCGGCGGCACCGTGCTCGGTGAGGACTGCGTCGTCGGACCCATGGCCCAGCTCCACGACGTGCGCGCCGGCGACCGGGTCAGCATCGGCAGCTCCATGCTCGACGACTGCGACCTCGACGACGACGTCAGCATCGGCGCCTACGTGCGCATCCGGCCGGGCACGCGCCTGGCCAGGGGCGTGCAGCTGGGCACCCACGCCGAGGTGAAGAACAGCCACATCGGTGCGGGCAGCCGCATCAGCCACTTCTCCGCCGTGCTCGACAGCGAGGTGGGGGAGGGGGTCAACATCGGCGCCGGGACGGTGACCTGCAACTACGACGGGGACAGCAAGCACGGCACCGTCATCGGCGACGGAGTTTTTGTCGGGACCGACAGTATCCTGGTGGCTCCGCTGACCATCGGGGACAACGCCTACGTGGCGGCCGGTTCGGTGATCACGCGCGACGTGCCCGCGGGGGCGTTGGCCGTCGAGCGCACCGAGCAGCGCAACGTGGAGGGATGGGCGCAGCGGCGCCGCACACGACGGCGGCCGCAGGCCGTGGAGCACAGCAACGTGGGAGACAGCAATCGATGACCAGTCCGCACGGGGATCTCCAACTGCTCTCGGGGACGGCCAACCCCGAGTTGAGCGAGCGCATCGCGCGGGAGATCAACATGCCGCTCGCCGAGATCCAGGTGACCCGCTTCGCCGACGGCGAGTTCGACGTCAAGATCTCCGAGTCGGTGCGTGGCAAGGACGTCTTCGTCATCCAGCCCACCTGCCATCCGGTCAGTGACAACCTGGTCCAGCTGTTCATCATCCTCGACGCCCTTCGCCGCGCCAGCGCGTCGCGCATCAACGCGGTCATTCCGTACTACGGCTATGCGCGCAAGGAGAAGAAGACGCAGGCGCGCGATCCCATCAGCGCCAAGCTGATGGCCAACATCATCGAGATGGCCGGGGCCAACCGGGTGATCACCATCGACCTCCACGCCGAAGCCATCCAGGGATTCTTTGACATCCCCGTCGACGCGCTCACCGCCAGCAAGATCCTGGCCCGGCACGCGCGTGAGCGGCACGGCGCCGACGTCGTCGTGGTCTCGCCGGACACGGGCGGCACGGCGCGGGCGCGCACCCTGGCACGGCTGCTCGACGCCCCCATCGCCATCGTCGACAAGCGCCGTCCGCGCGACGACGACGTCGAGGTCCTCAACGTCATCGGTGACGTCGAGGGCAAGCCCTGCGTGGTCATCGACGACCTGATCAGCACCGGCTCCACGCTGATCGGCGCGGCCCTGGCGCTGCGCGCCAACGGTGCCACCAAGGTGGACGTCGTCGCCACGCATGGCGTGCTCAGCAACGGCGCCCTCGAGCGCCTGCACGCCGCGCCCATCGACGAGATCTGCATCACCGACACCATCCCCAAGCACAACGGGCACAGCTTCGACGACGCGCCCAAGCTGCGTGTCCTCAGCGTCGCGCCGCTGATCGCCGAAGCCATCGTCCGCGTGCACGAGGGACGGAGCGTCAGCGAGCTGTTCCGATGACCGGGTCAAGCGCCGAGCTCACCGGGAGCGGCCTGTGAGCCTGTACGTCTTCCTGCTCGTCATGTCGCTGCTCGTCGCCTCGTTCGCGGCGGCGGCCGAGACCTCGCTGACCAGCGTGTCGCGGCTGCGCATGCGCAGCCTTGCCGAGGACGCGGACAAGCGGGCGAAGCGCGTCGTCGAGCTGCACGCTCACCCCAACCAGTACCTGTCGACTATTCTCACCCTCAACACCGCGGCGGTGACGGTGGCGACGACGTCGGCGACGCTGCTCGCCGTCAGCGAGAACGCGCACGTCAGCGAGGCGCTGATCACCGGCCTGCTGACCGCGTTCCTGCTGGTGTTCTGCGAGATCGCCCCCAAGTCGCTGGCGCTGCGCTTCAACGAGCGCGTCGCCCTGGCGCTGGCGGCGCCGGTGCACTTCCTCACCGTGGTGCTGCGTCCCGTGGTGTCCGTGCTCACCTGGGTGGCCACGCAACTGGTGCGCACCGCCGCGCGTGGCTCGGTGCCGGGGCCGTTCGTCACCGAGGAAGAGCTGCGCATGCTGGTGGTGATGGGCGAGCAGCAGGGCGTTGTCGAGCAGGAGGAGCGCCAGATGATGATGGGCGTCCTCGAGATGACCGACAAGCCGGTGCGCGAGATCATGGTGCCGCGCGTCGACGTCATCGGCGTCGAGGCCGACAAGACGGTCGCCGAGGTGATCGAGATCATCATGCGCGAAGGCCACTCGCGCATCCCGGTGTACGAGGAGACCATCGACAACGTCGTCGGCGTCGTCTATGCGAAGGACCTGCTCAAGCACCACGACGAGCAGACCCGCCAGGTGAAGACGCTGGCCCGCGAACCGTACTTCACCCCCGAGTCCAAGAAGGTGGGCGAGCTGCTGCACGACATGCAGGTGCGCAAGGTGCACATCGCCATCGTGGTCGACGAGTACGGCGGCACGGCCGGCATCGTCACCATGGAGGACCTCTTCGAGGAGATCGTCGGTCCCATCCGCGACGAGTACGACCTCGCCGAGCAGGAGGAGATCCAGTTCCTCAGCGAGCACGAGGCGCTGCTCAGCGCCCGGGTCAGCATCGACGACGTCCGCGAGATGCTCCACGTCGACATCCCCGAGGACACCGACGCCGACTCCATCGGCGGCCTGGTCTACGAGCGCCTCGGCGAGATCCCCAAGCCCGGCGCGACGATCACCGTGGGCGATGTGCGCATCATCGTCGAGACGGTGCGCCGGCAGAGCATCCGCACCGTGCGCATCGTCAGCGAGCGTCCCCTGCTCGCCGAGCGCCACGAGGGACGCCACGAGGAACCGCCACGGGAGGCCCACAATTGAGCGACAGCCAGGACACACTCAGCGAGGGCGAGCGCGCGCTGCAGAAGCTGCTGCGCATCTGGACGCTGCTGTTCGCCGCGGGCGCGGTGAGCTTCGCCGTCGATCCGGACCGCTCCACCGCGTCGCTCAACCTGCTCCCGGGCCCGTCGCTGCCGCGCTCCAGCGAGAAGTACTGGAATGCGCTCGCCGTGTCGCTGATGGCCACCCTGACAACGATGTGCGCCATGGCGTCGACCGACGTGCGCCGCCGCCGCGCCTTCGTGTGGCCGGTGCTGGTGAGCAAGGCGGTGTCCAGCGGCATGTTCGTGCGCCGCTTCACCGAGCAGCGCAGGACTCCCTACCTGGTCGGCGCCGCCGTCGACGGCTCCATCTTCGTGGTGACGGCCCGGGCTCTCATCGCGTCGCGCGGAGGCCGCCGCGGGCGATAGGCGTTGTCGAGCTATACCGACGAGGGCGTCGTCCTGCGCCGCATCGACTATGCGGAGGCGGACCGCATCCTCACCGTGCTGACTCGCGAGCACGGCAAGATCGGCGTCATCGCGCGCGGGGTGCGCAAGGCGCCGGGACGCATGGCGCCGCACACCGACCTCTTCGCGCGCAGCAGCATGCACATCGCCCGCGGTCGCGGTGAGCTCGAGGTGCTCACCCAGGCCCAGCGCGTCGGTCCCGCGCTGCCGTCGAGCGACGCGCGTCGCGTCGCCTGCGCGTCGTTGTGTGCGGAGCTGGCCGATCGGGTGCTCGAGGGCAATCATCCGCTGGAACAGGGCATCTACGAGCTGGTCGCCGACGCCCTGGAGGCGTGTGCCGATCCCGCCCGCGACCCGCGCTCGGCGGTCGCCTGGTTCGCGCGGCGGATGATCGACCGCCTCGGCTACGCGCCCGAGCTGACCGTCTGCGCGTCGTGCGCCTCGAGCCTGCCCGAGGAACCGGCGGTGTTCAGCGCCGCCGGCGGGGGCCTGCTCTGCGCCCGCTGCGCCATGGCCGACCCCGGCGGCGTCGAGTGCCCGGTCCGGGTCATCAAGGTGCTGCGGGTGATCGCCTCCGCCGACGCCGATCTCTACGCGCGACTGCGCCTCGACGCGCAGACCCTCGTCGTGCTGGAGCTGGTCGTCGAGCGCGAGCTGGCCCAGCACGTCGACCGCCGCCTGCGCTCGCTGGAGGTGCTGCGGGCGGTCTTCTGACGCCGCCGCGCCATGCCCCGTGGTGCAGGGCGCGGGCGGTCCGGTGGCGGCGGCTCGGCTCAGCGCCACCGGCGGGTAGAATCCCCAGTCCCATGACCGCGACCGACCCCGCCACCGACGCGCCGCAACCGGTGCCGCCGCCAGCCGACCTCATCGAGCGGCTGGTGTCGCTCACCAAGCAGCGCGGCTTCGTCTTCCCGTCCAGCGAGATCTACGGCGGCATCAACGCGCTGTACGACTACGGTCCGCTGGGCTCGCGGCTGAAGCGCAACATCCGCAACGCCTGGTGGCGTCGCATGGTGGACCTGCGCGACGACGTCGAGGGCATCGAGACCTCGATCATCATGAACTCCCGCGTCTGGGAGGCCAGCGGCCACGTCAGCAACTTCACCGATCCGCTGGTCGACTGCACCGGCAGCTGCCGCAAGCGCTGGCGCGCCGACCACGTCGAGGCGGAGCGGCGTGCGCGCGGCAAGGACCCGGCGGTGACGCGCTGTCCCGAGTGCGAGGGCCCGCTCACCGAGGCGCGCCACTTCAACCTGATGTTCAAGACCTTCCTCGGCCCGGTCGAGGAGGCGGCGGCGCAGGTGTACCTGCGTCCCGAGACGGCGCAGGGCATGTTCGTCAACTTCGCCAACGTGGTCAACGCCACCCGGCGCCGGCTGCCCTTCGGCATCGCCCAGCAGGGACGCAGCTTCCGCAACGAGATCTCCCCCGGCAACTTCATCTTCCGGCTGCGCGAGTTCGAGCAGATGGAGATGGAGTACTTCTGCAAGCCGGGCGAGGACCGCGAGCTGCTCGACTACTGGTGCAGGGAGCGCCTCGACTGGTTCGTCGAGGACCTCGGCGTGCGGCGCGCGCAGCTGCGCCTGCGCGAGCACACGGCGGACGAGCTCTCCCACTACAGCAGCGGCACCTACGACGTCGAGTACCTCTTCCCCTTCGGCTGGGGCGAGCTGGAGGGCATCGCCGACCGCACCGACTTCGACCTGCGCCAGCACTCGCAGCACAGCGGCCGCGACCTCAGCGTCTTCGACACGCAGACCAACGAGCGGTTCCTGCCATACGTGGTGGAAACCGCAGTGGGCGTCGATCGCATCTTCATCACCCTGCTGATCGACGCCTACGAGGAGGAGGAGGTGCGCGGCGAGAAGCGGCTGGTGCTGCGCTTCCATCCCGACATCGCGCCGGTGCAGGTGGCCGTGCTGCCCCTCTCCAAGAAGCCGGAGCTCAGCGAGCTGGCCCGGCGCGTGGAGCACCAGCTCCGCCGCAGCTTCAGCACCGAGTACGACGAGACCCAGTCGATCGGCCGCCGCTACCGCCGCCAGGACGAGATCGGCACGCCGCTGGCCGTCACCGTCGACTTCGACTCGCTGCAGGACGACGCGGTGACCATCCGCCAGCGCGACACCATGGAGCAGGTGCGCGTCCCCGTCAGCGGCCTGGAGGCCGCGCTGCGCGACCAGCTCGACGCCATGCGCCGCACCGCCGGCGCGCGAGCTCAGGGTCGACCGCCCGCCGGGTAGGCTGGAGCTCCCGCCGCCGGGGCGACCCGGGCCGCCGCGATGCTACGCTCGCGCACCCCGGCACCCTGCCATTCAGACCTTTGCATGCGGAGCCCGTGATGGCCAAGAAGACGACCACCCCCCGCGCCAAGAAGTCATCCACGGGCGCCACCAAGAAGGTCGCCGCCGCACCGCGCAGCGCGACCACTACGACCAAAAAGTCCGCCGCCCGCCAGAAGACAACCGGCGCTGCCAAGAAGGCAACCACCGCTGCCAAGAAGAAGTCCGCGCAGCGCAAGGCCCCACTGCGCGGCGCCATCGTCACCGGCCGCGCCGGCCTCCCGTCCAACGGCCGCGCCGCGGCGGCCGGCACCCGCCCCACGGCCACCCTGCGCATCCCACGAGGCCAGTACAAGTGGGTCTACCTCTTCGAGGAGGGCAACGCCCAGCTCCGCGACCTCCTCGGTGGCAAGGGCGCCGGCGTGTCCGAGATGACTCGCGCCGGCCTGCCCGTCCCGCCCGGCTTCACCATCACCACAGAAGCCTGCAACGCCTTCTACACCAACAGGCGCAAGTTCCCGCAGGGCATGTGGGACCAGGCCATGCAGTCCCTCCGCCACATCGAGAAGAAGGCCGGCAAGCAGTTCGGCGACCCGCGCAACCCGCTGCTGGTCAGCGTGCGCAGCGGGGCCAAGTTCTCCATGCCCGGCATGATGGACACCGTCCTCAACCTCGGCCTCAACGCGCAAACCCTGCAGGGCCTCGCCGCCCTCACCGGCAACGAGCGCTTCGCCCTCGACGCCTACCGCCGCTTCATCCAGCTCTTCAGCAAGATCGTGCTGGGCATCGACGGCGCCCTCTTCGAGCATGCGCTCGACGAGTCGAAGCAGCGCAACAAGGCGCAGACCGACGCCGACCTCCAGCCCAAGGCGCTGAAGCAGCTCGTCGACGAGTACAAGCAGATCGTGCGCGACAGGGCCGGCGTCGAGTTCCCCGAGGATCCCTACGACCAGCTCGAGCAGGCCATCGGCGCCGTGTTCTCCTCGTGGAACAACAAGCGCGCCATGGACTACCGCAACTTCAACAAGATCAGCCACGACCTGGGCACCGCCGTCAACGTGCAGACCATGGTCTTCGGCAACATGGGCGACGACTCCGCCACCGGCGTCGCCTTCACCCGCGATCCCTCGACCGGCGAGCGCGTCCTCTACGGCGAGTACCTGCAGAACGCGCAGGGCGAGGACGTCGTCGCCGGCATCCGCACCCCGCATCCCATCGCCGACATGAAGCGCGAGATGCCCGAGGTCTACGGGCAGTTCGAGCAGATCGCCCAGCGCCTCGAGAAGCACTACCGCGACGTGCAGGACATGGAGTTCACCATCGAGCGCGGCCGCCTCTACATGCTGCAGACGCGCAGCGGCAAGCGCACCGCGGCGGCGGCGGTGAAGGTGGCCGTCGACATGGCGAGGGAGCGCCTGATCAGCCGCCAGGAGGCGGTGCAGCGCGTCGAGCCGTCGCACATCGACCAGCTCCTGCATCGCCGCGTCGATCCCGCCGCCAAGGTGGACGTCATGGCCACGGGCCTGGCCGCGTCGCCCGGCGCCGCCTACGGCAAGGCCGTCTTCGACGCCGACACCGCCGAGGAGTGGGCCAAGCGCGGCGAGAACGTGATCCTGGTCCGCATCGAGACCAACCCCGACGACGTGCACGGCATGATCGCCGCCCAGGGCGTGCTCACCAGCCGCGGCGGCCGCACCTCGCACGCCGCCGTCGTCGCGCGTGGCATGGGCAAGCCCTGCGTGGCCGGCGCAGAATCGGTCAAGGTTGACCTCAACAAGAAGCAGTTCGCCGCCGGTGGCCGCACCATCAGGGAGGGCGAGGAGTTCACCATCGACGGCAGCACCGGCAACGTCATCTTCGGCACCGTGCCGATGATCGAGCCGGAGATCAGCGGCGACCTCGAGGAGCTGCTGCGCTGGGCCGACTCGGTGCGCCGTCTCGGCGTCTGGGCCAACGGCGACTACCCGCACGACGCCACCCGGGCACGCGAGTTCGGCGCCGAGGGCATCGGCCTCTGCCGCACTGAGCACATGTTCATGGAGCAGGAGCGCCTGCCCGTGGTGCAGCGCATGATCCTGTCGAGCACCACCGAGGAGCGGCGCAAGGCGCTCGACGAGCTGCTGCCCATGCAGCGCGGCGACTTCCGCGGCATCCTGGCGGCGATGCACGGCCTGCCCGTGGTCATCCGCCTCATCGACCCGCCGCTGCACGAGTTCCTGCCCTCGCTGGAGGACCTGCTCGTCGAGGTGACGCGCGCGGAGGCCGAGGGCAGGCCGGAGGCCGAGTACGCCGAACAGCGCCGCCTGCTCGCGGCGGTGCGCGACCTGCACGAGCAGAACCCCATGCTTGGCCTGCGCGGCTGCCGCCTCGGCCTGCTCTTCCCCGAGATCATCGAGATGCAGACGCGCGCCATCATCGAGGCGGCAACGCAGCTCAAGAAGGAGGGCGTCGACGTCCGCCCCGAGATCATGGTGCCGCTGGTGGGCACCGCCGAGGAGCTGCGCCGCACCCGCGAGGTCATCGATCGCGTCGCCAAGGACGTCATCAAGGAGTCCGGCGTCAGGCTGAACTACAAGGTCGGCACCATGATCGAGATCCCGCGCGCGGCGCTCACCGCCGGCGAGATCGCCGAGGACGCCGAGTTCTTCTCCTTCGGCACCAACGACCTCACCCAGACCACCTTCGGCTACTCGCGCGACGACGCCGAGGGCAAGTTCCTGCTCAAGTACGTCGAGGAGAAGATCCTCCCCGCCAACCCCTTCGAGACCATCGACGAGAAGGGCGTGGGCCGGCTGATGAGCTTCGCCGTCAGCGAGGGCAGGGCGACGCGTCCCAAGCTCAAGATCGGCATCTGCGGTGAGCACGGCGGCGACCCCGCGTCGATCGCGATCTGCGAGCGTCTCGGCCTCGACTACGTGTCCTGCTCGCCCTATCGCGTGCCGGTGGCGCGCCTGGCGGCGGCGCAGGCGCGCCTTGCGGCAGCGGAGCGCGATCGCTAGCGGCGGCGCCACGCGCGCCTCGATGTCGGCGCGGAGATCTGCGCTATCCTCGGCCGCGCAATGAGTGAGCACGTGCGCATCCGCAAGGTCGGCACGCGCGACGGCCGTCCCGTGATGCTCGACGACGGCCACGTCGTCGAGGGCGACGAGCTCTCGCCACCGACACCCGGCCTTCCCTACCTGGTGCGCCGCACGGTGATGGAGGAGGAGGAGGCGCCGGAGGTTTTCAACACCTCTCCGGTGCGTGCGGTGATCACCGACCAGGGCGGCGCCATCGTGCTGCTCACCGACAATTCGCGCTACGCGGTCGAGGTCATCGGACACTGAGCCGCGGCGGCGCGATGCGCAACCTTTGCCACCCCTGCGTCGTTGCTATCGGCGAGGCCCCCAGTGCGGCCGAAATCGCCTACCCTTTGCGACGATGCCCCTGATCCACTCCACCAGCATCCGCACCCAGCACAGCGACGACGAACTGGAGCTTCCGGTGGAACAGGTGGCCGAGCGACTCGGCCTCCCCGCTGCGATGCTCATCCGTCGTATCGAAGCGGGAGACATCCCCGCCCGGCGCGTCGACGAGCTCGACGGCACCAGCTCCTACCGCGTGCGCATCGCCGACCTCGGCATCGCACCGCCCGGGGAGGAGAGCCGCGAGATCCGCGGTACGGCGGTGGAGCCCACCGAGCGCAACGGTGCATACGAAACGCAGCCGGACGACGCGGCCGTCGAGGCGATCGTCGACAGCCCCGTCGCCGGCGAGCACGACAGCGACGACGTCGACGCCCTCGACGCCGAGCCCGCCGCGGAGGCCACCGCCATCGCCACCAGCGACGAGAGCGACGACGACGAGGCCGCCGTGAGCGCCGAGGACCTCGCCGAGATCGTGCCCCCGCCCCCTCTGCACCACGCCGTCGAGGTCTCCCCGCTGACCCCCGACGCCGAGGGTCCCCGCGCCGAGCTGGCCGTGATGGCCCTCGACCCCCGCGAGCTGGTCGCCGGGCTGCTCGACCGCTGGGAGCGCACCCTGGAGCAGCGCATCTACGCCGAGCAGCGCATGCGCTTCGAGGCCGAGCTCACCAACCGGCAGGCCAAGGTCAAGCAGCTCCAGCTCGAGCTCGACGCCGTCCGCGCCGAGCACGCCGCCGCCCTCGCCGAGAAGGAGCGCCAGCTCGCCGAGCGCGCCCGCGAGCTG
Source organism: Candidatus Dormiibacterota bacterium (assembly GCA_035995545.1). Taxonomy (GTDB): domain Bacteria; phylum Chloroflexota; class Dormibacteria; order Aeolococcales; family Aeolococcaceae; genus DASRDZ01. The sequence continues at coordinate 21,463 of DASYKI010000011.1, forward strand.
GTCGACCGCGAGCGGGACCTGGCCGACATGCTGCAGCGTCCGCCGCGCCGGGGCTGGTTCTCCCGCCGCTGACGCGCTGAGCCCCCCGGCGTCTGCGATCGTCCGTAGCGGCGCTATCGTTCCTGCACATGCCCCCGGTTGACGCCGTCGCGGAGATCAAGTCGCGGCTCGACATCATCGATGTCGTGGGTGGCTACGTGCGCCTGCAGCGCAGCGGCCGGGAGTTCAAGGGCCTCTGTCCCTTCCACGGCGAGAAGACGCCGAGCTTCATGGTCAACCAGGAGCGCCAGGTCTTCCACTGCCACGGCTGCGGCGAGGGCGGCGACCTGCTCACCTTCGTGCAGAAGATCGAGCGCCTCGACTTTCGCGAGACGCTGGAGATGCTCGCCGAGCGCGCCGGCGTCGAGCTCACCCGCGACGGCGACGGGCGCGAGCGCCGCGACGCCGCGCGCAAGCGCAAGCTCGCCCTCGACCTGCACACCCGCGCGCAGGCCTTCTACGAGCACGTGCTGTGGAACACCCCCACGGGCGAGCCGGGACGCGCTCTGCTCACCGAGCGTGGGGTGGGGGAGGAGCTGGCCCGGCAGTTCGGCGTCGGCTTCGCGCCCTCCGGCGGCGGCAGCGGCGACGCGCTGATCCGCTACCTGCTGCAGCGGCACGCGGCGAGCAACGCCGTCGAGCTCGCCGAGGCGGGACTGGCGCACACCAGCGACCGCGGTGGGCCGCCGCGCGACCGCTTCCGCCATCGCCTGCTGTTCCCCATTCGCAACGAGCGTGGCGAGACCATCGCCTTCGGCGGCCGCGCCCTCGGCGACGCCATCCCCAAGTACCTCAACTCGCCCGCCACCGCCGTGTACGACAAGTCGCAGGCGATCTTCGGCATCGACCGTGCCCGCAAGCCGATGGCGAGCAGCGCCATCGCCGTCGTCGTCGAGGGGTACTTCGACGTCCTCGCCGCACACTCGGCGGGAGTCGACAACGCCGTCGCCAGCAGCGGCACCGCGCTCACCCGCGAGCAGGTGCGCATTCTCTCGCGCCACGCGAGCAGCGTTGTGCTCTGCTTCGACGGTGACGACGCGGGACGCGCCGCCGCGTCGCGCGCCGTCGACGTCGTCGCCGCCGAGTCGCTGGAGTGCCGCATCTGCGTGCTGCCCGACGGGTTCAAGGACCCTGACGAGCTGGTGCAACGCGATCCCGTGCGTTTCGCCGAGGCCATCCGCGACGCGCCGCGCGAGTGGCAGGTTCTGCTCGACCGCGCCGTCGGCGACGGTGAGGGCGGGTCGGTGGACGCGCGGCGCAACGCTGCCGAGCGCGCGGTCGCGCTGCTGGCACGCATCCCCGCCGCCGCCGCACGCGACCTCTACGTGCAGCAGGCGGCGCAGCGCCTCGACCTGCAGGCGTCGTCGATCGCCGAGGACGTCGATCGCGTGCGGCGCACGGGACGCGGCCCGGTGCGCGTCACCGCGCCCACCGCACCGGCGCCCGCGCCCGCAGCGCAGGTCGACGCTGCGCGCGAGGAGCCCGATCCCGCGCCGCCCAACGCCTGGGAGTCGTACCTGGGCACGCTGGTGGTGCAGCGTCCGATGCTCGCCACCGCGCTGACCGGTGAGCTCGGCCTGCGTCCCGACGAGCTCCGCCACGCGGGCGTTCGCCGCATCATCGAGGTCGCGCTGAGCCTGGAACCGTCCCAGGGATTCCCAGTTCACGTGCTGGGATCGTCAGAACAGCGCCTGGCTGCGCGTCTATTGGTACGCTCCCTGCCCGAACTGCAGGACGTCGACGACCCCGAGCCACTGAGGAGAGCCCTGTCCGACTGCGTGGCCCAGGTACGGGCCGCCGAAAAGCGAGCGGAGATCCTGACCATTCAGCGTGAGCTGCGCCGAGCACGCGACGCGGGCCAGTCGGCCGAAGCCGACCAGCTGGCGACCCGTCTCCACCAGCTCGCGACCGAACGGCAGCGCATCCGTCAGGCACAGTGACCGAATGCGGCGACGGCTCTGCCGCGCTGGCGCGTTAAATACCTAGGTTCCCGGCAGAGGTCCTGTTCCGGCCGGGGGTCGGGGGTGGCCCCTGGCACACTGGGACCGGGGCTGAGGAGATCGCATGGCGACGGCAAAGGTCAAGGTAGGGGTGAGCGGCGCGGCAAGCGGGGACTTCCTGGTCTCCGCCGCGGAGACGTTGATCGTCCGCGGCAAGGAGCAGGGCTACCTCACGCCCGACGACATCCTCCAGGCCTTTCCCGAGATCGAGGCCGAGCCCGATCACCTGGAGCGCATCTTCGGCGCCTTCCGCGAGATGGGCATCGAGGTGTCCGACGGCGACAAGGACTTCGAAGCCGTCGACGAGATCGACGACGAGATGATCGCCACCGCCGAGGCCATCGACTCGGTGTCGCTCGACGACCCGGTGCGCATGTACCTCAAGGAGATCGGCCGCGTCGCCCTGCTCAAGGCCGAGCAGGAGGTCGAGTACGCCCAGCTCATCGAGCAGGGCGACGACGAGGCCAAGAACAAGCTGACCGAGGCCAACCTGCGACTTGTGGTCAGCATTGCCAAGAAGTACATCGGCCGCGGCATGTCCTTCCTCGACCTCATCCAGGAAGGCAACATGGGTCTGATCCGCGCCGTCGAGAAGTTCGACTACCACAAGGGCTACAAGTTCTCGACGTACGCGACGTGGTGGATCCGCCAGGCGATCACCCGCGCCATCGCCGACCAGGCGCGCACCATCCGCATCCCCGTGCACATGGTCGAGACCATCAACAAGCTGGTCCGCGTGTCGCGCCGCCTGTTGCAGGAACTCGGCCGCGAGCCCGCCGACGAAGAGATCGCCGAGGAGATGGGGATCACCCCCGAGAAGGTTCGCGAGATCATCAAGGTCTCGCAGGACCCGGTGTCGCTGGAGACGCCGATCGGCGAGGAGGAGGACTCCCACCTCGGCGACTTCGTCGAGGACAAGGAGGCCACCGCTCCCTCGGAGGCCGCATCCCTGACAATGCTGCGCACCGAGGTCGAGGACATTCTCGACACGCTGACGCCGCGCGAGCGCCGCGTCCTGCAGCTTCGCTTCGGGCTGATCGACGGCCACCAGCGCACCCTGGAGGAGGTCGGCAAGCGCTTCGGCGTCACCCGCGAGCGCATCCGGCAGATCGAAGCCAAGGCGCTGCGCAAGTTGCGCCATCCGTCCCGCAGCAAGAAGCTCAAGGACTACCTGGAGTAATTCGCGGCGGGGCGTCTCGCAGGCGCCACCGAGCCCGCTGGGTATACTCCCACCCGCGTTCCGGGTTAGCTCAGCGGTAGAGCAGGCGGCTGTTAACCGCAAGGTCACTGGTTCGAATCCAGTACCCGGAGCCATCCCTCGGGTTGCACACACTTGTTCCGCTGTGTGCCCAATCCTGCTAGCGTTGTCGCTGCTCGGTTGTCTCACCACCCTCGAGGACCCACTCATGACCGACAGCACTGACGCGCGCGCCCACCCACCGGAGCCTGAGCGCCCCGAGGCGGAGCGGGTGCCCGACAGCCCCACCACCCCCTCGTCGCACTCGCCCGCACCGGCGGCGCACGCGCATCCGGCTCGAGCCAGCACGGCCGTGCTGGAGGGCCGCCGGGCTGCCGGCAGGCCGGCCGGCCAGCCCGCGCCGGAACCGCCGCCCTTCGGCTTCAACGCTCCGACGGCGAGCTCGCCCGGCCGCGGCGGGACGCCGACACCAGCCTCCCCGACACCACCCGCGCCCGCTGGATTCGGCAGCGGGGAGCCCCGCTGGAGCGCGGGCGCCCGCCGCGCCGCCCTCGCCGCCTCGGCGGCCGCCACCGCCCCAGGTGTCGGTTCTCGGTCGGCGCCGGTCCTCGGTTCCGCTCCGGCGTGGCCGGGCAGCGTCCCCACGGCCACGCCGCCGCGCGAGCTGATGCCCGCCGCGGCCGTCATGGAACCCGCCCGGCGCCTCGGCGAGGTCCGCACCCCGAGCTTCGGGCCGCCTGGCCGGACGCGCTCTGCGGCGGCGATGATCGCGTTCTCGGTGCTCACCCTGGGCATCTACGCGCTGGTCTGGCACCGGCGCATCAACCAGGAGATGGTCGACTTCGATCCGCGCGTGCACACCCACCCCTCGCGCTCGGCGTGGGCGGTGGTCCTGCCCTGGATGGCCGGCCTGCTGGCCACCGCGGCCGCCGGCGCCCGCATCCTCCTCGACCAACTGGGCTTCGCGGTCGGCCGCCTGCCCCTGACCGCTGCCCAGGCCAGGCCGGGGCTCGCCGCCATGGTCGCGGTGCCCTACCTGGTCCTCCTCATCCCCTTCAGCGTGGTCGCCCTGGTGCTCACCGCCGAGCGGGTGCGCCTGGTCGAGGAGCACGCGGGGGTGACCACCGACGAGCAGATCCGTCCCGCCTCGCTGCCCGCCTGGCTGCTGTTCCCGCTGATCGGCGGGTTCGTGGTGATGGGGCGGCAGCAGCGGGCGCTCAACCGCATCTGGGATCTCGCGCGGGGGTGACGCCTCGGTGGCAAGATCGGTAAGGAAACCCCAGTGGGCGCCCCAACTGGCCGTACACTGACCCTCCCGACGGGAACCCGGGCACCTGCGCGCCCCCCGTCTCCAGTCATCGATTGTCGTTAGGGATTCAATCAGCGACGTGGCCACCTCGATCGCCTGCATCTCCGGAAAGGGCGGCGTCGGCAAGACGACCACCGTCATCAACCTCGCAGCCGCGCTTGCAGAGCTCGGCAAGCGCGTGCTCGTCGTCGACTGCGACCCGCAGTCGAACCTGACGTCCGGGCTGGGGTTCAATCCCTACACGCTGCCGCTGACCCTGCGCGACGTGCTCGCCGGCCGTGTCGCCCTCAACGGCGAGGTCATCCTGCGCACCCGCTGGGACAACCTCTCGCTGGTGCCGGCCAATCCCGACCTCTCCGCCGTGGAAGCCGAGCTGCCCTCGCAACTCAATCGCGAAGTGCTGTTGCGCGACGCCATGACGCGCAACGGAACCTTCGGCGAGTACGACTTCATCCTCTACGACACGCCGCCGAACTTCGGCTTCCACACCATCAACGCCCTGGCCGCCATCAACTGGGTGCTCATCCCGGTGCAGATGTCCGGCTACGCCATCAAGGGCCTCAAGGAGGTCCTGCGCACCGTCCACGCGGCGCGCCAGCGGCTCAACCCAGAACTGCGGATCCTCGGCATCGTCCCCACATTCGTCAACCTGCGCACCAACTTCAGCCGCGACATGCTCGACGGCCTGCGCGAGATTCCCAACCTGCGTGTCTTCGATTCGGTGATCAAGCTCACCGTCAAGCTGCAGGAGACCTCCCTGGCCGGTGTGCCGGTGACCGCCTACGCCTCGTCCTCGGACGCGGCCGAGGCGTACCGCAGCCTGGCCATGGAAGTCGTGGCTCATGTCTGAGCGACGCTTCAAAGACCAGATCACCGACGTCCTCGCAGAATCCCTCCCGGATCACAACACCGGCTCACTGGAGCGCTGGCTGGCCCCGACCACCGAGTCGCGCGTCGACCAGATCCCCGTCGAAATCATCCGCGACCGCGCCTGGCGCGCCGACGTCGACGTCACCGAGCCCGCATTTCGTGCCCTGCGCGCCAGCATCCGCGCCAGCGGTGTGCTGCAGCCGCTGCTGCTGCGGCCGCATCCCGAGGGCGGCTTCGAAGTCGTGAGCGGCGCGCGCCGCCTGCGCGCCGCACGCGACACCGCGCAGTCGACAGTGCCCGCCGTCGTCCGTGAGCTGAACGACGTGCAGGCGCTCGTCGGCGGTTCGTGGGACGCAGTGCTGCGCGCGGGATTGACATCGTCGGAGGCGCGCGACCTCGTCGCGAAGCTCGCTGGTGCGGGGATGGGGGAGGGCGAGGCTGAGGCGCTGGTGGCCACGGCGCCGGCGCGTGCGGATGCTGTCGACGTTGCCGTTGCGGCAGTTGTCGCCGATGAGGTTGAGGCTGCTGTTATCGCCGATGCTGAGCCTGTTGCCGATGCGCAGGTTGTCGCCGATGTCGAGCCTGCCGCTGAGACGGAGCCTGCCGCTGATCTTGCTGCGATAGTCGACGTTGTCGACGAATCGCCAGACGTTGTGGCGGATGTCGTCGACGAGGCGCTGGTCGATGTCGCTGATTCGGAGCCCGTTGCCGATGCGCAGGGTGTCGCCGATGTCGAGCCTGCGGGTGAGACGGAGCCTGCCGCTGATCTTGCTGCGGTAGTCGACGTCGTCGACGAATCACCGAGTGTTGTGGCAGATGTCGTCGAGGAGGCGCCGGTCGACGTCGCTGACGTAGAAGCGTCTGTCGCCGATGCAGAACTGCTTGACCTCGCCGACGTCGAAACCCCCGACGAAACCGACACCGCCCCGCTTTCCGCCTCCGACGTCGAAGCGATCGAGGTCTCGCAGGCTGTTCTTCCCGAGGCGGTCGACGACGCTGCCCCTGAAGCCGCCGCCGTCGACGAAACCAGCGATCTCGACTTCGACGAGGACGTCTTCGGCTGGCCCGCCTCGGAAGAGCCGATGACGGCAACGGCGCCGACGTCCCCGCCAACCCCGCTGCCCGTCGACCCGATGCAGTTCCCGATTGCTCCTCCCTCCCCCGAGAACGGCACCGACACGGTTGCTGCCGAGGCGGTGCTCACCGAGACATCGCCCGCTCCCGTCGAGACCCCGAGCGAGAACGGCTCCGGAGAAGCCGCCGAGGTTGCCCTCATGCTCCCGGACGCGCCGCCGGCCGACATCGAGGCCGCAGCGGCCGCCGAGGTCGAGCCCGCCGCCGCCGAGCCAACCCCCGAGGCTGCCGACGTCGAGCCGGTCGTGGTCGTCTCCGCGGAAGCGGTCACCACGGACAGCACCTCGTCCCCGCACGTCATCCCCATCAACCTTCCCGACCCCGCCATCGCCTTCCCGGCCGACGACGAGGCCGACCTCGCCGGCTCGATGCCGGTCGCCGCCCCGGTCGCCGCACAACCTGAGCCCGGCAGCCGTCTGGTCTCCCCGCCGGCAGCCGACACAGAGGCCCGTCCGGCTGCCTCCAGGCCTTCCGTCACCGTTCCGGGAGTGCTTCGTCGCGGCCCACTCTTCTACGCTGTGTTCGGCATCGGCCTAGCAGTGGGAGCGATCGTGTTCATCCTCGTGTCCGTCTCGGAGGGCGTCGGCGGCACCACCTCGATCATCGGCGCAGTGGTCGTGGCCGTTCTCGGCTTCGTCACCGCCATGGTCAGCCTGGCGCAGCCCCGCCAACGACGCTGACCGGCCGTTCCGGACGCGCCCCGCGAATGCGGCTGCGCGCCCACCTCGACGAGGTGATCGCCGACGAGGAACTGCTCGCGCGCGTCGAGCAGGTTGCCGACCCTCCAGGCGACGGCGCCGGCGGGCCCGCGCCGATCCTGGCGCTGCCCGCTCCGTCGGCCGATCCCGATGGGGCCGCCCCGGATCTCTCTGCCGCGGATGACCTCCCGCGGCCTCGGTGGGAGCCCACGCCGCTCGCCAACGGCACCGCTTTGTCCAACGGCGCCGAGCTGGCGGACCTGGCTGCAGAGCTCGCGACGCCCCCGCCCGCCTCGCCGGATACGCTGGTCGTGGGCGACGTCGCCGCCCTGTCCGCCGCCCTCGCCATCGAAGCCAACCGCATGCCAGCTCCAATGCCGAACCGCGCCGCCGATCCGGTTGCCGCCGCCCTCGCCGAGGCGCTCGCGGCAGTCGAGAGCATGGTTGCCGTGCCCGTCGACGAGGTGCCGGCTCCGGCGCGCGACGAGATCGCCGCTCCGACGCTCGACGATGTGCCGGCGCCTCTCGTCCTCGACGCCACGACTGCACCGGTCGACGCACCGAGCACACCATTTGTCCCGGCTGCCGACCTTGCGCCGGCCGCCCTCGCGCCCGACCTCGTCGCCCCGCCGGTGCTTCCGCGCGAGATCTTCGCGCCCGTCGCCCTCCCTCCGGACATCCCCATATCGCCGCTCGGGCCCGGCACTACCAGCGCGACGCCCGACGTTGCTGCCGCACTGGTTGCCCCGCTGGACGTCGCCGCGCCGCCGGTCGTTCCGCCTGCCGTCCCCGCAGAGGTGGCCGTCCCGGCCGGCGCCGAGGACCCCCTGGCGCCGTCCCTGACCGCCGGTCCCCGCACTGCGGCCGCGGTGGTTCTCGATGGCCCCGGCCACCCCGTCCACTCGGCTCGCCGCCGGCGCCGCAGCGCGTCGCCGCTGCCGCCGCTGCCCTCGCCGGCCGACATCCCCGAGGACGCTGCGGGCCGGGTCGCCATCATCACCGTCAGCGCTCCACCCGACGTCGTGCCCACGTTGGCAGCGGGGCCAGGCGCCCTCGCCACCCGGGGCCTGGCCGCCGGCGCAGGCACCGACGCCGCAGCACCACTCGCGGCCGCCGAACCCGACGCAACCGAGCGTCGCCTGATCACCGCCATCACCGGCGGCGGTCCGATGGACGGCTGGATCCCAGTCCTCGGGCTCGGTGTCGCCCTGATGGTGATCTTCGTCCTCGGGGTGCTGGTGACCCGCTGATGAAGGCGTTGAAGGCGGCGGGCGGGGTGGCCGCGCTCGCGGGTGCCGCCTGGATGGGCGCATGCGCAAGCCTCTACTGGCACGCCTTCCGTCCCGTGCGCTGGGGAGACGACGCCGAGCGCGGCTGGACCCCCGCGGACCTCGGCGTCCCTCACGAATCGCTGGAAGCCCGGACGCGCGACGGCCTCGCCCTGGTCTCCTGGTACCTGCCCGGCACGCGGCCGGCGGCGGTGGTGGTCAGCGGTGGACACCGCGGTCGGGCCGGGGACGTGCTGGGCATCTCGGCCGCGCTGCAGCGAGCCGGATTCCATGTCGTCGTCCACGGATGGCGCGGGACACCCGGCAGCGACCCTGCCGCCCACACCCTCGGCGTCTACGAGCGCCGCGACCTGGAGGCGGCGATCGACGCCGTCGAGGCTCGCATCGGGGACGTTCCCATCGGCCTGCTGGGGTATTCGCTCGGCGGCGCGGTCTCGCTGGTGGAGGCGGCCGACGACCCGCGGGTCCGCGCCGTCGTCGCCGACAGCGCCTTCGCCGACCCGCTCGGCGTGCTCAGCGACGGAGTAGAGCGCGTCCTGCGCGTGCCCGGCGCCGTGCTGACCGTGCCGGTGGCGGCCTGGCTCGCTCGGCGGACCGGCGCCCACCTCTCCGACTTCAGCCCGCTCGCGGCAGTGGCGCGCATCGCCCCGCGCCCTCTCCTGCTCATCCACGGCGACCGGGACGACGCCGTCCCGGTGCGGCACGCCCATCGGCTGTTCGACGCCGCCGGCGAGCCCAAGCAACTCTGGGTGGTGCCCGGCGCCGGCCACGTCAACGCCTACTTCGCCGATCGCCAGGAATACCTGGAGAGAGTGGTGGGCTTCTTCGACGCGACGCTGTCGACGCCGGCGAGCAACCATCCCGAGCCCGATGGCGGCGAGCAGGGCGAGCCTGAGCAGCGCGCCACCACGCCCGCGTCCACCCCCGCCTGAGCGCCGCCGGCGCGCCGTCCACGACACCGGCAATGGCCCGTCGACTTCCACTATGCTGTGGTTCATCACGTCAGTAGTATGGCATTGACGAACAGCCTTTTGTGAAGTAGTATCCAGCCCATGACCGCCGCTGCACTCCTCCAGCTCCCCGCCCCGCCAACCGGTCCAGCCCTCCCAGAGGGCGCCGTGTTGCCATCGAGTGGCCCCCGCCGGCGCAGCGAGGCCGAGCTCATCGCCCAGGTCCTCGGCGGCGGCGCACCCGCGGCCGACGTGCTGCGCTGCGCCGAGCAGCTCGCCCGCCTGCCCTTCTGGCAGCGCCGTGCCCTCGACGTGCCGGCGCTGGTCCGCGATCACGGCGTCCCCGAGGCTCACGCCCCCCGGTTGGTCGCCCTCTGGGAGCTCGCCGACCGCTGGTTTCCGGACGACCGGCCGGCGGTCACCTCGCCGCGCGACGCAGTCCTCCTCCTCTCGTCCCTCGCCGCCACGCAGGCCGAGACGGTCGTGGTCCTGATGCTGGACGGGCGCTACCGGCTGCTCGGGGTCGAGACCGTGGCGGTCGGCGGCATCAACGTGGCCAGGCTGCAGCCGCGCGACGTCTTCACCCCGGCACTGCGCGCATCAGCGGCCGCCGTGATCCTTGCCCACAGCCATCCCAGCGGTGACGCCACGCCGAGCCGCTGCGATCGGCTCATCACCATGGCGCTGCGCGAGGCCGCCGGTATCGTCGGGGTGCCGCTCCTCGACCACCTGGTGATCGCCCGCCACGGCTTCCATTCCTTCGCGCGCGAGGAGAGCTGGACCGACTCGCCTGGCTGGACCACCGATGACGCCGCCAGCATCTACTGAGCGCCGCGCTCCCTGCCCGTCAGGCGAAGGCGTCGACGCCGGTGATCGCTTTGCCGAGGATCAGCGTGTGCACCTCCTCGGTGCCCTCGTAGGTCAGCACCGACTCCAGGTTGGCCATGTGCCGTGCCACCGGGTATTCGAGGGTGACCCCGTTGGCGCCGAGGATGGTGCGTGCCGATCGAGCGATGTCGAGAGCGATGCGCACGTTGGCGCGCTTGGCGAGCGAGACCTGCACCGGGTGCACAGCCCCAGCGTCCTTCAGCGTGCCCAACCGATGCGCCACCAGGCGTCCCTGCACCAGCGCGGTGGCCATGTCGGCGAGCTTCTGCTGGGTCAGCTGGAATGCCGACAGCGGCTTGCCGAACATGGTGCGCGTCCCCGCGTAGTCCACGGCCGCCTCGAAGCAGGCGCGTCCAGCCCCCAGTGCGCCCCAGGAAATTCCATACCTGGCCTCGGAAAGGCACGACAGTGGCCCGCGCAATCCGGCCACTCCGGGCAGGATCCCGCCGGCGGGCAGGCGCACGTCGTCGAAGGTCAGCTCGGAGGTCACTGAGGCGCGCAGCGAGAGCTTGCGCTCGATGTCGCGCGCGCTGAATCCCGGCGTGCCGCGCTCGACGAGAAAGCCGCGGATGTCGTCGTCGGTGCGCGCCCACACCACGGCGACGTCGGCGATCGACCCGTTGGTGATCCACATCTTGCTGCCCCGCAGCACCCAGTCCGACCCCGAGCGCTGCGCCGTCGTGCGCATCGCGGCGGGGTCCGATCCCGCATCGGGCTCGGTCAGCCCGAAGCAGCCGATCGCCCGGCCGGAGGCCATCTCGGGCAGCCAGCGCGTCTTCTGCTCCTCGCTGCCGTAGGCGTGAATGGGGAACATGGCCAGCGAGCCCTGCACCGAGACGAAGGAGCGCAGCCCGCTGTCGCCCGCCTCCAGCTCCTCGCAGGCGACGCCGTAGGCCATCGCCGACGCTCCTGCGCAGCCGTACCCGTCGAGGTGCATGCCCAGCAGGCCCAGCTCCGCGACCCGCGGGATCAGCTCGCGCGGAAAGGTCCCCGCCTCGAAGTGCTCACCGATCAGCGGCAGCGCCTGCTCGCGGACGAAGCTGCGGACGGTGTCGCGGATCAGCCGCTCGTCGGCGCCGAGCAGGTCGTCGACGCCGTAGAGGTCGCTCGCCGGGGGAGGCGTGGTGCGCCGCGGGGCTGGATGGGTGGTGGCCATGCAGTCGCAGCATGCCATCACGCGCCCCCACACGGCACGGCAAACGGGGACCGCCGCACGCCGTCGGTATCATGCGAGCCAATGGCCAAGGCGACGAGCCGACCGTCGACCTCGCGCGGCCGCGCCCAGCGCACCGGCGAGAAGGCCGCCGCGTCGCCCCGCCGGCGGGACCGCGCTGCCCTGCGGGGGCTCGACGACGAGACCCTCCTGCTGATGTACCGGCAGATGCTGCTCATCCGCCGCTTCGAGGAGCACGCGGCCGAGGGCTACGCCCAGGCCAAGATCGGCGGCTTCCTCCACCTCTACATCGGTGAGGAGGCGGTCGCCGTCGGCGCCCTGCACGGCCTGCGCAACGACGACCATCTGATCACCCACTACCGCGACCACGGCTACGCACTGGTCCGCGGTTGCGATCCCGGCCAGGTGATGGCCGAGCTGTACGGGCGTGCCACCGGCGTCGTCGGCGGGCGCGGCGGCTCGATGCACCTCGCCGACGCGAGCAAGCACTTCTGGGGCGGCCACGCCATAGTCGGCGGCCACATCCCCGTCGCCGTCGGTCTCGGTGTGGCCCAGCAGCGCAAGGACACCGGTCTGGTCGTCCTCGACGTCTTCGGCGACGGCGCCACCGCCATCGGCATGTTCCACGAAGCCATGAACATGGCGATGATCTGGCGCGCCCCCGTCGTCTTCCTCTGCGAGAACAACCTGTACGGCATGGGCGCACAGCTCGCCGAGCAGTCGCCGGTGAAGCAGCTGGTCGACCGCGCCCGCGGCTACAACATGCCCGCCGCGCAGTGCGACGGCATGGATCCCGTCGACACCTACCGCGTCGTTCGTGAGGCCGGCGAGCATGCCCGCCGCGGCGAGGGACCCTTCTTCGTCGAGGCGCTCACCTACCGCTTCCGCGGGCACTCCATGGCCGACCCCGAGATGTACCGCACCCGTGACGAGGTCCGCGAGTGGCGCGCCAAGGACCCCATTCCCGCGTTCGCCGCACGCCTCACCGAGCACGGCATCGCCGACGACAAGCGGCTGAAGCAGATCGACGGCGAGGTGGAGGAGCAGGTGGTCGCCGCCGTGCGCTTCGCCGACGAGTCGCCGCCTCCCGACCCCGCCACCATCTTCGACCATCTCTACGCCGCGCCCCTGGGACCGGCCGCACCCGAGCGCAGCGAGATACGGCCATGACTGTCGAGATCTCCTACCGCGAGGCACTGCACCAGGCCCTTCGCGAGGAGATGCAGCGCGACGGGGACGTGGTCCTCCTCGGCGAGGACATCACCGGGTACGGCGGCAGCTACGCCGTGACCAAGGGCCTCCATGAGGAATTCGGACTCGACAGAGTGATGGAGACGCCGATCGCCGAAGCGGGCATCGTGGCCACCGCCATCGGCATGTCGATGGGAGGCATGCGGCCCGTGGCCGAGCTGATGACGGTCAACTTCGCCCTGCTCGCCCTCGACCAGATCGTCAACAACGCCGCCAAGTTCCACTACATGTTCAACGGCCAGTGGTCGGTGCCCATCGTGGTGCGCACGGTGAGCGGCTTCGGCCAGCTCGCCGCCACCCACTCGCAGACGTTCGAGGGCTGGTTCGCCTCGGTGCCCGGCCTCAAGGTGGTCATGCCGGCGACACCGGCCGACGCCAAGGGCCTGCTCAAGACGGCGATCCGCGACCCCGACCCGGTCATCTTCATCGAGCACTCGCTGCTGTACTCCAAGCGCGGCGCCGTGCCCGAGGGTGACGACCATCTCGTCCCCATCGGTGAGGCCGCGGTCGTCCGCGAGGGAGGCGACGTCACCATCGTCGCCTACTCGCGCATGCTCCTCGAGGCGCTCGCCGCGGCGGAAGAGCTGAGCGCCGAGGGAGTCGAGTGCGAGGTCGTCGACCTGCGCACGCTGCGACCGCTCGACGTCGACACCATCGTGCAGAGCGTGGCGCACACCCACCGCGCCGTCGTCTGCGGCGAGGACTGGCGCACCGGCGGCTTCGGCGCCACCCTTGCCGCCGAGGTGCAGGATCGCTGCTTCGACGTGCTCGACGCACCGGTCGCCCGTGTCGCCATGGCCGACGTGCCGCTGCCCTACGCGCGCAACCTGGAACGCTTGCTGATCCCCACCGCGCACTCGGTCACCGAGGCGGTGCGCTCGCTGCTGTCGATCGGAGGTCGGAGCTGATGGCCCACGAAGTCACCATGCCGCAGATGGGCTACGACATGACCGAGGGCACCATCAACGAATGGCGCGTCAAGGAGGGCGACCGCGTGTCGCGCGGCGACACCATCGCCTCGATCGCCACTGACAAGGCCGACATCGACATCGAGGCGTACGCCGACGGCGTGCTCCGCAAGATCATCGCCCAGCCGGGCCAGACCGTCGCCGTCGGCACCGTGATCGCCTGGATCGGCGAGGAGGGCGAGGAGATCCCCGCAGCCGGTGCCGCCGCTGCTGCTTCGTCGCAGAACGGCGGCGGCGAGCAGCCCAAGGAGGGCGCGGAGGACCGCACGGGGTCACGCACCGCGACGCGGCGACAGCGCACCGGCGATGCGGCGGCGGAGAAGGGCGCCGGCGAGCCGGAACAGGCGGCGGCGGAGTCCCGCGCCGGCAGCCCCTCGGGTGCCGCCACCGGCCAGCCCTCCGGCGACTCAGGACCGGACGCCGCCGCGCCCGCGCCTGCCAAGCCCGGCGACGGGGACGCCGCCCAGGCACCGGGTGGCGAGCTCGCCGTCCCCGACCAGGCCGCCACAGCCGATGCGCCCAGCGGCAACGGCCGCGTCAAGGCCAGCCCGTACGCGCGCAAACGCGCCGCCGAGCTGGGCGTCGATCTGGGAAGCGTGCAGGGCAGCGGTCCGGGCGGCCGCATCGTCGCCCAGGACGTCGAGCGCGCCCTCGCCGCCGGGGCCGAGAAACCGGCAGGCTCGCAGCAGACCGGCGCCGAGGCGAAGCCCGTTGAGCCAGGCGCGCAGCCCGCACCCCAGCCGGTTTCGGCCGGAGATGACCCATACACCGACGCGGAGCCCTCGCGGCTGCGGCGCGCCCTCGCCCGCGCGATGGTCGAGGCCAAGACCACCGTCCCGCACTTCTACCTCACCGTCGACGTCGACGCCGCCCCCCTGCTGCGCCTCCGCGCCGAGGTCAACAGCCTCGGCCCCGAAGCGCCCAGGCTCAGCGTCAACGACCTCATCGTCCGCGCCTGCGCGCTGACCCTGCAGACGCACCCGCAGCTCAACGCGGCGTGGATCGACGGCAGGATGCGCCGCTTCCAGCGCAGCAACGTGAGCGTTGCCGTCGCCCTCGCCGACGGCCTCATCGCGCCGACCCTGCGCAACCTCGACGGCATCTCGATGCGCGAGCTCGCCGAGCGCCTGCACGACCTGGTCGCCCGGGCCAAGTCCAACCGGCTCCGCCAGGAGGAGCTCTCCGGCGGGCACATGGCGGTGAGCAACCTCGGCATGTTCGGCATCGAGCAGTTCAGCGCCATCATCACGCCGCCGCAGTCGTCGGTGCTCGCCGTCGGTGCGGTGCGCGACGAGCCGGTGGTCGTCGACGGCCGCATCGAGCCCGGCAAGCGCATGCGGCTCAACCTCGCCGTCGACCACCGGGTCACCGACGGCGCCCAGGGCGCCGAGGCGCTGGCGCGTATCAGGTGGCTGCTCGAACATCCCGCGGCGCTGCTGGTGTGAGCCGCTGATGTACGACGTCGCCGTGGTCGGCGGCGGCCCGGGTGGGTACGTCGCCGCGATTCGCGCCGCCCAGCTGGGCATGAGCACCGTGCTCGTCGAGAGGGAGCCCACGCTGGGTGGCGTCTGCCTGAACTGGGGCTGCATCCCCAGCAAGTCGCTGCTGCGCAACGCCGAGGTGTTGCGGCTCGTCGGCGACCTGGGCAAGTTCGGCATCAGCGTCGGCGACGTCCGGGCCGACTACGCCGCCGCCGTCGACCGCAGCCGCGCGGTGGTCGACCGCACCACCAAGGGCGTCGCATACCTGATGCGCAAGAACGGCATCGACGTCCGCCGCGCCCGTGCCACACTGCTCTCCGAACAGGTCCTGCACTGCGACGACGGGGGAGACGACATCCGCGCCCAGCAGATCATCCTCGCCACCGGCGCGAGGGCGCGCTCCATCCCCGGCGTCGAGATCGACAAGCGTCGCGTGATCACGTCTCGCGAGATGCTCGAAGTGCGTGAGATCCCACGGCACGCCGTGATCGTCGGCGGTGGCGCCATCGGCTGCGAGTTCGCCTACGTTCTGGCCGCCTATGGCAGCAAGGTGACCGTCGTCGAGATGCTGCCCAGCCTGCTGCCGCAGGAGGACGAGGAGGTCAGCCGCGAGCTGGAACGCGCCTTCGACCGCCAGGGCATCGAGCGGCGCACCGGTGCCGGCGTGGAAGCAGTCGAGAGCGGCGAGCGCGGCGCGTCGGTCCACCTCCGGGGAGGCGAGGCGCTGGATTGCGACCTGGTGCTCGTCGCCGTCGGCGTGCAGCCCAACGTCGAGGACCTCGGCCTGGAGGAGGTGGGCGTGGCCACGACGCGGCAGGGCATCGCTGTCGACGCCCAGATGCGCACCTCGGTGCCCGGCATCTTCGCCATCGGCGACGTCGTCGGCCCGCCGCTGCTCGCCCACGTCGCTTCGGCGGAGGGCGTCGTCGCCGTCGAGGCCGCCGCCGGGCGTCAGACGCGAGGACTCGACCCGGTGCAGATGCCCCGCTGCACCTACTGCGTCCCGCAGGTCGCGTCGGTCGGCTACACGGAGAAGCAGGCGCGGGAGCGTGGTGGCGAGGTCAAAGTGGGCAAGTTTCCCTTCAGCGCCAGCGCGCGCGCCCAGGCCGGCGGCGACGCCACCGGCTTCGTCAAGGTGGTGGTCGACGGCTCCAGCGGCGCCATCCTGGGCACGCACATGATCGGCCCGGACGTCACCGAGCTCCTCCCCGAGACGGTGATGGGCCCGGCGCTCGGGGTCACCGCCGACGAGTTCGAGCGCTTCGTGCACGCCCATCCCACCCTGAGCGAGGCGGTCAAGCACGCCACCATGGCGGCGGTTGGCATGGCCATCGACATCTGAGCCCTGATCCCGCCGGCTTCAGACCAGACCCCGCAGCCAGGTGAGCTACGCGGGCAGCAACCCCGCCTCGACGAGCTGCCGCTGCAGCACCGGCGCCGGGGCAAACCCTGCGTTGACGGCCCGGGCGCGCCCCTCCGCGTCGACGACGACGGTGGTCGGCAGCGACATCACCTTGAACCGCCGGGCCAGTCCCGGCTCCTCGGCGACGTCGACCTCACGCACCTCGACCAGCCCGTCCAGCGCGGGAGCGAGCCGATCGAGCGCCGGACGCTGCGCCGTGTGGCACACCGTGCACGTCGCTCCCGAGAAGAACAGGATGGCCGGTCCGCCCACCTGCGGCTCGACGACACGGCCGACCAGCTGCGCCCGCTGGCGCGACTGCGCCGCCCGCAATGCGAGGGCGGCAGCGGCGATCACCGCCAGCGCGATCAGCGGAGCCAGGGCCAGCATCAGGCGGCCGAGCGGCGCAGCGGCAGCACGCCGAGCCGCACCAGCTGGGCGTACATGATGCAGCCGACGCAGAGGTCGAACGCGAAGTTGAGGAAGGCCAGCGCGACCACGATCCAGCCCAGTGTCCACGCGGCGAGCGAGAGCCCGGCGAGCGCCACCAGGGACGCCGCCGCCAGGAACACGCCACCGACCAGCGTCGCGAAGCGGTGGGGTGCGGGGTCCTCGACAACGACGCGGGGCCGCACCAGTCCGCGCGGCTTCAGCCAGCGCAGGTACAGCCGGCGGGGGAGCGAGCTGGAGGGGACGGCTGCCGCGTGCAGCATCATCACCGCGAAGACGGGGAGCGCCACTGCGGCAAGCGGCCGAGCCAGGGAGACGAGGTATCCGACGATCAGGCCGGTCATGAGGATGACCTGGCTGACCTTGAGGACGCTGCGGTCGAAGGGGACCGTACCCATGGGCGATTCCTACTCCAGGGAGAAAGGCGACTTTCCCGATTGCCTTTGTCAACAATACTCCCCGCCACGGCGCCCCCGCAAACCTCCGGGTGCTAACCGACACATTCTTAGAATCGTTCTACAATGCGTACCCGCGCACCCATGACCACCACCCCCCAGCCCCACTCCCGCCCCCAGCCGACGCTGCCCACCGGCCGCCGCCTCACCCCGCAACGCCGCCTGGTCTACGACACCCTCGCCGCCGCGCCCACCCACCCCGACGCCGAGCAGCTCATCGCGCAGGTGCGCCGCCGCGACCCCAGCATCAGCGTCGCCACCGTCTACAACACGGTGCGCCTGCTCGCCGACGCCGGCTGGATCCTCGAGCTTCGCGGCCTCGGCACCCGGACGCGCTACGACGCCAACACCGCCGAGCACGACCACTTCACCTGCCGCGCCTGCGGCGCCGTCGAGGACATCCCCGCCCAGCTGCACGGACCCTACCGCCTGCACGGTGAGGACCTCGATCGCTACCGTGTCGACGAAGTTCGCGTCCACGCGCTCGGCCTCTGCGACCAGTGCGTCGTCGAAGGCCCCGGCGCGGACTGACCACAACCCCAAGCCCAGCCACAGCATCAACGCGCCCACAACGGCGCCCCGAACACGACTGAACAAGCCAGAGGAGGCACGACATAGTGGCAGCTCTCAAGGGCAGCAAGACCGAGACCAATCTCAAGGAGGCATTCGCCGGCGAGTCGCAGGCGAACCGCCGCTACCTGTACTTCTCGCGCCGCGCCGACGTCGAGGGATACCCCGACGTGGCCGGCCTCTTCCGCGACGTGGCCGAGGGTGAGACGGGACACGCCTTCGGACACTTCGAGTTCCTGGAGGAGGTTGGCGACCCGGTCACCGGCGTGCCCGTCGGCGACACCGAGAAGAACCTCAAGAGCGCCATCGAGGGCGAGACCTACGAGTACACCGAGATGTACCCGGGCTTCGCTCGCACCGCGCGCGACGAGGGCTTCGAGGAGATCGCCGAGTGGTTCGAGACGCTGGCGCGCGCCGAGAAGTCGCACGCCGGCCGCTTCAACAAGGGACTGGTCACCCTCAACGAGGTCTAGGCCAACCGCAGTCCTGACGGACGCCCGCGGCGCCGCACAATGCGCGTCGCGGGCGTCGCCCGCCACAACGTCACCACAGGGTCGACATGCAACCACTCGCCGTCAGCGACGTGCGCCCGCCGGCGGTCTACGAGCCGGTGCGCGCGGAGTCGCGCCGCCAGGTCATCGAGCTCAAGCGCCACCGCCGGGTCAGCCTCGGTCCACTGCTCACCCTGGTCTTCGAGAACCGCGACACCGTGCGCAGCGTCGTCGAGGAGCTGCTGCGCGCCGAGCGCATCGAGGATCCGCAGCGCATCGCCGAGGAGGTCGAGGTCTTCAACGAGCTCATCCCCGGCGAGCGCGAGCTGTCCGCCACGCTGTTCCTGGAGATCACCGACCAGGCCGAGCTGGGCCGCCGGCTCAACGACCTGCGCGGCATCGAGGAGGCGGTGCACCTGGAGATCGACGGCGCGCGCGTCGCCCAGGTCCACGAGGACGGACGCAGCCGCGACGACCGCACCAGCAGCGTCCACTACCTGCGCTTCCGGCTCAGCGACGAGCAGCGCGCCGGGTTCCTCGGTGGTGGTGAGGTGGCTGCCGTGGCCGACCATCCCGCCATCTCGGAGCGCACGGTGCTCAGCGAGCAGCAGCGCATGGCGCTCGCCGCCGACCTCCTCGGGCACTGAGGTCGACCGGCATGGTGGGCGGCAGCCGGCGCGTGCGGTGGGCGGTGCTGGCGTTGGTCGCCATCGCCACCGTCGCCTGCGGATCCGCCGCTCCGCAACCACCCAACTCGTGGGCCGCGGCGCACCCTGATCCGCAGGGCATGCAGTTCAAAGCCGCCGAGGGACTCTGCGTGTTCAGCGTGCGCTACCCCAACGACGCACCGGGCGAGATCGACTGGCAGCAGAACGTCTTCATCCAGCACGACCGCACCTCGCCGCCGCCGGCATCCACCACCGTCGTCGCCCGTTCCGGCGACTGGACGGTCCACCAGCCCTCACCGCACCAGCTGATCCTGGTGACGCCGGCGGCCGCCTACGACTACCGAGATGGTGCCAAGTGCGGCAACAACTCCGCCCCGCCCACGTAGGGCCTACCTGCCCGCCACCGCCCGGTACACCGATGCCGTCATCTCCGCCGTGCGCCGCCAGGTGAACTCCGCCGCCCGGTGCGGCCCCGCCTCGCGCAGGGTCGCCGCGAGCACCCCGTCCCCGAGCACCGCAAGCACCCCCTCGCGCAGCGCATCCGGCGACCCCGGCTCGACCAGCACCCCCGCGTCGCCCACCAGCGCCGGCAGGTTCCCCGCCCGCGTCGCCACCACCGGGGCTCCGCAGGCCATCGCCTCCAGTGCCGGCAGCCCGAACCCCTCGTGCAGCGACGGGATCACCGCCGCCGCCGCCCCGCGCAGCAGCGCCGCCAGCGCGTCGTCGGGAACGTGTCCCGGCATGACGACGTGGACCCGCCACTGCCTGGCCAGCGCCGCCACCCGCTGCGTCTCCGCACCCGGCGCCCCGGCCAGGACCAGCCGCACCGCCCGCGGCCCCAGACCGGCGACGGCATCGACGAGCACCTCCAGCGCCTTGCGCGGATCGCGATACCGCAGGCTGCCCGTCCACACCAGGTAGGGCCTGTCCTCGACGCCGATCCCGCACGAGGCGCGCAGCTCGTCGTCGCGCGGCGCCGGGACCGCCGAAAACCCGGGCGGCACCCCGTGCGGCACCACGCGAATGCGCTCTCGCGGCACGCCGAGCGCCTCGACCGCCTCGGCCGCGACCACATCGCTGATCGCCACCAGCGCCGCACAGCGCCGCAGGCCGCCCTCCATCACGCTCGCGTAGCCGCGCAGCACGGCGCCTCGCGGCCCCCGCAGCGCGTCGGCCCCGCGCCACAGCTCGAGGTCGTGCAGGGTGACCACCTGCCGCGAAGGCGGCCAGCCCAGCACCGCCTCGCCGCCCAGGCCGTGCACCACCGCGGGCCGCCGGCGTAGCGCCTGCCAGGCCAGCCCGGGCTGGGCGCGCAGCCAGCGAACCGGCCGCGCCTCGCTCGTCGACGGCCGCCCCGGCACCACCGGGTCCAGCGAGATCCCCTCGACCGACGCCATGGCGTCGAGCAGCAGCGTGGCGTAGCGACCGATGCCCGCCTCGCGCCTGGCGTCGCTCAGGCAGGAGGCGTCGGCGAGGACCTGGAGCACTCAGCCGGCCGGCGGGTCGAGCGGCTCGGCGTCCTCGATGAGGAATTCGGGGATGCCGTCGCGGACGGGGTAGCGCAGCCGGCAGGCGTCGCAGCGCATCGCCTCCGGCTCGACGGCCAGCTCGCCGTGGCACTGCGGGCAGCGCAGCAGGTCGAGCAGGTCGGGGGGGAGCTGGGCCATGGTGTGGGGGAGCATAGCCGGGGGCGGCCTCCTGCGAGAATGGCGTCCATGGCCGTCGCACGTCCCTTCCTGCCCTTCACCGCCCTGGTCGGCCAGGAGTCGATGAAGCAGGCGCTCGTCCTCAACGCGGTCAACCCGGCCATCGGCGGCGTGCTGATCCGCGGCGAGAAGGGCACCGCCAAGTCCACCGCGGTGCGCGCCCTGGCACGGCTGCTGCCCGACATCGACGTGGTCGCCGACTGCCCGTACAACTGCCCGCCCGACCAGGGCGAGGTGCAGTGCGCCGACTGCCGCGCCCGCGTCGCCGCCGGCGAGACCCTGCCCGTCGCCCGCCGCCAGATGCGCGTCGTCGACCTGCCCATCAACGCCTCCGAGGACCGCGTCGTCGGCACCATCGACATCGAGGCCGCCATCAAGCACGGCGAGCGTCGCTTCGAGCCGGGAGTTCTGGCCGAAGCCAACCGGAACATCCTCTACGTCGACGAGGTCAACCTGCTCGACGACCACCTCGTCGACGTCCTGCTCGACGCCGCCGCGATGGGCGTCAACGTTGTGGAGCGCGAGGGCATCAGCGTCTGGCACCCCGCGCGCTTCATCCTCGTCGGCACCATGAACCCCGAGGAGGGCGAGCTGCGCCCGCAGCTGCTCGATCGCTTCGGTCTGTGCGTCGACGTGCGCGGCCTGCGCGACGTCGTCGAGCGTGTCCGCGTCATGGAGCAGGAGGCGCGCCGCGGCACCGAGGCGCTCGCCGACGAGTGCGAGGTGGGCGAGCAGCGCCTGCGCGACGTCATCCTCAAGGCCGAGGAGCTGCTCCCGCTCGTCGAAGTTCCTGCCACCATGCGCCATTTCGCGTCGCTGGTCTGCGTCGACGCCGGCGCGCTGGGACACCGCGCCGACATCGTGGTCACCCGCACCGCGCGAACCCTCGCGGCCGCGCGCGAGGCCGAGCACCTGGTGCTGGAAGGCCCCGGCGAGGTGGAGCGCACCCATCCCCTCGACGCGCTGCAGGTCACCGCGCCCGACGTGGTGCGCGCCGCCGAGCTGGCCCTGGTGCACCGCCGCCGCGACAAGCCGCAGCAGGACCAGCCCGGCGACGCCGGCATCGCCGATCGCGCCCGTGACCGCCTGCGCAAGATGGAACAACCCTCCGAGGGCGCGGAGACCGAATCCGAGCCGCAGGAGGGACAGCCCTCCGAGGGTGGCGGCGGTGGGGGAGGCGGTGACGGCGTCGGCCACCAGTCGCCGGAGAACGCGCAGCCGCAGGAGGGACCGGCCGGCGCGCCGCAGATGCAGTTCGAGGGCTCGCTGTTCCCGGTGCGTCGCATCCAGCTGCCGCGCGATCGCAAGACGCGGCGCACGCCGGGCAAGCGCAGCCTCACCCGCAGCGGCGACAAGCGCGGTCGCTACGTGCGCAGCACCACGGTGGAGCGCACCACCGACCTCGCCTTCGACGCGACGCTGCGCGCCGCCGCGCCACACCAGCCGTCGCGACACGCCGCCGCAGCCGAGGCCGCCGTCACCTTCGAGGGACGCCCTGATCCCGCCATGGCACTGCGCCTGGAACGCCAGGACCTGCGCCAGAAGGTGCGCCAGCGCCGCACCGGGACGCTGATCGTCTTCGTCGTCGACGCGTCGGCGTCGATGGACGCGGAGCAGCGCATGCAGGCCACCAAGGGTGCGGTGCTCTCACTGCTGCGCGACGCCTACGTCCGCCGCGACAAGGTTGCGCTCGTCGTCTTCAGCGGACGCACCGCCCGAGTCGTCCTGCGTCCGACCAGCAGCGTCGATCTCGCCGAATCGCGCCTGCAGCGACTCACGGTCGGCGGCACCACACCGCTGACGCACGGCCTCGTCGCCGGACTCAAGCTGATCCACACCGAGCGCTTGCGCGATCCCTCCGTCTACCCGCTGATGGTGCTGATCAGCGACGGCCGCGGCAACATCTCGCTGTTCGGCGAGGAGCCGCTGGTCGAAGCCCAGCGCGTCGCCGCGCAGATCCGCCAGGAGAAGATCCGCTCACTGGTCATCGACTCCGCGCGCGACTACACCCAGCACATCCAGCTCCCCCGCATCGGCGGCGCCCCCCGCAGCACCCCGATGTTCGGCGGCTACTCCTTCAACGCCTGCCTCGACCTCGCCGAGCGCCTCGGCGGCCGCTACTTCGGTCTCTACGACCTCAGCCAGGGCTCCATCCTCCAGACCGTCCAGGAGTCGCTGCGCGAGCGCAACTAGTCTGTCTGGGCGCTGACGCGCCCGGTGGGGGGAGCACCCCCACGCCAGCGTTCGCCGCGGGAGTGCGGTCGACCGCCAGCGTTCCCCCCCGCGCGAGCGCAACTAGCGCCGGGTCCGGAGCCCGGGTCTGCGAGAATGGGTCGCGATGGCACTCGAACGGACGATCTTCCCCTTCACCGCGCTGGTCGGCCAGGAGGAGATGAAGCAGGCGCTGGTGCTCAATGCCATCAACCCGTCCATCGGCGGGGTGCTCATCCGCGGCGAGAAGGGGACCGCCAAGTCCACCGCCGTGCGTGCCCTGGCCCGGCTGCTGCCCGAGCTGGAGGTGGTCGCCGACTGCCCCTACGGGTGTCCGCCCGAGCAGCTCGACGTGCAGTGCGCCGAGTGTCGCGCGCGCGTCGCCAAGGGCGAGACGCTGCCGAGGGCGAAACGGCGGATGCGCGTGGTCGAGCTGCCCATCAACGCCTCCGAGGACCGCGTCGTCGGCACCATCGACATCGAAGCCGCCATCAAGCAGGGCGAGCGCCGCTTCGAGCCCGGGGTGCTCGCCGAGGCCAACCGCAACATCCTCTACGTCGACGAGGTCAACCTGCTCGACGACCACCTGGTCGACGTGCTGCTCGACGCCGCCGCCATGGGGGTCAACGTGGTCGAGCGCGAGGGCATCAGCGTCTGGCACCCGGCGCGCTTCATCCTGGTCGGCACCATGAACCCCGAGGAGGGCGAGCTGCGCCCGCAGCTGCTCGACCGCTTCGGGCTGTGCGTCGACGTCACCGGCATCCGCGACATCCAGCAGCGCGTCGAGATCGTCGAGCGCCGCGAGCAGTTCGAGGACGACCCCGACGCCTTCGTCACGCTCTACGAGGCCACCGAGCAGGCCGAGGCCGACCGCATCTGCCGGGGCATCGCCTCGCTGCCCGACGTCGAGGTCGACCGCGAGATGCTGGTGGCCATCGCCGCGCTGGGGGTCGAGCTCGACGTCGACGGTCACCGCGCCGACCTGACCACTCGCAAGGCGTCGCAGGCGCTGGCCGCCTACGAGGGACGGCCGCGCGTCGGCCTGCCCGAGGTGGAGATGGTGGCCCCGATGGTGCTGGCCCACCGCATCAAGCCGTCGGCCGCAGGCACGCAGCGCACCGTCAACATCGGCGACCTGCTCCGCGCCGCCATCGGCGGCGACTAGACCGCTTCGCGCTCGCGCACCCGCAGCGGCGGCTCGTCCTCACCCAGCTGCCGCGCCCGCGACCGCCGGTCGAACACGGTCTGGCGCAGCAGCCGCTGCAGGCGCCCGGCGCTCTCCACGGTCTCCACCGGCACCTGCGTCGGCTTGCGGTCGATCACCCGGCGGGTGATGCGGATGCCGTGCTTGGGAAGGATGCGGCGCAGGTAGCCCCAGGTGTCGTACAGCCCCGTCGACACCGACTCATACCCGTGCTGCAGGGTCATCAGCCGCGCCGAGAACGACATCAGCTCATGGAAGAACATCTTCTCGTCGTCGGGGCGGGGCTCGATGAGCAGGATGTCGACGTCGGGACGGCGGTTGCGCACCAGGCGCACATGGTCGATGAGCCCGTCGTGCAGGATCCCGCGGAACACCTGGTTGTACACACCGCGCATGCCCAGGTCGGTGAGCCGCGAGCCCACCTGCTGGCGCATCGACGACGGCACGTTCATGTGTCGCGAGTCGAGCGGCACGATGGGGTTGATCACCACCACCAGCGTTGCGCCGCGGTCGACGGCGACGTCGATGGCGGCGTTGCCCTTCAACCCCCCGTCCACGTAGTCGACGCCGTCGATGCGCACCGGCTTGAAGAGCATGGGGATGGCGCTGCTCGCCGCCGACGCGCGCGAGATGGGCACGTGCGCGTTGTGGAACGGCGAGAAGACCACGCGCTCGTTGGAGTCGAGCGCGGTGGCGACGATGTGCAGCTCCTTGTCCAGCTCGCGGAAGTCGTCGGTGAGCCCGGGCAGGCTGAGCACGTTGTGGATGTAGCGGATCAGCTGGGAGTGGTCGAAGAGCCCGGACGGCATCAGCGGGAAGAGCAGGCCCATCAGGTCGAAGGCGCTCAGCTTGAGCGGGGAGCGGAGCATGTCGCCGGCCAGCTCGCGGGCGACCCCGGGGAGGCGCAGGAAGCGGCCGAGGAACTCACCGAGGTTGGGCTTGTAGAGCGCCCACGCCGAGGGCGGGCTGAGCTGGCTGCTGCCGCCCTGCACGCCCAGCGCCATGGCGGTGGGGGAGATGCCGTTGGCCAGCAGCGCGCCGACCACCGACCCGGCGCTGGTGCCGACGAAGATGTCGAAGTCGTTGACGCTGGACCCGACCAGCAGGTCGTCGAGGGCGCGCAGGGCGCCGATCTCGTAGGTCAGCCCGGTCACGCCGCCGCCGCTGAGGACCAGGGCCCGCTTGCCGCCGGTGGGGTCGGGGGGCAGCCCGCCGTCGTGCGATGACGAGCTCGAATAGCTGGGCATGGGCAGATCATAGGGGCGATCACCCGCGCTGAGCCGTCCTCACGGCCAGGCGCTACCCTCGCCACCGATGCTGGTGATCCACGGCCTGCACGCGTCGGAGTCCACCCTGGGCGGGCGCGCGTACCTGGTGGAGGGCGCGATGGAGTGCGCCGTGATCGACACCGGCGCCCCCGACGGGGCCCTGGGCGCCGCCCACCTGGTGACCATCAGCAGGCGCCCGCTACAGGAGGTGCGGCTGATCCTGCTCACCCATGCCCACCCGGGGCACGCCGGCAACGCGGCGGCGCTGCGCACGCTCACCGGGGCGGGGCTCGCCGCCTCGGAGGAGACCGCCCGGCTGCTGCGCACGGTGGGATCGGTGTCCTCCGGGTCGCGGCTGCCGTTCGGCCGCCGCGGCGAGCCCTGGCCGCCCGAGCCGATCCGGGTCGAGGAGATCCTCACCCCCGGCCAGGTGCTCGACATCGCCGGCGGCATCGAGGTCCACGACGCCCCCGGGCACCTCCCCGGGGCCCTCGCCTTCCACTGCTACGGCCCCAACGCCCTCTGCATCGGCGACGCCGGGCGGGTGCAGCACAGCGGCCGCCTGGCGCCGCCACCGCCGCGGCGGTGCGCCGACCCCAGCGCGGCGCGGGCCACGGCCGGGCGGCTGGCGGCACTCAGGGTCCGGGTGATCGCGCCCGGCCACGGGCTGCCGAGCGTCGACGGCCGCGTCCCGTCACGATTCGCCGGCGTCGAGTGAAGCGTGCGTCCCTAGCCGGGCGGCCCGCACGCCGCCTGTAGCATTGCCCGCCGTGACCGCCCCGCTCGACCGCATTCGCAACTTCTCGATCATCGCCCACATCGACCACGGCAAGTCGACCCTGGCCGACCGGCTGCTCGAGTACACCGGCGCGGTGTCGGCGCGGGACATGCAGGACCAGGTGCTCGACCAGCTCGACCTCGAGCGCGAGCGCGGCATCACCATCAAGGCGCAGGCGGTGCGGCTGATGTACACGGCCGACGACGGCGAGACCTACCAGCTCAACCTCATCGACACCCCGGGACACGTCGACTTCGCCTACGAGGTGAGCAGGAGCCTGGCCGCGTGCGACGGCGCCATCCTCGTCGTCGACGCCTCGCAGGGCATCGAGGCGCAGACGCTGGCCAACGTCTACCAGGCGCTGGAGCACGACCTGGAGATCGTGCCCGTCATCAACAAGATCGACCTGCCCGCCGCCGATCCCGAGCTGGTGCGCAAGGAGATCGAGGAGGTGATCGGTCTCGCCGGTGAGGACTGCATCCTCGCCAGCGCGCGCCAGGGCATCGGCATCAAGGAGATCCTGGAGGCGGTGGTGCACCGCATCCCCCATCCCAAGGGCGGCCCCGAAGCGCCGCTCAAGGCGCTGATCTTCGACAGCAAGTACGACATCTACCGCGGCGTGGTCGTCTACGTTCGGGTCATGGACGGCAGCATCCGCGACGGCATGCGCATCCGCATGATGATGGCCGGCGGCAAGGACTTCGTCGTCGACGAGGTCGGCGTGTTCCGGCCGACCATGACCGCAACCGGCTCGCTGCAGACCGGCGAGGTGGGCTACTTCGTCGCCTCCATCAAGAACGTGGGCGACTCCAAGGTGGGTGACACCGTCACCGACGCCGAGCGTCCCACCGCGCACGCGCTGCCCGGCTACCGCCACGTCACTCCCATGGTGTTCGCGGGCATCTTCCCGGTGGACAGCGAGGACTTCCCCGCCCTGCGCGAGGCGCTGGAGAAGCTCAACCTCAACGACGCGTCACTGGTGTACGAACCGGAATCGTCGGCGGCGCTGGGCTTCGGCTTCCGCTGCGGCTTCCTCGGCCTGCTGCACATGGAGATCGTCCAGGAGCGGCTGGAGCGCGAGCACGGCCTCAGCCTGATCGGCACCGCGCCCAGCGTGGAGTACCGCGTGGTCATGCGCGACGGCTCGGTGCGGGTCGTCGACAATCCGGAGCTGCTGCCCGACCCGTCGCACATCGAGGCCATCGAGGAGCCGCGCGTCAAGGCGACGGTGCTGGTGCCCAGCGAGTTCGTCGGCCCGATGATGCAGCTCTGCCAGGAGCGCCGCGGCGAGTTCCTGGAGATGACCCACCAGCCCGGCGACCGCGTCGCCCTCGGCTACGACCTGCCGCTGGGCGAGATCATCCACGACTTCTACGACCAGCTCAAGTCGCGCAGCCGCGGCTACGCCTCGCTGGACTACGAGATCACCGGCTTCCGCGCCGAGTCGCTGGTCAAGCTCGACGTGCTGGTGGCTGGGCAGCGCGTCGACGCGCTGAGCATGATCGTGCACCGCGACAAGGCCAATGTGCACGGCCGCAAGCTGACCGAGCGGCTCAAGGCGCTGATCCCCCGCCAGCTCTTCGAGGTGCCCATCCAGGCCGCCATCGGCGGCAAGATCGTCGCTCGCGAGACGGTGAGCGCGCAGCGCAAGGACGTCCTCGCCAAGTGCTATGGCGGTGACATCACCCGCAAGCGCAAGCTGCTGGAGAAGCAGAAAGAGGGCAAGAAGCGGCTGAAGCGCATCGGCAACGTCGAGATCCCCCAGGAAGCGTTCCTGGCGGTGCTCTCGCTGGACGAGTAGGGAGCAGCGATGTCGCGCAGCAACCGGCGCAAGCAGAACCAGGACGGCACACCGCAGGACGGCGCGGCGCCGCAGGACAGCCGGCCGCAGGCTCCCCGGGAGCCCGTGGTGCGCTGGTCGTTCCTGCGCCGGAGCACCGAGGAGGTGCCCGTCGAGCCGGGCTACACCAACCCCGCGCCGTGGTCCGTGCGCGGCACGCTCACCGCCTCCCTGATCATGGCGGTGCTCAACGCCCCGGTCTCGGCGCTGGTCTACCAGTTCGACAAGGCGCCGTCGAGCACCTTCGCCTCGACGCTGGTGTTCCCCAGCCCTCTGCTGTTCTTCCTCTATGCACTGGTGGCGATGCCCTTCGCCCGCCGCCTGGCGCAGGAGCGGCGGCCCATGCGCACGCTGGAGACGCTGTCGCTGGCCGCGCTGATGTACATCCTGCTGGTGGTGTCGATCAGCATCGCCGTGCAGCTCAGCGGCCACAACGCCGACGCCAACGACGGCAAGCAGATGCTCGGCATCGGCGTCGCCGCACTGCTGGGCAGCGCCACCGGTGCGGCGCTCTACCCGGTGCTGTATCGCAAGCTGTACATGCATCGCCTGCCCAGCGCGCGCGGTGGACCGCGACGGGGGCCGCGCCCGTGATCAGCGCGCTCTACGTGCACATCCCCTTCTGCGAGCGGAAGTGCACGTATTGCGACTTCACCTCGGTGGGCGGCGTGCAGCGCCAGCGCGAGTACACCGCGGCCCTGCGCAACGAGCTGCGCGACATGGCGCAGAGGCTGCAGCCGGACGGCGTGCGCCTCGACACCGTGTTCATCGGCGGCGGCACACCGAGCCTGCTCGACACCGGTCTGCTCGCCGGCGTCCTCGACGAGATCCGCGCCGGCTTCACGCTGAACCCCGGCGCGGAGGTGACCATGGAGGCCAACCCCTCCAGCACCACGGAGGCCAAGGCGACGGCGTGGCTCGAGGCCGGCGTCAATCGCATCAGCCTCGGCGTGCAGAGCCTCGACCCCGGCGTGCTGGCATTCCTGGAACGGGTCCACGATGGGCCGCGTGCGCTGCGGGCGGTGGCGGACGTGCGCAGGGCCGGGTTCGAGCGCATCAACACCGACCTCATCTACGCCGTCCCCGGCCTCGACGACGCCCGCTGGCAGCACACCCTCGACGGCATCCTCGCCCTCGGCTGCGACCACCTCTCCTGCTACGAGCTCACCGTCGAGGAGGGCACGCCGCTCGCCTCCGCGGTGGCCGCCGGCGCGGTGCGAACCGTCGACGCCGAGACCGCGCTGCGCCAGCACTGGATGACGGTGCGCGCCGCCGAACGCGCCGGACTGCGGCAGTACGAGATCAGCAACTTCGCGCGTCCCGGCAGCGAGTGCCGCCACAACATCGCCTACTGGAACAACGCGTACTACCTCGCCGCCGGTGTCGGCGCGCACGGCCACCTGCCACCCGGCGCGGCGCGCGCGCTGCACATCACTCCACAGTATCCACAGCCCCATCCACAGCCTCATCCACACCTGCCGCTCGACGACGACGTCGTCGCCGTCCGCTACTGGCACACCGACGACATCACCGCGTACGTCAACGGTGCGCAGGTGCACGCCGAAGCCACCGGCGCCGCCGATCGCAGCGCCGAGTCCATCCTCGTCGGCCTGCGACTCACGCGCGACGGGATCGAGCTGCACCAACCGGAAGTTCAGTTGGAAGCCCAACGATTGCAGGCTGCCGGGCTGCTGGAATGGGACGGTTGTCGCGCTCGCGTCACGGCGCGTGGTCAAGAGGTGATGGACGGTGTTGCACTTCGCCTGGTCAGTGCATGCGCGGTGCACTCTCAACACGAAACGACGACGCCCGAGCGTGGCACTGTGAAGAACTGATGGTCGTCTGCGCACCTCCGCGCGGTCAGCGGGAGAAGCGCGTGACAGGTCGTTCGCGCGGGCCCCGGACGCACCGCCGACGTCTCACGATTCGCATCGACATGACGACCCGCGTGCACATCCATCAGTCCCCGCCCGAGGCGGTTGTGGCCGAGCTCGTGCGCGCCGGCATCTCCACCGAGACGGCCATGGCGATGGAGCGCTGGAAGGCCCAGGAGGTGCTCGAGCTGCTGCGTTTCGGCGCCGGCGCGGGCCCGCAGGTCGATCCAGGAGAGGGTCGCGCAGGAGCGTGATAAGCTCTTGGCACTCTCAGCCTGTGAGTGCCAGCGCCGTGGAGCAGTCCATCCCCCTCGACAGCCGCAAGCAGCAGATCCTCAAGGCGGTGGTCTCCGACTACACGGAGACCGGCGTGCCGGTCGGATCGCACGCGCTCGCGGCCAAGTACCTTCTCTCCTGGTCGTCGGCGACGATTCGCAACGAGCTGGCCAACCTGGTCGACATCGGCTACCTGCTGCAGCCGCACACCTCGGCCGGCCGCATCCCCTCCGACGTCGGCTACCGCTACTACGTCGACTTCCTCATGGAGGAGGAGGAGATCCCCGGGGCGGTGCGCCGCCAGGCCGATCCCGCCTTCACCCACCCCGCCATGGACATGGGCGAGATGCTCGAGTCGGCCGCCCAGGCGCTGGCCCTGATCACCGACTCGGTGAGCATCGTCACCGGCCCCAAAGCGGTCCGCGCCAAGCTCAAGCATGTCGACTTCGTCTCGCTGGCGCCGCGGCACGCCCTGCTCATCCTGGTGCTGGAGGGCAACCTGATCCGCCAGCAGCCCGTCGAGCTCAGCCGCGAGGCCACCCAGGACGAGCTCAGCAGCCTGGCGGCGCAGCTCAACGGTGAGCTGGCC
Source organism: Candidatus Dormiibacterota bacterium (assembly GCA_035995545.1). Taxonomy (GTDB): domain Bacteria; phylum Chloroflexota; class Dormibacteria; order Aeolococcales; family Aeolococcaceae; genus DASRDZ01. Next base: position 52,494 of record DASYKI010000011.1, read on the forward strand.
GGCCTGGGCAGCCCCGCCGTCGAGTCGGCCAGGGTCGAGCCCGCCGACGCCGCGCCCGCCCACCCGCTGCGCTCCGAGCTGATCGACCACATCCTCACCTTCATGCGCGCGGTCGACGCCCGCCAGGACACCATGGTCGTCCACGACGGGGTGCGCAACCTGCTCCGCCAGCCCGAGTTCGGCGACGTGCTCCGGTTGCAGCAGGTGCTCGACGTCGTCGAGGAGGAGCGCGTCCTCGGCCAGGTGCTCGCCTCCCTGGAGGTCGACAACCAGGGCGGCGTGCAGGGTGTGCAGATGGTCATCGGCGCCGAGAACGACCTCGAGCAGCTGCACGGCTGCTCCCTGGTTTTGACCACGTATCGTGCGGGGGAAACTCGGCGCGGCAGCATCGGCGTGCTCGGCCCCACCCGGATGCGCTATCCGCAGGTGGCACCCCGGCTGCGCTATGTCTCCAAGCGCCTCGGCGAGGCCATCGAGCGGATGCTCGGCTGACACAGACAATCTCCCAACGGACCTGCACAGTTGACTGAGAAAGACGCGTCCCCGGATTTGGCGAACGCTGGGGCGGACCGGGATCCGGACGACCAGGACTCGGCGGCCCAGGGCCCCGACGACCTGCGCCGCGCCCTCGACGAGCGCGAGGCCCAGTACCTGCGCCTCGCCGCCGACTTCGAGAACTTCCGCCGCCGCAGCGCCCAGGAGGCGCTGGAGCGCTCCCGCTACGGCGGGGAGCAGGCGGCGCTTGCCCTGCTGCCCGTGCTCGACAACCTGCAGCGCGCCATGGCCCACGCCCCCGAGGGCGACCCCCTGCTCGACGGCGTGCGCATGGTCGCCCGCCAGTTCGAGGAAGCGCTGCGCTCTCTGGGGGTGACTCCCATCGATGCGGTCGGCCAGCCCTTCGACCCGGCGGTGCACCAGGCGATCGGCGGCGAGGAGTCGCCGGACGTCGAGGTCGACACCGTCGCCGAGGAGCTCCAGCCCGGCTACCGCCTCCACGACCGCGTCCTGCGCCCCTCGCTGGTCCGCGTCGCCCACCCCGCCACCCGCTGATGCCCGGCACCAAGCGCGACTACTACGAGGTGCTCGGCGTCGCTCGCGGCTGCTCGCCCGAGGAGCTCAAGAAGGCCTACCGCAAGCTGGCCATGCAGTACCACCCCGACCGCAACCAGGGCGACAAGGGCGCCGAGGACCGCTTCAAGGAGATCGGCGAGGCCTACTCGGTGCTCAGCGACCCCGAGAAGCGGCAGCGCTACGACGCCTTCGGCCACGCCGGCGACCAGATGCCCGACTTCGGCGGCTTCTCCTTCGACTCCGCCTTCGACCTCTTCGACATGTTCTTCGGTGGCGGCGGCCGGCGCGGGGGGCGCTCGCGCACCGGCCCGCAGCAGGGCTCCGACCTGCGCATGAACCTTGAGATCAGCTTCGAGGACGCCGTGCACGGGGCCAAGCGCACCATCGAGGTGCCGCGCGCCGACACCTGCGAGGAGTGCAAGGGCAGCGGCTCCGAGCCGGGGCACTCTCCGGTGGCGTGCACGCAGTGCAACGGCTCCGGGCAGGTGCGCCGCGCGGTGCAGTCGATCTTCGGGCAGGTGGTCAACGTCGCCGCGTGTCCGCGCTGCCACGGCGAGGGGCGCATCGTCGAGCACCCCTGTGCGACGTGCAGGGGGCAGGGTCGCGTCGAGGCGCGCAAGACGCTGGAGGTCAGCATCCCCGCCGGTGTCGACGAGGACATGCAGGTTCGCGTCGCCGGCGAGGGGGAGGCGGGGCCGCGCGGCGGGCCGAACGGCGACCTGTACCTGGCCTTTCGGATCAAACCGCATGCCCACCTGGAGCGGCGCGGTGTCGACGTCATCTTCGAGATGCCGGTGAGCATCCCCCAGGCGGTGCTGGGCGATCGCATCACGGTGCCGACCGTCGACGGTGAGCACGTCGTCGAGCTGCCGGCGGGGACGCAGAGCGGCAAGGTGCTGAAGATCCAGGGCATCGGCGTGCCCCATGTGCGCAGCGGGCGGCGCGGTGACCAGCTCTGCGTGGTGCGCGTGGTGGTGCCGGCGCACCTCGGCGGCAGGGAGCGCGAGCTGTACGAGCAGATCGCCTCACTCGGTGGGCGGGAGGGCAAGCCTGCCGAGGTGCGTCGCGGGTTCTTCGACCACCTGCGCGACGCGCTGCGCGGCTAGCGCGCGTCGAGCGCTGCCAGTGCGGCCCTGGCGAGGCGGGCCTGTCCCGCCACGGTGGGGTGGATGTCGCCGTGGGCGCAGTCGACGTTGTCGCAGAGGTGGGGGTCGGCGCCGGTGCTGACGCTGTCGATGGCGGAGAAAAAGTCGGCTAGGTGAGCGCCGGTGGCGCGGGCCAGGTCGGCGACCATGATGTTGACCACGGTGATCTGCGGCTGGGTCGCGGGGTCGAGGTTGGCCAGCGGGTTGTAGAAGTTGGCCAGCACCAGGGGGACGCCGGGTGCTGCGGCTTGGAGCTCGGTGACGATGCGCGTCAGCGCGCTGCGCAGCGCGGTCACCGCGGCGGGCAGTGGCGTGTTGCGCCGCAGCGTGCTGAGCAGATCGTTGCTGCCGAGATCGACAAAAACTGCGCGCAGGTCGGCGCGGTGCGCGGCGATCGCCGCCATGGCCGCGTCGTGCTGTGAGGTGTTGGCCAGGAACGGCGTCTGCCCCCTGCCGGGGCAGCGTGTGTAGTACGTGTCGGTGCGCTCGCTGACGCAGGCGGTGTCGTAGAGGCTCCAGGTTCGCCCGGTGGCGGCGAGCAGCGGCTGCAGCTGCAGCGCCCACGACGAGTTGGTGCCCAGGCGCGCGGGGTCGACGGTGAAGCCGAAGGTCACCGAGTCCCCGATGGCCAGGTACCAGGGCTTTCCCGTCACCGGCGGCTGCCCCGCCACCGGGATCAGCGCCCGCGCCGACGCCTGTGCGGTGGGGGAGGGGGTCGGCGCCGGCGTGGGCGTCGCGGTCGGAGCGGGCGCGGAGCCGCATGCCGAGAGCAGTGCGACAGCCGCGATCCCGAGCATCGTGCGAGCGACGCGCCGTCCGGCCATGCAGCGATCCTACGGACGGCACGGCTCCGGGCCGCTTGGACGTCCCTTTGCCCGGAGGTGGTCGGCTTGCCCGGAGAGCCTCACCGCCCCTGCCGGCGGACCTAGCGGGCCGCGGTCACCCCTCTCAGCTCGGCGAGCGACTCCCGGATGAGCTGTGGCAGCTCCCCCTGGGTGCCCCCCTCCACCCAGCGGTCGAAGGCCACCCGGAACACCGCGATCCCGGCCTCTGCGGTCAGCGTCGCGGTGGCCTCGCCGGCGCGCCGCCCGCGCAGGGCGTCGGCCAACGCCCTGGCCAGGGATGCCATCTTGACCAGCTCGCGCTCCTGCAGCTCGGTGTTGGCGGCGATCACGGCCGCCCGCTGCCGGGCACCCTCGCGGCGCTCCTGGAGCATGGCGCCGACGGCCTCCAGGGCGGCCCCCACCGCGTCGAGCGGGGTCGCGGAGTCCGGCGCCCTGGCCACCGTGTCGACGAGAAGGTCCCGCAGGGCGGGGGTGCCCGAGAAGAGGACCTCCCGCTTGTCGGCGAAGTACCGGAAGAAGGTTCGCTCGGTCAGCCCGGCGCGCGCGGCGATCTCCGCCACGGTGGTGTTGTCGAACCCACGCTCCCCGTAGAGGGCCAGGGCTGCCTGTACCAGCCGGCCGCGGCCGTCCGGCTGCCAACGCGCCATGCGGCGATCGTACCCCATGACAGCAGTCACTGACATCTCTCTGCTACCATGATGTCATCAACTGACATCAGCCGCCCGGCGGCGCGGCGGAGGCGACCAGGAGGTCTTGTCATGCGTGTCTTCGTCACCGGCGCGTCCGGCTGGATCGGCTCCGCCGTCGTCCCCGAGCTCCTCGCCGCGGGCCACCAGGTCGTCGGGCTGGCCCGCTCGGATGCGTCGTCGGCCGCGCTGGCCGCCGCGGGGGCCGAGGTGCAGGCCGGCAGCCTCGACGACCTCGACCGCCTGGGTGAGGCGGCGGCAGCGTCGGATGGGGTGATCCACCTCGCCTTCCGGCACGACATCGCCTTTGCCGGGCGCTACCAGGACGCCACCGACGCCGATCGCCTGGCCATCGAGACCTTCGGCGAGGCGCTGGCGGATTCCCATCGACCGCTGGTCATCGCCTCGGGGGTGCTCGGGCTCGCGCCCGGGCGGGTGGCCACCGAGCAGGACGGCCATGGTCCCGAGCCCGGAGCGCCGCCCGGCGGTGCGCAGACCAGGCGGGGCAATGCCGAGCTGGCACTCTCGTTGGCGTCCCGAGGCGTCCGCTCGTCGGTCGTGCGGCTGGCTCCGACGGTTCACGGCGACGGCGACACCGGCTTCGTCGCGACCCTGGTCGACATCGCCCGCAGGACAGGTGTCTCCGGCCACATCGGCGACGGGTCCAACCGCTGGCCGGCCGTACATCGCCTCGACGCCGCCCACCTCTTCCGCCTGGCGCTGGAGAGCAGTCCCGCGGGATCGACGCTGCACGCGGTGGCGGACGAGGGCGTGCCGATCCGCGACATCGCCGCGGTGATCGCCCGGCATCTCGATCTGCCCGTGGCCGCCATCTCTCCCGACGACGCAGCCGCGCACTTCACCTGGATGGCGCCCTTCCTCGTGTCCGGCGGCCCGGTCTCCAGCGCGTTGACCCGCGAGCTGGTGGGATGGCAGCCCACCCATCCCGGGCTCATCGAGGATCTCGACCAGGGCCATTACTTTCGCAACCCGACCGCCTGACAGGCGGGCGGGCGCGCCCGGCCCAGCCCAGCCCAGCCCAGCCCAGCCCAGCCCAGCCCAGCCCGCTCACCCGCTCACGCAGACTTGCGGGCGATGACCCTGGTGCCCAGCGACGCAGCACGCATCGCCGAAACCCTCCGCAGCGCCGGCTACACCGGCGAGGGCATCGACACACTGGTCGGCACCGACCTCACCGCCCTCGGGCACCGCGGCATCCCCGTGGTCGTGCACCGCACCGGCGGCGGCAGCCTGCTGGACACACTCGTCCGTCTCTTCACCGCGGGAGTGACGGTGCCCCGCGCCGCCCTCCCGCCCGGCCTGCCGGAGCGGCTGTCCGCCGCCGGCCTCCTCGCCCTGGACGCCGACCAAGCCCGCGCCACCGTCCAGCTCGCCTGCTACGGCGAGCTCCTCCTCGCCACCGACTGGGGCCCGGCGACGCCCAACGTCGCCACCCCCGGAGACCACGTCCTCGGCTTCAGCCCCAGCACCCTGACGCTGGCCCGCATGACCGTCCGGCAACCGTCCCGAAGCACCCTCGACCTCGGCACCGGCGCGGGCCTGCAAGCGCTCCTCGCCGCCGCCCACAGCGACCGCGTGATCGCCACCGACCTCAACCCGCGCGCTGTGGCCATGGCCCGCTTCAACGCGGCGCTCAACGGCATCGCGACCATCGACTGCCGAGAGGGGGACATGTTCCAACCCGTCGAAGACGACCGCTTCGACACCATCGTCTCCAACCCGCCCTTCGTGGTCGGCCCCGCGGCGGGACACCTCTTCATGAGCGCCGGCCGCGACACCGACGCCGTCTGCCGCCAGCTCGCCATCGACGCCCCGCGCCACCTCGCCCCCGGCGGCTGGTGCCAGTTCCTGGCCAACTGGTCGGTCCACCCGGGCGAGGACTGGCAGGACCGCCTCCAGGGCTGGCTCGCGAACACCGGCTGCGACGCCTGGGTGATCCGCCGCGGCCGCGAGCCCGTCGACGAGTACGCCGCCCTCTGGATCGAGACCGACCGCGACGACCCCGCCGAGTACGCCGCCCGCTTCGACACGTGGATGCGCTGGTACGCCGAGCGCGACATCGAGGCCGTCGACTACGGCCTGGTCACCATGCGCCGGCGCTCCGACGGTGATCCCACGGCCACGGGACGCATCCGCACCGGCGACGTCCAGGGCGACTGGCGCAGCTCCAGCGGCGAGGACGTCGCCCAGGCCTTCGCCCGCCACGACTGGCTCGACCGCACCGGCGACGCCGCCCTGCTCGACTCCCGCCTGCGCGTCAGCGACGCGGTGCGCCTGCGCCACGAGCTGCTCGCCGTGCGCGGCGAGTGGGTCCGCGTCGCCGGCGAGGTGCGCGTCGAGCCCGGCATCGACGACCCCGGCGGCATCGACCCGCGCGGCGAGGTCCTGGTCGCGCGCTGCGACGGGGCCACGCCCGTTGCCGCCCTGCTCGACGACCTCGCCGCCGCGGTCGCAGTGCCCGCAGATGGCATGCGCCCTGGAGCGCTCGCCGTCGTCCGCCGTCTCGTCGAGCGAGGCGTCCTGCTGCCTCCGCAGTCCTGAGCGCCCCGGGGGCCGGGCGCGGATCCCCAGCAGATTCCCAGCCTCCCGCGGGCCCCCGCCCGGTACCGTACGCAGCGCATGACCCGACGCGCTCCCTCCCGGCGCCGGCTCGCACTGGCCAGTGGCGTCCTCCTGCTCACCGCTCTCACGGCATGCGGCGGCGGCGCCTCCGGCGGCAGCTCCACCCCGGGTGGCGGCACGCCCGGAGGCACGGTGCAGGGCACCGGCTCGACCGGACCGGCGCCGCACGTGATGGTCATCGTCATGGAGAACCAGGAGTACAGCGACGTCATCGGCCACGCCGGCACGGCGCCGTACATCAACCAGCTGGCCGGCCAGTACGGCCTGGCCACCGACTACCACGCCAGAACCCATCCCAGCCTGCCGAACTACATCGACCTCATCGCCGGCTCGACGATGAGCATCTCCGGCGACTGCACCGACTGCAGCACCGACGGCGACACCCTGGTCGACCAGCTCGCCAAGAAGAGCATCCACTGGACCGCGTACATGGAGAACATGCCGCAGCCCTGCGCGCTGGACGCCTACTACCCGTCGAGCACCACCACCGAGTACGCCAAGAAGCACAACCCCTTCATCTACTTCGACCACCTGCGCACCGACCCCACCGCCTGCCAGAACATCGTGCCCTACACCCAGTTCGCCGCCGACCTCAAGGGCAGCGACCCGTCGCCGTTCATGTGGATCACCCCCTCGCTCTGCGACGACGGGCACAACACCGAGGCGGGCTGCGGGCTGGGCGGTGCCGATCGCTGGCTTGCGAACAACCTGCCGCCGATCCTGGCGTCGAGCTGGTACGCGCAGAACGGCATCGTCGTCGTCACCTGGGACGAGGGCAGCTCCAACGCCGCCTGCTGCGGCGGCGCCCACGGCGGCAAGGTGGCCACCCTGGTCATCTCCAAGAGCGTCAAGGCGGGGGCGCGGCTGGACACGCCGGTGGCCCACACCGGGCTGCTGCGCACCATCGAGGCCATCTACGGTCTCGACTACCTGCGCACCGCCGCCGACCCCCAGTCGGGGGACCTGATGCCTCTGCTCGGCCGCCAAAGGACCTTTTAGAACAAGGGATTTCGTCCCCAACGCGTCAGCCGTGCAGCCGCCGTGTCGCGACTCGTCGGACCGATGTGACGGACGATCCGACAAGGGGTCGTGAGACGATCACACCCGTCTGGAACACCGCGACGCGGACGTAGGATTCTCGCGTCGGCTCCCGACAAAGGCAAACCCTCCGCGAGGAGGGGACGCAAAGCCACGGATCTCACAGACGATTGGGTGGGCAGTGAGACCGCCGGGCCACCGAAGGAGTTAGCAATCACGGGGCCGACGGGAGACCGTCATGCCTCGTGCCCGTTTCGCCGTTGTCATTGGAGCCTGCGCGGCCGTCGTCGCCGCCCTCGCGCCAGGACACACCATCGTCGCCTCGGCCGCCTCAGCCCCCTGGTTCGGCGTCCTCCAGACCAAGGGCGCGCACGCCACCGAGGAGCGCGCCGCCGGGGTCACCGTCGGCACCCTGGACCTGAACTGGAGCTCGTACCAGCCCGCGGCCGGCCAGGTCAACAGCAGCTACGTCAGCAGCATGCGCCAGCGCCTCAACAGCCTGCGCTCCGCCGGCCTCAACGTCGTGCTCGACGTGGGCATGCAGTACCCGCCGGCGTGGATCTTCAACGTCAGCTCGAACACGCGCTTCGTCAACCAGTACGGCGACGTCTGGCACGGCAACCTCAGCGAGGACGTGCCCAACGCGGTGTTCGACAGCACCGTGCGCAACTACGAGGCGCAGTACATCGCCCAGGTCGCCGTCGACTTCGGCGACGTGTTCTACGCGGTGCGCTCCGGCGGCCTGCTCCAGGACGAGCTGCGCTACCCGCCGGCCGGCTACAACGGCCACACCAACTCCTACTGGGCCTTCGACGGCGCCGCCCAGGCGCAGTCGCCGGTTCCCGGCTGGAAGCCCGGCCAGGCCGGAACCTCGCAGGCCTCCAGCTTCGCCAACTGGTACATGCAGTCGATCACCGACTTCATGAGCTGGCTGGTGGGCACCTACCGATCCCACTTCGCCTCGCCGTGGATCGAGGTGCTGATGCCCTCCTGGGGGATCCGCCCCGGTGAGCTCGACGCCGCCGTCGCCCGAAACCTCGACGGCTCGACGCCGCCCGCCGGCTGGGGCACCCTGGCCGAGGGTCTCGACTGGACCCGCCAGGTCAACGCCATCAGCGACGCCCACGCCATGCTCTACGGCACCTGGATGGAGCGCGGCGACGACGGCCAGACCGCCGGCTCGATGGCCCCGTCGCACTACCTGGCGACGCTGGGTGCGCAGCGCGGCTTCCCCGTCGCCGGGGAGAACGCGAGCTCGGGCGACGACGTCACCACAATGCAGGCCGTCGTGCAGCACGCCCGCGACTGGGGCCTGGCCGGCCTGATGTGGCTCGACGAGGGTTCGCTGTACGCCAACCCCGCCAACCTGGCCACCTACGCGGTGTTCATCAACGCGGGGGGCACCTCGGCACCGGTGCCCGCCGGGCCCGGCAACGCGGTGACCTCGCTGCCCGGGTCGCCGGTCGGCGGTGGCGGCGGCGGCGGCTCCGCCTACTGGCTGGTCGCCTCCGACGGCGGCATCTTCTCCTACGGCGGCGCCGGCTTCTTCGGCAGCACCGGGGCGATGCGCCTGAACGCCCCGATCATCGGCATGTCGGCCACGGCCAACCGCGGCGGCTACTGGCTGCTCGCCTCCGACGGCGGCATCTTCAGCTTCGGCAACGCCGCCTTCCGCGGCAGCACCGGCAACCTGCGCCTCAACCAGCCGGTGGTGGGCATGGCGGCCACCCCGAGCGGCAACGGCTACTGGCTGGTGGCCCGCGACGGCGGCATCTTCAGCTTCGGCGACGCCGCCTTCTACGGCAGCACCGGCAACATGCGGCTCAACCAGCCCGTGGTGGGCATGGCCCCGACGCCCGGCGGCCACGGCTACTGGCTGGTGGCCTCGGACGGTGGCATCTTCAGCTTCGGCGACGCCGCCTTCTACGGCAGCACCGGGGCGATGCACCTCAACCGTCCGATCATCGCCATGCAGCCCACCCCCAGCGGGCGCGGCTACTGGATGGTGGCCTCCGACGGCGGCATCTTCAGCTTCGGCGACGCCGCCTTCTACGGCAGCACCGGCAACATGGGCCTGGACAGCCCGGTGGTGGGCATGTCGGCGAGCCTGACCGGCCACGGCTACCGGCTCGTTTCTGCCAGAGGTGGCGTCTACTGCTTCGGCGATGCGGCCTTCGCGGGCAGCGCGGCGACCATGCCCCTGGCCCGACCGGTGGTCGGGCTCGCCGCCTGAACGCACCGAACAGATCGCCGTTGTGGCGGTCCGGTTGTGTCGATGTGACGGCGGTCACCAGCCCATCGCGAAAGTGGCTGGTGACCGTCCATTCCTCTCCGGGGGCGACCGACTCCCGATAGGGTGAGGACGTCGGCTCCCGACAAAGGCAAAACCTCCGCGAGGAGGCGACGCAAAGCCGCGGATCTGTTCGCAGACAGCCGGGTTACCGAAGGAGTTAGCAGCGGGGCCGACGACGAAGGAGTTCGTCGTGCCCCACGAGCGCATCTGGACCGCCGTCATCCTGACCGGCGCCGTCCTCGCGACCGGAACCGTCGTCGTCCGGCCGACCGCCAAGGCACCGGCCGCGGCCACATCGTTCCAGCCCGCCGCACTGACCGCCAGCGCCGCCGGCGTGCGCGGCGCGATCAACGACCCGAGCCTGCATGGCGGCGAGGCGACCCCGGTCCCCACGCCCGATCCCACCGCCGTGCCCACCCCGGCGCCGACCGCGGCTCCCACCGCACCGCCGCCTCCTCCCACGGCGGCGCCCACCGCTCCGCCCGGCGGCGGGCTGTGGTTCGGTGTCCTCCAGGCCACCGAGGCGCACGCCGCACAGGAGCGCGGCGCCGGCATCACCGTCGCCGCGCTGGAGCTCAACTGGAGCCGGTACGAGCCCGCCCCCAACCAGTTCGACGCCGGCTACGCCGCGCAGATGCGCGGCCGCATGCAGGCATTGCGCAACGCGGGCCTCAGCGTGGTGCTCGACGTGGGCATGCAGTACCCGCCCGCGTGGGTCTTCGACGTCAGCCCCACCACGCGCTTCGTCGACCAGTTCGGCGACGTCTGGCACGGCTCGCTCAGCGAGGACGTCCCCAACGCCGTTTGGGACAATGCTGTCCGCAACGCGGAGTCCGCGTACGTGGCGCGCGTCGCCGCCGATCTCGGCGACGGCTTCTACGCGGTGCGCGCCGGCGGCCTGCTGCAGAACGAGCTGCGCTACCCGCACCAGCAGTACAACGGCCACAGCAACGTCTACTGGGGCTTCGACGGCGCCGCCCAGGCGCAGACGCCGGTGCCCGGCTGGCGGCCGGGGCAGCCCGGCGCCGCGCAGGCGTCGGCCTTCGCCAACTGGTACATGCAGTCGCTCACCGACTTCCAGACGTGGCTGATCGGCACCTACCGGTCGCGCTTCCCCTCGGCGACGCTGCAGCTGCTCAAGCCCTCCTGGGGCCTGCGCCCCGGCGACCTCGCCGCCGCCGTCGCGCGCAACCTCGACGGCTCGACCCCCGCGGCCAGCTGGGGCACCCTGGAGATGGGGCTCGACTGGCAGCGCCAGGTCGACGCCATCCACGACCCCAAGGTGCAGCTCTACAACTCCTGGATGGAGCGCGGAGATGACGGCGGCAGCGCCAACACCATGGCTCCCGCCCACTACCTGGCCACCCTCGGCGCCGCCCGAGGACTGGTGACGGTGGGCGAGAACGCCACGGCGGGCGACCCGCCGGGCGTCATGCAGACGATCGTCCAGCGCGCTCGCGCCTGGGGACTTGCCGGGCTGATGTGGCTCGACGAGGGCACCCTGTTCGGCAGCTCCGCGTCGCTGTCGGTGTACTCGTCGCTGATGCGCGCATAGGATGCCGCGCCGGCAGCAGATGCGCGGCGATGGTGCCACCGGAGCGATTCGCATTGGATAATCCCGCGGTGCACCAGTTCGGGCAGGGGGCCTCGGTGCCGCTGCGCGATGCCGTCACCAGCGCGCCGTGGCACGTCCGCACCCACCGTGGCGACGACGCCATCGACCGCCTCACCCCGCTGTGGGCTGACCTCCTCCGTCGCGTGCCGGACGCCAGCGCCTTCAGCACCCCGGGCTGGGCGCGGGCATGGTGGGCCACCTACGGGCGGCGGCGCGAGGCGGTGCTGGTCGAGATCGCCGGTGACGGCGGTGAGACCGTAGGGCTGCTGCCCCTGATGCTCACGCGCGTGCCCGGCCTGGGCACCCGCGTGCTGGAGATGCTCGGCGGCGCTCCGGCCGACTGGCACATCTGGGTGCGCAACCCGCACGGCCTGGGCTTCAAGTACGTCAACGAGCTGCTCGTCGAGCCGGGGCACGAGCTGTACGCGGTGGAGGCACTGCGCGGCTGGCTGGCCGCGCGCGAGGTCGCCTGGGACGCGCTGCGCTTCACCTGCGTCCCCGCCGGCAGCGCGCTGGCCCAGCGGGTGGGGGAGTGGGCTGCCGGCTGGCAACCGCGCGAGCAGCCCTTCCAGCGCTTGCGGGTCGACACCCGGCAGAGCTGGGAGGAGTACCGCGCCTCGCTGAGCAAGCGCCAGCGCCAGGACACCCGCTACAAGCCCAACGAGCTCACCCGCGCGGTGGGCGCCGAGCTCCGGCTCGACGTAGTGTCGTCCCCGGGCGGCGGCCTGGGCGCGGCGGTCGCCGAGTTCACCGAGCTGTTCGAGCGGCGCTGGACGGCGCGCGGCAAGCCCGGCCTGCTGCCCGGCGAGGCGCAGATGTACCGCCATCTCGCCGCGGAGGAGCCTGGCATGGTCGTGTACCGCCTGCTCGGCGGCGACCGGGTGCTGGCCAGCCAGATCGGCTTCGACGACGGGCGCCGCTACACCCCGTACAACTACGCCTTCGACCCGGAGTTCTCGGAGAAGAGCCCGTCGCACGTGCTCAGCCAGATGATCATCGAGCACTGCTGCGGCGACGGCCACGAGTCGGTCGAGCAGCTCACCGTGGCGATGGGGCGGCACTGGAGCAAGGACCACACCACGACGATGACCCTGGAGGCCACCGCACCCGGTGCGCTCTCGCGGGTTCGCGCCGGGGCGCTGCGCCGCACCGGGAGCGCGATCCGCGGGGCGCAGACCACCACGGCCGGCAACCGGGCGCGGGCGGGGCTCGCCCGGGTCGCGGCGACGCTGCGGCGGCGCTGAACCGGCCTGGGCGCTAGAGCGCGGCGCTGATCTGCCGCGCCACGGCGGCGTCGGTGGCGGCGTCGAGGTGCTGCCCGTCGGCCTGGTACTGGCCGCGGGGCAGGCTGCCCAGGTCGACGAGCTGGAGGTGCTGGGCGGCCGCGATGTCGCGGACGGCCGCGGCGTAGGGTGCGAAGCCGCTGGGGCTGGTCGCGTAGTCCGCGACCGGGGTGACCAGCACGATGCGCGCCGGGCTGAGTGCCGCGATGATCTGCTCCAGGTTGGCCCTGTAGGCGGCCAGGGGGACCTTGTCGTCGGCATCCTGGCCGCCGATCCAGAGCACCGCCTCGTCGGCGTGGAGCAGGCGCAGCTGGCGGGTGCGGGAGAGGACGTCGGCGCTCCCGCTGCCGCCCACGGCGGTGTCGATGACGTCGAGCTCCGGACGCAGCGCGGCCAGCGCGCTGGGCAGGTCCTGCGGCGGCTCCAGGCCCGAGCCATAGAGCAGCGAATCTCCAGCCAGGACGACGCGCCGTCTCTGGGGCACGGCCGGCAACGTCTGCGGATTCTGCGGCTGCACATTCGGCGTCCCCGTGCCCCCGCTGCTCCCCGGCCGCGCGGAGCCCGCCCCGGTCACATGGTGCAGCCCCCAGCCGCCCAACCCTCCGGCGACCACGGCCACCATCACCGCGGCCACCGCGGCACCCACGCGGCGTGCCCTCACGGCAGCAGTCCCCGCAGCAACGCCGCCAGTGCCGCATCCGCCTTCGGCCCAAGGTCCTGCCCACCGTCCTGCCAGTCGGCACCTGCCAGAGCGCCGTCGACCGCCGTCACCGCCACGCCGCGCTGCTGCGCCACTCCCTGCAGCGCGGCCCGATACGGCCCCACGCCAGCACCGCCGCCGCGCAGCGCGATCGGCGGCAGCAGCACCACCCGGGTGCCCTTGAAGTCGTCGAGCAGCGCCCCGACGTTGCTCGCGTACTGCTGCGCCGACACCCCACCGGCAGCGTCGTACGACCCCGCCCAGATCACCACGACGTCGAGGTGGGCCTCCGTGGCGTCGCGAACGCGCGTCAGCATCTTGTCGCTGCTCTCGTGCCCGAGACCGAGGTCGACCACCAGCACGTCCGGCCGCGCCGCCGTGAGCAGCGCCGGCAGGCTCTGCGCATCCGGCAGCCCGAGCCCGTCGAGCAGCCCGTCCCCGTAGAGCCCGACGCGCAGCTGCGCCGTCCTGGTGGGCTGTGCGTGCACTGTGGCCGTCGGTGCCGGCGCCGCCGTGGCTGACGGGGCCGGCGTGCCGCTCCCTGCGGTCCGCGGGGGATCGACGTTCCACCCCGCCGCGACCCCACCCCCGATGGCCAGCAGCAATGCCACCGCCAACCCGGCACGGCGAGACGTCGAGGCGAGCATCCGCCTCAGTCTACGAAGGCGCCCCCGCCGTCACGCCGACGGCAGCGCGGCGCCCTGCTTGCTGTCGTGCCCGATCAACTGCACCTCGGGCGCCGACGCCTCGACGACGTGCAGGAAGGCGTCCACCACGTCCGGGTCGAACTGCGCCCCGCGCTGCCGGATCAGCTCGGCGATCGCCTCGTCCGGCGCCCGCGGCGCGGAGTACGGCCGTCCCGCGCACATGACGTCGAAGGCGTCGATGACGCCGACGATGCGCGCGCCCAGCGGAATCGCCCCGCCGCTCAGCCGGTCGGGATAGCCGGCGCCGTCGAAGCGCTCGTGGTGATGCCGGACGATGCGGCGCACCTCCGCCCAGCCGTCGACGTCCGCGAGGATGGCGGCGCCGATCTCGGCGTGGCGCCGCAGCACCACCCATTCCTCCTCGTCGAGCCCGTGCGCCTTCTGCAGCAGCACGTCGGGGACGCCGATCTTGCCGATGTCGTGCAGGCACGCGCCGAGTCGCAGCGTCTCGCGCTGCGTGGTGGGCAGGCCGAGGCGTGACGCCAGCCCGTCGGCATAGTCGACCAGGCGCTCGCAGTGCAGGTGGGTCGAGAGGTCCTTGGCCTCCACAGTATTGGCCAGGATCATGGCAAACTTCTCGAGCATCGGCCCGAGTAGGCGCATGCGCGTCGCCTCGGCGGCGAGCCGGTGCCGCTCCAATGCGCTGCGCACCACGATGAGCAGGTGATCGGGCTTGAACGGCTTGGGAATGAAGCCCACCGCACCCTCGGCCATCGCCCTCATGGCCAGCTCCAGGTCGCGCATCGCGGTGACCACGACGCAGGGCAGGGTGGGGTCGAGTCGCCGCGCCGCGGCGATCACCTCGAGGCCGTTGGCGCGCGGCATGGCGTAGTCGGTGACGACGACGTCCCAGCTTCCGCTGCTCAGCATGGCGACGGCCTCCACGCCGTCCTCGGCGGGCACGGCGTCGAAGCCACCCAGCTGCAGGCAGCGCAGCAGGTAACGGCAGACCAGGGGGTCGTCTTCGGCGACCAGGATGCGTGGCATGCAGGGTCCTCGGCGGTGGGGGTGACGCAGTGGCGCGACGTCAAGGACGGTTGGGGGGAGGCCAATCCTGCCTGAGAAACGCGTTCCTGGCAAGGGGGTTGACGCGTTTGTTGCCTTCCGCTCGCCGCGAGTCAGCCGGGCGGCCAGGTCATCTGACGCCCACCGAGCAGGTGGACGTGCAGGTGTTCCACCGTCTGTCCACCGTTGCGGCCGACGTTGACCACAAGTCGGTAGCCGCCGGCGTCGAGGCCCTCGTCCTCGGCGATCTGCTGCGCGACGTGGAGCAGGCGGGCCCAGATGCGGTCGTGTGCAGGGGTGAGCTCCGCCGCCGAGGTGACGTGCTGGGTGGGAATGACGAGCACGTGCACCGGCGCCTGCGGGTTCAGGTCACGGAAGGCGACAACGTCCTCGTCGCGGTGGACCAGGGTGGCCGGGATGCTGCCCGCGACGATGCCGCAGAAGATGCAGTCCGTGACGCTCATGAGTCGAGGAGGGTAGCGCGCAGGCCGTCGCTGGTGACAGCGTCGAGGCGGACGCGCTGCAGGCCACCGGGACGGCTGGCGGTGCCCGGCGTGGCGGTGACGGTGTGCCAGGTGTCGGTGAGGCCGCGCGCTTCGCCGGCCTCGACGCGTTCCCAGACGACCTCGGCTCGGGCGCCGACCGCGTGCTCGCGTCGCGCCTGCGCCGCGTGCGCGGCGGCGCGACGAACCTCGGCGCTGCGGCGGCGGGCGACCGCGTCGGCGACGCGGCCGTCGAGTGTGGCCGCGGGCGTGTCGGGCCGCGGCGACCAGCGGAAGACGTGGCAGTGCAGGAACTGCGCCTCCGCGACGTAGTCCACGGTGCGGCGGTGGTCGTCCTCGGTCTCGCCGGGGAAGGCGACCATCAGGTCGGTGGTCAGCTCGGTGCGCGGGTCGGCGTCGCGCAGGGCCCGCACCACCCTGCGGTACTGGGCGACGCGGTGGCCGCGATGCATGCGCTTCAGCGTGTCGTCGCTCGCGCTCTGCAGCGGCATGTGCCAGTGGGGGCAGAGCCGTGGATGCGCGTTGAGCTCGGCCAGCTCGGCGGTGACGTCGTTGGCGTTGACGCTGCTGAGGCGCACGCGCGCGTCGCCGATGCGGTCGAGCAGCCTGCGGAGCAGTGCGGCCAGCGTGGTGCCGTGCTCCTTGCCGTAGGAGCCGAGGTCGACGCCGGTCAGCACCAGCTCGCGGTGGCCCTGCTGCAGCGCGTCGTCGGCCCTGCGCAGCACGTCGTCGGGCGCGAGGCTGCGCGAGTGGCCGCCGCGTGCGCGCCACACGATGCAGTAGGTGCAGCGGTGGTCGCAGCCGTCCTGCACCTTGAGGAATGCGCGGGAGCGTCGGGGTGCCGCCCCGCGGGTGCTGGTGCTGGTGGCGCTGCCGAAGTTCTGGACGATGTAGGCAGCAATCGACGGCTTGTCGGGGTTGGCGAACACAGCGTCGACGCCGCCGGTGTACCGGCCGGGATTGGCGTCGACGCTGCAGCCGGTGAGGACGAGGTGGACCTGCGGGTCGTCGCGGCGCAGCCGGGCCAGGCGCTGCCGCGTGGTGGCGTCGGCCTGCAGGGTCACCGTGCAGGAGTTGAGCACACGCACGTCGGCGGGCTCGTCCTCGCCGACCACGTCGAGCCCGGCGGCGCCGAGCTGCCCGGCGAGCTCGGCCATCTCGGCGAAGTTGACCTTGCAGCCCAGCGCGGTCAGCGCAACCCGGGTCATCGGGCAGCCGCCTCGTCTGCTGGCCATCCCGCGACCGGTGCGTCGAGATCGCCCGCAGCGCCAAGCAGAGTCGACACCGCGATGACCCCGGCCAGCCGGGCACGCAGCACGCGCGGTCCGAGATGCGCGATGACGGCGCCCGCCGCCCGCAGCGCTCGCACCTCGTCGGCGTCGAGGCCGCCCTCGGGCCCGATCACGACCGCAATGGGGCCGACCTGCTCACCCTCATCGCCGGCGACGCCGGCCAGGGGCACGCCCGCGCCCGTCGCACAGGCGACCAGCCGCGTCCCCTCCGGCAGCGCCGCGGCAACCTCGTCCAGGCCCCGCACCGCATGCACCGCCGGTGGCCGCGCCCGCCCCGCCAGCCCGGCGGCGGCACGCGCGATGGCGTTCCAGCGCTCGACGCGGTGCTCCGCGCGCCGCTCGTCCAATCGCACCACGGTGCGCCGGGTCACCACCGGCCAGATCGCCGCCGCCCCGACCTCGGCGAGCGCCTCGACCAGCTCGTCCATCCCGTCCTTGGCGATCGCCTGCACCACGTGCACCTCGAGCCGCGGCTCCCCGGTGGCCGCCCGCGAGCACTCGACCACGCCCTCGACCAGCTCCGCGCTGACGCTCTCCAGCCGCACGCCGTGCTCCCGCCCCGCGTCGTCCGCGACCACGACGCGCTCGCCCGGCTCCGCCCGCAGCGACCTGGCCAGGTGGGCCGCGTCGTCCCCCCGGATCACGGCACGCCCCGCCTCCACGTCACGCGCGGGCACGAAGAAGCGAGGCACCGCCGGAGTCTCGCATACCGCGCTTCCCGTTGATACAGCGTTGTGGTAGGGACAGTCTCGCGTAGCATCACGCGACGTGGTGACCGTCGAGCACATTCCCGCGCGCGCCGCCGACGGCATCACCCTGGCGGCGACCGCGCACGGACAGGGGCCGGCGCTGCTGATGATCCCCGGGCTCGGGTCGACGCGTCGCGTGTACCAGACGGTGGTGCCGATGCTCGCCGAGCGGCACCGCGTGATCGTCTTCGACCCGCGCGGCGTCGGCGATTCGGACATCACCGAGGGGCCGTACACGATGGAGCAGCTGGCACGCGATGCCGTGTCGGTCCTCGACGCGGCGAGCGAGGACACCGCGACCGTGTTCGGTGCGTCGATGGGCGGCATGGTGGCGCAGCACGTCGCCATCGAGCATCCCCAGCGCGTCGGTGCGCTGATCCTCGCCTGCACCAGCCCAGGCAAGGAACACGCGGTTCCCGCGGATCGCGACGCGACGCGCGCGCTGCTCGGCAAGGGCGCCAGGACGCCCGCCGAAGCGTACCGGCTCGCCTGCACGGTGATGTACTCGCACGATTTCCAGCGCAGGCACCAGGCGTTCATCGAGGGCGAGATCGAGCAGCGGGCCCGACATCCCGTGCGCGCGCGTGCCTTCAGCGCGCAGTACGAAGCGGTGCGGCATCACGACACGTGGGACCGGCTGCCCGAGATCACGGCGCCCGCACTCGTCCTGCACGGTGGGGAGGACTACGTCATGCCACCCGGCAACGGCGACTTGCTGGCACAGCGCATTCCCGGTGCACGCCTGCACATCTTCGATGCGCTCGGCCACCTGTTCTGGCACGAGGACCCCGAGGGCAGTGCCGCCGCGATGCTGGAGGGCGTCGCCGGCTAGGGCCCGTTGGGCTGCTGGGGGACGGGAGCTGGGACGCTCATGTTGGCCCCTGCCCCCGCGCTCTCGGTCTGCACGGACGGGTGCGAGCCGCCGGCGACGCCGATGGCCACGGCCAGGGCAACGGCGGTCATCGCGGTGACAGCCAGGACGCCCGCACGGCCGCCGCGCACGCCGATCCAGACCAGCACGCCGATGGGCGCCACGAAGATCAGCACGGCAGCCAGGATGAGCCGTCCGATGGGCTCCATCTCCGTCGCCCTGACCAGGTCGACAATGGCAACGACCCAGAGCGCGACGAAGCCGCCGATGACGAGGACGAGGACTTCCGACAGCATCGATACAACCCTTCCTGAGGTGCGACGCCGGCTAGCCTAGCAGCCCTCAGGCGACGGCGTCGGCTGCGGGCCAATGACCGGCGGCGCGCGCCATCGCCAGCTCGTGCAGCGGCGAGACCTGGAGCCGGTGCGGCAGCAGCCCGTGGGTGCGGCGCAGCGTCAAGCACAGCGCACGGTGCGCCGCGGTGTGCGCGGGCGTCCAGACGATGCCGTAGGCGCGTCGCACCGGTGCGGGCAGCAAACCCACGGTCGTGAAGGCAACCAGCTCCCATCCCGGACGCAGCCACGCGTTGCCGAGCGGCGGCCGCAGCACCATCTGCGACACCAGGCGCGAGCCCGCGCCGGGCATGGCGACTCCGCGCGACACCGCGCTGTCGACATAGGCACGCAGCTCACGATGAGAACGCCACAGCAGGCGCTTGGGCACGTGCATCAGCTCGGCGACGGCGTGCCACTCGCGCACGAAGCCGTCGCGGTCGTCCTCGGTGAGCCCGCCGACGAACGCGTCGTGGCTGACCAGCATGGTGTCGACGAACGACGCGTGCACCCAGCGCAGCAGCTCACCGTCGAGCGCCGTGTATGCCGTGCCCGGCTTGGTGCGCCGCGTGGCATGAGCGTCGGGCAGCGCGCCCACCACACGGTGGTGCATGCGGTTCACCACGTCCGACGCCGCCACGGCCTCGGCGCGCGTCCCGTAGGTGACCATGGTCACCCAGTGAATGGTGCGCATCAGCCGCCCGAAGGGATCCGCCGCGTAGGCGCTGAAGTCGATCGCTCCTTGCGCCACAAGGGGATTGGCCGCCTGCATCAGGAGCGCGCGCCCACCGCCGAGGATGAGCAGCGGTTCGTGCATCACGCGCCAGGTCACCGAGTCGGGTCCGAACAACCCGGGGTCGGGCGATGCGTCGTGCAGCGGCAGCGGCCGTCCGCTGAAGGGCAGCGGCCGCGCCATGAGGTCCGCCAGCTGGCTGCGGGTCGGGATGGGAATGCGCATCAGCGCGGAATACGCGAGAGGGCTACGACGCCGTGGCGGTGGCGCTGGTCTCGCGGATGACCGTCACCTTGATCATGCCGGGGTAGGTCATCTCCGCCTCGATCTCGCGGGCGATCTCCGCGCACAGCCCGGGCACGACCTCGTCGGGAACCTGTTCCGGACGCACCGAGATGCGCACCTCGCGCCCTGCCTGCATCGGGAATGCGCGCTCGACACCGTTGTGCCGCGTCGCGATCGACTGCAGCTGTTCGAGACGCTGCAGGTACGTGGTCAGCGTGTCGCGGCGCGCGCCGGGGCGAGACGCGGAGATGGCGTCGGCGCAGATGGTGAGCATGGCCAGGTCGGTCGACGGCTCCTCGTCGAAGTGGTGCGCCTTGACGGCGTGCACGATGCCGGACTCGGTGCCCAGCAGCGACAGCAGCTCGCCGCCGATGATGGCGTGCGAGCCCTCGACGTCGTGGTCGACGGCCTTGCCGATGTCGTGCAGCAGCCCTGCGGCGCGCGCGTCGGCGGGATCCATGCGCAGCTCGGCGGCGAGCACGGCGCAGAGGTAGCCGGTCTCCTCGCAGTGGAGCAGCGCGTTCTGCCCGTAGGAGAAGCGGTAGTGCAGGGTGCCGAGCAGCTCGGCCAGCTCGGGCCGGCCGGCCATGCTCATCTCCCACAGGGCGCGCTCGCCCAGCTCGGTGATCTTGCGGGTGAGGCCGGTGCGCGTCTGCAGCAGCACCGGGGGGACCTCCTCGGCGCGCAGGCGCCGCTCCAGCACCTCCAGCGACGCCTGCCGGGCCACCTCGCGGCCGATGGGGTCGAGCGACCGCAGCGTCGCCTGGTTGCGCTCGGCGTCGATGCCCAGCTCGGCGCCGGTCTCGCCGGCGACGGTGCTCAGGGCGTCGAGCAGCTTGGTCCGCGACTCCTCGGAGAGTCCTTCGAGCGCGATGGGGCCGGTGCGCGGCGCGCTGTCGATGTGGGAGCGGTCCTGGCGCTGGATGGTGTGGACGATCAGCTCCTTGGCGCTGGGCACCAGCTCGCCGACGCGGGTGGCGACGGTGCGGCTCACCCGGCCGGAGTGGTCGGAGGTGAGCTCCGCCTCGACGCGGTCGAGCACGGCCTGCGAGGCGGCCTCGCGGTCGAGCGCGGCGATGGCCTCGAGCTTGGCGACGATCTCGGCGCTCTGCTCGGCGAGGGAGGCGCGCTCGGCCTCCAGGGTGTCGCGCGCGGCGCTGACGGTGTCGCGACGCTCGTCGACGGCGGTGCGGCGCTCGCGATGTTCGCGCTCGCGGCCGTCGAGGCGGGCCTGCGCTGCGTCGAGGTCGGCCCGGCGGGCGTTGAGCTCCTCCAGGGCGGCCTCGCGGGCGGCCACCGCGTCCTGGCGGGCCTGGGCGACGCGCTCGGCGGCGGCGGCCCTGGCCTGGGCCATCGCGCTGCGCTCGGAGGACGGCAGGCCCGGGGCGTCACCGCCCGAACGGCGCGCGGTGCGAGCGGCGCGCATCCCTCTCGCGGCGGCGGCCGCGGCAACGGCGAGCAGCACCACGGCGACGATGGCGAGGACGATTTCCATGACGGCAGTCTAGAGGCTGGCGGCGCTGGTGCCGGGCGGCTCCGCCCCGACCGGCGGATCGAAGGGTTCGACGATGGTCTGGGTGAGGTGGCGGGCGAAGGCCGCCGCCGCGGGCGGCAGGGTGCGGCGGCGGTCGTAGCAGAGCGCCATGGTCCGCGCGATGGCCGGCTGGCGCAGGGGGATGACCGCCACCTTGGTGCTGGGCACCGGCAGCGGCATGGGCATCAGGGTCACCCCCAGTCCGGCCTCGACCAGGCCCTGGATGATGGTGAAGTCGTCCCCCTCGTAGGCGACGCGCTCGGTGATGCCCTCGCGCGCGAAGGCGTCGTCGACGACCTTGCGCAGGCCGCCCCGGGAGCGGGGGAGGATGAGGGGCTCGTCGGCGAGGTCGTGCAGCGAACAGGAGGTGCGCCCCACCAGGGCGTGGTGCACAGGCACCACCACGGCGACGCGCTCCCGGAAGAGCGGCACGATCTCCAGGTCCTTGGCGCCGGTGGGCGGCGGGCCCAGGATGCCGAGGTCGAAGTCCCCGTCGAGCACGCCGCCGACCACCTCGGTGGCGACACCCTCGCGGAGGGTGAAGCGGATGCCGGGGTGGTCCTCCAGGAAGCGGGCCATGCGCTCGGGCAGCCAGCGCGCGCCGACGGTGTGGAGGAAGCGGATGCGCACCTCGCCACTCTCCGGCGAGGCGGCCCCGGCGGCGTCGGCGACCGCCTCGCGGAGGTCGTGGAGCAGCCGCTCGGCCCGGGGGATGAAGCGCTCACCGGCCGGGGTGAGCCGGATGCTTCGCCCGACGCGCTCGAAGAGCGGCACCCCCAGCGCCTGCTCCATCCTGGCGATTTTTCGGGACACAGTGGACTGGTCCTGGTGCAACGATTCGGAGGCGCGGCCGAGGTGGCCGAGGCGGGCAACGGCCAGAAATACCCTCAACCCCTCGCCATTGATGCGATCCATGCATTGATTCGATACTAAAATCGCTATTGATGTCAATGACCAGGAGATTTAGGCTGCCACCGAGCGGCGACCGTGCGAGCGCCGACTGAAAGTGTGGGAGAAGCCAAATTGCTGATCGCGAACGCGACCGACGCGGTGCACGATGCTCGTCGCCGTCACCGTCGGGAGTTGGCGGAGCGGACCCGGCTGCGGCGCTTGATCGAGAGGGTTGACACCGTCATCGAGGCCTGCGAGGAAGCACACCTCCAGGGCTTCAAGGAGTGCCCGCCCGACCTCGCCGAGGTCGCCGGACGGGTTTTCTCCGTCGCCCGGCGCTGTGTCCTCCTGACCGGCAACGCTCCGGCAACCGAGCTGGTCCGGGACGTCTGCGCCCGGCCCCGCCCCAAGATCACCGACACCATGGACGGTCTCTGGACCATCCAGGAGGTGGTCTTCGACCTCATGCTCCCGTGGCGCACCGAACTGCCCGACGACGTCGAGCTGGTCGGATCGCCGCTGGCGCCGACCTGGCGGTACAACTCCGCCGCCTGAACCTCGTTCTTCCCCTCCAACCGGGGAGCGGCACCCTCGTGGTCGCCGCTCCTTGGTCGTTAAGGGGGAGTGGTCGCTACGCTCGCTCTCGATGCTGATGGCGAAGCAGCGTCATGCCTCCCCGCGGGCTGCGGCTTCGCGGCCTTCGTCGCAGACGGTGCGGTAGTCGCAGCGGCGGCACTGCCAGGCGGAGGGGCGGGGGGGGAAGTCACCCTCGCGCCAGGCGCGAGCGAGTTCGGCGGTGCTGACCGACAGGTGATTGGTGAAGCGCTGCAGGTCCTTGGCGCCGAAGACCATGCGGGTGGATTCGCCGGTCTGCAGGTGGTGGAGTTCGACGGCGACAGAGTCGACCTCGGCGCGGCGGGCCAGCGCGACGGCGTAGGCGCGCACCTGGAGGTCGCTGCGGAGCGCTGCCTCGTCGCGCGGGGGACCGGTCTTGTAGTCGACGACGGTCGGGGGCACGCCGTCGTCGAGGCGGTCGAAGCGGCCGGTCAGCGATGCGGCGGTGTCGAGTGAGAGCACGAACTTGTCCTCGACCGCGGTGATGCCGGCGTCGATCCAGGCCGGCGTCTGCGCGTAGTGGCGCAGCTGTTCCTCGCCGTACTGGCGCAGCTCGGGATGCGCGCCCTTCGGTCCGGGCGTGTTCTCGTAGACGTCGTTCCAGATCTCGCACAGCGCAGCGGCATCCACCTCCGCACCGGCGAGGCGCCGCTTTCCCGCGAGTTGCAGGGTGCGGTGCATCATCTCGCCGTACCAACCGTGCACCGAGCTGCGCGTCGGCATCTGGTAGACCTCGCGATACTGGAAGCGCCGCGGGCACGCCTTGAAGTCGCGCAGCGAGCTCACGCTCCAGGCTCTCTTGCCCGGCTCGGCGGTCCCCGCGGCGCGACCGCGACGGCGCATCGGCTGCCACGCGTACTCGACGGGACGCGCCACGGGCTGCGCCTCGACGTTGGTGATGGCGGCGAGAAAGGGCGTGAGCCGCTCGTCCGAGAAGGAGCGCGGGTACCGGCCGGCACGCGTGAACACCAGACGATCGCGCGCACGCGTGGCCGCGACGTAGAAGAGCCGGCGTTCCTCGTCGACGCTGCCGTCGCCGGGCGGAGCCTCCTCGGGCACCAGCTCGTTGGGCAGGGTGAGCCGCGAACCGAAGCCGCTGCGTCCCGGCCAGCGTGACTCGACGCAGCGCGGCACCACGACCACCGGCCATTCCAGGCCCTTCGCCGCGTGGCAGGTCAACAGCAGCACACCGTCCTCGGAGGGCTCGATCGGTGCCACCTCGTCCGCCGCGCCGGAATCGCGCAGGATCTGCAGGTACTGCAGCGCCTGGGACAGGCGGTGATCCTGCGTCCACTCGGTGAAGCGTTCCAGCAGCTCGTCGAACTTGTTGACGTTGGCACCGGCCTGCATGCGCTCGATGGGCTTCTCCAGCTCGAGCACGGCGCGGTGGTACTCGGCGACCTCCATGGCGCGGTGGAAGATGCTCCGTGCATCGTCGTGCGTCACCAGGCCGTTGAGGTCGGTCAGCGCCGCCACGCAGCGGACTGCGGCGCCGGCGTCGTCGTCGGTCAGGGTGCCGAGTGCCCCGTCGGCGACGAGGTTGAACAGTGGCACGTCGTTGGCCTCGCACAGTTCGACCAGTGCACGCCTGCCGACGCCGCTGACACGCCAGGCGGGCAGACGCAGACAGCGAAGCATCGCCTGCGAATCGCGCGGGTCGTTGACCAGCGACAGCAGGGCGAGCAGGTCCTTGATCTCGGGTTGCTGGAAATAGCCGCGCCCGCCGTGCACCTGGTAGGGCACGCCGACCTCCTGCATCGCCGCCATCGCCGAGCGCATGTCGCCGTGCTGGCGGAAGAGCAACGCGATGTCGGCGGCGCGCGAGACCTCGCCCGATTCGAGCAGGCGGCGGCACTCACCGGCGACGGCGAGCATCTCGCTGCGCTCGTCGGGCGCCTCCCACAGCTCGACACCCATGCCGTCGCCGCGCGCCGCCTCCAGGTCCTTGGCGATGCGCGAGTGCTCGGCGGCGGTGGCGATCACGGCACGGCAGGTGGTGACGACCTGCCGCGTGCTGCGGTAGTTGCGGCGCAGGACGACGGTGCGGTGCTCGGGATACACGCGCCGGAAGCGATTCAGGTTGGCCAGCGACGCGCCGCGGAACTTGTAGATCGCCTGGTCGTCGTCGGCGACGACGAGCACGTTCTGGTGTGACGCCACCAGCGTCTCGACCAGCCGCGCCTGTGCGTAGTTGGTGTCCTGGTATTCGTCGACCATCACCTGGCCGAGCGGCTCGGCGACGGCGCGGTGCACCGCTGCGTGCTCGCGCAGCAGCGTCTCGCAGACCAGGATGCAGTCGTCGTGGTCGAGCACGGCGTGGCGGCGGTAGCGATCCTGCAGGCGGGCGTAGACGCGGGCGCACTCGTCCTGGCGCTGCAGCAGGGAGCGCTCGGCGGCGTCGGTGCTCTGCAGCAGCGCGCGTGCCGCCCATCCTGCGTATGCGTCAGGAGTGACCAATTCCTGCTTGGCGGCGCCGAAGAGGCGGAGCAGGTCGTGGATCATGTCGTGGGGACGCAGCGGGTTCCACAGCGTGCGCGGTCGCAGCTCGGAGAGCACGGCGTCGAGGTGCAGCCACTGCTCGGCCTCGTCGGGGACGCGAAAGGTGGGCGGGATGCCGACCAGCCAGCCCCACTCGCGCACCACGCGGCGCGCGAAGGAGTGGAAGTTGGTCAGCGGCACGTCGCCGTTGAAGGCGCCGTGCTCGCGCTCGGCGCGGTCGCGCATCTCGGCGGCGGCCTTGACGGTGTAGGTGAGGACCAGCTGGCGCTCGGGCGGCAGGCCCTCGCCGACGAGGGCGAGGAATCGCTCGACGATGACGCGCGTCTTGCCGCTGCCGGGCCCGGCGAGCACCAGGCAGGGACCCTCGCGGTGGTCGACGGCGGCGCGCTGGTCAGGGTCGAGCGGGACGGTGGGCATGGGTGTGGCGCCAAGGGTGCCACGTCGGGCACACGTCTCCCCCGGAGGACTCAGCCGGAGATCGACATCGAGGCCATGCCGGCGCTGGGCGACGGCCCGCCGTCCTGGCCGGTGCTGCCGTAGTAGACGCCGTCGCCGAAGGTGAACAGCCCGCCGTCGAGGCCGACCATCCAGTACCCCTGGCCGTCCACGGTGCGGGCCATGCCGGTGATCGGCTGGGCCAGGCGAAGGGCTCCGGTGCTGCCGAAGAACCCGGCGTCGCCGAAGGTGAAGATGCCACCGTCGCTGGCGACCATCCAGTAGCCGTTGCCGCTCGGCGTTGCGGTCATGCCCACCACCGGCTTGTTGAGCCGCAGGTTGCCGGTCGAACCGTGGAAGGCGGCGCTGCCGAACGAGAAGATGCCGCCGTCGCTGGCGACCAGCCAGTAACCGTTTCCGTCGGGGGCCGCCGCCATGCCGACCACCGGCTTGTTGAGCCGCACCGCGCCCATCGAGCCGTGGAATGCCGCGTTGCCGAACGAGAAGACGCCGCCGTCCCGGGCCACCATCCAGTAGCCGCTGCCGTCCGGAAGGCCGGCGATGCCGACGATGGGCTGGTTCAGCCGCACCGCGCCCATCGAGCCGTGGAATGCCGCGTTCCCGAACGAGAAGATGCCACCGTCGCTGGCGGCGAGCCAGTAGCCCGCGCCGAACTTGGTGGTGGCGATGCCGACGATGGGCGCGTTGAGCGGCGCGCCGCCCAGGTCACCGCGCTTGACCGCGGAGCCGAAGGGGGTGACGTAGCCGTCGTCGAAGGCGATGAAGTACCCGCTCGGGGGGAAGTTCACCGGGAAGTTCACCGCCGGTGACGTGTTGGGCAGGAAGTTGGCGTCGCCGTTGTACGTCGCGGTGATGGTGTGGTTGCCCTTCGCGGTGATGCCCGCGCCGAGCGTCCAGGTGGCGATCCCGCCGCCGGGCGTGGGATTCACGCCGATGACGGCGGAGGGGTTGCCGTCGAGTACGAAGGTGACCGTGCCGGTCGGCGTGCCGACGGCGGGCTGTGGCACGACGACGTGCGCGCTGAAGCTCGTCGGCTGTCCATACACAGCGGGATTGGGCACCAGCGTGACGCTCATGGTCGGGCGGACCTGGCCGACCGTCTCGACGTATGGCGTCGTGTTGAAGCTGCCGGTGTACGTGCCGCTGGCGTCGGGTGTGTACGTGGCCACGACATTGTGAGTCCCGGTGTTCGGCCAGCTGATCGGCGGGGACGTGGCCTGGCCGGCGCTGAGCGCCACCGAGCCGCCGAGCGCGCTGCCGTCCACGGTGAACTGCACCGTGCCCGCGGGCGCTGCGCCACCGGCCGGGTTCGAGGCCACCGTCGCGGTGAAGGTCACCGATTGCCCGACAAGGGCCGGATTCGCCGACGGCGTGACGGTCGTGGTGGTCTGGCCGACCGACTCGCTGGGTGTGAGCGATCCCGTGCCGCCGGCGAAGTTGGGATCGCCGGCGTACGCGGCCGACACCGTGTGGGTGCCGGCGAGCGTCCAGCTGCTCGGCGGTGTCGACGTCGCGGTGGCAGTGTTGCCGTCGACGGCGACGGTGACCGCCACCGGGGAGCCGTAGTTGACGCTGTCGATCGCGAACTGCACGGTGCCGGCGGAGAGCGCTGTCGTCGACGTGCGTGCCGGCGCCGGGTTCGTGCCCACCGCCTTGCTGATCGTGGCTGTGAAGGTCACCGGCTGCGTGGGATATGCGGGGTTGGACGACGACGACACGGCGGTGGCCGTCGGTCCCGGCGTCACGGTGAGTCCGGCCGGCGACGTTGTCGCAGTGCAGGCGGTATTGGTGTCCGTGTACACCGCCTGGTACTGGGACCCGTTCTCCGACAGCGCCGCGTTGTGCACGTAGCTCGCCGAGGTCGCCCCGCCGATGTTGCTGAACGGTCCGCCCGTGCTCGCCTGCCACTGCACCGTTGGCGCCGGAGTGTCCGTCGCGGTGGAGTCGAAGGTCACCGGCTCAGCGGTGAACACGGACTGCGCCGTCGGGCTTGCGGTGATCACCGGCGTGCTCAGGATCGTCAGCGTTGCCGGGTTGCTGATCGCGTCTGGTGGAGTGCCGTTGGTGAACACGGCCTCGTACTTGTTGCCGTTCATGCCGGCAAGGGCCGCAAAGTTGTACGTCGTCGAGGTCGATGCCCCCGGGGCGGGACTCCACGTGCTCCCGCTGTCGGTGCTCACCATCCACTGCACGGTCGGCGTGGGCGAGCCACTCGCCGTCGAGGTGAAGCTTGCAGTGGCACCCGCGCACACCGATTGATTGCTGGGCTGAGCGGTCACCGAGGGCGCAGTGCCCGCGGATGCGCTGCCCCAGTTCGTGCCAAGCGCAGCAAGCGTCGAAAGCGCGGCCGCAGCCGCCAGGAAACGGCGGAACGAACGGTGCGATCGCGTGCTGAAGACCAAGCCTGCCTGCCTCCGAAGGGTAGCTCCCGGGCGACATCTGCCCCGCGCCCAGGGATGTGAAGGAGCCCCAGAGTACCGTCTCTCCGGAGGAATGGGGTTACTTCGGCATAACCTGAGCATGCCCGGAGCGGCCACGAGCTCACTTCGGTACACTTACCCGCCTGCGCTGGGCGGATCGAGCTGCGCAGACGTCGCAAACCGAGCATTTTGCTGGGCCGGGCTGTGTCCCGGCCGGACAAAGGAGGTGAATACCCGACCGTGTCGGAGGTCAAGGTCCGCGAGGGCGAGACCTTCGAGAGCGCGCTTCGCCGCTTCAACAAGAAGATCAAGCAGAACGGCGTTCTCTCGGAGGTTCGCAGGCGCGAGCATTACGAGAAGCCGTCCGTCCGCCGCAAGCGCAAGCTGGTGGCGGCCAAGAAGCGTCGCCTCAAGGCCGGGTGAATTCCCGCGAACATCGACGGGTCCGTCCTGCGGGACGGGCCCGTTTTTCGTTGCCGGAGATGGCGGCGGGCGGCAATCGTCTCCAGCCCCGTATGGGGCATGCTCACAAGGTATGCGAGTGACCCTGGTGCGCGATCCCGGCCTGCGCCCGGCGGCCGTCGAGGCGGTGCGGGGTGCCGGCCTCGGACCCCTGCTGCGCCGCTGCGGCGACGAGCTCGACGTGCCCGCCCGGGGCGCCCTGGCCGTCCGCCTCACCACCGACGCCGAGCTGCGCAGCCTCAACCGCGACTTCCGCGGTGTCGACGCGCCCACCGACGTGCTCGCCTTCCCCGGCGAGGACCGGCTCCACGTCGGCGACCTGGCCATCTCGGTGGAGCGCGCCCTGGCCCAGGCCAGCGACGGCGCCGCCGAGCTCCGCCTGCTCGCCGTGCACGGCCTGCTGCACTGCCTGGGCCACGACCACGCCGAGGCCGGCGAGGCCGCCGCCATGACGGCGCTCACCCAGGTGCTCCTCCCCGACCAGGAGATTCCTCCACTGGTCACGGGGGAACACTGAGCAGCGATGCCAACACTCGTCATCGGACTCGGCAACCACGGCGGCGGCTACGCGAACACCCGGCACAACACCGGCTGGATGGCGCTCGACGAGCTGCAGCGCCGGGGACGCTTTGCCAAGGAGCGCAAGGAGGGCCCCGCCCGCGTCAGCGAGGGGTCGGTCGACGGCTTCGACCTGGTGCTGGCGCGCCCGCAGACCTACATGAACCTCTCCGGCCGCGCCGCCGTGCACCTGGTCGACCGCTTCGGCGTCGCGCCCGCCGACATCATCGTGGTGCACGACGACCTCGATCTGCCGCTGGGGCGGATCCGCCTGCGCCGCAACGGGAGTCCGGGCGGCCAGAAGGGCGTCAAGTCGCTGGCCGACTCGCTGCGCTTCAAGGACTTCATCCGGGTGCGCATCGGCATCGGCCGGCCGGCCGAGGAGGAGGACCCCGTCGACTACGTGCTGCGCCGCTTCCGGCCCGACGAGCGCGAGGTGCTCGACGATGTCCTGCCGCGCGCGGCCGACGCGGTGATCGCCATCGTGCGCGACGGGCTCGACAGGGCGGCGTCGCAGTTCAACTCCGCGCCCAAGCAGGGCGTGCCCGCGCTCGGGGACGTTGCCGGTGGCTGACGCGGCGGTCACGCTGCGCGCCCGTCTCGACGTCCTGCCGCCGCTGCATCACATCGCCGCCGGTCGCGGCACGGAGAACGTTGTGGTCGCCGGGGTGCCCGCCGGTGCGGTCGGCCTGCTCGCCTGGTGGGTGCGCGAGGCCACCGGCCGCCGTGTCCTGGTTCTGACCACCGAGCCGGAGCGGGTCTACAACGACTGCGCGGTGTGGTCCGGCGAGGACGGCATGGCCCTGTTCCCCGCGGCCGACACCCTGCCCTTCGACCGCATCGGCCCCGGCGAGGAGGTCACCCGGCGGCGGTTGATGGCGCTCTCGCTGCTGACCCAGGACCGTCCTGCGCTGGTGGTGACCTCGCCGTCCGGATTGCTGCGGCCCACCCTGCCGGTGTCGCTGGTGCGCGAGGGCGTGATCACCATCAGGCCGGGGCAGACGGTGCCGCGCGACGCGCTGGTGAAGCGCCTGGTGGCACTGGGCTACCGGCGCGAGGTGGCGGTGTCGTCGCCGGGAGAATTTGCCGTTCGTGGCGGAATCCTCGACGTCAACTCGCTGGACCGCTCGCGGCCCTGGCGCGCCGAGTGGTTCGGCGACGAGGTCGAGGAGCTGCGCGCCTTCGACCCGGATACGCAGACCAGCGTCGCCAAGCTGCAGCAGGTGTCGGTGATCCCCGCGCGGGAGCTGGACCTGACGCCGGACAACGTCGAGCGCGCACTGTCGATGGTCGGCGGGCTCGACATCTCGGCGATGCGCGACGAGGTGCGCGAGATCTGGCTGCGCGACCGCGACCGTCTCGCCGAAGGGGTGTATGCGGAGGGCGTCGACGTGTTCACCCCGTACCTGCAGGGGGAGACGGCGTGGACGCTGCTCGACCACATGGGACCCGACGCCATCGTGCTGGTGGCCGGGAGCCGGGAGTCGCTGTGGCGCGCGGCGCACCGGCACCTCACCGAGGCGGAGGGGTTGCGCGAGCAGGAGGAGGACCGGGGGGAGCTGCCCGGGGGCGCCCGCACCGGGCTCTTGTCGCTGGATGCGGCGCGTGGCCTGCTGAGCGAGCATCGTGTGGTGGAGCTGGTGCGGGAGGCCGACGACCCGGTCGACACGGGCGAGGCCTCGAGCGACACCGCATCACCGCAGGCCGTCGATCTCGGCTGGCGCGGCGTCGAGTCCTTCACCGGGCGTTTCGAGGCGCTGGCATCCAGCGTTGCCGGACAGTTGCAGCACGGGGCCGCGGTGCTGATGCTCTCGCGACAGGAGGGGCGGGTCGAGGAGCTGGCCCGCGAGCAGGGCCTTGCGCCCATCGACGCTGCCGACTTCGACGCCAGCACAACGGAGATTCCGGCGGGAGCCCTGATCGCCGCGCCCGCCGACCTCTCCCAGGGCTTCTCGACCGGCACCGCCGGCGTCGACGTCTACAGCGACCACGAGCTCTTCGGCGTCGTCAAGCGGCGCGGGTCGCCGCTGGCGCGCGGGCAGCGCCGCGCCGAGTCGACGTCGGCACGCGGGCGCCGCGCCGCAACCGGTCCGCGCGCGGCGCAGCGCGCCTTCGTCATCGAGTTCGAGCCGGGTGACCTGGTGGTCCACAGCGACCACGGCATCGGCCGCTTCGTCGAGATGCGCCGCGTCGCCGACGACGAGGGCGAGCACGAGTACATGACCCTGGAGTACTCGGACGGCGACAAGCTCTACGTCCCCGTCGCACATCTGGACAGGATCGACCGATACATCGGCGGCAGCGACGCCCATCCCAAGCTGAGCAAGCTGGGCACCGGCGAGTGGGAGCGCACCAAGCGCCGGGTCAAGCAGCGCACCGAGGAGGTGGCGCGCGAGCTGATCGCCCTGTATTCGCGGCGCGAGGCCTCGCAGGGCCATCCCTTCCCGCCCGACGGCGCCTGGCAGCAGGAGCTGGAATCGTCCTTCCCGTTCCAGGAGACTCCCGACCAGGAGCTGGTCCTCGACGACATCAAGCGCGACATGGAGGTGAGCCGCCCAATGGACCGCGTCGTCTGCGGCGACGTGGGCTTCGGCAAGACCGAGCTGGCGTTGCGCGCAGCGTTCAAGGCGGCCGCCGACGGCAAGCAGGTCGCGCTGCTGGTGCCGACCACAGTGCTCGCGCAGCAGCACTACACGACCTTCTCGACGCGGCTGCGGCCGTTCCCGATCACGGTCCGGCAGCTCTCGCGCTTCTGCTCGCCCGAGGAGATCGAGGACACGTTGCGCGGCCTGATGAGCGGCAGCGTCGACATCGTCATCGGCACCCATCGCCTGCTGCAGAAGGACGTGCAGTTCAAGAACCTCGGCCTGGTGATCATCGACGAGGAGCAGCGCTTCGGCGTGCTCCAGAAGGAGCGCTTCAAGCAGCTGCGCGTCGCCGTCGACGTGCTCAGCCTCTCGGCGACGCCAATCCCGCGCACTCTGCACATGGCGCTGGCGGGCATCCGCGACCTGTCGGTGATCCAGACGCCGCCCGAGGAGCGCCAGCCGATCAAGACCTTTGTCACCGCGCGCGAGGATTCGCTGATTCGCGAGGTGATCACCCGCGAGCTGGCCCGCGGCGGACAGGTGTACTTCGTGCACAACCGGGTGCAGAGCATCGACCGCGAGGCCGACAGGCTGCGCGACCTGCTCCCCGGCGTGCGCATCGAGACGGCGCACGGGCAGATGCCCGAGGGCCAGCTGGCCGCGGTGATGCAGCGCTTCATGGACGGCGACGTCGACGTGCTGGTGTGCACCACCATCATCGAGTCCGGGCTCGACATCTCCAACGCCAACACCATCATCGTCAACGACTCGCACCGCCTCGGCCTCGCCCAGCTCTACCAGCTGCGCGGCCGCGTCGGGCGCGCGGGGCAGCGGGCCTACGCGTACATCCTCTACCCGCCGGAGCGCTCGCTGACCGAGAAGGCCGACAAGCGCCTCGACGTCATCCAGGACCTGCAGGATCTCGGCGCCGGGTTCAAGCTGGCCCTGCGCGACCTGGAGATCCGCGGCGCCGGCAACCTGCTCGGCGAGGAGCAGCACGGCGAGATCGCCGCCGTCGGCATGGAGCTCTACAACAACCTGCTGCGCCACGCGGTCGAGGCGCTGCAGGGCAAGCCGGTCGTCGACTCGCCGGCGCAGATCACCGTGTCGCTGCCGGTGGCGGCCTTCCTGCCGCCGTCGTACGTGTCCGACGAGCGGCTGCGCCTGCGCTGCTACCAGGACCTTGCCGCCTGCGTCAACGAGGCCGAGCTCGACCAGCGCGCCCGCGGGCTGGTCGACCGCTTCGGCGCCATGCCCCCGGCGGCCGAGGAGCTGGTCTACTCGCTGCGGGTGCGGCTGCTGGCGGCGGCCTGCGGCGCGCTCGGCGTCGAGCAGGAGTCCGGTGCGGTGATCGTGCGCCTGCCGCTGGGGCACGGGCTCGACCTGGTCGGCACGGCGATGCAGTTCCGGCAGACTGTGACCGCATCTCCAACCCGCCTGCGCCTCGACGTGCGACGTGGCGACTGGCAGGACACGCTGCTCAAGATGCTGCGCGAGCTGGGCCGCCTGGAGCGCGCCCGCCAGAAGGAAATGACGGTCACCGCCTGAGATCCAGGCGGTGCAGACGCAAACGGACAAGACAGAGGTGTCAGCAACCATGCGCGACGAGGCTGCGGCCAAGCTGCGGGCGCTCAACGAGACGGTGGAGCAGCTGCGCGCTCCCGGCGGCTGCCCGTGGGATCGCGAGCAGACCCACCGCAGCCTGCGCCAGTACCTGCTGGAGGAGACGTACGAGGTGCTGGAGGCGATCGAGCGCGGCGACGAGACCACCCTGCGCGAGGAGCTCGGCGACCTCCTGCTGCAGGTGCTGATGCACTCCGCGATCGCCCAGGAGCGCGAGAGCGGCTTCGACATCGGTGACGTCGCCGAGGTGACCCGGACCAAGATGGTGCACCGCCATCCCCATGTCTTCGGCGACACCGCGGTGAGCGGTGCCGACGAGGTGGTCGTCAACTGGGAGAAGCTCAAGGCGCGCGAGAAGGGGGAGAGGCTCTCGGTGCTGGAGGGCGTGCCCCGGTCGCTGCCGGCGCTCGCCTTCGCGCTCGGCGTGCAGAAGCGGCCGGCCCGGCTGGGATTCGACGAGACGCCCGCGCTCGGCGATGCGCTGGGATGGTCGCGCCGCGCGCTGGAGGAGCTGGAGGAGACGGCGGAGGCCTTGGCACGCAAGGGGATTGCCGGTGCCGCCGCCGCCGCGCCAACCGTTCCCGCGGATCCCGCCGCGCCGGCCGCCCCGGGCGGTCACTCGGCCGGCCCGCCGCCCGCGCCCCCTGAGCTGGAGGATGCCGTCGGCGAGCTGCTCTTCGCCGTTGTCGCCGCGGCGCGCCGCCTGCGCGTCAACCCCGAGGACGCCCTGCGCCGCCGGGCCACCCGCTTCGCCGACCGTTTCGCCGCCCTCGAAGCCGGAGCCCGCCAGGAGTCGGTCGACCTGCACGGCATCGACGCCGACGACTGGGCGCGACGCTGGGACGCCGTCGATCCCGGACAGAGTGCCCCATCTCTCTAAAGGATTGCGTGCGGCTATACTCGGGCCAGTGATGGCCAGAAATGGTGGGGCGCGCAGCGCAACGGCGGTGAACACGCGCGTACAGCAGCCCACGGTGGCGGAGATCATCGCGGGCCGGCTGCGCGAGGGCATCCTCTCCGGCGAGGTGGAGGGCACGCTGCCCCGCCTCGAAGACCTGATCAGCGAGTTCCAGGTCAGCCCGCCGTCGATGCGCGAGGCGCTGCGCATCCTCCAGGCAGAGGGCCTGGCCACCGTGCAGCGCGGCAACGTCGGCGGCGCCGTCGTGCACGTGCCGCGGCCGGCCAAGGTGGCCTACGTGCTGGGCATGATCCTGCAGTCGCAGGGCACCAACCTCGACGACGTCTTCACCGCGATGCGCCTGCTGGAGCCCGCCTGCGCGTCGGCGTGCGCGGCGCGCAAGGATCGCGCCGGCACGGTGGTGGCCACCCTCGCCGGGATCCTCGAGGACTCGCGCGCACAGCTCGACGACCCGTACGAGTTCATGCACCTCGCCCGCCTCTTTCACGAGGAGCTGGTGCGCGGATCCGGCAACCAGACCATCACCGTGCTCCTCGGCGCCCTGGAGTCGCTCTACTCGGTGCACGTCGAGACGCTGGCCCGGCGCCCCTCGCGCCAGGGCGTCTACGAGGACCGCGCCCTCCGCGTGGTGATGCACAAGGAGCACACCGCGATGGTGGACGCGATCCGCAAGGGCGATTCGGCGGCGGCCGAGCGGCTCGCGCGGCGCCACCTGAGCAACGACTCACGCCCCACCACGGGCGTGGTCGGCCGCAAGCTGCCGATCACGGCGAGCATCCTCCGCGACGTCTAGCCGCGCACCGCGCGGTTGACGGCCTCCCGGCCACCGGTTCATCATGGCCGCCTCCGCTTTTATCTATATGATTGATGCTGCACGAGGAGGGCCAGGCATGGCGCGAGAGAAGAGCACCTTCGTCATCAGCATCACGCCGTTCGACGAGGCGGAGCGCCTCGACGAGGCGGCGATGCGCGGCCACCTGCGGCGCATGGGCGACGCGGGCATCGGCGTCTACGTCGTCGGTGGCGGCAGCGGCGAGGCGTACACGCTCTCGCGCGACGAGCAGGAGACCATCCTGGGCATCGCCGCCGAGGAGCTGAGGGGCCGCTCGCCGGTGCGCGCCATGGGCGTGGAGCCACGCACCGCGCAGCAGATGGTCGACTTCTCCCGGATGGTGGAGGCGGCGGGACTCGACGCCATGCAGGTCTACTCGCTCGACCAGGGCCACGGCCATCGCCCGTCGGCCGAGGAGATCGAGCAGTACTTCGTCGACATCCTCGACAACGTGCGCATCCCGGTGGTGCTCTCGACCCACATGTCGGTGGGCTACTTCCTGCAGCCCAGCCTCCTGGAGCGGCTGGTGGCGCGCTACGAGAACATCATCGGCGTCAACGTCACCAACATGGACATCACCTACCTGGTCGACCTGGTCGACCGCCTGCCCGAGCGCATCGGCCTGCACGTCGGCGGCCCCATGCAGGCGATCACGGCGATGGCGCTGGGTGCCAGCGGATACCTGAGCTCCGAGGGCAACGTCGCACCGCGGCTGTGCCAGTCGGTGGTCGACCACGTCCAGGCCGGTGACCATGCCGCCGCGCACCGGGCGTATGGCACGCTGATGCGCCTGTTCACGCTCAACGCCCGCAACGGCGGCACCCGCGCCACCAAGGCGGAGCTGAGCGCCTTCGGGCAGCCCGGCGGCTTCTCGCGGCGGCCGCGGCTGCCGGTGCGCGATCCCGAGCTCAGCGCCATGCTGGTGCGCGAGCTGGAGGCCCTCGGCATCCCGGAGATCGAGGGCTTCGCCGCGGTTGCGCTTGCAAAGATATAAAGCATTACCTAGAATTCACCGGGTTCAACACGCGAGTCCCGCGGGAGGAGACATGCCGGCCGACACCACACGCACCTACAGGCTCATCTCCGCGGACGGCCACCTCAACGAGCCGGCCGACGTCTGGACCTCGCGCGTCCCCGCCCGGTACCGCGACCTGGTGCCGCGCGTCGAGCGCGCCGCCGAGGGCGACGGCTGGGTGCTGCCCGGCAGCGAGCAGGTCGTCCCCTTCGCCTGGGGCGCCGCCGCCGGCCGCCGTCCCGAGGACATGGGACCGTGGTGCCGCTACGAGGACATCAACCCCGGCAGCTACGACCCCGCCGCCCGCGTCCGCGAGATGGACGAGGACGCCGTCGACGCCGAGCTGATCTTCGGCTCCAACTACCCGTCGACGTACGTGACCCTGTGCGAGGACCCTGACCTGCACCACGGGATGGTCAGCGCCTACAACGACTTCATGTCGGAGTTCTGCAACCACGCTCCCGAGCGCCTCGGTGGCACGGCGCTGCTGCCCAACCGCGGCAGCGAGGGCGCGCTGCGCGAGATCGAGCGCGTGCTGCCGATGCCCGGCTTCGTCGGCTTCCTGATGAAGCGCTACCCCAACGGCGAGACCGTGATCAAGCCCGAGGACGACGCGGTGTGGGAGGCGATCGAGGCCTCCGGCAAGCCGCTGATCATGCACATCGGCCTGGTCAACCAGGTGGTCACCCGGCTGCGCGCCGAGTCGCTGCCCGGCACCGGCCATTTTCACGACGCGCCGACGCGCATGCTGCAGTTCATCTTCAGCGGCGTCCTCGACCGCTTCCCCAAGCTGCGCATCCCGCTGATCGAGGTCGACTGCGGCTGGATCCCCTACTTCGAGGACCAGGCCGACGACAACTACCTGCGCCACCGCCGGGCGTCGCTGCGCGACCGCAACCTGCCGCGCCTGCCCAGCGAGTACATGCACGAGTTCTTCCCGGCGGCCTTCATCACCGATCCCTTCGCGGTGCAGCAGCGCCATCGCATCGGCGTCGAGCGCATGCTCTGGTCGAGCGACTACCCGCACATCACCTCCGACTGGCCGAACTCCTGGAAGAGCATCCACAACGGGTTCTCCGAGGTGCCCGACGACGAGCGCCACGCCATCCTGGCGGGCAACTCGCTGCGGCTCTTCAAGTTCGACCAGCAGAAGCGCGCGGGCGCCGCGCAGCCGGCGGCCGCCACCCGCACACCGGTCACCGCGGCCTGACACCTCTGGTCCCCGCGCCGCGGGCGGATGCCGCGGCCACGTCGCCGGGCGCAACGGATGCGTCGTATTCCGCGCTGCTGCGCATCCCCCGCTTCCCCCGGCTGGTGGCGTCGTCGGTGCTGGCGCGCTTCAGCGTCAACATGCAGACGGTGGTGCTGGTGCTCTTCGCACTGCAGCACTACAGGTCGCCGCAGCTCGCCGGCGCGGTGGTCTTCGCGGCCACGTTCCCCGGACCGATGCTCAGCCCGTTCGCCGGTGCGCTGCTGGATCGGCGTGGGCGCATCGGCCTCATCGGCCTCGACTACTGCGTCGCCGCGCTCAGCATGCTGTCGATCGGCGGCTTCGCGGCGGCAGGAGCGCTGCCAGCGTGGTTGCTGCTGCTCATCGCCGGCATCGGCTCGCTCACCGGACCGCTGAGCAACGCGGGAGCGCGCTCGCTGTATCCGCTGATCGTCCCGCGTCACCTCTGGGATCGGACCAACGCGGTCGACGCCACCAGCTTCATGCTGGCCAGCATCGCCGGGCCCGCGCTGGGCGGCACGCTGGTGGCCACCCTCGGTGCCGACGCCGCGATGATCGCCACCGGCGCGGTGATGGCCCTGGCTCCGGTGTTCCTGGTCGGCGTTCATCTGCCGCCACCCAGGCCGGCGACGGAGAAGCTCGCCCGCGCCGCGTGGAACGGCGTCGTCTACGTGGTGCACCAGCCGGTGCTGCGCACCCAGATGGTGGCGCAGTCGATCTTCAGCGCATCCGGCGGCGTGCTCACCGTGGTGCTGCCCATCCTGGTGCTGACCCGCCTCCACGCCGGCGCCGCGGTGGTGGGAATTCTCTGGGCCACGCTCGGCGGTGGTGGCATCGTGGGGTCGTTCATCTCGGGGCGCATCGACAGCAGCGGCCGCGAGATGAAGCTCATCGTGTACGGCTGCTCCGCCAACGCCGCGATGGTCCTCAGCCTGCTGTGGCTCAACTCCATCGCCGCCATCGCGGTCGTGCTCTTTCTCGGTGGCGCGCTGCGCAGCTGCCAGCAGGTGGCCATGTTCTCGATGCGCCAGCGCCACACCGATCCGGCCTGGTTCGGTCGTGCCTTCGCCATCCTGATGAGCGTCAACTGGATGGGCGTGGCCACCGGCTCCGCGGTTGCCGGCCAGCTGGCCGCGCACTCAGTCGACCTGGCCCTGGGCCTCGGCGTGGTCCTGTCCGTGCTGGGGGCCGTGCTCTTCGTCATCCTGGGCCGGCCGTCCCATGAGGTACGGCGCGCGATAGCGGCGCAGCTGCGGCATGGCAGCGACCATGCCCGCCAGTGACACCAGCACGATGGCGCCACCCGACACGATGGAGAACTCCGCGCTGGTGACGCTGGCCACGGCACCCGCCTCGATGTCGCCGAGGTAGTTGCCGACGTTGGCGCTCATCGAGAGCATCGCGCTGACCCGCCCGCGCAGCTCGTCCGGCGTGACCGTCTGCACCACGGTGGTGCGCGACACCACCGAGTAGCCGTCAGCGATGCCGCCGACGCCCACGGCGATCGCCGCCACCCACAGCGACGGCGCCAATCCGAGCCAGATCGCCGAGATTCCGAACACCGCCACCGAGCCGATCACGATCCAGCCCTGCCGCAACGTTCGCCCCACCCAGCCCGACGTCATCGCGGCGAGCAATGCGCCGACCGCCGGCGCCGCGTAGAGCACGCCGAGCCCCGTGGCTCCGGCGGCGTACACCGTGGTCGCCAGCACCGGAAAGAGGGCGCGGCGCAGGCCGAACACCATGCCGGCGATGTCGACGAGGAAACTGCCGCGCAGGATGGGTTGCCACCAGCAGAACTGCAGGCCGCGCAGCATCGCCTGCAGCATCGGCTCGCGTTGCGTGGTGCGCACCGGCCGCTGCGGGGCGATGGCGGCCGCCGCCGCGATCGCCGCCGCGAAGGTCACCGCGTCGATGACGTACGCAGGCCCCGTGCCGAATGCGGCCAGCACCAGGCCGGCGATGGCAGGACCCGCGATCAGCGTCACCTGGAACCCGATGGAGTTGAGCGCCTGCGCGGCCGCCAGCTGCCGCGCGGGGACGAGGTTGGGGATCACCGCGGCGCGCGTCGGTCCGTCGACCGAGCTGAGGCCGGAGATGAGCGCGGCGAGCACGTACAGCACCGCCACCGACGCCCATCCCGAGAAGGTGGCCAGGGCAAGCGCCGCCGAGCAGATGGCGAGCAGCACGTTGACCAGGATGAGCAGGCGGCGACGGTCGACGGCGTCGGCGACCGCTCCACCCGCCAGCGACAGCACCAGCAGCGGCACCAGCTGGGCGATGCCCATGGCGCCGACCGCGAGCGCGGAGTGGGTGAGCAGGTAGACCTGGTAGGGCATCGCCACCACGGTGAGCTGGCGCCCCACCGTGCTGACCAGCGTCCCCGCCCAGAGCAGGCGGTAGTCGCGGTGCTCGCGGAGCGGGGTCAGA
This sequence comes from Candidatus Dormiibacterota bacterium, assembly GCA_035995545.1. GTDB lineage: Bacteria > Chloroflexota > Dormibacteria > Aeolococcales > Aeolococcaceae > DASRDZ01. Next base: position 92,363 of record DASYKI010000011.1, read on the forward strand.
TCGGTTGCGATATGCCGCAGCGCGCCGAGGTATACTTGCAATGCTTTATAGAATACGTTCTGGGAGTGGCCGATGACCAAGGACAGCAAGCGAGACTATCGGCTGATCTCCGCCGACGGCCACTTCAACGAGCCGGGCGACCTGTGGACGTCGCGGGTCTCGGCGAAGTACCGCGACAAGGCGCCACGGATCGAGAGCTTCGAGCAGGGCGACGCCTGGGTCTTCCCCGGCTACGAGAACCAGCCCGTGCCCTTCGCGTGGGGTGCCTGCGCGCACCGCAGGCCGGAAGACCAGGGGCCGTGGTGCCGTTTCGACGAGGTCAACCCCGGCAGCTACGACCCCGCCGCCCGCGTGCGTGAGATGGACGAGGACGGCGTCGACGCCGAGCTGCTCTTCCCCTCCGGAGCCACCAACACCTACGTCGCCTCGGCCGAGGATCCCGAGCTGCACCACGAGCTGGTGCGCGCCTACAACGACTGGGTGTCCGAGTTCTGCGGCCACGCGCCGGAGCGTCTCGGTGGCACCGCGCTGATCCCCAACCGCGGAGTCGAGGGGGCGCTCAGGGAGATGGAGCGCTGCCTGGAGCTGCCCGGTTTCGTCGGCTGGCTGCTCAAGTGCTACCCGCACGGTGACACCAACGGCATCCCCCCCGAGGACGACCCTGTCTGGGCGCTGGTCCAGGAGTCGCGCATGCCGCTCACCATCCACATCGGTCTGGGCGCCACCATGAGTGGACGGATGAGCCGGCTCAAGGCCGAGGACCTGCCCGGCACGGTGCACTTCATGGACGCGCCGACGCGCATGCTGCAGTTCATCTTCAGCGGCGTCCTCGACCGCTTCCCCGACATGCGCGTGCCCCTGATCGAGGTCGACTGCGGCTGGCTGCCGTACTTCGCCGACCAGGCCGACGACAACTTCTCGCGCCACCGCAAGTCGTCGCTGCGCAACCACAAGCTGACCCGCATGCCCAGCGAGTACATGCGCGACTTCTTCCCGGCGGCGTTCATCACCGACCCGTACGCCATCGAGAACCGTCACCGCGTCGGCGTCGAGCGGATGATGTGGTCGAACGACTACCCGCACATCACCTCGGACTGGCCGAACTCGTGGAAGACGATCAACGCCACCTTCCACGACGTGCCGCGCGACGAGCGCCAGGCCATCCTCGCCGGCAATGCGCAGCGCCTCTTCCGCTTCGACGAGAAGCAGCGCTCGGGCGCGGCCAGCAAGCCCGAGCTGGCGGCAGCAACCGCGTAAAGACCACCTGTGGAGCCGGGCGCGGCTGGGTACTCCGCAGGTCCCCGACCCGCCCGGCGTCCCGGGGGCTACGCCGGCACCAGGGTCGTCGACAACCCCTCGATGCCGGGCACGCCCAGCGCCTCGACCTGGGCGACGACGCGTCGCACCTCGTCGTCGCCGGGCGCCAGCTGCGGCCGCCGCGGGATGCCACCGGCGAGACCGTATTCGCCGAGCACCGCCTTGGTCATGCGGATGCCACCGGCGCCGTAGAGCAATGCGCTGAGGCGCACCACCTTGCCGAAGCTGTCCATCATCGCGGCGACGTCGCCGGCAAGATAGCCGTCGATCACCGCCCGGCACAGCTTCGGCGCCAGGTTGGCCTCCGAGGTGAGGAACCCGGTGCCGCCGAGCGCCAGGGTCAGCAAGCCCTGGTGCGGACCGCCGCAGTGCACCTCGAGGCGGTCACCCAGGGCATCGACCAGTTCGGCAAGGTAGCCGACGTCCTGGTGGCTGCAGTTGATGCCGATCAGGTTGCCGTACTCCGCGGCGAGCTGCTCCAGCAGCGCGATGGGCTGCTTGTAGCCGACCGACTGGTGCGTCGAGATGACCACGGGGATGCGCACCGCTTCGAGGACGTCGCGCAGGTAGCGCTCGGTCTCCTCCGGCGTCGGCGCGGTGCCGTGTCCCGGATCGAGTGAGTAGATCTGCATGGCGTCGAGCCCGGCCTCCTCGACCAGCCGCGCGTACTCGATCATCTGCCGGGAGTGGCGCGGCTCGGTGCCCATGCCCCGCACCGGCACCACGCCCTTGAGCGTCTGCGCCGCGATGTGCAGCAGCGCGCGCGTCTCGTCGGGATCGAGGGTGTAGCCCTCGCCGCTTCCCGATCCGCCGACGTAGACGCCGACGCCGCCCTCGCCCATGCGTCGAAGGTGACGGCGCACCAGGTCCTCGTCGAAGCGCCCCTCGGCGGTGAACGGGGTGATGCTGATGACGTAGGTGCTGGCCTGCGCCTTGCTCATGCGACGCTCTCCTGCTTGTCGAAGAGGTGACACCACACCGTGGTGCCGTCGCGCAGCAGCGCCGGCTCCGGCGTGACGGTGCGGCAGTGCTCGGTGGCGGACGCACACCGGCTGGCGAAGGGACAGCCGGGCTGGCCGGCCGCGTGCGTCGACGGCTCGCCCTTGACCACGCCACCCAGCTTGGGGTGCGCGGGGTCGATGGAGAGCACCGCGGAGAGCAGCGCCTGCGTGTAGGGATGCTTGGGGTGGTGGTAGACCTCGTGGGCGCTGCCGATCTCGACGACGCGCCCCATGTACATCACCGCGATCCGGTCGCTGATCTGGTACACGACAGAGAGGTCGTGGCCGACGAACAGGTAGGCGACGCCGAGGCGCCGCTGGATGTCCTTGAACAGGTTGATGACCTGTGCCTGCGTCGAGACGTCGAGCGAGCTGATCGGCTCGTCGCAGACGATCAGCGCCGGGTCCAGCGCCAGCGCACGGGCGATGGCGACGCGCTGCCGCTGGCCGCCGGAGAGCTCGTGCGGATAGCGGCGCGCGTACACCGGCTTGAGCCCCACCTGGTCGAGCAGCTCGTCGACGCGCCGCTCGCGCTCGCCGCGGCCGACGCCGTGGATGTCGAGCGGCTCGCCGACACTGTCGCCGACCGTCATGGTCGGATCCAGTGACGCATACGGGTTCTGAAACACGACCTGGATGCGTGCGCGGGCGTCGCGCAATGCGTTGCCGTGCAGCTGGGAGAGGTCCGCACCCTGGAAGCGCACCGTGCCGCCGGTCACAGGCGTGAGGCCGAGCACCAATCGTCCCACCGTCGACTTGCCCGCCCCGCTCTCGCCGACCAGGCCCAGCGTCTCGCCGGGTGCGATCTCGAAGCTGACGTCGTCGACCGCCGCCACCACGGTGCGGCCGCGGCCGAAGCGACCGCCCGCTCGCGGCGTGTAGTTCCTGCGCAGGCGTCCAACTTCGAGCAGCGGCACGGCGTCGCCTGGCGGTGGGGGAGTCGGAGCGGGCGGGACGCGGGCGGCCTCGCGCAGGCCGGCGAGGGAGAGCTCGGCGTGTCGCAGGCAGCGCACCACGATGTCGTCGGCCGGGGCGGCGATCTCCGGCAGCGTGGTTGCGCAGGTCTCGACCGCGTACGCGCAGCGCGGATGGAACCGGCAACCACCGGGCATGGCTTCGGCGCTGGGCACGCTGCCGGGAATGGTCAGCAGGGTGTCGCCCTTGACCGCCCCGCGCGGATGCGCGCCGAGCAGCGCCTCGGTGTACGGATGGGCGGGATGCGCGAAGACGCGCGCGACGCTGCCCTGCTCGGCGATCTGCCCCGCGTACATCACGGTCACCTGGTCGCACATCTCGGCGATCACCGACAGGTCGTGCGACACCAGCAGCAGGGCCATGCCGTGCTCGCGCTGCAGGCGTCGGAGCAGCTCGAGGATCTGCGCCTGCACGGTGACGTCGAGGGCGGTGGTCGGCTCGTCGGCGATGAGCAACCGGGGCCGGTTGCAGATGGCCAGCGCGATCATCACCCGCTGGGCCATGCCCCCGGAGAACTGGTGGGGGAAGTCCTCGATGCGCTGCTTGGGATTCTGGATGCCGACCTCGTCGAGCAGCTCGACGGCGCGTGCGTGCGCCTGCTTGGCGGGCATCTCGGTGTGGGCTCGGATCGCCTCGACCAGCTGGTTGCCGACGCTGAAGGCGGGGTCGAGGCTGTTCTGCGGGTCCTGGAAGATGACCCCGATCTCCCTGCCGCGCACGGCGCGCATCTGCTCGGAGTCGAGCGTGGTGAGGTCGCGGCCGCCGAACTCGACGCTGCCGCCGGTGATGCGCAGGCCGATCGGCAGGAGCCGCACGATCGACATCGCGGTGACGCTCTTGCCCGAGCCGCTCTCGCCGACCAGGCCGACCATCTGGCCGCTGCGCACGGTGAGGCTGACGTCCTCGACCAGTGGCAGACGCGAGTCGCGGCGCACCGCGTCGACGCACAGCCCGCTGACGGCCAGCAATGGCGGGGCGGTGCCCGCGGCGGGCGTGCCGAGCTGCGCGGCGCTCACGGCGGCGGTGATCATGCCTGCGTCTCCATCAGCGCACCGAGTTCGTGGCGTCCCAGAGCGTCCCTGATGCCGTCGGCGATGGCGTTGAAGCAGGTGGCCAGGATGGTGATGACGATGCCGGGGATGAGGATCAGCCGCGCCGTCTCGTTGATGGTGGAGAAACCGTCCTGCAGCATGCTGCCCAGGCTGGTGCTGGGTGGCTGCACCGACAGTCCCAGGAAGCTCAGCGCGCCCTCGGCGAGCAGTGCGAACCCGAGACTCATCAGGATCTGCACCACCAGTGGCGACATGATGTTGGGCACGATGTGCTTGCGCACGATCCAGCCGCCGCGCGCACCCATGACGCGCGAGGCTTCGACGTACGACTCCTCGCGCACCGCCAGCACCTGGCCGCGCACCAGGCGGGCGAAGCCGGGCATGAACGCGAAGCTGAGGCCGATCATCGCGTTGACCACGCCGGGGCCCAGCGCACCGACCACCGCCATGGCCATGAGCAGTCCGGGGAAGGCCATCACCAGGTCGGTGCAGCGCATCAGCAGGCTGTCGACGAAGCCGCCCAGCCAGCCGCTGGCGAGTCCGATCAGGGTTCCGCCGCTGGCGGCGAGCCCCACGGCCAGCAGGCTGGCGAGCAGCGACGCGCGCGCGCCGACGAGCAGGCGGCTGAAGACGTCGTGGCCGGTGGCATCGGTGCCCAGCCAGTACGTCGAGGACGGCGGGGAGAGGAAGTCCGAGGTGACCATGGTGGGGTCGTGCGGCGAGATCAGCGGTGCCAGCAGCGCCGCCAGCACGATCACCAGCACGGTGACCAGCGCCACCATCGCGGTGCGCTGCCGCCGGTAGCGCGACCAGAGCCTGCGCCAGCCGTGCGCCGGCTGGTGGGGCAGGTCGGAGTCGAACGCCGCCCGGTCGAGTGCCACTGCCTGCATCAGGCCATCCTCACCTTGGGGTTGAGCCAGGCGTAGGTGAGGTCGACGATGAGGTTGATGACGATGATGATCGTCGCCACCGCCAGGACCACACCCTGGAGCGCCGGGTAGTCGCGCTGCTGGATCGCCTGCAGCGCGTAGTTGCCAAGTCCTGGCAGCTGGAAGATCTGCTCGATGATCACCGCGCCGGCGAACAGGTAGCCGACGCGCAGTCCGACGATGGTGACCGCGGGCATGGCCGCGTTCTTGAGGGCGTGCTTGCCCATCACGCGCCGTGCCGACAGGCCGCGCGCTCGTGCCGCGCGCACGAAGTCGGCCTGGACCACGTCCACCATGCCGGTGCGCAGCTGCCGGGCCATCTCCGCGCCGGCGGCAACGGCCAGCGTCACGGCGGGCAGGATGATGTGCTGCAGCCACCCCACCGGCGATTCGGTGAAGGCCACGTAGCCCACCGCGGGCAGCCACTGCAGCTCCACGGCGAAGACGAGCACGAGCAGCGTCGCCAGCCAGAAGCCGGGTGTCGAGAGCGCCAGCGAGACGGCGATGAGCAGGCCGCGATCCAGCCGGCTGCCCGGCTTGATGCCCTGGGCGATGCCCACCGGGACGCCGACCAGCAGGGCGAGCAGCAGCGAGATCAATGCCAGCGTCGCGGTCACCGGGAAGCGCCGTCCGATCTCGGCGGCGACCGAGCGGTGCGAGCCGAAGGAGACGCCGAGGTCACCGTGGAGCACGCCGCCGAGCCAGTGGATGTAGCGCACCGGCGCGGGGTCGGTGAGGTGCATCTCGTCGCGGATCTGCTGCAGCTGCTCGGGCGTGGCCTGGTCGCCGGCCGCGGCCTGCGAGGGATCGCCGGGCATGATCGTGGACACCGCGAAGGTGGCGATGCTGAGGATGAGCAGCAGCGGGATGATCGCCAGCAGGCGGCGAACAGCCAGGCGCAGCATCATCCCGGTGCGTCCCTCCAACGAGCCGCTGTACTCTCAATGATTACGAACGCGCATGGTAGCCGGAGGCGGGCCTGGCGGCAAGCCCGGGCTTCGGCCCGGCGCGTCTTGACGGCGGGGATGCTTTCTGGTACAGCTTCGCAGGCCCTAGTCTCTAAATCATTGAAAGACGGGCGCACGCCGTGTTGGAGGAAGCCACTTGAGCCGGTCGACGGGTGAGCAGGTGTGGAACGCGGGGCTGAGCCGCCGCCAGTTCCTTCAGGCGGGAGCGGCGGGCCTGGTGGTGGTGCCGGGCATGGGGACGATCCTGGCGGCGTGCGGCTCGTCGACGGGCGCACCGGCGACGACGGGCAGCCAGGGCACTCCCGACCGGACCGCGGTCCTGCGCTTCGGCCAGATGCGCGGCGAGAGCTACGATCCCATCCACCAGGCGGCCGTCGAGGATGCCCAGCTCAACGTGCTCTTCGACACGCTGCTGTCGGTGTCGCCGATCAGCGGTGCCATCGAGCCGCGGCTGGCCACCAAGTGGGACGTGCAGCCGGACCGGGTTCGGCTCCACCTGCGCAGCGGCGTGATCTTCCAGGACGGCACGCCCTTCAACGCCGACGCGGTGAAGTTCAGCATCGGCCGCTGCCTCACCGACACGGCATCGAACATCAAGACACAGCTCTACATGCTCGACCACGTCGAGGTGGTCGACCCGCAGACGGTCGACCTGGTGCTCAAGACCAAGGCGCCCAACCCGCTGCTGATGCAGCTGACCACTCGCCCCGGCATGATCGTGTCGCCCACCGCCGTCGCCGCGGCGGGCACCAGCGACGCCTTCAGCCGCAAGCCGGTGGGCGCGGGCATGTACGCGATCCTCGGCGACTGGCATCCGCGCGAGCGCATGTCGGTGCGCGCCTGGGACGGGTACTGGGACAAGCAGGCCGCCCTGCTCGGCGGCATCGACTTCATGGAAGTGGCCATGAACGCCCGGGTCAACGACCTCCGGGCGGGCGCCATCGACGCCGACGGGTTCTCCGGCTCGGAGTTCTCCGCGCTCAAGGCGCAGTCGCACCTGCGCGAGATGTCGGCCATCGTCGCCCAGGTTCGCGGGCTCAACATCAACACCACGATCGCGCCCTTCGACAACCCCAAGGTGCGCCAGGCGATCGCCTACGCCATCGACCGCAACGCCTTCGTCCAGGCGCTGACGGGTGGCCACGGCAAGGCCGCGTACCAGATCTTCACTCCGGACTCGCCGGCCTACGACGCCAGCCTCGAGGGTCTCTACAAGTACGACCCCAACAAGAGCAAGCAGCTCCTCGCCGAGGCCGGCTATCCCAACGGACTCACCTTCAAGTCGATCATCGGTGCCACCGCCGCCGACTACGTCAAGTTCGGCGAGCTGCTGCAGGGCCAGCTCCGCAACGGCGGGATCACCATGGACCTGCAGCTGGTCAACCAGGCGCAGACGATTCCCATGCTGTACCGGCAGAACGGGCACGGCGTGGCCGCCTCGGCGCCGATCGGCAGCGGTGCCAACGCGCGACTGACCGACCAGGTCATCCGCCAGACCTTCCTCAAGGAGGGCTTCACCAACGCCGGCGGCGTCGAGCCCCCCGGGGTGCGCGACCTCATCGACCAGGGAGCGGCGGCCACCGACTCGGCGGCGTCCGCGAAGCTGTACAAGCAGGCCAACAACATCATCGCCAAGGGGCTCTACGGAGTCATTCCCATCTACTACGAGGTGGGCGTGTCGGGGTACTACGACTACGTGGGCGGGTTCACCCGCGGCTTCACCGACGCGGACAACAACCCCGACCTCTTCCGCGGCGTCTACGTCAACAAGGGCAAGGCTGCCATCTGATGGCGCGCATCGACGGCTAGTCCAAGCCCACCCTGGTCGCGCCAGCTCGCCGCGCTGTGGGTCGGGCAGTGCGTTACCATCAGCGGCGCGACCTTCGTCTTTCCCTTCCTGCCGCTGATGGTGCGGGCGGTGGGCGTCCACGATCTCGGCGCCATCGCGCTGTGGAGCGGAGCGGTGATCACCGCGTCGCAGCTGGGGCAGGCGGCGGTGGCCCCGGTGTGGGGACGCCTCGCCGATCGGGTGGGGCGCAAGCCGATGCTGATTCGCGCCATGCTGGGTGCCAGCGTCACCCTGATGCTGACGGGCTTCGCCCCCAACATCGCGGCGCTGTTCCTGCTGCGCATGGCCACCGGGCTGCTGGCCGGCACCGGTGGCGCCACCAACGCGCTGGTGGCGACGTCGGCTCCGCCTGACCGCGTCGGCCACAGCCTCGGCGTGGTGCAGTCCGCGAACTACGTCGGCGGCATCGTCGGCCCGGGCATCGGCGGCGTGGTGGTGGCGACGTTCGGCATCCGCGCCGGCTTCTTCGTCTCGGCGGCGCTGCCGCTGCTCGCCGCGCTGCTGATCGCCTCGACGGTGCGCGAGAACTTCGTGCCCCGGCCGCGGTCGCAGCCACGCGAACGCATTCGCCACGCCGTCGCCGCCGCCGGCGTCGGGCGCATGCTGGCCACGCTCATCCTGCTCGCCTTCCTGATCCAGGGCATCGGCACGTCGCTGTCGCCGGTGCTGCCGCTGCGGCTGGGCATGCTGGTCGACGCCTCGCACGTGGCTGTGGCCATCGGCGCGGCGACGATGCTGCAGGCGCTCGGCGCCACCGTGGCGGCGCTCAACGTGTCGCGCCTGGCTCGAGTAGTCGGCTACCGAGCCGTGATCGCCGGCGGGGGAGTCGCCGCCGCGGTCGCCTTCGGACTGATCGGCGTCGCGCCGACGCTGGCGATGATGCTCGTCTGCAGCACGGCCGGAGGCGTGGCGGCCGGCACGCTGCTGCCGTCGATCAACACCCTGCTCGGCAGGACGGCACCCGTTGCGGTTCGTGCCGAATTGTTCGGCTACGCGACCAGCGCGATGTCGCTGGGTGGCGCGCTGCTGCCGCTGGCGTCGTCGGGACTGGTGTCCGGTTTCGGCGCGCGCGCGCCGTATCTCCTCGTCGTCGTGCTGTACGCGGGCTTTGCCGGGTGGGCGTGGATTCGCCTGTCAGTGTCCGAAACTGAGGCGACATTCGCGTTGCGCAACGCGTGAGCGTGCGTATACTCGCAGCCAACGGCCAGTTCTCCCACACGTCTTCGAGGGCCGAACCATCCCGCTCCGACTCCCGCGCGGTCGACGCCATGGGCGCGGCCTGCGCAGCCTTTCGCCGCGGCGCATCATCGCCGCCGTCATCGCCGTGGTCTGCGGCTGGGTGGCGTATGCGGTGTATGCGGAGATGGCCGCCAGCCACTCGATCGACGGCCGGCTGACCGCGGCGCAGACGGAGAACGCCCGCCTGCGCCACCAGATCGACCAGCGCAAGGCCGAGATCGCCCAGGCGCAGAACCGCGAGTGGCTGGTCGAGGAGGCGCGCAAGCTGGGCTACGTGCTGCCCGGCGAGCAGGTGTTCGTGCTCACCTCGCCGGGTGCCAGCCTGCCCCCGGGCGGCGGCATCGACCTCAAGACCTGGCCGAGCTTCAACCCCTCGCCGTCGGCCGGCGCGTCGGCCGCGCCCACCCCCACGCCGATCGGCGGGCCCACCCCGGGGGCCACGCCCACACCCTTCGTGTTCTCGCTGCCGACCCCCGGGCACTGACCCCGGCGCCTGCCGCGGGCGGGACGTCGCCCCCCGCGCGACGGGTACACTACCCGTGCGGCGTGGAGCAGTGGCAGCTCGTCGGGCTCATAACCCGAAGGTCGTTGGTTCGAATCCAACCGCCGCAATTTTCATCTCTCCGAGTGGCCCTGCGCGCGCCGCTCCGGGCCCCTGCGGGGGGCGCTGATATGCTTGGCGGCTCTCCCGGCGGTATAGCTCAGTTGGTAGAGCACCCGGCTCATACCCGGTATGTCCCTGGTTCGAATCCAGGTACCGCCACCAGGCCTTCACCGGCAACTTCGGCCCCGCGTCGACTCTGCCCGTAATCCCCGCGCCCCTGCCGAGTCACAGATCCGAAGCCGCCCACCGGGTGGCACTCGGAGGGCACGACGGTGCAGGTGCTCGAGCCGGTCACCACGCAGCTGGGCGACGCTGAGCTCGTCCAGCGCTTCCAGGGCGGCGACGTGGCGGCGTTCGAGGAGCTGTACCGCCGCCACCAGCCCGCGCTGCTGCGTCACCTCACCCGGCTCGCCGGAGAGGCGCACGCCGAGGAGCTGGCCCAGGAGACCTTCCTCAAGGCGGCCCGCCGCCTCCCCGCGGATGTCGGCGACCGCTTCCGCGGCTGGCTGATGCGGGTCGGCCACAACCTGGCCATGGATCGCCTGCGCAGCCTGCGCCGCGAGCGCACCCTGGAGGAGCGCGTCGCCCAGCACAGCCACGAGGCTGGCGGCGACGGCGAGTCGCTCGACCTCGACGTCGTCGAGGACCTGCGCAGCGTCACCGCGGTGCTGCGCAAGCTGCCGCAGCGCTACCGCGAGGTGCTGGTGCACCGCGAGGTCTACGGCTACGACTACCAGACCATCGCGGGCGTCATGGAGATCTCGGTCTCGGCGCTGCAGACGCTGCTCCACCGCGCTCGCGGCCGCTTCCGCGACGAGTACTGCCGCGAGTACGGCGCGGTGGCCTGACCTCTCGCCCCAGGAAGGTGCCTAGAGACGGTGGGTCGGCAGGGAGTGTGCTGGACCGACCCGATGGGTGGCCGCCACCGGCGGCGGCGGCGGGCTGACGGCCACCGAGGGGCTGCCCGACTGGGACACCACCAGGTGCACCGGCATCGCCACCGGGAGCGGATTGGCGAGGGGCCCGACCGGCCCGACGGTGATGGTCGGTCCGATCTCCAGCAGCGGCGGCGGGGGAGCGGGTGCGGGGCTCGGGCCCGGACCGGGCGGTGGACTCGCTCCTGGCCCGTCGATCGGTATCGGGGAACCTCCGCCCGGATCGCCGGCCGGGGCCGGCGCGCCGCCGGGCAGGCTGCCACCGTCGAAGCGGCTGCCACCGCCGCGGTCTGCCACCGGTACCACCACGAGGTCGTCGCGCAGTGGAGCGACCGCGACCGGCGCGGGGCCGGTGCTGCCGCCGGGTCCGGTCCCCAGTCCCCTGCTGGCGTGCTGCCCGCCGCTCGCCGCGGCCGTCGCCGGCGCCCCGCCATCGTGCCGGAGGGCCACCCCCAGCCCGGTGCCCATCACCACCACGGCGGCGATCCCGGCCAGGGCGGCCGGCTGCATCACGGCGTGGCCCAGCCTGCGCGCCGCGTGCTGCACGGTCGACCCGGCGCGGGCGGCGTGCGAGGCGGCGGCATGGGGAACGGCACCGGCGTGGGGCAGGGCCGGCATGTGTCGCAGCGCCAGGGGGAGCGGCAGCAGCGGCAGGGCGGCGAACAGCTCGACCGGCTCGGTGAGCCGCGCCCCCACCTGCTTGCACACCTCGCAGCGCCGCATGTGCCGGTCGACCGAGGCGCGCAGGTCGGGGGTGAGCACGTCGGTCCCGGCGGGGACGATCTCGGCGAGGCGGTCGCAGTGGCGCCGCTGCCGCACCACCACCAGCAGGCGGATCGCCTGGGCGAGCGCCTCGCGGGCGCGGTGCACCACCACGGCGGCGTGGGCGGCGGTGATCTCCAGCACCTCGGCGATCTCGCCGGCGGTGAAGCCGCGCCGCACGCTGAGGTCGAGCACCGCGTACTGGCGCGGCTCCAGGCTGCGTGCCGCGTCCCAGACCAGGGCGGCGGCGGCGGTGGCCAGGGCCTCGTCCTCGGGTCCCTTCTCGCCGCTGGCGATGTCGAAGGCCGCCTCGATGGGACTGGTGGCGCGGCGCCGGGTGACGTGGGTGACGGCCAGGTTGTGGGCCACGGTGAACAGCCAGGGGCGGACCCTGTCGATCTCCCGCACCGTGTCGCCGCGCTCCAGCAGGCGGATGAAGGCCGCCTGGGTGAGGTCCTCGGCGGTGGCGTGGTCGTGGACGGTGCGCACCAGGAAGTCGTGGATCTCCGGCGCGTGGCGCTCGTAGATGGCCCCGACGTCGGTGGCGACTGCGGCAGGCATGGCTATCGAATGAACGCTCGGCACCGCGCCCGGCATGCGCATCGCGACCTGCGGTCGCGTCCGACCCGCTAGCGGCCGGACGCGAGCCCGGCCACGTGCGCTGCCCGGCGACCGCGCAGCGATCGCTCCAGGTTCCGCTGCCGCCCGCGGCCCTCTCCGCCACCGGGGGTGCCGCGGTCGATCGAGGCGAATCCCGCCACCAGCACGCCGATCCACAGCAGGGTGAGGCCGAGCAGCCCGCCGTAGGCGACGATGGCCGGCCACACGGCGCCGTCGTGCGACTCGCGCATCAGCAGCGAGCGCGATGCGACGAAGGTGACGTGTTCGCTGGCATGTGGTGTGATCGGCGCCTGGCCGTACTGCAGGTCGACGGGCATCGAGATCGGCGTCGACATCAGCACGTCGTGGCGGGCCACCCAGACGATCGTCTTCCAGGTTCCGCCGGTGGGCACCGGCGAGGCGGTGCGGTACTCGCCCGGCGCAACCTCGACCAGCCGGGTGATCTGCGACCCGCCCCCCTGCCAGGACAGGGCCTCGAACCAGTCGGCGCCGTGCATGGCGTCTGCGGGAGAGACGGTGAGGCGCACGTCGACCGGCTGCAGCGGCGCGGGCAGCCCGTCGCGCGTGACCGCGGGCGTCGCGGCACCGGACGGGGTCGCGTGCACCACGGCGGTCACCGGCGCCGTGCTGCGCGGCAGCGGAATCAGCAGCGCCAGCACCACGGCAGCGAAGGCACCACCGAGCACGGGTCGCGGCAGCGACACGCGACGATGCGACGCCGCGCGTCCCAGGGCGATCCCGATCACCGCCCCGCCGAGGGCGCCGAGCACCGCGACCCACATCGAGGGCAGCATCGACGCCTGCCACGGATGGCGTCCCCACAGCTGGGTGAAGCCCCACTCCGTGGCCAGTCCCAGCGTGCCAACCGACAGACCGGTCAGCAACGCGCGCATCAGCAGTCCGCGCCGCCGGGCCAGGAAGAAGGCCAGCTCGACGGCGAGCCCGATGCCGATGTAGAGCGGGAAGCGGGGCACGACGTGGTCGAGCCCGGGACCGACCAGCAGCGCCAGCACGCCGCGCACCGCCACGAAGTGCAGCGACGCGATCAGCGCCCAGCCGCGCCCGAAGGCGGTGCGCGCCGCCACCAGGGCGATCGACGTCGCCACCGCGATGAGCACCGGCTGGTACAGGGCCTGCCACTGCGGCACGCCGTAGTCGAACTCGAGCTGGAAGGTCGAGACTCCCACGATCAGCGCCTCGGCCAGGCTGCGCCGGAGGTGGGCGCGCACCCGCGGCGTGCCGGCCTCGGGCCCCGCCTCGGCGACCAGCACCCACATCGCCAGTGGAGCCAGCGAGGCGCCGCCGATCATCATCAGGTGGGTCGGCCCCCACATGGTCACGTCGACGCCGTAGGTGGCGTGCCACAGGTCGTCGAGGGGGAAGCCGAGCGCGGCGCCGGCGCTGAGCAGGCCGAGGGCGAGCGCCCCGCGGGGGATGCGCAGGCGGCGGAGGTGCCAGGCGGTGGGCGCCCGCTCGACGGTGGCCAGGCCGATGGAGAACAGCGAGGCCAGGCCGAGCCCGAGCAGCCCGATGAAGATGAGCGTGTGCGGCACGGTGAAGAGCTCGGTGTCGCGGCCCAGGTCGATGTGCCAGGCGACGTCCCAGAAGAAGCCGACCACCGCGACGGTGAGCGACCACATCGCCACCATCACCCCGCCGGCGCACCACGCCGGCAGGCCGGTGACGCGCTCCAGCGAGGTGGCGATGCGGTGCAGCGCCGGCCCCTGCCCCCCGCTGCGCCAGAGCCACCCCAGCGTCCCGGCGAGGAGTGCGATCGGGACGATCACCCAGAGCCAGTCGATGGTCGCGGTGTGGCCGACGGCAGCTATCATGACATGGAATCATGACACATGAGACGATGGAGCAGTCAAGGCCCCGAGCTCGCCACCCGCGGCAGCACAATGTCGGCACCGTGAACGCCAATTCGCATGACGCCGCGCCCGGCGAGCACACGCGGTACACGATCGACCAGCTCGCCCAGGTGACCGGCATGACCGTGCGCAACATCCGCGCCCACCAGTCGCGCGGGCTGCTGCCGCCCCCGGAGGTGCGCGGCCGCACCGGCTGGTACGGACCCGAGCACGTCGCCCGCATCCAGATGATCGTCGACATGCAGGGGGACGGCTTCAACCTCAACGCCATCGCCCGCCTGCTGGAGAGCACGCCGCCGGGCACGGCGACGCGCGCGCTCAGCTTCAGCCACTCCCTGCGCGAGCCCTGGGAGGACGAGCAGACCGAGTTCGTCGAGGCCGGCGAGCTGGCGGCGCGGGTCGGCGGCGGCCGGCTCGACCCCGAGCTGATGCAGCGCACCGAGCAGCTCGGCCTCATCGCCCCGGCGGGGGAGGGGCGCTACGAGGTGCTCAGCCCCGCCCTGATCCGTGCCGGCGAGCTGCTGGTCTCGCTGGGCCTTCCCGTCGAGGCGGGCCTGCACGTCCAGGAGCAGCTCAACCGCCTCGCCGACGGCATCGCCCGCGCCTTCGTGCGCATGTTCATCGAGGAGGTGTGGGAGCCGTTCGAGGCGAGCGGCAAGCCCGAGGCGGAGTGGCCGCGCGTCCAGGAGGCGCTCGACCGGCTCCGTCCCCTCGCCCTGGAGGCCGTCAACGCCACCTTCCGGCGCAGCATGAGCCACGCCGTCGAGGCCGAGGCGGCGCGGATGATCGCCCGCCAGGCCAAGGGTGTGCCGGCCAAGCTCCCGGCGGCGCGCAAGCACGACCGCGACCGCGGCAAGGCGGGCTGAGGGGGGAGCGTGGCCTCGATCTGCTCGCGTGCGCATGGTGTGAGGAGGAACCCTTGAACGACACGGTGCTCTACGACGTCGACGGCGCCATCGCCACCGTCACCCTGAACCGTCCCGACCGGCTCAACACCATGAACGGCGACCTGCTCGACGCTGCCCTGGAGACGATGGAGCGTGCCGCCGACGACGATCGCGTCCGCGCCGTCATCCTGACCGGCAACGGCGGCGCCTTCTGCGCCGGCGGGGACCTCGGCGACATGGCCAACGGCATGGTCCCGGGTGTCGAGGGCGGCCCCGGGGTGAGCACCGCCATCGCCCGCCTGCGCACCTACATGCGCACCTCGCAGCTCCTCCACGAGATGCCCAAGCCGACCATCGCCGCCATCAACGGCGCCTGCGCCGGCGCGGGACTGGCCTGGGCGTGCGCCTGCGACATCCGCTACAGCAGCGAGTCGGCGGTGTTCAACACCGCCTTCATGACCGCGGGGCTGAGCGGCGACTTCGGCGGCACCTGGACGATGCCGCGCATCGTCGGCGCCGCCAAGGCGCGCGAGCTCTACCTGCTCGCCGAGCGCTTCGGCGCGGCGGAGGCGGCGCGCATCGGCCTGGTCACGCGCGTCGTCGGCGACGCCGAGCTGATGGAGGAGGTGCGCCGCGTCGCCGAGCGCGTCGCCGGCTTCGCGCCGCTGACCATGCGGGCGATCAAGGCCAACCTCAACGACGCCCTCGACAGCAGCTTCACCGAGCAGCTCGACCGCGAAGCCGAGCGGCACATCCGCACCGGGCTCACCGAGGACGCGCGGGAGGCGGCGACGGCATTCCTGCAGAAGCGGCCGCCCCACTTCACGGGGCGATAGGCGGCGGCACCACCACCGGCGAGCATCTGTGCACGGCGGGCAGGACGGGCTGTCCCACCACCACGAGCGGGTCGGTGTCGACGCAGATGGGGTCGGCCGGCGGCCACGACGCGGGCGCGTGGCCGGCCCGCAGCAGGGCGGCCGCCATCGCGGCGGCGAGCGCCTTCCTTCCCACACCGAGACTCTGGCGCGGCTAGCACGGGCTCGCGGCGTTGGGGTCGGTGTTCGGGTGCAGGCATCGCTCGACAACGCTCATCGCGTCCAGCTTGGTGGGATCCGGCGGGCTGCCGTGGACGCGCACGCCCCACTGGACGATTCCCGGGATGCCAAGCGTTCCGGTGTCGACGATGGTGGGGTCGTAGTGGAAGTGACCGGGGAGCGCCAGGGCTGGGACGGGAGCCGGCCGGTCTGGGGTCGACATGCCGTCGCGCCGCGGCGCCTTGGCCGGCGCGCTGGCCGCGACGCCAGCGGGATCGGCCGGCACCGTGGCCAGCTGTGGTGGCGGAGTCGCCATGTCCTGCGGCTGCGGGTGCCGATCGAGGCCGAGGTGGGGCGAGGGGAGAAGGAGGAGCAGCGCGGCCACCGTGGTCGCCGCCGCCTCGCCACGCGACGACCCGGCGCGCCGCATCCGGTCGGCGACCCAGACGGCGAGGCCGCCGAGGATGAGACGCACACGTGCTCGTGCCCGGGTCAGCGCCCCCTCGACCGACTTGTAGGAGATGCCCACCCGCCCGGCCACCTCGGCGACGCTGAAGCCGGCGAGCTGCAGCAGCAGCACCTGGCGCTCGCGGCGCGGCAGCTGCTCGACGGCCGCGAGCGCCCGGACCACCTCCGCTCGGCGCGCCGCCAGCTCCTCCGGCGACACGACCTCCGCGGCCGCGCTGCCGGCGAGCAGCACCACCGCTGCGCGCTCCCGCGCCGACGCGCGCCGGTGCTCGGCGGCGACTCGCAGCGCGGTGCGGAGGAGCAGCGTCCGAGCCCTGCCGGTGTCGAGGTCGGCCCCTCTGCCCAGCCGGACCATCGCCTCCTGCACGCAGTCCTCGGCCTCGGTGAGGCTGGCCGTCCGGCGCAGCAGCACGGCGAGGGCGACGTCGCGATGGCGCAGCAGCAGCGCCCACGGCTGGGGGTGTGCGTCGTCCAAGGTGCTCCTCTGTTTCCGCCGCAATGTCCGCCTGCGCGATGGCGCGCGTCCATAGGTATATGAGCGGTGAGGACCACCCCGGCGTCACCACCGGAGTACAAACTTTTTTGTTGAAAACGCCCAGGGGAATTTCGCGCTACGCCGGTCCTGACCCCTGGCAGCGCGGGCACCAGTAGGTGAGCCGGCCCTGCTCGCCCTGCGAGCGCACCGCGATGGGCGTGCCGCAGCGCAGGCAGGGCCGGCCGCCCCGCCCGTGCACCGCGGGAGCGGGCACGAACCCCTGCGCCACCGCGCTGCGCCGGATGCGGTCGCGCGCCGTCGCGTAGAGGCGGCGCAGCGTCTCGTCGTCGCTGGCGTCGACGCGCCGCCAGGGGTCGAGGCGCTGCTGCCACAGCGAGTTGCACTTGTGGATGTTGCCGATCCCTGCGCACACGGTCTGGTCGAGCAGCACCTCGCCGAGCGTCTCGAAGCGGCTGGCGCGGGCCCGCGCCAGCACCATGTCGGCGTCGAAGGACTCGCCGAGGACGTCGGGACCGAGGTGGCCGACCACCGAGTTCTTGTCATCCCTGACCAGTTCGACCACCGGGGCGAGAAAGCAGACGGCGACGCAGTCCACTGTCTCCAGCACGGCGCGGGCCATGCGCTCCGGCTTGCGCCAGCGCTCGCCGGGTGCGTAGACGTGCCAGGCGCCGTCCATGCGCATGTGGGTGTGCAGGGCGAGACCGTTGTCGAAGCGGATGAAGAGGTGCTTGCCCACCGGCTCGACGCCGGTGATGCGGTGGCCGCCCAGCCGTCCCAGTGTGGCCGTGGGCTTCGCGGCTGTCACCGTCTGCCCGTCGAGGCGCCGGCGCAGCGCGGCGGCGGTGCGCCAGATGGTGTCGCCCTCGGGCATCGTGTGGCCGCGCGAGCAGCGGGCTAGGCGCCGACCAGGGCGCGCCGCTCGCCCCAGTGCACCAGCCCGCGCGGCGAGGCGCCGAAGCCGCCGTCGCGCAGCGCCGCTGCCACCGCGTGGCCGTGCACGGGCCCGCCGTCGACACTGACGATCTCCAGGCGTCCGGCGCGCGTTGCCGCTGCGGCGAGCGCCTGCACGTGCGCCGCGGTCACCTCGCCGAAGGTCACCAGCGAGCGGCCGCCGCGCTCCAGGTAGAGGCGCAGCACGCCGCCGTCGAGGACGGCGAAGGCCCCGGCCGCGCGGGCCAGCCGCGCGGCCGACTCCGGCCACGGCACGCCGACGCCGTACGGGTTGGCCGGGTCGACGGCGCTGAGCGCCACGATGGTGCCAGGGCTGTCCTTTTCTCCGCGGAGCCGGTCGACGGCGCCGGGCAGGGCGAACTGCGAGCCGCCGAGCCCGTCGACGAAGTAGCCGCGGCGGATGCGGCCCGCCTCCTCCATGGCGCGCAGCACCGGGTAGAGACCGGCGAAGCCGCCGGGGACGCCCTCGGCGAGCGCCGCCTCACGGGTCAGCACGCCGTGGCGCTGCAGCAGCACGCCGCAGAGCGCGTGCAGCTTCTCGGTGGGCTGCGGCGCCGGCCGGCGCAGGCCGCTCACCAGCGACCACCGTCCCGCGGCGCGCGGGGGCGCCAGGCGCCGGAGCGGCCGTCGCGACGGGTTGTGCACGCCGCCACGGGTGCGCGGTCCCAGTGCGCGCAGCGGCGCGTAGGTGTCGTTGGTCACCTCGCCCGACCACACCAGGTCCCACAGCGCGTCGACCAGCGTCTCGACGTCGCCGCCCATCTCGCGGAACAGGTCGTGGAAGAACGAGGCTCCGCGCTGGGATAGGTGCTCGCGGATGCGGGCGTGCAACTCGCCCTCCGGCGCGTCGGCCGGCTCCGGCACCAGCCGCGCCGCGTCGCTGCGCAGGTACAGCGCGACGCGGCCGTCCCCGCTGCCGAGCGAGCCGCGCCCCACCCAGACCACCTCGCCCATGGAGATCAGCTCGTCGAGCAGTCGCGGCGAGTACGCGGCCATGCGCGCCGGCAGCAGGTCGCGCTCCAGCACCGACACCGGCAGCGGCAGTCCCTGGAGCTGGGCGAGCACCTCGACCAGCCGCTCGACGCCCTCGCCGCCGCCGCCGACGCCCTGCCAGGCGGGCAGGAAGCGACCCAGAGTTTCTGCCGGGACCGGCTCGATCTCGCGGCGCAGCGCGGCCAGGCTGCGGCGGCGCAGGCTGCGCAGCACCTCCGGGTGGCACCACTCCCGCCCGCTGCGGCCGGGACGGAACTCGCCGTCCAGCACCGCGCCCGAGGCGGCGAGGCGGCGCAGCGCCGCGTGCACGTCGCGCAGTGGCAGGCCCCAGCGCCGCGCGGGATCCTCGGCGACGAAGGGCACGTGGGTGCGCGCGTAGCGCAGCAGCAGTGCGAGCAACGGATCGCCGGGCGAATCGAGGAACGCCTCGGGCAATCCCGGTGGCGGCATGGCGCCGACGGCGTCGCGGTACAGCGCCGCGTCCTCGGCCGCGATCAGCCGCGACTCGCCGCCAACACCGACGCGCACCACGCGCCGGTCGGCGCGCAGCGCGTCGCGCCACGCCGCCGTGATGCCACGCGCCTCCGCCTCGTCGTCGCCGAGATCGCCGAGGCGGCGCAGCAGGTCGTGCGCCTCGTCGGCGTCGCGCGGGTGGCGGTCGGGCAGCAGTCCC
The DNA here is from genome assembly GCA_035995545.1 of Candidatus Dormiibacterota bacterium. Lineage (GTDB taxonomy): Bacteria > Chloroflexota > Dormibacteria > Aeolococcales > Aeolococcaceae > DASRDZ01. Next base: position 111,988 of record DASYKI010000011.1, read on the forward strand.
TGCAGCTCCAGCTCCAGCAGCGCGACCGCCTCGGGGTCGAGCAGCTCGCGCAGCTCGGCACTGCCGAGCAGCTCGGCGAGCAGGTCGCGGTCGAGGGTCAGGGCCTGGGCACGGCGCTCCGCCAGCGGCGCGTCGCCCTCGTACATGAACTGGGCGACGTAGTCGAAGAGCAGCGACGACGCGAAGGGAGACGGCCGCTCGGTGTCGGCAACGGCGAGGCGCACCCGGCGCGAGCGCAGGTCGCCCATCAGCGAGCGCAGCGCCTCCATGTCGAAGACGTCGGACAGGCACTCACGATAGGTCTCGACGAGGATGGGGAACGACGCGTGCCGTCCCGCCACCTGGAGCAGGTCGTGCGAGCGCTGGCGCTGCTTCCACAGCGGGGTGCGCTCGCCAGGGCGGCGGCGCGGCAGCAGCAGCGCGCGCGCCGCGTTCTCGCGGAAGCGCGCCGCGAACAGCGCGGAGCCGGCCAGCTCCGCGGTGACCAGCTCGTCGACGTCCTCGGGGTCGACCAGCAGCTCCTCGACGGGCGGGGGACGATCGACGTCGGGCAGGCGCAGCGCGAACCCGTCGTTGCTGTGGATCACCTGGACGTCGACGTCGAGGCGCTCGCGCAGCCGCGCCGCCACCGCCAGCGACCAGGGCGCGTGCACCTTCGCCCCCAGGCAGGTGAGCACGCAGACGCGCCAGTCGCCGAGCTGGTCGCGGAAGCGCTCGACGGCGACGGTGCGGTCGTCGGGCAGCGCCCCGGTGGCCTCGCGCTGGTCGCGCAGGTAGGCGAGCAGGTTGCGCGCGGCGCGCTCGTCGAAGGCGCTGCGCTCGCGCAGCCGCTGCAGCGCCGAGTTTTCGTCGGCTTCGGCCAATTCACGGACGGTGCGGCCCATGGCCATGCCCAGCTCGACGGGACGGCCGAGCGCGTCGCCCTTCCAGAAGGCGATCCGGCCGGGCTCGCCGGGCGCCGGCGACACCTGCACCTGCGACTGGGTGATCTCGGCGACGCGCCAGGAGGTCGCGCCCAGGACGATGATGTCGCCCGGCCGGGTCTCGTACACCATCTCCTCGTCGAGCTCGCCAACCCGCTTGCCGTCCTCCAGCAGCGTCACCGCGTAGAGGCCGCGGTCGGGGATGGTGCCGCCGCTGGTCACCGCCAGCCGCTGGGCGCCGGCCCGGCCGCGGATGGTCCCGGCGACGCGGTCCCACACGATGCGCGGCCGCAGCTCGGCGAACTCGTCGGCGGGGTAGGCGCCGGCGAGCATCTCCAGCACCGCCTCGAAGGCGCGATCGCCAAGCTCGGCAAAGGGATACGCGCGGCGGGACAAGGCGCGCACGTCGTCGACGCGCCACTCCTCCAGGGCGGTCATGGCCACGATCTGCTGGGCGAGCACGTCCACCGGGTTGCGCGGCACCCGGGTGGTCTCGATCTCACCGTCGAGCATGCGCTGCACCACGGTCGCGCACTCCAGCAGGTCGCCGCGGAACTTGGGGAACACCACGCCGCGCGACGGCTCGCCGACGCTGTGCCCCGCGCGCCCGATGCGCTGCGTGCCGCTGGCCACGCTGGTCGGCGACTCCACCTGGATGACCAGGTCGACGGCGCCCATGTCGATGCCCAGTTCCAGCGACGACGTGGCCACGATGGCGGGCAGCCTGCCCTGCTTGAGTGCGTCCTCGATGGCGATGCGCTGCTCGCGCGCGATGGAACCGTGGTGGGCGCGCACCAGCTCCTCCCCGGCCAGCTCGTTGAGCTTGGCGGCGAGCCGCTCGGCGAGGCGCCGGGAGTTGACGAAGACGATGGTCGAGCGGTGCTCGCGGATCAGCTCCAGCAGCCGGGGATGGATGGCCGGCCAGATGCTCCGCCGCGGCCCGCCGGGATCGTCGCCGATCGCCGATGCGCTGCCGCTGCGCATCTCCACGCCGCGCTCCAGCTGGGCCATGTCCTCGACGGGCACCTCGACGCGGATGTCCAGCACCTTGCGGTGCCCGGCGTCGACGATGTGGACCGGGCGGTCGGTCCCGCCGAGGAACCGGGCCACCTCCTCCAGCGGCCGCTGGGTCGCCGACAGCCCGATGCGCTGCGGCTCGGTCTCGGTGAGCGCGCTGAGGCGCTCCAGCGAGAGGGCGAGGTGGGCGCCGCGCTTGGTGGCGGCCACCGAGTGGATCTCGTCGACGATCACCCAGCGCACTGAGCGCAGCACCCTGCGGGCGTTGCTGGTGAGCATGAGGAACAGCGATTCCGGGGTGGTGATGAGGATGTCCGGCGGGTGGCGCTCGATGCGGGCGCGCTCGGCGGACGGCGTGTCGCCGGTGCGCACCGCCACCGCCAGCTCGGGGATTGGCGTCCCGGCGCGCTCGGCCTGCAGGGCGATGCCGCGCAGCGGGGCGCGCAGGTTGCGCTCGACGTCGACGGTGAGCGCCTTGAGCGGCGAGACGTAGAGGACGCGGCAGCGCTCGGCGCCGGCGGGCAGCGTCTCGCCGGCCAGCCGGTCGATCGACCACAGGAACGCCGCCAGCGTCTTGCCGCTCCCGGTGGGGGCGCACATGAGGGTGTGGCGGCCTTCGGCGACTGCGCTCCAGCCCTTCTCCTGCACCTCCGTCGGCGCCTCGAAGCTGGCCTCGAACCAGGCGCGAGCCGCGGGCGTGAAGAGAGAGAGCGAAGACATCCGCCGCTAGTGTAGGCCGCCCCCGCGCAGGGCAAACCTGGCGCTTCCCGCAGCTAGGAGGCGGCCACCCTGGCCGGCTCAGCGCGGACGCCGAGCAGCGCCTCCACCTTCCCCGCGGGCAGCGGCCTGGCCCAGTGGAAGCCCTGGCCGAGGTCGCAGGACAGCGCGCGCAGGTCCTCGACCTGGCCGCGGTCCTCGACGCCCTCGGCGATGACCTGCAGGCCCAGCGAGTGGGCCAGCGCGATCACCCCCCGGACGATCGCGGTGTCCTCTGCGTTTCTGCCAAGTCCGGCCACAAAGATGCGGTCCACCTTGAGGCTGTCGACGGGAAAGCTGCGCAGGTAGAGCAGCGACGAGTAGCCGGTGCCGAAGTCGTCGACGCAGATGCGCACACCGAGGCGGTGCAGCGCGCCGAGCACCTCGCTGCCGCGGTCCGGGCTCTGCATCAGGAAGCTCTCGGTGATCTCCAGGCAGAGCAGCTCCGCGGGCAGGCCCGTCTCGTCCAGCGTGGCGGCCACCACCTCGACCAGGTCGGGGTCGGCGAGCTGCCGCGTCGAGAGGTTCACCGCCACGTCGAGTGGCGGCAGGTCGCCGCGCCGGCGGTTCCAGCCGGCCACGGTGCGGCACGCCTCGGCCAGCACCCAGCGTCCCATCGGCACGATCAGGCCCGTCTCCTCGGCCAGCGGGATGAAGGACGACGGCGCCACCAGGCCCTGGTGGGGATGCTGCCAGCGCACCAGCGCCTCGACTCCCACCGGCGAGCCGCAGCCGAGATCGACCACCGGCTGGTAGTGGACACGCAGCTCACCGCGCTCGACGGCGTGGCGCAGCCCCTCCTCCAGCTCCAGGCGGAGGACGGCGCGGTCGCGCAGCGCTTCGTCGACCAGCTCGTAGCCGCCGTGCCCACGCCGCTTGGCGCGATGCATGGCGGCGTCGGCCTCGCTGATGAGCTGCTCGGCGCTGCTCGACGCCGGCACCATGGCGATGCCGATGCTGGCCGAGAGCGAGATCTCCCGCTTGGCGATGACGAGCGGTTCGCTGAGGCGGGCCATGATCTTCTCGGCGATGCGCGCGGCCCGCTCCGGGGTGCGCAGCTCCTCGCAGAGCAGGATGAACTGGTCACCGCTTAGGCGGCCCACTGTGTCCGAGGCGCGCACGCACCCCTCCAGGCGTCGCGCCACCTCGACGAGCACGAGGTCGCCGTTGGCGTGGCCGATGCTGTCGTTGATCACCTGGAAGCGGTCGAGGCCGATGCTCAGCACCGCCGAGGGCAGCTTGCGGCGCTTTGCCCGGACGATGGCCTGGTCGAGACGGTCGCAGAAGAGCTCGCGGTTGGGCAGCCCGGTGGCCGCGTCGTGCAGCGAGCGATGGCGCGTCTCCTCCTCGTAGGCGGCGCGCTCGTTGACCCAGCCGAGCAGGTGCGCCACCGACTCCACGAAGCTGCGGTCGTCGGCGGTGAACGCCCGGGCCTGCCGGTGGTGCAGGGCGAGGACTCCGTGGCACCGGCCGTTGGCCACGATCGGCGCGCCGATGGCGGACACGAAGCTCCAGGCCCTGGCCAGCTTCGACCAGGGGAAACGAGTCTCGACGCGACGGTCGTCGACGGTGACCGACTCCCCGGTGTCGAGGATGTACGAGGTCATCGCCACCGACTCCCGCCTCACCAGGTCGCCGGCGCACATGCGCTCCAGCTCGGGGCTGCTGGCGCGGACCCGCACCCATTCCGCGTCGTCGGTGGCCTCGAAGACGATGGCGTGGACGACGTCGAGCGCCGTCACCACCACCTCCAGCGCCGCCCGCACGAACTCGTCGCGATCCGGCGTCTCCAGGGCCAGCATCCCCAACCAGGCGACGGCGGACTGCTGGGCGGTTCGCGCCGCGAGGCGGTCCTCGGCAAGGCGGCGGTCGGTGACGTCACGGTTGTTGACGACGATGCCACCGATCGCGGGCTCGTCCGTGCAGTTCACCATGGTCTCCTCGATCCAGCGCCAGGAGCCGTCGGCGTGGCGGGCACGCAGGAGGCACCTCGCCGACCCCTCGGCGACGCAGCCCCGAAAGGCGGCGGCGGCCTCGGCGCGGTCGTCGGGATGGATGAAGTCGAAGCCGGGCACACCCGTCATCGCATCCGGCGTGTAGCCGAAGACGCGCTGCGCCGCCGGGCTCATATAGGTGATCGTCCCGTTGGCATCGAGGATGGCCACAACCTCGGTGGAGTTGCGCAGCAGTGCCTCGTAGCGCCGGGCGAGTTGCGGTTGATCGGCCATGCGACCGGAGGCTAGCCGCGACACCACCGGCCGCGCCCGCGCGGTGCGGGCTCTTCACCGCGGCTTTACCACCCTTCACGGGAGGCGACACGAACGTTCGAAAGCTAGCGGCCTGGGGATTGCCGGGTTGCGCAGGCGGGCTGGCCAAGTGAGGGGCGGACGACACGGCGCTCGGTGACGATTGCGGTGATCAGTGCGGCGGGCGTGACGTCGAATGCCGGGTTGGCCGCATCGGTGCCCGGCGGGGCGACGCGCCGTCCCGCCCACCCGGTGACCTCGTCCGCGCCGCGCTCCTCGATGGGGATGCGGTCGCCGCGCTCCGTCGCCGCGTCCACGGTGGACTCCGGTGCCACCACGACGAAGGGGATGCCGGCATGGCGCGCCGCCAGCGCGTGTGCCAGCGTGCCGATCTTGTTGGCCACGTCGCCGTTGGCGGCGATGCGGTCGGCGCCGACGAGCACGACGTCGACCAGCCCGCGGGCCATCATCGAGGCCGCCGCGCCGTCGACGATCAGCGCGTGGGCCACGCCCAAGCGGCCCAGCTCCCACGCGGTCAGCCGCGCCCCCTGCAGCAGCGGGCGGGTCTCGGTGGCGAGGACCTGCCGCACCGACCCGCGGCGGTGCAGCTCTGCCACGACTCCCAGCGCGCTGCCCGACACCACCCCGGCCAGGGCGCCGGTGTTGCAGTGGGTGAGGATGCGGTGCGGTGCCGCGTGCATGGCGTCGACGAGGTCGGCGCCGCGCTGGGCCATGGCCGCCTCCAGGGCGACCTCCTCGTCGAGGACGCGCAGCGCCTCGGCAACCATCGCCTCGTGCCCCTCGTCCGCACGCGCGGCGACCCGCCGCACACCCCAGCCGAGGTTGACCGCCGTCGGTCGCGCCCCGCTCAGCGCACCGGCTGCCGCCACCAGGTCTTCGCCGCGCACCGCGGCCAGGGCCATGCCCAGCGCCCCGGCCACGCCCAGGGCGGGCGCGCCGCGGACGGCGAGCCGCCGGATGCAGTCACAGAGGGTGGCCACGTCGGTGACCCGGAGCACCGCGTGGCGGTCGGGCAGCAGGGTCTGGTCGACGAGGAGCACGGCACCGCTCTGATCCCAGTCGACGGTGCGCGCCATGTCTGCCACGGCCCCGAAGTATGCGGGCGCGCCCCTGGCCGTATGGTTGGCGACACCTCTTTCTATGGCCACAACCCACCGACTTTCTATGGCCACAACCCACCGACCCGCCCAGCCCTCATCCCTGCCGCCCGCGCAGCGCGTGCCCGCGGTGGCCCGCGTCCGCCGCGCCGTGGCCCGCGCCCTCGACGGCGAGGCGGTGCTGGCGATGGGGGAGACGGTGGTGGTCGCCTGCAGCGGCGGTCCCGACTCGACGGCCCTGGTCGATGCCCTGGCCCGGCTGGCCCCGCCGCGGCGGCTGGCCCTGCTGGTCGCCCACGTCGACCACGGGCTGCGGGCCGGATCGGACGCGGAGGCCGTTGCCGTCGCCGAGCTGGCGGCCGGGCGAGGAGTGGCGTTCCGCGCCCTGCGCGTCAGCGTCGGGCCGGGCGGGTCGCTGCAGGACCGGGCGCGGGTCGCCCGCCATGCGGCGCTGCGGCAGCTGGCCGCCGAGATCGGCGCCACCGCGATCGCCGTCGGCCACACCGCCGACGACCAGGCCGAGACCGTCCTGATGCGCGCCCTCAGCGGGGCGACGCCGCGGGCGCTGCGGGCGATGGGAATGCGCGACGGGATGCTGGCCCGGCCGCTGCTGCGCGTCTGGCGCGACCAGACGCTGGCCTACTGCGCCGCGCTGTCGCTGCCCGTCGTCGACGACCCGTCCAACGCCGACCCGCGCTTCCTGCGCAGCCGCGTCCGCCACCAGCTGCTGCCCGCACTGGAAGAGGTGTTCCCGGCGGCGCGGCGGCGCCTGGTGGCGCTCGCCGAGAACCAGCGACAGGCCGCCGGCGCGGCCGTCCCGGCGCACGCTCCCGTAACGGGCGGAGGCTGCGAAGACCCCATGCTAGACTGCCGCGCATGAGAGGCCAGCGGCGCTCGCTCATCTATATCCTTCTCTTCGCAGCCATCGCCATGGTGGCGCTCCTGGCCTACAAGAGCTTCCCCAGCCAGGGTCCGACCGACCGCACCGCGGGTCAGTTCACCCAGGCCGTGGTCAACTACCGCGCCTGCAACGGAGGCGGCACCGACACCGGGGTCAGCTGCTCCGACAAGGCCAACATCATCTCCAGCGACCCGAACCAGCAGACTGTCCTGGAGAGCGACGGCCAGACGGTCACCTGGTACGCCGCCAACGGCACCAAGTACCACACCACGGTTGCGCCCAACGCTGACGTCAACAGGCTGTTCGCCGACAACCGGTTCTTCAACTTCAAGAACGACACCAACGGTGGGGGCAATTTCTTGTGGAGCATCATTCTCCCCAACCTCGTCCTGCTGGTCCTGATCGCCGGGTTCATGTGGTACATGCTCCGGCAGACCCAGTCCGGCAACAATCAGGCCATGTCCTTCGGCCGCAGCCGGGCGCGCCTGCTCGCGGGTGACAAGCCCGCGGTGACCTTCAACGACGTCGCCGGCGTCGAGGAGGCCAAGGTGGAGCTCAGCGAGATCGTCGAGTTCCTCAAGTTCCCCGACAAGTTCACCGCCGTCGGCGCGCGCATCCCCAAGGGCGTGCTGCTGGTCGGCCCGCCCGGCACCGGCAAGACCCTGCTCAGCAAGGCCGTCGCCGGCGAGGCGGGGGTGCCCTTCTTCTCGATCTCCGGTTCTGAGTTCGTCGAGATGTTCGTCGGCGTCGGCGCTTCGCGGGTGCGCGATCTCTTCGACCAGGCCAAGAAGAACTCGCCCTGCATCGTCTTCGTCGACGAGATCGACGCGGTCGGCCGCCAGCGCGGTGCCGGCCTGGGCGGTGGCCACGACGAGCGCGAGCAGACCCTCAACCAGCTGCTCGTCGAGATGGACGGCTTCGAGACCGCCACCCACGTCATCGTCATCGCCGCCACCAACCGACCCGACGTGCTCGACCCCGCCCTGCTGCGGCCGGGTCGCTTCGACCGCCACGTCACCCTCGACCGGCCCGACATCCGTGGCCGCAAGGCGATCCTCGAGGTCCATGCGCGCAACAAGCCGCTCGATCCGACCGTGGAGCTGGAGACCCTGGCCAGGCAGACGCCCGGCTTCTCCGGCGCCGACCTCTCCAACCTGATCAACGAGGCGGCCATCCTCACCGCGCGTGGCAACCGCAAGGTCATCAGCATGAAGGACCTGGAGGAGGCCATCGCCCGGGTCATCGCCGGCCCGGAGCGCAAGTCGCGGATGATCTCCGAGAAGGAGAAGGCCACCATCGCGTATCACGAGATGGGGCACGCGCTGGTCGGCTGGACCCTGGAGCACACCGACCCGGTGCACAAGATCTCCATCGTCTCGCGCGGCATGGCGCTGGGCTGGACGATGAGCCTGCCCACCGAGGACAAGTACCTGGTCAGCAAGGCTGAGCTGGTCGACCAGCTGGCCCAGATCCTCGGGGGTCGCTGCGCCGAGGAGCTCATCCTCGGCGAGAAGAACATCACCACCGGTGCCAGCGACGACATCCGCAAGGCCACCCAGCTCGCCCGCAAGATGGTCACCGAGTGGGGCATGAGCGACAAGCTCGGCCCGCTCGCCTTCGGCACCAAGGAGGAGCTGGTCTTCCTCGGCCGTGACCTCGGCGAGCAGCGCAACTACTCCGAGGAGGTCGCGGGCGAGATCGACCAGGAGGTCCACCACCTCGTCGACTCCGCGTTCCTCCGCGCCAAGGAGACGCTGCGCCAGCGCGAGCCCGTGCTCCGCGCCCTGGCCGAGCGCCTCATCGAGGTCGAGACCATGGACGCCGCCGAGATGGGCCGCATCATCGACCAGGCCGAGGGCCGCAGCGCCGCCACCACCGGCGACGCCCCCGCCGCCGCCGCGGGAGCGTAGGACACACCGCCGCGCGCGGGGGGGACGCGAGAAGAGAGGGGGGACCGCACGATGACCGGCGACGACGCCGTTCTACCTGGCGTGGTCAAGACTTTTCCCAGCGATCACGCGGCCGTTCGGGCCTGGGCAGAGCTGGACAGCAAGGTCACCGCAACCGCGTGCGACGGCGTCCCCGTGTTCTGGGCGGAGATGCCTGCGCCGCGTCGCGCCCAGCTCATGTTCCGTGCCGGCCGGGCGGACGAGCCGTTCTGTCGCGCCGGCCTCTCCCACCTCGTCGAGCACCTCAGCCTGTCCACCCTCGGCGACAGGCCGTATCAGTACAACGGCTCGGTGACCACCGACCTCACCAGCTTCACGGTGGCCGGCAACGACGGCGACATCGTCGAGTTCCTGGCGCTGGTGTGCGCTGCGCTGCGCGCCCTGCCGTTCGACCGCCTCGAGGCGGAGCGTCGCGTGCTCAGCACCGAGGCCGCGCGGCGCACGCCCGACCCGGTCGCGGCGCTGCTCTGGGCGCGCTACGGGTCGACGGGCCTGGGACTGCTCGGTGCCGAGGAACACGCCCTGCGCAGCGCCGGACCTGAGGACATCCAGGCGTGGTCGGACAGCCGCTTCACCGCCTCCAATGCCGTCCTCCTCCTCACCGGCCCGCCGCCGGCGGGGCTGCACCTCGACCTTCCCGTGGGCACCCGCTTCGGTGACGCGGTGTCGATTCCGGTTGCCCAGCCGCTGCCCACCTGGTTCAAGCGCAACTCCGCGGTGGTGGCCCTCGGCGCGATCCGGCCACGGGGGCGCGGCCACAGCGCGCTGGAACGGCACCTGCAGCGCCACATGTCCCGTCGCCTGCGCCACGACCTGGGCATCAGCTACAGCGTCCAGGTTGCCGACCTGCGGGTGGACAGCACCACCACCCATCTCGTCGTGGTCGCCGACGCGCTCCCCGAGCAGGCCACGGCGGTGACCGCCGCCATGGTCGAGGAGCTCGACCGCATCGCCGAGCACGGTGTCGACCAGGGGGAGCTCGACCGCGACCTGGAGCAGTGCCTGCGCGCCGCCCAGGTCGCCGAGGTGGTCGGTGCGGTGGTCAACGATCGCGGCACCACCCTGCTGCTGGGCGAGGCGCCCGTCTCGTTCGCGGAGGGCGTCGAGCGACTTCTCACCCTCACCGGCGCGGACCTTGCGGCGATTGCGGCCGAGGTTCGCGACTCGGCGATGTGGCTGGTCCCCACCGGCGCCACCATCGCCGGCGAGCGCTTCCATCCCTACGTGGAGTTCACCCCGCCCCTGCCGGAAAAGTCGATCGGGTACTTCAAGCCGGTCACGGCGGGGGGCGGGGAGAAGGCGGCCATCGGGCTCGCCGTCGGCGAGCAGGGCGTCAGCATGGTGTTGAGCAACGCCAAGTGCGTCACCGTGCGCTGGGCCGAGTGTGTGGGCATGCAGTGGTGGACCACCATGCAGCGCGTCCTCTACTCCCAGGACGGTTTCCGCCTGGCCATCGATCCCGCCTACTGGGACCGGCCGGACGAGCTGCTGGCGATGATCGACTCCCGGGTCCCCGACCACCTGCGCATCCCCATGGGGGTCCTGGAGAGGACGGGGCCACCACCGCCGAAGCGCAAGCGCCTGCCCTGGTTCCTGGGCAGCGGCCTGCTGCGCGTGGCCGTCTTCAGCGCCGTGGCCGCCATCGGCGGCTGGAGCAACGCCTTCAGCCAGCACACCAGCGCACCCACCCCGGCGCCGGTCCTCTCCACCGGACCCAGCTTTCACTACGACCCCGCGACGGGGGAGATCAGCGGCCTGCCGTCCACCATCCCGACCCCGCAACCCACCCCGTCGACGGGCGTGGACGGCGCCGCGCTGGCCGTGGGCATCGCCGGGACAGCTGCCGCAGCCGGGGTGGCCGGCGTGGTGCTGGTCCGGCGACGGCGGGCCTGAGCGCCGCAAGGCTCGCCGCGGCGGCGGCGTCTGGATATACACTCCGCATTGCACCGCGTTGGAGGAAGCGGAGGCGTCAACCCGCACGGACCCGCGAGGGCCGGGCAGAGCACGGCGTCTCCGGCCGTTCTTGGGACGGAACCTCGTCCGGCACGGGCATGCACACAGCAACGCTTGGATCACGAGGTGACCGAGACGGTGAGAGTCGCTGCCGTACGACCGGACAGCAGCCTGCCCACGCTGGCATTCGTCGGCGCGGGGCGGGCGGGGCGAGCCCTGGCCAGGGCCGCACACCAGGCGGGATACGACGTGGTGGCGGTGGCCAGCCGCACTCCCGCACACGCCGCCGAGCTGGCCGGCGCGGTGGGGGCCCGGCGGGTGGAGAGTGCGGTGCGTGCCGCGCGCGCCGCCGACATCACCTTCCTGACCGTGCCCGATGCGGCGGTGACCCGCGTTGCCGCCACCATCACGGCCAGCGGCATGGCGCTCAAGGACCGTGCCCTGGTGCACTGCAGCGGCGCCCACGGCGCCTCGGCGCTGGCGGCGGCGCGGCAGATGGCCGCCAGGGTGGGTGCGGTGCACCCGCTCCAGGCGCTCACCGCCGACTCCAGCCCGGCCGTGCTCCGCGGCACCTTCTTCAGCGTCGAGGCCGACGAGGGCCTGCGCCCGGTGCTGGAGCGCCTGGTGCTCGACCTCGGTGGCGTCCCCTTCGCGGCGCCGCAGGGCGACCGCGCCCTGTACCACGCCGCCGCCGTGCTGGCGGGCAACGCGCCGCTTGCCCTGCTGGCCCGCGCCGCCGGGCTGCTGGAGTCCGCCGGCGTCGACAAGGCGATCGCCACCGAGGCGCTGGCCACCCTCCTCGAAGGAGCAGCGGGCAACGTGCGCCGCCTCGGCGCCCAGGCCGCGCTGACCGGCCCGGTGGTCCGCGACGACGCCGACACGGTGGCCCGCCACCTGCGTGCGCTGCGCAACGACGACGCCACGCGCCGCCTCTACCTGCTGCTGGCGCGCGACACCCTCGCCCTGGCGGGCAGCACGGGACGCGAGCACGTCGCCGACCTGCTGGCCCGCACCGCGCCGGAGCGCAGCAGCGCAGCCGCGGCCATCGCGCCGCGCCAGGGCCGCCGCGCCCCGCGCCGCGCCGCGCTCGACCACCTCGGCGCCACCGCCTAGCACGGCACCACCGCGCAGCAGCAGCCACAACAGCACACAGCACCACCGCAGGACACCTGAGTTCCGGCCATGCCTGTCACCATCAACACGGTGCGCGACTACAAGCGGCGCGGCGAGCGCTTCGCCATGCTGACCGCGTACGACTACACCACCGCGCGCATCCTCGCCGCAGCGGAGATCCCGGTGATCCTCGTCGGCGACAGCCTGGGCATGCTCATGCTCGGCCACCGCAGCACCCTGCCGGTGACCATGGAGGACATGCTCCACCACGCCGGCGCCGTGGCCCGCGGCGCCCCGGACCAGCTCCTGGTGGGCGACCTCCCGTTCGGGTCCTACCAATCGGACACAGGGCGAGCCATCGACAACGCCGCTCGGTTCCTCCAGGCCGGCATGCACGCCGTCAAGCTGGAGGGTGGCGGATACGCCGCCGATCTCACCGCACAGATGACCGAGCGCGGCATCCCGGTGATGGGCCACGTCGGGCTCACCCCGCAGTTCACCAACCTCTTCGGCGGCTTTCGCGTGCAGGGCAAGGAGGAGCAGGCCGCCGAGCGCATCCGCAACGACGCCAACGACCTGCAGAGTGCCGGCGCCTTCGCGGTCGTCGTCGAGGGTGTGCCGCGGCAGCTTGCCAAGAGCATCACCGAGGAGCTCGACATCCCCACCATCGGCATCGGCGCCGGTCCCGACTGCGACGCCCAGGTGCTCGTCGTCCACGACATGCTCGGCCTCACCCAGGACCCGATGCCCAAGTTCGTGCGCAGCTACGCCGACCTGGGCAACCAGGCGATCGCGGCGGCGCGCGCCTACGCTCAGGACGTCAAGCAGGGCGTCTTCCCCGACGACGCGCACAGCTACCACTGATGGCCACGCCGGCACCGCCGCCGCGCGTCCTGCGCACCCCCGCCGACCTGCGCCTGCAGTCCGAACGCTGGGGCGCCGCCGGTCTCACCGTGGGCCTGGTGCCCACCATGGGCGCGCTCCACGAGGGACATCGCAGCCTGCTCGCCCGCGCCCGTGTCGAGTGCGACCGGGTTGTGGCCAGCATCTTCGTCAACCCCACCCAGTTCGGCGCCGGCGAGGATCTGAGCCGCTACCCGCGCCCGCTGGAGCGCGACCTGGCCATGCTCCAGGCCGAGCGCATCGACGCCGCCTTCGTCCCCGCCACCGAGGCGATGTACCCCGAGGGCGTGGCCACCACCGTGCACGTCGGCGGCCCCCTCACCGAGGGGTTCGAGGGCGCCGCCCGCCCCGGCCACTTCGACGGCGTCGCCACCGTGGTCACCAAGCTGCTCGTCGCCGCCCGGCCCGGCCGCGCCTATTTCGGCGACAAGGACGCGCAGCAGCTCGCCGTCGTCGAGCGCCTCGCCGCCGACCTCGACACCGGGGTGCAGATCGTCGCCTGCCCGCTGGTGCGCGACCCCGACGGCCTAGCCCTGAGCAGCCGCAACGCCTACCTCAGCGCCGAGGAACGCCGCCAGGCGCTGGCGATTCCCGCCGGACTGGCCGCGGCCGCCCGCCTCTACGACAGCGGCGAGGCCGACGCCACCCGCCTCCTCGACGCCGTCCGCGACCGCCTGAGTCGCAGTCCCGATCTTGCGGTCGATTACGTCGCGGTGGTCGACCCGCAGACCTTCGCCGAGCTGCGCCAGGCCGGCAGAGGATGCCGAATCGTGCTCGCTGGTAGAATGGGTCGAACTCGGTTGATCGACACGTTCCGCCTTGGCATCGACGAGGTCCCGGCAGTGGCAGAGGGTCCGGCCGAGGCGGCGCAACGGTCGAACACAGCGCCGGGTGCTTCCGAATGGAGCCGGTCGTGCAGCGTGTCCTGATGAAGTCGAAGATCCACCGTGCCACCGTGACGCGGGCGGATCTGCACTACGAAGGTTCCTGCAGCATCGACCCCGAGCTGATGCGCCTGGCCGACATCGTGGTCGGCGAGCAGCTCCACATCGTCAACGTGAACAACGGTTCGCGGGCGATCACCTACGCCATCGAGGGCGCCCCCGGCGAGGTCGCCCTCAACGGCGCCATGGCCCACATCGGCGAGCCGGGCGACCTGGTCATCCTCATCACCTACGCACAGGTCGACGAGGCCGAACGGGCCTCCTTCCAGGCGAAGGTCGTCCACGTCGACGGGCGCAACCGCCCGAGGGCGAGGACGCGGGACAGGGTGGCCGTCCACTGAAGTCCTCCAGCGCGCGCTCAGCAGGCGCATACGACGTCGTCGTCATCGGCAGTGGCATCGCCGGACTGGTTGCCGCGCTGGCCGCAGCGCCGCGCGCCCGCGTCGCCGTGGTCACCAAGGCCGCGCTCGACGAGGGCTGCAGCCGCTATGCCCAGGGTGGCATCGCCGCGGCCGTCGGGCCCGAGGACACGCCCGAGCTGCACTTCGCCGACACGGTCGCCGCCGGCCGCGGGCTCTGCGACGAGCGGGCGGTGCGCACCCTCGTCGAGGAGGGTCCGCGCCGGGTGCGCGAGCTGGTGGAGTGGGGGGTCGGCTTCGACACCCAGGACGGCGTGCTCATGGTCGGGCGCGAGGCCGCGCACAGCCGTCCCCGCATCCTGCACGCGCGCGGCGACGCCACCGGCCTGGCCATCGAGACCGCATTGATCGCGGGGCTCGACCGTCCGCGCCACGCCGTCGACGTCTACGAGCGCCACCACGCCACCCGCCTGCTGCTCGACGGCAGGGGCAACTGTCGCGGCGTCGAGTGCGTCGACGGCGACACCGGGCAGACCCGCAGCTTCGCCGCCAACGCGGTGGTGCTCGCCTCCGGCGGCGCCGGCCGGCTGTGGCGCTACACCACCAATCCCGAGCCGGCCACCGGCGACGGCATCGCCCTGGCCTGGGAGGCGGGCGCCGAGGTTGCGGGGATGGAGTTCGTGCAGTTCCACCCCACCGCACTGGCCATCGAGGGCGCGCCGCGCTTCCTGATCAGCGAGGCGGTGCGCGGCGAGGGTGCCCACGTCGTCAACGCGCGCGGCGAGCGCTTCCTCTTCGACGTCGACGACCGCGGCGAGCTGGCTCCACGCGACGTCGTCGCCCAGTCGATCTGGGCCGAGCTGAGCCGCAGCGGCGAGCCCTGCGTGTACCTGGACTGCGCACCACTGCGCGACCGCGCCGCGCTGCGCTTCCCGACGATTCACCGCACCTGCCTGCAGTTCGGCATCGACATCACCCGTGACCGCATCC
Organism: Candidatus Dormiibacterota bacterium; assembly: GCA_035995545.1. GTDB lineage: Bacteria > Chloroflexota > Dormibacteria > Aeolococcales > Aeolococcaceae > DASRDZ01. The sequence continues at coordinate 127,160 of DASYKI010000011.1, forward strand.
CCATCGCGCCCGCCGCGCACTACCTGATCGGCGGCGTGCGCACCGACCTGCACGGAGCCACCAGCGTCGAAGGCCTCTACGCCTGTGGCGAGGTGGCCAGCAGCGGGGTGCACGGCGCCAACCGCCTGGCCAGCAACAGCCTGCTGGAGTCGGTGGTCTTCGCCCACCGCGCCGTGGACGCCGCGCTGCGCCGCAACGCCGAGCTGCCGCCGCCCCACGGCGACGACGTTGTCACCACGGGTGGCAGAAACTCAGCAGGCAGCACCACCGATACCAAGCCGGAGCCCGACGTCTCCCGCCTCACCGACCACCTGCGCGCCACCATGTGGCAGCACGTCGGCCTGGTGCGAGACGACGCCGGCCTGCACGCCGCCGCAGCCGCGGTGGACGACATCATCCATTCCTGCGACGGCACCGGCCGGCTGGAGGCGACCGCGCTGCGCGCCGCCGCCACCACCGCCTCTCTCGTCGTCGCTGCCGCAACGGCCCGGACCGAATCCCGCGGCGCCCACCTGCGCTCCGACTTTCCGGAGAGCGAGGCGCGCTGGCTCGGCACCTGGGTCATGCAGAAGAACAGAGGAGCACACCTTGACCGCCATCCTGCAGCCGCTCGCTGATCCCCTCGCGTCCGAGAACCTCGATCCGCTGATCCAGGCCGCCCTGGCCGAGGACGTGGGCGACGGCGACATCACCACCGACTCCATCATCGCGCCCGAGATGACCTGCCGCGGCAAGATCGTCTGCAAGCAGGACGGCGTCATCGCGGGCATGCCCGTGGTCGAGCGCGTCTTCAAGCTGGTCGACGAGCGCCTGCAGTTCGACGCCAAGGTCAAGGACGGCGAGAAGGTCCAGGAGGACCAGATCGTCGCCCGCCTCTACGGTCCCGCCCGGGCCATGCTGCGCGCCGAGCGCGTCGCCCTCAACTACCTGCAGCACCTCAGCGGCATCGCCAGCATCACCGCCAAGTTCGTCAAGGCCGTGGACGGCACCAAGACGGTGATCCTCGACACCCGCAAGACCACCCCGGGGATCCGCGCGCTGGAGAAGTACGCCACCCGCATGGGCGGCGCCACCAACCACCGCATGGGCCTCTACGACGCGGTGCTGGTCAAGGACACCCACCTCGCCCTGGCCAACGGTGTCAGCGCGGCCCTGCGCGCGGTGCGCAAGGCGCATCCCGAGGCGCTGATCAACGTCGAGGTGAGCAACGCCCAGGAGCTGGAGCAGGCGCTCAACGACAAGGCGCCGCGCATCCTGCTCGACAACTTCGCCCCCGGGCAGGTGCGCGAGGCGATGCAGCTCATCCGCGGCCGTGCCCAGGTGGAGATCAGCGGCGGGGTGCTGCTCACCAACGCACGCGCCTACGCCCTGGCCGGTGCCGACTACATCAGCGTCGGTGCGCTCACCCACTCGGCGGTGGCGCTCGACTACTCGATGAAGGTCACCCGCTACTAGCCGCGCGCAGCCCGGGTCCCGGTCCTAGCTGAACGTCACGTTGGCGTAGGTCACCGTCATGTTGGCGTCGGCCAGGCTGGCGCAGTGCCGGCCGGCGACGCTCATGCGGGTGACGCTCACACTGAGCGGCGCACTCGCCGTGCCCAGCACCAGGGAGCTCTTCGGGCTGGGGCTGTAGGCGACGTAGTCGGTCACGGTCACGCCGCTGGCAACACCGGCGGTCACCTCGAAGTCGACCAGGCGCTGCTTGGCGTCGCCGCCCACCGTCTCCGAGAAGTCGCCGCTGTAGGCGACGTTGCTGAGGTTGCCGCCGTTGCCCATGTAGATGGCCAGGGCGCGGTCGGCGTGGACCACGTTGTCGCCGCTGAAGGTGACGTTGCTGATCGCGTTGTAGCTCTCGGTGCCGATCTTCAGCGCGGACTTGTTGGTCCAGCAGGTGGTGCCCTGGATGGTGATGCGGTCGGCGGCGTGGTTGGCGGTCGAGGTGGTCTTGATCGGCACGCAGTCGTCGAAGGTGTAGACGAAGGCACCGCTGATGCTGACGTCGGTCGCCGAGTCGGTGTCGATGCCGTCGATGCCGGCGCCGAGCCCGAGGTTGTTGACCACCTTGACGTTGCGGACCACGGCGTGGGTCGTGCCGGCGATGTGCACGGTCCACGACGCCGCGTCGCGCAGCAGCACGTCGTCGAGCTCGACGCCGGTGCCCGTGCCCAGCTTGAGGATGTTGTGCTGCGCGCCCGCGGGTCGCAGCGTGCTGCCGTTGGCGTCGATGATTCCCCGCCCGAAGATGCGCACGTTGCCCGAGGTGCTGGTCCGGATCAGCGCGCCGCCCGAGTAGTCGCCGGGGTTGCCCGAGCCCTGGATGCGTGCCCCGCTCTGCAGGTACATCCGGCTGTTGGGCCGCATCAGCAGCGAGCCGGTGAGGTAGGCGCCGTCGGGAACGTAGAGGACGGCGCCCTGCGACGCGGCGGCGTTGATGGCATTCTGGAACTGCGCGGTCTGCAGCGTCGAACCCGTGTTGTCGCTGACGTAGCTGCGCAGGTTGACCACGCCGGGACCGCTCGGCGACGGCGCGCCGCTCTCCAGCGGGTCGGCGAGGATGAACAGCTTCTCCAGCCCGTTGACGGTGACGATGAGGTTGCCCGGGTTGGTCATGGTGAACAGCAGCGCCGGCCCGGCCGCGCTGCCCGCGATGCCGTAGCTGCGCGGGCTGATGCCCCAGCTCGACACCGTCTGCGAGGCCGTCACCGTGATGCCCACCGGTCCGCTCATGGCGAAGCGCGCGTAGGCGACGTCGAAGGCGTGGTCCACCGCGATCGACACACCGTTGGCCAGCACGGTGTAGCTGCCGTCGTTGACGGCGCCTGGGGTGCGGTCATAGGTGGCCACCGTGCCGCTGCCCACCGGTGCGGTGGTGCCCTGCGACGGGGGAGGGGTGCTCTTGCTCGACGACGAGGAGCTGCTCGAGCGCGACGACGTCGAGCTGCTGGTGCTGGTGGTCAGCGTGGTCGAGGCGGCGGCGCTCGACGAGGTGCCGGCGACCGCCTGGGTGCCGTCCGGCGTGGTGCCCGGCGCGGGCGCGGCTGTCGAGTTCGGGCTGTGCTCAGTGTGCTGAGTGCTTGTGGCGGCGCTGTTCGCGCTCGTGGTGTGCACCGCAGTGCTCACCGGCGACGCCATGTGCGCAGGCAGCGAACCTGCCAGGGCCACCGCCGCGAAGGCGGGCACCGCCACGCTCAGGGTCTTCACCCGCACCCTGCCGGCCCGCAGTCCAAATCTGTCCCAGATCACCGCCGTACCTCTGCGCAGCGGCCGGCCGCCGCGCCAAAACGTCTCCGTCGCACCTGCCCGAGATCGTCCCGAGCCGCCCCCCTGACGAGGATCGCGGCCCGTCTTGACGAGGTCCACGCTGGACGGGCAACGCAGCTGTGACAGCCTGGCACGCGCGTGAGCGAGAACCTGTGCACGCCACTGGAAACGCGCCACGCGGCCGCCGACTTGCGGCCACGCCACACTCACGCGGTAGGGTGCACGGGATGGACACCACCGCGGCAGCCGTCCCCCCCGAGCGCCTCGAGGCCGGCGACGTGGTGCTGCGGCGCTGGCGCATGGACGACGCGCCGCTGCTGCTGCGGGCCATCGCCGACAACCTCGACCACCTGCGGCCGTACATGCCCTGGGCGGGCCAGCCACCGACGACCGAGAGCGTCGACGCCTACCTGCGGCTGCACGCCCGTGCCTTCGAGCCGCGGCGCGAGGCCGGCTACGCCATCGTCGCCCCCGGCGACGACAGCGAGATCCGCGGCGGCTGCAGCCTGCACGACCAGCAGCGTCCCGGCATCGTCAGCCTCGGCTACTGGGTGCACCGCGACCATCTCCGCCGCGGCCACGCCACCGCGGCGGCGCGCGTGCTCACCGCCACCGCCTTCACCCTGCCCGGCATCCAGCGCGTCGAGATCCACTGCGACGAGACCAACGCAGCCAGCGCCGCCGTGCCGCGCCGCCTCGGCTTTCGCCTCGACGGCGTCGTCTTCCGCGCCGCCCTGGCTCCGGCCGAGACCGGCCGGGACATGGTGTGGGTGATGGACCGCCCCGCCTGGGCGGCTGAGCCGCAGCCGAGCGCCTAGGCGATCCCCGGCTCGAGCGCCGCGACGATGCGCTCCTGCATCCAGCCCAGGGCCATGAGCATGGTGAACTCGGAGCGGTGGACGATGGCGGTGTCGACCGCCTCGTCCCAGCGGTCCTCCTCGACACCGAGCAGGCCCCCCGCCGCCAGCCGCAGGTGGTTGAGAGCGCGGACCCAGGCCATGGCATGGGCCTCGTCGAGCTCGCGGCGCTCGCCCTGGGTGCGCAGCGACTCGCGGACCACCTCGATGTCGGCGTCGCGGCTGGCCTCGACCTCGGGACGGACCAGGCGAGCGTACTCGTCCTCCAGCTCGGGGTCGTCGTACGCCCGCGGTGTCGTCCGCGGCACGCTGCCGAGGCTGGGCGCCAGGGACTCGACGATGCCGAGCATGGCCTCGCGCTCCTGGGCGTCGAGGCGCACCTCGACGCGGCCGCGGTGGCGGCGGACCGAGGCCAACGACTAGCCGCGGGCCAGGGTGGCCTGCAGGCCGAAGGCGTGCAGCCGGGTCACCGAGCTCTCCGCCTGCTCGCGGGGCTGGGTGGCGACCACGGCGCGCCCCTCGTTGTGGACCTGGAGCATGAGCCGGGTGGCCGTCTGCAGGTCGTAGCCGAAGAGGCGGCGCAGCACCAGGACGACATAGCTCATCAGCGTGATCGGGTCGTTCCAGACCACCACGTTCCAGCCGTGGTCGCGCACCGGCGCCTGGCGGCGGACGGGCGCGTCGACCGGAGCGGGGGCGGTGGGCGCGGTCGGCGTGGTGGGCGCTGCTGGCGAGGCCATCCCCACAAGCGTAGCGCCGCCAGCCGCCAGGGGTCAGAAGCCCGACCTGCGGCACTGCCCTCTGCGCGCGTCGCTGACCCGGTTGGGAGCCCCGTCGTCAGACGGCGCCGGGCTGTTGCCGTCGCACGTGAGGCTGCCCCTGATGGTGTTGTGCTCGATCTCCGGCGCACCGTTCTCCGCGTCCACGGCACCGACCGCAAGCACGTTGTTGCTGACCACGACGGAGCCCCTGATCGAGTTGCCGCCCAGCTCCACGCCTCCCGAGTTGCGGGTCAGGGTCACGCCCTCGGTGACGTTGTTGCCGGCGCACGGCATCGCCCGGTCGTCGCCGTTGCTTCCGATCAGGACGAAGCCGGTGCTGCTGGTCACCGACAGCGAGTCGTCGATGCTGCTGTGGCAGACGGTGAGCAGCCTGGCACCGTCGGACCTGATGCCGTCGGCGATCGTCGCGTTGACGATCGAGACGGAGGCGCCGCCGCTGACATGCACGCCGCCCTCGATGTGTGCGCCGTTGATGCACGCCGAGCCGCTGCTGATCGTCAACGTCTTGGAGATGCGGGTGGTGTAGGTGACCGCGCAGCCGACGGTGACGTTGGTCGCGCCATTGCTCGGCTGGAAGGTATTGGCCTGCCCCCCGTATGCGGCGGTGATGGTGTGACCACCCTGCTGCAGGGTGCTGGTGGTCCACTGCGCCTGTCCGGACACCAGCGTGACGGCAGCGGTGGTGGTGCCGTCGACCGCGAAGGTGACGGCGCCGCCGGGAGTTCCGGCCGCCGGCGGCAGCGGGGCCACCGTCGCGGTGAAGGTGTCCGGCGACCCGAAGGTGGGTGTCGCGGTGGTCGACACCACCGTCGTCTTGGTCTGCGCAGCGCCGACCTGCAGGGTGAACGCCTGCGTGCCGTCGCTGCCGGTGCCGTTGTGCGCCTTGAGGCTGAGCGGATACGTGCCCGACGTGCCCGCCGCGGGAGTTCCGCCCAGGGTCGCCGTGCCATTGCCGTTGTCGGTGAAGGTCACTCCGGTGGGCAGGGAGCCGCTCTCCGTGAGGCCCGGGATCGGGAAGCCACGCGTGGTGACGGTGAAGCTCCCCAGGGAGCTGACCAGGAAGCTGGCGTGGTTGGCGCTGGTGATCGCCGCCGCCTCGTTGACGGTGAGGATGAAGCTCTGCGTCACATCCGGCGCCTGGCTGTTGTGCGCGGTGATGGTGAAGGGATACGCCGCCCCGGTTGCGGCGCCCGGTGTGCCGCCCAGCGTTGCGCTGCCGTCGCCGTTGTCGACGAAGCTGACACCCGCCGGGAGGGTGGCCCCTCCGTCGCTGAGGGTCGGAGTCGGGAAGCCGCGCGTGGTGACACCGAAGCTGCCGGCGGTGCCCGCGGTGAAGGTGGTGCCGCTGGCGCTGGTGATGGCCTTGCCCTCGGTGACCGTCAGGGTGAAGGCCTGCGTCGCGTCGGAGCCGATGCCGTTGTGCGCCTTCAAGGACAGGTGGTACACACCGCCAGTCCCGGTCGCGGGCGTGCCGTTCAGCGTGCCCGTGCCGTTGCCGTTGTCCGCGAAGGTCACGCCGCTCGGCAGCGTGGCGCCGGTCTGGGTGAGGGCAGGCTTCGGGTAGCCTTGCGTGCTGACGCCGAAGCTTCCCACCGCGCCCTGCGGGAAGGTGGTGCTGCCGGCACTGGTGATCGCCGGGGCCTCGTTCACCGTCAGGGTGAACGGCTGGGTCGCATCGCTGCCGACACCGTTGTGTGCGGTGATGGTCATCGGATACGTGGCCCCGGTGCCTGCGCCGGGTGTGCCGCTCAGCGTCGCGGTGCCGTTGTTGTTGTCGACGAAGGTCACGCCCGCCGGCAGGGTGGCGCCGCCGTCACTGACCCCCGGTGTGGGTGTGCCCGTGGCGGTGACCGTGAAGCTGCCCGGCGTGCCCACCGTGAAGCTGGTGGTGCCGGCACTGGTGATGGCGGCGACCTGGTTCACCGTCAGCGTGAAGCTCTGTACCGCATTCGGTGGCTGGCTGTTGTGCGCGGTGAGCGTCAGGGGGTAGCTGCCCGCGGTGGCCGCGTTGGGCGTGCCGGTGAGCGTCGCGGTGCCGTCGCCGTTGTCGGTGTAGGTCACCCCGCCTGGCAGCGAGCCGCTCTCGCCGACCGTCATCGGCGTCGAGCCGGTGGTGGTGACGCTGAAGGTGCCCGGCTGCCCGACCACGAACGTGGTGTGGTCGGCGCTGCTGAAGTGAGGCGCGCCCTGCACGGTGAGGGTGAAGCTCTGCGACGCGTCGGGGGATACGCCGTTGGTGGCGCCCAGGGTCATCGGGTAGGTGCTCGCGCTCGCCCCGCCGGGCGTGCCGGCGATGGTCGCGGTGCCATTGCCGTTGTCGGTGAAGCTGACCCCGGGCGGCAGGCTGGCGCCGCCGTCGCTCAGCGCGGTGACCTGCGGGAAGCCCGTGGTCGTCAGGCTGAAGCTCCCCGGCGTGCCGACCTGGAATGTCGCGTGGTCGGCGCTGGTGATCGCGGGCGCCTGGTCGACGGTGAGGGTGAAGCTCTGCGTCCCGTCGGCCCCGATGCTGTTGTGGACGGTGATGGTGAAGGGATACGTCGCCCCGGTCGCGGTGGCCGGCGTGCCGCTCAGCGTCGCGCTGCCGTCGCCGTTGTCGGTGAAGCTCACACCGGTGGGCAGGGTGGCGCCACCGTCGCTGAGGGTCGGGCGCGGGAAGCCGTGGGTGGTCACGCTGAAGGATCCCGGCGACCCGGTGGTGAACGTCGTGTGGTCGGCACTGGTGACCGTCGCCGCCTCGTCGACGGTGAGGGTGAGGCTCTTCGTCGCGTCGGTGCCGATGTTGTTGTGCGCCGTGATGGTCATGGGGTAGGTGGCGCCCTGGCCCGTCGCCGGTGTGCCGCTCAATGTGGCCGTGCCGTCAGTGTTGTCGACGAAGGTCACGCCCGTGGGCAGGGTCGCACCCCCGTCGCTCAGCTGCGGACGCGGATACCCGCCGGTCTGCACGGTGAAGCTGCCGGGGGTGCCGACCGTGAACGTCGTGGTGTCGGCGCTGGTGATCGAGGCTGCCTCGTCGACGGTGAGCGTCAGCGGCTGCACCGAGTCGGACCCGATGCCGTTGTGCGATGTGAACTGCAATGAATACTGGCCGCCCGTGCCGGTTGCCGGCGTCCCGCTGAGCACGTGTGTCGGGAGGTCATAGGTGACGCCGCTGGGCAGGGAGCCGGAGGTCAGCGTGATGCTCGGCGCCGGGTAGCCACGAGAGGTGATCGTGTAGGTGCCGGGCGTGCCGACCGTGAACGTCTTGGTGTTGGCGCTGGTGATGAAGGGCGCCTCGTTGACGGTCAGGGTGAACGGGTTCTGGATGTCGTTCGGGGTCACGGCGTTGGTCGCCGTGATGGAGACGGGGTAGACGTTGCCGGTCCCGGTGTTGGGGGTGCCGCTGAGCAGGCCTGCGCTGTTCAGGGTGACGCCGGACGGAAGCGAGCCGCTCTCCGAGAAGGTGGGCGCGGGATAGCCCGACGCGGTCACCTGGAAGCTGCCCGCCGAGCCGGCCAGGAACGTCGTGTTGTCGGCGCTGGTGATCGTCGGCGGCTGCTGCACCGTGATCGGCGCGTCCACCGTCTGGTTGTCGACCGTGACCGGAACACTCTCGGCGCCGCCGGTGGCGCCGGCGGTGTACGTCGTCGACGTCGACGCGCTGGTCAGGGTGCTGCTGTTCGGCGAGACGGTGCCGAAGGTGCCGTTGGCAAAGCCCACGGCGATGCCGTCGTGCAGTGTCGCGCCCAGGCTCACGCTGGTGTCGGCGCTCGCCGAGTTGATCTTCAGTGTCGCCGTGACCGTCGAGGTCTGGGTCACGCGGATGGTGCTGGGCGACGCGGTCGCCACCAGGGTGAGGCGCGGGTTGGTGGTCGCGCCGGAGGCGCCGTCGCAGCCGGCGTTGCCCGGGCCCGCGTTGCAGCCCCACCAGTCGTTGGCGAAGTCGAGGGCCACGCCTGCGTACACGCCGCCGGGGCCGTTGCTCGCCGAGTTGCCGACGATGCGGTTGAGCCGGACGAAGAAGCTGGCCGCAGCGTCGCCGCCGCTGGAGGCGTTGATGGCGCCACCGCCGGCGTTGACGGCGGATGGTCCGTTGGCCTGGTTGCCGGTGAACGTCGAGCGGGTGACCTGCAGGTCGCCCTGGTTGGAGTCGATGGCGCCGCCGCCGACCGGCCCGGTGCTGCTGCCGGTGGCGATGTTGTTGCTGAAGACCGAGTTGCTGATCAGGTACGCCGTCGCCGTCGGGCCCAGCACCTTGAGGCCGGCGCCGCCGACGAACACGCCCGAGGTGTTGGCCAGGGTGTTGCCGGAGAACGTCGACCCGCTGACGGTCAGCGTGCCGGTGCTCGGCGAGTGGCTGTCGTAGTAGACGCCGCCGCCCTCGCTGCTGCCCGACGAGTTGTTGCTGATCGTGCAGTTGGTGATGGTGAGGTTGCCGCCCTCGTTCTGGACGCCGCCTCCCGGCCGGTTGGTCGCGCTGTTGGAGGTCACGTGGTTGTTGGTGACGATGCAGTTGCTCAGCGTCGTGTTGTCCGCCGCCCGTCCCAGGCCCGCGTCGCCCTGGAACCCGGAGATGATCCCCGCGCCGCCGCCGAACGTCGTGGCCGAGTCGTGGCCGCCGGTCACGGTGACCCCGTCGATGGTGACGTCGACATTGCCGTGCAGGGTGGGGTCGAGGTTGAAGACGCGGCTGCTGCCGTCGCCCTGCTGGATCGTGGTGGTGGCCGCGCCCGCACCCTGCAGGGTGATCGCGTAGCCGGCCTGCGCGGCGTTGTAGGTGCCGACCTTCAGGTCGCCCAGCGACAGCGAGTACGTGCCCGCGGGGACGTTGATCTGCACGGCGCCGCCGACGTTGTTGGCGACGTGGATGGCCGCACGCAGGGTGCACACCGCCGGGCACGCAGTGTCCGAGTTGAGCGCCGCGTCGGCGTCGATCGCGCTGTTGACGGCCAGCGTCGTCGTGGCGGAGACACGAATGCCGCCGACCAGCAACGCGACTCCGCCCGCGACGGCCGCGACGACCATTCTCGCGCTCCACTTCGTGCTCATGTGGTGCTCCTTGCCGCGGCGCGGCCCCTCTGCGATGCTCCGAGGCGGGCTGCGTCCGTCAGGAGCGGTGTCGCCGTCGAATCCCGGTCAGGCCCTCTGCGGATAGATGCCCTGCAGGGCGATGATGAACGTCAGCGTCAGAAACGGTGGCATGTTGGTGTGCGGAGCACTGCTGCCGGTGGCGGCAACCGCGAGCGGGTTCATCGGCGTCGTGTTCAGGGTTGGCGCCTTGTACAGGTTGGTGCCCTGCCGGCCCACCAGCGCCGAGCTCCACACCGTGTTGGTCGGGTCGGTGCGGTCGCCACCCGCGGTGTTGTTGGCATTGACAGGATGGTTGTGCTGCGGCATCTGCACGAGGCTCAGGGTGACGCTGGTCTCGCCGCCCGCGTCGCCGACGTTGCGACGCGACAGCCCCGACCCCTGGCCCGCCTGCAGCGGTGCGCTTCCCTGCAGGTTGGGGAGGGCGAAGTTGTTGGTGCCATTGCCACCGTACATGGTGCCCAGCAGCGAGAACAGCGCGGTGTTCTGGGAGAGGGGGAGGATCTGGCCGTTGCAGGTGGCCCATCCCTTCGGCGCGAAGTTGCCGGCGAAGATGCGGATCTCACCCAGGTAGGGGGAAGCCATTGCGTCTCCTCAGTTCCGGGACGGGAAGATGCCCGTCAGAGCGATCGAGAAGTTGACCACCAGGAACGGCGACATGTTGTCGTGGGCCGTCCCACCGCCGCTCGCACCGATGGCGGCGGTGCTCATCGTCGTGTTGCCGGCGGGATTGAAGTTGTTCTGGCCCGCGTTGGCCCAGAACATGCCGGCCGGGTTGCCCTGGTCGGCGGCGTCGGTGAGCGCCTGGACCGGGTGAGTGTGCTTGGGCATCTCCGCCTGGACCAGCGTGTGCGCCTCTTCGCCGCCTGCCGCTCCGGGGTTGAAGCCGGGCCCAGTGTGGAGCGGCATGCGGCCCCTGAGGTCGGGAAGCGCAAAGGTGGTCTGGCCGTTGCCGCCATAGACGGTGCCCAGCAGCGAGAAGAGGGCCTGGTTCTGGTTGATCGGCAGGACCTGGCCGTCGCACGTCGCCCAGCCCTTCGGCGGGTAGTTGAACGACATGATCCTGATCTCTCCGAGGAACGGTTCCGACATCGTTCTCAGCTCTCCAAGTGCCGGTTTCTCACGCTCGTCATCGCCTCTTCCGTCATCACCGAGGGGGGTAGATGCCTTCCGTCGCGATGATGAAGTTGAGGACGAGGAAAGGCAGCATGTTGTCGTGTGCCACTGCCGGGTCGGGGGGCGCCAGCCCCACCGCAGCGGCCATCTGCGAGTCGGGCGCCGCGGAGCTGTACTGCGTGCCTGTCCAGCCGGCCCACACGTTCGCCGTCGGCGCGGGCGTCGAGCCAGCCCTGTTCGCCGCCGCGACGTGGGTGTGCGCCGGGAGTTGGGTGAGCGAGAGGAGGACCTCCTCCTCGCCGGCCATCTGGCCGATGACGCGGTTGGACAGCCCGTTGCCCTGGCCCATATGCACGGGGATGCGGCTCTGCAGCGCGGGCAGAGCAAAATCGCTCTGCCCGTCGCCGCCGTAGGTCGTCCCGATCAGGTTGAAGAGCGCGTCGTACTGCGAGATGGGGAGCAACTGCCCCTGGCACTGCTCCCATCCCACGGGCGCGAAGTTGAAGCCGACCATGCGGATCTCGCCGAGGAACGGTGTTCCCATCTGCTACTCCTTCACGACGTCGCTGAACCGGTTGAAGACCGCTTCGAGGAGAAGGGCGTCTCCGTCACGGCCGATGGGGACGAGGAAGATGTCGATCGCGCCGAGCACCTGGTGCTCCAGGCGGTACACGCCCTGCTGCGGAGGCATGCTCGCCGGCGCGCCGAAGACGAGGGCGAACTGCTCCTGCTCCGCAGTGCTCCGCCGGTCCTCCAGCTCGACCAGCCTGAGCGAGACTCGAGAGCCGTCGCCGAGCTCGACGTCGAAGCTGGAATGCAGCTGCTCGGCCAGCTCCTGCCTGCTGGGGAGCACCGTCGCCATGGTCTCGTCCATCTCAACTCCTGCCGGTGAGCATCTCGACGCGGTCCGGGTCGGCCGGAGCCGCTGTTCGCATCGCTTCCAGTCGCGACCATCGCGGCACCGCCCACCGCTCCGCAGCGTCGCGAGTTGCTGCGGACGCGAGGCTGCGCTTTGCCGCGGTGTCGTCGTCATACCGCTGTCCCGGCCGCTTGGCGTCCTCACCACCGGCTCGGCGCATCGCCTCGACCTCCGGCGCAGACACGCGCAGGGCGAAGTGTTCTGCGATCGACGTCCACATCGCCACGGGCAGATCGGCGTGGCCGACGGCCAGGCCGCCGTCGTGCAGATGCGCCAGCGCACCGTCGCAGATCGCCGCCAGCACGCGCGCTGCATACTCCTCCGCGCTCATCGTGGTGAGGTCTCGGACGTCGACACCGAACACCGCCGGCGGGAAGGCGCCCGGCATCATCTGCGCGCCCATCTCCCGCTGGTGCGACACCATTACCTCGACCGGATGGCGGTGCAGGAAGATCCACGGCACGTCGGGGAACGCGCTGCGGATCAGGGGCAGGTCGAGGATGTGCCAGGCGTCGAACTTGACGAAGCAGCGGCGCTCGATGCCCAGGCGCGGACGCGCCATGACGGCGATCAGCGCGCGCAGCCAGGTGGCCCACTGCGTGTCCGGCACGCCGCGTGTGTGCAGCCGCGCGCGCAGCAGTTGGTCGATGGGCGGCGGCTCGGAGAGCACGACGTTCTGGTCGGAGGCCGCCAGCATCCGGGCCACCGACGTCGAGCCGCAGCGCGACACGTGGAAGACGAAACCAGCGGGCGCCACGCCAGGACTGTTCTCCGCCACCTCGACGAGCGCATCGAGAGCCGTCTGGTGGCGGAACAGCAGTGCGAAGGGGTCGCGCAGGCGCATCTCGACGGTGTGAGCGAAGAATGCGTCGGTGAACCGCGTCGCACCCATGTGGCACCAGTCGACCATGGGCCGGCCGTCCTGCACGTAGACGCGGATGGGCACCCAGCCGTCGAGGCGCGGGGCGCTCACCCGATCCACCGCTCGATCCAGGCGCGGCGGCTCCCGGCGATCTCGGTGTTCACGTCGTCAGCGGACACCTGCAGCCCTCGCGCAGCGCTCATCGCCACGACGCGCTGGACGAAGTCGTCGCCGCCGGCTGCCGGTTCGCGCAGTTGCGACTGGAGGGCGTCGTCGGCGAGGACGTCGGCACGGAGGCGTTCGAAGTCTGGGATCCACTCGAGGTAGGCGTACATGCCCGCGTCGGCGATGGGCCGGAAACCGAGACGCTGGTACAGGCCCCACGCGCGGTTGAAGCGCTCCACGTGGCAGCGCAATGCCCGGTGCTCGCGGCGCGCCTCGTCCATGAGGTCGAGGAGCAGTCGCGTGCCGATGCCCTGCGACCGGTGGGGCGCGAGCAGCGCGATGTCGAGGAGGTGGATCTGCTCGGTGGTGCGATCGACGTAGAGCCGGCCGGCGGGCACGCCGTCGACGAGGATGAGGCAGCGGTCGGCGCCAGGGTGATTGGTGTCGTAGTGCATCGACTGAGCGCGCCACTGCATGTCGAGGAACTGCTGCTTCGCCGCGTCGTGCCAGTCGACCATGGCCATCTCGGCGTCGCGCGTGCCGGCGTACACCTCGCGGACGAAGGCATCGTCTGCCGCGGTGATCGTGCGCAGGCTGACGCCGGCCGGGAAAACTGGCCTGTCCACCGCCATTGGCCGCCCACCTCACGCCGGAGTTCGCTCTCGGATGGGAGCCTGCCTGGAGCACCGACGCTCGCGCACTATACCGCCGCCCCGTCCGCGTGCCAATGGGGTCTGTCAGAACTCGTGCAATCAGGTGGGCGACCGGTCGGTCCGTTGTGGTCCCGGCGCCCGGTCAGCGTCAGTAGAGGGCTGCGGCGAGCTCGGGACGGTAGCGCTGGGTCAGCGGGTGCTCCTCGCCGAGCTCGCCGAAGACGCCGACGACCACTCGGCGCAGCAGGTCGCGCTGCTCGCCGCTCGCCTCGCGCACCGCCGCGACAAGGTCGGGCAGCGCGCCGGCGGGATCGCCGTCGACGAGCCGGGTCAGGGCGGCGCGGACCGGCGGGCTGACGTCGGGATTGCGCAGCAGGTCGATCTCGGCGATCAGGGCGGCGGCGATGCGGTCGTGCTCGACGGGCCGCAGGATCTCCAGCGCCTCGTCGATGCTGCCCTGCGCGATCAGCCGCCGGGCCAGGGCGACGCGGGCGCCGACGTGGTCCGGCTCCAGCTCCAGGGCCTTGCGCAGCGACTCCTCGTCGCCGGCGCCGGCGAGGCGGTCGGCCGGGGAGGGGACCAGCGCCTCGATGAAGCGCTCCACCATGCCGGCCGGCTGGGCGCCGACGAACTCGCTGACCACCCGCCCGTCCCTGAAGACCTTGACGGCGGGGATGCCACGCACCCCGAACTCCATCTGCAGGCGGGGGTTGGCGTCGACGTCGACCTTGGCAAGCACCACCTCGTCGCCGCGCTTCTCGACGGCACGCTCGAGAAGGGGACCGAGGGTCTTGCAGGGACCGCACCAGGCGGCCCAGAAGTCGACGACGACCGGGACGGTCTTGGAGCGCTCCAGGACCTCGGTGGCAAAGGTGTCTTCGCTGACGTCGATGAGCATGACCCGGTTCTACCCCATCGGGGCATGCCCTATGCGGGAACCCTCTCCAGGCGAGAGGCCCTACGCCGACGCGGAGGAGCTCTGCGTGGACATGTCGAGCACCTCCGACCAGACCTCGCGGAAGCGCTCGGCGGTGGCCGGCGTCTCCTCGAGCAGCGCGCGCAGCGGCAGCTCGCAGTCGTGGCACACGATCCAGATGGGGCCGACCTCCTCGACGCTCCGCTCCAGGCGGTGCCGGCGGCCGCAGTCTTCGCAGGTGATGGTGATGCGCATGGTGCTCTGTTGTTCCTGGTGCCGTTCTGCCCCGCGGTTGCGCCCGCGTCGTCGTTGCCAGAAGGCTCCCACGCCACCCGCAGAAGGGGAAAGCACGTGGGGTAGAGAGTTGTTAAGTCTTGGCCGCGTTTTCGCCACCCCGGCGTCAATCGACCCCAGCGCACCGTCACGATTGACACGTTCGGGAGCTCCGGCGCCCAGGATTGGCCAACTCGGCGCCGGTGGTACACTCCCCCAGCCGCACACGGCACGGGCTTCGACGCGCCCGTCAGCGCCTCAACCGCGGCAGTTCAGCGGACCCAGTCCGCCCCGACCCAGCCGTCACCACCCCCGGCCGCGAGCCGGCCGGCAGGACAGCAGTCAGGAACCAGAAGGAGCGAGTTGGCCCCAACCCAAGTCCAGGAAGTCGAGCACCTCACAATGGAGGACCTCCTCAGGGAGGAGGCCCACATCATCCGCGCCCTATCCCACGGCGACATCGTCGACGGGACGGTGGTCCGCGTCGATCCCGACGAGGTGCTCGTCGACATCGGGGCCAAATCCGAGGGGATCATCTCCAACCGCGAGCTCCAGGCCCGCGGCGAGACGCCCGTCGTCCTCGAGCCCGGTGACAGCGTCAAGGTCTACGTCATCCAGCCCGAGAACGACGAGGGCAACGTCGTCCTCTCCCTCCGCAAGGCGCGCGCCGAAGGCATCTGGCAGAAGGCCGCCGAGAAGGAGGAGGCCGGCGAGATCATCGACGCCGAGGTCCGCGAGCAGAACAAGGGCGGCCTGATCGTCAACATCATGGGTCTGCGCGGCTTCCTGCCCAGCAGCCAGGTGGCCCGCCAGTTCAGCGGCAACCTGATGGAGCTGGTCGGCACCAAGATCCCGGTCAAGATCCTCGAGGTCAACCGCAAGCGCAACCGCCTCATCGTCTCCCAGCGCGCGGCGCAGGACGAGGACCGGGCGCGGCAGCGCGAGGAGCTCTTCGAGAAGCTCCACGTCGGCGACCTGGTGAGCGGCAAGGTGAGCGGCCTCACCTCCTACGGTGCCTTCGTCAACCTGGGCGGCGCCGACGGCCTGATCCACATCTCCGAGCTCTCCTGGGACCGCATCAACAACGTGAGCGACATGCTCAACGTGGGCGACGAGGTCGAGGTCAAGGTCATCAAGCTGGACCCCGAGCTCTCGCGCATCTCGCTGTCGCTGCGGCAGATGAGCGCCGACCCCTGGGACACCATCGAGGACCGCTTCCCGCCCGGAAAGCCGGTCACCGGCGAGGTCACCAAGACCAAGAAGTACGGCGCCTTCCTGCAGATCGCCGACGGCGTCGAGGGCCTGCTGCACATCAGCGAGCTCTCGTGGGACCACGTCGAGCGCACCGAGGACGTCCTCAAGGTGGGCGACGAGGTCACCGTCATGGTGCTCAACGCCGACAAGGTGCGCCGCCGCATCTCGCTGTCGCTCCGCCAGCTCCAGGGCCGCGGGCCCGAGGGTGCCGGTGGCGGCGCCGAGTTCTACCCCGGCGTCGACTACGAACCCCAGGCCGGCGAGGACGGTGCCGCCCCCGAGGCCCGCG
Source organism: Candidatus Dormiibacterota bacterium (assembly GCA_035995545.1). GTDB lineage: Bacteria > Chloroflexota > Dormibacteria > Aeolococcales > Aeolococcaceae > DASRDZ01. Next base: position 143,571 of record DASYKI010000011.1, read on the forward strand.
TCCCCGCCCAGGTGGCCGCCGCCGACTACTCCACCCACAACTACGACGACGAGGACGACGAGGAGTAGAGAGCTCCTCTGGACGTTTGGTCACGAAGCGCCCCGGGCACCATTACCGCCCGGGGCGCTTCGTCGTTTCATCCCGGCGAAGCCCGCCCGACGCCCCATACAGACCTGTTTCACTCTGAGCACGCCGCAAGTTGCTTCGCTGGCGAGCGGGGTGGGCATAATGAACGTGCTCAGGCCCGGACGGCCAGGGTCACCGCCACACTCCATGGCGGGCCCCCCGCCGGACCCCTGGCACCAGGAGACCCAGCACTTGTACCCCTTCGAACGGTTCACCGAGAGAGCCAAGAAGGTCCTCACCCTCGCCCAGGAGGAGGCCGAACGCTCTCACCACTCGTACATCGGCACTGAGCACCTGCTGCTCGGGCTGCTGCGCGAGGGCGAAGGTCTGGCCGCCAAGGTCCTCAACAACCTCGGCGTCGAGATCAACAAGGTGCGCAGCACGATCGAGTCCGTTCTCGGCCGCAACGAGCGGATCATCATCCAGCAGATCATTCCGACGTCGCGCGTCAAGAAGGTGATCGAGATCTCCTTCGAGGAAGCGCGTCGGATGGGCAACAACTACGTGGGCACCGAGCACCTGCTGCTCGGCCTGCTCATCGAGGGGGAGGGCATCGCCGCCCACGTCCTCGAGGACCTCGGCGCCACCCTGGAGAAGGTGCGCGGCGAGATCGAGCGGTTGCTCCACGAGTCGGGCCTGGAAGAGGAGGCCAAGGAGGCGCAGAAGAAGCCCTCCAAGACTCCGCTCCTGGACCAGTTCTGCCGGGACCTCACCGAGCTCGCCACCAAGAACACGCTCGACCCCGTCATCGGTCGCGAGATGGAGATCGAGCGCGTCATCCAGATCCTGTCGCGGCGCACCAAGAACAACCCGGCGCTGATCGGCGAGCCCGGCGTGGGCAAGACCGCCATCGCCGAGGGCCTGGCGCAGCACATCATCCTCGGCAACATCCCCGAGTCGCTGATGGGCAAGCGCGTGCTCACCCTCGACATGGGTGCGCTCGTCGCCGGCACCAAGTACCGCGGCGAGTTCGAAGAGCGCCTCAAGAAGATCCTCGACGAGATCCGCTCGTCGCGCGAGGTGATCCTCTTCATCGACGAGCTGCACACGCTGGTCGGTGCCGGCGCCGCCGAGGGCGCCATCGACGCCGCAAACATCCTCAAGCCCGCGCTCGCGCGTGGCGAGATCCAGTGCATCGGCGCGACGACGCTCAACGAGTACCGCAAGTACATCGAGAAGGACGCAGCGCTGGAGCGCCGCTTCCAGCCGGTGTTCGTCGACGAGCCCTCGCTGGCCGAGACCATCGAGATCCTGCACGGCATTCGCAGCCTCTACGACAAGCATCACCGCGTGCACATCACCGACGAGGCGCTGCGCGCCGCGGCGGAGCTCTCGGTGCGCTACGTCAACGATCGCTCGCTGCCCGACAAGGCCATCGACCTGATCGACGAGGCCAGCGCGCGTGTGCGCATGAAGCTGACCACGACTCCGGACGACCTTCGCGCCATGCAGAAGGAGATCCGCGAGCTGCAGATCCAGAAGGAAGAGGCCATCGCCGGCCAGGACTACGAGACCGCGGCGAGCTTCCGGGATCGCGAGAAGAAGCTCAAGGAAAAGTACGTCAGCGAGGAGATGGCCTGGCGCGACAAGCTCGGCCAGACCATCCCGGACGTCAACGAGGAGCACATCGCCGACATCGTGTCGTCGTGGACCGGCGTCCCCGTGTCGCGGCTCGTCGAGGAGGAGACCTCCCGGCTGCTGCGCATGGAGGAGGAGATCCACCAGCGGCTCATCGGCCAGGACGAGGCCGTCAAGGTCATCTCGCAGGCGGTGCGCCGCGCGCGTGCCGGGCTCAAGGATGCCAAGCGGCCGATCGGATCGTTCATGTTCCTGGGCCCCACCGGTGTGGGCAAGACCGAGCTGGCCCGCTCGCTGGCCGCGTTCCTCTTCGACAACGAGGACGCCATCATCCGGCTCGACATGTCGGAGTTCATGGAGCGCCATTCCACGGCGCGGCTGGTCGGGTCGCCGCCCGGCTACGTCGGCTACGACGAGGGCGGACAGCTCACCGAGGCGGTGCGCCGCCGTCCCTACAGCGTGGTGCTCTTCGACGAGATCGAGAAGGCGCACCCCGAGGTCTTCAACATGCTGTTGCAGATCCTCGAGGACGGCCGGCTCAGCGACGCCAAGGGCAAGGCGGTCAACTTCTCCAACACCATCGTGATCATGACCTCCAACCTGGGCGTGTCGAACCTCAAGGCCAACATGTCGCTCGGCTTCCAGCCCGCCATCCCCGATGAGCGGGCCACCGATGCCGAGCACGGCAAGATGCGCGACGTGATCATGGAGGAGCTGAAGCGCGCGTTCCGTCCTGAGTTCCTCAACCGCGTCGACGCGGTGGTGGTCTTCCAGCGGCTGGAGCAGGCGCAGATGCGCCAGATCGTCGACCTGATGCTGGCCAAGGTGGCCGTCCACCTGGCCGCCCAGGAGCTGACCTTCAGCGTCACCGACGCCGCCAAGGACAAGATCGTCGAAGAGGGATTCGACAAGATCTACGGGGCGCGACCGCTGCGCCGTGTGATCCAGCGCGTCATCGAGGACCCGCTCTCCGAGGAGCTGTTGCGTCTCAAGCACGGCCCCGGCGACACCGTTGTCGTCGACCTCACCGAGGGCGAGGTCAAGATGTCGCTGATCAACAAGGGCGCCAAGCGCGAGAAGAAGGAGAAGGCGGAAGCCGCCGCGGGGGCGACCCCGGCGGAGTAACTGCCGGATCCGGCACCAACTGACACAGCACGACCGCCGTGGCCTCAGGGCCGCGGCGGTCGTCGTCGTTTGCCGTGACCGTTTGTCATGGGTGTGCAACCGAAGCATCGAGTTCGGCTGCGCCGGCCGCGTGACACACTCGCGGTATGAACTCGCCCCGCCACCGCTGGACCGCGTTGCTGCTCGGCACCGCAGGCGCCATGGCCGCCGCCGGTGCGGCGATGGCCGCAACCCATGGCGGCCCCTCGGTGCGTCTCACCAGCGCGCCCGCCTCGACCGCCTCGCCGTCGCCCGCCGCCTCGCCGCAGGCCCAGGACGAGCAGGGCACATCCACGCAGGACACCGCCGAGCCGGCGGACACCCCCGAGCCGGCGGGCACGGCCGCGGAGCCGGCGGGCGCCGGCCACACCGACGCCGACGCCAACCACGACTTCCAGGGCGAGGAATAGGCGACGCCGCAACGGCGGCCGTACACCTGCGTCCGTTCGGTGCCGTCGACCGTGCTTGCCAGTGGACCGAGCTGTTCAGTCCCGGCGTCGCCGCGTCGCGCGTTCGCTGAGGGCGAGCAGGAGCAGCACCACGACGGCGATTCCGCTGCTCACCTGCGCGCGCGCCGTCTGGAAGCCGCCGACCGCCGAGCCCACCAGGACGAGCACCTCCAGCAGCATGGCCAGCCGCCGCGCCAGGTAGCCGCCGCCGAGCAGGAGCACACCGACCAGCGGGAAGACCAGCAGCTCGAGCGGCACCTCGATCGCCGCCAGGATGGCGCGACCGGCGGTGTCGAGGGCGGCGCCGATGCCCGGGTTGGCCGCCGAGCGGACAAGGCCGCCGACGGTGCTCACCGCCTGCCAGACCCCCTGGGCGATGAGCAGCAGCGAGGCGGCGGGCAGCGACCACGCTGCGGCCGCACCCCGCCACCCCGGGCGCGCTGAGGCGCGACCCCGTGCCACAGCGGCACGCAGGCGCGCCGAGGTGCGGCCGGGGAGAGGCAGCAGCAGGGCGATGGCGAGCACCGCGGGGAGGAGCAGGGGAGGGGCGGCGCGATCGTCGGCCCACGCCACCAGGACGCCGGCCCAGACCAGCATCAGCACGATTGCCGCCAGCCGCGAACCGGGCAGCCGGACCCACAGTGCGACGGCGAGCGCAACCTGCACCGCGCCCGCGGCCAGCGCTCCGCTCGCCGCCGACCCGCCCAGCCGTCCCGTCGCCATCAGCGCCACCACCGTGGCGACCAGGAGCACGCCGGGAAGCCCCAGGACCAGCGCCGCGAGGCGGTCGACCGAGTAGGGGCGCGGCTCGGTGACGACCTGCACGCGGCGTTGGCCGTAGCGATTCAGCGGGGTGCGGGGGTCGTCGAACATCGGTGGCGCTCAGCGTATCGTCGTCGCCCTTGACGAACATGCGTTCGAGCAACTATCGTTGCCGGCACCGCCACACGGGCAGAGGGTTGGTGGCCCCCCAGAAGGGGCAGGCTGACTGTGTGCCAGCGGTCGGTCCCTGGCGACCCGGTACCCTAGGCAGGCCTCCATGCCCCACGATTCCATCGTCATCTCCGGTGCGCGCGAGCACAACCTCAAGGGCATCGACCTCACCCTTCCCCGCGATCGCCTCATCGTCATCACCGGCCTGTCCGGAAGCGGCAAGAGCTCGCTCGCGTTCGACACCATCTACGCGGAAGGGCAGCGTCGGTATGTCGAGTCGCTGAGCGCGTACGCGCGCCAGTTCCTGGGGCTGATGGAGAAGCCCGACGTCGACCACATCGAGGGTCTGTCGCCGGCCATCTCCATCGACCAGAAGTCGACCAGCCGCAACCCGCGGTCGACGGTGGGCACGGTCACCGAGATCTACGACTACCTGCGCCTCATGTACGCGCGCATCGGGCATCCCCACTGTCCCAACTGCGGGCGCGAGATCAGCAAGCAGAGCATCGAGCAGATCGCCGACCAGATCCTGACCATGCCCGAGGGCACGCGGCTGATGATCACCGCGCCCATGGTGCAGAGCCGCAAGGGCGAGCACCGCGAGATCTTCGAGGAGGCCAAGCGCAAGGGCTTCGTCCGTGCGCGCGTCGACGGCGAGATGCGCGAGCTCAGCGAGACCATCACCCTCGACAAGAAGTACAAGCACACCATCGAGATCGTTGTCGACAGGGTTGTCATCAACCCGGAGCTGCGCTCCCGATTGAACGACTCGCTGGAGCAGACGGCCAAGCTCAGCGACGGCCTGATCCTGCTGATCCCGGCGGACGAATCGTCCGGCCTGCAGGAGCAGCTCTTCTCCCAGGACTATGCCTGCGTCTACTGCGGCATCAGCATGGAGGAGCCCGCTCCGCGCAACTTCTCCTTCAACAGCCCCCACGGCGCCTGCCCCACCTGCACCGGCCTGGGCATGCGCATGGAGGTCGACGCCGACGCCGTGGTCCCCGACCCTGAGCAATCCATCATGGACGGCGCCCTGAGCGGCTGGACCAAGGGCCCGTCGCAGCGCTGGCAGATGGACGTCGTCGAGGCGGTGGCCCGCAAGTTCAAGATCCCCCTCGACCAGCCCTGGCTCGACCTCACCGCCAAGCAGCAGAAGGTGATCCTCTATGGCCTGCCGCGAGACGAGACGGTGCGCATGCGCTACGTCAGCCACAGCGGCCACACCCGCAGCTTCGACGCGCATTACGAAGGCGTCATCCCCAACCTGGAGCGCCGCTACCGCGAGACCGAGTCCGACTGGGTCAAGCAGGAGATCGAGCGGCTGATGATGCAGAAGCCGTGCCCGGCCTGCCAGGGACGGCGGCTCAAACCGGAGTTCCTCGCGGTCACCGTCGACGGCATGAGCATCGCCGACTTCACCGGCATGAGCGTGCTCCAGGCGCTGGAGCGGGTGCAGACGCTGACGCTCACCGACCGCGAGCAGTTCATCGTGCGCCAGGTGCTCAAGGAGGTGCGCGAGCGCCTCGGCTTCCTGCACGACGTCGGCCTCGACTATCTCACCCTCGACCGCGCGGCACAGACCCTGAGCGGCGGCGAGGCGCAGCGCATCCGGCTGGCCACGCAGATCGGCAGCAAGCTGATGGGCGTGCTGTACGTCCTCGACGAACCGAGCATCGGATTGCACCAGCGCGACAACCACAAGCTGATCGCCACCCTGCGCACGTTGCGCGACATCGGCAACACCCTGATCATCGTCGAGCACGACGAGGAGACGATCCGCACCGCCGACTACGTCGTCGACATCGGACCGGGCGCCGGTGAGCACGGCGGCAGGGTGATGGCGGCCGGCACGCTGGAGGAGGTGCTGCAGGTGCCCGACAGCGTCACCGCGCAGTTCCTCCGCGGCGAGCGGGCGATCGCCTACAGGTCCAAGCGCCGCCAGCCCAACGGCAACACGCTGGTGGTCCGCGGTGCGCAGGAGAACAACCTCAAGAACATCGACGTGAGCTTCCCGCTGGGGCTGTTCATCTGCGTCGCGGGGGTGAGCGGCAGCGGCAAGTCGACGCTGGTCAACGACATCCTCTACACGCGGCTGGCGCAGGTGCTGTTCAAGGCCAAGCAGCGTCCCGGCAAGCACACCAAGATCGAGGGTTTGCAGCACGTCGACAAGGTGATCAACGTCGACCAGTCGCCGATCGGGCGCACGCCGCGCAGCAACCCGGCGACGTACGTCGGCGTGTTCACCTACGTCCGCGAGCTGTTCGCCCAGCTCCCCGAGGCCAAGGTGCGCGGCTACAAGCCCGGGCGCTTCTCCTTCAACGTCCCCGGCGGCCGCTGCGAGGCCTGCGAGGGCGACGGCATGATCAAGATCGAGATGCACTTCCTGCCCGACATCTACGTGTCGTGCGAGGTGTGCAAGGGGCGGCGCTACAACCGCGAGGCGCTGGAGGTGAAGTTCCGCGGCAAGTCGATCGCCGACGTGCTGGAGATGACCGTCGACGAGGCGGCGGTGCTCTTCGAGAACCAGCCGCGCATTGCCCGCAAGATGCAGACGCTGCAGGACGTGGGGCTCGGCTACATCCGGCTCGGCCAGCCGGCGACGCAGCTCAGCGGCGGCGAGGCGCAGCGCGTCAAGCTGAGCACCGAGCTGAGCCGGCGCGACACCGGGCGCACCGTGTACATCCTCGACGAGCCCACCACCGGGTTGCACTTCGCCGACGTCGAGAAGCTGCTCGGCGTGCTGCACCGGCTCACCGACGCGGGCAACACGGTCATCGTCATCGAGCACAACCTCGACGTGCTCAAGACCGCCGACCACATCATCGACCTGGGTCCCGACGGCGGCGACCGCGGCGGCGAGGTGATCGCCGAGGGAACCCCGGAGGAGGTGGCGGCCAACCCGCGCAGCGCCACCGGCGAGTACCTGCGCCCGCTGCTCGGGCAGCATCCGCAGCCCTCCAGTGCCACCGCTCACGCGCCGCGCAACGGACGCGGCAATGGCCGCGCACCCGCCGCACCGCGCGGCCGCCGCGGCACGCGCACTGCAGCAGCGGTGTGAGCAAAAGTTTGTGCACCGCGTCGCAGGATTCCTGCTTCGCTGCGGCCTAAGCTGAGGCCACCGTCCCCCAACCGGCGAGGCCCCCAAAGTCTCGCCAAACCGTGACATGCAGCCCTTGCACCGGCGGCCCGCCCTGCGGATCATGGAAGAGGTCGCCGTCAGCACACTGAGGAGGACCTCACCCGTGGTACTGACGCTCATCGCCGAGGTGCTCTCCGGAGAGACCCTCATCACTCCGGGCGGACCCGTCGACATGGACACCGCCAGCGGTGCCGAGTCGTTCACCTGGGACGGGTGGCTCGAGCAGCTGCCCACCCCCGCCGACGAGGCGACCATCGATCTTCCCGGTCGGGCAGTGACCTCGTCCGTCGAGGCTCTGACCCTCTAGCCGGTCACCGGTCCGGCCACCAGCCTGCCCCACACGGGCTGGTGGCCCGGACCACCCGCCGCCGCCCCCGCCAGGGCAGCCGAGCGCTTCTGTGACGGTCCCGTGGCGGGATCGCGCCTTGATTTCGCGCTTGTCATCCCCCCAAGGCAGCGGCGATGCGGTAGGTTGCATCCATGATTTCGCCGATGTCACCTGACGCCGACGAGCGCCGCATCCGGCTCCGCCGCCTCGACGACTGCCTCGAGGTGCTGGAGCACGCGCACGAGCTCGACGTCACCGTGGTGAACGAGCGGGTCGCCGACCTGGTGTCCGAGCGGGTACCCACCATCAAGGTGGGCATGCTCGTCGCGGACGCCATCGAAGAGGTCCTCCACCAGCAGGAGCCGTACATGGTGCAGCTCCGGCCGGAGGTGACCTCACGGCGGGTCCGTCGCCGCCGCGACCCCTTCGACGTCCGTCTCCTGCTCAGCCGCCGCTGAGCCTCGGGCGCGAGGGCCGGCCGCTGGTCGGTGAGGGGCGCTCAGACGCGCCCTGAACGGGGAGGGCACCTCCCTGCGCGTGCAGTCGGCGCCTGCCGCCGGCACGCCCCCGGTTTCTTCTCAGCGCGCTCAGACGCGCGCTGAACGGGGAGGGCACCTCCCCGCGCGTGCAGTCGGCGCCTGCCGCCGGCACGCCCCCGGTTTCTTCTCAGCGCGCTCAGACGCGCGCTGAACGGGGAGGGCACCTCCCCCCGCGTGCAGTCGGCGCCTGCCGCCGGCACGCCCCCGGTTTCTTCTTCAGCGCGCTCAGACGCGCGCTGAACGGGGACGGCACCTCCCCGCGCGTGCAGTCGGCAGCTGCCGCCTGCACGCCCCCTCCGCGGCGCGACTCCGCGCCGGCTCGGCGTTCGCCTCGTTCCCGATTCTGCGCCGGCGCGGCTGTCCGCCTCGCGCGCGACTCCGCGCCGGCTCGGCATGCGCCTCGCTCCCGACTCCGCGCCGGCTCGAAGTGCGCCTCGCTCCCTACTCCGGGCCGGCTCGGCTGTGCGTTCGGTCTGGGCGCGTACACTGCGCCGCACCCGATGAGCGCCTTCTTCGATCCCCGTGGTGATCGCCCCTTCAGCGGCTGGCCCCCACGGGGCGGACGCCCCCGGGTGGTCCGCACCGGCCCCGCGATGCCGCGGCGCCGCCGCATCGTTCTCAGCGTGATCGCTGCGATCGTGCTGATCGTCGTCGTGCTCGGCTCGCTGATGGGGCTGCGCGTGCAGATCCTCTTCCTCGACAGCCTGGGGCACGCCAACGTCTTCTGGACGCCGTTCTGGGCGCAGGTGGTCCTCTTCCTCATCGGGCTGGCCTTCACCGGCGGCCTGGTCGGGCTGAGCATCCCGCTGTGGATGGTCGCCGTCCACGCCCTGGACCGGCGCGCCGGGCGCATCGCGCTGTGGAGCGGCATCGCGCTGGCGGTGATCGTCGGCATCGCCGGCGGCATCTACCTCTCCCAGCAATGGCAGGACGTGCTCCTCTGGCAGAACGGCCACGCCTTCGGTGCCGCCGACCCCGTCTTCCACCAGGACTACTCGTTCTTCCTCTTCACCCTCCCCGTGATCGACGACGTCATCGGGCTGGCCTGGGCCGCCGTGATCGTCAGCCTGCTCGGGGCCATCGCCATCGCCGTCCTCGCCCTGGTGGTGGAGACCTCGCCTGAGGACCTGCCCCTGCCGCTGCAGCCGCCCGCGGGACGGACGCCGCGGGACGCCATGCGCGTCTCGGTGCTGCACGCGGGCGGCGCGCTGGCGGCCGTGTTCGTGCTGGCGGGGCTGAGCGCCCACTTCGGGGTCTTCCACCTCTCGACGTCGCAGCACGACAACTACGTCGGCCTCGACGCCACCCAGCGCAACGTCATCCAGCCCGTGCTCGGTGCCCTGCAGTGGGTGGCCATCGCGTTCGGCGTCGCCACGGTGGCGGTGCTGGCGCTGCGCCGGCGCGCCTCGCCGACCGTCAACGGCATCGTGCTGGGATCGCTGCTGGTGGGCTGGCTGGCGGTGGCTGGACTGTCGCAGGGCATCCCGGCGGCGATCTACCAGGGCGCCAGCGTCAACCCCAACGCCCAGACGGCGCAGGCGCCGACCATCACCGACTACCTGGCCACCTCGCGCGACGCCTGGGCGCTGGTCGACGGCCGCGACGTGCAGCGCCGCCAGTTCGGCAACCCGCCGGGCACCGCGCCGGGTACGCCGACGCCGGCCGACCTGGCGGCCGACCCCGGCACCCTGCGCAACGTGCGCATCCAGGACTTCCGCCAGCTCCAGGACACCTTCGCCCAGATCGACCGGAGCCGCCCGTATCAGACATACCCGACCATAACCGTGGACCGCTACAAGGCGGCCGACGGCAGCGAGGTCCAGGTGATGCTCGGCCCCCGGGAGATCTCCGAGGGCAACATCCCCAACCCCACCTTCGTCAACACCAACCTCAACTTCACCCACGGCTACGGCATCACCGTGGCGACGGTGAACACCGTCGGCAGCGAGGGCAAGCCCGACCTGCTCGCCGGCCAGCAGCCGCTCCACCTCATCACTCCCAACGCGCCGCCCGACCTCAACGTCAAGGACCCGCGCATCTACTGCGGCATGGACACCACCCAGCCGGTGATAGCCAACACCAACCAGGCCGAGTTCGACTACCCGTCGGGCAACAGCGAGCTGACCAGCAAGTTCGGCACCACCGGCGGCATGAGCATGCCGGGCGGCTTCGACCGTCTCGCCCTGTCGCTCAACCAGTTCAGCGGCCTCAACCTCTTCCTCACCAGCCAGACCACCAACGACAGCCGCATCCTGCTGCACCGCCAGGTCGCCGACCGCGTGCAGCAGCTCGCCCCCTGGCTGCGTGTCGACAAGGACCCCTACGTCGTCGCCGACCCCGCCAGCGGCCACCTGGTCTGGATCGTCGACGCCTACGTCACCAGCAGCCGCTTCCCCGACGCCTACCGCCAGAGCGACGGCACCTCGTACATGCGCAACGCGGTCAAGGCAACCATCGACGCCCGCACCTGCGCCACCACGCTGTACGCGGTCGACCCCAGCGAGCCGCTCACCGCCGCCTACAGCGCGATCTTCCCCAACCTGCTCACGCCGCTGGACAAGATGCCGGCCACGCTGCGCGCCCACCTGCGCTACCCGGAAGACCTCTTCCAGAGCCAGGCGACCGTGTACACCGCGGCGCACATCACCGATCCCAGCGTCCTCTACAACCGCAGCGACCTGTGGCGCCTCGCCGAGGAGGACATCAACGGCACCCGCACCGCCACCCAGGCGTACTACGTCGAGCTGACCCTGCCCGGTGAGACAACCCCGCAGTTCGTCCTGCTGCAGACGTTCTCGCCCGCGGCCAGCACCGGCAGCGGCACGGCCAACAACAACATGACCGCGTGGCTGGCCGCGACCAACGACTACACCACCGGCAGACCCAAGCTGGTGGCGGTGCCGATCAACAACGCCGCCAACGTGCTGGGCCCGCTGCAGTTCGACAACAACATCAACACCGACCAGAAGATCAGCCCGCAGCTGACCCTGCTGCGCGGCGGTGGCTCCAACGTGGTGCTGGGCAACGTCATCGTGCTGCCGTTCAACAACCGCTCGTTCCTCTACGTGCGCCCGCTGTACGTGCAGGCCGCCAACGGCAGCTTCCCGCAGCTGAAGTACGTCATCGTGGGCACGCGCGACGCGGTGGTGATGGGGGCCTCGTTCGGCGATGCACTGGCGTCGTTGTTCGGGCAACCGATTTCGGGGGTGCCCACCTCCACCGGGACGACCACGGCCACACCACCACCGCCGTCACCGACGCCCGGGCCTGGTGCGACGCCGGCGCCGTCTCCGCCGGCGGGTGTCTCGCCGCAGGTGTACACGCTGCTGCTCGACCTGTACCAGCACGAGCAGAAGGCCCAGGCGGCGTTGCAGAAGGGCGACTACGTGACCTACGGTCAGGAGGAGGCCGCGGTCAAGAAGGACCTCGACCAGCTCTCTGCACTCGGCGCCATTCCCACGGCCTCGCCCACGGCGTCTCCCACGGCGTCTCCTTCCGCGTCGCCGTCGGCGACGCCCTAGGTCCGCGCCAAACTGGACCAGGCCGGGATGCCCGCTCTGTACCCTCTGGCTATGGAGCTGATCGCGCCAGGCATCCGCCAGCTCGACACGATGATGGGGGGGTGGGACCAGGTCACCGCCGGTTTCCTCGTCGAAGGTCCGCAGCCCGCGCTGGTCGAGACCGGCGCGCGCACCAGCGTGGCGACGGTGTGCGACGCGCTCGCCGCCGCGGGGCTCGGCCCGGCCGACCTGCGCTGGCTGGTGCTCACCCACATCCACCTGGACCACGCCGGCGGCATCGGCGACCTCGCCGAGGCGTTCCCCTCCGCCACGGTGGTGGTCCACGAGCGCGGCGCGCGGCACCTCGCCGATCCCACCCGGCTCATCGACTCGGCCGCGCGCGTCTACGGCAACCTGCTCGACTCGCTCTACGGCCGCATGCAGCCGGTCCCGCAGGACCGCCTCGTCGCCGCGGCCGACGGGTACCGCATCGACATCGGCGACGGTCGCTTTCTGACGCTGGTCGACTCGCCCGGCCACGCCAAGCACCACCACGCGGTGCTCGACGAACACACCGGCACCCTGCTGGTCGGCGACGCCGTCGGTGTGCGGCTCCCCGACGTCGGCATCCTCCGCCCCGCGGTGCCGCCGCCCGACTTCGACCTGGAGCAGGCCGTGGCCTCGCTGCATCGCTTCGCCGCGCTGCGCCCGACGCAGGTCGTGCTCACCCACTACGGCCCGGTGCCCGACCCGCTGGCCACCCTGGCCGAGGCGGAAGACATCCTGCACCAGTGGGTCGACGTCGCCGCCCAGGTGATGCGCGACAGCGAGGACGCCGGGATCGACGGCATCGCCGCCGCCCTCGCCGAGCGCTTCGCCGAGCCCCCGGAGCGTGCCACCCCGGCCGCGGTGGAGAAGCTCGAAGTCCTCAACGGCTTCCACAGCAACGCCGCCGGAATCCAGCGCTACCTCAAGCTCCGCCGTGATGCCGCCGAATAAAACTCCGTACCCCGTCGCGGGTGAGACCGCCACGTCCGGGGCCGTCGGCGTGGGTGATTCGCGAGGCAGCACCGCTGCGGCGCCGGACGCCACGGCGACCGGGGGAGTGGTTGCGCCGGACGCCACGGGGGACGAGAGCATGCCGGTCTCCGCCGGCCGCCGCCTTCTGGCGGCGATCGTCCTCGCCTCCTGCCTGAGCCTGGTCGGCGGCGCCGCAGCCGCCTGGGGCATCTACCAGCACTACGGCCCGGTCGAGCGCGTCGTCTCCCAGGTCCCCGCCAGCAGCACGTCCGGCTCGGCCGTCGGTGTCGGCGCCATCGCCACCGCCGCCGCCCCCAGCGTCGTCGAGGTGCTCACCCAGCCGGTCACCCCGACCGACCTGCTGGCCCAGCCCAAGGGCTTCGCCGTCGGCTTCGTCGCCAGCGCCGACGGTCTCGTCGTCACCAGCGCCCATGCCCTCCAGGGCGCCACCCAGCTCCGCATCGCCCTCGCCGACGGCCGCGTCTTCGGTGCGGTGGTCGCCGGCGCCGACGTCGCCCACGGCATCGCGCTGCTCAAGGCGGTGGGCGCCGCCGACCTCCCCGTGCTCGGCTTCGCCACCACCGCCGCCCGCCCCGGCGACGTCGCCATCGCGGTCGGAGCCCCGCCATTCGGAGGCCTGAGCGTCATCTCCGGGACGGTGAGCTCGGTCGGTCGCAGCCTGAGCATCCCTGCGGCAGGACAGGCCGCCGCCGAGGTCCTCGACGCCATCACCGTCAACGCCACCGCCGACCCGCTTGACGACGGCGGCCCCCTCCTCGACGCCGCCGGGCACGTCGTCGGCGTGGTCCTCGGGGGTGCCCAGGACCCGTCGCTGACCGGCATGGTCGCCCTCAGCGGACGCGACGCCGCCGCGCTGGTCGACCGCCTCTCCCACGGCGGCACGTCGCAGCGCCCCACCTTCGGGGTGGTGGCCATCCTCCTCGACCCCGCCACCGCCGGCGCCGCCGGCCTTCCCCGCGGCGCGCTGGTCCGCACCGTCGTCGCCGGCGGGCCGGCCGAGAAGGCGGGTGTCCTCAAGGGTGATGTCATCACCGCCGTCAACGGCGTCCAGGTCGGCGCCGACCACCCGCTCGACCCCGCGGCGCTCGGCCTGGAGGCAGGGCAGACCGTGAGCCTCAGCGTCAACCGCTCGGGACAGCAGCAGCAGGTCTCCCTGACCATCGTCGACGGGCCCGCATAGACCGAGGCGTGCCAGGAGCCGTGTAGCATGTGCTTCCCGATGGAGATCACTTTCGTCGGGTTGAGTTGCGTCCGGCTGCGAGGACGCGACGTGCAGGTCGTCATCGACCCCATCCCCCAGGGGACCGCGCCTGGCCTGCCCAAGCTCACGCCGGACATCGTCGTGCGCACCGAGGGCAACACCGACTTCACCACCCTGCGCCCCGCCGACGGCCGGCCGCAGGAGGTGAGCGGCCCGGGCGAGTACGAGCTGCGCGGGGTGCGCGTGTTCGGCATCCCGGCCGGCGACACCACGATCATGCGCGTCGAGATCGACGACGTCCGCGTCGCCGCGCTGGGCCGGATGAACCGGCAGCTCACCGAGGACGAGATCGACTCGCTGGGACACGTCGACGTGCTGCTCACCCCGGTCGGCGACGTCGACGCGCTCAACGCCACCGACGCCGCCAAGCTGGTGGCCGCGGTCGAGCCGGCCATCGTGGTGCCGGTGCGCTACGCGGTGCCCGGCCTGCCCGGCGACCACGAGCCCGTCGACAAGTTCGCCAAGGAGATGGGCCTCGCCGAGGGCTCCTGGACGCCGCAGGCCAAGCTCAATCTCACCGGCTCCTCGGGTACGGTCGACGAGACCCGCGTGGTCGTGCTCGACGCGAGGGCCGGCGCGGCGTGAGGAGGCCCGCACCCGCGTTGCAGATGGGTGCGAACATCGGTGCGCCGCCCGGCCGAAGCGGTGCTAGCATTGTCAAAACCAGCGACTGTTCGGAGATGTCCGCGTGGCCAAGTTCGTCTTCGTAACCGGCGGTGTGGTCTCGTCGCTCGGCAAGGGGATCACCGCGGCGAGCATCGGGACGATCCTCAAGGCGCGCGGGCTCAACGTCCGCATGCAGAAGCTCGACCCGTACCTCAACGTCGACCCCGGCACCATGTCGCCGTACCAGCACGGTGAGGTCTTCGTCACCGACGACGGTGCCGAGACCGACCTCGACCTCGGCCACTACGAGCGCTTCGTCGACATCTCGCTGAGCAAGGCGAGCAACGTCACCACCGGCAAGATCTACAGCAGCGTCATCGCCAAGGAGCGCCGGGGCGACTACCTGGGCGGCACCGTGCAGGTGATCCCGCACATCACCAACGAGATCAAGGAGCGCGTGCTGCGCGTCGCCGAGGACGAGGAGCCGCGTCCCGACGTGGTCATCGTCGAGGTGGGCGGCACCGTCGGTGACATCGAGTCGCTGCCCTTCCTCGAGGCCATCCGGCAGTTGAAGAACGACGTCGGCCGCCGCAACGTCTGCTACGTGCACCTCACCCTGGTGCCGTACATCGCCGCCAGCGAGGAGTTCAAGAGCAAGCCGACGCAGCACAGCGTCAACACCCTGCGCAGCATCGGCATCCAGCCCGACGTCATCGTCGCCCGCAGCGAGCGCCCCATCGACCAGGGCCAGAAGGACAAGATCGCGCTCTTCGCCGACGTCGAGAAGCGCGCCGTCATCAACGTGCCGGACGCGCGCTCGATCTACCAGGTGCCCCTCATGCTCGAGGACGCGGGCCTGGGCGACTACGTCTGCGAGGTGATCGGCATCGACGCCGTCGGCCCCGACCTGGCCCAGTGGCAGGAGATGGTGCGCCGCATCGAGGCCCCCAAGCCGCCGGTGCGCATCGCCCTGGTCGGCAAGTACGTGCAGATGCCCGACGCCTACATCAGCGTCACCGAGGCGCTCCGCCACGCCTCCGTGCACCACGGCGTCGACCTGCGCATCGACTGGGTCAACGCCGAGGTGCTGGAGGGCGGCGACACCACCGTGCTCCAGGGCGTCGACGGCATCGTCGTCCCCGGCGGCTTCGGCCACCGCGGCATCGAGGGCAAGGTGCAGGCGTCACGGCACGCGCGCCACACCAAGACGCCGTACCTGGGGCTCTGCCTGGGAATGCAGTGCGCGGTCGTCGACTTCGCCCGCGAAGTTCTGGACAGCGACGACGCCAACTCCACCGAGTTCAACGCCTTCACCCCGCACCCCGTCATCGACCTCCTCCCCGAGCAGCGCGACGTCGAGGACATGGGCGGCACCATGCGCCTGGGCGTCTACCCATGCAAGCTGGAGGAGGGCTCGCGCGCCCACGCCGCCTACGGCGAGCCCGTCGTCTACGAACGCCACCGCCACCGCTTCGAGTTCAACAACCACTACCGCGACGTCCTCCAGGAAGCCGGCATGGAGTTCAGCGGCACCTCTCCCAACGGCCGCCTCGTCGAGGTCATCGAGCTGCGCGACCACCCCTTCTTCGTCGCCTCGCAGTTCCACCCCGAGTTCCGCTCCCGCCCCAGCACCCCCCACCCGCTCTTCCGCGACTTCGTCGCCGCCGTCGTCGCCCGCGCCGACCTGCCTAGCCGGACGCCGGCTGAGCCGGCGGTGGAGGAGGCGACTGCGGACCACCGGTGACCTGCGGTTCCCAGGGGCAGCCGTAGTAGCCGGCGCCGCCGCGGCGGGTCTCCTGGCCGCGCGGGTTGGGACCGCTGACGAAGCGGACGATGCCGCGGAGGAATTGCGGGTCGCCCCAGTTCCAGAGCTTGGTCGTGTCCCGGTCGACGTCGGTGGGGACGTTGTTCCAGCAGTGCGATGACGCGAACACCGCCATCTGCCCGTTGACGAACAACGAGAGCACGGTGGCGACGACGCAGGCGACCATCGCCGCCGTGTAGCGCGCCGTCCGCAGCGTCGTCGTGCCGAGCCACTCCAGCACCGGCAGGCTGAGGTAGGTGAGGAAGGGCACCATGTCGGTGAAGAAGCGCGGACCGAAGGAGTCGCCGCCCCACCAGTGGGGGAAGGTGGACACCACGATCCAGTGCGCGAACACCGAGACGGCGATGACCGCGTCCAGCGAGTCGAAGGTGTGCCGGCGCAGGCGGATGATCACGCCGGGGACGGCCAGGGCGAGCACCGGGCTGAAGATGAGCAGTCCGCGCGCCGGGCTCACCATGTTTCCTGCCAATGCCTGCCAGAACTCGCCGTTGCTGCCGACCCGGCTGGGCTGGTAGTACGGCTGCAGCCACGATCCCCAGTTGGCGTGGTTGATCAGCAGCCACGGCACGGCAACCAGCAGAGCGCCGCCGAAGAACCAGGGCAGGTAGCGCCGGTGCTTCCACACCATCCACAGCGTGAACAACGCGACAGGCACGGCCGCGGTCGGCCGCATCACGTAGGCGAGCGCGAGCGGAATCCCCAGCCAGCGCAGAACCTCGGGCCGTGTTCGCGAGCGCACCGCCAGCAGCAGCGCGACGCTCAGACAGAGAATCTCGGGTCCGTGCTCCCAGTAGGAGCGGCTCGCGGTCGACAGCACCGACGTCCCGAGAGCGAACACCAGCGTGGCCACGAGCGCGAGGCGCCGTCGCTTGCGCTCGCCGGCAATGCCCGCCAGCGCGAGGATCGCCACCTCCCACATCACCACGCCCGTGGCCCCCACCACCAGGGCCATGGTGACGATCTCGAACTGCCAGTCGTCGTTCTGGCTCTGGGCGATCTTGGCCTCGGTCCCCGGCCCGATGCCGATCTTGTGCAGTCCGTCGTAGACGGCCACCACCGGGACGGCGAACACGGTGCCACCCCAGGGGAAGTACGGCAGCAGGTGCCCGTTGACGTTGTCGACGCCGTAGCCCGGGATCGGCATGGTGTCCCGGAAGTGGTCGAGCTGCAGGGTGTGGCGGTGCACGATGCTCTCGGCCACGGCGACGTTGCGGATCGAGTCCGCGACCACCGAGTTGGGCAGGATCACGTAGATCCCCACCAGCGCGGCGAAGAGGGCGAGGCGACTGCGCCACCCGCCGCGCCGCCGGGACGGGGCGGGGACGCCTGCCGGCGCGTCACGCGCGGAGGGCGTGGCCGGCTGCTCGATCTGCTCGGGCACCGGCGGAGTGTAGCCGCCGCGCCCCGGGCCAGGGCGCCCGCCGCCACCCCCGCTTGCGGCACACTTGGACCCCCGGCCCCCGGACGGTGACGCCTGCTTGACGGGGCGTCCGCGGCGTGTCCTCGAATGTCATGGTGTACGCGTTCGCATGAGCACCGCTCCCTCCCGCACCCACACCCTGCGCCCGCGGACCCAGCCCAGCGAGGTCCACCACGGCCTGGAGCTGCTCCGCGCCACCGAGGCGGCCGCGCTCACCGTCGGTCGCTGGCTCGGCCGCGGCGACAAGGCGGGCACCCGCGACGCCGGGCAGCAGGCGATGGAGGAGTCGCTGTCGGGGATGCCCTTCGACGCCAAGGTGGTGCTCGGTCCCGACACGCCGGGCAGCGCCCTGCTCCCCGGCCGCCGCATCGGCGCCGGGCGCGACCGCATCGACCTCGCCGTGCTGCCCGTCGACGGTGTCAGCCTGGTCGCCCGCGGCCTCACCCAGGCGCTGAGCATCGCCGCGGCCACCGACCCGGGGGGCATCGTCCAGCCGCCGCCGGTCGCCTACATGCACAAGATCGCCGTCGGCCCGGCGGCGCGCGGCTCCATCGACATCACCGACACGCCGGAGAACAACCTGCGCCGCGTGGCCTTCGCCATGAACGTGCGGGTCAACGACCTGACCGTGGTCATGCTCGACCGGCCCCGCCACCAGGCCCTGCTCGAACGCGTGCGCGAGATGGGCGCCCGCGTCGCCCTGATCAGCGACGGCGACGTCGGCGCCGCGATCATGGCCGCGGTCGAGGGCAGCGGCGTCGACGTCATGCTCGGCGCCGGCGGGACCTCCGAGGCCGTGCTCGCCGCCTGCGCCCTGCGCTGCCTGGGCGGCGAGCTGCAGTGCCGCCCCTGGGTGCGCCACGAGGAGGAGGCCGCCGCCATCGTCGCCGCCGGCTTCGACCCCGAGGCGCCGATGAGCATGGACCGCCTCGTCCCCGGCGCCGACGTCACCGTGGCGGTCACCGGCATCACCGGCGGCGGGCTGATCCGGGGCGTGCTCTACCACTCCGGGTGGGCCGAGACCCAGAGCCTGGTGATGCGGGCGCGCAGCGGCACCGTGCGCGAGATCAGCACCAAGCACCACGTCGCGCTGCGCTCGGAGAATTCGTCGGAGCCGCGGTAGGACCGCGCCGACGGTCGGTTGGCCGACAATGCGGGCCGAGCGCCCGCACCCGCGACAGCCCCGCCGCCACCGGAGGACCACGCCGTGTCCGTCGCCGCCGACAGCCTGGTCGACTCGATCCATCGCCACCTCGAGGAGATCGCCCCCGACCTGCGCGCCGTGGCGCAGCAGATCCACCACGACCCCGAGACGGCCTTCGAGGAGCACCGGTCGGCGGCCCTGCTCGAAGACCTGCTGGAACGCCACGGCTTCGAGGTGCAGCGCGGCGCCAGCGGGATGGAGACGGCGTTCGTCGCCGACGCCGGCAGCGGCGACGGTCCCGGCATCGCCTTCGTCTGCGAGTACGACGCCCTGCGGGGCCTGGGCCACGCCTGCGGCCACAACCTGATCGGCACCGGCAGCGCGGGCGCGGGCATCTCCCTGGCCCTGGCGCTGCGTGAGGCGGGCCTTCCCGGACGCGTCCGCGTGGTCGGCAGCCCGGCCGAGGAGGGGGGAGGCGGCAAGATCCCGCTCTGCCACGACGGCGTTTTCGACGCCTACGACGCCGCCCTGATCTTCCATCCCACCGACCGCACCATGGCGGTGATGTACGCGCTGGCCTGCACCCACTGGCGCTGGGCGTTCACCGGCCGCGCCTCGCACGCCGCCAGCGATCCCCACCAGGGCATCAACGCGCTCGACGCCTTCGTGCACGCCTACAACGGCATCGCCATGTGGCGCCAGCAGCTCCGCGACGACGCGCGCGTGCACGGCTTCGTCAAGGAGGGCGGGACCGCGCCCAACATCATTCCCGAGCGCACCAGCGGCGAGTTCCTCACCCGTGCCCGCGACGGCGCCTACCTGGACGAGATGAACGTTCGCTTCCGGGCCATCTTCGAGGCGGCGGCGACGGCCACGGGATGCAGCCTGGAGCTGGTCGAGGAGGAGACCTACCTCGACCTGCGCTCCAACCCCGTGCTCGCCGAGCGCTGCCACCAGCACCTCGGCGACGTCGGCCTGGAGCCGCAGGTCGCCGTTCCCTGGGACAGGGTTGGCTCCACCGACGTCGGTGACCTCAGCTACGCCGTCCCCACCCTGCACCCCGAGGTGGCCATCACCGACGAGGGAATCTCCTGCCATACCCACGACTTCCGCGAGGCCGCCGACTCGCAGCGCGGCTACCAGGCGCTGATCCAGGGTGCCGAGGCCCTCGCCCGCACCGGCGCCGAGGTGGTCGCCGACAGCGCGGTGCGCGAGTCGGTGCGCGCCGCGTTCGCCGGGCAGCCCTGGCGGCGCAAGGAGTGGCGCGGCTCCGGGTACTGACCGACCGGTCGGTATACAGCGGGGTGGACCGGGTAGGATCTGCCGCTTCGGGCGGGCACCGATTGGGTCGAGAGTTCGGGAAGGGAACAAGGGGGTTTGCGGGGACAGAAGGGGTCGGACGACGCGTCTGCGCGCCGCGACATCGCTGCGCGCGTGGACGCCCTGGTGCGCGAGCATCGCGACATCGCAGTCGCGTATGCCACGCGCATCCTCGGTGACGCGTCGCTCGCCGAGGACGCGGTGCAGCGCGCGCTGCTGCAGATCGTGCTGCGCATGCGCTCCGGTGACACCGCGTTGCTCGACGCCAATCCGCGCGCGGTGGTGCTGCGGGGGACGCGCTGGGCGGCACTGAAGATCGTCGAGCGCCGCGCCGCCCGGGGGCAGGGCGAGCGCCGCGCCGCCAACGTCGCCGGCGTCGACGAGAGCGAGGACTGGGATCGCGCCGAGGCGCGCCTGCTCATCGCCGACATCCTGCCCTCGCTGCCGCCGCACTACCGGGACGTGCTGCGCCTGCGCTACCTGGAGGGCCATCCCGACGCCCTCGCCGCCGAGCAGCTGCGCTGCAGCGTCAAGGCGTACCGGCGGCGGCTGGACCGGGCGCTCTACTGGGCGCGGCTGGTGGCGCTGCGGATCGG
This sequence comes from Candidatus Dormiibacterota bacterium, assembly GCA_035995545.1. GTDB lineage: Bacteria > Chloroflexota > Dormibacteria > Aeolococcales > Aeolococcaceae > DASRDZ01. The sequence continues at coordinate 164,540 of DASYKI010000011.1, forward strand.
GGTCAGCCTGCTGGGAGGCGGGATGGCCGCGGCGGTGCTGCGCCGGGCGTGGCGGCGGGCGCAGGAGCGGGTCGCGGCGGCGGATGGGGCGCTGTGGACCCGGCTCAGCGCGGCATCGGCTCCGGGCCGGGCGTCGACGGTGAGCACGGTGCTGACCGCGGCCATGCTCGGATTCATCGCCGTGCCGCAGGGGATGCCGGCGTCGCGACCTGGGGTGGCGCGCCCTGCGGCATCGCCGGGCGGTGGGCGGGCGCGTTTCGGCCCGGAGTCGGGGCCGGCCCAGCCGGCAGCGGTGGCGGCTCTGCCGGGTGCCGCTCGAATGGTCCCGGGTGCGCGCGCTGCGCTGGCCTCCGGACCCGGCGCCGTCCCTCGCGCTGCAGCCGCTGCCGCGGAGACGATCGACGACGTCGCCGTGACCGAGATGGCCGCCGCCCCGGCGCGGGACGGGCGCGCGCCGGTGCTGGTGGCCAACGGCAGCGGCACCCGCTGCGACTGCGGCGTGCTCCTCGAGTCGCGCGACGGTGGCGCCACCTGGCGGGCCGCGCCGTCGCCGGGCTTCGGCCTGCTGCTGCCCCCGGCGTATCCGGCCGACCCGCGCATCTTCGTGCGCAGCGGCCACGCCTGGGTGGGCCAGGTCTTCTGTGCCCTGCCGCGCTTCGGCGACAGCAGCTGCGGGGCGATGCCGTGGGTGCCCGCGGGTCTGGCCGTGCTCGACCCCGCCTTCGACGCCGGGTCGCCGGTGATCTACGTCAGCACCCTGGCCGGCCTGGTCGCCTACGACGTCCCCAGCCGCAGCCTGCACACCCTGCTGGCCAATACCAGCGACCTGCTCAGCCCGATGCCGGTCACCGCCGCGGGAGGCATCGGCTCCGCCGCGGTGTATCTGCTCACCGCGGGCAGCCAGGGCTCGCCTGGCGGGGCGGCGGCGGCTGGGGACGTGGTGCACGCCGCGCCCGTGGTCGGCTCCGGGCGCCTCGCCGCCTGCACCCGCGCCACCGGCTGCGCCGAGGCCGCCGTGCTGCCCGACCGCGCCTACCTCGTCGCCGGCGACCGCGACGGGGTCACCGGGGGCGTGCTGGCCAGCACCGCGGGGGCGGGCAGCGTCCTCCTCAGCCTCGACGGCGGCGCCAGCCGCAGCGAGGTGCGCCTCCCCCGGGATCGGTGGATCGGCGGGCTGCAGGTCTTCGAGTCCGCGGGGCGGGTGGCCTTCAGCGCCCTGCTCCACGGCGCCGACGAGCGCGGCGTGAGCCTCGCCTGGTGGCGCGCCGGTGACGCAGCCGCCCGCGTGGTGCCGCTCGGCGCCGGCGCGCCACCGCTGGGCCTCGCCGCCTCGCTGCGCTGGGGCGAGGGGCACGTGCTCGCCAGCGCCGGCGTGCACGGAGTGCGCTGCTCGGCCGACTGGGGTCAGACCTGGACCCCCACCTGCCCCGCCGCCTGAAGGCCGGTTCCCCGCCTCGCGGGGACTTTCCCGTCCCCGGCGGTATTCACACAAGAGGGCGCCGCGCCGCGCCCTCACCTCCCCGCCTCAACCGCCAGGCCCGGGGCGTGAAGCAGCGCAAGTAGCTTCCGCTCCGGGTTCTGCTTTTCTCCGTCCCTCCTATGATCGCGGGCATGCAGTGCTGTGTCGCCCGCCCGGACGGGAGCATCGACGTCCTTCCCGGCATCCGGCCGGCCGCCCGCTCCGGCTCGCGCCTGGTCCCCCTGTCGGCGGCCGACGTCACCCCGCTGCCCGAGTCCGCCACGGTCGCTCACCTGCCCGGCCGGCGCGCCCTGGGCCTCACCCGCGCCGGTGAGGCCACCGTGCTGCCCGACGACTGCATTCCCGTGGCCGCGGTGCTCCCAGTGGGACACCTGCGCACCCTGCTGCCGGCCTCCGAGCCGCAGCCCGGCGCGCCGCGCCTGCCGCTCTTCGGCTACACGGCCATCGCCGAGCACCGCGGCCGCCTGGTGGTCGCCGCCCTGCGCACCGACGAGCTCGACTGGTGGGAGCCGCGCCGCTTCCGCCGTCCCGACCTCCCTGAAGCCGTCGATGCCGCCCGCCGCGCCCTGCCGGGCAACCGCATCGTCGAGCAGCTCTCCGTCTGCGCCCTCGACCACAACTGCTACACGGCGCAGAACACGTTCTACCGCCGCTACGAGGCCGCCCTCCCCGCATCGCCAGCGTGCAACGCCGACTGCCTCGGCTGCATCTCGCTGCAGCCCGACGGCGTCCCCACCCCGCAGCCGCGAATGACGTACGCGCCCACGCCGGAAGAATTGGCCGACCTCGCCGATTACCACCTCGGCGGCGATGACGCGCACATCGTCTCCTTCGGCCAGGGCTGCGAGGGCGAGCCGCTGACCCGCGGCGACGCGCTGGAGGAGGCGACCGCGCGCATCCGCCGCATGCATCCCGAGGCGACCATCCACGTCAACACCAACGGCAGCAACCCGCGCGCGCTGCGGCGGATGATCGCGGCGGGCTGCAACTCGGTGCGCATCAGCGCCATCTCCTTCACCGACGCGGTCTTCCGCGCCTACTACCGTCCCATCGGGTACACGCTCGACGACGTCCTCGACTGCGGACGGGCGATGCGCGCCGCGGGCGGCCAGGTGTGCCTCAACCTGCTCACCTTCCCCGGCGTGACCGATGCGCCGGACGAGCTCGAGCGCACCCTCGACGCCTGCCGCGAGATGGGCGTGATGCAGGTGCAGTGGCGCTCGCTCAACGTCGACCACGACTGGCTGGCGCGCGTCCTTCCCGCCATGCAGCCGGGCATGGGCATGCGCGCGGCCCTCGACCGCGTGCGCAGGGACCTGCCCGACGTCGAGCACGGCAACTTCACGCGCCCCTTCCCGGTGCGCCTCACCGGCGCGGCCGGCTGAGCTTCTCCGGCCACCACACGGTGGTGCCGGGGCGAGATCGTTCCCGCTCCGTTTACGCGTGCGGCACCGAGGGGTATCACCATGGAGCCGTGGACTACTCGTATCCGCCTGCCGCCTATGCCGTCGAGGCCCCGCGCCGCTCCGACCCGCTGGCCGGCGCCCGCCGCGTCCTGGGTCCCGTCGCGGTGGCCGCCGCCGCCCTGGGCAAGTACGGCCTGATCCTGCTCAAGCTGGGCAAGTTCGGGCCGACCATCGTCTCCATGGCGCTGACCATCGGGGTCATGGCCCTGCGCTTCGGCTGGGCCTTCGGCGCCGGCATCGTCGCCCTCATCGCGGTGCACGAGAGCGGCCACCTGATCTTCGCCCGGCGCGAGGGCGTCAAGACGGGGCTGCCCATCTTCCTGGGGCCGTTCGGCGCCGTCATCGGCCTCAAGCAGCCACCCAAGGACGCCCGGCAGGAGGCGGTCATCGCCATCGGTGGCCCGGTGGTGGGCACGGTGGGCGCCATCGTCGCCCTGGTCCTCTCCCAGGCGGCAGGCGCGGGCACCACGCTGCACGACCTGCTGCTCGCGCTCGCCTACGTCGGCTTCCTGCTCAACCTCTTCAACCTGATCCCCTTCAGCCCACTAGACGGCGGCCGGGTGGCCTCGGCGCTGAGCCCCTGGACCAACGTGGTCGGGCTCGGCATCGTGATCCTGCTCATCGTCGTGCCCCTGGCCGCGGGCGGGAGCTTCAACCCGTTCCTGCTGCTCATCCTGCTGATCGGCGGAGTCAGCGTCTGGCAGCGCTTCAAGCGGCGCGGCACCAACCCCGAGTACGAGCGCATCCCGGCGCGGACCCGGCTCTGGATCGGGCTCGCCTACGCGGCCATGCTGGCGATCACCGCCATCGGCATGACCGAGACCCACGCCGCGCTGGCGGCAGCCACTTCGACAATCCGGTGACCATCCCCAGGAGCAGCAGAGGGCCCGTGCTATGCTGACCCGCCGCTCCACAGACCATTTGTGTGCCCCAATGAAGACCGAAATCCATCCCACCTACCATCACGACGCCGTGGTGCACTGCCTGTGCGGCAACACCTTCACCACCGGCTCGACGCTGCCTGAGCTGAAGACCGAGGTGTGCGCCGTGTGCCACCCCTTCTTCACCGGTACTCAGCGCATCATCGACACCGGCGGACAGGTCGAGCGCTTCCGCCGGCGGGCCCAGAAGGCGTCGTCCACCAAGGACTGAGCCGGGGTTCCCCGGTACCAGCCATGGGTGCCGCAGTCGCCGCTCGCAAGCAGCCCTTCTTCTATGGCGGCCAGGCCGTCATCGAGGGGGTGCTGATGCGCGGCAAGGACCACTACGCTGTCGCCGCGCGTCGCCGCGACGGCAGCATCGTGGTCAAAGAGGAGCCGCTGACCTCGCGCGTCTACACCAGCAATCTCTGGAAGCTGCCGCTCTTCCGCGGCGTCGCGGGGCTGGTCGAGATGCTCCACCTGGGCATGCGTGCGCTGAGCTGGTCGGCCAACGTGCAGATGGAGGAGGAGGAGGTCCAGCTCAGCCCCCGGGCCATGCGCGTGACCATGGCCATCTCGGTGGTGCTCGGCCTCGTGCTCTTCGTGGGCCTCCCGCTGGGCGCCGCGGCGCTGATCCATCGCGGTCCGCGCAGCGTCGGCTTCGTGGTCATCGAGGGCATCGCCCGCGCCGTCATCCTGCTCGGCTACCTGGTGCTGATCGGCTCCACCCGCGCCGTCAAGCGCGTCTTCGAATACCACGGCGCCGAGCACAAGACCATCAACTGCTACGAATCCGGCGACCCCGTCGACGTCGAGCACGTCCGCCGTGCCTCGCGCCTGCATCCGCGCTGCGGCACCGGCTTCCTGGTTGTGGTCGCACTTGTCAGCATCGTCGTCTTCGCCCCGCTGGGGGGCCTCCATCCGATCCTCCTGGTGCTGAGCCGCATCCTGCTGGTGCCGCTGGTGGCCGCCATCTCGTACGAGGGCATCCGCGCCCTGGCCCGCATCCGGAACACCGCGGTGGGGCGCGTCCTCATCGCCCCCATCCTCGCCACCCAATTGCTCACCACCCGCGAGCCCGACGACGGGCAGCTCGAGGTGGCCATCGCCGCGCTGGCAGCCGCCCGCGCCGGCGAGGTCGGCACCACACCGCTTCCCCTCGCGTCGTAAGGTCGCGGCAGCATGGCTTCGGATCTCGAGTCGCGTCTGCGTGCCCTGGAGGAGCGCTGGGAGGAGCTCGCCGCGCAGCTGAGCGCGCCCGACGCCTACCAGGACCTCGACCGCGTCCAGCGCCTCTCCCAGGAGCAGGCCAAGCTGCGCGAGGTGGTCGAGGTCGGCCGCGCCTGGCGCTCGGCGCACACCGCCGCGCGCGAAGCGTCCGAGATGGCCCATGGCGAGAGCGACGCCGAGATGCGCGCCATGGCCGAGGAGGAGGAGGACTCGCAGCGTGCGGCTGAGGAGGCGGCGTTCGAGCGGCTGCGTCTGCTGCTGGTGCCGTCCGATCCCAACGACGACCGTGACGTGGTCGTGGAGATCCGCGCCGGCACCGGCGGCGACGAGGCGGCGCTGTTCGCGGGCGACCTGTTCCGCATGTACGCGCGCTACGCGGAGCGCCGCAACTGGCGCGTCGAGGTCCTGGATTCGTCCGAATCCGGCGGCCACGGCTACAAGGAGGTCGTCTTCGAGGTGCACGGGCACGGTGCCTACTCGCGGCTCAAGTTCGAGTCCGGCGTGCACCGCGTGCAGCGCGTTCCCGAGACCGAGTCGCAGGGGCGCATCCACACCTCCGCTGCCAGCGTCGTGGTTCTGCCGGAGGCGGACGACGTCGAGGTCGACATCAACGAGAGCGAGCTGAAGATCGACGTCTACCGCTCCACCGGCCCCGGCGGCCAGAGCGTCAACACCACCGACTCGGCGGTGCGCATCACCCACCTGCCCACCGGCCTGGTGGTGACCTGCCAGGACGAGAAGTCGCAGCACAAGAACAAGGCCAAGGCGCTGCGCGTCCTGCGCGCGCGGCTGTTCGATCTCGCCCAGGCGGAACGCCAGGCGGAGCTGACCGCGACCCGCCGCTCCTTCGTCGGCAGCGGTGACCGCAGCGAGAAGATCCGCACCTACAACTTCCCCCAGTCGCGCATCACCGACCACCGCATCGGTCTCACCGTCTACCAGCTCGAGAAGATGCTGCAGGGTGACCTCGACATGGTCATCGAGCCGCTGATGCAGGAGGAGCAGGCGCGCCGCCTGCTGGAGGAGGAGCCGGAGCCGGCTCGCTGATCGCCTTGCCGACTCTGCTCGAAGTTCTTCGCCTCAGCACGTCGTTTCTGGCGCAGCGCGGCAGCGAGAGCGCGCGGCTGGACGCGGAGCTGGTGACCGCGCACAGCCTGGGCCTGCGCAGGCTCGACCTGTATCTGCAGTTCGACCGTCCGCTGCGCGAGGAGGAGCTGGAGCCGATGCGGGCGCTGCTGCGGCGGCGGGCTGCCGGGGAGCCGGTGGCCTACCTGGTGGGGGAGAGGGAGTTCTACGGGCGTCCCTTCCTGGTGACTCCGGCGGTGTTGATCCCGCGGCCCGATACGGAGACGCTTGTGGAAGCAGCGTTGGCGTGGGCGCGCGTGCGTGCTGCGGATGGCGGCGGGCTGCGCATTGCCGATGTGGGCACCGGCAGCGGATGCATCGGGATCACCATGGCGGCAGAGCTTCCCGGTGCATCGGTGGTGGTGAGCGACGTCTCGCCGGAGGCGCTGGAGGTTGCCCGGCACAACATCGACAGGACCCGGGTGGGTGAGCGCGTCGAAACCGTGCAGGGAGACTGGACGACGCCGCTGGCCCGGCACGCACCGTTCGACATGCTGCTGAGCAACCCGCCGTACGTCACCACCGCTGAGGTGGCCGAATTGGCCACAGATGTCCGCAACTACGAGCCACACCAGGCCCTCGACGCAGGCGACGACGGCCTGCACGCGTACAGAGCGCTGCTCAGCCACATGGCAACACTGCTGCGCAGTCCCGCCTACGTCGCCGTCGAGGTCGACCCACGACGCGCGGACCAGGTTGCCCAGCTCCTGGGCGCGGCTCTTCCCGGCTGGGATGTCCGCAGCAGGGCGGACCTGACCGGCCGCCCCCGGGTGATCGAGGCGCTGAGCTCGACATGACCGAACTCGACCGCCTCGCCTCCATCCTCGAAGGCGGCGGCGTGATCGCCATCCCCACCGACACCGTCTACGGCCTCGCCTGCCACCCCGACCGCCCGGACGCGGCAGAGCGCCTCTTCGCCATCAAGCGCCGCCCCCCCGAGATGGAGCTCAGCCTCCTCGCCGCCACCCCGGAGGACGCCGCCTGCTTCGGGCATCTGACCGCCCAAGCCCGCCGCCTCGCCGACGCGTTCTGGCCCGGCCCCCTCTCGATCATCGTCCCCGCAACAACCCCACGACACCCGGCGATCCCCCGCCAGGGCGACACCATCAGCCTCCGCGTCCCCGCCAGCCCGATGCTCCGAGGCCTGCTCGCCCGCACCGGCCCCCTGGCCACCACCAGCGCCAACCTCCACGGCCAAGCGCCCGCCGCCACGGCCGAGGAAGTCCACCACCTCCTGGGCGGGCAGATCGACGCCGTCCTCGACGGCGGGCCCGCATCCGGCCAACCCTCAACTATCATCGACTGCAGCGTCACCCCTGCCCGCGTGTTGCGGACCGGTCCCCTCGGCGACGCCGAGCTCCAGCCGTACCTGGAGGGGTGAAGGGAGGACCCCCTTGATCCATACCCCTTTGAAGCCCGCCGTGCGAGCCGTCGATCCGGCCGTCGCCGACCTGCTGGAGGAGGAGCTCCGCCGCCAGGAGGAGACGCTGGAGCTGATCCCCTCGGAGAACATCGCCTCGCCCGCGGTGCTCGAGGCACTCGGGTCGTGGCTCAACAACAAGTACGCCGAGGGGTACCCGGGCAAGCGCTACTACGGCGGCTGCCAGGTCGTCGACAAGGTCGAGCAGCTGGCCATCGACCGGGCCATGGAGCTGTTCGGCGCCGAGCACGTCAACGTGCAGCCGCACTGCGGGTCGAGCGCCAACATGGCCGTCTACATGGCCATGCTGCAGCCGGGCGACGTGGTGCTGGGCATGGGCCTCGACCATGGCGGCCACCTCACCCACGGTTCGCCGGTCAACTTCAGCGGGCGCCTCTACCACTTCGAGTCGTACACCGTCGACGAGGCCACCCAGCGCCTCGACATGGACACCGTCCGGGCGCGGGCCCGCGAGGTGCGGCCGAAGATGATCGTGGCCGGCTACAGCGCCTACTCGCGCATCCTTGACTTCCCAGCCTTCGCCGACATCGCCCGCGAGGTCGGCGCCCTGCTCATGGTCGACATGGCCCACTTCGCCGGGCTGGTCGCCGGTGGCGCCCATCCCAGCCCCGTACCGTTCGCCGACTTCGTCACGTTGACCACGCACAAGACGATGCGCGGACCGTGGGGAGGCATGATCCTCTGCAAGGCGGAGCATGGCGAAGCCGTTGACAAATCAGTGTTCCCCGGCGCCCAGGGGGGGCCGCACAACCATGCGATTGCCGCCAAGGCGGTGATGCTGCAGCAGTGCATGCAGCCGGAGTTCAAGGAGTACGCCGCCCAGGTGGTCAGCAACGCCAAGGCGCTCGCCGACGGTCTCACCAGGCGTGGCGTCACGCTGGTCAGCGGTGGCACCGACAACCACCTGATGATCATCGACCTGCGTCCCGCCGGCCTGCGCGGCAAGCAGGTGCAGGACGCCTTCGACGAGGTCGGCATCACCGTCAACCGCAACGCCTTTCCGTATCACGGTGCCACCCCATTCAACCCCAACGGCATCCGCCTGGGAACGCCGTCGGTGACCACCCGAGGGATGGGCCAGGACGAGATGGACGAGATCGCCGCCCTGATCTCGGCCATGCTGCACGACTTCGAGAACCCCTCGACGCACGCGGAGGTGCGGCAGGCCTCGCTGGCCCTGTGCCGCCGCTTCCCGCTCCCGTACCGGACCTAAGGCCAACACAGGACACCGTACAGCCCTTGCTCGCCTCGACAACACCCTGGCTGCCGGCACTCCCGCCGTTCCTGCTCGCCAGCGTGCTCTGCATGGCAGCGGTGCCGATCACCATGGTGGTGGCGCGGCGCATCGGCCGCGGCGCGGTCGACGACCCGGAGGACGAGCGGCGCATCCACAAGGAGCCGACGCCGCGCCTCGGCGGGCTGGCCATGTACGTCGGCTTCGCCGCGGCGGTGGCGGCGTTCGGCGGTTCGATCTCGGCGCGCTGGCAGATCGTGGCCATCAGCGGTGTGGTCACCATCGCCATGGCCGTCGACGACATCCTCGGCCTGCCCTGGTACGCCAAGCTGATCGTCGAGACCGGCGGCGGCCTGCTCGCCTACGCGGTGGGCGTGGCCATCACCTTCATCGCCCTGCCGGGCGGCGACAGCGCCAGCGTGCTCAGCCTGGGCCTGATGGCCCTGCCGATCACGCTGATCTGGTTCGTGGGGCTGCAGAACTCGATCAACTTCCTCGACGGCGTCGACGGAGTTGCTGCCGGAGTTGTCGCAATCGTGGCGGGCGTGCTGCTGCTGGCGGCGATCAACCGCCTCGGGCCCACCGAGAACGTGCAGAGCGACGTCATCGTCCTCAGCGGCGCCCTGATGGGCTGCTGCATCGGGTTCCTGGTCTTCAACTTCTCCCCGGCGCGCACCTTCATGGGCGACAGCGGCAGCCACTTCCTCGGCGTCGCCCTGGGCATGCTCACCGTGCTCGGGGTCGCCAAGCTGGCCGTTGCCCTGTCCCTGCTCGTCCCGCTGGTGGCGCTCGGCCTCCCCATCGGCGACACGGCCTTCGCCATCGTGCGGCGCCGCCGCGCCGGCCGCGGCATCGCCTACGCCGACACCGGCCACCTCCACCACCGCCTCCTCGACCTCGGCTTCTCCGCCCGCGAGACCGCGCTCAGCTTCTACCTGGCCACGGCCATCCTGGGCTGCATCGGCCTCGCCCTCTTCGGCCACCGCCGCATCCTCCTCGTCGCCGTCGGCCTGCTCGCGCTCGCCCTCGCCGGCATGGTCTGGCGCAACCTGCGCCGGCCACCCGGTTCCGGCGGCGTCCCCGCGGAGGAGCCCGGCTACGTCACTCTGCCCGGCCGCCCCGCCACCCCGACCCGCGTCCGCCACGGCGGCGAGGTCGACTGACACAACGAACGGACGAACGGCATCTCATCAGCAAGGCTGGTTGATCCTTCAGAGAGGTGGTGAGTGATCAGAAGAGCGGCGATCCTCGGCCTGGCGACCGCGTCGTTGTGGCTGGGCTCGGCCGGGGGTGCTCCCCTGAGCCCGCACATGCAGCCGGTGGCGCGGCCGATCCCGGACGGGTACTGGCTGGTGGCCGCCGACGGTGGCGTCTTCAGCTTCGGCGAGGCGAGCAACCACTTCCACGGCTCCATGGGTGGGGCCCGCCTTGCCCAGCCGGTGGTGGGCATGGCGGTGACGCCCTCGGGCGACGGGTACTGGCTGGTCGCCTCGGATGGCGGGGTGTTCAGCTTCGGTGACGCCGGCTTCCACGGCTCGATGGGGGCGACACGCCTCAACCAGCCGGTGGTGGGCATGGCGGTGACGCCCTCGGGCGACGGGTACTGGCTGGTGGCATCCGACGGCGGGGTGTTCAGCTTCGGCGATGCGAGCTTCCACGGCGCGCTGTCGGGGACGCACATCAACGGCTCGGTCGTCGGCATGGCGGCGACGCCGTCGGGCAACGGGTACTGGCTGGCGGCATCGGACGGCGGGGTGTTCAGCTTCGGGGACGCCACCTTCCACGGCTCGATGGCGGCCGCGAATCTCAACCGGCCGGTGGTCGGGATGCAGGCGACCGCGTCCGGCAACGGCTACTGGCTGGTGGCGTCGGACGGCGGCGTGTTCGCCCTCGGCGACGCTCCCTTCCTCGGCTCGGGGAGCGGTGTGTCCGCTGCTTCCGTGGTCGGCTTCTCGGCGCCGCTGTGGAGGGACGGCTACCGGCTGGCGACCTCCGACGGCAGGGCCGAGGCGTACAGCGCGCCCAACATGGGCGACATGGCGGGACAGCACCTCAACAGCCCGATCACCGGCATCGCGTCCTCGCCGTTCTATCCCTGGCCGCCGTGCCCGCCGAACGTGGCCTGCGGCTGACGCGCGCACACCGACCGCTGCGGACGCACTGAGCGTCCGACGAGTCGCCTCTGCTATGCTCCAGCCGTCCTCGGCCAGGTCGGGCAGTCAACCGGCGGAAGCGAGAGCGAGAGCAGCTTAAAGCGCTGTGGCTCGCAACGTCCCCAGGGTTGCGCCGACGCGCCGTGGGGGCTGAGCGAGCAAAGCTCCGAGGCTGCGATCGGGATCGTCTGACGCATGGGGACGGCGGACCTGGCACGGAGACGTGTCGACGGCACGGGAGACGTGCCGAGTTAAGGTGCCGTTGCTGGAGGAACGGGTCGGCCGCTGCGTGCGACCGGCCAGACCATGACGACCAGGCTGACCGACTACGGGCGTTTCGCCCGGGCGACCATCCTGACCATCGTGTCCCTGGCGCTGCTTCTCAGCGGCCTGCTCGCGGTGGCGGGACGCGGCTCCGCTGTCTCCGGCGTCGCCGTGGGCGCGATCGTCGCCGTCGCCGATGTGTGGCTGCTGCTGCGCTCGCTGCGCCGCGTCGACGTCGCGCAGGGCGAGGTCCGTGCCGGTGCGCTGACCGGTCTGCTCATGGGACGCTTTGTCATGGTGGGACTGCTCATCGGCATCGCCCTGATCGCGCAGGGCCTCGACAAGGTGGGCGTCATCGCCGGCTTCCTGCTCTTCCCGGTCGCGGCCGTGCTGGTCGCCCTCGTGTCACTGCGCATCGAAGGTCTGCAGAGGAGGCATCCAGGTGCGGCTGCTCGCTAGCTCGGGGGAGATCGACGTCACCCATCCCACGGCGGGAAGTGGGCTGCTCGCCGTCAATGTCGACACCCTCTACAACACCCTGATCGTCTGCGGCATCCTCATCGTGCTGGCGCTGGTGCTGCGCCGCAACTACAACGAGCGCAAGCCGGGCCTCTTCCAGAACGCGGTGGAGGCGATCATCGAGTTCCTCCAGGGGCTGATCAAGGACACCCTGGGCAACAAGCCGATCCCCATCGGCCCGGTGGCCATCTCGCTGTTCATGTTCCTGCTGGTCAGCAACCTGATCGGCCTGGTGCCGGTCATCAAGTCGCCGACCAACGACGTCAACACCACCATCGGGCTGGCGCTGTTCAGCGTCGGGCTGATGCACTACTACTCGGTGAAGTTCCGCGGCGGGCTCGGCTACTTCAAGCACTACTTCAGCGTCGTCGAGCCGAAGTGGCGGGGGCCGTGGGGGTGGACGCGCGTCCTCTTCGCCCTTCTGGAGCTGATCCAGGAGATCGCCCGCCCGGTCACACTCTCCTTCCGTCTCTACTTCAACATCTTCGTCGGCGAGCTGATGGTGGCGCTGATCATCTCGCTGTTCCCGGCCTTCATCGCGCCCTTCCCCGGCGTGGTCTGGCTGCTCTTCTCGATCTTCGTCGGCGGCGTGCAGGCGTTCATCTTCACCATGCTGACCATCGCCTACATCGCCATGGCAACCGAGGTCTCGCACGCGGCGGAGCACCTCGAGGGTGAGGACCACGTGGGTCCCGGCGCCATCCCACCGCACATCCCGGCAGAACGTGCGCTCGCGCACTGACATGACAACCACACACCAACAGGGCCACGCCGGAATGCGTGCCCCACGCGGAGGAAACTTCCTTGACCGATAGGGGACTGATCCTGGGCCTGTCGGCCGTGGCCGCCGGCCTGATGCTCGGCCTGGGTGCACTGGGAGCGGGCATCGGTGACGGTCTCGTGTCGAGCCGCACCGTCGAAGGCACGGCTCGGCAGCCGGAGGCGCGAGGCAGCCTGCTGACCCTGATGTTCATCGGTGTCGGCCTCATCGAAGCGCTGCCGATCATCGCGCTGGGCATCGCGCTGCTGCTGCTCTTCGCCAACCCGCTGCAGAAGTAAGTCGGAGCGCAGAAGAGTGGTGTCCGCAATGGTCGCCCAGGCCGGCCTGATCACGTTCAACGTCACGTTGGTCGTGCAGGTGGTGATCTTCGTGCTCATGGCCGTCGTCCTGTGGAAGCTGGCCTGGAAGCCGATCGTCACCGGGCTGCAGCGGCGTGAGGAGAAGATCGAGGCGGGCCTGCGCGCGGCTGAGGAATCCGAGAAGCGCCTGGCGCAGGTCACCCAGGAGGTGCAGCGCCTCATGGAGGACGCCCGCGCCCAGGCACGGGAGATCATCGCCCGCGCCCACCAGGAGGCCACCGCCGACGCCGACGAGGTCCGCAACCGCGGCCGCCGCGACGCCGAGGCCCAGCTGGAGAAGGCGCTGTCCGACATCGCCGCCGAGCGCGACCGCGCCGTGCAGGAGCTGCGCGCCCAGGTCGCCGCGATGGTGGTCGAGGCGGCGGCGCGCATCATCGGCCAGACCATCGACGAGAAGACCCACCAGCGCCTCATCGAGGAGTCGCTGGAGAAGGTGACCGCGGGATGACCACGCCGTCGCGGCCGTCGCGTGGGGTGCGCAGTCATGGCCGGTGAGCTGCAGATCGCTCGCCGCTATGCCGACGCCTACTTCGCATTGGCCAAGCAGGCAAAGGACATTCCCGCCTGGCGCACAGCACTGGAGACCGTCGCCGCCATCCTCGGCGATCCCAAGGTGCTCAGGACACTGGGCGACCCGCGGTTCACCCAGCGCGACCGCGCCCAGCTGGTCGTCGACCTGCTCAAGGACGTGCCCGCGCCGGCGCGCAACCTGGCCCGGCTGCTGGCCGAGCGCGGCCGCGTCGCCGTGCTGCCGCTGGTGCTGCAGCGCTACGAGCAGCTCGCCGACCGCGAGGCGGGCGTGCTCCGCGCCGAGGTGCTGACGGCGCTGCCGGTGAGCGCATCCCTGGAGAAGACGATCAGCCGGCAGCTCGCCGAGAAGCTCGGCGGTGAGGTGCAGACCACGGTGAGGCAGGATCCGTCGATCCTCGGCGGCCTGGTCATCCGCATCGGCGACCGGGTCATCGACGGCAGCGTGCGCACCCGGCTGCAGGCGCTGCAGGCGGCGCTCGCCTGAGCGGCACCCGAGTAGAGGACATCCGCGGCCGCAACTCCGCGTAAGGACGACAGGAAAACGAGATGGCAATTCGCAGCGACGAGATCGAGCAGATTCTCAAGGCACGGATCAGCTCCTTCGAGGCTCCCGTGGTGGACGCCCAGGAGGGGGTGATCACCTCGGTCACCGATGGCATCGTGCGCATCTACGGGCTGGAGAAGGCGATCGCCGGCGAGCTGCTGCAGTTCCCCCGCGACGTCTACGGGCTCGCGCTCGACCTGCGCGAGGACGGCGTCGGCGCCGCCATCATGGGCCCCTACGAGCACCTCCAGGAAGGCGACAAGGTGCGCACCACCGGTCGCGTCGCCGAGGTGCCCGTCGGCGACGCGCTGATCGGACGCGTGGTCAACGCGCTGGGCCAGCCCATCGACGACCGCGGTCCCATCGCCACCACCGAGACGCTTCCCGTCGAGCGCGTCGCCTCCGGCGTCATCACGCGCAAGGGCGTCGACACGCCGCTGCAGACGGGCCTCAAGGCCATCGACGCCATGATCCCCATCGGCCGCGGCCAGCGCGAGCTGATCATCGGCGACCGCCAGACCGGCAAGACCGCCGTCGCCCTCGACGCCATCATCAACCAGAAGGGCACCGGCGTCATCTGCATCTACGTCGCCATCGGGCAGCGCTCCTCGACGGTCGCCCAGATCGCCGCGACGCTCGCCGAGTACGGCGCCATGGAGCACACCATCATCGTGTCGGCGACCGCCGCCGAGCCCGCCGCGCTGCAGTACCTGGCCCCCTTCGCGGGCTGCGCCATGGGTGAGCACTTCATGCTCGCCGGACGCGACGCGCTGATCGTCTACGACGACCTCAGCAAGCACGCGCAGGCGTACCGTCAGCTCTCCCTGCTGCTGCGCCGCCCGCCGTCGCGCGAGGCCTACCCCGGCGACGTCTTCTACCTGCACTCACGCCTGCTGGAGCGGGCCGCGCGACTCGACGACAAGTACGGCGGCGGCTCGCTGACGGCGCTGCCGGTCATCGAGACCCAGGCCGGTGACGTGTCGGCGTACATCCCCACCAACGTCATCTCCATTACCGACGGGCAGATCTACCTGGAGACCGACCTGTTCAACGCCGGCATCCGCCCCGCGATCAACGTCGGCATCTCGGTGTCGCGCGTCGGCTCGGCCGCGCAGACCAAGGCGATGAAGAGCGTCGCCGGCCAGCTCCGCCTCGACATGGCGCAGTACCGCGACCTGGCCGCCTTCGCCCAGTTCGCCTCCGACCTCGACAGGTCGACGCGCGCCTCGCTGGAGCGGGGCCAGCGCATGACCGAGCTGCTCAAGCAGCCGCAGTACGAGCCGATGTCCTTCGCCAAGCAGGTCATCGTGCTCTTCGCCGGCACGCGCGGCTTTCTCGACGACGTCCCTGTCGAGAAGGTCACCGACTTCGAGCGCTCGCTGCTCCGCTTCATGGACCAGAGCCATCCCGACATCGAGAAGTCGATCATGGAGAAGGCCGCCATCGACGAGGAGACCGAGAAGGCCCTGCGCGCCGCACTCGAGGAGTTCAAGAAGGGGTTCGCGGGCTGAGGCCCGAACGAGATGGCTTCGCTTCGTGACATCCGGACCCGCATCCGCGGCGTCCAGAACACCCGCAAGATCACCAAGGCGATGGAGCTCGTTGCCGCGGCGAAGATGCGGCGCGCCCAGGAGCGGGTGACCGCGGCGCGTCCCTACGCCGACGAGATCACCAACGTGATGGCCGAGCTGATGCGGCGCACCCCCGAATACCGCCATCCCTACCTCGACGTGCGCGAGGTGCGCAACCGGGTGATCATCCTGGTCACCGCCGACCGCGGTCTCGCCGGTGCGCTCAACACCAACAACAGCCGCCTCGCCCTGCGCGAGATCAACGGTGCCGGAGTTCCGGTCAGCCTTGTCACCATCGGGCGCAAGGGGCGCGACCTGATGCGCCGGCTGCGCAAGCAGATCATCGCCGACCAGTCGATGCTCGGCGACCGTCCCGGCATCGGCGACGTGCTCCCCGCCATCCGCGTGGCCATGGAGCAGTACGAACGCGGCGAGGCCGACCAGGTCGACGTCGTCTTCGCGCGCTTCGTCTCGGCGGGGCGCCAGGAATCGACGGTGCGCCGCGTGCTGCCCGTCGAGCCCCCCGAGGCCAGCGGCCCGGTGGCCGCCGACTTCATCTACGAGCCCGAGCCGCGCGCCGTCCTCGACGCGCTGCTGCCCCGCTACGTCGAGGCCCAGGTCTACCAGGCGGTGCTGGAGAACCTGGCCTCGGAACAGGCGGCGCGCATGGCGGCCATGCGCAACGCCTCGGACAACGCCACCGACCTGATCGACGACCTGACGCTCACCGCCAACAAGCTGCGCCAGGCCACGATCACCACTGAGCTGATGGAGATCGTCGGCGGCGCCGCGGCGCTGGAAGGCTGACGGTCAGGCTGTTTCGTAGGAGCTGACGAGAACACATGGCAATCGCACCGGAGCGCCACGCAACCTCCACCGGGCGGGTATCCCAGGTCATCGGACCCGTCGTCGACGTCGAGTTCGAGAGCGAGCACCTGCCCGAGATCTTCGACGCCCTGGAGATCCAGCGCGAGGGCCAGGGACCGCTGGTGCTCGAGGTCGAGCAGAACCTCGGCAACGGCGTGGTCCGCTGCATCGCCATGGACACCACCGAGGGCCTGATGCGCGGCGCCCCGGCCACGGCCACCGGTGCGGCCATCACCGTTCCCGTCGGCCGCAAGACGCTGGGCCGCATGTTCAACGTCATCGGCGAGCCCATCGACGGCCTGCCCCAGGTGGAGGACGCGCCGCGCTGGCCGATCCACCGCCGGCCGCCGAGCGTCGCCGAGCAGGAGACCTCGACGCAGATCCTGGAGACCGGCATCAAGGTCATCGACCTGATCTGCACCTTCGCCAAGGGCTCGAAGATCGGGCTGTTCGGCGGTGCCGGCGTCGGCAAGACGGTTCTCGTCCAGGAGATGATCCGCAACATCGCCAAGGAGCACGCCGGCTTCTCGGTGTTCGCCGGCGTCGGCGAGCGCACCCGCGAGGGCCGCGACCTCTACGGCGAGATGCAGGAGTCCGGCGTTCTCGAGCAGACCGCGCTGGTCTTCGGCCAGATGAACGAGTCGCCCGGCGCGCGAGCGCGCGTGGCGCTCACCGGCCTCACCCTCGCCGAGTACTTCCGCGACGAGGAGAACGCCGACGTCCTCCTCTTCATCGACAACGTCTTCCGCTACACCCTGGCCGGCCAGGAGGTGTCCGCGCTGCTCGGCCGCATGCCGAGCGCGGTCGGCTACCAGCCGACGCTGGGCACCGAGATGGGCGACCTGCAGGAGCGCATCACCTCGACCAAGAAGGGCTCGATCACCTCGGTGCAGGCCGTCTACGTCCCCGCCGACGACTTCACCGACCCCGCGGTGGCCACCACCTTCGCCCACCTCGGCGCCACGGTGTCGCTGTCGCGCTCCATCTCCGAGCAGGGCATCTACCCCGCCGTCGACCCGCTCGACTCCTTCTCGCGCATCCTCGACCCGCGCGTCGTCGGCGAGGAGCACTATCGCGTCGCCCAGGGCGTCAAGCGCGTCCTGCAGCAGTACAAGGAGCTGCAGGACATCATCGCCATCCTCGGCCAGGAGGAGCTCAGCGAGGACCAGAAGCTCACCGTCGCCCGCGCCCGCCGCGTGCAGCGCTTCCTCTCGCAGCCCTTCTTCGTCGCCGAGGTCTTCACCGGCCGCGGCGGCAAGTACGTGCCCCTGGCCGAGACCGTGCGCGGCTTCGCCGAGATCCTCGACGGCAAGCACGACGACCTCCCCGAGCAGGCCTTCTACATGTGCGGCACCATCGACGAGGCCGTCGAGAATGCCAAGCGCATGGAGTCCGAGGGCTAGGGGCGGCCATGGCGAAGCTGCACGTCGAGCTGGTCACCGCCGAGGGTCGCGTGCTCAGCCAGGAGGCCGATTTCGTGCGCGCCCCCGGGCTGGGCGGCGAGCTCGGCGTGCTGCCCCACCACATCCCCCTGATGACCCCGCTGCGCACCGGCGAGGTGCTGGTGCGCAACGACAACCGCGAGGAGTTCCTCTTCGTCGCCGGCGGCTTCCTCGAGGTCCTGCCCGACAAGGTGGTCATCCTCGCCGACGCCGCCGAACGCGCCGAGGACATCGACGAGGCGCGCGCCGAGGAGTCCCGCCGCAAGGCGCAGCAGATCATGGAGCAGCGTCCCACCGACGTCGACGTCGCCGAGGCCGCCGCGGCCCTGGAGCGGGCGCTCCACCGCCTGCGCATCGCCGAGGTCCGCCGGCGGCACCGCCCCCGCGGTGACCGGCCGGGAGCGCCGCCTCCGCAGCCGTAGGGGGCTGACTCCGGTACCCTTGCCGCCGATGGAGCTGCTCCGCATCACCGGCGGCGCCCGCCTGCGCGGCAGCGTGGCCATCTCCGGCAGCAAGAACGCCACGCTGCCGATCATGGCCGCGGCGCTGCTCACCGACGAGCCCGTGGAACTCAGCAATGTTCCCGACATCGAGGACATCGAGACGATGGGCGAGATGCTGCGCCACCTCGGCGTCGAGGTGACCCGGCTGGACGCCTCGTCGTGGCGCCTGCACGCGGCGCGCGTCCGCACCACCGACGTGGGCGCCGACCTCACCAAGAAGATGCGCGGCTCCTTCCTGCTGCTCGGCGCCCTGCTGGCGCGAGCTGGCGCGGCGACCATCGCGCGTCCCGGCGGCGACGACATCGGCATGCGCCGCGTCGAGCAGCACCTCGAAGGGCTGCGGGCCATGGGGGCGCGCGTCGAGGAGGGCGCCGAGGCGTACGTGGCCACCACCGACGGGATGCACGGCGCGCGCATCGACCTCGACATCCCCACCGTGACCGGCACAGAAAACCTGATGATGGCGGCGGCGCTGGCCCGCGGCATCACCGTGATCGGCAACGCCGCACGCGAGCCGCACGTCGTCGACCTGGCCCGCTTCCTGCGCGGCATGGGGGCGCACGTCAACGGCGCCGGCACCGAGCTGGTGGTCATCGAGGGTGTCGGCGGCCTGCTGCACGGCACCGCGCATCGCGTCACCACCGACTACATCGAGGCGGGCACCTACATGGTCGCCGCCGCGGCCACGGGCGGCGACGTCGTCGTCGAGCGCATGCGCCCGTCAGACCTCGACTTCCTGGTGCGCAAGCTGCGTGCCGCGGGCTGCGAGGTGGTCGAGGGTGGACGCCAGGTGCGCGTCGTCGCCGCGCCGTCGCTGCGCCCGGTCGACGTCACCACCTGGCCGCACCCCGGCTTCGCCAGCGACCTGCAGTCGCAGTTCGTCGCGTTGATGACACAGGCGACCGGAACCAGCATCGTCAGCGAGGCGATCTACGAGAACCGCTTCCGGGTGGTCGAGGAGCTGGGCAAGCTCGGCGCCGAGGTCACCGTCGACGGGCGCAGCGCGGTGGTGCACGGTCCGTCGCGGCTGCGCGGCTCGCGGGTGGCGATTCCCGACATCCGCAGCGGCGCCGCGCTGGTGATCGCCGCGCTGTGCGCGCAGGGCACCACCGAGCTGGAGGGCGTCTTCCACCTCGACCGCGGCTACGAGGACCTCGAGGGCAAGCTGCGCATGCTCGGCGCCAACGTCGAGCGGGTCGCCGTCGGCCCGCCGGGATCGGCGGTGCGCGACCTGTCCGGCGTCGTCGGGGACTAGCGCAGGGGCGCGGCGTTGCTCGGGAAGAAGCTCGCCATCGACCCCGGCACCTCGACCCTGCGAGTCCTGGTCAGGGGCGAGCAGCAGCTCATCACCGAGCCGTCGCTCGTCGCAGCGGCGGGGGACGACGCCTCGCACATCCTCGCCGCAGGCAATGCCTCGTTTCCCGCCACGCGCGGCGGCGAGGCGCAGCTCGTCGCACCCGTGCACGACGGTGCCCTCGGCGACCTGGCCGCCTTCGAGGCGCTGCTGCAGTTCGCGGTGACGCGCGGTGCCGGTCGCCAGCGCATCTTCAAGCCGGACATCATGGTGGCGGTGATGTCGGCGATGTCGGGACGCGACCGGCGCACCCTGATGGAGATAGCCGTCCGCGCCGGGGCGCGCACCACCTACCTGATCGACGCGCCGCTCGCCGCCGCCACGGGTGCGGGCCTGCCCATCACCACCGGGCACGGCCACCTGGTGATCGACGCCGGGGGCGGCAAGACGGACATCGCGGTGATCTCCCTGGAGTCGATGATCGTCAGCCGCACGGTGCGCCGCGGCGGCCGCCACATCGACGCGGCCATCGCGCGGTACCTGAGCTCGACGTACGGGCTGGGCGTCTCCGCGGCGGTCGCCGAGGACGTCAAGCTGGAGATCGGCGCGGCGGCGCCGCTGCCCGAGGAGCGCCGGCTCGTGGTGCGCGGTGGCGACGACGTCGAGGCGAGCGTGTCCTCGACCGAGATCGGGGAGGTGGTCCGCGAGCAGCTCCAGGACCTGGGGGCGGCGTTGCGCGACGTTCTGGCAGAAACTCCTGGCTCACTGCTGGCGGACATCCGCCACGACGGGGCGCTGCTCACCGGCAACGCGGCGCGGCTGCGCGGGTTCGACCGCTGGGTGAGCGCGCTGATCGGGGCTCCGGTTCGGGTGGCGGGTGAGCCGGAGACGTGCGTGGTGCGGGGGGTTGGCGCGGCGCTCGACAACCTCGACGTGATGCGCCGGAATTTCCTGTACATCCGGTAGTTGCGCAGGTTTTGCTCGCGCGGCTGGCCTTTTTATCCGGTAGTTGCACAGGTCTTTTCGCGCGGCTGGCCCCTTTTATCCGGTAGTTGCACAGGTCTTTTCGCGCGGCTGGCGCCGCGCACACGGGGCGGGCAGATCCCGCCCCTGCGGCTGGAGTGCCGCCCCCCACCCTCGGCGCCCTCGGCGCCGGTGCGCGGCGTTGCCGCGCCGAATCGGCCTAGAGGGGCGATTCGATACCTGCGAGCACATCGTCCACGCGGATCTGGCGCAGCGAGGTGGCCGTGCCCTGCACGGCCTGCACGACGCGGTGCTCCTCTCCGTACGGCGCGCGCAGCCTGCCCTGGGTGGGCCCGAACAAGCCCACCGAGGGGGTGCCCACGGCGGCGGCGAGGTGGAGGAGGGGAGAGTCCCCGCAGACGAGCAGGTCGCAGCGCTCCAGCACGGCGGCCACCTCGTCGAGGCCGCCCAGCTCGGCGCAGAGGTCGAGCACCGAGCCCTCCACGTCGAGCAGCATGGCGTCGATGTGGGCGCGGTCCTCGGCGGTGCCGAGCAGGACGATGCCGGCGCCGTGGCGGCGGGTGAGCTGGTTGCAGAGGTGCGCATAGCGCTCCGGCTCCCAGGCCAGGGCGCGCGGCGGCAGGGGCGGGATGGAGTCGGTGAAGCCGTTGCCCGGGGCCACGGCGACGAGCAGCCGCCCGTCCTCGAAGCCGCTGGCCAGCAGGCGCTCCTCGGCGACGCCCCGCGCCGGACGGCCGGGGTTGAAGCTGGGCTGGTGCACCTGCGCGTCGACGCCGAGGGCGGGTGCCAGGCGCAGCCAGGTGGCGGAGCGGTTCTCTGTGTTCTCGCTCTCGATGCGGTCGGTGAACATCAGGGAGTGCGCCCCGGTGGGCAGGCCGGCGCGGCGCGGGATCCCGGCGAAGTAGGCGAGAGCGGCCGGCAGCGCATTCGTGGAGCAGACCGCGGCGGCGTGGAACCGCCTGCGGCGGAGCGCCAGCAGTGCGCGCAGCACGGCCGACGGGGTGGCCCCGCCAGGCTCCAGGGCGCCGAGCGCCAGCGTCTCGCTGACACCGGACATCTGCGCGGCCAGGGCCGCCGCCGCGGGTGGGCAGGCCACCGTCACCACCGCACCCTCGATCCCGGTGGCCAGGCTGCGCACCAGCGGCGACGCCTGCAGCACCTCGACCAGCCCCCCGTCGACGACCACCAGCACGTTCATTGCCAGGACAGTACCGTCCCTGTACGTGGTTGCAACGCTTCCGGATAGCCTCTCCATAAACAGGCTCTTATGCTATCGACCGCACATATACTCGTCTGAGCAATGCCGACAACCCTCCACGGCCGCGACCTGCTCTCCATCGCCGACCTGACGGCCACCGAGATCACCGCGATCCTGGACCTCGCCGCCGCGGCCAAGGCGGGCGCCGACCTGGGGCATCCCCTCGACGGTCTCCACCTGGCGATGATCTTCCAGCGGCCCAGCAATCGTACGCGGGTCTCGTTCGAGGTGGCGGCGCACAAGCTCGGCGCCCATCCCATCGCCCTGTTCGCCCAGGAGATCCAGATGGGCGAACGCGAGTCGGTCGCCGACGTGAGCCGCATCCTCGACCGCTACGTCGATGGCATCGTCGCCCGCCTCACCTCGCACCGCGACCTCACCAGGCTCGCCGAGTGGGCCGACGGGCCCGTCATCAACGCCATGACCGACGTCGAGCACCCCTGCCAGGTGCTGGCCGACTGCCTCACCGTGCGCGAGCACACCGGCGCCGTCAGCGGCGCCCGCGTCGCCTACGTCGGCGACGGCAACAACGTGTTCACGTCGTGGATCTACGCGGCCGCCATCCTCGGCATCGACCTGCGCATGGTCTGCCCGCCCGGCTACGAGCCGCGCCCCAACGTGCTGGAGCGCGCGGCGGCATTGCATTCCACGGGCGCCCGGTTCACCCTGACCCACGAGAAGGGCGAGGCGCTCGAGGAGGCGCAGATCATCTACACGGACGTCTGGACCTCGATGGGCCAGGAGGCAGAGCAGCAGCGGCGGCGTGAGGACTTCGCGCATCTGCAGGTCAACGAGTCGCTGCTGGCCATGGCACCGCCGTACGCGGGCGTGATGCACTGCCTGCCCGCGCACCGCGGCGAGGAGATCACCGACGCGGTCATCGACGGTCCCCAGTCGATCGTCTTCGACCAGGCCGAGAACCGCATGTGGGTGCAGCACGCCTTGCTCGCCCTGGTGTTCGGCCACGACGGCGTCCCGGGACATCAGCAACCCGCTCCGCGCGACGCTCGTGCACCCGCCGCCGCGGAGGTGTCTCTCACGCCGTGAGCACGCTGTTCCACAACGCGCAGATCTTCTTCTCGAACGTCGGATGGCGCGATCTCGCGGACGTGTTGGTGGTGGCGTTTCTCCTGTATCAGTTGCTCAAGCTGATCCGCGGCACCCAGGCGGTGCAGCTGCTGCTCGGCGTCGGTGTGCTCTTCTTCCTCGGCTTCATCGCCAGCCAGCTGCACCTGCGCATGCTGGATTTCCTGTTCACCAACGGGTCGCAGGCCATCCTGCTGGCGCTGATCGTGCTCTTCCAGCCGGAGCTGCGCCGCGCCCTCGACCAGGTGGGACGGCTCAGCCGGGTGCGCGCCTTCGTGGGGCACCACGGCAGCGCCGCCATCGGCCAGGTGGTCGAGGAGGTGATCCGCGCCGCGGGCAGCCTCAGCGAGCGCCGCGCCGGCGGCCTGATCGTCTTCGAGCGCGAGACCGGGCTCGAGAACGTCGCCATCACCGGCGTGCGCATCAACGGCGAGGTCACCGCCGAGATGCTGGCCACCATCTTCTTCCCCAACTCGCCACTGCACGACGGCGCCGCGATCATCCGCGACACCATGCTGATCGCCGCCGGCTGCGTGCTGCCGCTGGCCGACGCCATCCCCGGTGTCGGGCGCATGGGCACGCGACATCGCGCCGCGCTGGGCCTCACCCTACAGAGCGACGCCGTGGTGCTCATCGTCAGCGAGGAGACCGGGCTGATCTCGGTCGCCCACCAGGGCAAGATCTACCGCGGTCTCGACCAGGCCAAGCTGCGCGACATGCTGGTCAACCTGCTCGGCGCCGAGCCCACCGCCGGCCGCGTCTCCATCCCGCGTCCCTTCCTGCGCACCGGCGCATTGCGGACGTTCACCCGGCAGCGCTAGGCAATGCGGCTGCCCGGCTTCCTGACCCGCAACCTGCGCGTCAAGGCGCTGGCCACCGGCGTGGCGCTGGTCACCTGGGTGGGTGTCGTGTACGCGAGCAACCCACCGGAGTCTCGCACGGTCGCGGTGCACGTCCCGCAGGACCCGGCCAGCCTTCCCGGCAAGTTCCTGCTGGCAACTCCGATCGCCGACGTCCAGGTGCGCCTCAGCGGGACGCGCGAGCACGTCAGCGCGTTCACCACCAACAGCCTGCGGCTGAGCGTCGACTACCACGCCATCACCAGCACCGGCGTGCAGCAGGTGCCCCTGCACGTCGTCAACAACGACTCGACCGTCTCGCTCGACCAGGTGGCCTCCTCGGTGACGGCTGACGTCGACGTGCGCGACTCGGTCAACGTCCCGGTCAGCATCGTCATCGACGCGACGCCGCCGACCGGGTACGTGGCACCGGCCGCGCAGCAGTCGGTGACACCCAACGTGGTGGCGGTGGTCGGCCCGCAGCGCGAGCTGAGCGGCCTGACGGCACAGGTGCACATCAACCTGGCCAACCAGAAGACCAACCTCGAGGGCGACTACAAGGCGGTGCTCTACGACCGCTTCGGGCGCAAGATCAACAACCTCGAGGTGCCCAATCCCAATGTGACCGTCACCATCACGGTGTCGTCGGTGACCACCTCGCGGTCCAGCGCGGTGGTGCCGAGGGTCTCCGGCGCGCTCCCGGCCGGTCGCTACCTGTCGGGCATCAGCTCGGTGCCGCTGACCGTGGTGCTCAACGGCCCGCAGGACCTGCTCAACGGGCTCGACTCCATCTCCACCCTGGCCATCCCCCTCAACGGGCTCAGCACCGGCGACCACGTCGTCCAGGTCAAGCTGGCCCCCCCGGCCGGCGTCACCGCCACCCCGGACGCCGTCAGCGTCACCCTCACGGTGGCGGTGCTGCCCACGCCCAGCCCGTCGCCGAGCCCGACACCCTCGTCGAGCCCGGCGCCCACGGCCACGCCGACCCCCACGCCCGTCGCGCCGGTCAGCCCCACCCCGTAGCCCCGCAGCCCCGCTGACCCCGTAACGCCCCCCAGCACGGAGACGTTCCCCCAGTCACATGTGCGGAATCATCGGCTACACCGGCCCGCGCCCCAGCGCCCCCGTCCTGCTGGAGAGCCTGCGCCGCCTCGAGTACCGCGGCTACGACTCCGCCGGCGTCGCCGTCCTCTCCGACGACGGCCGCTCCGCGGTGGTCAAGAGCGAGCGCAAGGTCGACGACCTCGCCCTCCGCCTGGAGCAGACGGGCATGCCGCCGGGCCACCTCGGCATCGGCCACACCCGCTGGGCCACCCACGGCCGCCCCACGGTGGTCAACGCCCACCCCCACACCGACTGCACCGGGCGCCTCCACCTCATCCACAACGGGATCATCGAGAACTACCGCGAGCTGCGCGCCGAGCTCAGCGCCCGCGGCCACGAGTTCACCAGCGACACCGACACCGAGGTGGTGCCCCACCTCATCGAGGAGCTCTACCGGGGCGACCTCGCCGCCGCCGTGCGCCAGGCCCTGCGCCGCCTGCACGGCGCCTACGCGCTGGTGGTCTTCAGCGCCGACGAGCCCGACCTGCTGGTCGCCGCGCGGCTCAATGCACCGCTGGTGGTCGGCCTCGGCCTCGGCGAATCCTTCGTCAGCAGTGACATCACCGCGCTGCTGCCCTACACCAAGCGCATCCTCCTGCTCGGCGAGGGCGAGGTGGCGGCCGCCCGTCCCCACGGCGTGGTGGTCACCACCCTGCTCGGTGAGGCGGTCGAGGGCCGCGTCATCACCGTCGACTGGGACGCCGAGCAGGCGCAGAAGAACGGCTTCCCCCACTTCATGCTCAAGGAGATCCACGAGCAGGCCGAGGCGCTGCG
Organism: Candidatus Dormiibacterota bacterium; assembly: GCA_035995545.1. Taxonomy (GTDB): domain Bacteria; phylum Chloroflexota; class Dormibacteria; order Aeolococcales; family Aeolococcaceae; genus DASRDZ01. The sequence continues at coordinate 190,309 of DASYKI010000011.1, forward strand.
CCAGTGCCTGGTGGGTCGCATCGACGAGAGCGGCACGGTGACGCTGCCCGACCTCGGGCTCGACGACGCCGCCCTGTCGCGCTTCCGCGCGGTGACCGTCGTCGCGTGCGGCACCGCCTGGATCGCGGGGCTGGTGGCCAAGTACCTCATCGAGGAGCTGGCCCGGGTGCGCGTCGACGTCGAGCCGGCCTCGGAGTTCCGCTACCGCGATCCGCTGGTGGGCGACAACACCCTGGTCCTGGCCATCTCCCAGTCGGGCGAGACGGCCGACACCCTGGCGGCGGTCCGTGAGGCCAAGCGCCGTGGCGCCACGGTGGTCGCGGTCACCAACGTGGTCGGCAGCGCGCTGGCCATGGAGGCCGACGGCGTGCTCTACATGCAGGCGGGGCCGGAGATCGGCGTTGCCGCCACCAAGACCTTCGTCACCCAGATGGCCTGCGCGCTGCTGCTCGCCCTGCGCCTCGCCGACGCGCGCGGCGAGCTCGCCATCGACGAGCACCACCGCATCACCGAGGAGCTGCGCCGCGTTCCCGAGCTGATCGAGAAGGTGCTGGAGGACGAGCCGCACATCGCCGAGATGGCGCAGCGCTACGCGCACGCGCGCAACGCGATGTTCATCGGCCGTGGCATCAACTTCCCCATCGCCCTGGAGGGTGCGCTCAAGCTCAAGGAGATCAGCTACGTGCACGCCGAGGGCTATGCGGCCGGCGAGCTGAAGCACGGTCCCATCGCGCTGCTCGACCCCGAGGTGCCGGTGCTGGCCATCGCCACCGCCGCGCGCACCCTGCCCAAGACGGTGAGCAACGTCCAGGAGGTGCGCGCCCGCGAGTCGCCGGTGATCGCTCTGGTCAGCGATGGCCACAACCCGTTCGACAGCGACCTCGCCCGCGACCTGATCGTCGTCCCAGAGTGCGACGAGATGGTGTCGCCGCTGGTCAACGTGGTGCCGCTGCAGCTGTTCGCGTACCACGTCGCCGTGCAGCGTGGGTGTGACGTCGACCAGCCGCGCAACCTGGCCAAGTCCGTCACGGTGGAGTGAGCGCGCAGACCGCCATCGGCGTCGACGTGGCCACGGTGTCGCGGATTGCCGCGGTGGCGGGGCGGCGGGCCAGGTTCCTGCAGCGCATCTACACCGCGCGGGAGCGGGCACGCTGTGAGGGGCATCCCGAGCGGCTGGCCACGCGGTGGGCGGCCAAGGAGGCGGTCAAGAAGCTGCTCGGCTCCTTGGGCGAGTACCCGCTGCCGCTCTACAAGGAGATCGAGGTGGTCAACCGCCGTGGCGGGGCACCCACCGTGCTGGTGCGCGGCGTCGATCGCGGCATCGCGCTGACCCTGACGCACGAGCGGGACCTGGCCATCGCGGTCGCCGTGCTGGCGGTGCAGCCTGATCCGCTCGAGCAGCCGCTCAGTGCGCCGCTCCCGCGCGGGCTTGTGTTGCCCCCCCGGCCCGCGGAGGGGCACAAGGGGACGTTCGGCACCGTGGTGGTCGTGGCGGGCGCGTACGGCTTCACGGGGGCTGCGTACCTCAGCTCGATGGGAGCTGCGCGCGGCGGGGCGGGGTTGATCCGGGTCTGCGTGCCGCAGGCGATCTATGCGGTGCTGGCGACCAAGTGCGTGGAGGTGATGGCGCATCCGCTCCCGGATGCGGGGCGCGGTTGGCTCGGCGAGGAGTCGCTCGACGCGCTGCGGCGGGAGCACTTCCCGCATGCGGATGCGCTGGTGATCGGGCCGGGCTTGGGGCAGCAGCCGGCCACGCAGGCGGCGGTGGTCGAGCTGCTGCACACCCTGCAGCGGCCCGCAGTTGTGGACGCGGATGGCCTGAACATCGCGGCCGCGCATGGCGTGGACTGGCGGCGCAGCGGGCAGCCCATTGTTGTGACGCCGCATCCTGCGGAGATGGCGCGGCTTGCGGGGCTCGAGACCGCCGCTGTGCAGGCTGAACGTTCGGGCGTGGCGACTCGGTATGCGCGCGAGCACGGTGTCGTCGTCGTGCTCAAGGGGGCGCAGACGGTCGTCGCTGCACCGGACGGGCGTGTGCACATCGATGCGCACGAGGGCATCGTGGCGCTGGCGACCGGCGGCACCGGCGACGTGCTTGCGGGAGTGCTCGGGGCGTTTCTCGCGGCGCGGGTGGATGGCTTCGATGCTGCGGTTGCCGCTGTTCTCGTGCACGCGGAGGCGGGGGCCGCGGTGCAGCGTGAGCGCGGACGTGCGGGCGCTCTGGCAAGCGACCTGCTCGACGCGCTTCCTGCCGCGCAGGAACGGGTCCGGCGCGCCGTCGAGCGGCAGGCGTCCGGCGCGGCGTAATTTTCCCGACGTGCAGTCGCCCTCCAACGCCCATGTGCCGGCCGGCCTGCATCCCATGAAGTGGGCCGACGTCGACCTCGGCGTTCTGCGTCGCAACGCCGCCGCGTTTGTCGCGGAGATGGGCGGCGTGGCCGTCATGGCGATGGTCAAGGCGCAGGCCTACGGCCACGGCGGGCCTCCTGCAGCGCAGGCGCTGCTCGACGGCGGTGCCACCTGGCTCGGCGTCGCCCTCCCCGCGGAGGCCCTGGAGCTGCGCCGCGCCGGCATCGAGGCGCCCATCCTCGTCGTCGGCTGGTCGCACCCGGACACCCATCGCCCGATGGTCGAGGCCGCCATCGACATCACGGTGTCCGACCCGGCGAGTGTCGGCGCCGTCACCGCGGCGGCGCGCCAGGCCGGTCGCCCCGCGCGGGTGCACCTCAAGGTCGAGACCGGCATGAACCGTCAGGGCATCGATCCCACCGCCGTTCCCGGTGTCCTCGGCCACGTCGCCGCGCAGCAGCGCCAGCTGCAGCTCACCGGCGTCTTCACCCACCTCGCCGACGCCGACGGCGCCGACCCGGCCCACGCCGAGATGCAGTACGCCCGCTTTCTCGCCACCGTCGCCGTCGCCCAGCAGGTCGCCGGCGAACCCTTCCTCGTCCACGCCGCCAACAGCGCCGCCGCCCTGCGCTTCCCGCACATGCGCCACGACCTCGTCCGCCCTGGCATCGCCCTCTACGGATATTCGCCGCCCAACTGCCCGGCGCTGGAGGTCGAGCCGGCGATGACCGTCAGAGCCCTGGTCACCCACGTCCACACCGTCCCGAAGGGGGAGTACGTCGGCTACGGCTGCACCTGGCGCGCCGAGCGCGACACTCGCGTCGCGACGGTCGCGGCCGGCTACGCGGACGGGGTGCACCGGGCGCAGTCGAACCGCGGCGCGGTGGTGCTGAGGGGCGTACGCTGCCCCATCGTGGGACGGGTCAGCATGGACCAGGTGAGCGTCGACGTCTCCGCACTGGACGGCGTGGAGCCGGGCGAGGGCGTCATCATGGTCGGCGGCAACGGTCCCGACCGGATGGGTGCCGACGAGGTGGCCGCGGTCGAGGACACGATCTCGTACGAGGTGCTGTGCGCCGTCTCGGCCCGGGTGCCGCGGCGCTTCATCCCGACCCCAGCGGGACACGAAGGCAGTTGAGTGACCAGGACACGACGACGCGCGGCCCGGCGGCGGGGGCTGCCCGCGTCGAGCTGAGGCTGGCCCGGGCGACCGGCGAGGGCGAGGCCGACAGCGAGCTGCAGGACCAGCTCGCCCACCTCGACGCCATCGAGCGGCGCCAGGAGATGCTCTACGCCGGTCGCGAGGTCGAGCTGGCCGGCGTGCCCAGCGGCGAGACGGCCGAGCCGCCGCTGCCCGAGGAGGCGTGGCCCGAGGCCATCCCCGACCCGCCCGGCATCGACGAGTCGCTGGGCGCTCTGGTCGCCTGGCTCGACGCCGCCCGCGCCGTGCTCGCCGCCCGCGCCTCGCGCAACCGCGACGAGGTGCAGCGGCTCAGCACCCAGTGGCTGCTCGCCGGCCGCAACCTCAGCCGCCTGCGCCCCGACGAGGTCGAGGTGCTGGTCGAGGCGCTGGCCCGGGTGCGCGAGCGCGTCGCCGCCGACGAGACGCTCACCCACCTGCTGCGCGCCGTGGGCGGCCACCTCGCCGAGTGGGAGACGCTCCATCCCGCCCACCCCAGCGCCGAGGTCCCGGCGCCGCCCGCCGACGTCGACCTCGTCCGCCGCCTGCTCGACGAGTCCACTGTCGACCGTGCCCGGACGGCCCGCGGGCTGATGGAGACCGTGCTCGAGGTCGTCTGCGGCGTGGCCCTGGACATGGAGGTGGTGCAGCGCCAGGTCGCCCACCAGCCGGAGACGGCCGACGAGGCCGTGCGCGGTCTGCAGCGCCGCCTCGTCGACCTGGTCGACGACCTGCGCACCCTGCCCCACGCCGAGGTGATCACGCCCGAGGCGGGCGAGTCGCTCCATGCCACCCTGCGCCGCTGCGTCGACGCCCAGAACGGTCGCATGAGCGTCGACCTCGCCTGGAGCGCCGCCGAGGCCGGCGAGGCGGTGGCCGCAGCAGCAGCGTGGATCGTGCAGGAGTTCCTCACCGCCGCGGCGTCGGGCCGCGCCGGAGCAGCGGGGGTCGTGCTCGGCGGGGGACCGTCGCGGGTGGTCCTCGGTCTCACCGCCGAGGCGGGGCTGGCGGAACCGGAGGGCGGTGTCGAGCCCGGCTGGGTGCTGCGCTGCCGGGCGCGGGCGGCGGTGGCCGGCGGCAGCATGTCGGTGGCCGCCTCGCCGCAGCGCTGCGCCGTCGAGGTGCGCTTCCCCGCGGTGGAGGGCTAGGCCGGCCGGCGCTCGTCGAGCCGTGGTAGGCCGGCCGCCGCGGGGCGTCGCTCGGCGCGCGCATCCATGACCTCCCGGAGCCTGGCGGCGAGGCGGACGACGTCGGCAAGCTCGGCGTCGCTGAGCTCGCCGAGGACGTCGTGCAGCTCGGAGACCTTGACCCCGTGCATGCGCTGGGTGAGCGCCTGTCCGTCGGCGGAGAGGGAGACGCGCACGGTGCGCCGGTCGTCCTCGGCACGGACGCGCTCGACCAGGCCGCGCTCGACCAGGCGGTCGACCAGGCCGGTCACCGAGGGCGCCGAGATGCCCAGCGCCTCAGCCAGGCCACCGACCGTCAGCGCCCCCTGCTGGTGGAGCGTGGTGACGACGTGGATCTGGGCCATGGAGATGTCGCACTCCAGCAGCCAGCCCATCGAGGCGCGGCGCCGGTCGCGGAGGAACTCGCCGATGGCCTGCGCCGCCCGGTCGACCGCGGGGCGCCGTCGGGCGGTCATGCCCTGGCGCCGGCCACGGCTGGCTCCGTCGCGTTGCCGGCGGCCGGCACCAGCGCGGCCGCCTCCTCCGCAGGCACCGCGTCGCGGCGGCTGCGCAGGGGCACCTCGCGGACGAACATCACCGCGATCACCGCCACCACCGCGGAGACCACGCCGATCCAGAACATCTGGGCCGTGGCGGTTGCGAAGGCATCGTGGACCCCGGTGACCACCGCGCTGGAGGAGCCCGCGGCCCCGCCCACGCCGGTCAGCGCACCGCGCGCGGGGCTGTTGGCGATCCCGTCGGCCACGGCGGGGGGCACGCCCGCGGCGGCCAGCTTGGACGGCAGCAGGGTGGCGAACTGCTGGTTGAAGACGGTGCCGGCGATGGCCAGCCCGACGGAGCCGCCCACCTGGCGGAAGAAGGTCAGCACGCTGGTCGACGTGCCCATCAGGCGCATCGGCACCACGTTCTGGACGATGGTGGTGTAGCCGGACATGCCGGGGCCGACGCCGATGCCGACGACGAGCATGAAGGCCCACAGCTCCCAGTTCGAGATGGTTGCCGTCATGGTTGTCATCAACACCATGCCCACCAGGAGCAGGATCGCGCTGACGACGACCAGCTTTCGATACCTGCCGGTGCGGCTGATCAGCCGGCCGGTGAGCACCGAGCCACCGATGAGGCCGACCAGCAGCGGCCAGGTCTCGTATCCGGACTGGGTGGCGCTGACGCCGCGCACCACCTGGTAGAAGCGGGGCAGGTAGATGATGCCCGCGAACAGCCCGATGGAGACGGCCATGGTGGCCACGATCGACGCCGAGAAGGTGCGATCGCGGAAGAGGGTGAGCGGCACGATCGGCTGCGTGGCGCGGCGCTCGATCCAGACGAAGAGCAGAAGCAGGGCGGCGCCGATGGCGAGCAGGCCGCCGACTTCGAAGCTGCCCCAGCCGGGCAGGGTGCCGTCGGCCGCGCTGGTGCCCTTGTTGCTCAGGCCGATGAGCAGCGGCACCACGCCGGCGGTGAACACGGCGGTGCCCATGTAGTCGAAGTCGCGCACGCTGGTGTTCTCGCGGCGCATGTTGGGCAGCTTGGTGGAGATGGCCGCGAAGGCCGCGATGCCGACGGGGATGTTGACGTAGAAGATCCAGTGCCAGGAGACGTGGTCGGTGAAGAAGCCGCCGATGAGTGGACCGAGCAGGAAGCTGATGCCGAAGACGGCGCCGAAGAGCCCCTGGTAGCGCCCCCGCTCGCGCGGGTCGAAGAGGTCGCCGACGATGGCCAGCGAGATGGGGAAGAGCGCGCCGGCGCCGAGGCCCTGGATGGCCCGGAAGGCGATCAGCTCGGTGATGTTCTGCGACAGGCCGCTGAGCACCGAGCCCAGCAGGAACAGCCCGATGCCGATCAGCAGCAGCGGGCGGCGCCCGTAGACGTCGGAGAGCTTGCCGTAGATCGGCACGGTGATCGTGCTGGTCAGCAGGTAGATGGTGACCACCCACGCGTACTGCTCACTGCCGTGCAGGTCGGTGACGATGCGCGGCAGGGCGGTGCCGACGATGGTCTGGTCCAGCGAGCTGAGGAAGAGCACGAGCAGGACGGCGCCGAGGATGACGAGGCGACCGCGTTCGGTGAGTGCGCTGCGGCTGGGCAAGGGGTTCCTCCGGGGGGACGTTGTCGCCTGTGGCGTGTCGATCGCGGGCTTCGTGAGAAGGCTCGCGGTTAACATACCACGAATACTTCGCCTAGCGAAACTTTAGGCGCAGGCACAGGGAGGTGACGATCCGGCTGCGCCGCCGCGGCGGGCGGCGTATCATCGGCGCATCCCTGGGGGAGCGGAAGCTGAGAGGCCGCCACACGGCGGCGACCCCGACGACCCGGCCGGTAATGCGGCCGGAGCAATGGGCCATCCGGCCGGCTCCGTGGTTCCCCGTTGGGTGGAGACCTGGAGACCCGTGACCGGCAGCGCAAGCCCCGACCTCGCCGCCCGCCTCGCGAAGGCACGGCTCTACGTGGTCACCGTGGCGGCGCACGGGCCCGCGCAGTTGCTCGACGTGGTGCGGGCGGCCTGCACCGGCGGAGCCGACCTGGTCCAGCTGCGCCGCAAGGGCGACGACGGGCTGGAGACCCTGCGCCTGGCCGAGCGCTGCCGCGCGGTGACCGCAGGCGCGGGAGTGCTCTTCGTGGTCAACGACCGCCTCGACGTGGCCATGGCCGCGGACGCCGACGGTGTGCACCTGGGCCAGTCCGACCTGCCGGTGGCGGCGGCCCGGCGGTTGTGGCCGGGTCGGATCGTGGGGCGGTCGACGCACACCGTCGAGCAGGCGCTGCAGGCGGAGCGCGAGGGTGCCGACTACATCGGCGTCGGACCGGTGCACGCCACCCCGACCAAGCCCGGCCGTCCCGCGGTGGGCCTGGAGCACGTGCGCGCCGCGGCGGCGCAGGTGCACATTCCCTGGTTCGCCATCGGTGGCATCGACGCGGCCAACGCGGCGGCGGTGATCGCGGCCGGAGCGCGTCGCCTGGCGGTGGTGCGCGCGGTCTGCGACGCACGCGACGTCGAGACGGCGGCGCGCGAGCTGCTCGCCGCGGTGACCCAGGCGGAGGCGGTGGCGTGAGCATCGCCATCACCGTCAACGGCGAGCGCCGCGACGTGGAGGAGGGGATCACCGTGGCGGCCCTGCTGGCGTCGCTCGACATCCGCGCGTCGCGCGTGGTGGTCGAGCACAACATGCGCATCCTGCGCGCCGGCGACTTCGGCGACGCCCGCATCGAGGATGGCGACGAGCTCGAGGTTCTCCAGTTCGTCGGCGGCGGATAGCACCCAGAGGTTCGTGCCAGACATGACTGTTACCAGCGACCCCACGGTGCCGGCGGCGTCTGCCGCGACGGGCGCTGCATCCGACGACGCCCTGCGCATGGGTCCCGCCGTGCTGCGCAGCCGGCTCATCCACGGCACCGGCAAGTTCCCCTCCGACGACGTGTTGCGCGACTGCCTGGCCGCCGCGCAGCCGGACATGATCACCCTGGCCATCCGCCGCCTCTCGCTGGAGGGCGGAGGCCGCAACGAGCTGGAGGGCCTCGACCTCTCCCGCTTCACCCTGCTGCCCAACACCGCCGGGGCGACCACGGCGCAGCAGGCCATCCGCATGGCCCACCTCGCCCGGGCGGCCAGCCTCAGCGAGCTGATCAAGGTGGAGGTGGTCGGCGACGAGCGGACGTTGCTGCCAGATCCCGCGGGAACTCTGGAGGCGACGCGCGTGCTGGTGGAGGAGGGGTTCACTGTGCTCGCCTACACCAGCGACGACGTGGTGCTGGCCCTGCGCCTGGAGGAGGCCGGCGCCGCGGCGGTGATGCCGGGCGCGGCGCCCATCGGGACGACGCTGGGCATCCAGAACCCGTTCAACGTCCGCCTGATCATCGACCGCTTGCAGGTCCCCGTGGTGATCGACGCCGGGCTCGGCGTGCCCAGCGAGGCAGCGCGCTGCATGGAGTGGGGCGCTGCCGCGGTGCTGGTCAACACGGCCATCGCCCGGGCGCGCAACCCGGTGGAGATGGCGCGCGCCTTCGGCGAGGCGGTCGTCGCCGGGCGGCGCGCCTTCCTGGCGGGCCGCGCGGACATCAGCTTCGAGGCGGTGGCGTCGAGTCCGACCGCGGGGCTGCCGACCTCGTCGTCGTAGCCCACCGGGTGCGCGACCTCCCCGGCTTCGGCGCCCCCGGGCCGACGCTCGCCGGCGTGGGCGAGTCGGGGCTGCTCGCGCGTCTGCTGGGTGGGCGGAGCGTCGAGGCCCCGGGTCTGCTGCTCGGCCCCGGTGACGACGCGGCCGCCTGGCAACCGCCCCCGGGCATGGCGCTGGTGCTGACCCAGGATGCGCTGGTCGAGGACGTCGACTTCCGCCGCGCCTGGATTGCGCCCCTCCTGCTCGGGCGGCGCAGCCTGGCGCTGTCGCTGTCCGACCTCGCCGCCATGGGCGCGACGCCGGCCTGGTGCCTGGTGACCCTGTGTGCCCCGGGTGACACCGCCCTGGCCGATGTCGAGCAGCTGAACGACGGGCTGCAGGAGATGGCGGTGGAGTGGGGCTGCCCGGTGGTGGGCGGCGACGTCAGCGCCATCACCGGGCCGATCGTCATCGACGTCGTCGCGGGCGGCACCGTGCACCCCGACCGCATGCTGCGCCGCGACGCCGGGCGGCCCGGCGATGCGCTGGTGGTGACGGGCATGCTCGGGCGCGCCGCGGCGGGCCTGCATGTCCTCCGCGAGGATTCGTTCCCCGCGCCGGGAAACCCCGAACTTCTCGCCGCCTGGCGTTCGGCACAGCTCGACCCCACCCCCCGTCTCCGCGAGGGCGCCGCGCTCGCCGCCGGCGGAGTGCGCTGCGCCGGTGACATCAGCGACGGCCTGCTCGTCGACGCGACGCGCACGGCGGGCTCGTCGCGCTGCGGCGCCGAGCTGTGGCGCGACGCACTGCCCGTCGACCCGGAGCTGCGCACGGTCTTTCCCGACGATTGGGTCGCGCTCGCCATCGGGGGCGGCGAGGACTTCGAGCTGCTCGCCGCAGTGCCACCATCGCGGCTTCACGGACTGCTCGACACCTGGCCGGACGACCTCGCGCCCCTGCACGTCGTCGGTCGCCTCGTCGACGGCACCGGCGTCACCCTGCTCGACCGCGAGGGCGGCACGCAGCAGCAGCTGCCGGCGATCGCGTCCCGCCACTTCGGGTCATGATCGTCACGAACATGGACGCCGAGACCGTCGTGCTCACCGCATCGCCGGAGCAGACCGAGCAGCTCGGCCGCACCCTCGGCGCCGCACTTCGCCCCGGCGACGTGCTCGCCCTCGACGGCGACCTCGGCGCCGGCAAGACGGTGCTCGTCCGCGGCCTGGCCGCCGGCAGCGGCAACGACGCGCAGGCCGTGCGCAGCCCCACCTTCGTGCTGCACCACGTCTACCGCGGGGCCGCGGTGACCCTGCACCACGTCGACTGCTACCGCCTCGGCCGCGGCGCCGACCTCGACGCTCTCGACGTCGACGCCATGGTGGAGGAGGGGGCGCTCGCCGTCGAGTGGGCCGAGTACGCCCCAACCCTCGACGCCCTCAGACCCGTGCACGTCCGCATCGACGTGGGGGACGGCACGCAGCGCCGCATCACGCTGCGCGACCTCCCCAGGCACCTCGCCCAAGCGCTGGCGCGCGCATGACCATCCTGGCCCTCGACACCTCCTCGCGCCGCCGCGCCCTGGTCCTCCTGGCAGATCCCGACGGCACTGTGCGAGCTGCCCGCCCCCTCACCGGCCGCGACCTCGACCGCGAGCTGCCGCCCGCGCTGGCCGCTCTGCTGGCCATCGCGAATCCCGGCGCCGTCGCCTGCGTCATGGGCCCCGGCTCCTACACCGGGCTGCGCGTCGGCATCGCCACCGCCCTCGGCCTCGCTCACGCGCGCGACCTTCCCCTGCACGGCATCCCCGCCCTCGATGTCGTCGCCCGGGCGGCCCGAGCAGACACCGCCGGCACGCGCGACATCGAAGCCGTCGCCGAGGCCGGGCGCGGCGCCCTCTACGTCGCCCGCTACCGCCGCGACGGCACCGTCCTCACCCTGCTCGATCCACCCCGCCGCGTCGAATCCGGCGGCTGGCAGCCGCACGACGGCGCCGAGCCGGTCAGCATCGACAGCATCCTCGGGACCCACGACGGCTCGGCCCGCGCCGCCGAGGCCCTCGCCCAGGCCGCCGTCGAAGCCGCCACGGCACCCCCGCTGCCACGGTCCGGACTCGAGCCCGTCTACCTGCACGGGAGCGTGTCTACGTCGCCAGGGCCGCGCGTATGATGGCCCTCAGCCCCGCACCACGCAGCACACTGAACGCATGCAGGTCGTACCCCGCCTCGCCATCGACAAGATGCGTGAGGAGGACATCCCCACCGTCCAGGCGATCGAGAAGGACATCTTCCTGACGCCGTGGCCGAAGAACGCGTATCACCGCGAGCTCTCGCAGAACCGCCAGGCCTCGTACATCGTGATGCGCGAGGACTCCGCGATCGTCGGGTACGGCGGGCTCTGGAAGGTGTTCCACGAAGCGCACGTCACCACCGTGGGAGTTCGTGCCAAGGACCAGAACAAGGGGTACGGGCGCGCGCTCTTCGCGGCGCTGATCCAGCGCTCCTACGCGCTCGGCGCGCGCTGGGTCACGCTGGAGGTGCGACCCAGCAACGAGCACGCCATCCGTCTGTACGAGGCCTTCGGGTTCAAGGCGATCGGCCGTCGCCGCGGCTACTACACCGACAACGGTGAGGACGCGCTGATCATGTGGAGCGACAGCATCCACGCCCCCGCCTTCAAGCGGAACTTCAAGGACATGCTGCGCACCATCCCGATCCCCGTCGACGGGGTCGGCGACGAGCCGCCCCCCGGGTATCCCGAGGATCGGTGAACCTTCTCGCCGTCGAGACGTCGTGCGACGAGACAGCGGCCGCGGTGCTGCGCGACGGACGCGAGCTGCTCTCGTCGGTGGTGGCCTCGCAGGTCGACATGCACGCGCGCTTCGGCGGCGTCGTCCCCGAGCTGGCGGCGCGCGCCCACCTCGACGCCATCGCCCCCACCGTCGACGAGGCACTGCAGGCACTTCCCGGAGGCTGGGAGGACCTCGACGCCATCGCGGTCACGCGCGGGCCGGGGCTGATCGGCTCGCTGCTGGTTGGCACCGCCTACGCGCAGAGCGCGGCCCTGGCGCGCGGGCTGCCGGTGGTGGGCGTGTCGCATCTCGCCGGCCACGTCTACAGCGCGATGCTCGCCGATCCCTCGCTGCAGCCGCCCTACCTCGCCCTGGTGGTCAGCGGCGGGCACACCGACTGCGTGGTGCTGCGCGACCACGGCGACGCGGTGCGGCTGGCGGCGACGCGGGACGACGCGGTGGGGGAGGCGTTCGACAAGGTGGCGCGCATGCTCGGGCTGCCCTACCCCGGCGGACCCGCGGTGCAGGCGGCCGCCGAGCGCGGCGATCCCCGCCGCTTCCCCCTGCCGCGCACCCGCCTGGAGGACAGCTTCTCCTTCTCCGGTCTCAAGACGGCGGTGCGCTACGCCGTGCGCGACCTGGGCCCCGAGCGGCTCGACGCCCAGGGGCGGCCGCGCGATCCGCAGGTGGTCGCCGACCTCGCCGCCGCCTTCCAGCGCGCCGCCGTCGACCAGCTCGTCACCGGGCTGGAGCAGGCGCTGGAGCGCAGCGACACCGACCGGATCGCCGTGGTGGGTGGCGTCGCGGCCAACGAGCCGCTGCGCGAGGCGGTGCGGCAGCGCTTCGCCGGCCTGCGCGTGGTGATCCCGGAGCTGCGCTTCTGCACCGACAACGCGGCGATGATCGCGGTGGCCGGGTGGCACCGCCTGGAGGCCGCCGGGGCCGACCCGCCGGGGTTCGCCGTGGACCCTGGACTCGATGCGTATTCTTGATAAGATTGTACAAACAGAGGATGGTCACAGGCCGCCGAATTAAGGTAGCCTAATTTCGGCAACCGCGCCGGAGGTCCGAGGGGACAGCCTCCGGCACCGGTCTCACAGCACCCCTCGGGAGCGTCCGGAAGCCCATGACCTTCGCGCAGACCGCCGGCCTCGGAGCAGTCGCCGGGCTGACCATCCTGGTCGGCCTTCCCGTGGCCCGGATCGGGCGGCCCCGCCCGTCCCGCATGGCCTTCCTCACCGCCGGGTCGGTGGGAGTGCTGATCTTCCTCTTCTACGACGTCATCAAGAACGCCTCGCAGACCATCACCGGCGCGCTCGACCAGAGCCGCGCCCAGGGCATCGGCTACGGGCTGCTGCTCGCGGCCGGCATCGGCGCCGGGCTGATGGGGCTGGTCGTCTTCGAGCGGCTGATGAAGCGGCGCCGTCCGCGGGTGCATCCCGGACCGGGGGCCATGGCCGCCGCCGCGCTCGACATGCCGCCGGCCCCCGCCACCTCCGCCGCGGGCACTGGCAGCCGCCGCACGCCGCTTTCGGACGCCGCCCGGGTGGCCCTCTTCATCGCCGTCGGCATCGGCCTGCACAACTTCTCCGAGGGGCTGGCCATCGGCCAATCGGGCGCGACCGGGGCCTACCAGCTCTTCCTGGTGCTGGTGATCGGCTTCGGGCTGCACAACGTCACCGAGGGCCTGGGCATCACCGGCCCGATGATCGGCGAGCGCCCCTCCTGGCGCTTCCTCGGGCTGCTCGGCATCATCGGCGGCGGCCCCACGTTCGTCGGCACCCTGATCGGCTACCAGTTCACCAGCGCCGCCCTCTCCGTGCTCTTCCTGGCCCTGGCCGCGGGCGCCATCCTCTACGTGATCGGGGAGTTGCAGCACGTCGGCCGCAAGATCGGCGCCCACGACATCGGCATGCTGGGACTGCTCACGGGCTTCCTTCTCGCCTACGGCACCGACCTGGTCCTCCACGCCGCAGGCGCCTGACGCCGCCTGCAGCGCCGGCACCGAGGTTCCAGCTCAGCGCGCGTGGGGCGCATGGCTTGCCCTTGCGGCGCCGGCACTCAGTCCCCTAGACTGTTAGCAGTCTCTAGTCCCGAGTGCTAATTTGTTGTCCGGAGGAGGTCTTCGTGGCCGTCAACCTGCGTCCTCTTGCTGACCGTGTGGTGGTCAAGCCCCTCGAGCGCGAGGAGGTGACCAAGAGCGGCATCGTCCTGCCCGACACCGCCAAGGAGAAGCCCCAGGAGGGCCTCGTCGAAGCGGTGGGCAACGGTCGCTACAACGAACAGACCGGGCAGCGCGTTGCCCTCGACCTCACCGTCGGCGATCGCGTGATCTACGCGAAGTACGCCGGCAGCGAGGTCAAGATCGACGAGACCGAGTACCTGATCCTCTCGGAGAAGGACATCCTCGCCGTCGTCGCCAACGGCAAGAGCTGAGCACAGCTCGGTAGCGCGGCGCGGCGGACATCCAGCGTCTGCCGCGCCGGCGCACGACCACCGACAACCCACGCACGGAACCTCCCAGGAGGCCTGAACTCGCATGCCCGCCAAGCAGCTCGTCTTCGACGTCGAGGCGCGTGAGGCGCTGAGGCGCGGCGCCGCCGCGCTCGCCGACGCCGTGTCGGTCACCCTCGGCCCGCGCGGCCGCAACGTCATCCTCGACAAGAAGTTCGGCTCGCCGCTGGTGATCAACGACGGCGTCACCATTGCGCGCGACATCGAGTTCAAGGACCACTTCGAGAACATGGGCGCCGCCCTGGTCAAGGAGGTGGCCACCAAGACCAACGACATCAGCGGCGACGGCACCACCACGGCCACCGTGCTGGCCCGCGCCATGATCGACGAAGGCCTGCGCAACCTCGCCGCGGGCGCGTCGCCGACCGCGCTGCGCAGCGGCATGCTGGCCGCCGCCGAGGCGATCGCCGACGCGGTGCGCAAGACCGCGACGCCGGTCAACGGCCGCGACGACATCCGCCGCGTCGCCTCGATCTCCGCCGCGGACGAGGAGATCGGCGGCTTGATCGCCGACGCCTTCGACCGCGTCGGCCGCGACGGCGTCATCTCCGTCGAGGACGGCACCGGCATGGAGACCGAGCTCGAGGTCGTCGAGGGCATGCAGTTCGACCGCGGCTACGTGTCGCCGTACTTCGCCACCGACCAGAGCACCATGGAAGCGGTGCTAGACGACCCCTGGATCCTCATCACCGATCGCAAGATCAGCGCCGTCGCCGACCTCCTGCCGCTGCTGGAGAAGGTGGTGCAGACCGGCCGACCGCTGCTCATCGTCGCCGAGGACCTCGAGGGCGAGGCCCTGGCCACCCTGGTGGTCAACAAGCTGCGCGGAACCTTCACCGCGGTTGCGGTCAAGGCGCCCGGCTTCGGCGACCGCCGCAAGGCGATGCTCCAGGACCTGGCCGTCCTCACCGGTGCCCAGCTGATCAGCGAGGAGCTCGGCCTGCGTCTCGACCTGGTCAGCCTCGAGCAGCTCGGCCGCGCCCGCCGCGTCGTCGTCACCAAGGACGACACCACGGTCATCGAGGGCGCGGGCGACCGCGCGGCCATCGACGCGCGCGTCGAGGAGATCCGCCAGCAGGTCGAGGAGACCGACTCCGACTGGGATCGCGAGAAGCTCCAGGAGCGGCTCGCCCGCCTGGTCGGCGGCGTCGCGGTGGTCAAGGTCGGCGCCGCCACCGAGACCGAGATGAAGGAGCGCAAGTCGCGCGTCGAGGATGCCCTGGCGGCGACCCGCGCAGCGGTGGAGGACGGCATCGTGGTCGGCGGCGGCGTCGCGCTGCTTCGCGCCGCGGCTGCCGTCGACTCGCTGAACCTCACCGGCGACGCGCTGACCGGCGCCCGCATCGTCCAGCGCGCCGCGGAAGAGCCGCTGCGCACCATCGCCCACAACGCCGGCGACGAGGGCTCGGTGATCGCCTTCCAGGTCCGTGCCATGGGCCCCAACGAGGGCTACGACGCGGCCACGCGCACCTTCGGCAACCTGCTGGAGCGCGGCATCGTCGACCCAGCCAAGGTGACTCTCACCGCTCTGGCCAACGCGACGTCGATCGCCACCATGGTGATGACCACCGAGGCGCTGATCGCCGACGCCCCCGAACCCGAGGACGAGGACGACCACGCCCACGGCGGGCACGGTCACGGCCACGGCCACTCGCACGGGGACATGGACTTCTAGGACCTGTCAGTCCGGCTGGCACCGCCGCAACGGCGGGCCGGCGGGGACAACCTCTGCTAGCCTGGCCAGGTCCAGGGGGGCAGGGGAGGCAGTCCGGTGGTTGAGCAGCCCGGGGGAATCAGGTCGGTGTGCCTGCGCGCGTGCGGGCCGACGGCGCTGGTGTGAGCGGCACGGGTCAGCACACCAGCGCGCTCGACGAGCTCGCCATGGTTCGCGAGGTGGCGCGAGCGCTGAGCAGCACGCTCGACGAGGAGCAGGCGGCCGCGCACGTCGTGCAGATCGCGGCCACCATCGTCAGCCGGCCGGGCGGCCCGCCGCGACGCGCCTCGCTGCTGCGTCTCGATGGTGACCGACTGGTCAGCATCGCCGAGCACGACAGCAGCGGCGCCAGCCTGGGCAGCCATGTCTACCGGCTCGCCGAGCATCCCGCCATGGCCCGGGTGGTGCTCACCGAGCAGGCCGTCAGCGGCGAGCTCGCCGACCTCGAGCTCCCCGAGCGCACCCTCGGCGTGGTCCGCCGCAGCGGCCTGCGCAGCTTCGCGCTGGCGCCCGTGCACGCCGGCGACGCGCTCTTCGGCATCGTCACGGTGGGCGCGCGCGACGAGGACGGGTTCGACGACGCGCAGATGCAGCGGCTGCTCGCGGTCGCGCACATCTCCGGCCTGGCATTGGGCAACGCCATGCGCTACACCATGGCCCGCGAGCACGCCGAGCGCATCGGCGCCCTGGAGCGGGCCAAGTCCGACTTCCTCAACCTGGCGTCGCACGAGCTGCGTGGACCGCTGACGGTGGTGCGCGGCTACCTGTCGATGCTCGCCGACGGCTCGCTGGGCGAGGTCGGGGAGCGCGCCCGCGGCGTGATTCCCGTGGTGCTGGAGCGCCTGGAGGCGATGAACCGCATCGTCGACCAGATCATCGAGACGGCGCGCCTCGCCGACCACGAATCGGCGCAGCACCGCCCGCAGACGGTGGACCTGCGCACCGTGGCCTCGGAGGCGTTGAGCCACGTGGTCACCGGGCGCACCCTGGCGCACAGCGTGCTCGTCGACATGTGCGAGCAGCCGCTGATGATCAGCGCCGACACGCGGCGGCTCAGCATCGCCCTGGCCAACCTGGTCGACAACGCGGTGAAGTTCTCGCCGGGCGGGGGAGAGATCGCCGTGCGCTGCGCGCCCGATCCGGTGAACCGCCTCGGCGTGGTCACCGTCAGCGATCACGGGCTGGGCATCGCGGAGGAGGACCTGGAGCGGATCTTCACCCGCTTCGGGCGCATCGTCACCCGCGAGAACTCGGCGATCGCCGGCGCCGGACTGGGGCTGTACCTCGCCCGGGAGACGCTGCGCCGGCACGGCGGCGACATCACCGTCGAGTCGCAGCTGGGCGACGGCAGCACCTTCGTGGCCACGCTGCCCCTGCTCGGCGGGTGAGCCCTGCCCCTGGTACCGTGAGGGCATGACCGACGCAGCTCCCGCGCGCAGCGCGCGCATCGCCGTCGCCCAGTACGCACCCCGCGTCGGCGACCTCGACCACAACCGCGAGCAGGCGGTCCGCTGGGCCCTCGCCGCCGCGGCCGAGGGGGCCGATCTCGCCGTGCTGCCGGAGCTGGCGTCGAGCGGCTACACCTTCGCGTCGGAGGAGGAGGCGGCTCGCTCGGCGGAGGATCCCGACAGCGGGGCCACGGTGTCGGCGCTGGTCGAGGTGGCCCGCGAGAGCGGCATGCACATCGTCGTCGGCGTCGACGAGCGCGACGGCGACTGCCGGCACAACAGCGCGGTGCTGCTGGGTCCGTCGGGGCGGCTGGCGACGTACCGCAAGCTGCACCTGTTCTACGACGAGCAGACGTGGTTCGTGCCGGGCGCGTCGCTGCCGGTGGTGGAGCTGCCCTTCGGTCGCGTCGGCATGGTCATCTGCTACGACCTGTGGTTTCCCGAGGCGGTGCGCGCACTGGCCCTGGCCGGTGCCGACATCGTCGCGGTGCCGACCAACTGGGTGTCGTCGTTCAAGCGCACGGTGTACGACGACCGCGGCTACTGCCAGGGCGACTACGTGGCCATGGCCAGCGCTGCGCAGAACGGCGTGGTCATGGCCTGTGCCGACCGCATCGGCGAGGAGCGCGGGCTCACCTTCCTGGGCGCGTCGATCATCGTCGGGGCCGACGGCTGGCCCGTCGCCGGGCCGGCGCCGGCTTCGAGTGAGGCGTTGCTCGTCGCCGACGTGCCCGTCGGCGGATCGGCCGCCGCACGGCAGCGCACGCCGCGCAACAACCTGCTCGGCGACCGCCGTCCCGACGCCTACAATGCCGTCCCCGTGGCCCTCCCCGAATCCGCCGCCGCCCCCGCGTCCCCTCCCCGCGGCGCAGTCCACGCCGCACCTCAGCCCAACCCCTGAGCACCCTCGGCCTCCCCGACCTGCTCGACGGCCTCAACCAGGCGCAGCGCCGCGCCGTCGAGGCTCCCGACGGTCCCCTGCTCATCTTCGCCGGCGCCGGCAGTGGCAAGACGCGCGTGCTCACCCACCGCATCGCCCACGTCATCGCCACCGAGCGGGCGCGACCCGAGGAGATCCTCGCGGTCACCTTCACCAACAAGGCGGCGCGGGAGATGCGCGAGCGCGTCGAGGTGCTGCTGGGCGGCAACACCACCGGGATGTGGCTGGGGACGTTCCACTCCATCGGGGTGCGCATCCTGCGCCGCGACGGGCTGGCCATCGGCATCCCCCGCGAGTTCACCATCTACGACGAGGCGGATCGCGTCTCGGCGGTGCGCCGGGCCATGCAGGCGGCCGGCATCGACGACAAGAGATTCCCGCCCTCGCAGGTGGCCCATCAGATCAGCGCCGCCAAGAACGAGCTGCAGTCCGCCGACGAGTACGCGGCCACCGCGGGTGCGTACTACGGCGCGCGCATCGCCGAGGCCTTTCGCGCCTACGAGGCCGAACTGCAGAACGCGGGGGCGCTGGACTTCGACGACCTGCTGATCCGCGTCGTCGAGCTCTTCGAGGACGTGCCCGAAGTGGCGGCGAAGTACCAGCACAAGTTCCGCCAGATCTTCGTCGACGAATACCAGGACACCAACAAGGCGCAGTACCGGCTGGTGCAGCTGCTCAGCGCCGTGCACGACAACATCACCGTGGTCGGCGACGACGACCAGTCGATCTTCCGCTGGCGTGGCGCGGACGTGCGCAACATCCTGTCGTTCCAGCACGACCATCCCACCGCACTGGTGGTGACGCTGGAGCAGAACTACCGCTCGACGCAGGTGATCCTCGACGCCGCGCACTCGGTGATCCGGCACAACCCCGAGCGCGCCGCCAAGCAGCTCTGGACGGAGCGCAATGGCGGCGAGAAGGTGCGCATCATCTCGGTATACGACGAGCAGGAGGAGGCCGTCGCGATCACCTCGGAGATCGACCGGCTGGTCCAGGGCGAGGCCTTCTCCTACAGCGACTTCGCGGTGCTGTACCGGACCAACGCGCAGTCGCGCGCGCTGGAGGATGTGCTGCTGCGGCGCGGCGTCCCGTACCGCCTGGTGGGCGGGCCGCGGTTCTACGAGCGGCGCGAGATCAAGGATGTCCTCGCCTATCTGCGGTTGATCTCGAACCCGCGCGACTCGGTGAGCTTCGCGCGCATCGTCAACGTGCCTCGGCGCAAGATCGGCGACCGCACCGTGTCGGAGTTGGAGAGGCTGGCCCGGCGGCACAATGTCTCGCCGTTCGAGGCGGTGTCCCGGCTCGACGACACCGAGGCGCTGGGGGTCGCGGCGGTGTCCGCGCTGGAGGGCTTTCGCAGGCTCATCGAGGGGCTGCGTGCCGATGCGCAGCGCCTGCCGCTGCCCGAGCTGGTCGACCGGCTGCTGATGGAGAGCGGCTACAAGATGATGCTCCAGGACGGCTCACCGGAGAACGAGGACCGCTGGAACAACGTGACCGAGATGGTCGGCCTGGCCGGGGAGTACGCCGACGTCGAGCCACCCGAGGGGCTGCAGCAGTTCCTCGAGAACGTGGCCCTGGTGAGCGACGTCGACTCGCTGGACGGCAGCGCGTCAGGGGTGACGCTGATCACGCTGCACCAGGTCAAGGGGCTGGAGTTTCCCGTGGTCTTCATGGCCGGGATGGAGGAGGGGCTGATGCCCCACCTGCGCTCCATGGAGGAGGGCGACGCGGGGCTGGCCGAGGAGCGCCGGCTTGCCTACGTCGGCATCACGCGCGCGCAGCAGCGGCTGTACCTGCTGCATGCGTTCCGGCGCCACCTGTACGGCGCGCCGCAGGTTGCCGAGGCGTCGCGGTTCCTGCGTGATCTGCCCGCCGAGCTGATCGAGATCCCGGCGCGTCCGGGGGGGCCGCAGGTTGGAGATCCGCGCGCACCCGGGGCGGTGCATCGCGCCATCCATGCCCACGCAGTGCGGCCGAATCCCACCGAGATCGCGCCACAGCGGTATGACTCCGGCATGCGCGTGCAGCACCGCAAGTATGGCCAGGGCGTGGTGCTGAAGAGCATCATGACCCGCTCCGGCGAAGAGGTGACCATCAAGTTCGACGACGTCGGGCTGAAGATCTTCGCGGTGGCCGACGCCGGCCCCGCGCTGTCGCCGCTGCAGTGAGCGACGGCGTTCCCGCGCCGGCGCAGGAGCGCGCCGCCGAGCTGCGCCGGGTCATCGACCACCACGCGCACCTGTACTACGTGCGCGATGCGCCGGAGATCGAGGACGTCGAGTACGACCGGCTGTTCCGTGAGCTGCTCGAGCTGGAGGAGCGATATCCCCAGCTGCAGACTGAGGAATCGCCGACGCAACGGGTCGGCGGCGCGCCCGTCGAGGCGTTTCGCAAGGTGCGGCATCGCACCCCGATGCTGTCGCTGGACAACGCGTTCACCCCCGAGGAGGTCGGCGAGTTCGTGCGCCGCGTCGAGCGGGTGGTGCCCGGCGTCGACGAGTACGTCACCGAGCTGAAGATCGACGGGCTGGCCATCTCGCTCTCCTATCGCGACGGGCAGCTGGTGCGCGGGGCGACGCGCGGCAACGGCGTCGAGGGTGAGGACGTCACCGCCCAGGTGCGCACCATCAAGGCGATTCCGTGGACGCTGCGCTCGGTGCCGGAGTCGCTGCCGGCGGAGCTCGAGGTGCGCGGCGAGGTGTACCTGCCCAAGGCGTCCTTCGCCCGCATCAACGCGGAGCTGGAGGAGGCGGGCAAGGCGACCTACGCCAACCCGCGCAGCGCGGCGGCGGGCGCGGTGCGGCAGCTCGATCCCCGGGTGACGGCGCGTCGCGGGCTGTCGAACTTCATGTACGCCATGGCGCCGCCGGGGCCGGCGCGCAGCCAGCGCGAGGTGCTCGACCTGCTGGAGCGGCTCGGCTTTCGTGTCAACCCGCACCGGCGGGCGGTGGCGTCACTGGACGAGGTCCTCGGCTTCCTCGACGAGTGGCGCGACCGCCGGCACGACCTCGATTACGAGACCGACGGCGTGGTGGTCAAGGTGTCGCGCCTCGACCAGCAGGGCGAGCTGGGCGCAGTGTCGCGCTCGCCGCGGTGGGCGATGGCCTACAAGTTCCCGCCGGAGGAGAAGGAGGCGCTGGTCGAGGCCATCGAGGTGCAGGTGGGCCGGACCGGTGCGGCGACGCCGGTGGCGCATCTCTCCCCGACGCTGGTGGCGGGGTCGACGGTGCGGCGGGCGACGCTGCACAACGAGGACGAGGTGGCCCGCAAGGACGTGCGCGTCGGCGACACCGTGGTGCTGCACAAGGCGGGCGACGTCATCCCTGAGATCGTGCGCGTGGTCCTGGAGAGGCGGCCTGAGGGTGCACAGCCGTGGCGGATGCCGAGCGCGTGTCCGTCGTGCGGCAGCGAGCTGGTGCGCGAGGAGGGCGAGGTGGCGCGCCGCTGCATCAATCCGCTGTGCCCGGCGCAGCGCCGCGAGAAGCTGCTGCACTTCGCCTCGCGGTCCTCGATGAACATCGAGGGGCTGGGCGACGCGGTTGTGGGGCAGTTGCTGGAGCGTGGCTGGGTCGCGGATCCTGCCGACTTCTTCCGGCTCAGCCGCGAGCAGGTGGTGCAGCTGGAGGGCTTCGCCGACAAGTCGGCGGACAACCTGCTGCGCGCCATCGACGCGCGCCGGGTGGTGCCGCTGTCCCGCCTGGTCAACGCGCTGGGCATCCGGCACGTCGGCGAGCACACGGCGTTCGCGCTGGCGTCGCGCTTCGGGACCCTGGAGGCGCTGGCGGGGGCGAGCCTGGACGAGCTGCTCGACACCGAGGGCATCGGGCAGGTGGTCGCCGAGCACGTGCACCAGTTCTTCGCGTCCTCGCAGGGTCGGGAATTGCTCGCCAAGCTGGGGTCAGCGGGGGTGCGTGCGGAGGAGGCGGAGGGCGGACCGGGTCCGTGGACGGGACAGACGTGGGTGCTCACCGGGACGCTCGACTCGATGACCCGGCCCGAGGCGGACGCGCGCATCCGGGCGCTGGGCGGGACGCCGTCCTCGAGCGTCAGCCGCAAGACGCACACGGTGGTGGCGGGCGCGGCCGCGGGCAGCAAGCTGGACAAGGCGCAGCGGCTGGGGGTCCGGGTCGTCGAGGAGGCGGAGTTCCTCGACGAGCTGCGTGCCGCCGAGGGCTGACGGCGGGGGCAGGGCTTGTGTGGCCGGCACGCATGGCGTAACGCCGACAGCACTGTTAGGATGCTGACTAGGTGCGGGTGGTGCTCTTGGTGCCCCCTGGGGACCAGCCAGTCACCATGACCGAGGGCAAGATGGCTCAGCAGCGGGAGAACGTGCGGATACTGCCGGTGACGGCAGACGTGCCCCATCGTTCGCTGCACATGCAGCGCCTGCTGGACCAGACCGAGCGCCTTCTCGCCAGCCGCGCCACCCTGCAGGCTCGGCTCGACGAGTGCGCCCGAACCGTCGAGCAGCTGGTGGTGCGGACGGCACCGAGCGTGGTGCGCCGCATGTCGGCGGCGGCGCCGGTGTCCCGTGCCGGCATTGCGCCTGGGCCCGGTGCGGCCGTCGCCGGCGCTGAGCCGCCGATGGCGTGGCACAACGACCAGCGACTCGTCCTGGGGCCGCTCGAGGTCCTGCCGATGCGGCAGACCGTGATCAACGGGACCCGGGTCCACCGCCTCACCCCCACGGAGTGGCAGCTGCTCGCCTACCTGATGGCGCGCCCTGGCGAGGTGCTCAGCCGCTCCGAGCTGGCCGTCGGCGCCTGGGGCGCCGGGTTCGCCAGCCGTGACAGCGAGGTGGAGGTCTACGTCTCGCGCCTGCGCAAGAAGCTGGAGACGGCTCACGGTGCGCGGCTGATCGAGACGGTGCGCGGCAGCGGCTATCGCCTCACCGAGACGCCGGAGCTTTACGCGCCCGAAGAGGCCGTCTAGGTCCCGCTCCGGGATGTGTGCCACGCGGCCGTGATTGTCGCGGCGGCGATGAACCTTTCCGTGGAAGAGCTGTAAAACCCCGTCGGGTTTGTGCGCCGCGGCCGTAGCCTCGTCTGCGCAGCCAGACCCTCGGGCCCGTCCGCGCGGCGCACCTCGCCGCTTGCGCCCGACCCCTTCGGAGACGCGTGACCATGGAACGGATCTTCACTCCCACGGAGTTGTCTGCGCCGGCCGCGCTCCCCGGCACCGCCAGCGCCACCCGCTGGGTCGGCTCCGGGGCATCGTCCACGGCCGACTCCCGGACCGCCGGCGCCGAGGCTGCGCGCGCCGCCGTGCGCGGGGACGACCTCAAGCTCCTGGTGGTCTTCGCCTCCCAGTCTCACGATCTGGCGGCCCTGCTCGCCGGCATCCGCGAGGTGGGCGGCGACGCTCCGCTGATCGGCTGTTCGACGGCGGGCGAGATCGCCGCCGACGGTCCCGGCGACGCCGGCGTGGTGGTCACCGCCCTGGGCGGGCCCGGCTTCTCGATCGCCACCGCGGCCGCCGGCAACGCCGCGGCCGACCTTCGCCGTGCCGGCGCAACCGTCGGCGAGTGCGTCGAGCGGGTTGAGCCTCGGCCCCACCGTGTCCTGCTGCTGCTCACCGACGGTCTCGCCGGCGACCAGCAGGAGGTCGTGCGCGGCGCCTACGGCGTCGTCGGCGCGGCGGTGCCGCTGGTCGGCGGCTGCGCGGGCGACGACCTGAAGATGACCCGCACGCAGCAGCTCTGCGGCGGCGAGGTGCTTGTCGACAGCGTGGTGGCCGCGGCCATCGCGTCGGATGCTCCGCTGGGCATCGGCGTCCGCCACGGCTGGCGTCGCGTCGGCGATCCCATGCTGGTGACCGCCAGCACCAACAATCGCGTGCTCACCCTGGACGACCATCCCGCTCTCGACGTCTACCTCGACCGCCTCGACGCTCCCGCCGAAGCGCGCACCGACCCGGCCGCCTTCACCCGCTTCGCCCTCACCCATCCGCTCGGCCTCAGCCGTCGCAGCGGTGAGGAGGTTCGCTTCGTCGCTGAGGCCGACTTCGCGGATCGCTCGATCGGCTGCATCGCCGAGGTGCCCCAGGGCGGGCTGGCCTGGATGATGGAGGGCGACGGGGAATCGGTCCTGGGCGCCACCGACGAAGCCTGCCTCGACGCGCTCAGCGCCCTGGAGGGACGCGATCCCATCGGGGTGATGGCCTTCGACTGCATCGCCCGACGTGGCGTGCTCGGCGAGGAGGGTATCCGCGAGGAGGTCCGCCGGATCGGCCTGCACAGCGGTGGGGCGCCCGTCGCCGGCTTTTACACCTACGGCGAGATCGCGCGTACTCGTGGGATCAGCGGCTTCCACAACCAGACGCTGGTGGTGCTGGCGCTGAGCTGATGGAGTATCCATGACGCCCTCTGGAGGGAGCTGGTCCACTCAGCAGCTCTCCGAGTTCCTGGTTGCGGTCGCGGGCTGCCGTGACGAGGCATCGGCGGTGGCGGGCGCCATCCAGTGGGCCGCCGAGGCGATGGAGGCCGAGGTGGCCGCGGTGGTGCGCGACGGGCAGGTCATCGACGCCGTCGGCTTCCCGCGCGGCCACGTGCCGGAGGCCGAGCTCCTGGCCGCCGCCGGCACGCGCGCTGCCACCCTGTCGGTGGACGGTCTCGGCGAGCTGCGCATCGTCTCGGTGCCCATCGAGGGCAGCGTCCCGGCGCGACTGGTCCTCGGTCGCTGCGACCCCGCGGGCTTCCATGCCGAGGAGATCAGCCTGCTCCGGGCGATGGCCCGCGGCCTCGCTCTGTCCATCGACAACCTGCACACCCTGGAGCGGGAGCGCCGCCTCCGCGAGGTGAGCGAGGCGCAGGCGGCCGACAACCTGCGCCTGCTCGGCATGCTCCAGGAGCGCCAGGCGCTGCTGGAGCGCCTGTCCAAGATCCAGGTCTCGATCTCGCGCCGGGCACCCCTCCACGAGGTGCTCGACGCCATCGTGGCGGGGGCGGGCGAGCTGCTCGGCGACGAGGTGGTCGGCCTGCGCCTGGTCGACCGCGACGACCCCGACTACACGACGATGGTGTCGACCTCCGGGCTCAGCGAGGAGCTGGCTTCACAGTCGCGGCGCAGCCGGGTCACCGAGGGCGCCGGCGGCAGAGCCATCGTCGAGGACCGCCTCATCGTCGTCCAGGACTACGCCGGCGCCGAGCTGGCCATCGAGGCGTTCGTCGGCGCCGACCTGCGCACCGCGATGGGGGCGCCGGTGCACGAGAACGGCCGTCCGGTGGGAAGCATCGTGGTGGCGTCGTTCCGTCCCGACCGCGTCTACACCGACACCGAGCGAGAGATGCTGCTCGCCTTCGCCCACCATGCCTCGATGGCGCTCAACGACGCCAAGGCGGTGGAGGAGATGCGCCACCTCGCCTACCACGACTCGCTGACGGGCCTGCCCAACCGCGCGCTCTTCACCGAGCACCTGGAGCGGGCGCTGGCCCGGGCGCGCCGCGGCGGATCGCGGGTCACCGTGCTCTTCCTCGACCTCGACCGCTTCAAGATGGTCAACGACAGCCTCGGCCACGCCGCCGGTGACCACCTCCTCGTCGCCGTCGGCGAGCGCCTGCGCGAATCCCTCCGCGCCACCGACGTCGCCGCCCGGCTGGGCGGCGACGAGTTCGCCGTCCTCGCCGAGGATTCCGAGGTGGAGGCCGACGCCAGCGC
This sequence comes from Candidatus Dormiibacterota bacterium, assembly GCA_035995545.1. Lineage (GTDB taxonomy): Bacteria > Chloroflexota > Dormibacteria > Aeolococcales > Aeolococcaceae > DASRDZ01. The sequence goes on from DASYKI010000011.1 coordinate 216,178, forward strand.
CGTTGCCCAGCGCATCGTCGAGGCGCTGCGGGAGCCGATCACGGTGGGAGGGCGGGAGCTCTCGGTGACGGCGAGCATCGGTGTCGCGGTCAGCGGCTGCGGCGAGAGCGATGCCGAGGCCCTGCTGCGCAACGCCGACCTGGCCATGTACCGCGCCAAGGTCGACGGGCTGGGCAGCTACCTGGTGTTCGAGCAGGACATGCACACCGTCCTCTCCCAGCGCGTCGAGCTGGAGACCAACCTGCGCCGCGCCATCGCCGGTGACGAGTTCGTCGTCCACTACCAGCCCATCGTGAACCTGGTGAGCGAGGAGATCGTCGGGGTGGAGGCGCTGGTGCGCTGGGCGCGCGCCGGTCAGGTGCTGGTGTCGCCCGCCGAGTTCATCCCGGTCGCCGAGGACATGGGTCTGATCGTCCCCATCGGCCGCTGGGTGCTGGTCGAGGCGATGCGCCAGGTGCGGGAGTGGCAGGACGACCGCGGCCTGGGCAACCCCCTTGGGCTCTCGGTCAATCTCTCAGCGCGACAGCTGCGCCAACCCGAGCTGGTCGACGACATCATCGAGGCCCTGCGCAGCACGCGCTTCGACCCCGCCTGCCTGACCCTGGAGATCACCGAGACGGCCTTGATGCGCGACACCGGCCGCGCCCTGGCGACCCTCCACGACCTGCGCTCGCTGGGCATCCGACTGGCGCTGGACGACTTCGGCACGGGCTACTCGTCGCTGAGCTACCTGCGCCAATTTCCCATCGACGTCATCAAGATCGACAAGTCGTTCGTCGACGGCATCGCCCAGGGCTCGGAGGAGGCGGCGGTCGCCCGAGCCGTCATCGAGCTGGGGCGGACGCTGAGCATCGACACCGTCGCTGAGGGGGTTGAGACCACTCACCAGCTCGACCAGCTGCGCCTGCTGCGCTGCAACTACGCCCAGGGCTACCTCTTCTCGCGGCCACTCGCGGCGGAGGCGCTGGAGAATCTGCTGCGCGCCGAGGCGGCGTCGCCGCGTCGCGCCGGGTCCGACGGGCTGATCGCCATACCCCAGCCCCGTCCGGTGCAGCGGCGGCCGCGCCGCATGGAGCGCGCCGTTCGCGGATAGGCGCGGCCGGCTTCGCGCTTGGCCGTAGAGTTGGATGCATGACGCCGCCGAGCACCCGGCCGGCGCGGCAGGCCCGGCTCATCGACAACCCCGAGCTGCTGCGCGAACGCCTCCGGGCGGCCCCCGACAGCCCCGGTGTCTACCTCATGCGCGATCTCGACGCGCGGGTGGTCTACGTGGGCAAGGCCGCCAACCTGCGCGCGCGCCTGCGTTCGTACTTCACCGCGGTGTCCGCGCAGGCGGCACGGACGCGGCACCTGGTCGAGCGCATCTTCGACTTCGAGACCATCGCCTGCCTCAACGAGCGCGAGGCGCTCATCCTCGAGAACACGCTGATCAAGCGCTACCGCCCGCGCTTCAACGTTCGTCTCAAGGATGACAAGAACTACCTGTACCTGAAGATCCCGCGGCCCGGGGCCCGCGACACGGCGGCACCGGGGACCGCACGCGAAGAGGCGCGCCGGCCGCGAGGGGAGGGTGCGGCGCGCGCCGCATCGTTCCCTCGCCCGTACTACTCGCGCCGGCTGGCGCGCGACGGCGCGCAGTACTTCGGTCCCTATACCAACGCGCAGTCGCTGCGGACCACGGTGCGCTCGCTGCGCACCATCTTCCCCTTCCGCACCTGCAGCGACGAGATCTTCCGGCGCGGGCACGTGTGCCTCGACTACCACATCAAGCGCTGCAGCGGTCCCTGCGAGGCCCGGATCACGCCGGAGGCGTACAGCGACCTGCTGGAGCAGGTGCAGCTGTTCATGGACGGCAAGTCGTCGGTGCTCACGGGGCAGCTCGACGAGAGCATGCGCGAGGCGGCGGAACGACTCGACTACGAGCAGGCCGCTCGCTATCGCGACCGGCTGCGCGCGGTGGAGCGGGTCGCCGAGAAGCAGAAGATGCTCCGCGGTGGTCGCAACGAGCACGACTGCGTCGCGGTGGCCCTCGACGGCGGTCGTGGCATGGTCGCACTGTTCGCCGTGCGCGAGGGACGCGTGACGGGGATGGAGACGCACGAGTTGGAGGGTGTCGCCGACCTCACTCCCGCCGAGTGCCTGGGCAGCTTCGTCTCCCAGTTCTATGGCAGCGCCCCGCACGTCCCGCGCACGATCCTTCTCTCCGACGAGATCGATGACGCGGGCGTGGTCGCCGACTTCCTCGCAGAGCAACGCGGTGGTCCCGTCGAGTTGCGTGTCCCCCAGCGCGGTGCGCTGCGGCAGCTCACCGAGCAGGCGCGTGAGACGGCCCAGGTGGCGATGCGCCAGCAGCGGATCAAGGAGGACTTCGACGCCGAGCGCTCGGCGTCGCTGCTTGCGGACCTGCAGCTGCAGCTCGACCTCCCCGAACCGCCTCGTCGCATCGAGTGCTACGACATCAGCAACACCATGGGCACCAACTCAGTCGGATCGATGGTCGTCTTCGAGGACGGGCGTCCCCGCCCCGGCCACTACCGGTTCTTCGGCATCAAGACCGTGGAGGGAGCCAACGACTTCGCCTCGATGCAGGAGACACTGCGTCGACGCTTCGCGCGCTGGGTGCAGGTGGCGCGCCGCGAGGCGGCTGGCGAGCTGGACGACGTGCCGGTGGACGACCCGGCCGGCAGCAACGGCGGCACCCAGATCGCCGACGCGGAATCCGAGGAAGGAACCGTCGCGGACATCACGGCCAACCTTGTCGACGCAGCGGTGAACGGCGCCAACGGCCACGACGACGCATCGCCGCACAACGGCAGCGGCACCCCGCGCGACTCGCTGCAGTCGACGCAGCCCTCGCGTGTCATCGGGCGCCGCGGGCGCAAGCCTCGCGATCCCGACGAGGACAGCTTCGGTGTTCTCCCCGATCTCGTCCTCATCGACGGCGGCAAGGGGCAGCTCAACGCCGCCCGCACGGTCCTCGACGAGGCAGGCCTCACCGACATCCCGGTCTTCGGGCTGGCCAAGCAGAACGAGGAGCTCTTCCGCCCCGGCGTCTCGGAGCCAATCGTCCTGCCGCGGGACAGCCCCACCCTGTTCCTTGTCCAGCGCGTCCGCGACGAGGCGCATCGCTTCGCCATCACCCGGCACCGCGCTCGCCGCAGCAAGGCGGCCCTGCGCTCGAAGCTGGACGTCGTGCCTGGGCTTGGTCCGACCCGCAAGCGGGCCCTCCTGCGCCGCTTCGGGAGCGTCGAGGGGATCCGGGAGGCGAGCGTCGAGGACCTGAGCAGCGAGGTGCCGCGGTCGGTCGCGCTGCGGGTCAAGGAGCTCCTGTAGCCCGATGGCCTCCGTAGAATCCGCGGCGATGAGCCGCGACCGCCACACCGTGCAGAGCCCAAGCGTGTGGGTGATCACCGGCATGAGCGGCGCCGGCAAGGCAACCGCGCTGGCCGCGCTCGCACACCGCGGTGTCGACACCGTCGACAACCTGCCCGCGGCGCTGCTCGACGACTTCGCGGGCCTGCCGCGCACACGCCCCGCCGCCGTGGTGGTGGATGCACGAACCGCAGAGGGCTTGCGCTCACTCGACCGGATGGCGGGGGCCTCCGTCCTCTTCCTCGAGGCGCGCGACGACGTGCTGCTGCGCCGGCTCTCCGAGAGCACCATGCCGCATCCCCTGGCCAATGCCGGCAGCGTCCCGGCCGCAATCGCCGCCGAGCGGGAGCTGGTCGCCGGGCTGCGCTCCATCGCCGATGTCGTCATCGACACGTCCGAGCTCACCGCCGAGGAGCTGGGACGGCGCGTGGTCGAGACGGTGGTCCCTCCGCTGGCCGCCGAGGGGAGAGCTGGCGTTGTCTGCACGGTGTCGTCGTTCGGCTTCAAGTACGGACCACCTGTCGAGGCGGACTGGGTGATCGACGCTCGCTTCCTGCGCAATCCCTTCTGGGAGCCGGAGCTGCGGCCGCTCACCGGGCTGGACGCCGCCGTGCACGACTTCGTCTGGGACCAGCCCGTGGCCCGCGAGTTCGTCGATCGGCTGGTCGGGCTGCTCACCTGGACGCTGGAGCGCGCCGCCGACGCCGGCAGGTCGCGGCTGCACCTGGCCGTCGGCTGCACCGGCGGCCGGCACCGCTCGGTTGTGCTCGCCTCCGAGGTGGCGGCGCGACTGGAGGAGGAGGGGCTGCCCGTCGTGCTCCGCCACCGCGACGTGGACCGGCCCGACCCGCGATGACCGGTCGCCCCGGCCGGGGCGGCTCGTTCAGCGACGAGATCCTCGCCGAGCTCACCCCGCACACTCCGCCGCTGCCGTGCTGTCGCGCCGCGCTGGTCGAGGGGATGGCCCTCGCCGGCGAGGCCGAGGCTGGCGAGCTCATCACCACCAGGCTCAGCGCCGCGCGCGCCGCCCTCAAGGCCCTGCACGACAACCAGGTCGTCGCCCACGTCGAGCGTCGGGCCTCGCCGCGCCGCACCACCTACCGGGTGGCGCTCCTGGACGGAGCCCAAGCTGCCGGCAGCTCCCTCAAGAGATCGCTGGCCGCCCCGGTCGTTCCGGCCAAGCCGTGCTGTGCGCGCAGCCTGCTGCGGGGCGCGTTCCTTGCCGCGGGGACGGTCTCCCGTCCCGACGGAGCGCCCCACCTGGAGATCCTCGCCCGGTCGGAGAGCGCCGCCGCCACGCTGGCGGCCACCTTCGCCGCGACGGGCGTCGCGACGACGGCCGTGCGGCGGCGCGGTCGCTGGAGGGTCGCCGTGCGGACGGCCGAGGCGGTGGGCGCGGCGCTCAGCACCATCGGCGCCCAGGGCGGGAGGCTGCGCTTCGAGGAGGGCCGCGTCGTGCGTGAGCTGCGGGGCGGAGTCAATCGCCGGCTCAACGCGGAGACGGCCAACCTGCGCCGCACCGTCGGCGCCGGGGTCGGTCAGCTCGCCGCCATCGCCACCCTGCGCTCCGACCGCGACCGCTGGGAGGGCCTTCCCCCTGCGCTGCGCGAGGCGGCGGCGCTCCGCGAGCGCCACCCCTCCGACACTCTCGACCGGCTCGCCCAGCGAGCGGGGTGCAGTCGCTCCGCGATGGCCGACCGGCTGCGGCGCCTCCTCGCCGCGGCCACCCCGCTGATGGGCTGAGCGGTTGGCACCGGGCTCTGCGGCACGACCGCCGCGTGGTCGGGGAGCTCGGGCGCCGAGCGAGAACGGGGTGGTAGGCTCTGCGCCGTTCCCAGATGAGACCCGCAGCGAGCCCGGCACCCTTCCGGGCCCTTGGTCGCGTCGGGGTGAAAAACGTTCGAGTCTCGTTCCGCTGCTCGCACATGACGCCACTCGGCGGTGCGCAGCGCCCGTGGAGGCAGGCATTCGATGGCCATCAAGGTTGGAATCAACGGGTTCGGCCGGATCGGCCGCAACGTCTACCGTGCCATCCAGGAGCGCGGTGCCGACGTCGACGTCGTCGCCGTCAACGACATCACCGACCCGGCGACGCTGGCGCACCTGCTGAAGTTCGACAGCATCCTGGGTCGCTTTCCCGGCAACGTCAGCGCCGACGGTGACGTCATCGTCGCCGACGGCCACCGCTTCCAGGTGCTCGCCGAGCGGGATCCGCAGCGCCTCCCCTGGGGCGACCTGGGAGTCGACGTCGTCGTCGAGTCGACCGGGCTGTTCACCGACGCCGTCAAGGCTCGGGCACACATCGACGGCGGCGCCAAGAAGGTGGTCATCTCCGCGCCCGGCACCAACGAGGACGTGACCATCTGCATGGGCGTCAACCATCAGGTCTACGACCCCGCCGCCCATCACGTCATCTCCAATGCGTCGTGCACCACCAACTGCCTGGCGCCGGTCGCCAAGGTGCTGCACAGCTCGTTCGGCATCGAGAGCGGACTGATGACCACCGTGCACGCGTACACAGGCGACCAGAACATCCTGGATGCGCCGCACAAGGACCTGCGCCGGGCGCGCGCGGCGGGGCTGTCGATCATCCCGACGACCACGGGAGCGGCCAAGGCGGTGTCGCTGGTGATGCCCGAATTGAAGGGCAAGTTCCACGGCATCTCGCTGCGGGTTCCCACTCCTGACGTCAGCCTTGTCGACCTCACCGTGAACCTCACCAAGTCGGCGACGGCGGAGGAGATCAACGCGGAGATGCGTGAGGCCGCCGACGGCGCGCTGCAGGGGATTCTCGCGGTGAGCGAGGAGCCGCTGGTCTCGGTGGACTTCCTGCACGACAGCCATTCGTCGATCTTCGACGCGCCCTCCACCATGGTGATCGCCGATCGCACCGCCAAGGTCCTGGCCTGGTACGACAACGAGTGGGGCTACTCGTGCCGCGTCGTCGACCTCGTCGCTCATATTGCCAAGCGGCTCTGAGGCGTGAGCGACACCGTGCAGCGCGGCGCGGGCAGCGTGGTCGACAAGGCGACCATCGACGATGTGGAGGTGGGCGGCAGGCGCGTTCTGGTCCGGGTTGACTTCAACGTCCCGATGGCGGACGGCGACATCGTCGACGACCGGCGCATCCGTGAGGCGTTGCCCACGCTGGATGCCCTGCGCTCGCGTGGGGCGCGGGTGCTGGTGGCCACCCATCTCGGCCGCCCGCATGGCACGGTGAGCGACCGCCTGCGCGTCGCGCCGCTGGCGGCGCGGCTCGGTGAACTGCTGGGCGCTCCGGTGCGCGTCGCGGCGGACGTCGTCGGACCGTCGTCGCACGAGCTGAGCGAATCGCTGCGCGACGGCGAGGTCGGCATGCTGGAGAACGTGCGCTTCGAGCCGGGCGAGGAGGCCAACGACCCCGACTTCGCCCGCCGCCTCGCCGCGCTCGCGGACATCTACGTCAACGACGCCTTCGGCACCGCGCACCGTGCCCACGCCTCCACCGAGGGCGTGGCGCACCTGCTGCCCGCGGTGGCCGGCTACCTGATGATCCGCGAGCTGCGCATGCTCGGCGGTGTGCTGGAGGCGCCCAGGCGACCGCTGGTGGCGATCATCGGCGGCGCCAAGATCTCCACCAAGATCGGCGTCCTCCGCCACCTGCTGCCGCGTGTCGACACGCTGTGGGTGGGCGGCGCGATGGCCTGCACCTTCTATCAGGCGCTCGGCGAGGAGACGGGCACGTCGCTGGTCGAGCCCGACCAGGTGGAGACGGCGCGCGCCCTGCTGCAGGAGGCGCACGGCCCCGACGGTGGTGACCTGCGTCTGCCGGTGGATGTCGTGGTGGCGCGCGATGCGCACGCGGCCGAGGGCAGCGACGTGGTGGCGTGGAAGGCGATCCCGCCGGATCGGATGGTGGTCGACGTCGGTCCCGACACGGTGGCGCAGATCGCGGAATCGTGCGCCACCGCCGGCGCCATCGTGTGGAACGGTCCGCTGGGGATCTACGAGGTGGAGGCGTTCGCCGAGGGTACGCGCCGCGTTGCGGAGGCGCTCGCCGAGAGCGATGCGGACACGGTGGTGGGCGGGGGAGACCTCGGCGCCGCACTGAAGCAGCTGGGCCTCGACGAGCGGATCACCCACGTCAGCACCGGCGGTGGCGCCACCCTCGAGTTTCTCGAAGGGCGCGAGCTGCCAGGCGTGGCCGTGCTCCGTGGCCGCGGGGCCTGAGCCACGATGCCGCCTCCGCGCGTGCCGCTGGTCGCGGGCAACTGGAAGATGAACACGACGGTGCCCGAGGGCATCGAGAAGGCGCACCAGCTGGTCGCGGGTGCGCGGCCGGACGGTGTCGAGGTCGCCGTGCTGCCGCCGTTCACGCACCTGTGGCCGCTGCGCGGCATCCTGCACGAGGGCGGCATCCGGCTCGGCGCTCAGGACGTCTTCTGGGAGGACGCCGGCGCGTACACGGGCGAGGTGTCGCCGCTGTCGCTGTCGGGTTGGTGTGACTATGTCCTGGTGGGACACTCCGAGCGCCGCCACCTGTTCGGCGAGACCGACGAGCAGGTGCATCGCAAGCTGGTTCGCTCGCTGACCCACGACCTGCAGGTCATCGTCGCGGTGGGGGAGACACTGGACGAGCGCGAGGCGGAGGCGACGCTCGACGTGGTGCATCGTCAGCTCGACGTCGCGTTCGCCGGCGTCGCCGCGGAGACGATGTCGCGCTGCGTTGTCGCGTACGAGCCGGTGTGGGCGATCGGCACCGGCCGCACCGCCACCCCGCAGCAGGCGGAGGAGGTGTGCGCCGCGATCCGGCTGCGCTTGGAGGCGCTGTTCACTGCGCCGGTGGCCAAGGCGACCCGCATCCTGTATGGCGGCAGCGTCACCGCGGACAACGCCGCCGAGCTGTTCGCCCAGCGCGACATCGACGGCGGCCTGGTCGGCGGCGTGTCGCTGAAGCCGGCCGAGTTTCTGCAGGTGGTGGCCGCAGCTGCGCCCCGAGGGGTGGCATCGTGAGCGGCCGGGCTCCCTTCGTTCTCCTCGTCTGTGACGGGTGGGGGGAGAACACCGACGACTTCGGCAACGCCATCCGGGCCGCGTCGACGCCGCGCATCGACGCGCTGCGGGCACGCTGGCCGTGGACCACGGTGGCGGCGAGCGGCCAGGCCGTCGGCCTGCCGGACGGACAGCAGGGCAACTCCGAGGTGGGCCACCTCACCATCGGAGCGGGGCGGGTGATGTTCCAGGATCTGCCCCGGATCACCCGCGCGATCGAGCTGGGCGACTTCTTCGAGAACGACGTCCTCTGCCGCGCCGTCGACCACGCGCGCGAAGCGGGCACTGCGCTGCACTGCTTGGGGCTGGTGTCGCCGGGAGGCGTGCACAGCCATCAGCGCCACGGTCTGGCCCTCGCCGAGCTGGCCCGCCGTCGCGGCCTGGATCGCGTCTACTTCCACGCCTTCACCGACGGGCGCGACGAGGCGCCGACCAGCGCGGCCCGGTTCGTCGCCGAGTTCTGCGAGGGACTCGCGCAAACCGGAGTTGGTCGCGTCGTGTCGGTGTCCGGCCGCTACTACGCGATGGACCGCGACAAGCGCTGGGATCGGACGCAGCGGGCCTTCGACGTGCTCGTGGGCACGGGGGATGGCGTCGCCGTCGATCCGCTGCAGTACATCGACGAGAGCTACAAGCGCGGCGTGACCGACGAGTTTCTCGAACCGGTGGCCATCGTGCCACCCGGAGCCGAGCGTGTGCGCATCGAGGACGGCGACTCCGTGGTGTTCTTCAACTTCCGCCCCGACCGCGCCCGGCAGATCTCGCACGCGCTGCTCGACGTGGAGTTCACCGGCTTCGCGCGCTCGCGGGTGCCGGCTCCGCTGCACTTCGTGTCGTTCACCGAGTACCAGGCGGGACTGGGTGCGCAGGTGGCCTTTCCCAAGCAGCAGATCACGCAAACCCTCGCCGAGGTGGTGAGTGACGCCGGTCTGCACCAGTTCCACATCGCCGAGACCGAGAAGTACGCGCACGTCACCTACTTCATCAACGGCGGGAGGGAGCAGCCGTTCCCCGGCGAGGAGCGCATGCTGGTGCCCTCGCCCAAGGTGGCGACCTACGACTCCACACCCGCGATGAGCGCGGCGGCGGTCACCGACGCGGTGCTGTCCCACGTCGAATCCGGTGACGATGCGCTGATCGTCGTCAACTTCGCCAACCCCGACATGGTCGGGCACACGGGCGTCTTTGCCGCGACGGTGCAGGCGGTGGAGGTGGTCGACGGGTGCATCGGCCGGATCGCCGAGGCGGTGCTGGCGCGTGGCGGTTCGCTGTTGATGACCGCCGACCACGGCAATGCGGAGCTCAAGGTGGACCACCGCGACGGCTCGCCACTGACGGCGCACACCACCAGCGCCGTGCCGGTGCTGCTGTGCGGCACCGAGGTGCGCCGTCTGCGCAGCGGCGGCGGCCTCGCCGACGTGGCCCCGACCGTGCTGGCGGCGATGGGCCTGCGCGCTCCCGAGGCGATGACCGGACGGGACCTGGCGAACGCCTGAGTCCGCCGCGGGGGACGTGCGGGAGGCTCTCATGCGGCACTCGCCGACCAGTCGGCCTCCATCATCGCGGTGAGCTGCGCGGCAATCGCGGGCACGTCGAGGATCTCGACGTCCACCTCGTGGTTGCGCTGGAAACCGCTGGTCGTCCAGTTGGCGCTGCCGAAGACCACTGTCCGTCCGTCGGCGACGCCCACCTTGGCGTGGAGCTTCTCGCCCGACGACCGGTAGTGGCGAACCGATACCCCTGCGGCAGCCAGCGCTGCAGCCGGACCGTCGCTGGGACGCTGGCCGGGATCGAGCAGCACCCGGACGGCCACGCCGCGCCCGCGGGCGCGTTCGACGGCGTGCACCACGCCGGTGTCGGTGAGGACGAAGAGCTCGAGGTCGAGCGCTGTCGTGGCGTCGTCGATGAGGCGCATCACCAGCGGGCGGATGCTGGGCGTGGGCAGTGTGGCCGCCACCAGCACACGGTCGTCCGGCGCGGGCGGCGGCACCCCGCCCATGCGGCCGGAGGCGATCAGGTCGGTGGCGAAGACCCGGTCGAGGTTGGTGGCCGCGGGCCCGGTGATGGCGGCGTCGACGTCGTGGTTGCGGTCCGACGTGGCTCCCCAGTTGATGCCACCGACGACCGCAACGCGATGGTCGACGACGAGGAGCTTGACGTGGTCGATCATCTGCTTGCGGACGGGATAGTCCAGGACGTCGACGCCGGCGCCGCGCAGCACCGCCTCGGTGGAGCGTGACACCTCAACCGAGGGGTCGACGATGACGGTGACGGGGACGCCGCGGCGGTGGGCGTCGACGAGGGCGGTGGCGATGTCGCTGCGACCGAACTCGTACATCTCGACCTCGACGCTGCTGCGTGCATCGGCGATGAGCGAGAGGATGACGGGAAACGCCGTGCTGCCCTTGGGAAGGATCCGCACGGTGTCGCCGCCGACAGCGATCGGCGGCCCGGCCATGGCGGGATAGGTGGCTGCAGGCGTCCGCTGCGGCCGTTCGGCAGCCGTCGCCGTGCCGCAGCCGCAGACGATCCCGGCGAGGGCGAGATGGAGGAGATGGCGGGGGTTGACGTTGGTCATACAACACAGTGTATATTCATGTGAGTGATGACGCAAGCGCGAATACTCAGTCCAGAATTCTTCGCACGGCGGGGTTGCGACGCCGCGCGGCTATACTTCCCCGGTTCAAGTCGGGAGGTTCTTTTGCGTGAAAAACGTCCTCGCGGTCCTTCAGGTGATCGTCGCGATCCTGGTGACGCTTGGCGTCTTGCTGCAGACGCCAAAGGCGACCGGGCTCGGCGGGACGATCGGCGGCGGTGGGGACGTGGGTGGCGGTTACCGGCGCCGGCGCGGCCTGGAGCGGACGCTCCTGCGGGCCACGGCGGTGCTGATCTTCTTCTTCGTCGTGGTGACCGCCGCAAGCACCTACTTCCGCTAGCCGGCCGCTGGCAGCGCCGGCTGGTCCAGGCGCTCATCCTGGCCGGACTCGCCGGCCTGGGGCTGGGGGCCTACGGCATCGCCGGGGTCTCCCACGTCCAGGACGACACCAACGTCTACCGCGAGGGGTTGGTCGTCGCCAAGTCGCCGCTCTCACTCGATCCCCTGGTCGACCGCGCCGACCCCGCGGTGCGTGACGTCGGCCAGCTCCTCTACCGGCGCGTGCTTCGCCTCGACGGCCAGGCCTCGCCGGTGGGCGACCTGGCCCAGACCTGGGGGGTGAGCGGCGACGGGCTCTCCTACCGGGTGGCCGTTCGCGACGGCGTCCTCTGGTCCGACGGCAGCCGACTGACCGTCAAGGACGTGCAGGCCACCGTCGCCCTGGTCCAGGCCGACGGGTTTCCGGACGCCGGACTGGCCGCGAGCTGGCACGGCGTGGCCGTCACCCCAGCCACCGACGGCACCTCGGTGGTCACGTTCACCCTGCCCCAGCCGCGCGCGGCGTTCGCCGCCGCCCTGGTCGACCTGCCGATCCTGCCCGCCGCGAGCGTCGCCCGGCTGACCCCGGCCACGCTGGGCACGGCGGCGAGCCGCCCCATGCCGGTGTCGGGTCCGTTCCAGGTTGCCGCCGCCGACACCACCCACGTGCGCCTGGTCCCCAACCGCCACGCCGGCGTCACCTCCTCGCTGCACGCCGTCGACCTTCGCCTGATGAAGACCTTCGACGCAGCCGCGCAGGCCCTCGCCGCCGGCCAGGTCGACGGCTTGGTGGCGGGCACGCCGGCGCAGCGCACCGTGCTGCAGCACATGCCGGGCGTCCACGTTCACGACCTGACCACGTTTCGCTTCGTCGACCTGCTCTTCAACGAGCGGCGGCCGGGTCTGGACGACCCTGCGGTTCGCCGGGCAGTCGCCACCGCCGTCGATCGCAAGCAGCTCATCGCCTCCGTGCTCGGCGGCGACGCCCGTCCGCAGGTCGGCGCCATCCCCGCCGGCATCCGCTGGATCGCGCCCTCGCAGCAGGACGAACCCAGCGTGGCCCTCAGCGCCCGCGCGCTCGACGCGGCGGGCTGGGTGGCGGGGGGCGACGGGGTGCGCGGCAAGGGCAACGCCCGCCTCGCCTACACGCTGACCGTGCCCAACGCGCCACCGCTTCCCGCCGTCGCCGGGGCGATCGCGTCCCAGCTGCGTGGCCTTGGCGTGGCCCTCACCATCAACGTCGTCAAGCCGGAGGAGTTCGAGCCCACGGTGCTGCTGCCGCAGAATTTCGACCTGGTGATCGCCGACTGGGACAACGGCCCCGACCCGGATGTGAGCTCGTTCTGGCGCTCCAACGCCACCCCTCCGCACGGCTTCAATGTCTCGGGGGCGCCCCCCGATCTGTTCCTCGACCGCGCCCTCGACAGCCTGGCCACGGTCGACGACCCCCGGCTGCGCCGCGTTGCCGCCGGCCAGGTGGACGCTCGCCTCGCCGAGGACACCCCGGCGGTGTTCCTCTACGCCCCCGAGGCCAGCTTCGGGGTGGCCGACACCTTCGATCGAGTCCGCCTGCCCGACGTCGGCACCAGCGCCAGCCGCTTCGACGGCATCGCGGCGTGGCGCAAGCTCGGGGTGTGAGCTCAGGGGTCGAGGCTGGACGATTCCGCGTACAATTCAAGGCCGCGCCGGGGTGGTGGAACTGGTAGACACGCAGCGTTCAGGGCGCTGTGCTCGTATGGGCGTAAGGGTTCGATTCCCTTTCCCGGCACCACAAATACTGACCAGTCGCCCATTACCGGGGCGATCGCGCCGCTTCTTCGGCCGTCGCGGCCGGCGTCGACGGCTCGGGTGCGCCGAGGCGTGCGACCATCGCCGTCCGGGA
>DASYKI010000012.1:0-119743 GCA_035995545.1 Candidatus Dormiibacterota bacterium
GTAAGGGTTCGATTCCCTTTCCCGGCACCACAAATACTGACCAGTCGCCCATTACCGGGGCGATCGCGCCGCTTCTTCGGCCGTCGCGGCCGGCGTCGACGGCTCGGGTGCGCCGAGGCGTGCGACCATCGCCGTCCGGGACGACACGCCCAATTTCGCGAAGACTCGCCGCAGGTGCGTGTTCACCGTCCAGGCGCTGATGTGCAGCGAGCTGGCGATCGTCTTGTTGGCATGTCCCTCAGCCACGAGGCGAGCGATCTCCCTTTCCCGTGGACTGAGTGCCACCGTCTCCGCCGCATCGGAACCGCGCCGACTGAGCTGGTAGTGCGTGCCCTCGACCTCCACGTCGAGGAGCACGTCGCCGACCGCCCGGCCGCGGACGCGGATGATGAGATCGCGTGCCAACACCTCGACGTCCTCGGCGCCGCCAGAACCGGCCTCGGCGTTCCCGCCTGCCGGCTGAGACGGCTCCATGTCACCGCCCATGGATTCATACCCTTCCTGTTCCTGCCGCCGCGCACGCCCCCCGGTCGCCGGATGGCGAAAGTATAGCCGCCGCATGTCGAACGGCCGGAACGCGGCAGACGGTCAGGGACCCGGGACGGGTCGTCAGGACCTCCTCCGGCGCGCCGCCTACAATGGGAGAGCGGCACCGGCCGCCCGCCGGACGCCAGCGCCCGCATCCCGAGGTTTCCCACGTGCCCATCCGCGATCTCGATACGCTCGACCAGGAGCTGCTCAACCTCGTCCAGGCCGACTTTCCCGTCGAGCACGCCCCGTTCGCGCGGCTCGGCGAGGCGCTGGGCGTCCCCGAGCAGGCAGTGATCGAGCGTACCGAGCGCCTACGAGAGCAGCGGGTCATCCGCCAGGTGTCGGCCATCTTCGACACCCGCAGCCTGGGGTACCAGTCGACCCTGGTGGCGATGCGCTTCGCGCCGGAGGAGCTGGAGCGAGGCGCCGCCGTCATCAACGAGCATCCCGGCGTCTCCCACAACTACCGCCGCAACCACGACTTCAATCTGTGGTTCACCCTGGCCACGCCGCCGGGCGGGGACATCGACGCCACCCTGCAGCGCCTCCACGAGCTCAGCGGCGCGGCGGTCACCCGCAAGCTGCAGACCCTCAAGCTCTTCAAGATCGGCGTCAAGCTGGACATGACCGGGCTCAAGGACGTCACCCGCCAGGAGGACCCGGACTACACGGGCATCCAGCGCGACATGGCCCTGGCCTCGCCGCTCAGCGCCCGCGACGTCCAGGTGATCCGCGCCGTCCAGGACGACATCCCCCTGGTGCCGCATCCCTTCGAGGCCTGCGCGACAGCGCAGGGGCTCAGCGAGGACGAGCTCTTCGCCGGCATGGCCGACCTGCAGCGCCGTGGGCACCTTCGCCGCGTCGCCGCCATCCTGCACCACCGCCGCGCCGGCTACGCCGCCAACGCCATGGCCGTATGGGCGGTGCCCGAGGAGCGCGCCGAGGAGCTGGGGCGGCAGATGGCCGACTTCGCCTCGGTGTCGCACTGCTACCAGCGCCCTGTGTACGAGGACTGGCGCTTCAACCTCTTCTCGATGATCCACGGCCGCAAGGTGGGGGACTGCGAGAAGGTGGTCGAGGCCATCCGCGCGGCCACCGGCATGGACGACTACGCGGTCCTGTATTCGACCAAGGAATACAAGAAGACGCGGGTCCGCTACTTCACCGCCGAGCTGGAGGAGTGGGAGGCGGCGCACGGCCTGCGCGCCTCAGCGCTGCCCATCGCGGGCTGAGCCGCAGCGACACGGCGGACCGCCGCCTCTAGTTCGTGCAGCTCTCGGTCGACACCGCCGTGGTGCTCGTCCGCCCCTGTGACACCTCCGGCGAGATCTGCCCGATGGTGAGCGCGTAGCCCTCGGTGGGATCGACGGTGCTGGCGGCGAACACCAGCCCGATGGCGTTGCCGTCGGTGTCGACCACGGGGCCGCCGGAGTTGCCCGGGATGACGTGCGCGGCGAGCACCTCGATGCGGCGCTGCACCAGGCCGGATCCGTAGATGTCGCGTCCCTGCGCCGTCTCGCTGCCACGCACCGCGGCGGGGACGACCTGCTCACCGCCGCCGCCCGGATAGCCGATCACCGCGCCCTGCTTGCCGCGGGGCGGGTCTGCCTCGACGAGCGTGAGCGGCTGCAGCCCGATGCCCGGCGCGTACAGCACGGCGATGTCGATCTCCGGGTTGAAGAGCACCACGGTGGCGGCGAACTTCTTGGAGTCGCTGGGCCGTTCGACGTCGACGTGGGAGGCGCCGGCGACCACGTGCGCGTTGGTGACCATGTGGTCGGCACCGATGGGGAAGGAGGAGCCGGCCTCGAGACCGCAGCCGTAGCTGTACACCTTGCTGGTCACCCCCGCCGCCCGGTGGATGCCCGGCGTGTCGACCGCCTGGGGGATCGACACCGGGGGCAGGATCTCCGGCGCCAGGGTCGCGAACGGGTTGGGAAAGCTCTTGCCGCGCAGCAGCTGCTCGATCGATGCCAGGAACGCGGGCGGCCGCGGCGCGAAGCTGTCGAGGGTGCGCAGGATCGCCGAATCGCGGATCTGCCGGTCCAGCGGCACCCAGGGACTGTCGACGAAGACCAGCCCCAGGTACCACGCCCCCGCGAGCACACCGACGGCGGCGAGCACCGAGCCCAGCCAGGAGTCGACGCGGGCGAAGCTGGTGCGCACCGTGGCCACGCGCAGCCAGTACCCCGCCGCCGTGCCCAGCCCCTGCACGATGGCGACGACGGCGAGGAACACGCCGGTGCCGATCAGCGACTGCGCCTCCGGCTGGTGGTCGGCGAAGCGTCGCGCCAGCGGCGGGGCGATGAGCGCGCCCAGGACCAGGCCGACGACGAGCCCGAGCAGGGACAGTCCCACCCAGGTCAGCCCCCGGCGCCAGCCGGACGCCAGCGCGCCCAGCACCAGCAGGATGATGACGGCGTCGAGGAGGTCCATTCGTCAGCGGAAGTGTGCCGGTTCGGTCCCGTCGCCCGCCGCCGGCCGGGACTATGCTGTGCGCCCGTGACAGCAGCCTCCGCCCTCTTCACGCCCGCGCTGTTCGACTTCCTCCGCGAGCTGCGCGCCCACAACGAGCGCGAGTGGTTCCAGGGCAACAGGGCGCGCTACGAGCAGGATGTGCGCGACCCCGCGCTGCGCTTCGTCGCCGCCGTGGGGCCGGCGCTGCACGGTGTCAGCAAGCACATCGTCGCCGACCCGCGCCCGGTCGGCGGCTCGCTGTTCCGCATCAACCGCGACATCCGCTTCTCCTCCGACAAGAGCCCGTACAAGACGGCTGTCGGCATGTCCTTCGGCCACGACCGCGGCCGCGAGGGACCCGCGCCCGGCTACTACCTCCACCTCGAGCCCGGCGAGTCCTTCGCCGGTGGCGGCGTGCACATGCCCGACACCGCAACGCTGACCCGGGTGCGCGACGCCATCGTCGCCGACGCACCCGGCTGGAAACGGATCGTCGCGGCGCCCGAGTTCGCGCCGGCGTTCACCTCGATGGGGGAGAAGCTCAAGCGCGCGCCCCAGGGATACGACGCCGCGCACCCCCACGTCGAGGATCTCAAGCGCAAGAACTACACCTGGCACGTGATGTTCTCCGAAGCGGAGGTCTGCGCCCCCGACTTCATGGACCGCTTCGTCGCCGCCTGTCGCGCGGCCAATCCCTTCACCAGGTTCCTGGCCAAGGCCCTCGGCGCCGCCTGGTAGCCCCGGCAGCGGGCCCGGAGGTCCGTCCCGGCACCCCGCATGGTCAAATACGCCTCGATCGGGGAGTGGCGCAGTGGTAGCGCACCTGCTTTGGGAGCAGGGGGTCGCGGGTTCAAATCCCGCCTCCCCGACCAGACCCGTGTAAGCATGGCTTCAGGTTGGCCCTGGAGACTGAAGGCTCGATGACCGTGCACTTCCCAGCTCGAACGCTTCCTCCCATGCTCACCGCGCTCGCCCTGGCCGGGCTGCTCGCCGCCTGCAGCAGCGCGCCCGCTTCCCCCTCCGGCGGCAGCGGTTCCCCCGGAACCAACCCCGCCGGAACCTCGCCGGCCCCGACCGAGACGGGCGCCGCCGCCGCCGAGAACGGTGGGGGGGAGGCACCCGCCACGCGTTTCGTCAGCTCGCGCAACCACTACCGCGTCGACGCTCCCGGCGCCATGACCGAGGGCAGCGACGGCATCGCCAAGGCCAGCCACGGCCTGGAGAGTCTGCAGATCGAGGTGCTCACCGGCAGCGCCGCGGCCGACGTCAGCGCCTACGCCAAGTCGGATCTCACCACGCTGCGCTCGACGCCCGGCTTCTCGCTGAAGTCGGGCCCCGGCTCGGTCAGCCTCAGCGCCGCCAGCTCGGCGCAGAAAACCGTGTACACCGCCAACGGACCCAACAACCCGGTCACCGGCAAGCCGCAGACGTTCGTCACCGTGCGCTACTACGTGCCGCGCAGCTCCTCGACGATGGCGGTGCTCACGTATTCGATCGTCCTCGACCAGTACGACCCCCAGGGGGCCGACGACGTCGCCAACACCTTCGCCTGGACGTGATCGACGCCGACGTGAGAGAGGAATCTGCCGGAAACGGCAGCAACGCCCTGTCCGCCAGCGGCCTGTTCAAGATCTACCGAGAGGGTGCCACCGAGACGGTGGCGCTGCGCGGCGCCAATCTCGAGGTGCACCGCAGTGAATTCGTCAGCCTGGTCGGCCCGTCGGGCAGCGGCAAGAGCACGCTGCTGTCGATCCTCGGCGGCCTGGTGCTGCCCTCGGCGGGCTCGGTGCTGATGGACGGGCGCGACATCACGCGTCTCGACGAGGCCGAGCGAGCCCAGGTACGTGCGGCCAACCTCGGCATCGTCTTCCAGAAGGGCAACCTCGTGCCCTTCCTGAGCGCGCTGGAGAACGTCGAGCTGGCCATGCGCATTCACGGCCGCAAGCCGGGCGACGGTGCTCGCGCCCGCGCCCTGCTGACCGAGCTCGGCCTCGAAGATCGTATGCACCACCATCCGCGACGCCTGTCGGGCGGTGAGGCGCAGCGTGTCGCCATCGCGGTGGCGCTGGCCAACCAGCCCGCCGTCCTGCTCGGTGACGAGGTCACCGGCGAGCTGGACAGCACCACGTCGGAGGTGGCGCTGGAGCTGCTGCTGCGCATCCAGCGCGAACGCGGTCTGGCCATGCTGCTGGTGACCCACAACCCCGACCTTGCGGCACGCGCCGACCGGCGCCTGGCCATCGTCGACGGCCTCATCGAGGACCGGCCGTGACCGCGTCCAGCGAGGTCGCCGTCGACCTGCGCGAGGTGCGGCGCCACTACCGCACACCGTCGGGCGACGTGCACGCCGTCGACGGCGTCGACCTGCAGGTACGGGCGGGGCGCGCGCTGGCCATCATGGGTCCGAGCGGCGGCGGCAAGTCGACCCTGATCGCCCTGATCGGCGCGCTGGAGAAGCCCACCTCCGGCACCGTCACGGTGCTCGGCACCGACCTCGGCGCGCTGAGCGACGAGCAGCGCGCCACCTGGCGTCGCGGCAACGTGGGCTTCGTCTTCCAGGCGTACGACCTGCTGCCCTTCCTCACCGCCCACGAGAACGTGGCGCTGCAGGCTGCACTCGCCGGCGTGGGAGCCACCGCACGCGACGACGCGGAGGAGCTGCTGCGGCGACTCGGGCTGGACGGCCACGTCGACAAGCTGCCCGACCAGCTGTCGGGTGGCCAGAAGCAGCGCGTCGGCATCGCCCGCAGCCTGATCGGCCGGCCCCGGCTAGTCCTCGCCGACGAGCCCACCGGGGGCCTCGACAGCGCGACGTCCGCCGCCGTGGTGCGCGCGCTGCTCGACGAGGTGCACCGGCTGGGTGCCACGGCCATCGTGGTCACCCACGACCCGCGCGTCGCCGAGCAGTTCGACGAGCGCATCGACCTGCGCGACGGACGCCTCGCCGGTCCCGCCGCGGTGCCCGCCTGATGCTCGGCTACGTGCTGCGCGACCTGATCCGCAACCCGCGTCGCACCCTGGCATCGGTGGCCGGTGTCGCCCTGGCGGTGGGGCTGCTCTCCGGCATCGCCTTCTTCGTCGACGCGTCATCCGCACAGATGACCACGCGGGCGATCGCGCCGGTCAGCGTTGACATGCAGGCGGGCATCAGCGCGCCGCTGGCATCGCCGCTGACGCTGGTCGCCACCGCGTCGCCGACCGGTCGCATCACAGCCGGACAGCCGGTGACCGTCACGCTGGTGGTCACCAACACGGGATCGGCCCCGGCGACCGCCGTGGTACTGACCGCTCCGCCCGCGCCGCAACTGCGGGTCCAGCCCGGCTCGACCACGCTCGACGGCACGCCGCAGGCCGATGGCGCGCTCGGCTCGGGCCTGCAGCTGGGCACGGTCGCCCCAGGAACGACGCGGCGCGCCACCTACGCCGGCACCGCCGCCGTCGACCTTCCCTCCGCGTCCCTGGTCAGCGCCACCGCCACCGTGCAGGGCCGCGAGGACCCCAAGCCGGTGCTGGCCAACACCCCACCGCCCCTCGATCTGGCCACACTTGGCACGAAGATCGCCGCCATTCCCGGAGTGCGCGGTGTGGCACCGCTGATGAGCGTCGACCTGCCCGCAGGATCGCTGCGCAGCGGCGCCACCACCATCGACTCGCCGGTGACCGTCGCCGCCCTCGACAGCGCCTTCACGCGGCTGTTCCCGGTGATCGCGACCACGCGCGGCGAGGTCGTCCCAGGCAGCGCGTCACTGAGCGGTCCCGCCGCCGACCGGCTCAACCTCCCCGGCGGCGGCAGCGTCGACCTCGCCCTTCCAGGAGGAGCACAGCCGCTGCACCTGCCGGTGTCGGCAACCGTCGACCTCAGCCTGGCCACCCAGCTCTTCACCAGTCGCAGCCCCGACACCCAGGGCGACGTCACCGGCTCACCGTACGTGGTGATCGTCGACACCGCGACGTTCAGCAGCGCGATCATGCCGGCGCTGCGCGCCGACGCCGCGTCGAGCGCACCGGTGGTGAAGGTGGCGCCGGTGGTAGAGGTGGACGCCGCCATCTCGCGGCAGGCACTGTCCAGCGACCCCACCAGCGCACAGGTCACCACCCAGGGGCTGCGCCGCACGATCGAACGCGTCGCGCCGGGACAGATCAGCGTCGTCGACAACCTCAGCGATGCGCTGACCGCCGCCGGCAAGGACACAGTTCTGGCCAAGGTTCTCTTCATCTTCCTGGGCCTGCCCGGGGTGCTGCTGGCCGCCTACCTGTCCCGCTATGCGGGCGGCCTGCTCGCCGAAGCGCAGCGGCGGGAGCGAGCCACGCTGCGGGCACGTGGCATCCGGCCCGCGATGCTGTTGCGCGCGCTCGCCCTCAACACCGCCGCGATCACGGTGATCGGCTCGGCGCTCGGCCTGGCCCTGGGCTTCGGCCTGGTGTCCTGGCTGGGCGGCGCGGCCACCGCAAGTCCACCGGCGAGTGCCTACGCGCTGTCCGTCGGCATCGCTCTGCTCGGGGCCGTGCTGACCACCACCATCGCGCTCTACGTCCCCGCGCGCCGCGCCCTGCTGCGTGAGGTCGCCGAGGAGCGTCGCGAGGTGGCCGTCACCACCACGCCGTTCTGGATGCGGGCGCGCCTCGACTACGCGCTGCTGGCCATGGCCGGCATCGTCGGCCTGGTGACCTGGCTCACCGGCGGCTACAAGCCGACCGCGGCCACCGAGGCGCAGAGCGTGTCGCTCTCCTTCTACGTGCTGCTGGCCCCGCTGCTCTTCTGGGTGGGCGCCACGCTGATCGTGGTCCGCGGCCTGCTCGCCCTGCTGGGACGGCTGCGCACGCGCGCAAGCGTCGCCAGCTTCGACCGGCACTTGGTGCGGCGCACCGTGCTGCTCAGCGTGGTGCGCAGGCCGCAGGCGCTGGCCTCGGGGGTGATCGCGCTCAGCCTGACCGCGGCTTTCGGGGTCAGCCTGATGACCTTCGTCAACACCTACCAGGCGGAGAAGCTCGCCGACGCGCGGTTCGTCGTCGGCGGCGACGTGCGGGTCACACCGGGGACGGGCAGCAGCCTCCCGGCCAACTTCACCGACCGGCTGCGGGTCGCCGGCGTCTCCCAGGTCACCGCGATGCAGCAGTCCAGCGCGGTGTTGGTGGGCACCGAGAAGCGGACGATGGTCGGTGTCGACCCCGCGGTCTTTCCGAGCGTGGCCCACCTCGACTCCGGCTTCTTCGTCGACACCACGCCGCAGCGCGCCGTCGACGCGCTGATGCACGATCCCAACGCGGTGCTCATCGACCAGGAGCTGGCGCGCACCTTCAACGTGCAGACCGGCGACGACGTGCACGTCCAGGTGCCCTCGCAGGCGGGCGTGCCGGTCCCCCTCACCCTGCACGCCGCGGGCGTCTTCACCAACTTCCCCGGCTTCCCCCAGGGCGTCGACATGGTGGGAAACCTGGCCACCTTCCAGGCGGCCACGGCCAGCGCCACGCCGAGCACCTACCTGCTGCGCACCGACGGCAGCGACGCCACCAACACCGCGGTGGTCAGCGCGCTGCGCGCCGGTCCCGGCCGCAGCACCACACTGCTGATCGACTCGACCACGACCGCGATCAACCGCGAGCAGTCGACGCTGGCCGCGCTCAACCTCGACGGCCTGGGCCGGCTGGAGATCGCCTTCACGGTCCTGATGAGCGCGCTGGGCATCGGCATCTTCGTGTTCGGCCTGCTGCTGCAGCGCCGCAAGGAGCACGTGACCCTGCGCGCTCTGGGACTGCGCGGGCGCTCGCTGCGCACCCTGATCCTCGGCGAGGCCGGTCTCGCCGCGGTGATCTCGCTGCTGCTCGGCACCGGCATCGGGCTGCTCATGGCGCTGATGTCCGTGCAGATCCTGCAGTCGGTCTTCACCATCCCGCCGCGCTCCATCACGGTGCCGCTGGCCGAGCTGGGCCTGCTCGGTGGCGCCACGCTGGTGCTCTCGGTGCTCGCCTCCACGCTGGCGGCGCGCATGCTGCGCCGCGCCTCGCTGGTCGAGCTCCTGCGCGAGGAATAGCGCAGCAGCGAGGCGGGACAGGCTTTCGCGTCCGAGCCGGTGCAGGCAGGTCCACAGCTACACTCCTGACGCAGCAGGTAGTCAGGCGGGCCGAGGAGCGTGGCATGGCTGAGGCCCTCATCGTCGACGTCGTCCGCTCGCCGGTGGGGCGTGGCAAGGCCGGTGGCGCCCTGGCCGGGACGCACCCGGTGGACCTGCTCGCCCAGGTGCTCCAGGCCCTGGTGGCGCGCACCGGCATCGACCCCGGCGCGGTCGACGACGTCATCGCCGGCTGCGTCGGCCAGGCCGGCGTGCAGGCCAACAACATCGCGCGCAACGCCGTGCTCGCCGCCGGCTTCCCCGAGAAGATCCCCGGCACCACCATCGACCGGCAGTGCGGCTCGTCGCAGCAGGCGGTGCACTTCGCCGCGCAGGGGGTGCTCGCCGGCGCCTACGACGTGGCCATCGCCTGCGGCGTGGAGTCGATGAGCGCGGTGCCCATGGGCAGCCGCACCATGGGCCAGGATCCGTACGGCTCGATGCTGGCGGCGCGCTACCCCGAGGGGCTGGTGCACCAGGGCATCTCCGCCGAGCTGATCGCCGCCCGCTGGCACATCTCCCGCGCCGACATGGACGACCTCGCCGCCGCGTCGCACGCGCGCGCCGCGTCCGCCGCCGACGGCGGTGCCTTCGACAACGAGATCGTTCCGGTCACGGCTGGCAGCAACGGCACGACCACGACGGTGACCGCCGACGAGGGCATCCGCCGCGACACCACCGCCGAGCGCCTCGGCGGGCTCAGGCCGGCGTTTCTCGACGACCGGTGGAGCGAGCGCTTCCCGCAGATCGAGTGGTCGGTCACCGCGGGCAACTCCTCGCAGATCAGCGACGGCGCCTCGGCGATGCTGGTCTGCAGCCCCGCCGCTGCGGCTCGCCTCGGCCTGCAGCCGCGAGCGCGCCTGCACAGTGTCGCCGTGATCGGCGACGACCCGGTGATGATGCTCACCGGCGTCATCCCCGCCACCCGGATGGTGCTGCAGCGCGGCGGCCTTGCCATGAACGACATCGACGTCTTCGAGGTCAACGAGGCCTTCGCCGCGGTGGTTCTCGCCTGGCAGCAGGAGCTCGACGCCGACCTGGCCAGGGTCAACGTGCACGGCGGCGCCATCGCCCTGGGACATCCTCTCGGCGCCTCCGGTGTGCGCCTCGCCGCCACCCTGCTCAACGCGCTGGAGCAGCGCGACGGGCGCTATGGACTGCAGACGATGTGTGAGGGCGGCGGCATGGCCAACGCCATGGTCATCGAGCGGCTGCCCGCGGCGCGCTGACCGCACCCTGGAATACGAAGGACCCGGCGGCCGCGATGGCCACCGGGTCCTCGACGCTGATCGAAGGTCTACTGGGTCCCGATTAGCAGGACTTGCTGCTGCGCGTGTTGGCCTGGATTGCGCCGCCCTCGCCCGTGACCCAGGCGAAGTTGGTGTCCTTGGCGACGGTCACGCCGTTGTAGGTGTTCGGGTTCGCGTTGTTGGCGCTCTCCCAGGTCCAGGTGCGGCCGCTGTTCTTGGTGGCCAGCAGGTACCCGTTGAACTCGCCGGTGGCGTAGCCCTTGCCGTCGTCGCCGATGGCCACGTCGGTGAAGTCGTTGCCGTTCACCTGCGCCGGCACGGTTGCGGTGTACAGCGTGCTCCCGTCGTTGGTGTACTCGATGACTCCGGAGTCCTCGACGATCACGGCCTTGCTCTTGCTCACCACGGCGATCTGCTCAGCGGAGTACTGCGTCGTCGCGACGACGTTCCAGGTCGAGCCGTCGGTGGTGCGCCACAGGCTGTGGTCGTCACTGGTGGCCCAACCGTGCTTCTCGTCGGCCATCGCCACGGAGGAGAAGCCGACGTGGTTGTTGGTGACCACGACCGTCCAGCTCTTCCCCTTGTTGTCGGAGTGGAGCAGAACGCCCGAGGACACGGAGGCGACGTAGTCGTACATCGAGATGGCCACCCAGACGTCGTCGCCCTTTGCAGCCAGGCCCTCGATGTCGTTGTACTGTCCGTTGAACGCCTCGGGGGGCAGGTTGGCGCTCAGGTCGGTCCAGGTCTCACCGCCGTTGGTGGTGCGCAGGAAGCTCGGCTTGATGCTCTGCTGGGTGTCGCTGTTCTCCCCGGCGGCGTAGCCCTTGTCCTTGCTGGTGAACACGATGCGGTTCATCGTGGTGTTGACCGCGGTGCCCTGGGGGAAGCTGAGCGTCTTCCAGGTCTTGCCGCCGTTCTCGGTGGCGACGATGGTTGCCTGGGAGTTGGTGCCCTCCGTCTCCTCGCCGACCGCCCAGGCGTGGCAGCCGTCGTAGGCGAAGATGCCGTGGAGATGGGTCTCCACCGGTGTCGTCTGCGAGTACCACGATGACGAATTCACGGCGGACGCCGTGAGTGGACCGCCGAGGAGAACATATCCCCCGACCGCGACGGCGCAGGCGCCGACAGGCTTGGACAGACGCATGGTGATCCCCCGTGAATGATGTGCCGAACCGGCTGCATGGTTCGGCGGCTGCCCCTGCCCGGCCCTCTGCTGCCGCGAATGATAGGCAGCCCACCTCATGGCGTCAATGGGTATGGGCAGTTCCCGTCGGGCTCGACAAATTCATCATCCTTAACATCTGCGGTCCACCGGTGCGCAGGAAGCGGCGGCCGAGCAATGCGGTGAGGAGGAGGAAGACGATGTCGAGAACGGTGTCGGCATTCCACGAGATCGTGCTGTCGAAGACGGTGACGGCGCGATCGGCCGGCACGTGGCCCAGCACTGCGAAGAGTGCGCCGATGGCAAGTCCCGCCAGGACCATGGTGGCGTACGACACCACCAGCAGGTACACCGCCATCCTGGCACCGTAGTACCTGCGGTAGATGTCGAGGATGGGCAGGATGATCAGGTCGGCGAAGATGAAGGAGATCACCCCGCCGAAGCTGATGCCGCCACGCCAGAGCACGGCCGCAAGCGGCACGTTGCCCACCGAGCAGACGAAGCTGAACACGGCGACCAGCGGGCCGACGATGGCGCCCCACACCTCGCTGGCCGTCCCGTGCCCGGTGATGAAGATGTGCGACCACACCGACTCGGGAACCCAGGCGGCGAGGGCACCGGAGATGAGGAATCCCAGGACCAGGTCGATCCAGACGCTGGCGATGCCCATGAAGTACGAATGGCTGACTGCGGTGATGCCCCGACCGGACAGCAGTCGCCGCAGCAGCGGCCCGCCGGTCACCGACATGTCCATGCCCGCGTGCCCCTCCATCCGCCCCGGCAGCCCGCGCTCGGCCTGGCGCCGCGCTTGCTCGACGAGCCGCCGGCTCAGGGTGAGGCGGAAGATCACGGCGAGGAGCACCACCATGAGCACGCCGCCGGCGAGCTCGGCGGCGAGGAACTGCCAGCCCAGCACGATGAGCAGGACCAGGCCCAGCTCGAAGACCAGGTTGGTCGAGGCGAACTCGAAGATGATCGAGTTGGCGAACGTGGCGCCCTTGCGGAACAGCGATCGCGCCACCGCCACGGCCGCATAGGAGCACGAGGACGAGGCAGCACCCAGCGCGGTGGCCGCGAGCACGGCACGCGGCTCGTCGCGCCCCAGGGTGCGGACCACCGCCTGCTTGGGCACGAACACCTCGACCACGGCGGAGAGCAGGAAGCCGAGCGCGAGCGGCCAGAGCACCTGCCAGAACATGGCGAAGGCCATGCGCAATGCATCGCCGAGGTGGCTGAGAATGAAGGCCATACCCCCATGAATGCTCTCATCAGCGAGACCCCCCTGTCCGGCCTCAGCGATGCCGACGTCGCCTTGCGGGTGGCCAGGGGCCAGACCAATGCCAGCGGCGAGCGCACCAGCCGCTCGCTGCCCGAGATCCTGCGCGCCAACGTGGTGACGCGATTCAACGTGATCCTCGGCGTGCTGCTGGTGGCCATCCTCGCCGCCGGCCAGCCACAGGACGCGCTGTTCGGCATCGTGCCGGTGGCCAACTCGCTG
The DNA here is from genome assembly GCA_035995545.1 of Candidatus Dormiibacterota bacterium. Classification (GTDB taxonomy): domain Bacteria; phylum Chloroflexota; class Dormibacteria; order Aeolococcales; family Aeolococcaceae; genus DASRDZ01. The sequence continues at coordinate 13,009 of DASYKI010000012.1, forward strand.
ATCGGCATCGTCCAGGAGCTGCGCGCCAAGCGCACCCTGGACCGGCTCGCCGTGCTGAGCGCACCGCGCGCGCGGGTGGTGCGCGACAGTGCAACGCGCGACGTGGCTGTCGACGACGTCGTGCTCGACGACATCGTCGAGCTGCGCGCCGGCGACCAGATCGTGGCCGACGGCGTGGTGCGGGCCTCGACGGGAATGCAGGTCGACGAATCGCTGCTCACCGGCGAATCCCAGCCGGTGGAGAAGGAGGTCGGCAGCCAGGTCCTGTCGGGAAGCTTCGTTGCCTCGGGCTCGGGACGCTACCAGACCAGCGCGGTCGGCGCCGCCGCCTACGCGCGCACCCTGACCGCCGAGGCTCGGCGTTTCAAGATCACCCACTCCGACCTGGTGGCGGGCATCAACCAGATCGTGCAGTACGCCACCTGGCTGCTGTTTCCGGTCGGTGCGCTGCTGCTGGCCAGCCGGCTGCACGCCGGGGCCGGCTGGACCGCCACCGTCGTCGCCGTCGTGGCTGCGCTGGTGGGCATGGTTCCGCAGGGACTGGTGCTGCTCACCAGCATCGCCTTCGGCGTTGCCGCGGTCACCCTGGCACGGCGCAGCGTGCTCGTGCAGCAGCTTCCCGCCGTGGAGGGGCTGGCGCGCGTCGACGTCGTCTGCTTCGACAAGACGGGCACGCTCACCGACGGGACCATCGTCTTCGACCGCCTCGAGCAGCTCGACGGCGCAGCGCCTGTGGCGCAGGCGCTGGCCGCGCTCGCCGACGACGAGGCCGGCAACGCAACGCTGCTGGCGATCGCCCAGGCGTTCCCGGCCAATGGTGGCTGGACGCGCAGCCGCTCGGTGCCCTTCTCGTCGGCGCGCAAGTGGAGCGGGGCCGGCTTCGGCGCCAACGGAACCTGGGTGCTCGGTGCCCCGGAGATGGTGCTCAGCGAGGCGCAGCACCACGACGAGCTGCGCCGCGGCGCCGACCTCGCCGCCACCGGGCAGCGCGTCCTGGTGCTGGCGCAGACGAATGCGGAGCTCGACGGCGACACGCTGCCCGACGGCATGCGACCGGTTGCACTGGTGCTCTTCGCCGAGCAGGTGCGCTCCGACGCCGCCGCGACCATCGCCTACTTCGCCGCGCAGGGTGTGGCCATGAAGGTCATCTCCGGAGACAGCCCGCGCACCGTAGGCGCCGTCGCCGCGCGCGTCGGCGTGCCCGATGCCGGAACGCCCGTCGACGCACGCGAGCTGCCTGACGACCCCGAGCAGCTCGCGGCTGCGCTCGAACAGCATTCCGTCTTCGGGCGGGTCACGCCGCGGCAGAAGCAGTCGATGGTCACCGCGCTGCAGGCGCGCGGCCACACCGTCGCGATGACCGGCGACGGCGTCAACGACGTGCTGGCGCTCAAGCTCGCCGACATCGGCATCGCCATGGGGTCGGGTGCTGCGGCCACCAAGGCGGTGGCCGAATTGGTGCTGCTGGACGGGCGCTTCGCCAGCATGCCCGGAGTCGTCGCCGAGGGCCGCCGCGTCACCGCCAACATCGAACGGGTCGCCAACGCCTTCATCACCAAGACGGTGTGGGCCACGGCGCTGGCGATCGCGGCCGGCATCACCTTCTCGCCGTACCCGCTGCTGCCGCGAGACCTCACCATCATCGACACCCTGACCATCGGCGTTCCCGCCTTCTTCCTTGCCCTGGCGCCCAATCTGCGCCGCTACATCCCCGGTTTCGTCGGCCGCGTGCTGCGCTTCACCATCCCCGCCGGCCTGGTCGTGGCCGTGGCGGGGTTCGGTGCCTACTGGCTGGCGCGCTCCCACGGCCTGCCGCTGATGCAGCAGCGCACCGCGGCGACCCTGGTGATGCTGATGCTCAGCCTCTGCGTGCTGGTGTTCCTCGCCCTGCCGCTGACCTGGCGTCGCGCACTGCTCATCGCGGTGATGGTGCTGAGCTTCCTGGTGCTCTTTCCCATCGCCGCCGTGCGCACGTTCTATGCACTGGAGCTGCCCGGTGCGGTGATGGTGCAGACGATGCTCATCGGCGTGGGGGGCATTGCGGCGCTGATCACCATCCTGCTCCTGCTGCGGCGCGCCGGCCTCGGCCCGGCGGCGGCTAGCCCTCCGTCCGGCGCAGGCGCTCCTGCAGGCGGGTGAGCAGGCGGTCCTGGGCTGGGATGCGGGCCAGCTCGAGGGCGTCGGCGATGCCCTCCAGGGCGCGTCGCGGTGCGCGCTCGACGACGGCGGTGAAGGCGGGTTCGAGGCCGTCGAGTCGCGCCGTCGACAGCGAGAGCAACACCGCGCGCGCCAGGTCGGGGTCGGACACCTCGGTGAGCGCCAGGCCGAAGCCGGGCACCAGGTCGGAGCGGCGGCCGGCCACGATCAGGTCGGCGATGGCCAGAACTGCGTCGCTGAAGCGATCGCTGACCAGCGGCGTGGCGATCTCCCAGAAGGTGGACGCGGGCACGGACGGGGAGAGCTGCTGCAGCGCCGCCATCAGCAGCGGGATCTCGTGCTGCAGCCCGCTGTGGCAGGCGGCCACCAGCGCGACGTCGTCGCCGGCCGCGCCGAGCACGGCGATGGCGGTGGCCGCGGGCTCGCCCGAGTTGGCGCGCGGGCCCTCGGCGACCAGGCGCGCCGCCACGAAGCGCGCCTCGTTGGGTTCGAGCGCGCGCAGGGCGAGCAGGGCGTGGGCCCGCAGCACGGCCGCGTTGTCCCCGGTGGGCGTGGGCAGGTGCACGGCAGAGGCCGCGCGGTAGAAGTCGAGCGCCTCGCGATACGCGGTGCGCGCCAGCACCGCGATGCAGCCCTGCAGGACGTCGGCGTGGAGCCGCTCGCCGAAGCGGCCGGCCAGCATGGCCTCGCCGAGGGAGAGTGCGCCGGCGCCGGCGTCGTCACCCGGGTCCGAGGCGGCCAGGACGTCGAGGGCGCGGATGACCTTGGGGCGGTCGAGCTGGTCGCGCTCGGCCGCGGCGGCCAGCGTGGCCAGCGCCGCGTCCCTGCCGTCCATCGACGTCTCCTCTGATGGGCCCTCCCTCGCTGAGGCCGGGGGCACGGGGAGGGTACTTCGCCGTCGGGCCGGCTGGGACTGATACAGAAGGGCACTGTTGCCGGTCACAACACTGCAGAGCCCGATTCCTGTCCCGAGGTCCTCATGCGCCGTCTGGTCCTGCCCCTCGCCGCCGCCGTGCTGCTCGTCCTCGCCATGTTCCCGGCCACGTCGCGCGCGGCGACGCCCGCGTCGGGCACGCTCAGCCCCGGCTCGCCGTCGCTGACCTGGACCAACACGCTGCCCATGAACGGCACCGCGCCCGCGGTCACGCGCATCAGCTGCAACGTGCCCACGACCTGCGACGACTTCTCGCTGACCATCGACCGTGGCACCAACACCAACGCGTACGTGACGCTGACGCTGACGCCGTCGGGAGCGGTGGCGGCGGAGGAGATCATCCTCTACGCGCCGGGATGTGCCGTCGACCCCACGGTGACCTGCTACCAGGTGCTCGGCACCGAGGTGCACATGACCGGGCCGGCCAACGGTGTCTACAACGTGCGCGTCGCCTGCACCCACTGCCTCAGCGCCGGCTACTCGCTGACCGCGACGATGGCGAGCAACGCGCCTGCGCCGAACATCCCCGGTCCCTTCGACCAGAGCTTCGGATGGGTGAGCCACCTGATGCCGGGCATCGATGACAAGGGCACGCCGCCGACTGCGGCGGGCGAGCCCGGCATCTGGATCAACAAGCTGGGGCACGTCATCGTCAACACCTTCGGCCCGACGATCTGGACCTCGCAGGACAGCGGCCGCAGCTTCAGCCTCGCCAACCAGTCTGTCGACGTCGGCTGCCAGTCGGGTGACGCCGACGCGGTGGTGTCCTTCGACGACGCCTACTACGCCGACAACCTCTGCCTGGCCGGCGGCACCAACCTCAGCTACACGTCGCGCGACGGTGGCAAGACCTGGGGGGCGGCCGGAGGGCTTCCCGCCATCGGCGGCCTGCCCGACTCCGACCGGCAGTGGTATGCGCCCGACCCGGTCACACCCGGGCGCGTCTACTTCGCGTACCACGACCTGCAGGGACCCAACATCAACGTCTGGCGTTCCGACGACTACGGCCAGACGTTCACCGTCTTCGCGCCGGTCACCCTGCTGGGCCCGACCTTCGTCGACGCCAGCCAGGGCAACACCACGTCGCGTCCGTGGGTCGACCCCGTCGACCCCAAGATCGTGAGCATCGTCTACGCCTACAACGACGCGGCCACCAGCGCCACCACGCCGCCCAACGCGCCGGAGTTCAACCTGCGCGAGTTCGGCCTGGCCCGGTCCACCGACGCGGGCGCGACCTGGACCAACACCCGCATCTACGATGCCGGCACCACCGCCGGGCAGACCAACACCGTCGCCCACGAGTTTCCCCAGGCCACCATGGACTCCGCCGGCAACATGTACATCCTCTTCAGCGAGAAGATCGGCGCCCAGAGCAACACCCACATCATGATGGGCGTCCTGCCGCGCAACGCGACGACGTTCTCCAAGGTCGTGCAGGTGGACAAGGGCGGCCTGCTCTCCAACGTCTTCCCCTGGGCCATCGGCGGCGACCCCGGCATGGTCGACATCACCTGGTACGGCTCGCCCGCCGCCGACAACAACGACCACGCCGCGCAGTGGTCGGAGATGTTCACGCAGTCCACCAACGCGCTGAGCGCCAATCCCACCTTCGTCCAGAGCCGCATCAGCGGGCCGCAGTCGATGCACAACGCGGACATCTGCCTGGCGGGCACCCTCTGCCTGGTCACCGGCGGCAACCGCAACCTCGCCGACTTCCAGGGCGTCGCCATCGACCCCTGTGGCTATGCGCAGGCGGTGTGGGACGACGACAGCACCGGGACCGGCACCACGATGTTCGCTCGCCAGACCTCGGGCAGCTCGATCCATCCCACCGCCTGCGCCGCCACGACGTCGGGCGGCAACGGCTCGGGGACGCCGACCACCCCCACCACGGGTGGTTCCGGAAGCGCTCCCACCGGGCTGGTCAACACCTCGGCCCCCGAGGCCCGTGCCGCGCTTCCCGCGGCCGCCGTGCTCGCGCTGGTGGCGGCCGCCGCACTCGCCGGGAGGCGTCGCCGCCGCCGCAGCTGAGCGTCTCAGGCGATGCTGAGCTGCGGGGCCATCGCTGCGCTCATCCCCAGCGACGCGCATCCCGACGCTGCGGCGGTGACGAAGCCGAAGCGGTCGCCGCGGTGCATGCCGGTGTAGAAGAAGCTGACGCCGGCGGGGCCAAGGCGGAGGGTGAGTGCGGTGGCGTCGCTGTCGACCAGGGCGTGCCAGGTGGCGCCGTCGAAGCTGCGAATCGCCTTGTGCAGGCTGGTCCCGTCGGTGAAGGCGTAGAGCTGCACGGTGCCGGCGCGGTCGACGAGGACGCCGCGCGCCGGTGGTGCGGCGGCACCGGCGGGCAGCACCACGGCGACGATCGCGTACGCCGGCGAGTGGATGCCCGCGGGGTTGGCGGACATCGCCACGGTGACCTGCTGCGTCGGCGCCTGCGTGCGCGGGTCGGTTTCGACGCGGCTGCTCGACCCGGTCGGGGTGAGGTATGGGGGCACCGTGCCCGACGGGATGGCGCTGCAAGTGCGCGGCTGCGCCGCGGGGTCGAGGCCCGCGGTCGTCGCGGTGGGAGTTGAGGACACCGCGGGCAGTGGCGACGCCGTCGCGCGCACCGACGGCGATGCGGACGCTGATGCGAGGGCCTGCGGTTGCGGCGCGCCGTGTCCCGACCAGACCAGCTCGCCGCTGCGTGGCAGGCGCTGCAGGGTCTGCCCGTTGCCGCACAGCGCGACGTGCAGCAGCAGCGGAGGCACCAGTCCGGCCGAGCTCGACACGTCGACCAGCAGTGCACTGCCCTGCAGCCCTGCAGCGATCGCCGTGGCCGGAACCGCAGGTGCGCCCCCGGCGGTGGTGATGGTGGGCTCGAAGACGTTGCGCGACCCGTGCGGCTTCAGGGTGAGGTTCAGCGTGTTGACGGTGAGGCAGACGCTCGTCTTCAACGCGTCGACGGACGCCGGCCACTGGCCACGCAGCACGACGAGCGTGCTGCCGACACGCGACTCGACCTCGACGGAGTCGATCCGGGTACCGGCGGGGCAGCCGCTGCACTGCTGCGACTCGGTGTACACGTCGGATGCGCTGGTCGCCGGCGCGGGCGGGTGCAGTGCGCGCCCGATGCCGAAGCCCGTCAGCGCCGTGCCCGCGACGATGAGAACGCCGGCGGCGATGGTGGTGAGACGCAGGGCGCGGTTCACCAGATCCACTCGTCGCGACGCAGCGGGTAGCGGCGCGCCAGCAGGATGGCGATCAGGTCGAGGACCACGCCGCCGATGATGAGGATCCAGGGCACGTCGCGAGCGCCCGAGCTGCCGCCCATCGGCGTGCTGTCGAAGGCCACGTTGCCGCCGAACGTCGAGGCCAGCGGTGGTCCCGTTGTGCTGCCGCCGCCGAGGTTGAGCGCGGTGGGGAGCTGCAGCGTCAGTGGGAAAACGCCCTTGCAGGGGAAGTTGCCGGTGGTCAGGGTGAGGTTCTCGGTCTGGCCGCTGACCAGGGTGCCGGTGACGGTGCCGAGTTGGCCAGGGGCGTTGATTGCGTTGGCGCTGCTGAGGGTGCCGTCGAACGGCGGAATGCCCTGCGGGTCGAGGAAGAAGCGGCCCGATCCGATCTGCAGCAGCGCGGGGAGGGCGAGCTGGCTTGCCTGGGTGCCGCAGGTGTAGTGCAGCGTCATCTGCGAGGTGCCGTTGAAGGTGGAGCTGCCGGGGACGGTCGAGACATCCGGCTTCTGGGGGACGATGCTGACCGGGAAGTCGGGAATGTCGAGGCTGGTGAGGCGGGAGGGCTCGTGCCAGGTGAGGTAGCCGATCGCGCCGTCGCCGACGAGGACGATGAGCGCGATCGCCAGGAGGAGGCAGCAGCAGCTGCGCCACCAGGGCGAGATGCTCGGTGGGCCGGGGACTTCGGGCGCCGGCGTCTCGGTCGCGGCGTCGCCCGTGCTCTCGATGACGTCCACCAGGGGGACGTACACCACGGGTGGGGCGATGGTCTTGCCGGGCCGCCCGTCGACGACGTCCTGCCTGACGATCGAGTCGGCGAGGCCGACGATGGGGGGTGTCTGCTCGGTCACGGCCCGTCACCCGGCTCGGGGGCGAGGAGGGCGCGGCGGGGGCCGAGTTCGTCGTAGACGGCGGGGTGTCGTGTTTGGGCGTGGTCGGTGAGGGATGTGCCGGATGGGGGGGCTTCGAGGCGGGCGAGGATGTGGGTGTCGAGGGCGCCGGTGTCGAGGTTGTACAGGAACGGGGACATCGCGGCGCGGGGGACGCACACGAATGCGAAGCGGGGGTGGGGGAGACGGGCGGCGACCATCACTGCGGCGTCCCAGGTCAGCATCACCGGCGCCATCGCGTACGTTGGGCGCTGCAGGGGGCCCAGCATGCGGCCGAAGGTGGCGTCGATCCGAGCGGTTCCGCTGCCGGATTCTTCGACGTCGTCCGGGTTGCGGCAGGCTTCCGCCGGCAGCTTGACGGCTGGTTGACGTGCGGGCGATTCATTGATCGGGAGTGCAATCGTGGTGTCGTGCACCCGCAGTGCGGCGGCGTCGGTGTCGCCGGCGCCGATTGCGCTCGGCAATGCCGCGCGGGCCGACGTCCACGCGATGCCCAACTGGTGCTGCGCCGTGGTGAGGTCGCCGGAGCAGGTGCGCAGCACGGTGTCGCGGCCGGTGGCGTAGAGGTCGCCGCCCGCGCTGTGGCGGTGCACCATGTAGCCGTAGCGTCCCGCCGCGGGCTCGGCGTGCAGCATCAGGCGCGGGGGCAGCGCGGCGGAGCGATGCGACACCGCGGCGACGCAGGCGCACACACTGCCCACCGCGAACGCGAGCGCCGCGCGCAACCGCTCGCCGGACGCGTATTCGCCGCAGAGTTCCAGGCGTCCCGGGCGCGGGCGGACGTAGATTCCGTAGGAGTCGCGGCGGTCGAGCAGCAGCATCATCGCGACGGCGAAGGTGTGCACGTAGAGTCGCGCTGCGCTGTCGACGATGTGCAGCGGCGCGTCGACGCTGATGCTGATGTGCGTCGAGTAGCCGCGCAGCGACATGGCCGGCCCGAGGCGGCACTGCAGGTCGGCCCGCTCAGCGCAAGCCAGGGCGACGGCGTGGTGGGTGAATCCGGGTGACACGGCGATCGGCGGCAGGGCGATCTCCGCGTCGCGTTCGTCGCAGGTCAGCGCGGCGCCGGAGGGGAGGCGGTACGCGTTGGCGTCGGCGGGGTCGAGGTGACGCCGCCCCAGGTCGAGGCCCCGGATCAGGCGCGCGAAGTCCACCACGGCGCCGTCGTGCACCACGCGGTATTCGTGCTCGACACCGGCGAGCGCGCCGGTGGCGTCGCGTGACGGACAGGACGTTCCGGACAGCACCGCTGCCGCGAAGGCGTCGTTCTGCGCGGTGGCGCGCATGTCGCGTCCCGGCTAGGGGAGGGGCGGACCGCCGAAGCGCATCGCGTGCCAGTCGTTGACCGCCGACTGCTGTGCGGCGGTGTCCTGCTGGAAGTGGGCGATGCGCTGCTCGGGGGACATCTCCGAGAGCATCTGCCGCTGCGCCTGGTCGTAGGTCAGCGAGGGATGCGGGTCCATGCCGCCCGGCTGCGGTTGCGGCGGTGGGCCGGGGAGCGGACCGCCCGGCGCCGGCGGGGGTGGCCCGGGGGTTGGCGTCGGCCCGGGTGTCGGCGCCGGCCCGGGAACGGGCGTGGGGCCGGGATACGGCGTGGGCCCGGGCACAGGTCCAGGAACAGGTCCTGGAGTGGGTTCTGGCTTCTCGGACAAGGGCTGCCCTCCGCACCCGTGGGTGCCGCGCTGCGCGGCATCGCCCTGACGATTCGAGCGCGGCGCAAGTGTATCGCGCTCACCGCGCGCGCGGTGGGGCGGTGGGGGCGCTGACTCCATTCACTCCCATTCACAAAGCTTCACCACAGTGTGGCGCGGAACGTGCTTTGCTTGCGGCCGTACTGATAGACCGCAGGCGTGCATGCCTTCAGGGGGGCAGACCATCATGTTGGGAACCAAGAAAGCAGTGCTGTTGGGCACCGTGCTCTCCAGTGGACTGCTGCTCACCGCATGCACCACCGGGAGCATCACCTACCGGTTCGCCGTGGGCGCGGACGGAACCATCCTCGCCACCAGCGATGGTGGCACGACGTGGACTCCGCAGGCCTCGCACACCGGCAACGACCTCACCTCGGTGTCGTTCGCGGGCACCAAGAAGGGCTGCGCCGTCGGCCTGGCGAGCACGGTGGTGGCGACCACGGATGGCAGCACCTGGAGCAAGGTGTCGAACGTGCCCAAGGGGGACTGGCGCAGCGTCGACACGTATCAGAACATCGGGTTCGACCCGTCTCCATATCCCGCCAACGTCATCGGGACGGCGGTCGGCGACAACGGCAGGATCATGACCACCGTCGACGGCTGCATGCACTGGACCAAGCGGACCTCGGGAACGACGAACGACCTGCTCGGCGTCAGCATGCTCTACGGCAGCGGCAATGGTCTGCGGGCGTTCGCGGTCGGCCAGCACGGCACCATCCTGTACACGTCGGATGGCACCACCTGGTCGGCGCAGACGTCGGGCACCACCCATGATGTGCGCGGCGTGTACTCCCAGGGCAGCGGCATCGCGTACGCGGTCGGCGAGCACGGGGTTCTCCTCAACACCACCAACGCCGGCGGCACCTGGACGGCACAGTCGTCTGGCGTGACCACGCGGCTCAACAGCGTCGTCTTCAACGGCCTCACCGCCTTTGCGGTGGGCGAAGCCGGCGTCATCCTCACCACCATCGACGGCGGCACCACCTGGACCGCGCAGACGTCGGGCACGACCCGCGAGCTTCGCGCCGTCTCTCTGACCGGCTCCGACATCTTCAACGTCATGGTCGTGGGCGATCACGGCACCCTGCTCACCACCACCGACGGCGGCACCACCTGGACGTCGCAGACGTCCGGCACCACCAAGACACTTCGCGGGGGCGTGATCTAAAGTGATCGGGACCAAGAGAGGGACACTGCTCGGCGTGCTCGCACTGGGGGGCGGCTTGCTGCTCAGCGCGTGCGCCACCACCGGCAACTCCGCCATCCGGTTCGCCTTTGGCTCCGACGGCCTGATCCTGGCGTCGACGGACGGCGGCTCGTCGTGGAGCCCGCAGGCCTCGCACACGGGCAACGACCTGTACGGCGCGTCGTTCAACGGCACGACCAACGGGTGTGCGGTCGGCAAGGCGAGCACCGTGGTGGTCACCACCGACGGATCGACGTGGAGCAAGGTCTCGGGCGTGCCCAGCGGCTCGAACCTGCGTGCCATCGACGTCTGGCCCGGCAGTCCGACGGTGGTGTCCAGCGCCGCTGCCGTTCCGCTGAACGGGACCACGACCGTCACCAGCACCATCATCACGACGACGGGGTCGAACAACTCCTTCGGCTACGCCGTGGGTGAGAACGGACGGATCCTCGGCACCCTCGACAGCTGCCAGCACTGGACCAAGCTGACCTCGGGGACGACAGACGACCTCATGGGCGTGAGCCTGCACGTGCCCAACTCGCTGGAGGCGTGGGCGGTCGGCCAGCACGGCACCATCCTGCACACCACCGACGGCGTCACCTGGACGCCGCAGGTCTCCGGCACCACCCACGACCTGCGCGCCATTCGCATGCTCGCCGGGTTCGGCTGGGCGGTCGGTGAGCACGGCGTCATCGTGTTCACCAGCAACGGCGGCAACACCTGGACGCCGGAGAACTCCGGTGTCACCACGCGCCTCAACAGCATCGGCACGTCGGAGGGCGGGGTCTACGTCGTCGGCGAGAACGGCGTGATCCTCACCCTGACCGGTCCGTCCATCTGGGCGCAGCAGGTGTCCGGCACCACGCGCGAGCTGCGCTCCGTCTCCAGTGTGAGCGGCAGCGACGGCGTCATCGTCGGTGACCACGGCACGGTCCTGGTCACCAGCAACGGCGGCTCCACCTGGACGCCGCACAGCTCCGGTACCACCAAGACACTGCGCGGGAGCGTCTAGCCCGCGTTCTGACGACACATCCCGCTGATGCGGGGGCTGAGGGCGCGAGTCCTCAGCCCTCGCCGGCGGCGATGATGTGCACGTCGATCCCCTTGACCATGCGGATCAGCGCGCGCAGGTCGTTGCGGCGGAAGCGGCGGTTGGGCCGTCCGCGAGTCACCACCATCTCGGTCACCAGGTTCTGCCGGGCGTAGCCGGCGAGCGCGGCAGGCACCGACGACTGGCGCAGGGTGACGAACTCACCGTCCAGCTGGTGGGTCAGCGCGGCGTAGCGGCCGAGCAGCTGCTTCTCCTCGTCGGAGCGCGGACGGGTGCGAACCGTGGCCACCTTGAACTCGGCGTCGAGTCGCTCGGCGAGACGCGCGGCGAGGCGGATGAGGCCCTCCATCCCCGCCCGCGGCGGGACGCACGCCATGACACGCGGCCGCGCTTCCCAGGGCTGTTCGATGCCGCGCTCGCGCATGTAGGCGACGAGCTGGCGGTCGGTGTGCGCGGCGATGATGCGAAACGCCATCTCGCGCAGCGCGGCGAGCACCTGGGGACGGAACTCGGTCTGCAGCGCGCTGGCGGTGCGCGACGGCGGCAGGATCGCGCCGTGGCGAAGCCGCTCGGTGAGCACCGCGGGGGTGACGTCGACCAGCTCCATCTCGTCGGCAAGGGCGAGCACCGAGTCGTCGACGGTGGGGTGGTCGGCACCGTATCCGAGCAGCGGACCCATGGTCTCGACGGTGCTCCTCAGGTCGGTGAGGTGCAGTGTTGCGATGATGGTGATGCCGGCGTCGAGGATGCGGCGCAGCACCTCGTCGAGCGGCCTGCCGCCGGCGTTGAGCCGGGCCAGGTCGTCGAGGCAGGCCACCTGCGGGTTGCGGGCCAGCAGTGCGTCGACGTCGAAGTGACGCGGTGCGCTCGCGCCGCGGCGCCCGCCCAGCACCTCAATGCCGGCCAGCATCGCCTCGCACGGTGCGCGCTCATAGGTCCGGACTGCGGCGACGACCACGTCGGTACCGCGCAACCCGCGGCGCCTGGCCTCGTCGAGCATCGCCGTGGTGGTGCCGCAGCCGCGCGCGTAGCCGAAGTAGACGCGCAGCGAGGCGCGGCGACCGCTGGCCGCGTGCAGGCGGCGCAGCAGCTGGTCGGGTTCGGGCCGGCGCTGTTCGCTCTCGTCCTGGCGCTGCCCGCGGGTGACGAAGCGCGAGAGCACGTGCACGTGAACGTCGGGAAGGTCCTCGATGATGCGGTCGGCGAGGGTTGCGCGCCACCGGCCGAACAACGCCGGAGGGCGCGACTCACCGATGACCACGTGCCGGGCCATCACCTCGCGGGCGATGGCGGTGAGCGCCCTGCCCACATCGCTGGCGTCGCGCTGCAGGAGGGTGGCGCCGACCTGCTCGCTGACGGTGCGCAGCCGCTCCACGCCGGCGCCGTCGCTGCCGCTGCGCCATGGCGAGACCGTGACGACCGTGCAGATCCCGTCGGTGCGCCGGGCGAGGCGGGCGCCGAGGCGGATCAGCGACTCCGACGTCGCCGCGCCTGACACTGCGACGAGCACGTCCTGCGGCGCTGGACGCACCTCGCTGTTCGCGGTCCCCATGGTCTGCGCCACCAGGCGCAGGGCGATCTCGCGCAGCGCGCCGAGATTGCCGGGACGGAAGAAGTTGCCCAGCGCCGCCTCGATCTTGTCGGGCGCGTAGATGTTGCCGTGGCGCATGCGTTTGCGCAGCGCCTCGGGGGCGATGTCGATGAAGTGGATCTCGCCGGCGCTGTCGATGACGTGGTCGGGCACCGTCTCGCGCACCGGGATGCCGGTGATCGACTCCACCAGGTCCTTGACGCTCTCGACGTGCTGCACGTTGACGGTGGTGACCACGTCGATGCCGGCGTCGCGCAGCTCGTCGACGTCCTGCCAGCGCTTGGCGTGGCGCACGCCGGGCGCGTTGGTGTGCGCCAGCTCGTCGACCAGGGCCACCTCGGGCTTGCGCGCCAGCAGTGCGTCGAGGTCCATCTCGTCCAGGGTGGTGCCGCGGTACTCGACGTGTAGCCGCGGCAGCACCTCGAGGTTGCCGATGGCCTCGACGGTGCGCGGCCGTCCGTAGGTCTCCACGAAGCCGACCACCACGTCCTCGCCCTGGGCGCGGCGGGTGCGTCCCTCGCGCAGCATGGCGAAGGTCTTGCCGCTGCCGGGGGCAGCGCCAAGATAGACGCGAAGAGTGCCGCGCCTAGCCCGCTGCTCCATCGTCGATCGCCTTGTTGAGCGAGAGCACGTTGACGTGCGGTTCTCCAAAGACGCCGGCGGATCGGCCGTCGACGTGCATCGCCACGAGATCGCGCAGACGCGACGGTGCAATCTTGCGCGCCCTGGCCACCATGTCGACCTGGGCCAGCGCCCCGGCCTCGGTGATGTCGGGATCGAACCCGGTGAAGTCGCCGGTGACCAGGTCGACCGGCATCGGCTGCCTGCTGCCGTCGGGGTTGACGGCGATCCCCAGGCTGTACAGGTAGTCGGTGTAGCCCTTGACCCGGCTGATCAGCGCGGCATTGCCCGGCCCCAGGTTGCTGCCGACCGAGTTTGCCGCGTTGCACGGCAGCGGCAGCCCGGTGGCGGCGTCGACGGTGAACGACGGACGGCTCTGGAAGTAGCGGGTGTCGGCGACGAAGACGACGTTGCCCTGGTCGTCCTTGGTGGTGGAGTAGACGAGGTTGCCGCTCTTGTCCTTCTCGGTCCTGTAGAAGCACTGGCCGATCAGGGCGGAGCCGATCACGGTGCCGTTCCTGTCGGTGACCAGGCTGCCGTTGGCCTTGTCGTGGAACAGGCCCTGGGCGACACCGGTCATCACCAGCGGGTAGACGATCCCGGTGACCACCGCCAGCACCAGGGTGAGGCGGATGGCGATGAGCAGCTCGCGCGGGAATTTGCGAAACATGTGCGATGGATCCTCAGACCATGTGCAGGCCGACGACGATCACGTCGACCAGCTTGATGCCGATGAACGGCAGGATGATGCCGCCGAGCCCGTAGATCAGCAGGTTGCGGCGGAGCACGGCGGCGGCGCCGACGGGACGGTAGCGGATGCCCCTGAGCGCCAGCGGGATCAGCGCGACGATGATCAGCGCGTTGAAGATGACCGCCGACAGCACGGCGCTGTTGGAGCTGTGCAGCTGCATGATGTTGAGGGCCCCCAGCTCGGGGAAGACCGCCAGGAACATCGCCGGGATGATGGCGAAGTACTTGGCCACGTCGTTGGCGATGCTGAAGGTGGTCAGCGCGCCGCGGGTCATCAGCATCTGCTTGCCGGTCTCGACGATCTCGATGAGCTTGGTCGGGTTGCTGTCGAGGTCGACCAGGTTGCCCGCCTCCTTGGCGGCCTGGGTGCCCGACTGCATCGCCACGCCCACGTCGGCCTGCGCCAGGGCTGGCGCGTCGTTGGTGCCGTCGCCGGTCATCGCCACCAGCCTGCCGCCCTCCTGCTCGCGCCGGATCAGCTCCAGCTTGGCCTCGGGCGTTGCCTCGGCGAGGAAGTCGTCGACGCCGGCTTCCCTGGCAATCGCGGCCGCGGTCAGGGGGTTGTCACCGGTGATCATCACCGTGCGCAGGCCCATGCGGCGCAGATCCTCGAAACGCTCGCGGATGCCCGTCTTGACGATGTCCTTGAGCTGGATGGTGCCGAGGATGACGCGGTTCTCGGCGACCACCAGCGGGGTGCCGCCGGCGCGCGCGATGCCGTCGACGACCTCCTGCACGTCGCCGGGCAGGCGCTCGAAGCCGCACCACCTGGCCACCGAGTCGGCGGCGCCCTTGCGGATCTGGCGCTCGCCGATGTCGACGCCGCTCATCCGGGTGTAGGCGGAGAAGGGTACGAAGGTCAGCTCGCTCTGCGCGACGGTGCTGGTGTGGTCGCCGTAGCGGCGCGCCAGGGCGACGATGGAGCGGCCCTCGGGCGTGTCGTCGGAGATGCTGGACAGCTCGGCGCTGGTGATCAGCCGCTCCATGTCGATGCCCGCCGCGGGCACGAACTCGGTGGCCTGGCGGTTGCCGTGGGTGATGGTTCCGGTCTTGTCGAGCAGCAGGGTGTCGACGTCGCCGGCGGCCTCGACGGCGCGTCCCGACATGGCCAGGACGTTGCGCTGCATGAGCCGGTCGATGCCGGCGATGCCGATGGCGCTGAGCAGACCGCCGATGGTGGTGGGGATGAGACAGACGAGCAGCGCGATGAGCACGGTCACCGTCACCGCCGCGCCCTGGAAGCTGGCGAACGGCTGCAGGGTGACCACGGCGAACATGAAGATGATGGTCAGCCCGGCGAGCAGGATGTTGAGGGCGATCTCGTTGGGCGTCTTCTGCCGCGACGCCGATTCGACCAGCCCGATGATGCGGTCGAGGAAGGTCTCGCCGGGGTTCTGGGTGATCTCGACGACGATGCGGTCGCTGAGCACCTTGGTGCCGCCGGTGACGGCGCTGCGGTCGCCGCCCGCCTCGCGGATCACCGGTGCCGATTCGCCGGTGATCGCCGACTCGTCGACCGAGGCGATGCCCTCGACGATGGTGCCGTCGCTGGGGATGACGTCATTGGCCTCGCAGACCACGATGTCGCCCTTGCGCAGCTCCTGCGCGGGGATGCGCTCCTCACGGCCGCCCAGGCCGCCGCGCAGCACGCGCGCGATGGTCTCGGTGCGGGTGCGCCGCAGCGCGTTGGCCTGCGCCTTGCCGCGTCCTTCGGCGGCCGCCTCGGCGAAGTTGGCGAAGAGGACGGTGAACCAAAGCCACAGCGCCACCTGGCCGACGAAGCCGGTGTCGCCGTCGCCGTGGCCGAAGAGGCCGGCGATGGCGTAATAGCTGGTGATCACGGCGCCGACCTCGACGACGAACATCACCGGGTTGCGCGCCTGCCAGCGCGGGTCGAGCTTCCTGAAGGACGCGCGCAGCGCGGGAATGAGCAGCTCGCGGTCGAGCACGCTCTTCACCAGGCGGGTCCTGGACTTCGGTTCGCGATCCAGCATCATGGTCGACATCAGTGGGCCAGGTGGCCGGCGCCGATCTGGAGGTGCTCCAGGATCGGGCCGAGGGCGAGCGCCGGGAAGAAGGTGAGTGCCCCGACGATGAGGACGACACCGACCAGCAGCCCGGCGAAGAGCGGCGTGCCGGTCGGGAAGGTGCCCGCGCTGGCCGGCGCCACCTTCTTGCGCACCAGCGATCCGGCCAGGGCGAGCACGGGGATGATGAAGACGAACCGTCCCAGCCACATCGCTGCGGAGAGGGTGGTGTTGTAGTAGAGCGTGTTGCCGGACAGGCCGGCGAAGGCGCTGCCGTTGTTGCCAGTCGTGGACGAAAACGCGTACAGGATCTCGCTGAACCCGTGCGCGCCGGGGTTGAGTGCACCGACCTTTCCTGACGGCGCCAGCACCGACACGGCGGTGAAGCCGAGGATGCTGAGCGGCAGGATGAGGATCGCCAGCGCCGCCAGCTTGATGTCGCGCGCCTGGATCTTCTTGCCCAGGTATTCGGGCGTTCGTCCCACCATGAGTCCGGCGATGAACACCGCCAGGATGGCGAAGACCAGCATCCCGTAAAGGCCGGAGCCGGCACCCCCTGGGGTGATCTCGCCGAACTGGATGTTGGCCATGGCCACCAGGCCGCCGAGCGGCGTGTAGCTGTCGTGCGAGGCGTTCACCGAGCCGGTGCTGGTCGACGTGGTGACGTCGCTGAACATGGCGCTGTAGACTGGCCCGAAGCGGACCGACTTGCCTTCCATGTTGCCGCCGGCCTGCTGGTCGGTGCGCAGCTGGGTGACGCCGGTGCTCGCCAGTGCAGGGTTGCCGTTCTGCTCCTGCTGGATGACGAAGGCACCCATGCCGACCATGATCACGGCCATCGCGGCGGCAACGGCCAGTCCCTGCTTGACGCTGCCGACCATCTTGCCGAACATCACGGTCAGCGCGAAGGGGATGAGGATCTCGCTGACGATGGTCAGCTGGTTGGTGAAGCCGTTGGGGTTGGCGAAGGGATGCGCCGAGTTGGCGTTGAAGAAGCCGCCTCCGTTGGTGCCCAGGTTCTTGATGGCCTCCATCGAGGCCACCGGTCCCTGGGCGATGGTCTGCACCACGCCGCCGAAGGTGTGCGCCATGGTGTAGTCGCTGAAGTTCTGAATGGCGCCCTGGGAGACGAAGATGATCGTCAGCACCACCGAGATGGGCAGTAGCACGTAGAGAACGCAGCGCACCACGTCGACGTAGAAGTTGCCGATGGTGGTCATGCTGCGTCGCGCCAGCGCGCGCACCAGCGCGACCGCGATGGCGATGCCCGTTGCCGCCGAGAGGAACTGGTGCAGCACCAGGCCGAGCATCTGCGACGTGTAGCTCATCGTCGACTCGCCCGCGTAGTTCTGCCAGTTGGTGTTGGTGGTGAAGGAGAGCGCGGTGTTGAACGACAGGTCGGCGGGCACCGCCGGCTGGCCCGCGGGGTTGAGCGGCAGGCGGTTCTGGATGCGCAGGATGACGTAGGTGAAGACCAGGCTGACGATGCTGATCAGCAGCACGCCGACCAGGTACCACTTCCAGTCCTGCTCCTTCTCCTCGTCGATGCCGCTCAGCCGGTAGAAGCCGCGCTCCACGGGGCGCACCACCGGGCTGAGGAAGACGCGCTGCCCGTTGAAGACCTTGACCATGTAGCCGCCGAGGAACCACGCGCCGGCGGCGACCGCGACCAGGGTGAGGACGACGCCGACGAGGTCGAGCGCCATCGTCAGAACCGCTCAGGGAAGAGCAGGGCCACGAGCAGGTAGATCGTGACCAGCATGGCGATGACGAAGGCGACGATGTAGCCCGTCAGCATCAGAGCTTCCCCAGCGCCGCCACGTAGGCGAAGCTGAGCGTCGCCAGTGCGGCCAGGATGAGGACCATCAGCAGGTCAGTCGGCATGGCGCCAGCTTGGGCCGCCAAGCGTGAACGTTGCGAGAACGATCTTTACGGCGTCGACGGCCGCAGTGGCCGGGCGCCACGCCGCGGCCAGGTCGCCGGCGTCAGGCGGGACGCGGGGAACGGGTCACGATCGCGCGGCCCCGCGCGACGGCGCTTTCCCCTTACGCGCCCCGGGTGACCGGGCTGCCCGCCGCGCTGGGCCGGCCGAGGCTCGCGATGCCCGCGTCGGCGTCCTGGAAGCGCAGCGCCGTGCCCAGCACCCTGCCCACCTCGCGGCTGCGGGCGCTGTAGTAGACGAGCCGGCCGGCGCGACGCGAGGTGACCAGGTCGAGGGTGCGCAGGATGCGCAGGTGCTGGGAGACCAGCGGCTCGGCGATCCCCAGGGTGGTGGCCAGGTCGCTGGTGCACATCTCCTGCTGCAGCAGGACGTGCACGATGCGCAGGCGGGTGGGATCGGCGAGAGCGGCGAAGAAGTCGGCCACCACCTCGTGGTCGACACCCGCGATCAACTCACGGGCGCGGCGCACGTCGCTGAGGTGGATGGTCCGCCTCACCTCTCCCCGCGGTCGGTCGGGCGTCCGCGGACCGCGGGGGTTGCGCATCGGCGCAAGCATAGGTCACCCGCACCCTGGTCCGTGTCATGGTGTGCTCGTGGCTGGCCCCATGTACGAGGCACCGACCGAGTCGGCGGTGGTCGACGAGGCCCACCTGGGCGACATCCGCGGAGCCTTCGGAAGCCTGCGATGGCGCCAGCTCTGGCCCGCGCGCACCCGGCGGCGACGGCTCGCCGTCCTCGCCGCGGTCATGGGTCCCGGGCTGCTCGCCCTGATCGCCGACAACGACGCCGGCGGCGTGGCCACGTACGCCCAGGCGGGCCAGGAGCGCGGCCTCGGCCTGCTCTGGGTGCTCCTGCCGCTGGGGGTGGTGCTCTTCCTCAACCAGGAGATGGCGGCCCGGCTGGGCGCGGTCAGCGGGGTGGGCCACGCCCGGCTCATCTTCGAGCGCTTCGGCAGGCTGTGGGGCGCGTTCTCCCTGGGCGACCTGCTGGTCCTCAACCTGCTCACCTTGCTCACCGAGTTCATCGGCGTGCGCATCGCCGCGGAGCACCTGGGCCTCCCCCCGGCCGCCGCCGTGGCGGGGTCGGCCGCCGTGCTGATCGTGGCCGCGCTCAGAGGTGGCTTCCGGCGCTGGGAGCGGGTGATGTACCTGCTGGTCGCCCTCGACGTGGCCCTTCTGCCAGTGCTCTTCCTGGCCCAGCCCGCTGGGCACCCGGGCGCGGCCGGGGTCGTGTCCGGCGGCAGCGCGCTGCACTCACCCGTGGTCCTGGTCGTCGCCCTGCTGGGCACCACGGTGGCCCCGTGGCAGCTGTTCTTCCAGCAGTCGCTGGTGGTCGACAAGCGCATCACCCCGCGGTGGATGGGCTACGCGCGCTTCGACACTGCGCTGGGGACGCTGCTCATGCTCGCCGGCGCCGCCGCGGTGATCGTGGTCAGCGCGGCGGCGTTCTCCGGGGGGCCGGACGCAGCCGCGCGCGACGTCGGTGGCGTGCTCGCCACCGTCGGGACGCGGCTGGGCAGCTCGATGGGCAACGTCCTCGCCCTGCTGCTGCTCGACGGCGCGGTGCTCGGCGCTGCGGCAGTCACCCTGGCCACCTCGTACGCCCTCGGCGACGTCAGCGGGGCTCGCCACTCGCTGCACCGCACCCCCGGCGAGGCGCCGATGTTCTACGCGGTGACCGTCGGCCTGGTCGCCCTCGCCGCCGGCGTGGTGCTTGTCCCCAGTCTGCCCCTGGGCTTCACCACCACCGCGGTGCAGGTGCTCGCCGGCCTGCTGCTGCCCGGCGCCGCGACCTTCATGCTGCTGCTCTGCAACGACACCGCGGTGCTTGGTCCATGGGTGAACGGGCGATGGCACAACGCGATCACGGCGGCCTGCATCGCCGGCCTGCTTGCCCTCTCGGCGATGCTGGTGGTGACGGCGCTCTTCCCGGCGGCGCCGGTCCGCGCGGTGGGGACGGTGCTCGGTGGTGTCGCGGCGGCGGGACTGCTCGGCGTCGCCGCCGGCGCCACGGCGGCGCGCCGCAGGGTTCGCAGGTTGCTGCCGCAGATGGCTGAAACTGCGCGACTGCGGGTGCTGAGCGCCAGCGAGGTGGTGGTGATGCCACGGCGTCCGCCGCGGCACATCGCCGAGGATCTCGACCGCGCGACGTGGCGCACGCCGCCGCTCGCCGAGTTGCGCCGTCCGGTGTGGACGCGCGGCCGCGTCATCGCCATGGTGGCGCTGCGCGGCTACGTGCTCGCCAGCCTGCTCCTGCTCGCGGGGCGCGCGGTCGCCTCGGCCCTG
Organism: Candidatus Dormiibacterota bacterium; assembly: GCA_035995545.1. Classification (GTDB taxonomy): domain Bacteria; phylum Chloroflexota; class Dormibacteria; order Aeolococcales; family Aeolococcaceae; genus DASRDZ01. The sequence goes on from DASYKI010000012.1 coordinate 33,343, forward strand.
GGGCACTGATGATCGCGCGATTGCGCAACGACCCGGCCCGCGTCAGCGCAGCAGGCTGAGGCCTCCGGGGACGACTTCGAAGGCGGCGGGGCGGGCCATCAGGTCGGCGTGGCGAGTCGTCCAGAACTCGAGGCGGCGGCGGAAGCGGTGCGCGGCGTTGAGCAACCCGGCGCGGCGAGCCGTCTTCCACGCCTGGGTGTAGACGCGGATCCAGTGACGGATCTCCCCCAGGTCGCGGGTGTCGGGATCTTCGCCGACGAGCAGGTGCTGTTCCACGAGTGTCACCTCCGGCGGTAGTGGCAAGAGATCAGGGGACGGCGCGGCGCAGGACGGCGTCGAGCCGTGCCGAGGAGTCGTCTCGTCGCGCCGCGTCGCGGACGGCCGCGGCGAATTGGGCCCAGCGGTGAAAGCGCTGCAGCATGCGAGCTTCGATGTCGTCCGCGCTGGCGAGAAGTGGAGTGGTCGGCGGGCGGTTGAAGGCGTCTGCTTGCGACATGGTGTGGGCTGCCTCTGTGCCTCCATGACCCCATCCTGGGGACCGGCTGATGTCAGAAGCATGACGGCAGCGCAAGTTCGCATCCCACGGGCGCCACGCCCAAACGTTCGCTGTGGCGCTTTGTGCGAGCGTCACGCGGGCTTGGGCGTCGCGGGTTCGGAGACGGGCGATTCGGCGGGCGCGGGATCGGCCGCGGGCACGACCACGTCGGCCGCCAGGGGCAGCTCGATGCGGAACGTGGCACCACCGCCGGGCGTCGGATGCACGCTCACCGTGCCGCCGTGGGAGCCGACGATCGCCGCGGTGATGCTGAGGCCCAGCCCGCTGCCGCCCTGGTCGCGGCTGCGTCCCGGGTCGGCGCGGTGGAAGCGCTCGAAGATGCGCTCGGCGTGGCCGGCCGGCACACCGGGCCCGTGGTCGACGACCTCCAGCACCGCGTGGCCGTCGTCGGGACGCAGCTCGATCTCGACCGGTGTGCCCGGCGGGGTGTGCACCAGGGCGTTGCGCAGCACGTTGCCCAGCGCCTGGCGCAGGCGCAGGTCGTCGCCGGTGACCACCAGCGGCGCGAGCACGCGCAGGCTGATGGTGCGCCGCGGATCGGTGACGCGCGCGTCCGAGTAGGCGTCGCGCACCATGGCGTCGAGGTCGACGGGACGGCGCTCCAGGGGGCGGCCCTGGTCGAGCCTGGCGAGCAGCAGCAGGTCGTCGACGAGGATGCCCATGCGCTGCGCCTCGGCCTCGATGCGGCGCATGGCCAGGACGATGTCGTCGCTGCTCATGTCGGGATTGCGGCGCAGCAGCTCGGCGTAGCCGCGCATCGAGGTCAGCGGCGTGCGCAGCTCGTGGGATGCGTCGGAGACGAAGTGGCGCAGCTTCTGCTCGGTGCGGGCGCGTTCGGCGAAGGCAGCCTCCAGCTGGTCGAGCATGGTGTTGAGGGCGAGGCCCAGCTGCCCCACCTCGGTGCGCTCGTTGGCCGGCTCGATCCGGCTGCTCAGGTCGCTGGCGACGATGGTCCGCGCCGTCTCGCCCATGCGCCGCAGCGGGCGCAGGCCGCGGCGCACGATGAGCCACGTCGCCACCAGCAGCACGATGGTGACGCCGCCGCTGACGCCCACCTCCAGCACCAGCAGGCGGTCGAGGGTCGACTGCACGTCGTCCATCGGCGCGGCGACGATCAGGAAGTTGCCCTGCTCGTTGTCGACGATGACGCGGTAATGACCGATCGCTCCCGACCCGGCGACGGTGATGTAGGTGGGCTTGGCGGGCGGCGGCGTCGGCAGCGTCGCGGGCAGCAGCGGGTGCGAGGTGGTGTCCGGCGGCTGGTTGAGCAGGTCCAGCCAGACGGGGCCTGCGATCACCTTGCCGCTGGGATCGACCAGCTCGGTCCAGGTGTGCAGGGGCAGCTGCGGCGCCTGCGCGTCGTGTCCGAAGCCGCGTCCCTGCACCGCGCTGGCCATGGCCGGATGTCCTGACAGCAGCTGGGCATCCACCCGCGACACCAGGAACGACTGCAGCGCGGTGAACGTGCCGAAGTCGGCCGCAACCAGTCCCAGGATGAACAGCGGGACCAGGGTGACGAGCAGCCGCAGTCGCAGCGACATTTGGTGCGTCAGGCGCTCCGCGGGACGCGCATCACGTAGCCCACGCCGCGCACGGTGTGGATCAGCTGCGGGTCGGTCTTGTCCACCTTGCGGCGCAGGTAGGAGATGTACGTCTCGAGCACGCTGGCGTCGCCGCCGAAGTCGTAGTCCCAGACGTGGTCGAGGATCTGCGCCCGGGTGAGCACGCGTCCCGAGTTGGTCAGCAGGTAGCGAAGCAGGCGGAACTCGGTGCGGGTCAGCTCCACGGCGTGGCCGCTGCGCAGCACCTCGTGGGTGACGTCGTCGAGCTCGAGGTCGGCCAGCACCAGGCGGCCGTTCTCCTCGTGCCCGTTGGGGTTGTGGCGGCGCAGCACGACGCGGATGCGGGCCACCAGCTCCTCGATGCTGAAGGGCTTGGTGACGTAGTCGTCGCCGCCGACGGTGAGGCCGCGCACCTTCTCCTCGGTGGCGTCGCGCGCGGTGAGGAAGATGACGGGGACCTTGATGCCGTCGGCGATGAGCTTCTGCACCAGGGTGAAGCCGTCCTGGTCGGGCAGGCCCACGTCGAGGATGATCAGCGCCGGCCGGAAGTCGAGCACGGCCTGGCGGGCTGCCCGTGCGGTGGGCGCCGTCTGGACGGTGAACCCCTCGTACTTGAGTGCCATGGCCACCAGGTCGGTGATCGACTGCTCGTCGTCGACCACCAGTACGCGGGCGGAGGTGTCGGTCATGGGCGCCATGTTCCCCCTGGTTCCTGGGAGATTCCTCAGAGACTGTTGAGAAGCCACCGAGGGTGCGGGCTCTCTCAGCATTCTCCAAGGATGCTCCCAGGTGCGTGAGAGGCCGAGCCCGCAGAGTTGCAGCACATGAACGACATGCTGCTCTGGTACACGGCTCGCGCCGCCGGCCTGGTCAGCCTCGTCTTCCTCACCGCCGTGGTCGTGCTCGGCGTGCTGGCGCGGCTGCGTGTCGAGGGCAGGTCCTGGCCGCGCTTCCTCACCGCGGCGGTGCACCGCGACCTGGCCCTGATGACCCTGGTCTTCCTCGCCCTGCACATCGTCACCGCGGTGGTCGACCCCTTCACCCACCTGGGGCTGACCGCGGTGGCCGTTCCCTTCGGCTCCTACTACCGCCCCTTCTGGCTCGGCCTTGGCACCATCAGCCTCTACCTGCTGCTCGCCGTGGTCGCCACCAGCCTGCTGCGCAAGCACATCGGCGCCCGGGTGTGGCGCGGTGTGCACTGGGCGTCGTACGCGCTCTGGCCGGCCGCCGTGGTGCACGGGCTGGGCACGGGCACCGACGCCTTCACCATCTGGTCGCTGGCGATCACCATCGCCTGCGTCGCCACCGTGGCCGGCTCCCTGGTCTGGCGCCTGGAGGCGGGTCCCGGCGACCCGCTCGCCGCGGAGAAGCGCGCCGCCGTCCGCACCGCGGGCGGCGAGCGATGAGCGCCGGGCCGTCGCTGCTCTCCGGCCCCCCGCTCGAAGCGGGCATGGAGCACCTCGACGCGCACCTGGCGCGGCTCGGTGCCCTGCCGCCGGGCAATGCGCACGCTCTCGAAACCCTGGAGCGCAGCGGCCTGCTCGGTCGCGGCGGCGCCGCCTTCCCGGTCGCCACCAAGTGGCGCAGCGTGGCGCAGCGCGCCCGTGGCGACGCGGCCATCCTGGCCAACGGCGCCGAGGGCGAGCCGCTCAGCCACAAGGACCGCCTGCTCATGGAGCGCCGTCCCCACCTGGTCCTCGACGGCGTCGCCCTCGCCGCCCAGACCGTGGGCGCCCGCGACGCCGTGCTCTACGTCGGCGCCGCCCACGGTGCCGCGGTCGCGGCGATGCGCGAGGCCCTGGCCGAGCGTCCCCGGGCCGAGCGGCGTATGACCCGCCTGGTCGCCTCGCCCGCCCGCTACGTCGCCGGCGAGGAGAGCGCCGCCGTCCACTTCGTCGAGGCCGGCGTCGCCCTGCCCACCGCGACGCCGCCGCGCGTCTACGAGCGCGGCATCGGCGGCCGCCCCACCCTGGTGCAGAACGTCGAGACCCTGGCCCACACCGCGCTGATCGCCCGCTACGGCGACGCGTGGTTCCGCGGCCTGGGCGCCGGCACCTCCTCCGGCACCGCGCTGCTCACCGTCAGCGGCGCCGTGCAGCGGCGTGGCGTGGTCGAGGTGCCCATGGGGTCGACCGTCGGCGAGGCGATCGCGCGTGCTGGCGGCGCCAGCGATCCCGGCGACGCGGTGCTGCTGGGAGGCTACTTCGGCGGCTGGGTCAGCTCCGAGCAGGCCTGGGAGGCGCCCGTCGACGCCGCCTGGCTGCGCTCCCAGGGGATGGCCCTGGGCTCCGGCGTGATCGCCGTCCTGCCCGCCGGGCGCTGCGGCGTCGAGGAGACGGCGCGCATCGTCGCCTACCTCGCCGACCAGAGCGCACGCCAGTGCGGTCCCTGCGTCTTCGGGCTGCGGGCCATCGCCGAAGCGGTCGACCGCCTCGCCCACAACGCCGCCCGCGACGGCGACCTGCAGCGCGTGCAGCGTTGGAGCGGCCAGCTCGCCGGGCGCGGCGCCTGCCGCCACCCCGACGGGGCCGCCGTCCTGGTGGGCTCGGCGCTGCGGACCTTCGACGTCGACTTCGCCCGCCACGCGGCCCGGCGCGGCTGCGAGGCACGCCCCGCGCAGGCACGCCAGGGAGTGGCCTGATGGCCCGGCACAGCGAGCTGGCCGTCGACCGCATCCGCTGCGACGGCCGCGGCCTCTGCCACGAGCTCTTCCCCGAGATGATCGCGCTCGACGACTGGGGCTACCCGATCCTCGCCCCCGGTCCCGTCCCGGCGCACCTCATGAACCACGCCCGCCGGGCCGTGGCCAACTGCCCGGTGCTCGCCCTGCGCCTGCAGACGGCGAGAGTCCCAGCCAACTCTGAGGCGCCTGTGAGGCGGCGATGAGGTGCGTCTGGCATCCTGGGCGGCGACCATGAGGCGTCGATGATCCAGCCCCCGCAGCGGCGCACCCCCGACCACCGAGACGACGCACTGCGCCGCCGCCGCGGCATCCTCCTGGCCAGCACCGTGGCGGGCCTGGCCGGCGTGGGCGGCATCGGCGGCGCCCTGGCGGTGACCGCGGCCAGCACCACCGCGGCGGCGGGAACCACCGACACCTCGGCGCCCGCGGCGGATCCGAGCACCACCGGCACCGGCGCCGACGGGACCACGCTGCCGTCCGACGGCTCCTCGCAGGGCGCCGCGACGGCGCCGCTGGTTCCCCCCGGGAGCGGCGCGGTGACCGTCCCCCCGCGGCAGGGCCCGCCGCAGGCGATCAGCGGCGGCAGCGGCCACCACTAGCGGCGCTCAGCCGGCGATCAGCTGGTAGCGGTGCTCGGGACGTCCGGGTCCGCCGTAGCGCATGCGCAGCTCGACCTGTCCCTTCTGGGCGAGGTGGTCGAGGTAGCGGCGGGCGGTGACGCGGCTGAGCCCCGCGGCGGTGGCGACGTCCTCGGCGGAGATCGCCGAGCCCGCGGAGCGCAGTGCGCGGACGACGAGGTCCAGCGTCGCCGGCGCCAGTCCCTTGGGCAGCTCCTCGGCCGCGCCGCTGCGCAGCAGCGCGAAGAGGCGGTCGACCTCGCGCTGGTCGGCCTCGCTGAGTCGCGAGAGACGCTCCCGCGCGGTTGCGTAGGTGCGCAACCGTTCGCCGAACGCCGCGAAGCGGAACGGCTTGACCAGGTAGTGGACGACGCCGCCCTGCATGGCCGCGCGCAGCGTCTCCACCTCCTTGGCGGCGGTGATGGCGATGACGTCGGCGGCCTGGCCGCGCTGCCGCAGGCTGCGGATCACCTCGATGCCGCTGATGTCGGGAAGGTGGATGTCGAGGAGCAGCAGGTCGGGGGAGAGCGTGGCGGCGAGCGCCAAGGCCTCAGCACCGGTTGTTGCAGTGCCCACAACGGTGAAACCGGGGACGCGCTCGGTGTAGTCGCGGTGCAGCTCGGCGACGCGGAAGTCGTCCTCGACGACAAGGGTGCGGATCATCGCGAGGGGTGCACCGGCACGGAGAGCTCCGCCGCGGCGACCTCGGCCTCGGCGGCGGCAGGCGCCGCCGGCAGCGGCAGCCGCACGCGGAACAGCGCACCGCCGTCGTTGACGACGTCGATGACGCCGCCGCGGCGCTGCACCGCGTGGCGCACCAGGGAGAGGCCGAGGCCGCGCTGCCGTCCGTTGGCCGACTTGCTGGTGACGCCCTCGTCGAAGATGGCGGCGCCCAGGGCGGGGTCGATGCCGGCACCGGAGTCGCGCACGTCGATGGCCAGCAGGTTGGCCTCGATGCGCATCGAGAGCTGCACGGATCGCACCGCGTTGTGGGGGAGGGCGGCGACGGCGTCGAAGGCGTTGTCGACCAGGTTGCCGGCGATGGTCACCAGGCTGCGGGCGTCACCGAGGTCGCCGCCGACGTCGGTGTCGGCGCTGAGCTGGAAGTCGATGCCACGCTCGGCGGCGACCACCGACTTGCTGAGCAGCAGCGCGCCCAGGATCGGATGGTTGACCTGCCGCGCAACCCCGGCGGCCAGCTCCTGCTGCGAGGTGCGCTCGGCGTCGATGAGTCGCAGCGCCTCGTCGGTGCGGCCCATCTCGATGAGACCGGCGAGGGTGTGCAGGTGGTTGCTGAACTCGTGCGCCTGGGCGCGCAGCGCATCGCTCATGCCGCGCACCGAATCCAGCTCGCGCAACGCGCCCTCGATCTCGGTGCGGTCGCGCAGCGTCACCACGTAGCCGATCACGCCGCCGCGCGCCGCCACCGGCATGCAGTTGGCAACCAGCACGCGGTCACCGTTGACGACGATCTCGTCGATGCCGGCACTGCCCTCGCTGAGCATGTCGCGGATGCGTCCGCCGGGCAGCGCGTCGTCGACGGGGCGGCCGACGCAGGTTGCGTCGAGGCCGAGCAGGTCGCGCGCCTCGTCGTTGACCAGGGTGATGCGGCCGCGCAGGTCGGCGGCAACCGTCCCCTCGCGGATGCCGTGCAGGATCGCCTCGCGCTGCTCCAGGACGCGACCGATCTCGTCGGGCTCGAGCCCGAACGTCTTGCGCTTGAGCCGTCGCGCCAGCAGGAACGAACCCAGCGCGGCCAGCGCCAGCGCGGAGCCGAGGGTGATGCCCACCGCGGGCAGCTCGCTGGTCAGCGCTGCCTGCACCAGGTCTTCGCGGAAGCCCACCGAGACCACGCCGATGACCTGCCCGCTGCCGCCGAACACGGGTGCCTTGGCGCGCACCGACGGACCCAGGCTGCCGTTGTCGTGGCCGATCCAGGCGCGCCCGTCCATGGCGGCGCCGAAGTCGTCGACGCGCTGTCCCAGCAGGGCGGGATTGGGATGGGAGAGGCGCTCGCCGGCGGCGTCCATGACCACGATGAAGGTGGCTCCCGAGGAGGTGCGCACGCGTTCCGCGAGCGGCTGCACGGCGTTCTTGGGCCCGCTGCCGTCGAGCGCGCTGGTCACCGCGGGCACCGCGGACACCGACTTGGCGATCGAGAGGGCGCGCTGGCCGTACTCGTCGTCGAGGTGGCGCGCCGCCACCCACAGCGAGGCGGCCACGCCGACGACCAGGGCGCCGAGGATGATCACCAGCTGCAGCGAGAGGATCTCGGAGGCGAGCGTCAGCCGCGGCCTGCGCAACCGGCGACCCAATCCAAGCCGCCTCCAACCTGCGGGCACTGCCATGGCCCGCCGAGTATCGCACGGCTGTGCGCGACGCCAGTCGTTTCTGTGCAGTCCGTGCGGCGACCAGAACGACCAAAAGGGCGCCAATGACGGAAATCCACCATACGACCACAAGGATCGACAGCGCATCGGGCGCGCCGCACAGTTCCGCCCATGGTCAATCCGGTACTGGCGCCGCAGGGCGTCGCGATGCAGAGAGGGACCGGCAGCGTGGCAGTGCAATCGGTGGCGGCGTCGTCGGGATCGGCGATCCGCCTCGCCGGTGTCACCAAGCGCTTCGCCACCGCGCACGGCGGCATCTACACCGCGATCCGCGACGTCGACATGGAGATCGCCCCCGGTGAGTTCTGCACCGTCGTCGGTCCCACCGGCTGCGGCAAGTCGACCACCCTGGGCCTGATCGCGGGACTCAGCCGGCCCAGCGGCGGCAGCGTCGAGGTCGACGGGGCGCCGGTGCACGGCATCAACCGCGAGGTCGGCTACGTCTTCCAGACCGACGCGGTGTTTCCCTGGCGCTCCGTGCTCGACAACATCGCGGTGGGTCCGCGCTACCGCGGCAAGAGCAGCGCCGAGGCCAGGGCGGAGGCGCGCGACTGGATCGCGCGCGTCGGGCTCACCGGTTTCGAGGACCGCTACCCGCACCAGCTCTCCGGCGGCATGCGCAAGCGCGTCTCGCTGGCGCAGACGCTGATCAACCATCCCCGCATCCTGCTCATGGACGAGCCCTTCTCGGCGCTCGACGTGCAGACGCGCACGCTGATGGAGAACGAGCTGCTGACCCTGTGGTCGGCAACCTCGGCGTCGGTGGTGTTCGTCACCCACGACCTCGAGGAGGCGATCGCGCTGGCCGACCGTGTCTTCGTGATGACCGCGGGACCGGGACGGGTGAAGAGCAGCTACCGCATCGACCTGCCGCGTCCGCGCAACGTCTCGGAGATCCGCTTCCTGCCCGAGTTCGTGCGCATCTACGAAACCATCTGGAACGACCTGCGCGAAGAGGTGCTGGTCAGCTACGAGCGGCAGAAGCATGCTGGCTGACAGCGCGCTCCACGTCCCCGCGACGATGACCGAGGAGGAGCAGCTGCTGCGCGCCAAGCTGCGCATCCGCAAGCGGCGCATCGTGGTCAACATCCTGCGCGTGGTGCTGGGCATCGTGATCGTCGGCTCCTGGCAGCTGACCACCGCCACCGGCTTCGTCGACAAGTTCAACTTCGGCCAGCCCACCGGCATCGTCACCCAGCTGCAGAAGTGGATCACCGACGGGACCGCGCAGGGGCCGCTGTGGAAGCAGGTGGTGGTCACCCTCGAGGAGACGCTGCTCGGCTTCGGGCTCGGCATGGTGCTCGGCGTCGTCGCCGGCGTGCTGCTGGGCACCAATCGCCTGCTCGCCGACATCCTGGCGCCCTACATCAAGGCGCTCAACGCGATTCCCCGCGTGGTGCTGGGCGCGATCTTCACCATCGCCCTGGGTCTGGGCATGACCTCGAAGGTGGCGCTGGCGCTGGTGCTGGTGTTCTTCGTGGTCTTCTTCAACGCCTACCAGGGCGTGCGCGAGGTGGATCCCAACCTGCTCGCCAACGCGCGCCTGCTCGGCGCCGACCGGCGCCGCGTCATCCAGGGAGTCATCGTGCCGTCGGCGATGTCGTGGATCCTGGCCTCGCTGCACACCGCCTTCGGCTTCGCCCTGATCGGCGCGGTTGTCGGCGAATTCCTCGGCTCCACCGAGGGCATCGGCCTGCTCATCTCGTCGTCGCAGAACACCTTCAACGCCAACGGGGTGTTCGCGGCCATGGTGCTGCTGGCGGTGGTGGCGCTGACCGCAGAGGCCTGCGTCACCGCGGCGGAGAACCGTCTCGTGCGCTGGCGGCCCAACCAGTCGGTCGACGTCCACATCTAGCCACACGCAACTCGCGACACGTTCATCAAATCGGTCTGGAGGAGTTCACGACAATGCGCCTGACCACCAAGCACGCGGCCCTCGGGCTGGCAACGGTGGGGCTGCTCGCCGCCTGCGGCAGCAGCAACAACACGACGACCCCGAGCGGCGGAGCCGGCGCCGCCAGCACACCCGCGCCGGTCAGCCTGAAGATCATGGTGGGCGGACTCAACAAGCAGATCTACCTGCCCAACATGCTCGCCCAGCGCCTCGGCTACTTCAAGGAGCAGAACCTCGACGTCACCCTGATCGACGAGGCCTCGGGCCAGTCGGCCGAGCAGGAGGTGCTCGCCGGCAACGTCGACCTCGCCTCGGGCTCGTACAACCACACCCAGGAGGTGCAGCCGCAGGGCAAGTTCCTCGAAGCCGTTGCCCAGCTGCAGCTCGCGCCCGGTGAGGCGGAGATGGTCGACGCCACCCAGACCGGCATCAAGACGGTGGCCGACCTCAAGGGCAAGACCCTCGGCGTCACCTCGCTCGGCTCGGGCACGCACACGCTGAGCATGGCCGTCCTCGGCCGCGCCGGCATCACCCCCGACCAGGTGAGCTTCATCCCCGTCGGCGCCGGCCAGACCTTCATCGCCGGCATGAAGAACCACAAGATCGACGCGGGCATGACCACCGAGCCCACCATCGGCACGCTGATCAGCCAGGGCGTCGGCAAGGTGCTCGTCGACATGCGCACCCCGGAGGCCACCCGCGCCGCCCTCGGCGGCGACTACCCGTTCATCTCGGTGTTCGCCAAGGTGGACTGGGTGAACTCGAACAAGGACACCGTGCAGCGCCTGGTCAACGCCTACGTCAAGGCGCTCAAGTACATCGCCAACAACAGCGCCGCGACCATCACCGACCAGATGCCGGCCGACTACTACTCGACCGACAAGCAGGCGTACATCACCGCCCTCGCCGGCCAGAAGTCGTCCTTCACCACCGACGGCAAGATGCCTGCCGGTGGGCCCAAGCTGGTCAACGACATCGAGGTCAAGTACGTGCCCAGCATGAAGGGCACCAGCGTCGACCTGGCCAAGACCTTCACCAACGACTTCGCCGGCAAGGCCGTCACCGGCTGAGGCCACCACACACAGGCACCCCGGGCCGGGTCCGCACAATGGACCCGGCCCGCCCCCCTCTCATGACTCATACCTACAGCTTCGACCGCACCGTCGCCTTCTACGACGACACCCGCGGATTGCCCGCACCGGTGCTCGACGGCGTCGTCGCCGCGCTGGCCATGGAGATCCGCGCGGCGGGTGGCGGTCCAGTGCTCGAAATGGGCGTCGGCACAGGGCGGATCGCCCTGCCGCTGGCGGCGCGTGGCATCGAGGTGCACGGCGTCGACGTGGCCACCTCGATGCTCGCCGAGCTGCTGCGCAAGGGCGAGGAGCAGCCCGCCGACGCGGCACCCGTGTGGGTCTGCCGTGCCGACGCCACCCATCTGCCCGTCGGCGACGGCGTCTACGGCGCGGCGATCGCCTCGCTGATCCTGCACCTGCTGCGCGACTGGCGCACCGCGGTGCACGAGCTGCTGCGCGCGGTGCGCCCCGGCGGCGTGCTGCTCATCGACCCCGACGGCCGCAGCGAGCTCAACCTCGAACTCTCGACGCAGCTGGAGCGCATCGTCGGCCGCTCGCTGCGTGCCGGGGTGCGCGACGCGGCCGAGCTCGACGCCTTCATGGCGGAGCAGGGCCTCGAAGCGCGGCCGCTGGGACCGTTCAGCGTCGAGCGCCGCACCACCCTGCGCACCTGGCTCGATCGCCTGCGCGCCAACTGGTACTCGCACACCTGGACCCTCGACGACGCCACCCGCGACGCCGCATGCGACGAGCTGGCGCGCTGCGCGGAGTCACGCTACGGCGACCTCGACGCCGAGGTGGCCGACGTGCACGCGCTCAGGTGGCGGGCGTTTCGGCTGGTCGGATCGCCGGCTCGCGGGGACCGCTGAGGGCACGCGGCCAGGTCACCGTCATGGCGGCGCCGCCGGCGGCGGAGTCGCCGATCTCCCAGCGTCCGCCGGTGGCGCGCACCACGGCGTCCGCGATGGCCAGGCCCAGGCCGGCGCCGCCGGGGCTGTCGGTGGCGCGGTGGAAGCGGTCGAAGATGCGCGGCCGCTCGGCGACGGGGATGCCGGGGCCGGTGTCCTCGACGGAGAGACGGATCCGGCCGGCTTCGGCACGAACGGTCACCTCGACGCTGCCCTGCTGCGGCGAGTATTTGCAGGCGTTGTCGAGAAGCACGCCGAGGAGGCGGTCGAGCCACTCCGGCGGCGCGTGCACCACCAGCGCCTCGCCCGCGGTGCGCACGCGCAGGCTGAGCTGGCGCGCCTCGGCGACGCCGGCAAACCGTTCGACCGCCTGCGAGGCGATGGCGCCGACATCGACGTGCTCGGCGTGGGGAGAGCCGTGGGTGGCATCGAAGCGGGCCAGCCACAGCAGGTCCTCGACCAGCCGGCGGATGCGTTTGCTCTCGGTGTCGATGCGCTCGAATGCCTTGCGGTTCCAGGTGATGTCGTGCTCCTGGCGCAGCGCCAGGTTGGTCTGCGCCTCGATCACCGAGAGGGGGGTGCGCAGCTCGTGCGAGGCGTCGGCGGTGAACTCCATCTGGCGCACCCTGGCCAGCTCGATGGGGAAGGCGACGCGGCGGCCGATGGCCAGCGCGCCGAGGAACACGGCGGCGAGCAGGATGGGCGCCACGATGATCTCCGCGCGGAGCACGTTGGAGCGCGACTGGGCGACGTTGTCCATGGTCTCGCCGACCACCACGTGAGTGCCGTTGACGGTGGCGCCGGCGACGCGCACGTCGGTGCCGCCGATGGAGACCGTGCGCGCACCGGTGGCGCCGGTGGCGTTGCCGGGCAGCGTCGCGGTGGTGTTGGGGCTGATCACGGTGCCGTCCGGCTGCACCTGCCAGATCAGCAGCGGCGCGCCGAAGCGGGGAGCGCCCGGGAGGTCGCGAACCGGCCCGCCTGGACGCAGCCGGTTGGGCTCGCTGACGAAGCGGGTCAGCGAGTTGGTCAGCCGCGTGTCGATCTCGCCGACCAGGTTGCGCTCGGCGAGCAGCACCACCACCGCGGAGATGGCGAGGTACACCACGGCGACGATGACCGTGGCGATCAGCGCGACGCGCAGCGACTCGGTGCGCACACGATGGAGGCGCTGGCTCATGCGTCCTCCAGCCGGTAGCCCGCCCCGCGCACGGTGACGATGCGCACCCCGGCGTTGGGGATCTTGCCGCGCAGCCGCGAGAGATGCACGTCGATGGCATTGCTGCCCAGCGGGTCGGTCTCGTCGCTCCAGACGTGCTCGGCGATGGTGCCGCGGTCGACCACCGACGGGGAGCGGCGCATCAGCAATTCGAGGATACGGTACTCGGTGACCGTCAGCGACAGCGGGGCGCCGTGCACCGCGCACTCGCGCCGCCGCGGATCCAGCGACAGCGCGCCGCGCGCGATCACGGGTCCGTCGACGGCGCGCGGGCGGCGCTGCAGCGCACGGATGCGGGCGATCAGCTCGCCGAAGTCGAAGGGCTTGACCAGGTAGTCGTCGGCGCCGGTTTCCAGGCCCTGGATGCGGTCGTGCGCGGTGTCGCGCGCGGTGAGCATGAGCAGCGCGGTGGGGCGCTGGTTGCGCCGCGCCCACTCGACCACCTCGATGCCGGCGGCGCCGGGCATGCGCCAGTCGATCACGGCGACGTCGTACTCGTAGAAGCGCAGCCGGTCGATGGCGTCGTCACCACGGTCGACGGCGTCGACGACGTAGCCCGCCTCTTCGAGGCCCTGCACCAGGACCTCGCGCAGGGCGGTGTCGTCCTCGGCCACGAGCAGGCGCATGTCCAGCGTAGTTTGTCACGCCCCTGCAGGCGGGCCTCCCGCTGCGCCGCCGCCACCGCCGCCGCCGCCGAAGCCGCCGCCGCCGAAGCCGCGGCCGAAGCCACCGCCCGCGCCAGGGCCGGTCCCGGTGAAGCAGCCCGACGGGCCCGCGGGAACCACGCTGACCGAGCGCGCTGCCACCACGCCCTTGCTGTCCTTCTGCCCGGTGGCCAGCACGCAGTCGCCCACCGACAGGTCGGTCTTGGCGATGGTGTCGGTCACCCCCACCTGCACGGTGGTGGGCACGGTGATGCTCACAGCGGTGCCCGTCGCGTCCTGCAGGGTCACCGCGGTCCCGGCCACCTTGGTGACCTCACCGCGGGCGAAGGCCGGCGGCACCACGCCCGGCTGCGGCGTGCGGCTGGGCCGTGGCGTGCCGGACGGGTCGGGCGTGCCGCCGGGGGCGCCGGGTCCACCGGGTCCGCCCGCTGGAGCGTTGCAGGTGCCGTTGACCTTGGCGCGGAGCTGCACGGTGCTGGCGGTGAGCACGCCCGCCGAGTCCTTCTGGCCGCTGGCGGTCAGGCACATGCCGGCGACGACGTCGGCGACGGTACCGGTGCGCGTCTTGCTGACCACTAGGCTGCTGCCGCTGACGTCGACGCTGACGTCGCCGCCGGTGGTGTTGAGCACCAGCGTGGTGCCGTTGACCTTGACCAGCTCGCCGGCGGTGCCACCGCCGCGGCGCGCGTTGGCGCTGCCGCTCGGCGACGGGCTCGCCGAGCCGGAGGACGTCCCGGTGCTGGCGGTGGCGCCGCTGCCGCACGCGGCCAGGGCGAGGGTGCCGAGCACGCCGGTTGCGGCCAGGAACGTCCGATTCATGGATGCACGTCTCATGTGTGGATGCCTCATCCGCAGATGCACGGTCACTGCGCGCGCAGCGCCTCGATGGGAGCGAGCCGAGCGGCGCGCGCCGCCGGGTAGACGCCGAAGATCAGGCCGACACCGGCCGCAACCGCAACGGCGATGAGCACGGGCGTGGCCGTGATGGTCACGCCGATGGTGGTGAAGTGGGGGATGAGCAGGCCGGCGAGCAGTCCCGCGCCGACGCCGAGCAGGCCGCCGACGAAGCTGAGCGTCGACGCCTCGACGAGGAACTGGCGGAGCAGGTCGGCGGGCGTCGCGCCCAGTGCCTTGCGCAGCCCGATCTCGCCGGTGCGCTCGGTGACCGACACCAGCATGATGTTCATCACGCCGATGCCGCCGACCAGCAGCGAGATGGCCGCGACGCTGGCGAGCAGGATGGTCAGCGTGGTGGTCACCGACTGCGCGGTGCTGAGGAACGAGCTCTGCGACTGGATGGTGAAGTCCGGGGTGCTGCTCCCCGAGGCCGCGGCGTGGGTGGCGAGGAGGAGCTGGTTGGCCTCCTGGTAGGCGCTGCCCACGGTGTCGCTGCTGCTGGCGCTGAGCAGGATGCGCTGCACCGAGTTCGGGTCACCACCGGTGAGAACGTCGTGGGCGGCGGTGATCGGCACCACGGCGGTGTCGTCGGGGTTCTGGAAGCCCTGGCCGCCCATGGTGGTGAGGATGCCGATGACGGTGAAGGGCACCTTGCCCACCGTCACCGAGTCGCCCACCGAGGCGCCCAGGTTGGTGGCCGTGGTGGTGCCGAGCACCACGTCGAGGGTGTGCTTGCTGACGTCCTGGGTGGTGAAGAACGACCCCTGCGCCATGGTGCGCGCGTTGGCGGTGAGCCAGTCGGGGGTGCTGCCCTGCACCTGGGTGGACCAGTTGCTCGACAGGCTGACCAGCGACTGCCGGGTCTGCACCACTGGCGCAACGGCGGAGATGTCGGGCGCGTTGGCCTTGCTGGCCAGGCCGCTGACGTCGCCCATGGTCAGGGTGTTGGCGCTGCCGCCGCCGCCGAAGACGCCGGCGGAGCTGGTGCTGCCGGGCGTCACGGTGAGCAGGTTGGTGCCCAGCGCGGCGATGCGC
The DNA here is from genome assembly GCA_035995545.1 of Candidatus Dormiibacterota bacterium. Taxonomy (GTDB): domain Bacteria; phylum Chloroflexota; class Dormibacteria; order Aeolococcales; family Aeolococcaceae; genus DASRDZ01. The sequence continues at coordinate 48,842 of DASYKI010000012.1, forward strand.
GAGTTCACCGAGTCGGCGGAGGCCTGGCCGATGCCGACGGTGCAGATCACCGCGGCGACGCCGAAGAGGATGCCCAGGGTGGTCAGCACCGAGCGCAGGCGATGGCCGAGGATGCCGCGCAGGCCGGTCTCCAGGGTGCGCAGCGGGCTCACACCATCACCCCCTCGCGGAGGTGGCCGTCGCTCATCTCGAGGACGCGGCGCGCCGCCGCGGCGACGTCGTGCTCGTGGGTGATCATCACGATGGTGCGGCCCATCCGGTTGACCTCGGTGAGCAGCGCCAGCACGTCGCGGCTCGACGCCGAGTCGAGGTTGCCGGTGGGCTCGTCGGCGAGGATCAGGTCGGGGTTGGTGACCAGGGCGCGGGCGATGGCGACGCGCTGCTGCTGGCCACCGGAGAGCTGGTTGGGGCGGTGGCCGACGCGGTTGGCCAGCCCCACCGACTCCAGCGCCTGCATGGCCGACGCGCGGCGATCCCGGGCGCTGCGGTAGAGCAGCGGCAGCTCGACGTTGCGCCACGCCGGCATCGAGGAGAGCAGGTGGAACTGCTGGAAGACGAAGCCGATGCGACGGTTGCGCACGTGCGCAAGCTCGCGCTCGGTCATCTTGGCGACGTCCTGGCCGCCGAAGAGGTAGGCGCCGGTGCTGGGGACGTCGAGGCAGCCGAGGATGTTCATCAGCGTCGACTTGCCCGAGCCCGAGGGACCCATGACGGCGACGAACTCCCCTTCGCCGACCGAGAACGACACGTCGTCGAGCGCGGTCACCTGGGCGTCGCCGCTGCCGTAGACCTTGGACACCCCGTCGAGGCGGAGGACCTCCCGGCTCACGGCGCGATCAGCCTCCGGCACCGGTGCCCCCGGTCCTGCCGCGACCGGCACCGCCGGCCCCGCCCGCGCCGCCGGCGCCGCCGCCACCGAGCAGGCCGCCGCCGGTGTTGTTGCTGGTGGTGGTGGGCACGGTGCTCGACACCGTGGCGACGACGATCTGCTCGCCCTCGGTGAGGCCGGTGAGGATCTGGGTGCGCAGCGGGTCGGTGGCGCCCACGGTGACGGCTCGCGTCTGGGGCACGCCGGCGACCAGCACCTGCACGGCGCTGCCGCCGCGCACCGCGCTGGTGGGCACGGTGAGCACCTGCACCACCTGGTTGACGATGACGCTGATCGACGCCGAGGAGCCCGCGTGCAGCGCCGGCTGGGTGCCGTCGAGGGTGACCGTCACCGAGAAGGTGGCCACGCCGGAGGTGATCGTGGCCACGGGGGAGACGGAGGTCACCTTGCCGGTCACCGCCTGGGTGGCCCCCGCCGGCAGCACTCGCGCGCGCTGGCCGACGGCCATCTGCCCGACCTGGGCGTCGGTCACCGTGCCGCTGACCTGGAAGGCGCCGGGGGTGAGCACCACGATGGCGTGGGTGCCGGTGGTGCCGGTGCTGCCCGACGAGGTCGCCGAGCTGCCCGACGGGCCGCCGGTGCTGCTCACCGTCTGCCCGGCGACGATGTTGACCTCGGCGACGATGCCGGCGATGGGAGCCACCAGGGTCGACTGGTCGACGGCCCGCTGGGCGGTGTCGGCGGTGACCTGGGCCACCTGCACGCCCGCGCTGTCCATCTGCAGCTGGGTCGAGGTGGACCCGGTCTGCAGCGCGGACAGCGCCGACCTGGCGTTGCTCAGCTGCACGGTGGCGGTGGCCACCTGGCCCTGCGCCTGGTCGTTGCTCTGCTGCGCCTTCACCTGCGTGTTGGCCAGCGCGCTCTGCGCGGCGGTCAGGCTGCCCTGGTCCTTGGCCAGCGTCTGCTTGTCAGTGGCGACCTTCTGGTTGTCGGGCGGATTGGCCTGCTGGTCGGCGGAGAGCACCGTGGCGTCGGCGGTGACCAGGTTCGAGGCGCTGGCCACCGTGCTCTGCGCCTGGACCACCGACTGCTGGTTGATCGCCACTGTGTCGGTCAGGCTGGTCTGCGCGTTGCTCAGCGACACCTCCGACGAGGCCACCTGCGACTGCGCCGAGGCCAGCGACTGGGCGGTCGGTCCACCCTGGTCCTGGGTCAGCTTGGCCTGCGCCGAGGCGAGGTTGGCCTGCGCCTGGGCGAGTGTGGCGGCCAGCGACGTGGTGTCGATCGAGGCCAGGTTCTGCCCAGCGGTGACCATGCTGCCCACGCTCACCGACACCGAGCTCACCCTGCCGGCACCGCCGAAGTCGAGCCCGACCGAGTTGGTCGGCGTCAGGTTGCCCGACAGAGAGAGCGTTTGGGTGACCGTGCCCAGGGTCGCCGCGGCGGTGCGGTACTGGGTGGTCGAGGTGTCGCGCCGGGCGTACACGATGCCACCCGTGGCGATCAGGGCGGCGATCAGGCCGGCCGGGATGACAAAGCGTCGGCGGAGGATGCGCGTCATTGGTCGCGCATCGTCACCCAGGTCGGCTTACGGGAAGATGACGATCAGGACCGCCCGGTGACGCCGCTCACAGGGCACGCCGCCGGCCGGCTGGGATCAGTGCGCCGCGACCGTCCGCCCGCCGCCCGCGGCGCCGCTCACCTTGGCGTCGGCCGGATGCCCGGTGACCGCGACCTGGCGGCGCCGCTCGTGGGCGCCACGCCAGTCGACGGCGGGCTTCATCAGCTCCAGGCGAACCCGCTTGCGCAGCTTCTCGACCCGGGTGACCACGTCGTCGATCAGCGTGTCCTGCAGCGTGTGCGGCTGCAGGCCGAGGTCGAGGAGGTGCTGGTGCTTGGCGTTGTAGTAGTGCTCGTCCTTCTCGACGCGCGGGTTGGCCACGTGCTCGATGCGCGTCGACAGGCCGTGTGCGTCGCGCGCGTGCTCCACCTTCTCGGCGAGCTGCAGGACGCTGAACTGCTCGGTGAACTGGTTGAAGACGCGGAACTCGCCGCGCTCGGCGGGGTTGAGCGCGGCGAGCTCGATACAGCGCACGGTGTCGCGGATGTCGAGGAAGCCGCGCGTCTGCCCGCCCTTGCCGTACACGGTGAGCGGGTGGCCGATGGCGGCCTGCACGCAAAAGCGGTTGAGCGCCGTGCCCCAGATGTGGTCGTAGTCGAAGCGGGTCGCCAGCTGGGGATGCAGGTCGGTCTCCGGCGTCGACATGCCGTAGACCACGCCCTGGTTGAGGTCGGTGGCGCGCAGGCCCCAGGCGCGACAGGTGAACTCGATGTTGTGCGAGTCGTGCACCTTGCTCAGGTGGTAGAAGGAGCCGGGTAGCTTGGGGAACAACACGCGGTCCTTGCGGCCGTTGTGCTCGACCTCCAGCCAGCCCTCCTCGATGTCGATGTTGGGCGTGCCGTACTCGCCCATCGTGCCCAGCTTGACAAGGTGCGTGTCCGGCGCCAGGTCGCGCAGGGCGAAGAGCAGGTTGAGCGTGCCCACCACGTTGTTGACCTGCGTCTCCACCGCGGTGGCGGCGCTGATCATCGAGTAGGGCGCGCTGCGCTGCTCGGCGTAGTGGACGATCACGTCGGGCTGGTGGCGCTCGATGAGCGCGCGCAGCGCGGCGTTGTCGCAGATGTCGGCCTTGATCCACTCGATGCGTCGTCCGGTCTCGGCGTGCCAGCGCGCCACGCGTCGCTCCACGGTGCTGATGGGGGCGAGGCTGTGGGTGCCGAGCTGACGGTCCCAGCGGCGGCGCACCTGGCTGTCCACGGCGATCACCTCGTGACCGCGCGCGGAGAGATGCAGTGCAGTCGGCCAGCCCAGGTATCCGTCTGCCCCGAGGATGCAGACGCGCATATGGCTACTCCCAGTAGTAGGCGGAGAGCGCGCAGATGGGGGGCCCGCCGGGGGGGCGGCCTTCCTCTGCGCGATCGTACCCTGCCGGTCCGGCTGGGGACGAGGATGGTGTGCCCAGTCTTTCGAAAAGGTGACGTCGCGACGGGCCTACATCTTGCCCTACCCAGTCCCTGGAGCGCTGAGAAGAGCCTGAGACGGGGCGGGCGCCCGTGCCTCGGGAGCGCCCACCCCGCCCTGCTCAGGTTCGGCTGGAGCTCAGCTCGGGGAGCCCAGCCCGATGCTGCCGCTGATCGCCGCGGTGGTCACCCCTGTGCTGGCGCAGAGGGTGGGGTCGGGCGGCTGGAAGGTCAGCGTGCCCAAGGCGCTGTCGCCCGCATTGCGGGTGGTGCTCACCGTCCGGGTCGACGGCGGCGGCGCCTGGGTGGGGCCGGTGTAGCCCGCCAGGGTGAGCGTCGTGCTCGGCACCACGCTGCCGGACAGGGACACTCCCGCGGCCACGCCGGTGGTGGTGTAGCTGACCACCGTGGCGGTCCCGTCGGCCCAGTTGGCGATCGAGGTGCCGCTGGTGGTGCTGGAGCCGCAGCTGCCGCTGCCCGTCGGCACGGGCTCCTGGTAGACGGCGCTGGAGGTCCCGGTGTGGGTCACCCCGGCGGTGTCGACGTAGCTCCAGCTGTAGCTGACGGTGACCGTCTTGCCGGCCTCCACCGTGCCCGAGGTGGGCGCGGTCGAGTCCGAGCTCTGGCAGCCGCTCAGCGCACCCCCGAAGGAGTAGCTGAAGCTCTGCGCGGTGGTGCTGAGCCCCGGTGCGAAGGTGGCCGTTCCCGCCAGCTGGCACAGCCCTCCACCGGTGGCCGCGACCGCGGGACGGGGAACCGCAAGTCCCCCCAGGGTGATTGCCCCCACTGCTCCCGCCACGACGACCAGACGGCGAACGGACACACGACTACCTCCTTCCATTGGTGCACGGCGACGCACGGCGATGCGCCTGTAGGGCACTTCTACTGAGGTGGTACCCGCGCGGTCAAACGCTACAACGCGGCGGAATCGACCGAAGGCGTCGCCGACGTCAGGAACTCACGCACGGTCCGCTGGAACTTCTCCGGTTCCTCCAGCTGCGGAGAATGTCCGGATTGCTCGAAGACGACCAGCTGCGCGCCCGGGATCAGCCCGGCAATCTCCTCGGACGCGGGCACCGGGGTGATCCAGTCGTCGCGCCCCACCGTGACTAGTGTCGGGCAGGTGATCGACGGCAGCCGGTCGCGGATGTCGTAGTGCGGCATGTTGCGCGCGAACGCCCAGTTGTGCGCCTGGTGGTGGTACACGGTGCCGCGCAGGCGTGCCTCCACCTTCTCGGGAGTCACGTCGTGGTCGTAGAGGGGCACGATCATCCGCCAGCCGGCCTCGAGGTCGGCGTCGTCGCGGCAGTGCCCGCTCATCATCCGCTCGTACAGCTCCATGTCGAGCTGCACCCGGCCGCTGGCGAGCGCGTTGCGCCGCGCCGCCTCCTCGAATGCGTTGCTGGCCGCGGTGTCGCGCAGCACCAGCGCCTGCACCCGGTCGGGATGGGCGATGGCGTACTCCATGCCGACGAAACCGCCGTACGACCCGCCGGCCATGACGATGCGCTCGGCGCCGATCCACTCGCGCAGCGCGTCGACGTCGGCGACGTACTGCTCGTGGCTGAACGGCGGCGTCAGGCCGGAGGCGCCACTGCCACGCGCGTCGAAGATGACGACGCGCCACCGGTCGGCGAACGGGCCGAACGAGGTGCGCGGCTCGGCGCGCGATCCCAGGCCCGGCGCGCCGTGATGCACGATCATCACCGGTGCGCCGTCGGGGCCGAGCACCTCGACCTCCAGGGCATTGCCGTTGATGTCAACTCTCACCAGATCTCTCAGGTAGCGAGCGATTCTGCCGGCGCGGTGGCGGGCTCGGCGTCTACAGCGGCGTGATGCGGAAGACGGGGTGCTCGGGGGCGATGCGGCGCAGCTCCTCGTCGGAGGCGCCGGCGTCGACGCCGCCGAAGAAGGCGCCGGTCTCGGCCTTCCAGCGCCGCAGGTACTCGCGGATCAGCGGCACCTTCTCGTCGTCGGGCAGCTCCTCGGCGCGGAAGCGCTCGACGCGCCTGCCGAGCCGCAGCTCGCCCTCGCCGGCGGCGCGCAGGTTGCGCACCCACTGGGTGTTCCCTCGCGGCGCCACCAGGTACTTCTGGCCGCCGATCTCCAGCAGGTTGACCGGCGTGGTGCGCATCTCGCCCGAGGTCCGCCCCCTCACGGCCAGGACGCGCGACCCCTTCATGCTCAGCCCCGCCCTGGTCAGCCCTTCGACGATGGGGTTCAGGATGTGCTTGGTGGCCCAGCCGGGCGGGTGGTGGTAGGTGCCCACGCTGTCCATTCTGGCTGTGCCGACCCCGCGAATGCCGCGGGTGGTGGCCTGGTCCTTGCTGCGCGGCGCCCGCGGACGTACGCTCGGCGTCAACGGTTCGGAGCTGAGGCGGCCAAGGAGGGCTTCCCATGCGCGTCGCGGATGCCATGTCCAAGGAGGTGCTCCTCGTCGGCACCAACCACACCCTGCGCGAGGCCTGCGCCCTCATGGTGGGACGGAACGTCGGCGCCGCCGTGGTCATGGAGGACGACATGCCCGGCCCCGGCATCGTCACCGAGCGCGACGTCCTCCGCGCCGTCGCCCGCGGCGCCGACCCCGAGTCCACCACCGTCGCCGACCTCATGACCTTCGAGGCCCGCACCGCCTCGGTGTCCTGGGACGTCGACGCGGCCGCCGAGGAGATGCTCCGCCGTGGCTTCCGCCACCTCGTCGTCGTCGACGACGGCGGCCACCTCGCCGGCATCCTCTCGATGCGCGACGTCGTCCGCGCCCGCCTCGGCGAACGCCTCCCGGCCACCTGAGTCCCCCTGGGGGGCCGGGCCATGGGGCGGGTTGCCGGAGGTGCCAGGCCGGTGTGTCATCCTCGCGGCCGTGCACACCTCCCCTGAGCTGACCCGGGCGCGGGCCCGGCGGCTCATCGATGCGTATTTGCGTCCTGCGGTGCACGGGCCGTGCGTGGCTCTCGACGTCGGTGCCCTGCACGTGCACGGGGAGCCGATCGGGATTGCGCAGGCGCGTGAGGGGGCATACGTGCCGTTTGCGGTGGGGGAGGCGTGGGGCGCGGCGTGGGATACGACCTGGTTCCGGTTGCGCGGGGCGGTGCCCCGCGAGTGGGCCGGACAGGAGGTGGTGGCGCGCGTCGGGCTGGGCTTCAAGGGACAGACGGGATTTGGCGCCGAGGGGCTGCTGTGGCGCGGCGACGAGCCGGTCCAGGGCATCTCGCCGGATCACGACACGGTGATGGTGGCGCGGGCGGCACGCGGCCGTGAGGAGGTCGACCTGCTCGTCGAGGCGGCGGCGAACCCGGCGATCGACCAGCGCGCGGAATCGTGGCCGCTGCTCATGCCCGATCCCGGCGGGACGCCGCTGCTGGTGCTGCGACGTGCGGAACTCTGCGTTGTGCATCGCGATGTCGAGGCGCTGGTGCGCGACATGGAGCTGGTGCTCGACATGATCCGCGTGCTGGAGCCGAAGCGGGCGCGCACCGGCGCGTTGACCGAGGCGCTGCGCCGAGCCTGCCAGCTGGTGGACCCCGAGGACCTGCGCGAGAGCGCCGCGGCCGCGCGCGCGCCACTGGACGACGCATTGCGGACGTCTGGGGCGCCGCGCCGGCATCGCATCGTCGCCCAGGGACACGCGCACATCGACACGGCGTGGCTGTGGCCGGTGCGCGAGACGCGGCGCAAGTGCGCGCGGTCGTTCAGCACCGTGCTGGCGCTGATGGACGAGGACCCCGAGTTCCGCTTCGCCGCGTCGCAGATGCTCCACTACGCGTGGATGCGCGACCACTACCCCTCGCTGTACGCGCGGATTCGCGAGCGTGTCGCGCAGGGGCGATGGGAGGTGGCCGGCGGGATGTGGGTGGAGTCCGACTGCAACGTGGCCTCCGCCGAGTCGCTGGTGCGCCAGGTGCTGCACGGCATGCTCTTCGCCATCGAGGAACTGCACGTGCAGCCCAGGGTGGGCTGGCTGCCCGACACCTTCGGCTTCCCCGGGACGCTGCCGCAGATCCTCGCCGAAGCCGGCATGCAGTCGTTCATGACCCAGAAGATCTCCTGGAACGACACCAATGCCTTTCCCCACAGCAGCTTCTGGTGGGAGGGCATCGACGGCAGCCGCGTGCTCACCCACATGCCGCCGGTGGCGACGTACAACGGCGACGCCAGCCCCGGCGAGGTGCTGCGCAGCGAGATCGACTTCCGCGACCAGGGCGTGTCGTCGCGGTCGCTGTACCTGTTCGGGCTCGGCGACGGTGGGGGAGGGCCGACGCGCGAGATGCTCGACAGCCTGCACCGACTGCACGACGTCGACGGTCTGCCCCTCGTCGATCAGGGCACCACCGGGGACTTCTTCGCGCACGTTGCGCGCGAGGACGGCGAGCGCCTGGCGACGTGGTCGGGTGAGCTCTACCTGGAGCGGCACCGCGGCGTGCTCACCTCGCAGGCGCGCATCAAGCGCGACAACCGGCTGGCCGAGCGACTGCTGCGCGAGGCGGAGACGTGGAGCGCACTGCGGCCGGATGGACTGTCCGGCTACCCCGCGGTGCAGCTCGACGAGGCGTGGAAGCTCACCCTGCTGCACCAGTTCCACGACATCCTGCCGGGCAGCAGCATCCACTTGGTGTACGAGGAGGCGGCGCGGGACCACGCTCACGTCCACGCCGTCGCCCACCAGGCGATCGACTCCGCGCTGCACGCCATCGCCGAGAGTGTCGACACCAGCGACATGGTCGATCCCGCGGTGGTGTTCAACGCTGCCACCGCAGCGCGCACCGAGGTCGTCGACGTCGAGGGGACGCCGCGCATGGTGACGGTGCCGGGCCTCGGCTACGCGGCGGTGGAACGCGCAGCGCCGCCTGCCGACCAGCACGTGCAGGTCACCGAGCACAGCATGGAGAACGAGCTGCTGCGCGTCACCTGGGACGAGCGCGGGCTGCTCACCGGCGTGCACGACAAGCAGGCGCGGCGCGAGGTGCTGCAGGACGGCCGGCGTGGCAACGTGCTGCAGCTCTTCCGCGACCATCCCACCGAGTACGACGCCTGGGAGATCGACGCCGACGACCTGCGCGCGTACGAGGAGCTGACCGCCTGCGAGAGCATCGAGGTGGTCGAGCGGCATCCACTGCGTGCGGCGGTGCGGGTGGTGCGCCGCCACGGCGCGTCGACGTACACGCAGACGATGGTGCTGCGGGCGGGGTCGCGCCGCATCGACGTGCACACCGTCGTCGACTGGCAGGAGACGCATCGACTGCTCAAGGTGGCGTTCCCGGTGGACGTGCGCGCTGCGCAGGCGAGCTACGACGCCGGCTTCGGACACCACCGGCGCCCGACGCACGAGAACACCAGCTGGGATGCCGCGCAGTTCGAGGTGCCGGCGCATCGCTTTGCCGACCTCAGCGAGGAGGGGTACGGGGTCGCGCTGCTCAACGACTCACGCCACGGGTACGACGTGCGCGGTGGGGTTCTGCGGCTCACGCTGCTGCGGGCTCCCACCGCGCCCGACCCGCAGGCCGACCGCGGACGTCACGAGTTCACCTATGCGCTGCTGCCCCATCCCGGCGGGCTGGTGCAGGGTGGCGTCGTCGACGAGGCGGAGCGGATGGACCTGCCGGTGCGCGCCGTGGCGGCGAGCGTGCGCAGTGGGGAGCTGCCGCCGTCGGCGTCGCTGCTGCGCGTCGAGAGTCAGGGCGGGGCGCATGTTGCGGTCACTGCTGTCAAGAAGGCGGAACGCGGCGAGGCGCTGGTGGTTCGCCTCTGCGAGGTTGGTGGGGGACAGGGGCATGCACTCGTGGCACCGCGTGGCACCGTGAAGCCGGCGCAGCGCTGCGACCTTCTGGAGCGCCCCGATGGCAGGCGAGTGGAGCACGTCGAGGACGGGGTGCGAGTCGAACTGGCACCGTTCAAGCTGGCCACGCTGCGCTTCGACTCGCGCTGACCCCTGCCACGGGGAGGTCCACGCGCGGGGCGGCCCGGGCTCCGGGTGCCTGCCACACCGAATCCCGGTCGGCCGGATCGACGTCCGAGGGATCCTCTGCCGCACCACCGCAGCGGTGCGCCCTCGCCGCCACCGTCGACCTGTCAGCCTGCCGCTTCCGCGCTGGACCCAAGGCCCGCACCGGGCGCTGCGATTGCCCGGCCCCGCCACTGTGGGGCCGGCGTTCACGCACCTGAAGGGCCCAAGGGCCCGAACAACCCAGGGACTTTGGTCACGATCTGCGGTTGACCGGGGACCCCGGCGGCCACAGAATGGGCGCGCAGCCTGTCGAATCCGTCAGCTACAGAGGGTGCCCAGCACCGATGCCCTCGCACTCCTCCCGACGCGACCAAGCTCCCGAGGCCGAGCCGGACCGCCGTCCGTACAGCGCCGAGCCGGCCTTGGTCGTCCCCCTGCTCGGCGAGGCCGCGGGCGTGCTCGGCCGTCCCTCCGAGGAGGTGGGCGAGCCCCGCCTGCGCGGCCTGGTCGACGCCCTGCCCGACGGCCTGGTCATCGCCGACGACGAAGGACGCATCGTCTATGCCAACCGGCAGCTCGAGGAGATGTCCGGCTACTCCGCCGCCGAGCTGCGCGGCATGCACATCGAGGCGCTGGTCCCCGAGCGCATGCGGCCGCTGCACGAGCGCCACCGCGGGCGCTACCTCTCGCAGCCAAGCCTGCGTCCCATGGGCGCGGGCCTGCAGATCGTGCTGCTCCGCAAGGACGGTGGCGAGATCCCCGTCGACATCAGCCTCAGCCCCCTGGACACACCCGGCACCCGCGTCGTCCTGGCCGCGGTGCGCGACGTCACCGACCGCCGCGAGGCCGAGGAGCGACTGCGCCACAGCGAGGAGGGCTTCCGCCAGGTCTCGGCGCGGCTGGAGGCGATCAACGACGTCGCCCGGGCCATCCTGGAGAGCCGCGAGCCGGTCGACGTGCTGCAGATCGTGGCCACCCGCGGCCGCCGCCTCGTCGAGGCCGACTCGGGGATGATCATCACCCCCGCCGAGCCGGGCTCCCTGATGGTCCGCGTCACCGACGGCGAGGCCGCCGCCCACCTCAACGGCGCGGTGATCCCCGCCGACCAGAGCCTGGCGGGCGAGGCGATGCGCAGCCGCCGGCCGCTGGTGGTCGAGGACGTGGCCACCAGCAGCCCGGCGCCGCCGGAGATCGCCGGCACGGTGCCGCTGGGCGCGGGACTGTTCGTCCCCCTGGCCACCGACGAGCGGCTCTACGGCATCCTCGTCGCCGCCAACCGCCGCGGCGGCGCGCCCTTCAGCGACGAGGACCTGCGCTCGCTGGAGCTGTTCGCCGCCCAGGCCTCGATCGCCCTGGAGCACGGCCGCATCCGCGGCGAGCTGCAGCGCCTGGCCATCGTCGAGGACCGCGAGCGCATCGCCCGCGAGCTGCACGACGGCAGCGTCCAGGCCCTGTTCGCGGTCGGCCTCGGGCTGCTCAGCGTCGAGCCGCTGGCCGCCGAGGACCCGGTGCGCGGACGCATTCACGAGGCGGTGGACAGCATCGACAAGGTCATCGCCGACCTGCGCCGCTACATCTTCGGGCTGCGTCCCCAGGCGGTCGGGCTGGAGACGCTGGGACACGCCGTGGAGACCCTGGCCCTGGAGTTCCAGGCGCGCACCGGGGTGGTCACCGCCGTCGACGTCGACCACCGGCTCGACCGGCACGATGCGCGCACCGGCGAGGTCATCCAGGTGGCCCGCGAGGCGCTCAGCAACGTGGCCCGGCACGCCGCCGCCACCACCTGCCGGGTCTCGCTGCGCTGGGAGTCCGCCGGCGCCGTGCTGGAGATCGACGACGACGGGCGCGGCTTCGACCAGGGCACCGTCCCCGGGCACGGCTACGGGCTCGACAACCTGCGCGAGCGGGCCAAGGCGATCGGCGGCAGCCTGGACATCACCACCCAGCCGGGGCAGGGCACGACCATCCGCCTTGGCTTCCCCGCGGACCTCGAGGAAGCCCTGACCCACTGACCTGTGGACTGTGACGCGAATGGCGTTTTTGTCAGGTCCCGGTGCGTGTCACACAACCGGCGACGATCGCTAACAACTGTTGACCCGTTCGGGGTGTCGGGCGCCGGTACCCCCGGGAGACGATGGCGACGTCCCGCGATCCCCCGCAAGGAATCGGTGTTGTCCCAGATGAGTCCCGCGCTGCGACCAGCGGCTCCGCCACGCCCGCCGGCGGCTGCCCGCATGGACTGGCACGCCGTGCTCCGGCCCAAGGGGCTGGCCGGCACGCCGGCCGAGGGCCTGGTCGCCACCGTCTGCGTCGCGCTGGTCGCCCTGCTCTTCATGGTGGAAGCCACGCGGCCGTACGGCGGCAGCATCGGCTCGCTGGTCGTCGTCCCCGTCCTCGCCGCCGCCTGGCTGCTGCCCCGCCCGCTGGTCGGCGGCCTCACCCTGCTCGCCGTCGGCAGCCGCGTCGGGGTGATGCTGCTGGGGCAGACCGGCACGACCACGGGCGTCGCCCAGGTTGTGGCCGTGGTGCTGGTGGCGGTGATCACCGAGGTCGCCGCCGAGCGCAGCGTCATGGCCCGCGCCGGGCAGATGCGCGCCGAGGGGATCCGCGAGCTCAGTCACCTGCTCGACACCGTCCGCCGCCTGAGCGCCTCGCACGACGCCGACGCCGTGGTCCGCGAGGTCATCGTCGCCGCCGGACGGAGCATGGTCCGCCGCGGCGCGCCGCCCACCCGGGCGGCGCTGATCCGGGTCGACGGCGAGCGCCTGCGCGAGGGCATCGAGCACGACGACCAGGCCGCCATGGGTGGCTTCGATCTGCCCCTGGACTGCGCGCCCGCCATCGCGCTCGCCCTCAACACCGGCCGGGCCGTGCTCTGCCCGACCGGCGACCTGCTCCCGCCGCTGCGCGAGATGACCGAGCGCGCCGGCGTCGTGCTCACCGTCTACGCGCCCATCCGGGTCGGCGGCGACGCCTACGGGGTGCTGGCCACCGGCCTGCGCCGCAGGGCGCACGTCGACAGCTCCGAGCTGCGCCTGCTCGAGGGCATGGCCGACCTCGCCGGCCTGGCTCTGGCCAACGCCGAGCGCTTCCGCCTGGAGCGCTCCCACCTGCGCCGCGTCGAGGCCCTGGAGCGGGCCAAGGGCGCCTTCCTCAACCGCGCCTCGCACGAGCTGCGCACTCCGCTGACCGTGCTGCGCGGCTACCTCCACCTCATGGAGGACGGTGCCTTCGGCGACCTCAGCGACGAGATGTCCGGCGACGTCGTGCCCGCCCTGATCACCTCGGTGGAGGAGATCAACAGCCTGGTCGAGGGCATGCTGGTGGCCGCCCGCCTGGAGTACGGCGTCGAGCTCGCCCTGGAGCCGCTCGACCTGCGCGACGTCGTCCGCGACACCGTGCGCGGCGTCGAGGAGACCTTCGCCGGCGAGCCCACGCCCACGGTGATCATCGAGACGCCGGCCAACCCGGTGACCGTGCTCGGCGACCCCGAGCAGCTCGCCACGGTTGTTGCCAACCTCGTCCGCAACGCGATGAAGTTCTCCCCCCCGCTGGGCGAGGTGCGCTGCGTCGTGTCGGCGCGCGGTGGCGTCACCGGCGCCGTGTCGGTGACCGACCACGGTCCCGGCATCCCCACCGAGCTGATCTCCCGCCTCTTCACCCGCTTCGGCCGCATCGACGTGCCCGGCAGCGGGACCGCGCGCGGCGCCGGGCTCGGCCTCTACATCGCGCGCGAGCTGGCCCGCATGCACGGTGGCGACATCGTCGTGCAGACGCAGCCGGGAGTGGGCAGCACCTTCGAGATGACCCTGCCACTCGACACCGGCGAGGTCCCGTCACAGCCGCGTGCGGCCACCAGCGAGGTCTCCGGGCGGCCGTTCGACAACGCCGCCCACGAGGAGCAACACGCCGCCGGCCAGCAGATGACCGACCGACCGGTCAGCTCGCGCGGCCGATCAGCGGGCTGACCATCCAGGCCAGGGCGATCATGCCCATCAGCACCCCGGCGGCCCATGTCAGGGTGCGGCTCAGCCCGCCGCTGCGGCGCTCGCCCATGATGCGCCGGTCCTGTCCCACCACGGTGACCAGCAGGATCAGCGGCGCCGACACCGCCCCGCTGATCGCGGATGCGATGACCAGCGCGTCGATGAGGTTGACGTGCGAGAAGTTCAGCGCCGTGCCCACCGCCGAGGCGAGCACGATCAGCGCGTAGAAGGTCGGCGCGTAGCGGGGCCGCGCCTCCAGGCTGCCGGGGATCCCCGCGTACTCGCAGATCGCGTACGCCGACGATCCCGCCAGCACGGGCACGGCCAGCATCCCGGCGCCGATGAAGCCCAGCGCGAAGAGCAGGAAGGCCACTGGGCCGGCCAGTGGTTCCAGCGCCGCCGCGGCCTGGTCGGGCGTGCTGATGCCGGTCTGTCCGTGGGTGTGCAGCACCGCCGCGCTGGTCAGGATGATGAAGTACATCACCATCTGCGCGAAGAACATGCCGGTGAACACGTCGACGCGCGCGGCGCGCAGGTGGCGGTCGTCGACGCCGCGGCGCTGCGATTCCTCGTGCTGCCCGGCCCGCTCCATCTCAGTCACCTCCATCGACCCCTGCCAGAAGAGGATGTAGGGCGAGAAGGCGGTGCCGAAGACCGCCGCCATCATCAGCAGGAACGCCGATGACATCTCGACGTGCGGGACGAACGTCGCGCGGATCACCTCCAGGGCGGGCGGGTGCACCAGCAAGCCCGCGATCACGTAGGCGAAGAGGGTCAGGGTCAGCCACTTGAAGACGCTGAAGATGGTCTCGAAGGTGGCCCGCAGCATGAGCAGCAGGACCAGCGCCGCCACCGGAATCACCAGCCACGTTGCACGCACGTGGCCGCGCGAGAGCAGCTCACCGCCGGCGGCGACGGCGCCGAGGTCGGCGCCCAGCGTGATCAGGTTCGACAGCACCAGCCCGCCGACGCAGAGCAGCACCAGCCAGCTGGGGAAGCGGCGCCGCAGCACGGTCCCCAGGCCGACGCCGGTGTGCAGCGCGATGCGCGCGCACATCTCCTGCACCGCCGCCATCAGCGGGAAGGTGAACAGCGCCGGCCAGAGCAGCCCGTAGCCGAACTGGGCGCCCGCCTGGGCGAAGGTGGCGATGGCGCTGGGGTCGTCGTCGGAGCCCCCGCTGGTGAGGCCGGGGCCGAGCACCCGCACGAAGGCGCGCGCGCTGAAGTGCTCCAGCTCCTCGACGGCGCGCTCCTGTTCGAGGGCGCGCAGCCGCTCCTTCTCGGGTTCCTTGAGCGCGCGGGGATCGCCGGGGTCGACGGCCGTGCCCAGCCGGGCCAGGATCGGGTCGCGGGCGGCGGGAGGTTGGCTCATCCTCGCCGCCCGGGGTTCATGCCGCCGCCGGCAGCAACCCCTCGGCCTGCAGCGTGTCGCGCAATCCCTGCTCCAGCGGTCTGGGCGCGTAGCCCAGCTCGCGCATCGCCTTGTCGTGGCGCGCCCAGTAGGTGACGTTGTCCGAAGCGCTGATCAGCTCGGACAGGTTGGGCGGGAAGCCGAGGCGCGGCGCCACCAGCGGACCCAGCGGCGCCGAGAGCCTGAGCAGCATGGTGGGGACGGTGAGCCGCGGCGGCCGCCGCCCGGTCACACGGGAGAGGACCTCGACGAAGCCCTGCGCCGTGGCCATCTCGCCGCCGAGGATGTAGGACTCGCCGACGCGCCCCCTGTCGAGGGTGAGCAGGATCCCGGCGACCACGTCGTCGCGGTGGACGAAGTTGATGCCCAGGCCGGGGAAGGCCATGGCGGGCAGCTTGCCGGCGACGAACTGGTGCATCAGGTTGCCGAGCTGGGAGTGGTCGCCCGGGCCGTAGACGCCGCCGGGCTGGACGATGATCAGCGGCAGCCCCTGCTCGCGCAGGCGCTGGGCGGTGCGGTGGGCGGCGATCTTGGTGCGCTCGTACCAGGAGCCCTCGCCGCTGCCCAGCGGTCCGGATTCGTCGAGCACCTTGCCGTGGGTGTTGCCGAAGACGCCGACGGTGGAGATGTAGAGGACGCGGGGGATCTTCAGCTTCAGCGCGGCGCCGAGGACGTTCTCGGTCCCCTGCACGTTGGTCGCCTCCATGGCGGCGCGCTGGCTCGCCGGGATGCCCACCTCGTAGACCGCGGCGCCGTGGATCACGGCGTCAGCGTCCTGCATGCCGCGTTCGATGGCCGCGACGTCGCCGAGGTCGCCCTGGACCAGGGTGACGCCGGCCCGTTCCAGCTCGGCCGCCTTGGCCGGGGTGCGCACCAGGGCGGTGACCTGGTCGCCGCGCTGCTGCAGGGCGCGGGCCACCGCGCCGCCGATGAACCCGGTGCCGCCGGTGAGGAACACCTTCATGTCGTCTCCAGCCCCCGCGAGGCGCGCGGTGAGCGCGCTCGGACGTCGAATACCCTTCCCGGCCGAGTGTACGCAGGGCGTGCCCGCCGTCGCAGAGCGGCCGGACCGGCACGATCGTCAGAATGCAGCGGTCGGGCACCCGCGGTTTGGAGATCACGCAGCCATGGACTTCTCGCTGACGACCGAGCAGGCGCGCTTCCGCGACGAGCTGCGCGCGTGGCTGCGAGACAACCTTGCCGACGCGCAGTCCGCGCCGATGGCGGCGATGGGCGCCGAGGACGGCGTCGAGCGCCGCCGCAGCTGGCAGCGCCGCGTCTACGAGGCGGGCTATGCGGGCGTCGCCTGGCCCAAGGAGTACGGCGGCCGGGGCCTGTCGCTCATCGAGTCGATGATCGTCATGGAGGAGATGTCGAAGGCCAAGGCGCCCGACATGATCAACGTGATCGGGCTCAACATGGCGGGCCCGACGATCATCCACCACGGCACCCCGGCGCAGAAGGAGCGGCACCTGCGCGGCATCCTCGACGCCAGCGAGATCTGGTGCCAGGGCTTCAGCGAGCCCAACTCCGGTTCCGACCTGGCCTCCCTGCAGACCCGCGCAGTGCTCGACGGCGACGACTTCGTGGTCAACGGGCAGAAGGTGTGGACCACGCTGGGCCACGTCGCCAAGTGGTGCATCCTGCTGACGCGCACCGGCAGCGCCGACGAGAAGCACAGCGGTCTCACCTACCTGATCGTCGACATGAAGTCGCCCGGGGTCGAGGTCAAGCCGCTGGTGCAGATGACCGGCGACGCCGAGTTCAACGAGATCTACTTCACCGACGTGCGCGTGCCGCGCGAGAACCTGCTCGGGGGCGTCGGCGAGGGCTGGCGGGTGGCCATGACCACGCTGATGCACGAGCGGGCGACCCTGGGCGTTGCGCTGCAGGTGCGTTCTCGGATCGCCTTCGACGAGCTGATCACCCTGGTGCGCGCGGCGCACGGGGCCTCCGGCGACGGCGAGGCCGAGGGCGAGGGCGCGCTGGTGCGCCAGAAGCTCGCCCAGCTCTACATCGACACCGAGGCGATGCGCTGCAACGGCTATCGCGGCCTCACCCGCATGCTGCGCGGTGAGACGCCGGGGCCGGAGGGGTCGATCAACAAGCTGATGTGGAGCGAGGTCAACCAGCGCCTCATGGAGACCGCGCTGGAGGTGGAGGGCCCCGCCGGCATGCTCGCCGAGGGCGAGCCGTCCGCGCCCGACGGTGGTCGCTGGACCTACCAGTTCCTGCGCTCGCGGGCCAACAGCATCGAGGGCGGCACCAGCGAGGTGCTGCGCAACATCCTGGCGGAGCGGGTGCTCGGTCTCCCGCGCAGCCGTTGAGGTTGGAGAGTTTCTGCCATGGATTTCGGATTCTCTGAGGAGCAGGACCTGCTCCGCGGCCAGGCCCGCGACTTCCTCGACAAGCAGAGCGCGCCCTCGGCGGTGCGTACGCTGATGGCTTCGGAGTCGGGGCACGACCCCGCGCTCTGGTCGCGCATGGCCGACCTGGGCTGGACGGCGATCCCCTTCCCCGAGCAGCACGGCGGACTCGGCCTCGGCATGGTCGACCTCACCGTGGTGCTCGAGGAGATGGGGCGGCACGTCACCCCGTCGCCGCTGCTGTCGTCGGTCGGGCTGGCCGGGATGACGCTGTTGCAGGGCGGCAGCGAGGAGCAGCAGGCGGGATGGCTGCCGGGACTGTGCGACGGGTCGGTGATCGGCACCGTGGCCATGGTCGAGCAGAGCGGGCGCTGGGACGCGCGCGGTGTGCAGATGCCGGCATCGCGCAAGGGCGATTCCTATCTTCTGCGCGGCGAGAAGCTCTACGTCACCGATGCCCACCTCGCCGACTGGATGATCGTCGCGGTGCGCACCGCCGCCGAAGAGTCCGGCGACGGCGTGACGCTGCTGCTCGTTGACACGTCGTCACCCGGGGTCAGCGTGCGCCCGGTGAAGTCGATGGACCAGACGCGGCGCATGGCCACGGTGTCGTTCGACGACGTCGAGGTTCCTGCTGACCGGGTGGTCGGTGGCGAGGGACGCGGCTGGTCGGTGCTGCGTCGTGGCCTCGACCGCACGCTGGTGGCGATCAGCGCAGAGCTCTGCGGCGTCGCCCAGCGCGCCATGGAGATGAGCGTCGAGTACGCCAAGACGCGCCAGCAGTTCGGCCGTCCCATCGGCTCCTACCAGGCCGTGTCGCACAAGTGCGCGGACATGCTGGTGCAGGTGGAGTCGGCCAAGTCGCTGACCTACTACGCGGCCTGGGCGGTCGACGAGGACGTGCCCGAGGCTCCCCTGGCCGCCGCCATGGCCAAGGCGTACGCCAGCGACGCGGCGCGCTCGGTGACCGCCAACGCCATCCAGGTGCACGGCGGCATCGGCTTCACCTGGGAGCACGACATGCACCTGTACTTCAAGCGCGCCAAGTGGGGGGAGACCATGCTCGGCGACGCCGTCTTCCACCGCGAGCGCGTCGCCCAGGCGCTGGAGCTGTAGCCTGAGTCAGGTGGACCAGGCCCAGGCTTCCGTGCAACCCGCGTCGCACCTGCGCGGCGCCATCTTCGACTTCGGCGGCGTGATGACCGAGTCGCTCTTCCGCCGCCGTCGCGACGCGGACCCCGACCTGCTCAGCCTGCTGGTGTTCTTCTTCAACGACCTGCGCACGGTCTACCACCTGCCCACCTCGACGCACGATCTGCACCAACTGGAGATCGGCAAGCTCAGCGAGGCGGACTTCTTCCGCAACATGTGCGCCCGGCACGCCCAGGCGGGCAACCCGCCGGTCGATCCCGAACGGGCGCGTGCGCTGGTGTTCGCCGAGCGCGCCGAGGCGTGTGCGGCCATGGTCGACACGGTGCGCCAGATCCGCGAGGCGGGCTATCGCACGGCGCTGCTCACCAACAACGCGCGCGAGTGGGAGTCGAAGTGGCGCTCGCTCATCCCCGTCGACGATCTCTTCGAGGTCGTCGTCGACTCGTCGGCCGTCGGCCTGCGCAAGCCCGATCCGCTCATCTACGAGCTGACCTGCGAGCGGCTCGGCCTGCAGCCGTCCGAGTGCATCTTCGTCGACGACCTGGAGTGCAACATCGACGCCGCCTCCGCGCTGGGGATGGAGGTCGTGCACTGCCTCGACCCCACCGAGGCGGCCGGCGTGGTGGCGCAGCGGCTCCTGGGCCGGCCCGCCTACGCGGAGCCGGAGCCAGGGCCATCGCCGGGGCCGGAGCCGGACGGCGGGCGGTGACCGGCGCGCGCAGCGGCCACGCGACGCGCGTTGCCGACGGCGCGGTGGTCCTGGAGCTGGCGGCGCTGAGCGATCGCGGTCCCAACCGCTCCGCCAACGAGGACGCCTGGGCGATCCTGCCGCTGGACCCGCGGCCCGGCTGCGCGCTGCTCCTCGCCGACGGCATGGGCGGCCACGCCGACGGGGCCATCGCCGCGTATCTCGCCGTCCACGGCGCGGGCAACGTGCTCCGCGCGGGCGCCGAGCCGCACCTCTCCCTGCCCGACGCGCTCGCCGAGGCGAACGAGGCGATCTCGCGGCATCGCGCCTCGCGCGGTGGCCTGGTCGCCGGGACCACGCTGGTCGCCGCAGTGGTGGGGGGCGGGCGGGCGAGCATCGCCAACGTCGGCGACTCGCGTGCCTACCTGCGCCGGGGCGACACCACGGCGCAGCTGACCTTCGACCACTCCTGGGTGGCCGAGCAGGTGCGCGCGGGGCAGCTCGGTGCGGCCGCGGTCGCCGGACATCCCCACCGCTCGCTGCTGACCCGGGCGCTCACCGGCGACCCCGTCGAGGTCGACCTCTTCACCGCGGAGATCGCCTCCGGCGACACGCTGCTGCTCTGCACCGACGGGCTCTGGGACGCGCTCGGCGACGCGGAGATCGGTGCCGTGCTCGGCGGTGGTGGTCCACTCGACGGCGTGGCGGCCGGGCTGTGCGATGCGGCGCTGGCGGCGGGGGCCTCGGACAACCTCAGCGTGGTGCTCTGCCGGGTCGCCTGAGGCGCCTCCGTCATGCCGATCTGGTGGCGGCCATGTCACCAGTTCACGGACGTGGCACGATATCCACATGCACTGCGGTTGAGGACACGGGCGCCCGATCCCCCGGAACCTTCGGGGAATTCCGCGCGTTGTCCAGCAAACCTCCCTGCCAACGCCGCTGCTCTGGGGATCGCCACCGATGGGTCGCCACCGTCTCCTCCGCGCTGTCAAGGTCTGCAAGATCTGCGGCGAGGGCTACGACGCCTTCAAGGCGCTCGACGCCCGCGGCCGCTACTGTTCCCCGGTGTGCCTCGCCGAGGCGCGCCGCCGCCACCGTGAGGGCCTCCCCGTCGACGGCAACCTCGCCACCCCGCAGTCGCCGGACGACACGGCCCTCATCGGGCCAGCCACGCTCCCCCAGGTGATCAGCCTCGGCTCCCGCAAGGCCATGGTCACCCTCGACCTCGACGTCACCGCCCACCCCGGCGAGGCCGCCCGCAAGCTCCTCTGAGGTGGTCGGCGTGGCTGGCCTGGCGGTACACGATTCCGCACGAAACGTGTACCATGGCGAGCATGCCAGACAGTACTGCGCGTCTGAACATCACCCTCGATCCCGAGTACGCCGCCAAGCTGGCGCGCCTGGCCGAGCGGGTGCACGTGCAGGAAGGCACGCTGGCTCGGTCCCTGCTCTCGACCGCGCTCGATGACGTCGATCCCGACGCTCGCACGGTAACTCAGGTCCTCGACGGAATCGACGGGGCGTGGGAACGGGCCGCGCTCGGCGCCGCGCAGGCGCGCGACCACGACACCGTTGCCCTCGACGAGCTCTAGTCGTGGCGCGGGTCGAGGTTGCCCGCGCGGCTGTCGAAGACCTCGACCGACTCATCCGAGTTCTCAACCTGCCGTTTGACACTCGCGAGCGGGTACAGCGCTCGCTGCGGCCGCTTGAACGCTTCCCTCGGCTCGGCCCCGAGCTGGGAGGCCGCTGGCATGGCTACCGCTTCATCCTTGGTCCCTGGCGGTGGCTGCTCATCGTCTACCTCCTCCTGGACGAGGAGGACCGTGTCGTGGTGGTGACCATGCAGGACGCGCGCTCGTCGTCGTCGGTTTCCGCGCAGGGGCGTCCAGGGCTCTGAGCGCTGCCGGGCGGGGGTCATGATCACGCCGCCTGCGCGGCGCACGCCTCGGCCGCATCCATCAGGGTCAGACCGAAGTCGTCGGTGTCGTCGGGTGGGTGACCGCGGAGGAGGACGAGGAGGGTGGCGAGGTCGAGGAGCATGCGCTCGGCCGGGATGTCGAGGTGGAAGCCGGTGAGGTCCTCGATGCGGTCGAGGCGGTAGCGCAGGGTGTTGGTGTGGATGTGCAGGGCGGCGGCGGCGCTGGCTTGGGTGCCGCCCTGGCGTCGCAGGGCGTCGAGGGTCCGGACGTAGATGCGGCGCTGCGGGCCGGGCAGGCCGAGGACGGGCTGGAGGGGTTCCAGCAGCGTGGCCTGGCCCTCCAGGTCGAGGCCGGCGAGCATGCGTGGGACGAGCAGCTCGCGGGCGGTGACCAGGGGCCCCTCGAGGTCCAGGGCGACGGCCAGCGCGGCGTCGGCGACGGCGCGAAAGTAGGTGGCGCGCAGAGCTCGCAGGCCCAGCACGGGCGGGCGCGCGAGGAGGAGGCCCGTATGCGCCGCCGCCTCCTCCCGGGCGACACGAACGGCGTGCCGCCAGCTCGCCGGAGCGGGCGCCGGCACGACCACTGCGGCGTGGCGTGGCGGGCCGTCGCCGGCGACCGCCGCCGCGCGCGGGATCAGCCCGGCGACGCGGCGGGCCACCGCGATCGCGTCGGTGTCGGGACCGAAGAGGAGGAGGAGCCCGTGGGGCACGCGGAGCTCATGGCGGCGCAACCGGGCCACGTGGGCCGCCTCGCGCTCGTGGAACAGGTCGTCGAACAGGGCGGCCAGCGCCCTGCCCGAGGACGGCGGCGGCACCGTGACCCTCCCGCCGCCGGAACCGCCGTCGCCAGATCCGGGCACGCCCTGGGGGCGCGTAGACTCGGACATCGCCGTGTCCTCCTACGTGGATGCGGCCAACGGCCCCGGGAGCTCCACCTCCGCGGGGCCACTACGCGCCAGAGCGAACGTGTGTACGATACCACACGGTTGTAGGGGGGAAGGCTGTCATTCGGCCGCACTCCAGCGGCGAAGATGGCCTGGGGGTGCTCCCCCCACGCTCCGCCTCGCATGGCGAGCAGGCCTATCCGACGAGGTACGTCTCGTAGATCACGCCTGCGGGCTGGCGGCCACCGACGCTGATGAAGACACCTTTGTTCAACCAGTCGAGATCGGGGGCGACGGCCTCGATCTGCGTTGCTGCGCGGAAGGTGTACTCGTCAGCGTTCACGTCCTCACCCCGGGCGAGACGTGCGAGAACCTCGGCGCTGCCGTGGCGCACACTTCGTGATTGCACGTAGAGCAAATCACCGCGGTCGGTCTTCAGCGCGTAGCGGATGTCGCCGAGCGCAGTACCGTCCGGGCGGACGATCTGCCAGTCGGCGCTGGCGCCCGGGAGCAGGATGCCGTTGATCGCAGGACCGGTGAACGTCCCACCGGCCAGGGGCACGATGCGCCTGTGGCCCTGGGCGGTGTCGCCGAGATCCAGCGGCTGACCGAGGGTAGCCTCCAAGCGGTAGACCAGGGTCAGGTGAGGATCGGGAAGGCGATTGCTCGTGCCGGGCTCGGTCGCCCTGGCCGCCGGGTCGTTGGGATGGGGTTCCAGCGGGGTGGCGGTGATGTGCATCCACTCGAAGAGTGGAAGAGTGCGGAGCAGATCGTCGAGCTGGCTCTTGCTGCCGGCACGGTAGAGGCCGATGGTCCTGGTCACACCGGGTGCCACGGACCGCTTCCAGACCCGCACCAGGTGCCCGTCGTCCGCGAGCTTGTCCGCAGCGGACGTCTCAGCGTTCTCGCGCTCCTTGACCTCGTACTCCGGAGTCCCATCCGGAATGCTGGTCTCGAACTCCACCAGGAATTCCATGCTTCCTCAACTTCGCCCGAGTGGTACGGCGTTGTCAACCGCGTCCCGCCCGGTGCGCGGATCAGAGGAGATCAATCGTGAAGCCATCCGCGGGAGTGGCGAACGTCGTTCTGGTCCATGGCGGCTTTGTGGACGGATCCGGTCCTGCTGCCCTAGGTACACTCCGGCGCGAGATGTCGCGGTTTTTCGCCCAGCTCTACGCGCCGCTGTTCCTCGTCCTCGGCATCGGCGGCCTCCTCCTCGGCGACGCCGGCACGCCGGGAAAGGGTGAGCTCGGCCCCCTCGACCTCGACCTCACCTGGGCGCGCGACGTCCTCGACCTGGCCCTGCTGCTGGTCTTCGCCGCCGTCGGCTTCGTCCTCTCCAGGCACCTGGGACGGCGCCTCATGGCACTGGCCGGCCTGCTGCTGCTCGGCCTCGGCGTGGCCGGCTTCGTCGCGGGCGAGAGCGGCTTCCTCGGCATGCAGTTCGACACGCCGATGAACGTCTTCGACGTCGTCGCCGGACTGCTCGCCCTGCTCGCCGCGGCCGGCACCATCGAGGAACCGGAGCCGCCGCAGGGCTCCTTCCTACGGGGCGGCTGACCCCCGCCCGTTGCCGCCGTTGACCGACACGTAGGGCTCGCCGTCCTCGTGGTGGCGGATCTTCTCGACGGTGTCCCGCACCGAGACCGCCGCCTCGGCCACGCTGCGCGCGGCGCTCTGCGCCTTGGGCACGACGGTGCGCGCCGTCTCCTGGGCGCGCTGCATGCCGATCCGCCCCTGCTCGACCGCTCGCGCGATCTGGGCCCGCGTGCGCGACCCCTCCTGCGGTGCGATGCAGACGCCGATGGCGGTGCCGATGACCATGCCGTGCATGACGCCGCGGACGTAGCCCATGTCGAACCTCCTTGACAACCGGACGCTTTTCAGGTCAGCGCTGACGAGCCCCACGACCCGTCGGGGGTGATGCGCAGGCGTTCCACGGGCCTGCCGTGGACGAGGTGCTCCTCGACGATCTCGGGCACGTCCTCGGCGCGAAGCCGGCCGTACCAGATGCCGTCGGGATAGACGATCACGATCGGGCCCTGGTGGTGCTGCTGGTTGCAGCCCATCCGCGTGGTGCGCACATGCCGCAGGTTGCGCCGTTCGACCTCGTCGCGCAAGCGCTGCAGCACCTTTTCGGACCCCTGGCCGCCGCAGTGGTGCCGTCCCACCGTGGTGCAGACGAAGACGTGGAGGTCGTGGACGGCGGGAGGCGCCGTCTCGTCGATGGTCGACATGGCCCCCACATTGTCACGCCGGTCGTCGTCCTCGCCGCCCGTAGACTGAGGACGTGACCCGCGTCGACATGCACATGCACACCGTCGCCTCCGACGGCGACCTCACTCCCGAGGAGCTGGTCGCCCGCTGCGCCGAGCAGGGCCTGGCCACCATCGCGGTGACCGACCACAACAGCATCGTCAACGTCGATCGCGCCCGCGCCGCCTGCGAGGAGCGCGGCATGGAGCTGGTCCCGGCATGCGAGATCAGCACCCGCTGGAACGGCCGAGAGCATCACCTGCTCGCCTACTTCGTGCCCCTCGACGACCCCGTCTTCGCCGAGCGCATCGAGCGCGTCCGCCAGGCCGACATGGATCGCTGCCGCCGCTGGGTGGAGAACGCCGGGCGCGAGGGCTTCGCTGTGCGCTGGGAGGACGTCGAGGCGCTGGTCGGTCCCGACCGCGTGCCGCCGTTCGCCCTGCTTGGCCGCGCCCTGGTCGACGCCGGGCGCGACGACCCGCGGCTCGACCCCTACCGGGAGAGCCGCGGCCGCCTCTTCGTCGACTGGTTCGGCACCGACAAGCCGCTGGCCACCGAGAAGCCCTACCAGCCAGAGCTCCCCGAGGCGGTCCAGTGGGTGCGCGAGGCCGGCGGCGTCCCCGTGCTGGCCCACCCCGGGGCCACGCTGGGCAGCCTCGATCCCGAGCAGGCCTTCGCCGACCTGTTCGCCCAGGGGCTGGGCGGGGTGGAGGCGTGGACCACCTGGCACCGTCCCGAGCAGTCGGAGCGCTTCGAGGCGCTGGCCGGCGCCGCCGGGCTCACCGTCACCGCCGGCGCCGACTTCCACGGGCCCACCGTCAAGCCGTTCGTGGCCAACCCGGGACAGGTGACCCACAACGGTCCCGAGGTCATCGACGGGCTGCTCCGCGCTCGCGAGGGCTGACGCCCGGCACGGCTCGCCGTCCCGGTTTGTCAAGCTGTAGCCCGACATGGAGCTCGACTTCGCACTCTTCGCCGACAGCGCCGCCGTCCCGCCCGACGGCAAGGTCTACATCCTCGGCGGCGGCTTCTCGACGATCACGCTGCCGCAGCTCCCCGGGCGGGTCACCTTCGCGGTGGTCGCCGGCTTCCGCTTCGGCGCCGCCGACGCCGGCCGCACCCATCAGGTCGAGCTGCGCTTCGTCGACGAGGGCGGCAAGCTCATCCTGCCCCCCGTCAACCTGCAGTTCCAGTCGGCCGGCGAGCCCCCGCCGGAGGGACGCGAGGTCACGGTGTCGACGGTGTCGTTCCTCTCACCGATGTTCGGCGAGCCCGGCGGCTACTCCGCCGAGTACTGGTACGGCGACCGCATGCTCGCCAGCGTGCGCATGCGCGTCGAGGAGCAGGCCGGCCAGCAGCAGCCCGTCGCCCCCGGCGCTATGGGCCCCCGGCCCAACTGACCGACCAGTCGGTCGCGACGGGCTAGCGCGCCCGGTCCGGGTACTCGTAGAAGCCGCGCCCGCTCTTCTGTCCCAGCCATCCCGCCGCGACCATGCGGCGCAGCAGCGGGGGAGGGGCGTAGTCGGCGTTGGCGTACTCCTCGTAGAGCGCCTCGCAGACGAAGAGGGCGGTGTCGAGGCCGATGTAGTCGAGCAACTGCAGCGGCCCCATTGGGTGGCCGCAGCCGAGGCGCATCCCCTCGTCGATGTCCTCCTTGGTGGCGAATCCCGACTCGTAGACGCGCACCGCGTGGGTGAGGAAGGGGATGAGCAGCAGGTTGACGATGAAGCCGCCGCGATCCTGGGCGACGATGATGCGCTTGCCGAGCTGCTCGCCGAAGGCCGCGGCCGTCGACATCGTCTGCTCGCTGGTGGCCACGCTGCGCACCAGCTCGAGCAGCTTCATCACCGGCGGGGGATTGAAGAAGTGGGTCCCCACCACGGCCTCGGGGCGGCGCGTCGCGCGGGCGATCTCGATGATCGGCAGCGACGAGGTGTTTGTGGCAAGGATGGCATCATCTCGGGCGATCCGGTCGAGCTTCTCGAAGAGCGCCATCTTCTCGGGGAGTCGCTCGGCGATGGCCTCGATGACGATGTCGGCCGGGGCCAGCTCCTCCATGTCGAGGCTGAAGCTGATGCGCCCCTCGATCTCGGCGACCTGCTCGTCGCTGAGCTTGCCGGTGCTGCGGCCGCGGTCCAGCGAGCGCCGGATGCGCTGGCGGGCGCCGTCGAGCTGGCGCTCGTCGACCTCGCAGACGGTGGTGGTGATGCCGCTGCGCGCCGCCACCTCGGCGATGCCGGAGCCCATCAGCCCCGCCCCCACGATGCCCAGCGTCGCGATCGCCATGCTTGCAGGCCTCCGTACCCTAGCGGTGGTCACCCCAGCCAGAGCACAGTCTGCCCGCCGCCGCAGGGGTCGCGCACGCCGTCAGCCCTGGAGCGGCTCCTCGCCCTGTTCCGGGCCGTCCTCGAAGTTCGCGTAGAAGGCCTGCCCGCACCCGCACGCCTTCTCCGCCAGCGGATTCGCCATGCGGAATCCGCGTCCGCGGTGTGAGTCCTCGTAGTCGAGGATTCCCCCCTCGATCATCGGCATGCCCTCGGCCTGCACCACCACGCGCACGTCCGGTGCGGCGTCGAAGGCGACGTCGTCCTCGTGCTCGTCGTCGAGCTCGAAGTAGACCTTGAACCCCTGGCAGCCACCCAGCCGCACGTCGACGCGGAACGCCGCGTCCGGCCGCGACTCCTCGGCGCGGAGCACGCGAATCGCCTCGACGGCGTCGGTGGTCCACAGCAGCGTCGGGGTCTGCACTGTGGTCATGAGGCCCACATCATGGCACCCGGCGCCCCCCGGGCCGCTCCCGGCGGCCTGCGTATCATGCGGAGCATGCCGGAGTCGCGCCGCGTCGCCCTGGTCAGCGACGACCTCATGTTCCGCAGCCAGCTCGACGCCGCCGTGCGCCGCACCGGGGGCGAGCTGGTGATGGCGCGCATCGACGAGATCCCCCAGGCCGACGCCCTGTTCGTGGACCTCAACCGCGACTCGCCGCACCGCCTCGGCCTGATCGCCCGGGTGCGCGAGGCCCAGCCCGAGGCCACCATCGTGGCCTTCTGCCACCACGAGGCCAAGGACGTGCGCGAGGCGGCGATGCGCGTCGGCGCCTCCAGCTGCATCACCAACGGCGCCCTGCAGTCGGCGACGCTGCGCCTGGCGGGGCGGCGCTACACCGCCGAGGCGGCCGCCGCCCTCGAGGCGGAGGCCGCGGGCCCGGGCGATGCCTGAGGCGACCGGCCTGGCGCAGCTCGACCGCCGCGTCAGCAGCCTGGTCGACACGCTGCGCCCGCAGCTCGTCGAGGACCGCCGCCACCTCCACCGCCACCCGGAGCTCAGCTACCAGGAGCGGGCCACCGCCGAGATGTGCGCCGAGCGCTGCCAGGTGCTCGGCTTCAGCGTCCGCACCGAGGTGGGCGGCACCGGCGTGCTCGCCGACCTCGACAGCGGCCGCCCCGGCCCGACGGTGATGCTCCGCGCCGACACCGACGCGCTGCCCATCATCGAGCGCGGCGCCGATCGGCCGGTGACCTCGGCCAACCCCGGCGCCATGCACGCCTGCGGCCACGACGGCCACGTCGCCATGGCCCTGGGCGCCGCGGCCATCCTCAGCGACCTGCGCGACGCCTGGAGCGGCCGCGTGCGGATGTGCTTCCAGCCCGCCGAGGAGGTCGCCGGCGGAGCGCAGCCGATGATCGACGCGGGCGCGGCCGACGGCGTCGACCGTGTCCTCGGCATCCACCTGTGGGCGCCGCTGCAGGTGGGGCGCGTCGCCGTGGGACCCGGCCCGCTCTTCGGCAGCGCCGACGAGTTCGGCCTTGTCGTGCGCGGCCGCGGTGGCCACGGCGGCATGCCGCACACCAGCGTCGACCCGGTCGTCTGCGCTGCGCAGATCGTCACCGCACTGCAGACGGTGGTGTCGCGTGAGACCTCGCCGTTCAACCCCGCGGTGGTGACCATCGGGCGCATCGAGGGCGGCTCGGCGTTCAACGTCATCGCCGAGGAGGTGCGCATGCGCGGCACCGTGCGCGCCTTCGACGCCGACGAGCGCGAGCGCCTGCTCCGCCGCATCGCCGAGATCGCGCAGGACATGGCCAGATCTCTGCGCTGCGAGGCCGAGTTCGTGCGCGCCAACGGCTGCCCGCCGGTGGTCAGCGATGCGGGCGTGGCCGAGGTGGTGCGCCGCGCCGCCGTCGCCACGGTGGGGGAGGAGAACGTCGACGTGGCGCCGCGGATCACCGTCGGCGACGACGTCGCCCTGTTCCTCGAGCGTGCGCCCGGCTGCTATTTCCTGGTCGGGGCCGGCGACGTCGCCCGCCGCCAGGTGGCGCCCCATCACCATCCTGAATTCGACATCGACGAGCGCTGCCTGCCCGTCGGTGCCGCGACCCTCGCGCGCGCGGCCTTGACGGAGCTAACTCCGGCGCTCCCTTAACAAGCCTTTTCGCCGCTTGTTTGCCGCCTGACCGGGCGAAGAGCACAATCGCCGCACACGGATGTATCTACGTACATCCCATTCGTTGGGGCACGAGGGCAAACAGGTAATGAAACTGCAGGGCAAGAAGCTCGCCTTGCTTCCGCTGGCGCCGGCGGCAGCTCTGCTGCTCGCCCTCGCGGGAGCAGGACCGGTCCACGCAACGGGGACCACCATCAACGTCACCGGGCTCACCGACGGCGTTGGAAGCTGCGTGGATGCGACGCACTGCAGCACGCTGCGTGCCGCGGTGGCCGCGGCGGTCGACGGTGACACCGTCCTGCTGCCGGCGGGCACCTACACGCTGAGCGCAACCGGTCTCGACACCAACTCCATCGAGATCAACAAGGCCATCACCGTCATGGGTGCGGGCGCTGCCTCGACGGTGATCCAGGGCGTCTGCGACTGGACCAGCCGCATCTTCACCGTCGACACCGACGCACCTGCCGGCGGCGCGGCGGCGCCCGTCACCATCAGCGGTGTCACCCTCACCGGCGGCCATGTCATCGCCCGTGACCCCGGCGACGGGTTCACCTCGGGTGGCGCCGTGCTGGTCACCGATCATTCGGCACTGACCCTGAGCCACGACATCGTCACCGGCAACCAGGCCATCGGCAACGGCGGCGGCGTGTCGGTGCACAAGGACAACTCGTCGCTGACCGTTCTGGACACGATCATCAGCAACAACGCCGCGGGCAGCAACGTCCCGTGCGTGCGGGAGTCGCCGGCTGCGGCGCCGCAGATCGCGCAGGCGCTCGTCGGCGACGGCGGCGGTGTGTGGTCCGAAGGCAAGCTGACCATGACCAGCAGCTCGGTGGGCAGCAACACCGCGTCGCGCAACGGCGGCGGTCTGCTCCTCTCGCCGCCCGCGGGAACCACCGATACCCTGACCCAGGTCTACGTCCACGACAACGCGGCGATGGCCAGCCAGCAGGCCGTCGACATCGGCGGCGGCGGCATCTACGACGAGCTGGTGACCGGTGCCCACGTGGTCATCGACCACTCGACGATCAGCCACAACCTCGCCAGCGGCGGCAACGGCGGCGGCGACTACGAGAGCTTCAGCACCAAGGTCGACGTGGCCAAGGTGGCCGTCGCGGTGGACACGACGCCCGGCGTCACCATCACCGCCACCACCTTCAAGGCCAACAGCGCACCCAACGGCACCGGCGGCGCCCTGTACGTGCACGACGGCGCCAACGTGCTGACCACCAACGACACCATGTACGGCAACAGCGCCACCAACGGCGGCGCCATCGCCATCGGCCAGGCCAAGCTCACCTCCAAGCTGGCGCTCGAGAACGACACCATCGACGGCAACAGCGCCACCGCCGGACAGGGCGGCGGGCTCTACCTGCCCGACGGCATGACCACCGAGCACAACACCATCCTGGTCAACAACACCGCGACCCAGCAGGTGGCCTTCACCACGGTGACCCACAACTGCGTCTGGACCGGCGCCACGCTGGCCAGCCTGGGCTGGAACCTCGCCGACGACACCACCTGCAACCTGACCTTCACCGGCGACCAGCTGCCGCCGGCGGCCAAGCCCGTGCTGGGCACCCTGCAGGACAACGGCGGCGTCCTCGACGGCGCCACCGGTGACACCTCGCCGACGCTGACCCAGCTTCTCGGCAAGGGCAGCACCGCCCTCGACATGGCCGACCCGACCACCTTCCCGGCGACCGACGAGCGCGACGTCACCCGTGCCCAGGCGGCACCGTCGGCGCTGCTCCTCTCGGTGGGCTCGTTCGTCACCGCCGCACGTGCCGACATCGGCGCGGTGGAGATGGCGGCAGCCACCTCGACGCCCACGCCGGTGATCGCGACCCCGACCCCCTCGCCGCGGAGCGGCGTGCAGGGCATCATCAGCGTCCCGGCGACGGGCGCCGATCCCACCCAGGGCTTCCCGCTGGGCGGCGCCCTGGCCATCGCGGGCCTGCTGAGCATCGCCACCGGCGCGGTGCTGGCGAGGCGCCGCAGCTAAGACCCGATCCCTTCCCAACCCTGCAGCTGACAGGAGGCGCCGTTCCCCGGATGGGGGCCGGCGCCTCCGCTATTTAAGGGCTTCCCGCTCGGGCGATTGCACGCCTGGCCAGACCCGGCGTAGTCTGGAAACTCCATCAACGGGAGGGTTCGCAGCGAAATGAATGAGCGCGCCGTCGATTCCGACGACCACATCGTCGTCGGCAAGATCGGACGGGTCACCGGGACCATCTCCCCCGGGCACACCGGAGAGGTGGTGATCCCCGTGCGTGGCGGCAGCGAGGCCTTCCTCGCCTACGCCAGCGAGGGCGGCGAGACGATCGCCGCGCAGTCGCGCGTCGTGGTGGTGGAGTACTACCCGCCGCGCACCGTCTACGTGGCTCCGGCCTGAACCGCCGAGACCTGAGGAGAGAAAGGAGATGGACGCCGTGGCAACACTGGCGCTGATCGTCGTCGCCGTCGTGGTCGGCGCAGTCGTGTTCGTGTACCTCACGTTCCGCGCCATGTGGCGCGTCGCCGAGCCCAACGAGGCGCTGATCATCTCGGGCTTCCGCCACCCGCCCACCGAGGGCGTCGGCGAGTCGATGGGCTTCAAGATCGTCACCGGCAAGGGTGTGCTGGTCATCCCCGGCATCCAGAAGGTGCGCAACCTCTCGCTCGACGCCAACGAGACCGAGCTCAACATCACCTGCGTGACCACGCAAGGGATTCCGGTTACGGTCAAGGCTGTCGTGATCTACAAAGTCGGCGACGACTTCGCCTCGATCTCCAACGCAGCGCGGCGCTTCCTCGACAAGCAGCCCGAGGAGCTGGAGCAGAAGATCCGCTACGTCTTCGAGGGACACCTGCGCTCCATCGTCGGCGGCCTCACCGTCGAGCAGATGATCCGCGAGCGCGAGGCGCTCACCGAGGCCACCCGGCGCCACTCCGGCGACGAGATGGCCAAGCTGGGCCTGGTCATCGACTCCCTGCAGATCAAGGAGATCGACGACACCACCGGCTACATCAAGAACCTGGCCGCCCCGCACACCGCCGAGGTGCAGAAGCAGGCGCGCATCGCCCAGGCCGTCGCCGATCGCGAGGCCACCGAGCAGGAGCAGATCGCCGAGGCGCTCAAGGCGTCGGCGCGGCGCGACGCGCAGATCAAGCAGGCCTCCTACCAGGCCGACGTCGACCGCGCCACCAAGGAGTCGGAGCAGGCGGGCCCGCTGGCTGACCAGATCGCCCACCAGAAGGTGGTCGCCGAGCAGACCAAGGTGGCCCAGCTGGAGGCCGAGCGCACCGAGCAGACCCTCCAGGCGCAGGTGCGCAAGCCCGCCGACGCCGAGGCCTACAAGCAGCGCACCCTGGCCCAGGCCGAGCGCGACGCCCGCATCTCGCGCGCCGAGGCGCAGGCCAAGGAGACCGAGCTGGCCGCCACTGCGGGTGCCAACCGCACCAAGGTGGAGGCGGAGGCGAGCGCGGGCAAGATCCGCGTCGAGGCGGAGGCGCAGGCGGCGTCGATCGAGGCCACCGGGCGGGCCAACGCGGCGTCCACCGAGGCGCGCGGTCTGGCCGAGGCCAAGGCGCGCGAGGCCGCGGGCCTTGCCGAGGCCAAGGCCATCGAGGCGCGGGCCAAGGCGCTCGCCGTCAACCAGGAGGCGGTCATCGCCCAGCAGCTCGCCGAGCAGGCCGTGAACATCGTCGCCGCCGCGGCCAAGCCGATCGGCGACATCGACAACCTGGTCGTCCTCAACGGCACCGAGGGCGTGCAGGAGTCGGTGATGGGCTCGATCGCCAAGGGATTCGCCGCCATCCAGGCGCTGCGCCGCACGCTGGCCCACAACGGAGAGTACGGCACGCCGCAGAATGGCACCACGCCGACTGACCGCTCCGCGGACGTCCCCGACACCAGTCGACGCACCTCGTCCGCGGCAACGGAGTAGACGCTGCCATGAGCTTCTTCACACGGCTCCGGCTCATCCTCACCGGCAAGGCCAACAAGGCGCTCGACGCGGCCGAGGATCCCGCCGACACGCTCGACCTCGCCTACAACCGCGAGGTGGCCAACGCGCAGCGGCTGCGCGAGAGCATCGCCGACATCGTCACGGCGCAGAACCGCGTGCGCATCCAGCGCGAGCAGATGGATCGGGCGCATTCGCGGCTGGAGGACACCGCGCGGCGCGCCCTGGAGCAGGAGCGCGAGGCGGTCGCGGTGTCGGCGCTCACCCAGGCGGAGCTGATCGCGGCGCAGCTGGGGTCTCTCGTCGCGCAGGACGAGTCGCTTGCGGGGCAGCGCCAATCGCTGGAGGACGCGGGGCAGCGGCTGCAGGTGAAGCTGGCCCAGATGCGCACCGAGAAGGAGACCTTGAAGGTGCAGTACCAGGCGGCCAAGGCGCGGGTGCGCGCGGGCGAGGCGGCCGCCGGGTTGGGGCGCGACGACGCCGAGCTGCGGGAGATGCTCGATCGGGCCCGGGAGAAGATCCTCAGCACCCAGGCGCGGGCGGAGGCGATCGGGCAGCTCATGGACAGCGGCACCTTCGCTGAGCCCGCGGACATCGAGGCTCGCGTCGCGCAGCGCTCGGTGAGCGACGCTGTCGAGGTGCGCATCGCGGAGATGAAGAAGTCGCTGGGGGCGCCGTCGTCGCCGCCGCGGATCGTCGGTGGCGAGGGCGCTGCGGAGGTGGACAAGACGGCGTCGTAGGGACGTTCCCGCGCCAAGAATCGCCTCCGCACAGAGGGGCCGCGCGTGGTACCGGAGCGGCGGGTCCGCGCGCCGGCGGCCCATCATTGCGGAGTGTCCGTGACCTCCCCACTGCTCGTGCTGCGTGACGGCAGCAGCCTGCTCGTCGGCCACATCGCCGTCGGCAACGGCATCGCGGGATTGGTGCAGCGACGCGAGGACGCCGGGACCCAGGCCTACACGGCAACCGTGCTCGGCAGCGGCGAGCCCGTGCACGGCGGCAACGCGGCAGGACTGGTCTGCGCCGCGCTCGATGCGGGCGGACATCCCCTGGTGCGGGCGCTGCTCGAGCGAGCCGAGGACGTCGAGGGCGCGCTGGGGATCCTGCAGGGGCTGAGCCCCGCCGAGCGCCTCCCGGGCCGCCTGCTCCTCGCCGACGCCAGCCGCGCCGTCGTGTCGACCGAGGACGGCACCGACGAGCTGGACCCGCCCGCCGGCACGGAGATCACGGCGCTGATCGCAAGCCTGCGCACCGATGAGCCAACGCCCCACGAGGGCGCCATCCCCGCCGCAGCCCTCGCCGCCGTGCTCAGCCCAGACGAGCCCGTCAAGCTCCACATAGCGCTGGGCCCCCCGAGCTGCTCGGTCTTCCTCCGCCTCTGGCCCGGCTTCGAGGTCACCCCTGAGGTCAGCGCCACCCCCGAGGGAGCCCCCCTCGCACGGGAGGCCGCCGCCGTGGCCCACCTCACGGCCACCGACCCCGCCCTGCGCCGCCAGGCACGACAGCGGCTCGACCGAGCCGAAGCGGAAACCCTGCACGAGGGCGACCAGGCCGAGCGCATGGCGGCCCTCATGGACGCCCACACCGACGACCGAGGCGCCGCCGTCCGCCGCCTGGTCGCCCAGTCCTACGCCGCCGAGATCGCCCAACAGGCCCTCACCGAGCTGGCCGTCCCGGCGCCCCCGCCCGGGGCGATTACCAGCCCGCGCCTATAATCGAGGCGGCTCCCATGATGCTCGTCAACCCACCACCCGACCGCTGCGACTCGTGCAAGCGGGTGGCCCGTGCCGGCGTCGGGACGGGGCTGGCGGCCGGTGACCCGGCGGCCTGGATCCTGCTCGACGGCCCGGACACGATGGTCACGCTGGATGACGGTCGGACCTCGCTGCGGCGGGGTCGAGGCTGGGTCTGCCGGCGCTGCGGCCACACCGTCCCGCTCTCGCGCGAGCTGCCCAGCCGGACCTGAGTTCGCGTCAGAAGAGGCAACAACAGACGATGGCCCTGCAGCAGGCCCCGATCACCGTTCGCGACGCCACCGCCACGCCGCCGCTGAAGCGGCAGTTCGTGCGCTTCGCCTTCCACCGCGTGCGTCCCGAATGGCGCCTGCTCGACAGTGACACCAAGCGCGCCCAGCGTGAGGAGGTGGCCGCGCTGGTCCGCGAGACCGCGGCCATCGAGGGCGCGGTGCTGCGCACCTACAGCCTGGCGGGGACGCGCGGCGACGCGGACATGATGGTCTGGCTGGTCAGCGACGACCTCGACGTGCTGCACACCTTCGCCAGGCGGCTCAACGCCACGCGCATGGGTCCGTACCTCGAGACGCCGTATCACTACTTCTCGATGACCAAGCGCAGCATGTACGTCGACCGGCACGAGCACGAGGGGCAGGAGGGGCGCAGCAGCCGCCTGGTCATCGTCCCGGGCGGCCGCAAGTACCTGTTCGTCTATCCCTTCGTCAAGACGCGCGCCTGGTATCGCCTGTCGCGGGAGGAGCGGCAGAAACAGATGAGCGAGCACATCGCCATGGGCCACAAGTACCCGTCGGTGAAGATCAACACGACGTATTCGTTCGGCCTCGACGACCAGGAGTTCGTGGTCGCCTTCGAGACCGACCACGTCCCCGACTTCCTCGACCTGGTCCAGGAGATGCGCGAGTCGGAGGCGTCGACGCACACCGTGCGGGACACGCCGTCGTTCACCTGCATCCGATGCGACGTCGAGGAGATGCTCGCGGCGCTCGGCTGATGGGCGCCGAGACACCCTGCAGGCTGCACCGCAACGGCCGCGTCCTCGACGGGCGCGCGCTGCTGGAGACGGACGAGCTGATCTTCCGCGGCGACGAGCGGGTCCGCGTTGCGCTGGGCGAGATCGTCTCGGTGGCGGTGCGCGACGGCTCGCTGATCGTCGGCACCCGCGACGAGCAGCTGCAGTTCGACGTCGGCAGGTCGGCGGAGCGCTGGGCGGAGAAGATCCGCAACCCGCGCACCCTGGTCGACAAGCTCGGCGTCAAGCCGGGAATGCGCGTCGCCGTCGACGGCATCCTGGACGCGGCGCCGGCGCAGGACCTGGCGCAGCGCGGCGCCGAGACGGTCGACACCGGCGCCGACGTCCTGCTGCTCGGCGTCGAGGATGCGGACAGCCTGCCAGATCGCATTGCCACCGCGTGGCCCCGGGTCGCCGCGGGCGGCGCCCTGTGGATCGTCTACCCCAAGGGCGTCCGCGCGGTGACCGAGGGCGACGTGCTCGCCGCCGGCCGCGCCGCCGGGCTGCTCGACATCAAGGTGGCGCGCTTCTCCGCGACGCACACGGCACTGCGCTTCGTCGCGCCTCGCGCCGCGCGCTGACGGCCGCCGCGCCCCGCACGCGCTGACCTTCGCCCTGCCACACGCCGGCGCACCCGATGCTAGGGTGCGCGCCATGGACTTCACGCCGACCTTCTTCGACCGCTGGCGCGAGCACCGCCACCTGCAGTACGTCGATCGCGTCCGCGAGGTGTTCGACGAGGCGGTGCCGGACGAGGAGTGGCTGGCCGGCGCGCGGGTGCGGGCCAAGGCCAAGGAGGCCGTGGCCAGCCTCAAGCACTCGGGCGTCGAGGTCGGCGAGGAGGAGGGTGTCGTGCGCGTCCTCGGCGAGGGCGCCACCGACGACGTGGGCCCAGTCGACGTCGCCGCCGTCCGCGCCTTCGGCGACGCCTACGACGCCGCCCTCGCCGCCGCCGCGCAGGGCGCCGCGCTCACCCCGGCGCTGGTCGACGACCTGCATGCCCGGCTCTGCGCCGCCGCGGCGGGCAGGACCGACAACACCACCGACCCCGCCCTCGCCGAGCTCACAGCATGGGTGGAGTCGCCCCCCGACGACATGCACCCGGTGCTCGTCGCCGCCGTCGCCGAGCTGGAGCTGCTGCGCATGCGCCGCTGGGACGACGGCAACGGCCGCCTGGCCCGCATGGTCCTGCTCCTGCTGCTGCACCGTTCCGGGTACGGCTACAAGGGGCTGATCGCCCCCAGCACCGGCTGGCACGACCCCCGCGACCTGCCCGGCGGGCCCGCCGAGGAGTTGTCGCCAGAAGAGGCAGAAACGCATCCCGGCGTGGAGCGTGCCGTCGGCGGCATCGCCGACGCGGTGCGCGACATGGTCGCCTGGGTGCGCGCCGAGGAGAGCCCGGGAAGCTGGCAGGCGGTATTCTTCGCCAACCCGGTCCAGCCCTGAGGCTGCACACCGCGACCTAGCGGCTGCGCGCTCCCACGGGAGCCCGGCGCGCCACGCCCGCAGCCGCCGCCGCGCGCCGGCGCGCCGCCTCGATCGACGCGTCGAGCACCTCGAAGACGTGCATCACGGTGACGCCGGGCGCGTAGCGGCGCGCCCCGTCGCGCAGCTGCGTGAGGCACGACACGTTCTCGGTGACCAGCACGTCGGCGCCGGTGGCGGCGATGCGCTCGAACTTGCGGCGCAGGATGGCCTCGCTGCGCTCCGGCTGCTGGTGGAAGTACACGCCCGCGCCGCCGCAGCACATCGCCGACTCCTCCAGCTCCACCAGGCGCAGCCCCGGGATGGCGCGCAGCAGCGTGCGCGCCGCGTCGCGATGCTTGCGATCGAGCGGGAGCTGGCAGGGCTCGTCGTAGGTCACCGTCCAGCGCAGCGTGCCCAGCTCGGCTGTCATGCCCTGCTCGGCGAGGAAGGCGCTGGCGTGCCAGACACGGCGGGCGATGCGCCGCGCGTCGTCGCCGACGATGCGGTCGTCGCCGAGCATGGTGTCGTAGTGCTGGTACTGCGAGGTGCAGGAGGCGACGTCGCCGACGAAGGCGTCGACGTCGAGGTCGCGCAGCTGGGTGACGTTGCGCACGCCCATGTCGAGCATGGCGTCGCGGTCGCCGAGGTTCTTGGCGGGGAGACCGCTGCAGCCCATCTCCGGCACGGTGATGGCGAACCCGTTGGCGGTGAGCACGCGCATCGTCGACTCGGTGGCGGCGGGATCGGCGAGGTTCTGGTAGCAGCAGACCAAAAAGCCGACGCGTCCGCGCATGGCGTCGCGGTCCGGCTGGGGCATGTCGCGGGCGCGGTCGTAGGCGGTGCGCTTGTCGAGCGGGCCGACCTGCTCCATCAGGCCGCCGACCGTGCCCAGCCAGCGCGTGAACCCGGCGCGCCGCAGCAGCGCGTCGACGCCGGTGGCCTGCGACAGCCGCGCCAGGCGATGGAGGAAGCGCAGCGCACCGGGGTTGGGCAGGATGGCGCGCAATGCGAACGTCTCGCGCCACGGCTGGCCCTGCTGATCGTGCAACTCCTGCCGGGCCCGGGCGACGATCTCGCCGGTGGGCACCGCCGGCGCGCAGGCGGTCATGCAGTTGTTGCAGGTCAGGCAGGTGCTGAGCGGCCCGTCGGCGATGTCGCGCAGCTCGATGCGGCCCTCGATGGCATCCCGGATCAGGGCGACGCGGCCGCGCGCCGTCTCCCACTCGACGGGGTTGACGATGTACGTGGGGCACACCGCCTGGCAGAGCGAGCACTTGTTGCACTCGCTGGCCTGCTGGTAGACGTCCTGGAGGAAGCGCGGCGTGATCGCCTGCGGGTCGGCGGGCGGCGCGGCCTTCGGCGAGCTCGGGGCGGCAGGGCGCGGGAGATCGGCCAGGTCGGTCATCGCCGCAGATTGTAGGTGCTCGCACAGGGGTGACCGCGACGGGCGCGCCAAACCCCACATATCGCGGTCGAGCGGCGCCGCCACCCCAACCTGCGGTGGTTCAGGCCCCCAACGCGCCGCGGATACGGGGTAGAGTTGTCCCGGTCATGGGCGGTCCCTACCACCACGAGCCCCTCGCCACCGACGAGCGCGCCATCCTGAGCCGCCACGTCACCGACCTGGACGGCCCCGCCTTCGTCCTCACCGATCTGCCCGACACCACCCGCGCCGCCCTGTTCGCGCGCTACAGCCGCAGTCCCAAGAGCCTGCGCCGCCTCCTCCTCGACGAGTTCATCAAGCCCGAGGTGGGCGACACCCCCGACGCGCTGCTCGCCGCCGCGCAGGCTGAGGAGACGGCACCGCACGTCGGCGAGGAGCGGGCCCGCGACCTCTTCAGCCGCGTCCTCTCCGACTACGGCGACGACTCGGTTGCCCAGCTCGCCGGCGTCCACCTCGCCTGCGAGCAGGTGTCGCAGGTGCTGGCCAAGGCGATCGAGTGGGGACGGCTGGCCGGCTACCTGGAGCAGTCCACTCGCTACATCGCCTACACCGACCGCCGCGACGGCCACTACCGCTGGTTCCGCGACCCGCGCGTGCTCGCCGACGCCGAGCTCGGCCCCGTGTTCGAACAGGCCATGGACGGCCTCTTCGACACCTACGCGTCGCTCATCGAGCCGCTGCGCGACCACCTCGACCGCACCCTGCCGCAGCAGGAGGATCCCGCCGCTCGCCGCCGCGCAGTGCGCGCCCTCGCCCTCGACCTGCTGCGGGGATTGCTGCCCGCAGGAACGGTGAGCAACGTCGGCGTCTTCGCCAGCCCGCAGGCGTACGAGGCGATGGTGATGCGGCTGCGCGCCCATCCGCTGCCCGAGGCACGCGACTACGCCGAGCTGATCCTCGCGCAACTGCAGACGGTGATTCCCGACTTCCTCACTCGGCTCGACCGTGCCGAGCGCGGTGGCGTCTGGGTCGACTACCTGCGCGACACCGCGGAGGCTTTGCACCGCGGGGCGCAGGAGTTGCAGGCGCCGGTCAACGTCGACGCGGCGATGCAGCGAAGCGACGGCGTCCGCCTGCTGGAGTGGGACGCCGACGCCGAGGACCGCATCATCGCCGCCTCGCTCTATCCGCACACGCATCTGCCCGCCGACGCTCTGCTCGACGTCGTCAGCGGGCTGCCCGACGAGCGTCGTGCTGCCCTGTTCGCCGCCGCGGTGGGGGAGCGGCGCAACCGCCGGCACAAGCCGGGACGCGGCTTCGAGCACGCGACGTACACCTTCGAGGTGGTCAGCGACTACGGCGCGTTCCGCGACCTGCAGCGCCACCGCATGCTGACCATCCAGTGGCAGGACCTCACCCCCGCACTCGGCTACGCCGTGCCGGTCGAGGTGGAGGAGGCGGGGCTGGGCGACCGCTGGCGGGTCGCGTCCGGGCGGGCCGAGGCGGCGTACGACGAGCTGCTGCCGCGCTTCCCGCAGCAGGCGCAGT
Organism: Candidatus Dormiibacterota bacterium; assembly: GCA_035995545.1. Classification (GTDB taxonomy): domain Bacteria; phylum Chloroflexota; class Dormibacteria; order Aeolococcales; family Aeolococcaceae; genus DASRDZ01. Next base: position 88,847 of record DASYKI010000012.1, read on the forward strand.
ACCTGGTGACCCTGGCCCACCGGGTGCGCTACCTGATCCGGCTCAATGCGCGCGAAGCGATGCACGTCGTCGAGCTGCGCACCTCGCCGCAGGGACATCCCGCCTACGTCAGGGTCTGCCGCGAGATGCACCGGCTGATCCGCGACCAGGCGGGACACCGGCTGGTGGCCGGTGCCATGCGCTTCGTCGGCAGCGACGACGTCCATCTGCCCCGCTACGCCGCCGAGGCCGGCCGCCCGGCTGCGGCGCGCGCCGAGTAGCCGCCGTGAGCGAGGCGCTGGAGGGTCAGACCCGCGAGGAGTTGGAGCAGCGCCTCGCCCACGCCCTGGCGGTCGGCGACGAGCCCGCCATGGCCGCGGCCGACACCGCGCTGAGCGCCTGCCTGCTCGCCGCCGGCGACGCCCCCGGCGCCCTCCGCCACGCCGAGCGCGCCGTGGCCGCCCGGCGCTCGCACGGCTCCGGCACCCACGACCTGGCCCGCGCCCTGGAGGCGCTCGGCCACGCCGCCCAGGCGCTCGGCGACGGCCCCGCCGCCACCGGCGCCTACCTGGAGGCGATGGATCTGGCCACCCGGCGCCGCCACCGGGCCATGGTCGCCTCGCTGCTCAGCAACCTGGGCACCCTGGCGGCGGCCGGTGGCGACCGCGACCGGGCGCGCGACCTGCTCGGCGCGGCGCTGAAGAGCGCGCCGCAGCCACGCGCCGAGGCGGCCCGCAGGGCGGAGCTCGGGCTTGCGCGGCTGGAGCTCGAGGACGGGGACGACGTGTCGGCCGCCCGCCGGGCACTGCGCGTCTTGCAGGGTGGCGCGGAAGGGCACCTGGCCATGCTGTCGGCACGCCTGCTCGTCGATGCGGGCCGCTCCGCGCGCAACCGCGGCGACGACCAGCTCGCCCGGCACCGCTACGAGTTCGCCCTGCCGGTGTTGCGCAGCGACGCCACTCCTGCGCCGCTTGTGGACCTGCTGGCCATGCTCGGCGGCGTCTGCCGCGCGGGTGGCGACCGGGTGGCGGCCCGCGCCTACTGGGACGAGGGGGTGGGCGCCTGCGCCGACGAGCAGTCGCTGCTGGAGGCGCGCTGCCGCCTGCTGCGCGACCTCGGCACCCTGTGCCTGCACGACCTGTCCGACCCCGGCTCGGCTGTGCTCTACCTCGAAGCCGCGCTGGCCACCGCGGAGGAGGTCGGGTTGCTCGATCTCGTCGCGGAGCTCGGCGGGCTGCTGCACGAGACAGCCGGGCGGCTGGGCGACACCGCCGGGGCAGCGCGCTGGCGCGCATTACAGACGCGGACTGCGTTCGCCACCGCAGTCGCCGGCGTGGCGGCGGAGCTCGTGGCCGGCGTCTCCCGCGTCTCCGACCTGCCGACCTACGTCCTCGGTGACACCGGCGGCCGTCCGGAGACCGTGCGCATCCCCGGCGGCCGCCTCGGCGACGGGCTCATCTGGCGCCGCCGCCTCGCCGCCGAGGTCCGCCGCGCCGCCCCCCGCGGACGCCTTGCGGTGCTTCGCGCTGCGTCGCCCGAGATGCTCCACCTCGTCGTCCTCGACCGCGACGGCACGCTCGCCCGCGGCGCGGTGATCTCGCCCGGCGTCCGTCCCGACCGGTGGCTCCGCGTCTCCGCTCCGCCCAGCGGCGACCGCCTCATCGAAGCCCTCTGGAGAGCCCTGAAAATCGGCCCGTCCTGAGCCCTTCGCAACTATGCTCAAGCCCCCATGAGCCTCTTCAGCCGCCGGCCCACCGACCCCCGCGTCGCGGCCGACCCTCACCGCCTCCCCCCGGGCCAGGTCCTCACCGAGAAGTGGCCCGTCCTCCACTACGGCTCGGTCCCGAAATATCCAGACCTGACGGACTGGCGCCTGCGCATCACAGGCGCCGTCGAGCGGCCCCTGACACTCAGCTTCGATGAGCTGAAGTCCATGCCCAGCATCGACGTCCCCTGCGACATCCACTGCGTCACCACCTGGAGCCGCTTCGACAACGTCTTCACCGGGGTGAGCCTGTCCGCACTCCTCGAGGCCGCCGGCACGAAGCCGGAAGCCCGCTACGTCGTCTTCCGCTGCGCCCAGGGCTTCACCACCTCCATCCCCATGGAGGTTGCCCGGGAAAAGACGAGCGCCGTGGTGTGGGCGCACGACGGCGCCCCCCTGGCCCCGGAGCACGGCTACCCCCTGCGCGCCCTGGTCCCCGACAGGTATTTCTGGAAGAGCGCCAAATGGCTCGAGGGCATCGAGGCGGTGGAGCACGACGAGCTCGGCTTCTGGGAGCGCAACGGCTACAACAACTCCGCCGACCCCTGGCTGGAGGAGCGTTACTGGTAGGCGACGCCCCGAGTGGCCGACCTCGCCCGAACCTGCGCTATGCTTTCCACATGATCAACGTCTCCGAGACCGCCCTCAAGCAGCTCTCTGACCTCGTGTCCCAGGAGACCCAGCCCGTGGGACTGCGTGTCTTCGTCCAGCCCGGCGGTTGTTCGGGCTTCTCGTACGGCATGGGCCTCGACGAGAATCCGCCCCGCGTCGACGACGAGGTCGTCGAGATGAGCGGGCTGCGGGTCTACGTCGACAGCTTCTCCGCCCAGTACCTGGAAGGCGCCGAGATCGACTTCGTCGACCAGATGCTCGGTGGCGGCTTCACCATCAACAACCCCAACGCGACCAAGACCTGCGGCTGCGGCCACAGCTTCCAGACCGCCGACGGGGCCGGCGAAGCCAAGGCCTGCGCCCACTGACCTCTCCGGCCTGACCGGAGCCTTCGGAGGGGGGACGGCCGGGGTACGCCGAGCGTGATCGTCCATCAGCGGCTGGCCAATGCCATCCTCCTGCTCAGCCTGGTGGGCGTCGTGTGGGCCGCGCAGAACGCGCTGCGCCGCCGCGTCAGCCCCTCGCTGCGCGCCTACCTCATCCTCACCGAGCTGGCCATCGTCGTCCAGGCGATGGTGGGAATCGTCCTCTTCGCCACCGGGCATCGCCCGCAGCAGGGGATCCACTGGTTCTACGGACCCGCGGTCCTGCTCAGCCTCCCGGTGGCGCGCTCGCTGACCATGCGCGGCGACGAGCGTCGCGAGGCACTCGGCCTGCTGCTCGGCTCGCTGGCGGTGTTCCTGTTCACACTGCGAGCCATCGGCACGGGGTGAGGCGGCTCTGTCTGCGGGCTGCGCGGTCGCGTCCGTGTGGGGCCTGCATCGCGCTGCGGGAGAGCCGCGCTAGACTGCAAAGCGACCTCGTCGCGCGGTCGCGACCGCGGGAGCGACGACCGTACCAGCCGTCCTGAGGACACCCAGCGCATGACGGGAGCCGGACATCCGGCCTCGCGTCCCCACGCGGCGGTCGACGCGGCCGAGGGGACCCGCATCGTCGCCCTGGCGGGCGGGGTCGGCGCAGCGCGCTTCCTGCGCGGCCTGGTGCGCGTCATCGACCCGTCGTCGCTGACCGTCGTGGTCAACACCGCGGACGACGTCGAGCGCCACGGCCTGTGGATCTCTCCCGACATCGACAGCGTGCTCTACACGTTGAGTGGCCTGCACGACGAGGAGCGCGGTTGGGGGCTGCGGGACGAGACCTGGACCACGTTGTCCGCACTGTCGGCGCTCGGTGAGGACACCTGGTTCCAGCTCGGCGACCGCGACCTGGCGACGCACATCTGGCGCACCTCCCGTCGCCGCGCCGGCGTGCCGCTGTCCGCGCTGACCGCCGAATTGGCTCGGCGACTCGGTGTCGCGGTGCGCGTCCTGCCGATGAGCGACGACGTGGTGACCACCCGCATCGCCAGCCCCGGCCTGGGCGACCTGCACTTCCAGGAATACTTCGTGCGCGAGCAGTGCCGCCCGCCGATCTCCTCGATCCGCTTCGAAGGGATTGCGGCGTCGCGCCCGGCGCCGGGTGTTGTGGAAGCGCTGTCGTCGTGCGATGCAGTGATCGTGTGTCCTTCCAATCCTGTGATCTCGATCGGGCCGATCCTGGCGGTTCCCGGCGTGCGCGCTGCGCTGCAGGCGGTGCCGCGCTGCGTCGCGGTGACTCCGATCGTCGCCGGCGAGGCGTTGAAGGGACCGGCCGCGGCGATGCTGCGCCAGCAGGGTGTGGCCGTGAGTGCTGCGGGGGTTGCCGGACTCTATGCCGACTTCTGCTCGGCGATGGTGGTCGACCGCCGCGACGCGCCGGTTGCCCGCGAGGTCGAGGCGCTCGGGTTGCGGGCAGTCGTGACCGAAACTGTGATGGCATCGCTGGCCGACGCGGTGTCGCTGGCCGGCGTGGTGATGCAGACGGTGCGCGACGACTCCGGTCCCGCGGTGGCCGCATGAGCGTCGCCCTGGTCATCCCGGTCAAGGCGACGGTCGGTGCCAAGCAGCGCCTGGCATCGCGCCTGGGCCCCGAGCAACGCCGCCTCCTCGCACTGGCCATGGCGGGCGACATGCTGCGCACGGCGACGCGCGCTGTGCTGCCGGTGCGCATCGTCGTCGTGACGGGAGACGAGGACGTCGCGCAGCTGGCCACGCGGCACGGCGTCGCGGTGGTTCGCGACCGCTCGGCGGGGCAGAGCGCGGCGGTGCGTCTCGGCGTCACCTGGGCGCGCGACCACGGGCACAACGCGATTGCCACGGTGGCGGCCGACTGTCCCCTCGCCGACCTCGCCGACCTGCGCTCGCTGGTTGCCGCGGCGGGACGCCCGGGCCGCTACCTGCGCTGCGTCCCCGATGCGGCCGGAACTGGCACCAACGCGGCGGCGCTGCGTCCGCTGGACTGCGACGTGTGGAGCTTCGGGCCGGCGTCGCTGGCGCGACACGCGGCCGCCGCCGAGCGCAACGACCTGCGCTTCTCGGTGCTCGACCTGCCCACGCTCCGTCCCGACTGCGACCGTCCTGAGGATCTCGACATCATCCGCACGATGCGTGCACCGGCGGCGACCTTCCATGTCCTGCGCCAGTTCGGGCTGCTCGACCGGCGGGCGGCGGGGTGAGCTGCTAGCGGTGACCGAGGTACAGTTCGGGCGCCCCCAGGTGGGCGTGTGGGCGGCGTCGGCCGTGTCATTGATGCCGGTGCGCGGGATTCCGTCGGTCGTCGCCGGCGATGACCTGGCGGCGCTCGTCGTGCGTGGGCTTGCCTTGTCGGGGATTGCGCTGCAGGCGTACGACGTCGTCGTGGTGACCCACAAGGTGGTGAGCAAGGCGGAGGGGCAGGTGGTGTCGCTGTCGTCTGTTGTGCCGTCGTCGCGCGCGGTCGAGCTCGGTGTGCAGACCGACAACGATCCGCGGCTGGTCGAGGTGATCCTGTCGCAGACGTCGCGAGTGTTGTCGACGCTTCCCGGCGTGCTGGTGTGCGAGACGGTGCACGGGTTGGTGTGCGCCAATGCGGGGGTGGACCGCAGCAACGTCGATGGGGGAGACGTGGTGACGCTGCTGCCTCGCGATGCCGATGCTTCGGCGTCGGCCTTGCGCGATGCGTGGTCGGGGTTGTGCGCTGATGGTGGTCCGCTTGGCGTCGTCATCTGTGACACGTTCGGACGGCCGTTCCGTGAGGCGGGGGTGAACGTCGCCATCGGCGTCGCGGGGATGCCGGCGATCACCGACTATCGCGGACTGCCGGACACGTCGGGGTATCTCATGCGCGCCTCGGCGCTGGCGACGGCGGACGAGATCGCGTCGGCGGCGGAGCTGGTGATGGGCAAGGTGGACGACGTGCCGGTCGCGGTGGTGCGGGGGCTGCGCTGGGCCGGCTCCGGCGCCGGAGCCGGTGAGCTGCAGCGCGATCCCGCGCGCGACGTGTTCCGGCCGTGATGGAGACGGGCGTGCGTGTCGAGGTGCTGCTGTTCGCGCGGCTGCGGGAGATCGTCGGGGCGCCGTCGTGCACGGTGGTCGTCGACGGAGCTGCCGCTGCCTCGGCTGATGGGGCCAGTGCCACGCCCGGTCCCCGGTCCGATGCTCCGGTGACCGCCCGGTCTGTCTGGAACTCGCTCGTGCTCGCCCACCCGCGGCTCGCCGGCGCCGACGGTGGCCTGCGCGTCGCCGTCAGCCAGTCCTACGCCTCCTGGGAGACCCCGGTGAGCGCCGGAGACACGGTGGCCTTCATCCCCCCGGTCGCCGGCGGCTCCGGCGCGGACGCGGGCAGTGTGCACGTCTGGCTGACCACCGACCCCCTCGACGCCCGCGCCGTCGAGGACCTGGTACGCACTGACGAGGACGGCGCTGTCTGCACCTTCACCGGGGTGGTTCGCAACCACGCGGATGGGCACGCGGTGACCGACATGGACTACGAGGCCTATCCCGGCATGGCCGAATCGGAGATGCGTCGCATCGCCGAGGAGGCGCTGCGCCGCTTCCCTGCCACCGCCATCGCGGCTGTCCACCGCGTCGGCCGCCTTGCCATCGGCGAGGCCAGCGTCGTCGTGTCCGCCAGCGCCCACCACCGCGCCGCGGCCTTCGACGCCTGCCGCTATGCCATCGACACCCTCAAGGCAGAAGTCCCGATCTGGAAGAAGGAGCACGGCCCCGACGGTTCGGTCTGGGTCGACGAGCGCCTGCGCGCCCACTGACCATCCTCGCGGGGCCCGCCCTCCACCCGGGTATCCTGTGGATCGCTCCGAGCGGGAGTAGCTCAGTTGGTAGAGCGCTAGCCTTCCAAGCTGGATGTCGCGAGTTCGAGTCTCGTCTCCCGCTCCACACGTCGTTGTTCGAACTCTGGCGTGCCGAAGAACAGCGCGAACGGCTCCTGATACTCGACCTCGGCGATCTGGCGGTCCTGGACGAGCAGCCGGTGGAACACCCCCGCGTTGAACACACGCGGCTCTCCCAATTCGTGATCCCCTCCATGGGGTTCTATGCCACCTTATAAGTAGACTACTTCCTGCTAGTACCACTATCATTTTCGCGGGCCGGCGAGGAAGCCGGCTGGACGGATGCTCACTAGGAGGACGGTCCATGACGCAGACCGCGCACGACGCATCGCCCGGGGTGTTGGGAGGCTCGGCTCCCGGTGACCAGGAAGGGGGGGTGGCTCCGGCGGTCCAGCAGGGGATGGAGCAAGCCAAGGAGACCGTCGGCAAGGCGACCGAGCAGCTTGCCGACAAGGCGCAGGAACTCGGCGGCCAGGCGCAACAGCGGCTTCGCGAGCAGATCGACGGGCGGAGCACGGACATTGGCGACGGGGTGGCCGCCACCGCGGCGGCGGTTCGCACAGCGTCGCAGCAGCTGCGCGAGCAGGGGCAGGATCTGTCGGCACAGATCATCGAGCAAGCCGCGGAGAAGGCCCAGCAGTTGGGCGACTATCTGCGTGGCAGCAGCGCGGACCGCCTGCTGCACGACGTCGAGGACCTCGGCCGGCGCCAGCCCTGGGCGGTCATCGCCGGCGGGATCGCTGCCGGCTTTCTGGGTGCGCGCTTCCTCAGGGCGTCGAGTGTGAGCCGGTATGAACAGCGGTTTCCCTCGACCGGCGCACCCACTGCTCGCGGCACCTCCACCTCGGCCGGTCGTGACCTGCGCACCGGCGACCGCGCTTCGGGCGCCTCCGAGGCCACGCTGGCCGGCAGCGCGACCGACACCCTGCGCGGCACGTCGGCGCGCGTGGGCACAACGACTGGTGCCGGAGCCGGCTGATGACGGACGTCGGAAAGCCGCCCGCGACCGAATTGCGCGGCCGACCCGCCAGCAGCGACGATGAACGCCAGAAGCCCATCGCCGAATTGCTCCGCGAGCTCGCGGACGAGACGTCGGCGCTGGTCCGCCAGGAACTGGCTCTCGCCAAGGCCGAGCTGGCCGAGAAGGGCAAGCAGGTCGGTATTGGCGTGGGGATGTTCGGCGGGGCCGGCGTCGTGGCTCTCGCGGCCCTGGGCGCCTTCACCGCGTTTCTCATTGCGGTGCTGGCGCTGGCGCTGCCCGTCTGGGGCGCAGCGCTGGTGGTCACCGCCGTATATGGGGTTGTTGCGGGAATCCTGGCGATGACCGGCCGCAACCGCTTGAAGAGGGGCACGCCCCCCGTGCCCGAAGAGACCGTTGAAACCGTGAAGGAGGACGTGGCATGGGCGAAGACCCGCGCGCAATCCGGGCGCAGATAGAGGAAACCCGCGCCCGCATGGGCGACACGGTCGAGGCGCTCAGCTACAAGACTGACGTCAAGGCACGCGCCAAGGACGCCGTCGCCGAGAAGAAGGGTGCGGTGGTTGGCAAGATCACCGGACTCAAGGACGCCGTCGTCGGCACCGCCTCCCATGTCGCCGGCAGCGCGGGCGACGTGGCCGGCGGCGCAACCTCAGCAGTCGGGGACGCGCTTCCCGACCCCGAGCAGGTCAAGGCGCAGGCTCGCCGAACCGCCAGCGTGGCGCAGGAGAATCCCTTGGGACTGGCCGTCGGGGCCGCCGCCGTCGGCTTTCTCGCCGGCATGCTGCTGCCGTCGACCCGCATGGAGAACGAGCGGGTCGGCGAGCTGTCGGACAGGGTCAAGGAGGGCGTCAAGGAGACGGTTGCGACGACCGCCGAGCAGGCGCTGGACCACGGCAAGCAGCTGGTCGAGGAGGTCGGGCAGGCGGCCGCCGAGACCGCTCGCCAGAGCGCTCCCGAGCATGCGCGAGAACTGCAGGCGACGGCACAGCACAAGGCGGGGGAAGCTGTCCAAAGTGTGAAGGAGGCGGGTTCGTAGGCATGTCCGTCGAGAGAGCGGCCCCCGTCAATCCCAGGGGGCCGCTCTCCGACAGCCGTCGTTGCGGGGCGGCCCGCCGGTCACGACGGCAGCGCGTCCAAGGCGGCTCGGCTCAGTTCGGCAACGCGTCGCTGGACCTCCGAGAGGTGCGAGCAAGACCACGTATGGTGCTCCACAGCCGTCCTAAGCCCGACCGCCGCCCAGCTGCCAATAGCGTTGCGCAAGCCCGACCGTTTCGCAATGTTCTCGAACGTTGGGCTTTCCCCCGAGCCTGCTGCTGGGATAGTCTGCTGGCAGCCATGCAACAGCCGACAACCCAGACGATATACGAGCTTTTCAACAGCCGCATCCAATTCCGGGTGCCGGTGTACCAGCGCGCGTACGTCTGGAACGAGACCGAGAACTGGGCACCTCTCTGGGATGACATTGCTGACACGGCGAACCGCTATATGGAGGATCCGAAGGCGCAAAGTCGCCACTTCCTCGGCCCGATCGTGCTTAGCCAGGAACGCTTTGAAGCGGGGGGTGTCGATCCGCGCCTAGTCATCGATGGGCAGCAGCGCCTCACCACCCTACAGATCATCATCGCGGCGGCCGTGGCGGCGGCCCGGGACCATGGACAAGATGACATCGGCGCGGAGCTTGCCGAACTGACGGTCAATCGGGGGAGAGTGGCGCAGGACGACCTGCAGTTCAAGGTCTGGCCGTCGCGTCGAGATCGAAAGGCATTCCTGTCCGCGCTGGAGTTCGGGGCGACGAAGTCGGCCACAACAGGGATTCCCGCTGCTTGGATCTACTTCCGGGTCCGCATCGAGGACTGGGTCACGGATGAGGGCGAAGCTGACTCGAACGGTCAGACAGAGCGGCTTGAAGCACTCCGGGTATGCCTAGCAAACTTGCTCTACGTCGTTTCCATCAACCTGGATGAGAGCGACAACGCGCAAGTCATCTTCGAGACACTCAACGCACGGGGGACCGGTCTCGGCGCGCTGGATCTCGTGAAGAACGCCATCTTCCTGCAAGGCGAGCGCGAGAAGGCGGCGACCGACTACCTCCACGACGAGTTCTGGGAGCCGACGTTCGAGGGCGACGAGTACTGGTTGGACGAAACCCGCCAGGGCCGAGAGAAGCGTGCACGGGCTGATTGGTTTCTGATGCACTGGCTCGCGATGGAACTTGGCGAGGTGGTTCGGGCCGATAAGCTCTTCGACACCTTCCGAAAACGGGTTCTGCACGGACCGGACTCAATGTCGGTGGTGAAGCTCGTCCCCCGGCTGTGTGAAGACGCGAACATCATGCGGCGTTTTGACGATTTTGTTCCCGGGACGGCAGAGCAGCTGTTCTTTTCCCGCCTTGAAACGATGGATACGACTACCATGTTTCCCATCGCCTTGTTCCTGTTCCGCTGCTCCGAGCTGACTCCAGAGCGCCGCCTCAGAGCCCTGGCAGCCTTGGAGAGTTGGCTTGTGCGCCGAGCGATCATGCGGCTCACGGCTAAGAACTACAACCGCACGTTATCGAGCTTGCTAAAGGTCATCAAGGACGATTTCGCGCATGCTGACGCGGCGATCGTGGAAGAGCTCCGCTCATCCCAGGCGACCACGGCCATCTGGCCCAACGATGAGGTAGTGCGTTCCCGCGTGGTGAAAGACGAGTTGTATGGGTACGTCGGCCAGGCCCGCCTTCGGATGCTCCTCGAGGCCTGTGAACTAGACCTCCGGGATCCGGCGAAGACCGAGGCGATCGCACTTCCCGGAGGCCTGTCAATCGAACACGCGCTTCCTCAGGCCTGGGAGGAGAACTGGCCTCTTCCCGGCGGGGTCGACCAGGACGAGGCGGCAATCGGACGCTGGGCGCATATCAACCGACTTGGGAATCTGACCCTGGTGACTCAACCGTTGAACTCCGCCCTCTCAAATGCTCCGTGGGTAGCGCACCGTGAAGGTGCGTTCAGCAAGCGAGACGAACTGAAGAAGCGCAGCGTGCTGCTTATCAACCAGCGACTTTGCGAGCATGCGGAGTGGGACGAGGCGAGAATCGACGCTCGCGGCACCGAGCTGGCAGATGGGATCCTACGAGCATGGCCCGGACCCGATTCCAATGCGTGGCCGGCTAGGTGAGAGGGCGCTGAGAATGAGATCGTTGATGCCGTAGACCTGACGCGGAGCACCCCACGCGTCGAGGCACGTCGCCTGACTAGCCTTGCGAATCCCCCGTTGCGCTCCTTACCATGTGAGACGACAGGGTCGCGGCGGGACGGTCTGCTCGGTCCGACTCAAGGGTATGATCCCCAGGTGCGGCGGCGGACTGTATTCTCCTTCGAAGGACTCACGATTGGGGCTGTCGCGGCCAGTCTGGTCGCGGCGGGCATTTGGGCTGGCCTTTCGCAGGTCCTGCGAAAGGAATCCTCCTCTGCCGGGTCGGGGCCGGCGATAACTGCCCCATCCACGGCCGGGATACCACTTCAGACGCCTCTGCCCCTCGTCGCCGGGTCCGGAGATGCTGGACGGGTGCCGACCTTCGCAGCGACTGCAACACCGGTCGCGCTGCGCGTAACAGTGCTCGACGTCACCTTCGCCAACTATGCAGGCGGCTTGATTGGACCCGAGACCTACCGGGCCGTGATCGCCGGGACTGCGACCGTTGCAGCGTCGACGCATATGGAGATCGATGGCGTCGGTGTTGATGGCCGGTATGGTTGCCAAGTCACCGGCGTCGTAACGCGTGATCGAGAGACGGTTGCATCTCAGTACTCGTCATCGCTGTGCACTCCGCAGATGGTGTTCGAGAAACTGACGCCCGGGTCCTACCACTACTCAGTCACACTGGTGGCTCCCTCTGGGGAGAAGAAGACTGCTAGCAAGGCGTTCAGCGTCGTAGCGCAGCAGATGTCTGTGACGGAAAGCTTTACGAATTGGAGTGGAGGGATGACGGGGCCGAATAGCTACCAGGCGTCGATGTCTTCCGGCACGGCCACGGTCGCTGCACGCGTTGGTGTCTCTTTCGATGGCGAGGGGTACCACCTCTCGGGATGCTATACGACAGGTACGCTGACGAATGGTGCTGGAACGGCAGTTGCCAACGATCACTCCACCGGTTGCGACGCCACGCTTGGATTCGAGAAGGTCCGACCCGGCAGCTACCGGCTGACGACAACCACAACCATGCAGTGGGGCGCCGCGGCCACGGCGACCGCCGACGTCACGGTGACGGCCGGTTAGCAGAGGGCGCGACAAACGCCTCGGATTCCTGTCCGGAGCGGACAATACACTGTGCAGTTGGTGGCCGTTACTCTAGACAGGCCAATCACCGAAGCGGCGGTCTCGGGTGGACGCACATTCTCCCCAGGGACGCAAATTCATCGCCGGAGCTGGCGCTCGGTGGTCACGCCGCCGCCCTCACCCCGAGGCGCACTTGGGTCACGTAACCACCGACGCGATTCAGCGCTCGTAGCGTTCGCGGCGGACGACGGTGGGCTTCCTGCCCTTGATGCGGGTTGCGCGCAGGGCGCTGATCACCTCGTCGGCGGCGGCCTCGGGTACCTCGACGAGAGAGAACCCGTCGGCGATCTCGATGGCGCCGATGTCGCGACCGGTGAGCCGTGTCTCGCCGGCGATGGCGCCGACAAGGTCCTGGGGCCGAACGCCGGCAGCGCGCCCCGCGCCGACGAAGATGCGCGTCGTCGCGCCTGACCCTGATCCTGCGGCGCCATACCGTCGTTCGCGTCCCGGGCCGGCGCCTCGGGCAGGTGCGCCGCCGTCAGGGCGCACGACGGCCTCCGGGATCTCCGTCTCGTCCGCGTCAGCCCCGCCACCGCCCGTCTCGTGGGCCAGCTTGACGGCGGCGAGGGCGACGTCCATGACGTCGAATTCGTCGGTGAGTGGCTCGACGACGACGCGGAAGCGGTCGAGATCGTCCGCGAGGAGGCTCTCGCGCAGCGCGGCGCGCGTCAACTCGAGGCGGCGGGCGCGCAGGTCGGCGACGGTGGGCAGCTTCTCGACGGCGATCCGGCGTCCGGTGGCGCGCTCGATGGTCTTGAGCATGCGGTGTTCGCGGGGCTCGGCGAGGGTGATGGCGACGCCCTCGCGGCCGGCGCGGCCCACTCGTCCGATGCGGTGCACGTACGCGTCAGGCGCGGGTGGCACGTCGTAGTTGACGACGTGGGTGAGCTTGTCGATGTCGAGACCGCGCGCGGCGACGTCGGTGGCGACGACGAGGTCGGCCGTGCCGTTGCGCAGCCGTCCCATGGCTCGATCGCGCTGCTCCTGGCCCATGCCGCCGTGCAGTGCCTCGGCGCGGTAGCCGCGTCCGTTCAGCGTCTCGGTGAGCTCGTCGACCTCGTCGCGGGTGCGGCAGAAGACCAGCGCAGCCGCCGGCGACTCGACGTCGAGGATGCGTCCCAGCGCGGCTGCCTTGTGCGCGCGTGGCACGACGTACGCCGTCTGTCGCACCAGCGATGCGTCCTCGCGGGCTGCCTTCTCACCGCCGAGCTGGATGCGCGCCGGGTCGCGCAGGTGACGGCGGGCGATCCCGTTGATCCGCGGTGGCAGCGTCGCCGAGAAGAGCAGCGTCTGGCGATCCTCGCGGGTCTCGCGGAGGATGGCCTCGATGTCCTCGGCGAAGCCCATGTCGAGCATCTCGTCGGCCTCGTCGAGGACGACGATCTCCAGGTTGCCGAGACGCAGCGTCCCGCGCCCGATGTGGTCGAGGGCGCGTCCCGGCGTGGCCACCACCACGTCGACGCCGCCTTCGAGCGCGCGCAGCTGGCGGCCGATCGGCTGGCCTCCGTAGATGGGCACGACCCGCGCGCCCAGGTCGCGCCCGTAGCGATGCATCGCCTCGGACACCTGCATGGCCAGCTCCCGGGTGGGAACGAGGATGAGCGCGCGGGGCTCTCGGCCCCCGTCGCCGCGGCAGATCCGCTGCAGGACGGGCAGGGCGAACGCGGCGGTCTTGCCGGTTCCGGTTGCCGCCTGGCCGAGCAGGTCGCGGCCCTGCAGCAGCAGCGGGATCGCCTCGCGCTGGATGGGCGTCGGTTCCTCGTAGCCCAGGGCGGACAGCGCCCGCAGCAGCTCGGGGCGGAGGGCCAGGTCGGCGAAGGTAATCGTGTCGTCGGTCGGGTCCGGGGTCATCGTTAAGACACGGTACAGACGGTGCGCCGTGTCCCGGGATGGGCAGCGGCACCTGGTCGCTCAGCTCGAGGCGGCCCGGCGCCTCCTACGCAACGTCGTCGTCGCGCTCGGCCGGTGCGCCAAGGGGAAGGGCGAAGAGGGTTCGCACCGCATCGGTCAGCTGGTCGCCACGTGCGGAACCGGAGGCTGCCTTCAACCGGACAGTCGGCTCGTGCAGCAGCTTGGCCAGGATGCCCCGGGTCACCGATTCCACGACCGCGCGTTCCTGCTCGGTCATTCCGGTCAACCTCGCGCGGTGCCGGTCCAGCTCCTCCTGCCGCAGCTGTTCGCCGAGCTGCCGCAGGGCGGCGACAACGGGAGCCGCCTCACGATGGGCGAGCAGCTGGAAGAACCGCTCGACCTCCTCGGCGACGATCTGATTCACCGCGCCCACCTCGTGACGGCGCTGCGCGATGCTCGCGTCGACGAAGGCTTTGAGGTCGTCCATGTTGAGCAGCGTGACGCCGGGAAGGTCGCCGACTGCGGGATCCACGTCGCGAGGCACCGCCACATCCACGATCATGAGCGGACGTCCGCGGCGACCGGGCAGCGCCGAGCGAACGTCGTCTGCCGTGAGCTGCACATCGGGAGATCCCGTCGACGTGACCACGAGGTCGGTCCCCTCGAGGGCGGTGACGAGGTGGTCGAGCTGCAGCGGTCGACCGCGCACTCGTTCGGCCAGCGCGATCGCCTTGCTCGACGTGCGGTTGGCGACCAGGATCTCGCCGGCGCCGGCGACGGAGGCAAGGGCCTGGGCGATTCCCCGTCCCATTTCCCCCGCACCCACGACGAGAGCGGTCCTTCCCAGCAACCCATCGAGCCGCTCGGCGGCCATCGCCACCGCCGCCTGGGACAGCGATGTCGTGCCGCGAGAGATCGCCGTCTCGGAGCGGGCGCGCTTGCCAACCTCGATGGCATGACGGAAGAGGGAGCTGAGAGTCTGGCCGGCGGCACCCTCACGTCTGGCCGCGTCCCACGCCTCCCGCACCTGCCGGACGATCTCGCCCTCGCCCAGCAGTGGCGAGTCGATGCCCGACGAGACTCGAAAGAGGTGGGACGCGGCCTCGTCCCCGTAGAAGGCGTACAGGTCGTCGCGGAAGTCCGGGGGCTGGCTTCCGCTCCACTCCACGAGGAAGTTGCGTACGTCCGCCATCGCGCCATGAAAGCCGCTTGCGACGGCGTAGACCTCCGTCCTCGTGCAGGTGGACAGCACCACCGCCTCGGCAATGTGCTCGCGCCTCACCAGGTCGTGCAATGCCTTCGGCAGCGCGTCGGAATTCACGGTCGTCAGCTCGAGAATGTCGAGAGGAGCTGTTCGCGAGCTCAGCCCGACGACGAGGATGTCAGAGGTCACCCGTGGACGGCTCATCACTATTCCGACCAGTCGGAGCCTTCGATGATGTCCACGAAGTTGTCGCGCCTGTACCCGGGGACGAATCGCTCCAGGACGTCCGCCTTGACATTGCCGAATGTCGTTTCCGGCTTGGACGCGATGCCCTCGGTGAAGGCTTGGAGGATGCGACGCTTGAAGTCGGGCCGCGGATGCAGCCGGACGATCTCGTCGCGGTCGGCGTCGCTGATGTCGCGGTACCCGATGCCGAGCACGTCGTACTCGACTCCTGCAGTGACCAGGGCGACCTCGGGTTCCATGTAGTTGGGGATGCTCGGCGTGGTATGCAGGGCGATGGCGGTCCACACGCGGCGGATGCTGTCCTCGGGCACGCCACGGGCCTGCAGGAAGCCGCGCGCCGCGTCGGCGCTGTCGACCTCGAAGCGCCGGCCGCTCTGGCGGTGCTCAGGGTTCAGGCCGACGTCGTGGAACATCGCCCCGATGTACAGCAGCTCCGGATCGAAGCTGAGCCCTCGGTTGTGGCCCTGCAGGCTGCCGAACAGGTAGACCCGCGATGAGTGGTGGTACACGAGCTCGCTCGTCGTGTCGCGCACCAGCTCGGTGGCGTCACGCGCCAGCTTTGTGTCGGGGACCCTCACCCCGGATGTGGATTGTGCGGTGATGCTCATCACTACGTCCTCGGTGTTCTTGAACGTCGGAAGGAGACCCGGCGCCGGCAGGCGCCGGGTCCACGATCACGCGGTTGGCTGCGCTCGCTCAGGAGCGCCGTGCCGCGCCGGCCGCCGCCTCGACACTGCCCTGCGGGTCCTTGGCGGTGCCGTTCGTCGCGCGGTCGGGCTGGCCCGCACGGACTCCCAGCTCGACCCGGTCGCCCAGGTTCTTGTCGACGTTGCTGAGGTACCAGAAGGCGCGCTGGAGCACCGGCTCGGTCACCCCGCTGAGCAGCGCCCCGACGATGTTGCTGACCAGCCGGTCGCGGGCGGCGTCGTCCATGACCTCGCGCACGAGTTTCCCCGGCTGGCCCCAATCGTCGTCGTCAGCGTGCTTGATGTAGGCGGTGCGCATGATCTCGCCCTCCGCGTACCAGCTCGGCGGCGAGTAGCGCTCGGGGTCGGCACGCGGGCCGCCCTTGGAGTTGGGCAGGTACACGGGGTCGGTGCGGTTGACGATCCGCATCGAGCCGTCCTTGCTGTAGCTGTGCACCGGCGCGGTGGGTGCGTTGACCGGGATCTGCTGGTAGTTCACGCCCAGCCGGGCGCGATGCGCGTCGGCGTAGGAGAACAGGCGGGCCAGCAGCATCCGGTCCGGACTGGGTCCGATCCCGGGGACGAGGTTGTTGGGTTGGAAGGCGACCTGCTCGATCTCCGTGTGGTTGTCGGTCGCGTTCCGGTCGAGCGTCATCCGGCCCACCTCGACCAGCGGGTAGTCGGCGTGCAGCCACACCTTGGTCAGGTCGAACGGGTTGTACTTGTATCCGGGGGCGTCGTCGAACGGCATGATCTGCGCGTGCAGCGTCCAGCTGGGATGATCGCCGCGGGCGATGGCGTCGAAGAGGTCGCGGGTGTGGTAGTCGGGATCGGACCCGGCCATCCGCTCACCCTCCTCCTGGGTGAAGAACTGGATGCCCTGGTCGACCTTGAAGTGGTATTTCACCCAGAACCGCTGGCCCTTGGCGTTGACCCACATGTAGGTGTGCGAGCTGTAGCCGTTCATGTGGCGCCACGTCCGCGGGAAGCCGCGGTCGCCCATCAGCCAGATCACCTGGTGTGCCGTCTCCGGCAGCAGCGTCCAGAAGTCCCACTGCATGTCGTTGTCGCGCAGGTTGCTGTCCGCGCGCCGCTTCTGTGAGCGGATGAAGTGCTGGAAGTGCAGCGGGTCCTTGATGAAGAAGACCGGCGTGTCGTTGCCGACCATGTCGTAGTTGCCCTCGGAGGTGTAGAACTTCACCGAGAACCCACGCAGGTCACGCCAGACGTCCGGGCTGCCTCGCTCCCCGGCGACGGTGGAGAAGCGGTTGACCAGCCGCGTGGTCGTACCGGGCTGGAACAGCGCGGCTTTGGTGTACGCGCTGACGTCGTTGGTCACCTCGAAACGGCCGAAGGCGCCGCTGCCCTTGGCGTGCGGCTGCCGCTCGGTGATCCGCTCGCGGTTGAACTGCGCCATCTGCTCGATCAGGTAGCTGTCCTGGAGCAGGATGGGACCGCCGGCGCCCACAGTCAGCGAGTATTCGTCACTGTCGACCGGGATCCCGGCGTCCGTCGTCAGCGGTGTCGGCTTCGAGTCAGTCATGCAGGATCTCCTTGTTGGGATGGACCGTCGTGGTCACGTGTCGGTCGGGTTGAGTTCGCGGAAGGTCATGCCCGCCACCACCCCGGCGCCGAGTTCGACGAGCAGGTACACCCAGAGCGTCGACCATCCGAAGAGCCCGCCCACGGCGGCGCCCAACGAGACCGCTGGATTGAACGAGCCTCCCGAGATGCCGCCCACGGCGAATGCGCCCGCCGCGACGGTGAAGCCGATGGCGAGGCCGAAGAACTGGTTGCCTGTCTGGTCCTTGCTGGTTGCGACGTTGAGCACCACCCAGCAGAGCGCGAACGTGAACAGCATTTCCACCACGGCGGCGGCCACGAGGGCGCGCCCGGACGGCACCAGGGTGTGGACCGCCGCAGGAGTCACCAGCGACCGTGCCACCGCTGCAGCGACCAGGCCGGCAGCGACCTGCGCGGCCCAGTAGCCGATGGCATCGCGCCCCGAGATGCGCCGGCGCCACAGCACTGCCATCGTCACTGCGGGATTGAAGTGGCCGCCGGAGATGTGCCCGCCCGCGTAGATCATCACCATCAGCGTTGCCCCCGCCGCGAGCGGGGTGAACGCGCTGTTGCTGAGGACGCTGACCGCCACCGCGAACACGAGAAAGAACGTCCCGATACCTTCGACGGCGTACTTCCGAGCCGCCGGCGACCAGGCCACCGGAGCCGCTCGTGCCGTCGCCGTCTGCGAGATCTGTGCCATGAACTGTCCTCCTCTGGACGCGTCTGTCAATTGCTTCCATGGTCGGCGAGGCCTGGTCGCAATGGCATCGCGGCCAGCGGCAAAGTCGCAGTTCCCACCAGCGGGGGGGCCAATGCCTGCTAGCTGGAACGGACGGTGGCGCATCGAGGCGGACGGGCTCGCGCCGCTATCGGTGCCCGGCGACGGTCAGCCCGGAAGCTCGATGACCATCGAGGTCCCGTGGCCGGCCGGGCTGCGCACCAGGATGCTTCCGCCCAGCGCCTCGACCCGGTCGGTCAGGCCGATGATCCCCGAACCGCGGGTCGCGTCAGCGCCGCCCACTCCGTCGTCGACAACCGCAAGGCGCAGCCTCCCGCCGTCCACCCTGAGGTTCACCTGAGCGGCCGTCGCATGCGCATGTTTGGCCGCGTTGGTGAGGGCCTCGGCCACCGCGTAGTAGGCGGCGACCTCCACGGCCTGCGACAGCCGCGCCACGCCGTCGAGGTGGAGCTCCACCGGCACAGCGGAGCGTCGCGCGAGCGCTTTGAGCGCGGGGCCGAGCCCACCCTCCGAAAGGATCGCGGGGTGAACGCCGCGCGAGATCTCGCGCAGCTCGTCGAGCACGCCCCGCAGTGCGGCGCCCGCCTGAGTCAGCGGTTCACGAAGGTCCGGTCGCGCAGTGGGCACCGTGTCCGCGACGGCCCCCAGCTGGAGTGCGACGGTGACCAGTCGCTGCTGGATCCCGTCGTGCAGATCGCGCTCGATCGCGCGTCGGATGTCATCGGCGACGGCCACGATGCGCCGTCGCGACGCCACCAGCTCTTCCCGGCTTGCAGCATTCGATATCGCGGTGGCCACGAGATCGGTGAACCCGGTCAGCCGCTGCTCCGTATCCACGGCGAACGTCTCGGGTTCGCGCTTGGAGGCAACCAGGAAGCCCCAGACGTCTCCGTCGACGAGGATCGGGGCACCGACGGACGCGCGGATCCTGTACTTGCGCAGCATCTGGCGGAGCGGACCGTCCAGGAGCGTGCCGTCGTGGCTGTCGAGGCGGATCGCACGCCCGAGTCGCAGCGCCCGGCCGGCGACACTATCGCGCAGCAGCGGCATGCGCGTTCCCACGGGGAGGCCGCCGCCGCCACTCTCGCTCCACGTGCCGACGATGGTCGCCATCAACTCATTCGGCTCGTACCGCGACATCGTGCCCACGTCGGCACCGAGGAGTTGAGCGGCCTCCTGGGCCACCGCCGCGAAGATCGCGTCCGCGGGCGCCTGTCCCGCCACCAGCGTGGCGACGCGCCGCAACGCGGCCTGCTCGTCGACGAGACCGGCGATCTCCAGCATCTGACGGTCGCCCAGCTCACGGGCGGCGCGCTCACTCGCGAGCAATCGCAACATGCGCATCGTCATCGAGGTCATGGCCGCCATGCCCAGCAGCATGCTCATCGCCTGAATGCTCAGACCGGCCGCTCCCGAGCGCGCAACGACGAATCGGGCGCCCGGTGGATGGTCGAGCGCCACAGCGGTCGCCGCGCAGCTCCCAACACCCGGCACGATGATGTCGCACCCGACCTGCCCCGGCATCACGGAGTGAAGAGCTGCCACGGCGGCCGAACTGTTCGGGCCGGCGGCGGCGATGACCTCGCCGTCACAGACGATCGCGGCAACAACGGCGTCGAGCATGTCGGCCGCTCGTTCAACCGCCGCCGTCGCCGCGGATGATTCCGTCTCCGACCTGGTCACGGTCGCGAGGAACTCGGAGAGCTCCTGCGTGAACTCGACCGATGTTGGCGGCGGAATGCATCGACCATCCAGCATCGGTCCAGAATACGCGCTCTTCCGGCGTCTTTCAGGGACGGGCGCCTCAGCGCGGACCGGTCGCGTCCGATGCTCCCCGTCTCCGAAGCACCGTCTCGATGGCCTGCTTCGAGAGGTCCTGTTTGGCCACGAACCCGAGCGCCGGACTCTCGGCGACGAGGTCGGCGTAGTCATCCTCCACATGCGTCGAGATGAGGATGACGCCCGCAGTGCAGGCGACTGCCTCGCCGACCATCCGGCAGGCGACCTCGAAGCCGCTCTCCCTGCCGAGGTCGATGTCCACCAGGACCACGTCCGGTCTGAGCTCGGTGGCCAATCGCACCCCGTCTGCCGCGGTCGTTGCGATGCCGACCACGCTCAGGCCCTGTCCGTTGAGCAGGGTGCGCGACGCCTCCAGGAACGATTCGTTGTCATCCACGATCAAACAGCGCAATTGCATCCGATCTAGGATGGCACGTGCGTGCCGATCGCACATTGCAGTCAGCAGGAATCTTGTCTCTGCTCAGCGCGCCTCGAGGAAGGTGATCACGGCCAGCACACGGCGGTGATCCGCGTCCGTGGCACTGATCGGCAGCTTGTCCAGGACGCTGCGCACGTGCTTTTCGACGGTTCCCTCGGTGACCCAGAGGCGGCGCGCGATGCCCGCGTTGGAGCGACCCTCGGCCATCAGCGAGAGCACCTCCCGCTCGCGGCTGGTCAGCTCGGCGAGCGGGTCGTTCCTGCGGCGGGCGGCGACCAGCTCCTGGACGAGCGCGGGATCCACGACCGAACCGCCCCGGGAGATTCGGTCGAGCGTCTCGATGAAGTCGTCAACGTCGGTGACGCGGCCTTTGAGCAGGTAGCCGGTGCGCCGGCCGCTCGAGAGCAGGGCCATCGCGTGCTCCACCTCGACGTGCGCCGACAGCACGAGGATGCCGATCTCGGGGAACTCCTCACGGATCACGCGCGCCGCGTCGAGACCTTCGGTCGTGTGCGTGGGGGGCATGCGGATGTCGATGAGCGCCAGGTCGGGCCTCTGTTCGCGTGCCAGAGCGAGGAGGTCCACGCCGTCGCCGGCCTGCCCCACCACGTCGAACCCGGCGCGTCCGAGCATGCTGGCGAGCCCCTCCCGCAGCAGCACGTCATCGTCGGCGATGACCAGGGTCACCGGCTTCTCCGCGGCACCCCGTCCGTCGCCTCCGGCTACCGCCGCACCTGTGACCATGATCCGGATTATCCCGCCCGGTCCGGCCCTTCGGGGGCACCGTCAGCGAACGTGTGATGGCGGGAACGCCTGTGCGCATGGCGACGCGGACCCGGCGTGCTTGCGGGCGATGCCAGCCAGCCGGGCACGGAGATTTCCTGGTAGCAGCAATGTGTTTGCCGTGCCGACGTCGCCATGATCTGCTCATGATTGGTGTCAGCAGCGAAGCGCACAGCGGTCACGCCGGCGCGGCGTCGATCGCACGGGCCAGCGCGGAGTTCGCCGGCCAACGGCAGGCGTGGCTGACCGAGCGCCGGCAGAATGCACGGGGCCGTCACACGGTGCGCGTTGTGGACGCGCTCCTCGACGACGTGGAGGAGATCAACCTCTCCGGGCGAGGCCGGCTGGAAGATCCGCTGATCAGCCTGCGGCTGCGCCGGCTGCAGAGTTCATTGCGCACGTCTGTGCCCGGTGCCGTGCTGCGCTCGCGAACCGGTCACGAGCTGCACGCCGCGCTGCTGGACTGGCAGGATGAACTCCTCGACGAGGTGAGCCCTGCACGGGCTGGATATCGCGACGACGACGACGGTCGGCCTGAGATTGGAGGTGCTGCGCTTCAGGACTAACCCTGAGGCGTGAGCGGCGACGGTCACTCACCGCTACTCTGCACAGCGCACGGCAACCTCAAGGACGGATGCGCATGAGTGTTCGGCGTCTGCACGACATCCCGGGCTTCACCATCGATCGGGTGGCCGCCGCGGCCGGCGACGATCCCGACGTGCTCCGCATGGAGAACCTCGACACCGACGTCCCGCCACCGCCGCCCGCGCTGGAGGCGACCCGGCTGGCGATCGGGCCGGACGAGACCAACAGCTGGCTGCCGTTCACCGGCAGGGACGACCTCAAGGAGGCCGTCGTCGCCTACGTCGAGCGGCACGGGGGCCCCGGCTACGACGCCCGCCAGGTGGTCATCACCTGCGGCGAGGGCGACGCCATGGTCGACGCCCTCTTCTGTCTCACCGATCCCGGCGACGAGGTCATCCTCACCGACCCGACGTACGCGGGGATGCTCAACCGGGTACGGTTGGTCGGCGCGTCGCCGGTGCTGGTGCCGTTGCTGGTGCAGGACGGCGAGTGGCGGCTCGACCTCGATGAGCTGCGCCAGGCGGTGACGCAGCGCACTCGCCTTGTTTTTGTCAACAATGCCTCATTCCCGTCGGGCTGGGTGGCCAGCGACGAGGAGTGGCAGGCGATCGCCGCGCTCTGCCGCGACCGCGACCTGACATTGCTCTACTGGGCGGGCTACGAGTCGGTGATCTTCGACGGCAGGGAGCCGCGCAATCCCGCGGCGCTCGAGGGCATGCGCGACCGCACCGTCACCGTGGGATGCGTCACCTTCGAGCAGCGCATGATCGCCTGGCGCATCGGCTGGGTGATCGCGCCCGGCCCGCTCGTCGACGATGTCTCGCGCGTGCACATCTACAACGGGCTGGTGCCCAGCGGCTTCGCCCAGGTCGGCGCGCGGGTGGCCCTGCAGCTGCCCGACGACCACATCGCGGCCGCCAACGCCGAGTACCAGCGCCGTCGCGACGAGACGCTGCGCCAGCTCGACGGCCTGCCCGCCGTCCGCGCCGCCGGCGGCTGGTCGTTGCTCCTCGACGTGGCCGCGCTCGGGCTCGACTGCGCCGAGGTGTCGGCGCGGCTGCTGGAGCAGAAGGTCGCGGCGACGCCGATGCGGGGATGGGGCGGCGCGGTTGCCGACCGGCACGTCCGCTTCGTCTTCAGCAACGAGCCGGTGGCGCGGCTGGCGCTGCTCGGCGACCGCGTCCGCGCCGCGCTGGCGGCCGCGCGCGAGTAGGGCCTACCTGCTGGTGAACGCCAGCCGGGCGCCCAGCGCGACGAAGCTGCCGCTGACCACCCGCCGCATCCAGGTCATGACGCGTGGACGCGACACGACATGGGTGCGCACCGCGGCGGCGAACACCCCGTAGGCGATGAAGACGACCAGGGTGAGCAGCATGAAGACGGCGCTCAACTCCAGCATGCGCAGGAGGGCGCCGGGTTCGCCGGTGCTGACGAACTGCGGCAGGAATGCGAAGAAGAACACGGTCAGCTTGGGATTGAGGACGTTGACGAGGATGGCGGTGATGATCACCCTCGTCGCCGAAGGGGGCGCGCTCGGTTCGACGGTGAGCGCACTCCTGTCGCGGAGGGTGCGCCAGGCAACGTAGAGCAGGTAGGCGACGCCCAGGTATTTGACGATGTCGAAGGCCAGCGAACTGGCCTGCAGCAGCGCGGCGAGCCCTGTGATCGCCGCCAGCATGTGCGGCACGGTACCGAGCGTGCACCCCACCGCGGCGACGATGCCGGCGCGGGCGCCGCGCGCGAGACCGGCGGCCAGCGTGTAGAGGACGCCCGTGCCCGGTGTGACCACGACGACGAGCGCGGTGACCAGGAACGCGACGCTCACGGGGCCTCCTCCGTCGCTGACGAGCAAGGTGATTATGCCGCCTTAACCGTTTGATCGCCCGGCGCTGCGGTCCCCATCCGATATGGTCCCGGGCATGCCCTCGAACCCCCCGGTCGCGGGCGCCGGCCCCAATCGTCG
This sequence comes from Candidatus Dormiibacterota bacterium, assembly GCA_035995545.1. GTDB lineage: Bacteria > Chloroflexota > Dormibacteria > Aeolococcales > Aeolococcaceae > DASRDZ01. Next base: position 112,589 of record DASYKI010000012.1, read on the forward strand.
CGAGTTCCTCAAGCTCGCCGGCGCGGCGGGGGTGGGCAGCGCCCTGGCCCCCGCGGTCGTCGTCCGCGCCCTGGCGTCGTCGCCGCCGTCGCAGACGATCACGATGAGCGGTGTGGCCGTCGGGTACGGGCAGTACCTCTACTTCCCGTTCACGGTGCCGGTCGCGCCCGAGGTCAACCGCATCGACGTCAGCGTGGCCCACGACGTCAACAACTCCAGCGTCGTCAAGCTGGGCGCGGGCCTGTTCGACCAGCGCGGTGCGCAGTACCAGTCGCCCGGGTTCCGCGGCATCTACGGCGAGGAGCGCAGCCAGTTCTTCGTCAGCGCCGGTGCCGCGTCGCAGTCGTTCATCCCCGGAACGATCCTGCCGGGGACGTGGACGGTGGTGGTGCCGGTCTTCCTGGCCACGGTGCCGACCAACGTGACTGTGACGGTGACGCTGTCGTTCGGGCCGCAGGGGCTGGCGTTCGTCCCCGGTGCGGCGCAGCTGGGAGTGGTGCGTCCGGGCGCGGCGTGGTACCGCGGCGACCTGCACGCGCACACGCCGGAGAGCAGCGACGCCTGGGGATCGCGCACCGCGCAGGACCCGGCGACGTGGGCGCGGCACGCGCGCACCGTGGGTCTCGACTTCGTGGCCATGACGGACCACAACGTCGTCTCGCAGAACTTCAACCTGGCGCGCGATGCCGGCAGCACCGGCACGCTGCTCATCGCCGGTGAGGAGATGACCAACTGGGCGCACGGGCACGCCACCGTCACCGGCATCGACGTGGGGCAGTGGCTCGACTGGCGGCAGCGTCCGCTCAGCGTGCCGCTGGGGCCCAACGAGGCGCGCATCAACGACTTCATCAAGCTCACCCGGGCGATGGGTGCGTACGTCGCCGCCGCGCATCCGTATGGCGCCAACCTGCTGTGGCAGTTCTTCGCCGACAGCGACGCCGATCCCAGCGGCGCCGCCGACCCGACCGGTCTCGAGGTCTGGACCGGCCTGTACCAGCCCGACGACGACGCCTCGGTGCGCCAGTGGGATGCGTATCTGCGCCAGGGACGGCGCATCTACGCCAACGGCGGGTCCGACATCCACGGGCTGGGCAGCGCGGGCATCGCCCTGCTGGGCACGCCGACCAACCACGTCTGGGCGGCCAACCTCGCCAAGGCGGACATCGTCGACGCGCTCCGGCACGGGCGCAACGTCATCACGCGCACCATCGACGGGGCGGCGATCTACCTGAGCGCCGCGGGCCCGGCCGGGCAGCACCAGGTCGTCGGCGGCAGCATGTACGGCGATGCGGCGGACCTCGTCCATGTCGAGGTGGTGGTCCGCAAGGGCGCGGGGATGACACTGCACGTCCTGCACAGCAACATCGGCGACGCCGCGCCCGCGGTGCCGCAGACGTTTGCGATCACCTCCGACGACCAGGCGGTGCGGCTCGACGTGCCCATCGGCAGCGCCGGGGGTTTCGTCCGCGCCGAGCTGCACGGGCAGATGTCGGTGCCGCCCGGCAACCCGACCTCCGGCTACCTCGACATGGAGGCGCTCAGCAACCCGCTCTTTCTGGTCCACGGTCCCATCCCCGCCGGGACCGTGCCCACGTTTGCGCCACCACCGGCCATATCTCCGGCAGCGTCAGCGCCACCGGGGTCCACGGCCGTGACCGTGCCGAGTGCGAGCGGTGGACTGCCCAACAGCGGCCCCGCGGCGCCGGCTGCGGGCGCGGCGACCGCGGTGGCCGGCGCGACGGCCGCGGCCGCGGCCCTGGCGGCACGCGCGCGGCGGCACCGGCAGGCCGCGGAGGACATGACGCTTTTCGAGGTGACCCTGCGCGCCCACGCAGGCGGTTCCCTCGACGGTCGCCTGCTGCGCCTCACCGGGCAGATCACCGCGCGCAGTGACAACGGTGACGCCGTCCTGACCCGCTGGGTGCACAGCTGCGGCCCCGCTCCGGACACGCCGGTGACCGTGCATCTCGCCACGCCGGAGGCGCTGGGGATCGGGTCCTGGATCGAGACCGAGGCAACCTGGCTGCCGGGAACCGGCGTGGCCGGCGAGTCGCCGCCGCGACTGCAGGTGCGGCGGTGGCGCCCGCTGGTCACCCCGCCGCCGCGGCTGGAGGCCGGCGCTGGGCACTGACAGAGCAGGGAGATGGCCGCCGTCCTCGCGTGACGGCGGCCAGTCCCCGCAGCAGACCGCTGCAGCCGGTGGCGCTACGCGACCGCGGCCGGCACCGCCTCCCCGGCGGGCGGGAGCTCGGCCATCACCGGCGACGTCGTGGCGTTGATGCGCTCGAGCAGGAGAGCGGCGAGGATGCCACCGACGGCCAGCAGCACGGCGCCGACGCGGAAGGCAAGCGCATAGCCCTCGGTGGACGCCAGCGCGCCGCCTACGCCCTGCTGCGCCTGGTCGGCGGCGTGGCGCAGCGCCAGCGTCACCAGGCAGGCGAGCCCGATGGCACCGCCGACCTGCTGCACCGCGTTCTGCACACCGGAGGCCAGGCTGGCGTCCTGCGCGGTCACCTGGTGCAGCGCCGCGTTGCCCACGGCGCCGAAGCTGATGCCGCTGGCGAAGGCGAGGACGAGCATGCCGGGCAGGACGCCGTCCGCGTAGCCGCTGCTCGGTGCGATGCCGCTGGTGAGCAGCATGCCCAGGGCCGAACCGATGAACCCGACCACCAGCAGCGGCTTGGCGCCGACCTTCGGCATCAGGCCGGTGCCGACTCCGATGCCCACGGTGATGCCGAGCCCGAATGGCAGGTAGGCGAGGCCGGCGTCGAGCGGCTTGAAGTGCAGCACCTGCTGCAGGAACAGCGTGAGCAGGAAGAAGTAGGTGAAGAAGGCGCTGGAGAAGAACAGGGTGACGAAGTTGGTCACCACGCGGGTGCGATTCTTGAAGAAGCGCAGCGGGATCAGCGGGGATTCGGCGCGCGCCTCGATGAGCACGAACAGCACGAGCAGGCAGACGCCGGCGAGAACCGGCAGGAGCACGCCCACCGACACCCACGAGTCGGTGGCCGCCTGCAGCAGCCCGTCGACCACGGCGATCAGTCCCGCGGTCGCCGTGATCGGCCCCCACACGTCGACGCGCTTGCGAACCGCACTGACCGAGCGGTCCATGCGGCTCTCCTGCACCAGGCGCGGCACGACGACGAGCGCGAAGGCGGCGACGGGGAGGTTGACCAGGAAGATCCAGCGCCAGCTGGCAAGGCCGGTGAGCGCACCGGAGATCACCGTGCCGCTGGTGCCGCCGAGGCCGGCGATGCCGCCCCAGATGCCCAGCGCCTTCATGCGCTCCTTGGGATTGGGGAAGAGCAGCGCCACCAGGCCGAGCGCCGCGGGAGCGGCCATCGCCTCGCCCGCTCCCTGCAGGAAGCGGCTGGTGACCAGCATCACCGGATTGACCGCCAGCCCGCAGCTCAGCGAGGCCAGGGCGAACACCGCGACGCCGGCGAGGAAGAGGCGGCGCCGACCGAGCACGTCGGAGAGCCGTCCGCCGAGGAGGAGCAGGCCGCCGGCCATCAGCGTGTAGCCGTTGACGACCCAGGCCAGCCCCGACTGGCTGAAGCCGAGGTCACGCCGGATCGACGGCAGGGCGACGTTGACCACGGTGATGTCGAGGATGAGCATGAACTGGACCAGGGCCAGCACCGCCAGAGCCTTCCACCGCAGCGGGTTGCGGGCCGCCGTGCCGATCGTCTGCGCACTCGTCATCCGGGTACCTCCGTCGCCATGCTCGAGCCGGCGTCTCTGTCGCGTCGACGCCCATGATGGGCCTCGAAAGCGGCCATCTCATGGCCGGTTTTCGCGGCGCCCCGTGCAGCGCTGCTCACCCCTCTCTGACGGACGCCACCGGCCCGACTCATCGGTCCGGTGAGGACAGGCGAGGACGACAGTGCTACGTTCCCTGGTGAGCAGACGCCGCGCGCCGGCAGGAGGTGGCCATGGGTGACCGCGACGAGCGCACCGAGCGCATCCGCGAGGAGATCGCGCCTCAGACCGACGACCCGGTCGAGGAAGGCGTCGCCGAGGAGGAGGAGGGGCTGCTGATCGGCAGGGTCGACGCCGTTGCCGAGCACGCCGCCCGGGCCTACACCGACGACTCCAGGCCGCGCGTCCACGAGGGCTGGGGCACCGACCGGCAGCGGCACGGCGGTGCCCGCGAGACCGGCAGGGGCGTCACCCTCGAGCTCGACGCCGACGCGGAGCGCGCCGTCCAGCCCGGCGAGGAGGTCGTGGTCCTGCTTCCCGACGACGCCCCGCTGGGATGGACCTACGGGGTCGACGGCGACGAGCGGGCCATCGACGTCGAGGAGCGTGCCGAGATCGTCGTCCATGCGGGCGAGCACCGCCACCAGCCGGCGTCCGGCGGGCGCTGGCAGTTCGTCGTGCACGCGCTGCACAAGGGCCGGGTCACCCTGCGTTTCGAGCGGCTCGGCGGTGACGCCGAGACCCATCGGCCGGCGATCCGGCTGTCCCTGCGCATCGGCTGAGCGCCCCCCGGGACCGAGGGACTACCATCCCCGGCGCCATGTCCAGCCTGGTTCCCGCACTGCTGCCCTCCGACGAGGAGCAGCACATCCGCGACGCGGTGGCGGCGATCTGCGCACGCTACGGCCGCGACTACATGCGCGCCAAGGTCGAGGCCGGCGAGCCCGCCGACGAGCTGTGGGACGAGCTGGCTGCGCAGGGATTCCTGGGCGTCAACATCCCCACCGAGTACGGCGGCGGCGGCCTGGGCATGCTCGAGCTGGCCGCGGTGGGGGAGGAGATCGCCGCGGCGGGGTGCTCCCTGCTGCTCATCGTGGTGTCGCCCGCGATCGTCGGCACCATCCTCGCCAAGCACGGCAGCGAGGAGCAGAAGCAGCGCTGGCTGACCGGCATCGGCGCCGGCACCACCAAGATCGCCTTCGCCATCACCGAACCCGACGCGGGCACCAACTCGCACAACCTGTCCACCTCGCTGACGCCCGTCGACGGCGGCTATCGACTGAACGGTCAGAAGGTGTTCATCTCCGGCATCGAGTCGGCCGACCACATCCTGGTGGTGGCGCGGATGCGCGGCGAGAGCGGCCTCGGACTGCCGGCACCGGTGGTGATCGACACCAACGCGCCCGGCCTGCGGCGCACCCCGCTGCCCATGGCGGTGCGCGGCACCGACAAGCAGTGGCAGCTCTTCTTCGACGACGTCGAGGTGACTCCTGACCGCCTGGTCGGTGGCGAGGAGCGCGGCCTGCGCCTGCTCTTCGACGGCCTCAACCCGGAGCGGATCATGGGCGCCGCCATCTCCAACGGCATCGGCATCCGCGCGCTCGCCCAGGCCAGCGAGTACGCGCGCAGCCGCACCGTGTGGCAGGCGCCGATCGCGACGCACCAGGGCATCGCCCATCCCCTCGCCGAGGCGAAGATCGAGCTGGAGCTGGCCCGCCTGATGACGCGTAAGGCCGCCGCGCTCTACGACGCCGGCGCCAAGGGGGCGGGCGAGGCGGCCAACATGGCCAAGTACGCTGCGGCGGAGGCGGCGATCCACTGTGTCGACCGCGCCATCCAGACCCACGGGGGCAACGGGTTCAGCCTCGACTACGGACTCACCGACCTGTACTGGGGTGCCCGCGTCGCCCGCACGGCGCCGGTGTCCCGCGAGATGGTGCTCAACTACGTCGCCGAGCACAGCCTGGGGCTGCCCAAGTCGTACTGAGGCATCAGCCTTCGTCGTCGCGGACGATGCGGAAGAACGTGCTCGGGGAACCGTCCCGCTTCTGCTCCTGGTAGAGGAACGTGAGATTACGTTCTTGAAAGGTGCGCAGCCAATCGTCCCAGGAGATGTGCTGCAGGTTGTCAGAACCGCCGGGGAAGTCGAAGGTGAGCACGCCCGGGCTGCCGTCGCGCCCGGTGTTGGGCGCCACCGCGGGCTCGGCATTGCGCGCCTCCGCCCACCTGCGGATCTCCTCCGGGTCCTTGGTTCGCAGGGTCTGGCCGGTGTCGGTCTCATGCGTGGTGTCAGGCATGGGTCCATGGTGCCCACCCTGCACCGGACGCTAGGGAGTGGCTGTCGGAGTTGGCAGCGCAGGCAGCGAGGGGGTGGTGCCGCTCAGGTTGCCGGCGATGACCAGGGCGAGACGCTCCAGGCGCGCGTCCTTGAGCGCTGAGCCCTCGACCTCGAAGTAGGTGCCGGCGGTGATCGAGCCGAAGACCGGGGAGCCGTTGTCGCTGGTGGCCCGGTAGCCGCTGCTGCCCAGCTCGGGCAGTGAGGTCAGGCCGCTGAGACTGCAGCCGTTGCAGGAACGGTCGTGCAGAGAGAGGTTCTTGGACCTGGTGGTGGCCAGCTCGGTTGCCGACTTGCCGGAATCGCCGAGGATGGTGATGTCGACCTGGCCGCTCTGGCCGATCTGGTAGCGGCACTGGGTGATGCCGGCGACCATGCTGATGTCGACCGACGTGCTCATGGCCAGGCCGATGGCGGACTCGATGTCGGCGATGCTGGCGACGATGCGTCCGGGGCGCGCGGTCTGGCTGGGGAGGAGTCCGGCGCCGGGCTTGATGGCGCAGCTGAATGCGGCGGTGGTTGCCGAGGTGGCGGCGCTCGAGCTGGCTGTGGCGCTGTTCGATGCTTGCGGTGACGTCGAGGCGCTCGCCGGCGGAGCACCGCTGCCGCACCCGGCAAGCACGGCGGCGACGCTGCACAGCAGCGGCACGGCGAGACGGGGAGTCATGGGGAGGCTATTGTGGCAACGGCACGTAGTAGGCGTTGCCGGCCGCCATCCAGTCCCGCACCATCTCGGCGAAGGCGGGGCCGCGGGGGTCGATGCCGCGCATGGGCATCGAGCCGCGGCGGATGGTGAAGTCGTGCGGCGCCAGCTCGCCGGCGCGGACGAAGTGGCGTTCGGCGGCGTCGCTGCGGCCCTGGGCGGCGAGCCAGCTGGCCAGGGCGAACTCGGCGCGGGCGAGCTGGTGTGCCTCGGTGGGGACGGGCTGCAGCGCCGCGGCCTGGTCGCGGTCGATGGTCGAGATCCCGTCGCGCACCCAGGCACGCAGCGCGTCGAGACTGCGTGCGGAATCGATGCCCGTGAGGGGGCGGTACGTGTCGGTGGCGTAGGCGACGTCGTTGGGCCGGACGATGCGGCCCTCCTCGTCGATCCAGAGCACGGTGGGGACGTTGACGAT
>DASYKI010000013.1:0-65196 GCA_035995545.1 Candidatus Dormiibacterota bacterium
CCTCGCGCACCGGGTCGGTGATGGTGTGGGCGTCGATGGGGACGCCGTTGTAATGGCGGATGGAGACGAGCTTGTCGATCAGGCGTCCCGGCAGCTCGATGCGGAGCAGGCCGTACATCTGGCCGTCGCGGTTCTGCTCGACGACGTAGACGCGGTCGTGGCGCTCGATGAAGCTGGCGATGTCGGCGGAGAAGGGCAGCGCGCGGATGCGCAGGTAGTCGGTGTCGACACCGACGTCGCGCAGCTGCTCGCGCGCCTCGACGACGGCGAAGTGCGTGGAGCCGAAGGCGATGATGCCGGCGGAGTTGCCGCTCTCGTCGATGACCGGGGCAGGCACGGCCTCGCGCGCGCCCTCGTGCTTGCGGGCGAGGCGGTCGAGGACTCGCTGGTACACCTCGGGACGCTCGCTGTAGCGCGCGTCCTCGTCGTGCCCCGAGCCGCGGGTGAAGAAACCGGCGTCGGGATTGGGCGTGCCGGGCAGGGTGCGCCAGGGGATGCCGTCGCCGTCGCTGTCGCGGTAGCGGCCCCAGCGCTCCACCTTCTCCAGGTCCTCGGCGCCGAGCACCTTGCCGCGGTCGAATCCCTTGTCGGGGTAGGAGAGCGGGTCGGCCATCCAGAGGTTCATGCCCAGGTCGAGGTCGGTCAGCACGAACACCGGGGTCTGGAAGCGGTCGGCGAGGTCGAAGGCCTCCATGGCGAACTCGTAGTTCTCCTCGGTGCCGCCGGGGAGAAGCACGATGTGCCGCGTGTCGCCGTGCGACAGCGTGAAGGCGAACGACACGTCGCCCTGCATGGTGCGCGTCGGCAGGCCCGTCGAGGGACCGACGCGCTGCACGTCGAAGATCACCGCGGGCAGCTCGGCGTAATAGCCAAGTCCGGCAAATTCTGCCATCAGCGAGAGGCCCGGGCCGCTGGTCGACGTGAACGCGCGTGCGCCCGCCCAGGTGGCCCCGAAGACCATGCCCAGCGCCGCCAGCTCGTCCTCCGCCTGGATCACCGCGTAGCGATGCTCGCCGGTCTGCGCGTCGCTGCGAAAGCGCTCCGCGTAGGCGATGAAGTTCTCGCACAGCGAGGACGACGGGGTGATCGGGTACCAGGCCGCCACGGTGGCACCGCCCATCAGCGCGCCCAGCGCCGAGGCCTGGTTGCCCTCCATGAGGATGCGGCCCTCGGTCACGCCGGTCATGCGCTCCAGGCGGTAGGGGTCCTGCTTCTCCAGGTTCTCGCGTGCGTAGTCGTGGCCGACCATCACCGCGTGCATGTTGGTGTCGACCGCGGCGGGCTTCTTGCGGAACTGGTCCTGCAGGCCGCTGCGGATGGCCTCCACGTCGATGTCCAGCAGCTGGGCGAGGACGCCGACGTAGATCATGTTGGTGAGGTACTTGCGCAGCCCCTCGGTGCTGATCTTCTCCTTGGCCAGCTGGGCGAAGGGGACCGCGTAGTAGGTGAGGTCGTCGCGCTGGGTGGGACCGGCAACGGGGTACTTGGCCTCGTGGATGACCACGCCGCCCGGCTTGACCCCGGCGACGTCGGTGCTCCAGGTGCCGATGTTGAGGGCGACCAGGATGTCGACCTCGCGGCTGCGGCACTGGTAGCCCTGGGGTGAGACCCGCACGTCGAACCAGGTGGGCAACCCCTCGATGTTGGAGGGGAAGACGTTCTTGGGCGCCACCGGGATCCCCATGCGGAAGATCGCCTTGGTGAGCACCAGGTTCGAGGATTGGCTCCCCGACCCGTTGACGGTTGCCGCCTGGATGGTGAGGTCGTTGACGACCTGGCGTGTTGGCATCTGCTCTGTCGAATCTCCCCGAGGCCCGGCCCTGCTGCCTGCGGGGGTGCCTGGAACCGACCCGGATTGGCGTGTACTTGACGGCCAGTCTACGCGCTTCCCCGGCGGAGTCCGCGGATGAGTCGGTACGGACGTTCGCGGCCGCGCAGGGCTGGCGGTGGCAAGCTTGAGTTTTCCGATAGATTTAGTCAACAATCGGGCACGGCGCCCGACGATTCCCCTTCCTGGAGACAACCCATGACACAGGTCGCAGGTACGCCGGTCACCGGCATCCCCCGGATCAACGACCCCGCTCCGGACTTCGAGGCGAACAGCACCCACGGGGTCATCCACCTCAGCGACTACACCAAGCAGGGCCGCTGGGTCCTCCTCTTCTCCCACCCCGCCGACTTCACCCCGGTGTGCTCCACCGAGCTGGTCGAGCTGGCCCGCCGCAGCCCGGACTTCGAGGCGCTCGACACCCAGCTGATCGGGGTCAGCGTCGACTCGATCTACTCACACATCGCCTGGGCGCAGAACCTCGCCGAGAAGTTCGGCCAGGAGATCCCCTACCCGATCATCGCCGACCTCGACACCAAGGTGGCCCAGGCCTACGGGATGATCCACCCCGGCGCCAGCGCCACCGCCACGGTGCGGGCGGTCTTCGTGATCGACCCCAAGCAGGTCATCCGCGCCATGGTCTACTACCCGATGCAGGCGGGACGGAACGTCGACGAGCTGGTCCGGCTGGTCACCGCGCTGCAGACCACCGACGCCAACGGGGTGTCGACGCCGGTCAACTGGAGGCCCGGGGACGCGGTCGTGGTGCCGGCTCCGGCCACCACCGAGGCGGCCAAGGCGCGCAAGGCCAACGGCGAGGGCCTGAACGTCATCGACTGGTACGTCTCGACCAAGAAGCTGGACGGGTAACAGCGGGTCCAGCCGGGGGGTCCATCACAGCCCGATGGGCCCCCCGCCACGACCCTGCAACGCCTCTCCGGGAGGCGGGGGCGGGGGGGTACCGTCGGGGTCGCAATGCTGTCGACCCTCCACGGCCACCCCGAGTTCGCGATCGTCGCCCTGATCGGCTGGATCATCCTCTACCTCGTCTACAAGTTCGCCTGGCGCCGCGACTTCGGGCTGCCGGTGCGGCGGCGGCTGCTGGCCCGCAGGCTGGTGGTGGAGCGCGACCAGGTGGCCTTCGTGCCCTTCTGGTGGTCCGACCTGCAGGTGCAGCGCGCGGTAAACGGCTACTGGAAGCGCACCCTCAAGCGCAGCTTCGAGCGGCCGCTGCTCAGCCGGGAGCACTAGGCCGGCGCAGTCGTCGACGCGCAGTCGTGCGCGTCCTCATAATGGCCGCCAGCGTGGCAGGACCAGTGCGGCTGCGACAGCGATGATCGTCGAGGATGCATTCAGCGTCGCGGCGCCGATGGAGGACGTCTTCGACGCGCTCCAGGACGTACGCACCATGCTCCCCTGCCTCGACGCCCGGGTCACCGAGGTGGTCGACGGGCACACCGCGCGCGGCGAGCTCACCGTCCCCATGGGCGACGCCACCATGGTCTTCGCCGGCACCCTGCGCGTCGGCGAAGCCGACCGCGAGGCCGGGGCGATCACCTTCGAGGTCACCGGCCACGGCGCCGGGCGGGCCACCGCCAGGGGCCACCTGGCCGTCCGCCTGCGGGAATCGGACAGCGGCACCACCATGGTGTCGATGCACGCCGACGTCGACGTCGCCCACTCCCCGCTGCGCCTCGACGGCGACGCGCCCAGGCAGGCGGCACGCCGCGTGCTCTCCCGGCTCGGCGACGAGGTGACCGCGCGGCTGGTCAGCGGCGCGGCGGCGCCCATCCGGGGCACGGTGAAGCTGGCGGCTCCGCCCGTGCCGGTCCCCGCGGGACGGCCCGCCAACGTGGCGGCGGCCTTCGCCGAGCAGGTGCGCAAGCGCCCGTGGATCGTGCCGGCGGTGCTGCTGGGTGGGGCCTCGGTGGCGCTGCTGGCGATGCGGCGCGGCGGGAAGGCGGACGAGCTCTAGCCAGGCCGGGCGCCGCACAGAGTGCTCAGACGCCGAGGGTGTCGAGCAGCCTGTCGTTCTCGGCGGGCGCACCGACGGTGATGCGCAGGCGGTCGGGCACGGTGGCGAAGTGGCGCACCAGGATGCGGGCATCGCGCAGGCGACGCTGCACCGCGCGCGCATCGCCGTCGGGCGGGCGCGCGAAGACGAAGTTGGCGCCGGACTCCGGCACCTCCCAGCGCGCGGTGCGCAGGCGCCGGGTGAGCCGGGTGCGCTCGGCGACGACGGAGTCGACGATGGCGCGATGGTGGGCCTCGTCCTGCAGCCCGGCCAGGGCGCCGGCGATGGCGCAGCGGTCGACGGGATACGAGTCCTTGACCGCGGCGAGGTCGTCGATCAGCTCCGCCGAGCCCATGGCGTAGCCGACGCGCAGCCCCGCCAGCGCGTGCGACTTGGAGAAGGTGCGCAGGATCAGGAAATTGTCATGGTTGGCAAGAAGCGGCAGGCAGGACTGCGGCGCGAAGTCGCAGTACGCCTCGTCGATCACCACCACGCCGGGGGCGCCGCCGAGCAGCTCCTCGACGGCACCGGGTGACGTCCACACGCCGGTGGGCGAGTTGGGGTTGACCGCGAAGCGCAGCGCACCCGGCGCGGTGCCCAGGGCGGCGGGAATCGCGAAGCCGTCGTCGAGGGCGACCTCGGCGGGGGTGACGCCGAAGACGCGCGCCAGCACGGGAAACAGGGAATAGGTGAGGTCGGGCCAGACCACCGTGTCGCCGGGTTCGCAGAAGGCGCGGAAGCAGCAGTCGATGGCCTGGTCGGCGCCGTTGACGACGAGCACCTGCTCCGCGGCGACGCCGTGGTAGTCGGCGAGTGCGCTGCGCAGCGGCTCGCCGAAGGGGTCGGGATAGCGGCGCAGGCCGGCCGCCGCCTCCTCCATCGCCGCGCCCACACGCGAGGACGGCGGCAGCGGCGACTCGTTGGTGTTGAGCTTGAGCCAGGAGCCGTCGTCGGGCGGCTGCTCGCCGGGCACGTAGCCGAAGTCGGGGCCGAGCGAGGCCCGGCGGAAGCGCGACATCGAACCGGCGCGAGCTAGGCCGGCTCGCCGCCATGGGCGTCGCCGCCGGCGCCGTTGCCGTTGCCCTCGGGCGCACCACCGCCAGGGCCACCGGCCTCGACGCCGCCCGGGTCAGCACCGCCGCCCTCGCCACCGCCACCACCGCGACGGCGACGGCGACGCTTGCCCTCGCCTCCCCCGCCACCTCCGCCAGCGCTGCGCGCGGTGGCCAGGTCCTCGCGAGCGAGCTGGGCCGCGGGCACGGCCTGCATGGCGCCGATGTCCGGCAGCCAGACCATGACCAGCTCCTTGGGGACGTTGATGTCGCGGATCACGCCCTGCCCCTCGGGCAGGTCGACCATGGCGCCCACCTTGGGCAGGGTGCGCTTGACCTCGACGTACTGCTCGTTCTCGTAGACCAGGCAGCACTTGAGCTTGCCGCACATGCCGTTGAGCCGCGAGGGGTTGAGCGGCAGCCCCTGCTCCTTGGCGTGCTTGATGGAGACGGGGACGAACTCCTTGAGCCACGACGAGCAGCAGAGCCTCCGCCCGCAGGGGCCGTAGCCGTCCTGCAGCTTGGCCTCGTCGCGCGGGTAGATCTGGCGCATCTCGACGCGGCACTGGAAGACGCCGGCGAGGTCCTTGGCCAGCTCGCGGAAGTCGACGCGGCCGTCGGCGGAGAAGTCGAAGAGGATGCGCTGCCCGTCGAAGGAGGGCGTGGCCGCGACCACCTTGAGGTCGAGGCTCAGCGACTCGGCGTGCTCCTTGGCGACGCGCACCTGTTCGGGCGCCTTGGCGTCCAGCTCGAGCTTGTGGCGCATGTCGTCCTCGGTGACGATGCGCTCGACCGGCTTGAGCTCGGCGGGGAGCAGGCTGGGGGCCACCTCGGCGGCTTCGAGGACGACGGTGCCGATCTCGGGACCGCGCCCGGTGTCGGCGACCACCTGGGTGCCGGCGGCGAGCGGCGGCTCACCGGCCGTGTAGTAGTTGAGCGGTCCGTTGCGCCGGAACTTGACTCCGATGACCTGCGGCATGGGGGTGGTTCCCGTCTCAACCGCGGCGTGCTGGACGCCGGCGGGGGGTTGCGGAGCGAGGCTGGGCGGCCGGTCCGAGCGAGGCGGGGTCGCGCTGCGCCGCGGCGACGTGCGGCGGCGCCGGCTCGGTGGCAAAGACGTCGAGGAAGAGCACCTCGTAGGTGAGGCGGGGGATAGCGTACGCCGCCAGCTGGTCGGCGGCATCGACACAGCGACCGAGGATGTCGGCGATGCGGCGCTGGGGCAGGGCCTCCGCCCAGCGCTCGGCGGCAGCGCGATGGTCGGTCCAGACCAGCAGCTCGGGCGCGCCGGCGGCCAGGCAGGCCACGTCGCGCACGAAGCCGGCCCACGCGCCGACGTGGCGCATGGCCACCTCGCGACCGTCGGCGCCCTGGTTGGGGGCGAGCTTGCCCGCCGCCTCCAGCGCGGCGCCGCGCCCGCTGCCGCCGGCTGCGACGAAGGCGTCGATGGCCTCCACCTCGAGGCGCAGCGCGCCCGGCTCGGTGGCCAGGGCCAGGGCCCGGCCGGGCCTGCCTCCGCTGAGCGCTGCGGCGGTGGCCGCGAGGTGGAGATCGACCTCCCGAGTCGCCTGCAGCCAGTCGCGGATCTCCGCCGCGGTGAGTGGGGCGCAGGCGTAGGACTGGCAGCGGCTGAGGATGGTGGCCGGCATGCGCTCGGGGTGGGCGGCGCCGAGGATGAGGTGCGTCCCTGGAGGCGGCTCCTCCAGCGTCTTGAGCACCGCGTTGGCCGCCTGCTCGGTGAGGCGGTCGGCGCGGGCGATCACGGCGACGCGCAGACCCCCGGCGTAGGGACGCAGGGTGAGGAAGTCCTGCAGGCTGGGACCGTCCTCGGCGTTGCCGCCGCCGGCGCGGACGCGGTCGATGCCGATGCGCTCGGCCGGGGAGTCCTCCAGCCAGTGGTCGGGATGCGCCATGAGGCCGCCGGGCCATCGGGTTGCATCCAGGGCTTCGGTGGCCAGGGCTTCGGCGAGCGTCGTCTTGCCCACGCCGTCGGGGCCGACGAGGAGCGTCGCGTGGGGCAGGACGCCCTCGCGCAGCGCGCGCACCAGCTGCGCGGCGACGGGCACGTGGCCGACGACTCCGGGGAGGACAGACATGGGTTGGCCGAGTGTAGGCAGTTCGGCGGTCGGTCCCGAGGTGGAGGCCGCGGCGACGCGTTCGTTGCGTTGTTGACGCGGGGCGCCCCCGTTGTCCAGGATGTGGGGTGCGTGATTGGCGGCCTACCTCCACGCCGGGAAGGGGACCCGCACTCGGCATCTGGAAGGAGAATGACCTTGTTGTCTCGTCACGTTCCACGACGGCTGCGTCTGCTCGCGCTCGCACTGCCCGCCGCCGCGGCGATCGCGCCGTCCATGGGAGCCTCGGCGGGCCCGGCGGCGGGGGTGAACCCCACGCACGTGGTACCCCACGTCATGAAGTCGCTCAGCAACGTCCTGCACTCGGGGCCGCCCGCCGCCGGACCGCCCGCCGGCAGCAACCTGCTGAGCTACCAGAGCGCCGCGGCTCCGATCGAGAGCACGGCCACCGTCTACGTCATCTTCTGGGGCGCGCAGTGGCAGGTCGGCTGGAGCGACGTCTCGCCGTCGGGCGGCATCTACAGCAGCGGCCAGGCGCAGACGTACATCACCGACTACTTCAAGTACGTCGGCAGCACGGCGACCGCCTGGAACGCCACCACCACCCAGTACTGCTCCGGCGTCGCGGTGGGATCGACGAGCTGCTCGGGCGGCACCCACATCACCAACCCGCCGGTCTACGGCGGCTCCTGGGTCGACACCACCAGCCCGCCCCCGCCCACCCTGGTGCCCGACAACTGCGCGGCGCTGGTGTGCCTGGTGCCCGGCTCGACTCTCGACTCGGCCAACCTGCTGGCCGCTGAGGCGCTCCGCGCGGCCCAGCACTTCGGCTACAACGCCAACGCCAACTACATGATCATGCTGCCCGAGGCGACGCTGACCCTGGGCGCCGACGCCCTGTACTGCGCCTACCACTCGCAGGCGAAGGACAGCAGCGGCCGCTGGATCAGCTACACCAACATGCCGTACATCAACACCGCCAACGTCGGTTGCGGCGGCAACTTCGTCAACAGCGACAACGCGTACGGCAACGGCTTCTTCGACGGCTACTCGATCGTCGCCGGCCACGAGTTCGGCGAGACCGAGACCGACCCGCTGCCCTTCACCAACGCCGCCTGGCGTGACTCAGCCGGTGCCGAGAACGGCGACAAGTGCGCCTGGATCGCACCCGGCGCCGCCGGCGGCGCGCACAACATCGGTCCCGACGCGAACGGACACTCGTTTGCGGTGCAGGCGCTGTGGAGCAACTCCGCGGGCGGCTGCGCGGGCTGATGCCCTCACAGTGCATCGGGAGGAGCGCCGTGCTCCTCCCGATGCGCTACGCGAAGGTGGAGCCGCGGCGCTCCAGGTTGCGGTACAGCCCGTCCTGGATGACGTCGCGCACCTGGTCGGTGAGGCGCATGACCACGCCGGGATCCTCGGCAGCGTCGGCGCCGAACGCCTCGACGGGAATCGGCTCGTGGAACTCGATGATCCACGACGACGGCAGCGGCGCCAGGCCGAGCGGGCCGAGCAGCGGGAACGTCGGCGTGATCGGGAAGTACGGCATGCCGATCATCCTGGCGATGGGCCCGACGTCGGCGAGCATCGGGTACAGCTCCTCGCTGCCGACGACGCTGACCGGGATGATCGGTGCACCGGTGCGCAGCGCGATCTGCACGAAGCCGCCGCGTCCGAAGCGGCGCAGGCGGTAGCGCTCGCGGTACGGCTTGCCGGTTCCCTTGACTCCCTCAGGGAAAACCAGCACCAGCTCGTCGCGCTCCAGCAGGCGTTCGGCGTCGTCCGGGTGCGCCAGGGTGTTGCCGGTGCGGCGCAGGAACCAGGAGATGAAGGGGACGCCGAAGAACGCGTCCATGATCAGTGCGCGCGCGTGGCGCGGCTGGACATGCTCGTCCCAGATCGCGGTGCGGATCATGGCGCCGTCGAAGGGCAGCACGCCGGCGTGGTTGGAGACGAGCAGGGCGGGTCCGTCGCCGGGCACGTTCTGCAGTCCCGCTGTCTGCACGCGCCAGTAGTTGGTGTACAGGAAGCGGAACAGGGGCAGCAGCGACTCCGTCCACTCGCGGTCGAAGCCGAACTCGTCGACCGACGTGTCGCCGCGGCCGTGCCGGGCCGCGATCTCCGCCTGCCGCGACAGGAACGACGCCGCTCCCTGCAGCAGGTGGCGGAACTCCTCGCCGCGCGCCGCGCCGAGGACCTCGGCGGCTGCCTGCGGCATGCTGCGCGCCAGGCGCGGCACCTCGCGGCTCAGCGAGCTGAGCTTGTGGATCGGCACCGGCGCGCTCACCGCGGGTTCCAGCTCGGCGGCGGCGCGGCGGCGCTGCAGCTCCTCGCCGGCCAGGTCGTGCAGCCGCATCAGGCGTTCGCGGAGCAGGCGCGTGTCCACCGCAGCACTCATCTGTGCGTCGAAATCGGCACTGTCGTGGCCATCGACGTCATCGTGCATCGACGGCGCCGCGTCGTGGCCCAGCACGTCGCGCGCGGCGAGGGTCGCGTCCTCGAGAAAGGCCTCGAGGTCGGCCTGCTCGTCGTCGTCCTGCGCGGCGTCCCCGTTGGCGGAGGCGCCGTTGCCCTCCTGGATCGGCACCCGGGTCACCGCACGGTCGGGGCGCGCGCGGCGTCCCGTGCGGATGAGAACGGCGCCATTCATGGCCTCGTCGTCGGCAGGAATCCCGGCCGTGGTGTCCGCCACGTCTCGCACCCCGAAGTGGTGGCTGAAGCTGCCGGGGCCGCGCGAGTGTGCGACGCGATGCTCAGAGTGGCGACCCCTTCCGCGCCGGCTGGGATGGCCGGAGCGGGCCTATCGTAGCAGCGGTCCCGCCACTCAGCGGCGCGCCGCGGGAAGTGCCTTGCGCAGCGCGGGATCGCGGCGATACGCCTCCACCGTGGCCAGCAGCACGTCGGGCGCGGCGGCGATGCTGTCGGCGAAGTAGCCGCCGTCGTACGGCTGCTCGGCGGCGCGCAGCAGGGCGGCCGCGGGCTGGCGCTTGGGGCGGCGAGCACCCTCGACAAGCGTGTAGCCGAGGATGAGGCGATTGCCTGCCCGGGTGATGCCGAAGCCCTCGATCACCTCCCAGGGGTTGAGCTGGGTGAAGGGGTACTGGCGGTGGACCAGGCCGTCGCTGGTGAGCTCCAGGGTGGGGCGGAGCAGGACCCCGGTGAAGAGCAGCGCGACGATGGGCGCGGCGATGACGAACCAGCCGATCGGCGCCCCGTTGACCACGAAGACGATGCCGGCGACCTCGGTGAAGGCGGCCAGCGGCACCACCAGCGCGGCGGGGCGGCGGGCGCGGAAGACGAGGCGCCCGCGGCGCATGCGCAGGACCTCGGCGGCGGTTGCGGCGGGCGCGCCCGGGGTGGGCGGGACGGGGCGGTCGGCGTTCATCGGCGTGTCATCGTATGGCCGTGCCCGGTGCCCACGTCCTCGCCGCCAGCGGTGTCAACGGCCTCATCCTGCTGCTCATCGCCGTCGCCGGGTTCCTCGTGGTGGTGGTCGTCGCGGTGGTGATCATGGGGCTGCTCAACGCCATCCTCCCCAGCGGCGACAGCGAGGCTGACGCCCTCCACGCTGCCGAGCTGGGGCGCCAGGCGCCCGAGGAGCAGGAGCACCAGGCCGAGGTCTGAGGGCGCGCCGAGCTGCGGCCACCCGCCGCCGCTGCGGGACAGGAGGGTGCACGCCTCCCCCGGTTGCAGGCCGGAACCACCGTCTTGTAGGATGCATAAAGAAGGCTTTATCAAAGGATCCCTTATGCGTTCGGCGCCCCCCCCCGCCACGGAACTCAGCCTGCACTTCGAAGGACTGGCCAATCCCACCCGACTCAAGATCGTCGAGCGGCTCGCCGCCGCGGCCGAGGTCAGGGTGAGCGAACTAGCCGAGTTCTGCAAGGTGTCCCAGCCCCGCATGAGCTGGCACCTGCGCATCCTTCGCCGCGCGCAGGTGATCCGCACCCGGCGCAACGGTCGCGAGGTGTTCTGCCGGTTGGACCGCGAGGCCATCGTGGAGAACCTGCGGACCTTCGCGCGGCTGATGGCACCGGGGTTCCAGGTCGCCGAGAACGCCGAGGTACAGAAACTCATCAGCGAGGTGGCACAGTGAGCAGCAAGGTTCGGGTGGCGGTCGTGGGAGTGGGCAACTGCGCCTCCTCGTTCGTCCAGGGAGTCGAGTACTACAAGGAAGCGGATCCGGCTGACTTCGTCCCGGGCCTCATGCACGTCGACCTCGGCGGATACCACATCCGCGACATCGAGTTCTCGGCGGCGTTCGACATCGACAAGGAGAAGGTGGGCTACGACCTCTCCGAGGCGGTCTTCCGCGGCCAGAACAACACGGTGAAGTTCAGCGACGTGCCGCATCACAACGTGCCGGTGCAGCGCGGCATGACCCACGACGGCCTGGGCAAGTACCTCAGCGAGGTGATCACCAAGGCGCCGGGGTCGACCGTCGACATCGTCAACATCCTCAAGGACACCGGTACCGACGTGGTGGTCAACTACCTGCCCGTGGGCAGCGAGGAGGCCACCAAGTGGTACACCGAGCAGATCCTCGCCGCCGGCTGCGCCATGGTCAACTGCATGCCGGTGTTCATCGCCCGTGAGCAGTACTGGCAGCAGCGCTTCGTGCAGGCCGGCGTGCCCATCATCGGCGACGACATCAAGTCGCAGGTGGGCGCGACGATCATCCACCGCGTGCTCACCCGCCTCTTCCGGGAGCGCGGCGTCAAGCTGGAGAACACCTACCAGCTCAACTTCGGCGGCAACACCGACTTCCTCAACATGCTGGAGCGCGAGCGCCTGCTCAGCAAGAAGATCAGCAAGACCAACAGCGTCATCTCGCAGCTGGACTACGAGATCGCCAAGGACAGCGTGCACATCGGGCCATCCGACTACGTGCCCTGGCTGCACGACCGCAAGTGGGCGTACATCCGCCTCGAGGGACGCAGCTTCGGCGACGTGCCGCTCAACGTCGAGCTCAAGCTCGAGGTGCACGACTCGCCGAACAGCGCGGGCATCGTCATCGACGCGGTGCGCTGCTGCAAGCTGGCCCTCGACCGCGGCATCAGCGGCTCGCTGGAAGGGCCGTCCTCCTACTTCATGAAGTCACCGCCCCGGCAGGTGAGCGATGCGGTCGCGCACCAGCTCACCGAGGAGTTCATCGCCGGCTCCGGCAGCAACGGCGCGCGGCAGAACGGCCGCGCCGCCCAGGCGCTCCCCACCGAGCCGGCGCCCGCTCCCGCTCCGCCCTCCGCGGGCTGAGCGGCCGAGGGGACGCCAAGGTGATCGAGGCGGGCCGGGACACCACTCTCCCGGCCCGCACCGCTCCTCCCGCTCGCACCCGCGGCGCGATGCTGCCCTACTACGCGTTCCGCGCCGCCGAGGCGATGGTGCGCGTGGTGCCGCACCGCCTCGCCTATCGCATCGGCGACCTCGCCGCCGGCGTGATCACCCGCACCCAGCCGCAGCGCTTCGACGGGCTGCGCGGCAACCTGCGCCACGTCCTCGGCAGTGTCGACGACGCGCAGATCGAGAAGGTGACGCGCAGCAACGTGCGCAACCTGGTGCGCGCGTGGATCGACGTGCTGGAGATGCGCCACAAGGCCAACTTCATGGTGTCGCGCGTCGACATCAGCGACTACCAGCACCTGGCTGCCGCGCTGGCTCGCGGCAAGGGCGCCATCGCCGTGTCGCTGCACCTCGGCTCCTGGGAGCACGGCATCGCCGCCTACAACTGGCGCTACGGCCGCATGGCCCTGCTCGCCGAGGCCTTCAACCCGCCGCAGCTCTTCGACCGCATCGCCAAGGCGCGCGGCGCGCTGGGCGTGCAGGTGATCCCCGTCGACCTGGCCGGCATGCGCGACGGCGACGCGCGGACCGCGCGCGTGCTCGGCGCCTCGGCGCTGCGCGACGTGTACAAGGTGCTGCGCGCCAACGGCTGCGTGGCCATGGCCATGGACCGCGACATCGGCGGCAACGGCACACCGATGCAGTTCTTCGGTGAGCTGGCGCCCATCCCCGTCGGTGTCGTCGAGGTGGGCATCCGCACCGGCGCCGCGCTGGTGCCGGTGGTGCTGCTGCGCGACGGGCATCGCGTCGACGCCCGCCTGTACCCGGAGATCGCCTACGACGCCGACGCTCCACGCGGTGCCGAGGTGCAGCGCGTCGCCGAGGAGGTGCTGCGGCTGTTCGAGCGCGTCATCAGCGAGCACCCCGACCAGTGGCACGTGCTCGATCCCATCTGGCCCGCTGAGACACCCGCGTGAAGATCTGCCTGGTCTCGCCGTACGACTACTCGCATCCCGGCGGGGTCAGCGAGCACGTGCGGCATCTCGCCGAGGAGCTGCGGTTGCGCGACCACCACGTCACCGTGATGGCACCGTCCTCGGAGCTCGACGACGAGCACGGCATCCCCGACTACGTGCGCATCGGGCGCAGCGTGCCGGTGCCGGGCAACGGGTCGGTGGCGCGCATCACCCTCTCGTTCCACCTCGTGCGCCGCGTGCGCGGCCTCCTCGACCACAGCGACTTCGACGTCGTGCACTACCACGAGCCACTCTCGCCGGCGCTGCCGATCACCACGCTGCGCTTCCATCGCGGCGCCAACGTCGGCACCTTCCATGCCTATGCGCGGCGCAACCTCGGCTACTACTACGCGCGGCCGTTCCTGGCGCGCTACTTCAAGCGGCTGCACTCGTGCATCGCGGTGAGCATCCCCGCGCGCAACTTCGTGTCGCGCTACTTCCCCGGCGACTACCACATCGTTCCCAACGGCATCGACACGGCGCGCTTCTCGCCGCAACACGAACCGATTGCCGAGCTGCGCACGCCGGGATGGCACACGCTGCTCTTCGTGGGACGGCTGGAGCAGCGCAAGGGACTGCCCACGTTGCTGGAGGCGTACGCGGAGTTGCGACGCCGCCGTGCCAACGTGCGGCTCGTCGTCGTCGGCGACGGGCCGGGGCGCTGGGGATACGAGAAGTACGTCGAGGCGGAGGCGATTCCCGACGTGCTCTTCATGGGGCACGTCGAGTCGCACATGCTGCCGCGCTGCTACGCGTCCGCCGACGTGTTCTGCGCACCGGCCAGCGGTCGCGAGTCGTTCGGCATCGTGCTGCTGGAGGCGATGGCATCAGGGGTGCCGGTGCTGGCCTCGGCGATCCAGGGTTTCTCGCAGGTGATCAAGGACGAGCACAACGGTCTGCTCGTCGAGACCGGCGAGCCCGGCGCCTGGGCGGCGGCGCTGGAGCGTGTCCTCTCCGACGACGCCGAGCGCGCCCGCCTGGCGCAGAACGGCCTGCAGGTCTCACAGCGGTACGACTGGGCGCGCGTCGTCGACCGCGTCCTCGACGTCTATACGGAGGCTCGGCAGCGGGCGAGCATCAACATGGTGGCAGCCGGTGTTCACGAGCAAGTTCCAGGACTGGGTTAGGGCCCAGGCGCGCCGGCTGGTGCCGGTGCTGCGCCTGTTCGGCCTCACCCCCAACATGCTGACGATGATCGGCCTGGTGATCACCGCCGCCTCCGCGGCGCTGATCGCCACCGGGCACCTCGTCGCGGGCGGCATCGTGCTGCTGCTCGCCGCGGTGTTCGACATCCTCGACGGCGCGGTGGCGCGCGTCACCGGCAAGGTCTATCGCTACGGCGCCTTCCTCGACTCCACGACCGACCGCTACGCCGAGGGTTTCACCTACATCGCCCTGCTCTACTTCTACGTCGCCAACGGGCACAGGACGGTCGAGCCGATGCTGGTGATCGCCGCGCTCAACGGCTCGCTTCTGGTGTCGTACGTGCGCGCTCGGGCGCAGTCGCTCGGCTTCGTCTGCGACGGCGGGCTGCTGGCCCGGCCGGAGCGCGTGGTGCTCATCGTCGTCGGGCTGCTCTTCCCCAGCTTTCTCCTGCTGCCGGTGCTGTGGATCCTCGGGATCCTCACCAATCTCACCGCGGTGCAGCGGATCTGGTTCGTCTGGCGGCAGTCGCGGCAGACTGCGCCCGCGGAGTAGAGCGGGCCGGTGCCGGCAGGGCTGCGCCGCTGGTGGCGCTGGGAGATGCACCGCGAGCTCGAGGTGACGCCCTTCATCCGGTTCATCACCATCGAGCGCTTCGTCAAGGGCGCGATCCTGGTTCTGGGTGGCATCGCCATCCTCGCGCTGGGCAGCACCAGCGCATTCCACGACGTCGTCCTGCGCGCGCAGACAGAGCTCAACCTCGATGCCGGGCAGCACCTGTGGGAACGCCTCTACGACCAGGTCGTGGTGCGCTTCGGCACCGCGTCGGCGCGCACCCGCGACGCCCTCGGCGCCGGGGCCATCGCCTACGGGCTGCTGGAGATCGTCGAGGGGGTGGGCCTGGTGTTCCGGCGCCGCTGGGCGGAGTACCTGGTGCTGGTTGCCAGCGCCGCCTTCCTGCCCGTCGAGGTCGACGAGCTGATCCGTCATCCCACGCCCGTCAAGGGCATCACCCTTGCCGTCAACATAGCCATCGTGGTCTACCTCGTCTGGCGCAAGCGTCTCTTCCTGGAGCGACCCTCGACGGCGACGGCAGCGTCGCCGGCATGAGCAAGCGCAAACCTCGCTCGCAGCGGCAGCGGACTCCGCGCCCGGATCCAGGTGTGCGGCCTGGGGCCGCGTCGTCGCGCGGCGCCGCGGGGGGCAGCCAGGCGGATCCCGAGGATCGCATGGCGCTGTACCGCTCGCTGGCCAGCCCCGGCGTGCCGGCGCGGCTGCTGCTGATCGTCGGGCTGCTGCTGCTGACCATCTCGCAGGCCCTGGCCACGCCGTCGGCGACCGCCTCGCCGGTGGCGGTGCTCGGCCTCATCGGCGGCCTCTGCGTGCTGCTCTTCGTGATCGCCGGGATGCTGCGCCACTACCGCGCGCTCTTCCGCATCCGCCGCGAGGAGCCGACGGCGTGGCAGCCCACGCTCTCCTTCGCCCTGGCCAGCCTGGCCGTGCCGCTCGGCTTCAGCGGGCCCGCCGGCTCGCCACGCGACCGGCTGCTGCGCCGCATCACCCTCGTCCTGGTGCTCGCCTACGCGGTGACCACGATCATCGCCCTGGGGCGCAGGTGAACCTGGGCCTCGCCGGTCGCGCCGCCTTCGTCGCCGCGTCGAGCCGCGGCCTGGGCCTGGCGACCGCCCGGCACTTCGCCGGCGAAGGCGCCGACGTGGCCATGTGCGCGCGCGACGCGGCCAGCCTGGAGCAGGCGGCGGCGACGGTGCGCGAGGCCGGCACGCGCGTCGTCGCCCATCCCTGCGACCTCACCGACGCGGCACAGATCACCGACGTCGTCGCCCGCTCCGCCGCGGAGCTGGGCCGGCTCGACATGCTGATCGTCAACGCGGGCGGTCCGCGTCCCGGCGGCTTCGAGACGCTCGACGACGACGCCTGGCGGGATGCCTTCGAGCTCACCGTCCTGAGCGCGGTGCGCCTGGTGCGCGCCGCCCTGCCGCACCTGCGCGCCTCCGACGCCGCCAGCATCCTCTTCATCTCCTCCTACTCGGTGCGCCAGCCCATCCCCGGCCTGACCCTGAGCAGCTCGCTGCGCGCCGCCATCCCCGGCCTGGCCAAGTCGCTCGCCGTCGAGCTCGCGCCGTCGATTCGCGTCAACACCCTGCTCCCCGGCAACATCTCGACCGATCGCTCCGTCGAGCTCGCCCGCGCCCGCGCCACCGACGGCCGCAGCGTCGAGGACGTCATGGCCGAATCGGCCGCCGCCGTTCCCCTGCGCCGCTACGGCACCCCCGACGAGTTCGCCAGCGCCGCCGTCTTCGTCTCGTCCCCCGCCGCCTCCTACATCACCGGCACCGCCATCCCCGTCGACGGCGGCCTCATCCGCGCCACGATGTAGTCAGCTCTGGCTGAAACTCGCGATGCGGCTCAACACTTCGCGGTGGTGAGGATGTCGACGATGCCGACCAGGTTGAAGAGGCCATGCACCATGACGCCGGGCCAGATGGAGCCGCTGCGCTCGTAGATCCAGGACAGCAGGGCACCGAGCCCGGCCAGGGGGAGGAAGAGGATGGGGATGAAGTGGAAGAGCGCGAACACCGCGCCACTGAGCACCATGGCCGAGGTCATCGGCAGGTGGCCGCGCAGCCAGCGGTAGAGGACGCCGCGGAACACCGTCTCCTCGACGATTGGAGCGGCGACGCAGACCACCGGGACGGCGTACCAGATGGCGTGGCCGAACTCCTTCTGCACCGTCTGGCACTGGATGTTCTGGGCGTGCGGGAAGAGCGCCTGCACCACGCCGCCGAGCGCGCCGGCGATGAGCAGGCCGAGCACGGTGAGCGGGATGGCGGCAAGCAGCCAGCGCCACGACGTGCGCCGCCAGCCGAGGTCCGCGACGTCGATGTTGCGGCGCGCTGTGAGCACGAGCAGGGTGATCGAGATGGTCACCGCGTAGAAGACGAGCTGTCCCGCCATCGCCTCCAGCGCGGAGCGCTCCTGCGACGCCAGCGAGGCGTCGGCGGCGTGCACGGCGCGGGCGACACCGGCGTAGGCGATCCCCCCCACCAGGAAAGAGAGGAAGAGGACGACGAGCACGTCGGACCAGTCCCAGGGCGCCCGACGCTGCCAGCGCGCCGGCGCGCTCACCATGCGCCGGCCCCGGCGCGGCCGCTCAGCCCCGGGCGGGCCGCCGCAGCAGGCGACGCGGCATCAGCAACCAGGCAAGCGTCACCACGCCAAGCCCGAGCCCGGCACGCGTCAGCCAGGGATGCCCGGTCGACGCCGGACCGGGCGGTGCAGCCAGCGCGGCGGCCGCTGCGGTATCGCGCCGCGCCGAAGCCGGAGTTGACCGGGGCGCGGCCGCGACCGGTGCGGGCGCCGGAGTTGTCGCGGCGGGTCGTGCATTCGCACCCGCGGTGGGCGGCGCAGCGCGAGCCCCCCGCACCGCGCCAACGGGCGCGGCGCGCGTCGCCGGCGGCGCCACCGCCCCACACGGCTGGGTGCTGTCCAGCGCCGCGTCGACGTGCAGCCGGTGCCGGGCATCGGCTGTGTCGAGCACGCGCGCGTAGGCCTGCTGGTTGGTCAACCCGGTGGCCATGAGCAGAGCCAGCGCCGCCGCGACGTGGGGCGCGGCCATCGAGGTTCCGGCCATCCAGGCGTAGTCGCCCGAGGCGGAGTGGGGCCATGTCGAGAGGATCCCCGTGCTGGTGTACCGGTTCTGGCTGCTGGCCGAGCCGCCCGCCGCGAAGACGCCGACGCCCGCGGTGGGACTGTAGGGGGCGACATTCCCATTCTGATCCAGCGCACCCACCGCGAGTGCCGCGCCCGCGGCCGCCGCACCGGTCCCGATTGCCGACGTTCCCGCGTTGCCGGCGGCGAGGGCGACGCCGAGTCCGCGCGAGGACGCCCGCGAGATGGCGGCATCGATGGCATCGGGCGCGCCGCCGTCGACGCCGCCCACCGAGCTGGAGGGGTCGGCCGCGCCGATGCTGATGTTGATCACCACCGGTCCAGGCCAGGACGGCGCCACCGTCTCCGACGCGTAGTCGATGGCCTGCACGAGGTCGTCGCGGCTGCCCGTGTCGACCCCGCCGCCCGGGTTGGCGAAGAGCACCTTGATGGCGTACAGCCGCGCGTCGGGCGCGGCGCCGGCGATGCCCGTGCCGTTGCCGGTCTGCGCCGCGGCGACGCCGGCGACGTGGGTGCCGTGGCCCGAATCGTCCGCGGCGGCGCCGGCGCCGGTGACCACCGCGCCGTCGTGCACGCTCGCCTGCCCGACCAGCTTGGGGGACAGGTCGGGATGGGTCGCGTCGATGCCGGTGTCGATGACCACGATGAGCGTGCCCGCGCCGGTGGAGCGGCACCACCCCGCCGGGAATCCCGCCTGCGACAGGCCCCACTGCGAGTGGTCGCGGAAGCCTGGGTCGTCGGGCGTGCTGGTCGGCCCCGAGGCGACGGCGGTCGCGACACCCGAGAGCGCCGACGCCGCAGTGACGGCGCAGGCCATGACGATCCCCGCTCGACCCGCTCCCATGCTCCCTTCCGCACGGTGGTACGCCGGGTCACCCCCGTGCCGGCGGTTTCACGTGTATGACGGATGGTGGCGACCGGAACCTGTGCGCCGGCCGCCCGCTGGACGCGAGACCACCGCTCGCTTGGCGGCGAACGCCACATTGCCTTGTCCCGCAAGGAGTTCCGGCGCGGTAACGAGGGCGCCCCAGCACTGTCCGTGCCACCCCGGCGGGCAGGCGGGCCATCCAGGATGAGCAGCCGTGACACTGTTCCAGGCAAGACCTCGTCGATCCCGCAAGCTGCGCACCAGGTTCCGTGTGGCCTCACTGGTGCTGCTGGCCCCCCTGGTCGCGGTGGCCGGTGTGTCGGCAGTTGCACTGGGCTTGACCCGGTCCTCGGCACAATCGCTGGACAACGCTGAGCAGCAGGACCAGCACATCGAGGCGGCCTACCGCCACGTCGACGACGTCAGGGTGCTCGGAGCGGCGCTCCTCGCCACCGGTGCCGACGACGAGAGGGCGGGCCTGCTCGCCGCCGAGGCCGCGGTGGACCGCGAGCTGCGCATCATCGTGGCCCTGCCCCCGCTCACCGCTGCCCAGCAGGCGCTGGTGGCCCGAGCCGAGAGCGACTGGCAGTCCAGTGCGCCGCTGCGCCAGCAGGTTGCCGCCTGGGCGCCCAAGCAGCCCCTCGACCTCGTCGCCAGCGTCGAGGACGCCTTCACCAGCGCACTGAAGGGGGTCACCGGACGGATCGACACCCTGCGCGCGGACAACGGGATCGCCGTCGCCGCGCTGCGCGACGCGTCGGCCGGCCTCCAGACCACGTCCCTGGTCGCCGTGGGCATCGCCCTGCTGGTCGGCATCGTGGCCGCCCTGGCGGTGTCGGCGAGGCTGTCGCGAACCATCCTGCGGCCGGTCGAGCGACTCCACGCCGCCACCGACCGCCTCGCCAACGGCGAGCACACCGAGGTGCTGGCCACCGACCGCGACGACGAGCTGGCCGGCCTCGCCCGCGCCTTCAACAGCATGGCCGACCGCCTGGTCGAGCGGCAGCGGGCGGTGGATCTGCGTGAACGCCGCCTGGCCGCGCTGGTGGAGAACGCCAGCGACGGCATCCTGGTCGTATCCGCGGAGGGCACCGTGGTGTTCGCCACGCCGTCCCTGCGCCACGAGTTCGGCATCGACGACAAGCAATCGGAGTCGCTGGCGGAGCGCGTCCATCCCGACGACCTGGAGAACGTGATCCGGGCCTGGGGGCGCGTCGGCGCCGAGCCTGGTGCCAGCTCGCAGGCGGAGGCGCGCCTGCTCCACGCTGACGGCTCCTGGCGACACGTCTGGGCCAAGCTGACCAACCGGCTGGCCGACCCGGCCGTCGCGGGCGTCGTCTTCAACATCACCGACGTCAGCGAGCGCCACGAGTACGAGCAGCAGCTCACCTGGCAGGCGCTGCACGACCCGCTCACCGGGCTGGCCAATCGCGAGCTGTTGCGCCGCCGCCTCGAACATCCGCCGGCGACGGGCACCTCGCCGAAGCACAGCCTGCTCTACCTCGACTTCGACGACTTCAAGCGGGTCAACGACCGGCTCGGCCACGCGTCCGGCGACAGCTTCCTGAAGGAGGTGGGCGCGCGAATCGCCCAGGCGGTGCGTCCCCAGGAC
Organism: Candidatus Dormiibacterota bacterium; assembly: GCA_035995545.1. GTDB lineage: Bacteria > Chloroflexota > Dormibacteria > Aeolococcales > Aeolococcaceae > DASRDZ01. Next base: position 20,579 of record DASYKI010000013.1, read on the forward strand.
CTGGTGGTGCGCATCGGCGGCGACGAGTTCGCGGTGCTGCTCGAGGCGACGGCGGCGCGGCAGGCCGCCCGGGCGGCGCAGCGAGTGGTCACCGCGCTGCAGGCGGCGCTCACCCTCGACGACCATGAGGTCCGCCCCAGTGCGTCGCTGGGCATCGCCACGGTCGGCGTCGAGTCGACGACCCTGGAGACGCTGATCGGCGACGCCGACTTGGCCATGTACTTCGCCAAGCGTCGTGGCAAGGGCACCGTGCACGCATTCGAAGCCTCGATGCGCACCGACCTGGTCGAGCAGGTGCAGCTCGGCGAGGACCTGCGCGTCGCGCTCGAGTCCGGCGCGCTGACGGTCGCCTACCAGCCCGTGGTGCGCCTGGCCGACGGCACCGTCGCCGGCGTCGAAGCGCTGGCGCGCTGGGAGCATCCGGTGCGCGGCGCGGTGCCACCGCTGACCTTCATCCCGCTCGCCGAACAGCTGGGCCTGATCGGCCGCCTCGATGAATGGGTGCTGCGCCAGGCATGCGGCCAGGCGCGCGCCTGGACCGACGCCGGGCTGCCGCCGATCCGCGTCGCGGTCAACATCTCCGGTCGTGACCTCGCCAACGCCGACCTGCCCGACGTCGTCCGCGGCATCCTGGCCGAGACCGGCCTCGAGGCCGACTGGCTGGAGCTGGAGCTGACCGAGTCGGTCGCCATCGCCGAGTCGGACGACGGCCGCGGGGTGATGCAGCGCCTCAAGGACCTCGGTGTCCACCTCAGCATCGACGACTTCGGCACCGGCTACTCCGCGCTCGGCCGCCTGCGCAGCCTGCCGTTCGACCGGCTCAAGGTGGACAAGGCCTTCGTCGACGAGCTGCGCGACACGCCCGGCGGCTCGACCCTCGTCGAGACCATCCTCGAAATGGCCCAGGCACTGGGCATGGAGGTGGTCGCCGAGGGCGTCGAGACGCCGGTCCAGGCGGCCTTCCTGCGCGAGCGCTCGTGCGAGCTGGCGCAGGGGTTCTACTTCAGCCGTCCCGTCGAACCCGGCGCCATCGAGGCGATGCTGCGCCTTGGCACGGGCACCGCTACGGCGTCAGCACGACCTTGAGCGCCTCGCGGGACTCGAACAGGCGGTAGCCCTCGATCGCCTGGTCGAGCGACATGCGGTGGGAGATGATCGCGGTGGGATCGACGGCGCCCTGCCTGGTCAGCGCCAGCACGTCGTCCCAGCGGCCGATCACGTTGGCGGTGCCGCACATCTTGATGTCGATGCCCTTGGTGAACACCAGTGACATGGGCAGCTCGTACTCCGGCTCGCTGTAGACGCCCATCACGCTGATGCGGCCGCCGGCGCGCACCACGTCGATCGCCTGGGTGAAGGCGGGCAATGCGCCCACGCACTCCAGCACGACGTCGGCACCGCGCCCGCCGCTGTGGTCCTGGATGAACGACGGCGCGTGCACGTTCTTGACGTTGACGGGAACGGCGCCGAAGGACTGCGCCATCTCCAGGCGCTGGTCCACCGAGTCGATGGCGTAGATCACCGACGGCTTGAAGGTGCGTGCCGCCTGGATGGCGAAGAGTCCCACCGGGCCGCAGCCCTGCACCGCGACGACGTCGCCCTCCTGGATCTTGCCCTCGACGGCGGCGTCGTAGCCGGTGGAGAAGATGTCGCCGGCGAAGAGCGCCTGCTCGTCGCTGAGCGACGCGTCGATGGGATGCAGGCAGGTGTCCGCCGACGGGATACGCACGTACTCCGCCTGGCCGCCGTTGACGTCGCCGAGGAACACGCCATAGCCGAAGACGCGGTTGTCGGGACAGCGGTTGAACAGTCCTCGCCCGCAGAACCAGCACTTGCCGCAGGGGATGGTGAACGACGCCAGGACGCGGTCGCCCTCGCGGAACTTGGTCACCTCGGGCCCGACCTCTTCGATGATGCCGAGGAACTCGTGCCCCAGGATGCCGCCGGGCATCATGCCGGGGATGCGGCCGTGCAGCACGTGCAGGTCGCTGCCGCAGATGGCCGTCGACGTCACCTTGAGCAGGACGTCGGTCGGCTCCTGGATGGTCGGCTTGGGCACGTCGTCGAGCTGGATGTTGCCGACGTCCTGATAGGTGACTGCACGCATCGACTTCCTCTCCACCCGGGTGGTACGGCCCCGGAGATTGACACCGCTGTCGAACTCTACCCGCTCGCCGCGACGGGGCGCAGGGCGTCGGCCAGCGCGTCGAGCTGGGAGCGCGTGCCCATGGCCACCACCAGGTCCTCGGTGTCGAGGGCGTGGCTGTCGTCGGGCCCGACGCTGAGATCCCCCTTGGGCGAACGGACGGCCAGCAGCACCGCCCCCGAACGGCGCAGCCCTCCCGCGGTGAGCGGCCCGGTGCCGGCGGGGACGACCAGCTCCTCGATGGCCATGGTGCCGCTCTCCCCGCCCATGACGATGTCGATGGTGTCGACCACCGCCGGCTGCAGGGCCAGCGCCGCCATGCGCCGCCCGCTGATCGTGTACGGACTGACCACCCGGTCCGCACCGGCGCGGCGCAGCTTGGGCATCGAGTCGGGGTACGAGGAGCGGGCCACGATGAACAGCCGCGGGTTGATGGAGCGCGCAGTCAGCACGATGTAGACGTTGCGCTCGTCGCTGTCGACCGCACTGACCAGCGCGCGAGCCCGGTCGATTCCGGCCGCGTGCAGCACCTCGTCGTTGGCGGCGTCGCCGTGCACGTGGGGATGGCGGTCGCGCTGCACCTCCTCGTACGGCTGCGGCGTCATCTCCACCACGACGTAGGGATGGCCACCCTCGACGAGCTCGGTGACCACCTGCTTGCCGGTGCGCCCGTAGCCGCAGACGATCACGTGATCGCGCAGGCGCGCGAGCTGATCCTGCATGCGCTTGTACCTCCGGTACTGCTGCCAGCGTCCACTGCCCAGCACCTCGACGATGACGCCGAACGTGTACAGGAACCCGATGACCCCGAAGACGATCAGGCTGATCGAGAACGCCTCGCCGCGCGCGTCGAGCGGGTGCACCTCCTCGTAGCCGACGGTGGTGATGGTGATGACCGTCATGAACAGCGCTTCCAGCACCGACCAGCCGCCCAGCAGCCAGTAGCCCACGGTGCCGTAGGCGATCACCACCGCCAGCAGCACCAGGGGACGGGTGAAGCGGCTGAAGGGGTGTCGCCGCATCACGCTGCGCCCCCCGGCTCAGCGCTCGGCCTCGGCCTCGGGGGAACGGCGCTGGGCGATGCGGTCGCGCAGCTGCTCCTCGAGGTCGCCGCCCCCCTCGTCCTCGCGCGCCAGCCAGAACGGCTTGTCCGCCTCGCCGCGTTGGTGGGCCTGCTCGAGCGCGGTGAGGTGCTCGCGCAGCGCCGCCTCCACCGCGACGTCGAGGGTCAGGCCGCTGGCGGTGAGGCGGTCGGCGATGTCCTGCGGCACCGTCACCGCGGTGGGTGGCGCCACCGACCCGGGTGCCGGCGCTGCCGGTCTGCCCAGGAGTCGACCCAGCCAGGACATGCGCAGAAGTGTAGCCGCGCGCGACCCGCCTGCACGGCTGTTCGCTCAAACGCGCCATACAGCGCAGCGGAGGAGCGGTTGCCATTGCGTGTGGGACCAAACGCCGGGGCCCTGCTGTTGTGCGCAGTGCCTAGGGGCAGTCGGCGGCTTCCCGACAGGGGGGGCAATCTTGGGCCGGAGTGAAGTATTTCGGCCTTGGCCTTCGTCTCTGTTTGGGGAAGGGAGATGCATTTTCAGTGCGGTGCCATCGAACGTGAGCCTGTGTTCGTTGTTCTCCGAAACCACCCAGCGGAGTCCGCTGTGGCTCCGCGCCTCGGCGCCGGGCGCCGGCGGGGAGGCTGAGCCGGGGTGACGCTGGAGTTTGCCGACCCGGCTCTCACCGGCGGCGCAAGCCGCCCGGTCGAGCCGCTCTTCGGCGCCCACTACCTGACGATCATGCGGCTGTGCATGCGCCAGCTCGGCGATCGCAACGACGCCGAGGACGCCACCCAGGAGACCTTCCGGCGCGCCTACCAGCAGCGCCATTACGTGGTCGGCGACGCGCTGCCATGGCTGCTCACCGTGGCGCGCAACGTCTGCGTCGACGAGCTGCGCCGCCGCAACAGCAACCGGGGAGCGCTGGAACGCACCGTGGCTCTTCGCGCTGTCCGGGTGGAGCCGGAGACGATCGACGGCGAGGGCAATCCCGAACGGGTCGTGGTGGGCCGCATGTTCGTCGGCGAGCTGCTCGGCCAGCTCACCCCGGCCGAGCGGCGCGTCGTCGCCGGACGTGTTCTCAGCGACGAGTCGGGCGGCGAGGCCGCATCCGCCATGGGCATCACCGCCAGCACCACGCGGGTGCTCTTCGCCCGCGCCAGGGAGAAGCTGAGGCGGTACCTGGAGAACGGGCAGAGCGTGCTGGGAGTGGTCGGGCTCACCGGCTGGCGCACGATCCGCGGCGTGCGGCGCCGCGCCCTGGAGCGCTCCTGGGCGCTGCAGCCGCGGAGCGAACTGCTCCTGCCCGCGCTGGCGGTGTCGGCGCTGCTCGGAGGCACCGGCGGTCCGACGGCGGCACAGGCTGTCGCCCCGGTCGGCGCGGAGCGGCCGGCCGGCATGGCCCCTGCGCTCGACGGCACCGCGGGTCGGCCCGGCGGCGTCGCGCCCGGGGCGGTCTCGGCGCGTGCTGTCGCACTTGCCGCACCAACCTCGGCAAGGCCCGCACCCGCAGTGACACCGCAGGCCCCGCAGGCGCCCGTCGGGTTGCTCGCCCCCCCCGACCCCTACCAGTTCACCGCCACCGACTTCCAGCCGTCGCCCGACTACAGCCACGATCACACGCTGCTCATGGTGGGCTGGGGCAGCAACGGCTGCGCGGGATGCCAGCAGATCTTCCGGAGTACCGACGGGGGTGCCGGCTGGACCTACGTCGGGGGAAGCGGCCTGCAGTCCGACCATATCTACCTCCCGCCCGGGAGCGCGGCACTCACCCACTTCTATGCAGCCGGCAACAACGTGCTCCAGGTCACCAACGACGGCGGGAACACCTTCCAGACCTTGCTTCCCCAGGCCGGCATGACCAGCGCTGCGCCGACCTGGTTGGGCACCCAGCTCGTCCAGGCCGACCTGACCATGTCCTTCATCGGCAGCACCGGCGTGCCGCAGGTGGTCGCGGCGTTCGGAGCAACCCGGCTTGCCGCCAGCGCGCCCGTCGTTCTGCCCTCGCCGGGTGGCTTCACGGCCTTCGAAGCGGTGCAGGACTACGTGCTTGGCGGCCCCGACACCTTGCTGCAGTGCACGGCGGGCGGGTGCGTGACGCGCGCCCAGCTCCCCGTGTCCGGCCCCGTGCAGATCTTCCCGGCGCCGGACTACGCAACCAGCCACACGCTGGCGGTCGTCGGCGGCGGTGTCGCTGTATCTCACGACGGGGGCGCCACCTTCCAGCTCGTCTCCACCGAGGCGGTGTCGGATGCCAGCCTGATCGCCGGCCCCTCCGGGCCACGGCTGGTGGCGGTCGATGCGCCGCAAGCAGGCAGACCGGTCACCACGCTCGCCTACAGCGACGACCTGGGCGCCACCTGGCACCAGGCCGGGATCAGCCCGTCCGCCAACGCCGGCACGACGGTGCACACACCCCGCCTGCTGCGGGCGGGCCGGCTGATCGCCTGGGCCGCCGACGCCCGGCTTGTCGGCCGCGGCATCTACATCTGCTCAGCCAATGGGGAGCGCTGGTCGCGCTGCACGGCAGACGGCGCCTGACAAGCAATTTGTCTCTGATTGGCAGTCCGTAAACGTTTCGGGCTGCTGAAACGTATTAGAGAGTAGCGCCAGGTGACGGGCGCACAGTGGGGATGAGCCAGCTGACGGGACCACGCACAATCCTGGGGCACTCTGGGCCGCGCCGTATCGCGACGAGTCTGGCCCTGTTGTGGGCACTGGCGCCGTCGCCAGCTAGAGCTGGTGCGGACACCATCCTGGCCGGCGTCGCCGACTCCGCAGTGTGCACTGTGATGCTCACAGTCCAGCTGGCTTCGCCGGCCAGCCCGCTGCCGCCCGCGCCACTGGCCGCAGTCGGCATTGCGGTGTCCGGCTCGGGGACCTGCTACGGCAGCCAGACGCTGTCGGTGTCGATCCAGAGCGCGAGCGGCACGACCATCGCCGCGCCGACTTGCGTGCAGCTCGCCAGCTCGGCGATCCCCGGGTCCCTGATGCTTGGCGCCGCGTCATACCCGGTGACGATCACCGTCGCCGGAGCCACCGCAGCTCCTCTGGTTGTTGCGCGGTCCACCCAGCTCCCCGGTCCGGTCGCCCTGGGGACGGTGGCGATCAGCCCCGCTTCGATGCAGGCGTGCCTGCAGGGGGGCACGACGACCCTGCAGTACAGCGGCGCGCTGGTTGTCGCCGGCTGATCTGGCCGCCACGTAAGCGTTTCGAGCCCTCCGCACGTATATGACTTCATGGGTCGGGAAGGGCCCAAGGCCACCCGGCCGTCATGTTTCCAAGGAGGGATGTCTGTGAGGAAGACCCTGATCCGTACGGTCATGGGACTCGTCGTCCTCGGTGGCTCGGCCATCGGGATGTCGACGACCCCGGCCAAGGCGGGAACCATCTCCCAGGGTGGATGTACGAACGGTACGTACACGAACTGGGACCCGGTCAAGACCCAGAACGCGCTGACGGCGACCAACGACCCGTCGCGGCCCTGGGACAACATCAGCTCGATGACCGCCACGCGCTCCGGCGCGGGCGCCACCATCCAGCTCAACCTCTGCGCCGCCGTCCCGACGTTCCCCACCACCACCGGGGACACGGCTGCGGAGTTCCAGGCTTGCGTTGACCTGCCGGCCAACGAGGCCATCGGCGGCACCGGCCCGGTCGTGATCGGCCTCGGACACCGGGGCGGCCCGATCTTCAGCACCGGCCCGTACCCGGCGTCGCAGGGCTACAAGGTCTGCACCTGGGTGAACTTCCAGGCCAACGTCGGCAGCAACCTGGTGTCGTACGGCGTGTCGTACTACGACCCGATCGGTCAGTTCACCTTCTACGACAACAGCCAGCTCAAGGACGCCAGCGGCGCCTCGACCCTGGCCGCACCGGTCGTCAGCGGCAGCTCGATCACCCTGACCATGCCTGGCCAGGTCATCGTCCAGCTGGCCCAGAACTCGGTCACCAAGGGTGGCCCCGGCGAGACCATCGAGACCTGGTTCACCGCCACTGACCCGATGGCCAACATCGTCGCCCAAGCGCAGATCGCTGCGACCGGCACCCTGCCCTTCCCGGTGTGCGTCAACGCGTCGCCCCCTGGCATCGGCTGCAACGGCCAGCAGCTGGTCGGCCCCGTGTTCGGCGTCGGTGGTCTGCTGACCACCGTCGACTCCATCCCGGGCGCCCAGCAGTGCAGCACTCCTGGCATCGCCTGCTCCAACCCGCAGATCGGCTACGACCTCGGCCTGCTGCCGATCGGCTACCCGGCGCAGTCGACGCAGACCTGCGTCTCCAACCAGCCGGCGGTTCCGACCGTCAGCTGCACGGCGAGCGCCGGCACCTGGACGACCTACCCCTGCCTGGCGGCGGACAGCTGGGCGACCAAGAACCAGGGTCCGTTCACCCTTGGTGTGCTGCCGCCCGCATCCTCGGACGGCGCCAAGCCGACCCCGCCCCTGTACTACCAGGACATGGGTGAGGGCTCGACCGGTGGTGCCTGCCCGGCCGGCACCAAGGTGACCGACGCCTACAACTTCTTCGACATGTGGGGTCGCACCGCGGACCCGTTCGTCCCGGTCGTCGGCTACCACCTCCTTCCCGAGTTCCTGCCGAGCGGCTTCGGCCTCTAGTCACACACACGGCGTGGGGGCGGCCGAAGTGGCCGCCCCCACTTCTTCAGTCAATCTCGATTCAGGGGTTCAGGTAAACAGGTGATCAGGGGGTTCGGCATCTCCGCCGACACCGCCCCACGGGTGGTGTCCATCGCAGAGGGGCGCGGGCCGGCACGCAGCCGGCGTCGCCTGATGGCGCGCGGCCTCGTGGTGGCCTTGGTGCTTGGCGCCGCCGCCGCGTCGAGCTCCGCGTCGCTGGGAGCGCGCACTCTCTCACCCCCACTGCAGCCCGCAGCGGCGGCACTGACCACCACCTCTCTGGACGCGCCGACCATGCAGCCGGTCAACGCACCGGCGCGAATCGCCCGTGTCGCCGAGATCCCCGGGACGGACGGCCACGAGGCCTGGGCGATCGGCTACACGTCGGCGGCCGACGGTCGCTGGGCCGCCACCTCCAGCCTCGGCCAGGTGGTCTTCCTCCACTACGGGGACAGCAGTGGCTGGCAGATCAGCGACGCACCCCGGCTCCCCGATGGCAGCGTCAGCCACGCCCGCCTCTTCGCCCTGGCCATTGCCCAGGGTGGCGAGGGGTGGGCGGTCGGCGAGGGCGGGGCGCTGGTCCACCTGCCGGCGGGCGGCGACCGCTGGACGGTGGTGCCCGACAGTGCCACCGGTGTGACCCTGGAGTCGGTGAGTCTGGCCGGCCCGGCCGGCCACGTCGCCGGCTTCGCCTCCGGCGCCCCCCACGCCGACGCCTCCGGCCAATCCCAGGTCACCGTGCTGGAGCTGCCGGCCGGCTCCTCGTCCTGGAACCTCGACACCTCGGCCACGCTGATCGCGGCAGCGGCCGGTGCCGCCTCCGCCGATCTCCCCGCCATCGCCGCGGTGAGCCCATCCGAAGCATGGGCGACCACCGGAGACTCCTCATCCGCGCTCTACGTCCTGCACGACGTGGGCGGAAGCTGGAGCCGGGTGACCACCGGCAGCGCCATGTTCGACAGCGCGCCGGTGGGCGCCACCAGCGGTGGGTCCTCGTCGCAGCAGAACCAGGCGGCCAACGGCTCCGGGATCGCCGCCGATGGCAACGGCGCGTGGGTGGTCGGCCGGCTCCAGCCCACCGACAACTCCCACCCGCTCGGCGACACCCTGACCGGCGACCGCAGCCGGCCCTTCGCCGTCCACTTCCACGGGAGTGTCGACACCTACTGCCCGGCGGTGGAGACGGCGGGAACCAACAACAGCACCAGCACCAGTTCGGCGTGCGGGGGCGGCACCCTGCCGCTGGCCGCCTTCGGGCTGACCAGCGTATCGATGCTCGGCGGCGGCGAGGTCTTCGCGGGCGGCATGGGGCTGTTCCACTTCACCGGCGGCCACTGGCAGCGGGAGACCGACTCGGTCGGCTTCGTCACCTCGCTGTCCATGGCCCGCCCCGACGAGGGCTGGGTGGCCGGCACGGGCAGCAACGCCATCAGTGGCGGACCCTTCAGCGAGACCCTGGCCGCCGGGCACTGGACCCGCAGCCCGACCATCCCAGCGGTGGCCCGCTGGCCCGAGCCCGACCGGGAGCCCGTCAACGGGGTCTATGCGACTCCCGAGGTGGAGGCGGTCGCCCTCGCCCCCGACGCCAGCGGCGAGGCCCTTTCCGTCGGGGCCGACGGCTCCCGCCTGCGCTACCTCCCCGGCTTCGGCTGGAACCTGCTCGCTCGCGGCTCCTACGCTCTCCATGCACTGGCCTGGCCGGCACCGGCGAGCGGCTGGGCCGTGGGCGACAGCGGCACCCTGTCGCATTTCGACGGCTCCGCCTGGTTCGACGGGGAGGCCCCCCGGGCCGGCTTCGACGCGCCGCCCGACGACCTCTTCGGCATCGCATTCGCCGGCCCGGGCACCGGCTACGCCGTCGGAGCCAACGGGAGCATCCTCGACTACAGCGGCGGCACGTGGCGGCGCGACGCGGCCAGCGGAGCGCTGACCCGCGGCACTCTGTACGCGGTTGCTGCGGTCCCCGGCGGTGCCGTGGCGGTCGGCGACGGCGGCGTCGTGCTCGTCAACCACGGCGGCGCCTGGGGCGTCGACACCGCCGCGAGCCAGCAGCTCGCCTCCATCTCCGGCCAGCCCGGACCGATGTACGCGGCGGCGTCGCTCCCCGACGGCACCGTGGCCGTGGGCGGCGCCGGAGGCGTCGTGCTGGTGGGACGCCCCGGAGCGATGAGCCGGATGCAGCCGGGCGTCGACGGCACCGTGCTCGCCCTCGGGCTCACCCGCGACACCGCCGGGAGCCTCCAGGTCATTGCCTCGGTGAGCGCCCACTCGGCGGTGAAGTACGTCAACGGCGCCATCGCCTCGACCGGTGGATGGCTCTACCTCCACGACGCCTCGGGCTGGCACGACATCGAGCTCGACCACCAGCTCACCATGTGGACCTCGACCGACACGGCGGCGCCGCACGACCCTGTGCTCGGCATCGCCATGGACGCCCAGGGCTCTCGGGGCTGGGCGGTGGGCGGCTATCCCGCCCTCACCCTTGACGAGGACAACCACAGCTACCAGCGCGGCCAGCCCAGCGGGTCCATCTACCGGGTCGACCTGGTGGGCGATCCAACCCCGCCGTCGTCGCTGCTGCAGATGCCCGATCCACCGCAGAGTGGCTTCAGCTTCGCCTTCCTCGGCGACAGCGCCTGTGCCACCGGGCTCTGCAGCGCGGCCATGGGCAGCGGCAGCACGGCGGACGTCGTCCTCCAGCAGGCGCAGGCGGAGATCGGGTACGCGTCGTCGCAGCCCGGCGGCCCCGGGCTTGCCCTCTTCGGCGGCAACATGCGTCGCACCGGCCTGCCCGAGGAGCTGGACCAGTTCAAGCGGATGATGGGCAGCTGGACGGTGCCTTTCTTCGCCGCCATGGGCCGCAGCGACCTGGTGGGGCTCAACACCACGGACGTCGTCCCCGGCGCGCCCAGCCAGGCGGTGGGAACCACCAACCAGTACTACCAGCAGGCCTTTGCCGGACAGCCGGCGCCCTGGGGCTCTGGTCCCGCGCCGGCGGGCGTCACACCCGTCGCGGTCTCGGCGGCGACGAGCAACATGGCCCGCACGCACTACGCCTTCGACTACAAGCCGGTGGGGCTACCGGGCGCGCGCTTCGTGGTCCTCAACGACAGCGAGGGCACCCTGGCCAACACCACCGAGAATCCCAACGAGACCCAGGACACCTGGCTCACCCAGGTGCTCACCAGCTCCGGCGGGCTGCCGGTCATCGTGGTGGCCAACGCCCCCAACGCCGATCCCCGCGGCACCGCCCAGCCGATGGGCGCGAGCGGCGCGACCTTCACCAGCGACGTCACCACGCCGACCAACCCGGTGTCAGGGTTCTTCGCCTCCGGCATCGCCGGGAACATGAACTACTCGATCACCGGCCCGATCAGCGTCCCCGCCTGGATCTCCGGCGGGGCGGGCTCGCCCCTGGAGGGGACGCGCAACCCGGCCCAGGGCTACTACCACTCCTGGATGCTGGTCACCGTCGATCCCAGCCACCGCAGCTCGACGGGCCAGGCGACGGTGACCGTCAAAGCGATGCCGGTGCTCGAGTCGGTGGCCATGCGGGTCAACCCGATCAACGCGGCCCCGGGCACCGCGCTGCCCGCCGGCAACGCGGCCGTCGTGCATGCCCTGGGGCGCGCGCCTGACGGTGGCCTCGCCAACCTCAACGGTGCCGCTCCCGACCCCTCTCAGGCCAAGGCAAATTACATCGACATCCCCTCGTCGGTGGTGGGCGCGTCGACCTGCACACCGGGGCTGGAGGCGGACAACTGCCGCACTCCGTACACGGTCCAGCCCTACCACCGCTTCTGGAGCGAGGACCCCACCATCGCCCAGTTCGCCCAACCCTGTCCCAGCGCGTCGGCACCAGCGCTGCCCTGCATCGGCGCCGACGGCCAGCCCGTCCCCGACGACCAGGACGGCTTCCTCTGTGGCATGAACCCGGGGACGACGTGGATCGACGTGCTCGTCGGCCTGCATCGCGCCCGCCAGCAGATCACGGTGAGCGCCAACACCTCTGGCCCCTGCAACCAGCACCCGCTGCCGGGCCCTGGACCGGGCAAGACGGTCGTCGTCAACCAGGTCGTGAAACTGCTGCCGGCCGCGCCTCAGCCGCAGGCGGCGACGATCCCCGCCCCGGGTCCGCAGACGTCGCCCGTCCACCGCTTCTTCCACCAGACCCTCCCCAACAACATCGTGCCCGCGGTCGTGCCACCGCCGGTGCCCGTCCTTGCCGTCGGTCCGCCGCTGCCCGCGGCCGGCACGGCCGCCAAGAAGGAGGAGGAGCGGGAGAAGGCGTTCGAGCAGTCGAAGGAGTCCAGCGGCGGGCAGACGCACCAGGCGGTTGCCTATGCGGGGCCTCAGAACACCTGGGACGCACGTCCCGTGGCCATCGCGGGTGCCGCGGGGCTGGCCATGTTCGTGTTCGCCGCTGCCTGGGCCGCGACCCGTCGCCGGCCCGAGGCAGCCATGGATTGGAGGCGCTGGGAATGAAGCGACGCCGCGCGCTGGCGACGGGCATCGCCGCCCTGCTGCTGGGCGCCACCGCCACACCGTGGGTGCTGCATGCGAGCACGAGTCCCCCGAGCAGCCCCTCGTTTCCCGACTTCAGCAACGGCGGCGTGTTCCAGGAGACCAACCCCAACACGTGGGCACTGGACGTCGTCACCGGCGGGATCCAGGCTGGTGATCCGCTCAGCCTGACCTTCGCCTACCAGGGCAAGCCTGGCGACCACCTCCACGCCGTGAGCTTCCTCAGCCTCGGCAGCGGCTTCGCCCAGAACCTCACCGTCACCTCGCAGCCGGCGCTTCCCGGCAACCCGGTGGGCGTGGCCACGCCGCGGCCGACCAAGTGCATCACCGGCCAGAAGTCGTACCCGACGCAGGCCTCCGCGGACCCCTATGGCCAGACCATCACGCTGCCCTCGCCGGCCACCTTCGCGGCCGGCACCGTGGTGGTGTTCTGCTTCGCCTTCGGCCCCATCGCCTTCGCGCCGACGCCCGACCCCCAGGGATACGCCATCCACTACACCGAGGGTGGCCAGAGCATCGACGCGCCCTATGCCGTCAACCCGCAGGCGACGCCTCCGTCCAGCTCGGTGATCCGTGTGCTCGGCACCGACGGCTCCGACGTCACCGGTGCCGGCGTCGGCGGGTCGAATCCACTGGTCCACGAGACCAGATACAAACTGGTGCTTCAGGGCAGCCCCACCGGCCAGTACCAGATGGGTAGCACAGGGTTCATCGACCCCAAGGCCTCGGCCGACGTCGTGGGCGACCCAGGTCCCACGCCCGCCTGCGCCGGTGGCCCGCAGCTCTTCTGTCCGGATGCGAGCGGTCGCGCCACCGGGACGATCACCCTGCACGGCGGCGGGGACGTCGGCTATTTCGCCGTCGGCGCCACCAACACGGCCCGAGGCGGGTCGACCACCGAGCCGGACCCGAGCGCGATCAGCCTGTCCGCCGGGCCGCCGCTGGCAACGCCACCGCCGGTGCGGACGCCACCGCCGACGCCGCCACCCGCACCGGGACAGTCGCCGCCACCCAAGCCCGGCTACGACGGGGCCTGCGTGGGCTCGCTGGGACCGGCGCCCGCGCTGGGCAGCCTCGAGCTCTACGACGCCAACAACCAGGTGTTCATGCCCGACTTCCGCCAGGAGTGCCCGGCGGCGGCCAAGCTGCTCACCTTCTTCGGCGTCACCGACGAGGTCGCCCTGCAGTCGCGCTTCGCCGATTCGCCGCCGGTGTTCACCTTTGCGGGTCTCGATCGCCCCCTGTCGACGCAGGAGTACGCGCAGTACGGATCGACGGCGCGGGGCAGCACCACCGGCGTGCAGCAGTTCCCACTCGCCCTCGAACCGCTGGTTGTCACCTACAACCTCAACGCTCCGGGCTGCGACAGCGGCGCGGTGAAGCTGAGCAGCACCGTGCTGAGCGCGATCTTCACCGGCGTGGTGACAACGTGGAGCCAGGTGGCGACGCTCGACCAGGCCAACGACGCCAACCTCGCCCACTGCAGCCTGCCCATCCTCGTCGCCCATGACGTCGGGGTGACCTCGTCGATCTTCAAGGACTATCTGAGCAAGCGCAACCCGGTATGGAGTGGATACAAGCAACCGCAGCTGGCGGCGTCGTGGCCGGGCAATGCGCCGGTGTCGTGCACCGCCAATGGTTCGGCAGCGATGGCTCTCTGCGTGCTGGGACGGCCGGGCACCATCGGATACGGCTTCTACCGCGCCATCAACGCCGCCGGCCTCCCCATGGCGCAGGTCGACAATGCCGCGCACGCCTTCTACGACGCGCAGGCCACCTCGCCCATCGCCGGTTGCACCGCAGCAGCCGACCCGGCGCAGAACCCGTCGGTACCGCAGCAGTCGTCGCAGGACTTCGGCACCGCGACGCTCACCGACGTCCCCGTCGGATATCCGATCTGCACCTTCGACTTTCTCACCGCGCCCAACAACATCTGCGCCAAGCCGAACATCGGCAGGGCCAACCTGCAGACGATCTACGCGTACCTCACATCGGTCTACACGCCATTCAGCCAGGGCCACCTGTCGCAACGCGGCTTCGCGCCGCTGCCGGCCAGCCTGGCGAGCACATTCAGTGGACAGGTGACCAACCTGACCTGCGGATAACCCAGGGACGACGTCCCGCCAGGAGGGAGTGAAGCAACATGATCCAGCCAACCAAGGAAAAAGGGGGTGTGGGCGCGGTCGTCGCCCGCATCAAGTCGATCCCCGAGCTGCTCGGGAAGGTGAGCCTGCCGTCGCTCTCGAAGATGACGGCACCACTGCTGCTCACCCTCGCCCTGCTGCTCACCGGGACGTTCTTCCTCATCCTCCGCTACCTCGACACGCCGGCGGCGGGTGGCAAGGAGGTCAGCTACAGCACGCTGATCGGCTACGCCCAGGACCATCGTGTCGCCGGCGTCGTGCTGTACTCGGAGGACAGCCGCGCGGTGGCCACCCTGCGCGACAAGACGCAGGTGTTCGCCTCGTATCCCAAGTCGGACGTGATGACCAACGACCTGGTCAATGCACTGCTCGCCAAGGACACGACCGCCAAGAACCCGGCGCCGACGCCCAACGTCACCTTCGACCAGCAGCAGACCAAGGCGTTCCTGCGCTTCGTCGACCAGTTCCTGATCCCCCTCCTGGTGCTGGCCTGCGTCTTCTCCTTCTTCTTCCTGCTCATCACCGGCAAGGCGAGCGGTGCCGGTGACTTCCTCAGCTTCAGCAAGATGCGCGCCAAGATGCAGCGCAAGGGCAAGAACAAGGGCGGGATCACCTTCGACAAGGTGGCCGGTGTGCCCGAGGCGCTCATCGAGCTGCAGGAGGTGGTCGACTACCTCACCGCTCCGGCACGCTTCGTCGCCATGGGTGCGCGCGCACCCAAGGGCCTGCTGCTCTGCGGACCGCCCGGCACCGGCAAGACGCTGCTGGCGCGCGCCGTCGCCGGTGAGGCGGGGGTGCCATTCATCTCCATCTCGGGTTCGGAGTTCGTCGAGTCGCTGGTCGGCGTCGGCGCCGCCCGCGTCCGCGACCTGTTCCGCCAGGCGCGGGCCATGGCGCCGTGCATCATCTTCATCGACGAGATCGACGCGGCCGGCCGCCAGCGCGGTGTCGGCATGGGTCAGGGAAACGACGAGCGCGAGCAGACGCTCAACCAGCTCATGGTCGAGATGGACGGCTTCAGCCCCTCGCTCGGCATCGCCGTCCTCGCCGCAACCAACCGCCCCGACATCCTCGACGCCGCACTGCTGCGGCCCGGCCGCTTCGACCGCCAGGTTGTCATCGACGTCCCGGACGTCAAGGGCCGCACCGCGATCCTCGAGGTGCACTGCCGCAATCGCATTCTGGACAACGTCGACCTCAGCCAGGTGGCCAAGGAGACGCCGGGCTTCACCGGCGCCGAGCTGGCCAACATCGTCAACGAGGCGGCGCTGCTCGCGGTGCGCCGCAGCCAGGGGAGCCTCAGCCAGCAGGACTTCAACGAGGCGGTCGATCGCGTGATCGCTGGACCCGCGCGCAAGAGCCACCTGCTCACACCCGAGGAGAAGGAGATCATCGCGTACCACGAGGCGGGCCACGCGGTGGTCGCCCGCGCTGTGGGCATGCGCGCGGGCGTCGTCAAGCTGAGCGTGGTGGCGCGCGGGCGACAGCTGGGCCACACCACGACCTACCTCACCACCGACCGCATGGTGGTGTTGCGATCCGACCTGGAGCGCCAGCTCACCACCATGTTCGGCGGCCTCGCCGCTGAGGACCTGGTCTTTGGTGAGGTGTCGACCGGCAACTCGGCGGACCTCCACGACGCCACCGAGCTGGCCAAGAAGATGGCCGGCACCTTCGGCATGAGCAGCGAGCTGTCGCGCATGCAGATCGTCAAGGAAGGCGCCTCGTACCTGGGCCGCGACTTCACCAGCATGGGCATGACCTCGCCGAAGACCCTGGAGGCGATGGACAACGAGATCCGCCGGTTCCTGGAGACCGCGGAGACGCGCGCGCGCACCGTGTGCACGCGCAACCGCATCGTCATGGAGGAGATCGTCCGCGTGCTCATGGAGCAGGAGACGCTCAGCGGCCCCGAGATCGAGCCCTTCCTGCGCCAGGTCAAGCCGCTTGCCGAGCTCATCCAGGGCAGCGGCGAGTCGGAGGAGGAAGCGTGATGGCGCGCGTCACCACCCCCGTGCGCCGCGCCGGCGGGATGGTGGCGCGGGTCCCGGGTGGCAGGACCATCGTGGTCCTGCTGGCCGCCCTGGTCGTCGGCCTCGGCGTGGGCCAGACGTACCGCAGCCTGCACTCCTCGCCGGCGACGGCGTCGTCCGGAGGCACCACAGGCCAGGACGGCGGTGGCGGCGCGATGGCCGGCAACGGGAAGAGCAAGACCGTCTACGCCAATGGCTCGCCCGACGGGTCAGGCGGTCCTGGATCGGGATCGGGCGGCAGCGGCAACGGCAACAAGCCGGCCGGTGCCGGAGGCAGCGCCGCGAGCGCAGCAAAGACGAGCCCCACCCCGACGTACGCCGTCCCCACGCCGCACGACGGGATCGGGGGCAAACCCGCGGTCAACACCAGCAACTGCGCCACCGGCTACGAGCCCAACGCCTCCTGCACGGTGGTCTACGACGGCGTGTACACCCTGACGTCGCAGCCGTCGGCGACGCTGCTGGTCCAGGTGGTGATCGACGGCAGTGTCGTGGCCACGCAGAGCTATCCGGCACCGGCCGGGGGCCATCAATTCAGGACGCAGCTCAAGTTCACCGTGCCGGCACACGCAAAGAAGATCAGCTACACGGCGGCACTCAAGAATGCGGCGGGTGGAACCATCGTCGAGGCTCAGCCGACCGAAGGCTACGGGTACGGCTGAGTCACAACCAACGGTCCAAGGAAGGGAGAGAACATGGCACCCACGCATGGGAGTGGACACGCGCGCGCGCTGCAACGGCACCGCCGCATCAGCGGCATCGTCGCCGCCCTCTCGGTGCTGCTGCTGGTGGCGGCCGGCAGCACCGCAGCGCGCGCGCAAACCGTCGACTCGGACACCTTCGTCGTCTCCGGCATCCTCAACGCCAACCCGCCGGTGACCACCGCTCCGGAGCAGACGGGCACGATGACGCTCACCGACGACTGCGTCGCGGTGTCGATCGACACCGGCTCGACCGACGCCACCGCCGACGCCAACGCCGGCTGCATCACCGCCAGCGGCCCATACACCAGCCTCAACTGCGCCGTGGTGACGGCAACCATGACCGGGACGCTCACCGGCCTGCCCAAGGCCGGAACCAGCACCACGCTCGACACCTACAACGTGTCGTTCACGCTGACGATCGTCGGCGCCGTCGGCATCGTCTACGGCACCGCCAGCGATACGGGCAGCACGGCCTTCGGCACCATCGCCGGGTCGTTCCTGGCCCCGACAAGCGACACCTGCGCGACAGGCGGGATCGCCAATTGGGGGTTCGACGGACCCCTGACCACAACGGCGTAGCTCACTGGGCGTGCGGCCTCGACTGAACCCCGGGCCGCACGCCTTTCGACATCCCCCGCCGCGACGAACTACGATGCGGCGATGAGCAGGACAGCCACCGTCGCCCCGGGCGCGCCCGCGCGCCTGCCCTGGAGCGGGGACGACGAGGCCGACCGCCTCATCGCCGCCGACCCCAACGCCCTGCTGATCGGCTTCGTGCTCGACCAGCAGGTCACCGTGCAGAAGGCGTTCAGCGGACCGCCGGAGATCCGTCGCCGGCTGGGCACCCTGGACCCGGGCAAGCTCGCCGCCATGGATCCGCAGAAGGTGCGCGACGCCTTCGCCAAGCCGCCCGCCGTGCACCGCTTCCCCGGCGCCATGGCCGACCGGGTGCGCGCCCTGTGCGAGCTGCTGGCCACCGAATACGGCGGTGACGCCAGCCGGCTGTGGCGCGAGGCCGCCACCGCCGACGACCTCAAGGCCCGCCTCGGCAGGCTGCCCGGCATCGGCCCCATGAAGGCGCGCACCATCCTCGGCCTGCTCGCCAAGCAGTTCGGCGTGCGCCCGCCGGGATGGGAGAAGGCCGTCCCCGACTTTCCCACCCTGGCCGACGTCACCACGTCCGGAGAGCTCGCCGAGTACCAGGCCCACAAGCGCGCGTGGAAAGCCGAGATGCGCGCGCAGGGCATCGACCCCGGCAAGCACACCATCCCCAAGCGCCCCGCCGGCGCTGCCAGGGCGAAGAAGTCGTGAGCCAGCACGACGCATCGACGACGGTCACCGTCTTCGAGGACGGCGACGCGCGCATCGTCAAGGTGGGACCCATGGGGCCGTACAACAACAATGCGTACATCGTCCGCGACACCGCGCGCGGCGAGTCGCTGCTGGTCGACATGCCGCTGGAGACGGGCGCGCTGCTCGACGCCATCGCCGCCGACGGCAACGTGCGCACCGTGCTGGCCACGCACTGGCATCCCGATCACTGGATGAGCTACGACGCCGTGCGCGACGCCACCAGTGCACCGGTGCTGGTCGGCGACCGCGAGATCAGGATCGACGACTCGCGCATCGACCGTCGCGTCGCCGACGGCGAGGAGGTGCGCGTCGGCTCGCTGCGCTGCACGGTGATGCACACGCCCGGACACACGCCGGGCAGCATCTGCCTGAAGATCGGGCGCGCGGTGATCAGCGGGGACACGCTGTTCGACGGCGGTCCCGGCAAGACGTTCGCGGCCGGCGAGCTGGAGACGCTGATCGCCTCCATCACCGCGCGGCTGCTGCCACTGCCCGACGACACCGTGGTCATGCCGGGACACGGCACCGACACCACCATCGGCACGGCGCGCGCGCAGTACGCGGAGTACGTCAAGCATCCGCATCCCGCGGGCTTCCACGGCGACGTGGAGTGGCTCAAGGGAGCGGGCTGACACCGGACGCAGCAAGAAGAAAGCCCCGCCGCGCGAGGTGCGCGACGAGGCTTTCAGGAGGGGTGCTCCAGGCCGCGAGAAGCGGCCCGGATTCAACTCACCAGTAGTACCAGCGGCGGCCCGAGGGACGGAATGCGAACCCGGCGAGCCACAGCGCCAGCGCGATGATGCCGATCCACAACAGCGCGTGCACCGCGGTGCCCACGCCGAGCAGGACGGCGACGAGAAGCAGGAACAGAACCAGTGCTACCACAGCTAGAACCTCCCTTTGCTGATAAGGGTTGACGTTTGCAGGTGACGCATCCTCTGCATCAGTGCGACACCAGGGTGAGCATTGCGACGGTGCCCAGCCATACACCGATCGCGGCCACGATGCCGAGAGCCGCCCACTCGCGCAGGGCATCGCGCCTGCGCCTGCGCCGCAACTGGGCGCGACGCGCGTCGAGTGTGATGAGCATGGAAGCCGCATGCTCGACGGAGTCGGACGGGACCATGTGGGCTGGGCACCTCCTTCTGCGCGTGGCCGGCCCGCGGGACGTGTGTGGCGGGCGGCCGGTGGACCCCTTGCTCGTGTGGGCTGGATGATAGATACCCTACACCGGGACTGTCAAGTTTTCTCACCCGCAGATAGTCAGGGGAAGTCCAAGCACGGATGTACTGTCTCGGATGACAGAAGCCGCGGATGAGGCACGCCGAGCAGACAGCATCAAGTGCTACTTGACACTTGATGCCAGGGGTGCAAGGCTTCGCCCGTTGTGAAGGGATTTCCGTACCGGATGCGCGACCTGGTCCGGCTCACCGGCACCCCGGCTCCGACCGTGCACTTCTGGCTGCAGCAGGGGCTGCTCCCCGCCGCGCAGAAGACCGCCGGCAACCAGGCGCTCTACTCCGAGGGCACCGTGGCCCGCCTGCTCTGGATCCGCGCCCTGCAGCACGAGATGCACCTGCCGCTGCGCAGCATCCGCTGGGTGCTGGAGCGCCACGGTGAGCTGCCCATCGCCGAGATCAACGCGCTGCAGGCACTGGGCAGCCTGCTCGAGGAGCCCGACCCGGTGGCCAGTGCCGACCAGCTCGCCGCGGTGAGCGAGCAGGCCTCCGCGGTCGACCTCGCCGGGCTGCGACGCCTGGGGCTGATCGCGCAGGACGGCGCCATCTCGACGTCCGACCTGCGCATCATCGAGCTGACCGCGGCGATGCGCCAGGCCGGCTTCACCGAGGACGCCGGCTTCTCCATCGAGAACATGGCGCTCTACCGCGACGCGGTCGAGCAGCTGGTCCAGGAGGAGCTGGCCCGGATCATCGAGCCCGTCCTCGATCGCCACGACCCGGCGACGCTGCGCGACCTGGTCAACCGCGGATTCCCCCTGGCCAACCAGCTGCTCGCGCTGCTCCACCACAAGGTCCTGCAGGCGGAGCTGCAGCGCTGGCTGCCCGAACCCGGCGCGTCGGAGAGCGCCACCGCGTGAGAACCATCCCGTCCCAGTTGCAGGGATCCAGTTGCAACCACCGAGTTGGAGAAAAGGAATGAGCACCCGCGTCTACGCCCTTCCAGTCGAGCAGACCCGCTGGCACCTGCCCAGCGGCGGAGAGACGGTCTTCACCTGGGAATACGACGAGAGCCGCGAGAAGCTGCTCAACCTCTACGAGAAGGGCAAGAAGCGGCAGTGGAACGCGCAGGAGCGCATCGACTGGACGCACGTCCCGGACCCCGACAACCCCCTCGGCGGCCCCGACGAGTACGTCCCCATCTACGGCTCCCAGACCTGGGACCGCATGGACGACCGCGCCCGCGCCCAGCTGCGCCGCCACATGGTCGCCTGGCAGTTCTCGCAGTTCCTCCACGGCGAGCAGGGCGCGCTGATCTGCACCGCGAAGATCGTGCAGACCGTGCCCGACCTGGACAGCAAGTTCTACGCCGGCACCCAGGTGATGGACGAGGCGCGCCACGTCGAGACCTACTCGAAGTACCTGCAGGACAAGATCCAGCTCGCCTACCCCATCAACCGCAACCTGGAAGCGCTGCTCAACGACACCATCGCCGACTCGCGGTGGGACTTCACCTACCTGGGCATGCAGATCCTCATCGAGGGGCTGGCGCTGGCCGCCTTCGGGCTGATCCGCGACCTCACCACCGATCCCCTCGCCCGCGCGGTGGTCGCCTATGTCATGGAGGACGAGGCGCGCCACGTCGCCTTCGGCCGCCTGGCGCTGCGCGACTACTACCCGCAGATCACCCAGAAGGAGCGCGACGAGCGCGAGGAGTTCACCGTCCAGGCCTGCTACCTGATGCGCGACCGCTTCCTCGCCGAGGAGGTGTGGCAGAACCTGGGCCTCGACGTCGAGGACTGCCTGCGCTACGTGCGCGACTCCGAGTCGCAGATGATGTTCCGCCAGCTGCTCTTCACCCGCATCGTGCCGACCCTGAAGGACATCGGCCTGTGGGGTCCGAAGATCCAGGCGGCGTTCGTCGACATGGGCGTGATGGACTACAGCCGGGTCGACGTCGAAGCGCTGATGGCCGACGACGAGTCGAAGGCACGCGAGATCGACGCGCTGCAGCAGCGCGCGGGCGAGGTCGAGGAGACCATCGAGGCCGGTAGCGCGGCGTAGCGTTCCCCGCGTACAGTTCGGCGGCGTGACCTCCGCTGATGCTTCGGCGCGCCGAAGCGGCCTGACCATTCCGCTGTTCGGCCACTCGCTCGGCGAGCACGGCGACATCGTGCGCGAGGCCGAGGAGCTCGGCTACACCGACCTGTGGTCGTTCGAGACCTCGGGGATCGACGGGTTCTCGCCGCTCGTGTATGCGGCGGCGTTCGCGCGGCAGGCGCGGCTGGGGACCGCGATCGTGTCGGCGTACACGCGCGGACCGGCCGTGCTGGCGCTGTCTGCTGCCGCGGTCGAGCAGGTGGCACCGGGACGGTTCGTGCTCGGCATCGGGTCGTCGACGGAGGCGATCGTGTCGGGTTGGAACGGGGTGCCGTTCGACAAGCCGGTGAGTGCGGTGCGGGAGTCGATCCGGCGCATGCGGCTGGCGCTGTCGGGGCAGCGCATGAACCTGGCCCCGGAGGCGCGGGGGTCGTTCAAGCTCGACGCCGCGCCGTCGGCGCCGATTCCCCTGTACGCGGGGGCCTTGCGGGCGGGGATGCTGCGCATGGCCGGCGAGGTTGCCGACGGCGTTGTCATCAATTTCCTGCCGCCGTCCGCTGTGCCCATGGTGCTCGCCGAGGTGCGCGCGGGTGCGGAGGCGGCGGGCCGCGACCCGTCGTCCATCGACGTGGTCAGCCGCAACATGGTGTGCATCGACGGGCTCGACGACGCGACGCGCGCCGTTGCGCGGTTCGTGTTGGCCGTGTACGTCTCCTCGCCGCCGTACGAGGCCTTCCTGCGCTGGATCGGCATGGGCGAGCTGATCGACCCCATGCTGTCGTTGTGGCGCAGCGGCGATCGCGCCGGCGCCCTGGAGGCGATGAGCGACGAGCTGATCAACGAGCTGCTCATCGTCGGCGACGTCGACCAGTGCCGCGCCCGGCTGCAGGAGTACCGCGACGGCGGCGTGCGCGTGCCCTGCATCGCTCCGTTCAGCGGCGCGCCGGACAGTCGCGCGTCGATCCGGCGTGCGGTCGTGGAGCTGTCGCCGGCGCGGTCGTAGCCTGGCTGGGTTCGCGGGTCAGCGGTTGGCGCGCAGCCAGGCGGGGATGGGTTCGCCGTCGACCATGTGTCTGGTGAGCACGCGCGTGGCGTTGACGGCGAAGCCCATGCCGTGGCCGGTGTAGCCGCCGCAGACGTACACATTGCGCATGCCGGGGATCTCGCCGACCAGGGGCAGCTCGTCGGGGCTGAAGCCCATGATGCCGGCCCAGCGGTGGGTCACCGGCGCGGTGACGTCGAGTGACGCCAGGTGGGCGTCGAGGTGCGCCTGCACGTCGGGGTTGGGAATCGCATCGGTGCCCACCTCGGCGTCGACGGCGGTGTCACGCCAGCCGCCGACGAGGACGCGCCCGTCGTCGTACTGGCGCCAGTAGCGGTACCCCCAGTGCGCGTACGTGGGACGCTGCGCGACGCGTGCGTCGACGGGGGCGGTGGCCAGCATCTGGGCGCGCACGGGTCGGATCGGCACCATGCCGGCGAGCGCCGCCGTGTAGGCGTTGGTGGCGAGGATGACGGCGCCGGCTTCGATCTCTGCGTTCTCGGTGTGCACGCGAACCGACGTGGTGCCCGGCTCGATGCTGGTGACCGCCGTCTTTTCGACGATGCGCGCAGTGCCGGCGATGGCGTCGACGGTGGCGCTGGGGTGGAGCTCGCCGTCGGCACCGTTGACCAGGCCTCCGAAGGGCATCCCGTCACCGGCGGCGACCCAGCGGCCGGGCAGGCCGTCCTCGTCGAGCATCGCCTCGGATTCGCGCAGCAGGTCGGCCTCCTCGCGCGACGCCGCCAGGGTGAGGCTGCCGCGGCGCGCGTGTCCGGCGCGTCCCTGCAGGATCTCCTCGAGCAGCGCGTGGTTGTCGGCGGTGAAGTGCCAGACCTCGCGGGCGATGTCGCGTCCGTACGTCCGGGCTGCCAGCGCGTAGTTGGCGGCCACTCCCGTCAGCACGAACCCCGCGTTGCGGCCACTGGCGCCGGCGGCGAGGTGGTCGCGCTCCAGCAGCACCGCGTCGACGCGCTCGCGCGCCAGCCAGTGCATCGCGGCTGCGCCGGTGATGCCGCCACCGACCACGACCACCTCGGCGCGCTCTGGCAGCGGCTGGGATTTGCGAGGCGCCGGGGGATCCCAGACGGGCAGGTCGCTCACCCCGGCAGGATGCCACGGGTCAGGCCGCGGGCGCCCCGAATCGAGGCACCATAGACGCCATGCCCGAGCTGCCCGAGGTCGACTCGCTCACCCGCTTCCTCGACGAGCACGTCCGCGGACACACCGTCGAGGCAGTCCAGCTGCTCTCCTTCGCCGCCCTCAAGACGTTCGACCCTCCGCTCGACGCGGTACGCGGCGCACGGCTTGCCGGATGCACCCGGCGCGGCAAGTTCCTGGCACTCCAGGCCGAAACCCTGTTCCTGGTGGCCCACCTCGCCCGCGCCGGCTGGGTGCGTTGGCGCCCCGGGTTGGAGGTGGGCGCCGGCAAGCTGGGCCGCGGCCCCGTCGCCCTGCGCCTGCGTCTCGACGACGGCAACGGCATGGAGCTCACCGAGCAGGGCACCGAGAAACGCCTCGCCATCTACGTCGTGCGCTCGCTCGACGACGTTCCCGGCATCGCGGGATTGGGAGTGGATCCCCTGTCCGATGCGTTCACCGCCGAAGCGCTGGCGTCCGTGCTGCGCGGTGAATCCGGGCAGCTCAAGCACGCCCTGATCGACCAGCGCCTCATCGCCGGAGTCGGCAACGCCTACTCCGACGAGGCGCTGCACGTCGCGCGCCTGTCTCCGTTCCGGCGTGCGTCGAGCCTCGACGCGGCCGAAGTCGCGAGCCTGCACACGGCTCTGCTCGACGTCCTGCGCGACGCCGTGGAGCGCTCGTCAGGTCTGCCCCTGACCGGCCTCAAGTCCGAGAAGCGCACCGGCATGCGCGTCCACGGCCGCACCGGCGAAGCCTGCCCCGTCTGCGGCGACACCGTCCGCGAAGTCGCCTACGCCACCCGCTCTCTGCAGTACTGCCCAACCTGCCAAACCGGCGGCCGCGTCCTGGCAGACCGCCGCCTGTCGCGCTTGCTGAAATAGCCTGGCGGCGACGAGGCGTCAGGTCTTGGTGAGCAGGAGGCAGGTGGCGGCGCCCTTGCTGTACGCGAGGGTTTGCGTGGTGAGCCAGGCGCTGTCGCCGTAGCCGTCGTGGGCGTCGTTCCAGGTGCCGTCGGTGTGGATCCAGTTGCCGGGCCACCAGTATTGGCTCATGTCGGGCACGTAGGTCTGGCCGGTGTGCAGGCCCTTGAGGGACGGGAGGATCTGCATGCCGGCCACGTCCCCGAAGGCGCCCAGGACGCCGCCGAGCGAGAGCGGCCAGGCGAGCTCGTAGGTGGACAGCATCGGCACCACGTCGTAGTGGCTGAAGTACTGCTGGTAGGCGACGTTGTTCGCATGCGGGCTGATGCTGGGCGCGCCCCAGGTCACCACCGCGACGATGCGGAAGTCGGTCGTCCCCGGATCGTTGGCCAGCAGCTGCGCGATGATCCCACCGTAGCTGTGCCCCGCGACGATCACCGATGTTCCGCTGGGCAGGTTGCGGTCGTGCCGGAACTGCTCGACGAGGGTGCGCGCGGCGTCGACCTGCTTGTCGCCCGCCACGCCGAGTCCGGCCCTGACCGCCGCGGCCGTGTGGTTGGTCACCTGTCCCGGGATCATCACCAGCAGCGTGTTGTCGCTGGGCGCACCGACCGGCGCCACGTGGATCGGTTCCGCCTTGCCGTAGCTGCGACTCACCCGGTAGAAGAGGTTGGCCATGTTCTCCGGGGTGAGCCCGGTGCGGAACGTGCACGTCGCCGCGAGCGCGGCGTCGGGCAGGCGGGTGGCGTGGACACCGCTGCTGATCACCAAGCCGAGGAGAGCGCTGCCGGCGCACGCGGCGACCCCCGCGCCCAGCTTTGTCCACCATCTCCAGCGCCGCCCGGGCCAGCGCCGGTGCACGAGCATCAACACCGCGAACACGATCGCGAGTCCCAGCGCGCCGAGCAGGATCAATCCAGCCACGGACAGCAGCGCAGCGCGCAGCCATCCCGCCCATCCGTGAGGAGCGGTCCGCCTCAACGCCGATACCACGGCTTCTCCGTCGTGAGCCCTACCCGCACGGGGAGTCGAACCCCGGTTGCCACCTTGAAAGGGTGGAGTCCTGACCGCTAGACGATGCGGGCGCGCCGGTGGTGATGCTACCGCCCCGGCCGGTCAGGGGCGGGCGGGCTCGGGGTGGCTATACTCGGCGGCGTTGCCGTCGGTCCTTGGCCAGGGAAATGAGGATGCCGCTCCGCGAGATCATCGGGAAGTCGATCGGCTTCGGGCTGGTGTCGCTGGCCTGCATCGCCGGCGGCTTCTTCGTCTTCTACGGCCCCCACGCCTACAACGACTACGTCAACGTTTGGCTCTACGCCTTCCTGTGGCTGGTCGGGGTGGGCGTGGCGGGCGCCGGAGCGCTGATCATCCTCGGCATCATCGCGGACACCCGGGCGCGCCAGAAGGAAGAGGAGCTGCACGTCACTCCGCGGCCCGGGCCGCTGGGGCCGCCGCCACCGTGGGGCATGGGGGACGTGGGGCGTCCTGGCAGCGGCGTCGTCAAGATGAGCGAGCACGGGGTGGCCGCGGGCGGGGGCGGACGCGTCCGCGTCGTGCAGGCGCGGCTGAGCTACATCGACGCGCCCATCCTCATCGGCCTGCTGCTGGTGTGGACCGCCGTGATGCTGGTCTGGCTGGCGCCGCGCTGAGCAACCCCAGGCGCAACCGCGCCTGACAGTCAGGGGCGGCGCAGCGCTCCCAGCGCGAGCGAAGCCGCGACGGCCACAACCCCCGCGGCGAACCGCGCCGCCGAGCCCATGCCAAGCATCGAGTCGAGCAGCGTCGCTCGCACGCCCCGCACCGGGCGACCGCTGCCGGTCACCGCAGGACCGGCCGCGGGGGCGGTGAGCAGGTTGAGCCCGAAGCCGGCGCCGAAGAGGAGCAGGCAGGCGGCCAGCGCCCACATCACCGGCGAGCGCACGCTCACCAGGGGTGGCGTCGACGGCGGCACCGACACGCCCGCCGGTGCGCTGCCCGGAGCGGCGGCGACGCGGGCGCCACGCCCGACCACGCGCACCTCGTCGGAGTAGATCCCCGAGCGGGCCAGGACGATGTGGTCGCCGGGTGTGTGGCTCAGATGGATCGTGCCCTTGAGCTGCCCCTGGTCGTCGGTGACACCGTGAGCCGGGTCGAGGCCGGCGTCGCTGCCCGGCTCGATCACCATCACCAGGTCCACGGGAGCGCCGGGGACGGGCTTGCCGAAGGCGATCAGGGTGACGGTGAACGCAACCGCGTTGCCGGGGTCCGCCTGGCCGGAGACGGTGTCGAGCTTGAGGCTCACCGGTCCCGGCGGGGGCGGAGGCTTGACGAAGTTGACCGGGCCCTGGGCGATGACCGGCCCGTTGCTGCTGGGCAGGATCAGCCCGGGTGTCGCCAAGGCGGTGCCCGAGCCGGAACCGGCGCTGCGGCCGGGACCACTGGCCGGCGAGCCGGAGCCGCTGCCCGGTGCGGCGGTCGGTGTCGGCGGAGGTGCGTTGATGGTGTAGGGCGCAGTGACACTGTCGTTGCCGGGCGGCGCCACCATCACCGTCGACGGTCCCTGGGCAAGGCCGGCGGGCACCACGACCAGCACCGCCCGGTCGCCCCACAGCGTGACCTGCGCCGGCTGGCCGCCGACCTGCACGGCGCCCTGCTGGGTGCCGAAGGTGGTGCCGTCGACCTCGATGAGCGCGCCGGGCGCGGCGTCGGGCGGCGTGACGCCGGTGATGCGCGGCACAACCGTGAGTCCCGGCGGCGTTGGTGGCGTCGTGCCGTTCGTGCCAATGTTGACCGGATTCGTGGTGGCCCCGTCCGGGACGGTGAACGCGATGCTGTTCGGCGTCCACGTCTGCACGGTCGCCGTGGTCGAGCCGACCTGCACGGTGCCCGTCGACGGACCGAAGCCCGCGCCACTGACCGTCACGGTGTCGCCGATCGACGCCTTGGCGGGCGAGATGCCGTTGGCCTGCGCGGCAACCGTTAGGGCGCCGGGTGTGAACGGCGCGCTGTCGACGGAGCGGGTGAGGTTGAGCACACCGCTCGTCGCCCGGGCGGGAACCACCACGGTGACTGCGCTGTCGCCCCACGACTGCACTGCGGCGGGTTCACCGTTCACCGTCGCGGCGCCGCCCTGAGAGCCGAAGCCGGAACCGGTGACGACCACCGACTGTCCCGGCACCGCCGACGTGCGCGACTTGCCGGTCACCTGCGTCGCGATGTCGAACGGCGCGGTGAGCCGGAACTGCATGCGCGGGTCGCCGGGCCCGGTGCGCGTGGTGTCGTACGGAGCGCTGAGGTCGATGTCGACGGCGCCGTCGCAGTACTGCGAGGGCACCTGCAGCGCGATCTGCGCATCGCTGCTGACCGACGGCTGCCCAGCCGGCACCGCGGGACAGGGACCGGTGGGCCCGGCGGTCCAATGGTACCCGGCGCTGGTCAGCTCCCAGTTCTGCGGCAGCTGGAAGTCGAAGCCCTGGCCGTTGAGATGCACGGTCGCGCCGGTGGGCGGCGTCGTGTTGTCCAGGCCGGTGAAGGTGGGGTCGGTGATGTAGACGAGGTGGCTGTCGACCGCGATGGGAGTGTTGGTCGTCGTGTCGCGCACCGTGACGGTGACGTCGCCGTCCATGCCGGCCGTGGTGGTGAAGGTGATCTGCGTCGCGCTGGCGGAGAGCTGCGCCGCCTGCACCTGGTGCGACCCGATGCTCACCGACGACACCGCGCAGAACTGGGCGGTGAAGTTCTGCCCCGTGATAGTCACCGTCGAGCCTGGCGGGCCGTGCTGCTGCTTCGCGGTCTGGCCGGGACCCGGCGCCGTCGCCATGATCTGCTGCACCACGGGATCACTGCAGAGGGGCGTCCCCGCCGAGGCGCTGCGCGGCAGCAGCGGCATCAACACGCCGCCCGCGCACACCGCACCGGCAACCGCCGCAGCGACGGCACGCCTCATGGGTGCGCCCCGACCGGTGCCGCGATGAACACCAGGCGATCGCCGGCCAGCGCACCCGCCCACAGCGGCCAGCAGGTCGTCAGGTAGAGGTGCTCGCCGGGAAGTGGACTGCGCACCACCGCCTGGTCGTTGCCGTTGACGATCTCGCGCTTCTGGATGGTGTAGGTGTAGCGGCCGTACGACATCTCCAGCTGGATGGTGTCACCTTCGTGGAGGTCGCCCCAGCTCATCGAAAAGCCATTGTGGTTGCCGATCAATACGATGCTGCCCTCACCGGGGTAGGCGGTGTGGTTCTCGTGCCCGGGTCCCGCGCTCAGCACTCCCGTGTCCGAGCCCTCGGTGACGATGGCGTCGAAGTTGACCCGGGGGATGTGCAGGCGGGCCAGCGGCTGTCCGTCGGCGAGATGGGGCTGCAGGCTGGTGAAGCTCGCCGCGGTGCCGGCACCCGCCACCGTCGCCGGCGAGGGAACGTCGTGGATGCTGCCGGCCGGGTGGGCCGAAGCCCAGAGCGATTCGAGGCGGTGCTGCTGGTAGGTCTGGTAGCCGACCAGGACGCCCACGTAGCCGACCAGCACGACGCCGAGGCTCATGAGCGCCCAGCTCGCCCTTCGCAACCAGCGATGGGTCCGGGAGCGCATCGGTGGGAGGGTCCCTGTTGTCCGTTGGGAGGGATTGCCTGCCCGGGCGGTAGTTTGCGCCACCCGGGCAGGCGTCACTGGGTCAGACGGTTATCGCATGCCCCGCAGCCGCGTCCGCAGCCCGGGAATCAGTCGCAGCGAGATTGCGACAGCGATGAGAAGCAGGCCGGCCGGGAGGGCGGCGCCGCCGAAGAGGCCGGTCTTGGGGAGGCTGGTGATGGCGGCGGTGTCCGCCGTCAGGGGGCAGTTCGGCGAGGTGCCGGGGTGGCAGCCGGGCGCGGGAAGCGGGCACGTGGGCGAGGAGCCCGGGTTGCAGCTCGGTACGTTGCTCACCGAGGCCGTGGTGTCGGC
Source organism: Candidatus Dormiibacterota bacterium (assembly GCA_035995545.1). Lineage (GTDB taxonomy): Bacteria > Chloroflexota > Dormibacteria > Aeolococcales > Aeolococcaceae > DASRDZ01. Next base: position 50,457 of record DASYKI010000013.1, read on the forward strand.
AACCGCCAGGCGCACCACGTCGGTGTCGCCGCCGAGGGCCGCGATGCCGGTGTTGCCGCTGGTCGTCGCAGTGCGCGGTGCAGCGGTGTTGGCCTTCGCCGCAGCCGGCAGTCCGAGCGCATCCGTGCAGGTGGGACCGCCGCAGCCGTTGCTGAGGGTGACCGCCAGCGCGGCGACGTTGATCTCACGGTAGGTGTCGGTATTGGCGACAACGTGCGGCATGCCACGGCTGATCCGCAGGGTGAGCCAGCCGTCGCCGCCGTTGGCGCCCAGCCCGGGGAAGCGGAGCTGAGTGGTGAGGTCCTGGCCCGGGCCGAGATTGAACTTCGAGGTGATGGCGTCGAGGTCCACCTTCTGTCCAAGGACGTACACCGACTGCAGACCGGAGCTGCCGACAGGCGCCGAGGTGCCTGGGCCCACCGCAGCTTCCGCGGACGAGGTCACACCCTCGATCTTGAGCAGTGGCGTGCCCGCGTTGACACTGTCGAGCGCCACGCCGGTCGAGGTGATCGCCGCGCCGGCGGCCGAGATGACCGGGTTGAGCACGCCGGCGAGGCTGTCGCCGATGGGCAGCACGGACAGCGAGCCGAGGGTGGCCGTCGCCGTCGACTTCACACCGCCACCCGCGAGGGGGATGGTCCTGGTGGTGGCCAGGCTGTCCTTGGAGACGAGCAGGTTGGTCACGTCGGGCAGGTTCAGCCCGGCCAGGGCGCTGATGACGGCGTTGACGCCATCCAGCGTGGCCGACAGCTTGACGTCCCACGCCTTCAGCGCGTCGAGGTTGACGACGTTCTGGTTGGTGACCGGCGCCACGGCGGTCGTCGCCGTGGTGATGGCACCACCGATGGTGTTCAGCGCACCCTGCAGCGGCTGCAGGGCGGGAATGCTGCCCGCGGCGCTGAGGATATTGCCGGCATTGGCCGGATCGGCGATCGCCTTGCTCAGCGCGTCGATCAGCGACTTGAGCTGGGCGGCGAGGGCGGCGAGGCCGGCGCTGTTGGCGTTGTTGACGGTGAGGGCGGGAAGCTTGAAGCCGACCGCGGTGTTCGCCGAGGAGACCTCCGGTGCCTTGAGGTCGTACGCCGAGGTGTTGGCCCCGTTGACCGCGACGGCGTTGAAGGGATCGACGGTCACCATGGTCCCGGCCAGCGGGCCGGCGTTGGTGCCGTTGAGCGTGACCTGCACAGCGCTGGCGGAATCCTTGAGCTTGTCGGGCTTTCCGGTGTTGTTCAGGCTGGCGGCGACGGTGCCCAGCAGGTTGAAGTCGGCCGTGCCCAGCTGGGGCAGCGTGGCGGTGATCTGGCCGGGCCCGCTGGAGGTCAGGAAGCCGGTCAGGGCGTTGACCCCGCCGGCGGCGAGAGCGTCGGTGCCGCCCTTGACCAGGGCGGTGAGCTGGTCCTGCACGACCTGGATGTTGGCGTTCAGCACCCTCCAGTCGGTGAAGACCGGAGTGGAGGTCGAGGTACCCGAGACGACGTCGGTGCCCGCGGCGTCGATCACGGCCGTGTTCGCCGCCTGGGCGACGTTGACGGTGAGGCTGTCAGGCAGATCTGCGGGGAGCGTCACGCCGAGGGGACACGTCGTGGCCTTGTCGGTGCTTCCCGGGCACAGGGTGCCGCGCAGAAGGGCGAGGGCGTCGGCAACCTGTTGCCAGTTGAGGAGCTTCGCCTGTCCGGCGGTGGCGCCCAGGGTGTCGACGGCCGCCTTGAGCGGCGCCAGCGACACCTTGACGCTGAGTGCAGACGCGGTGGCGCTGCCCTGCGGAGAGACGGCGCCGGCCGCCGACGCGGTCAGGGGGACGGCGGCGAGCCCCGCTATCAGGCCGGCCGCGAGCGCGGCCCTACTAGTCTTCACTGGTCCCCTGTGCCTCCTTCCTGCTGGTTCCATATGGGTTGCTGTGCACAGTCACTCTCGACCTGGCGCGCCCCCGACTCCGGTCCCCGCTGACGCACACTTGCGGCTTGTGGCTGGCTTGACGCTCCTTGGAACGCTTGTGCTCAAAAAAAACTTGCGCGGGGTTGAAACGATTCAGTGACGGCGCCTGTCTTTGCACCCACCGGGGAGAAATCGGGGGCATGGCGAGTGCGATTCGCCCCCTCCCCCACGGGGGCGCTGCACCTCGGGTCGCTGCGCACCGCCCTCTTCAACTGGCTGGCGGCGCGCGCCTCCGGAGGGGCCTTTCTCCTCCGCATCGAGGACACCGACCAGGGGCGCTACGTCCCCGGCAGCGAGGCGCAGATCCTCGAGTCGCTGCGCTGGCTGGGCCTGCAGTGGGACGAGGGTCCCGAGGTCGGCGGGCCGTACGACCCGTACATCCAGTCGCTGCGCACCGGCACCTATCGGGAGCACGGCGAGCGCCTGGTGCAGGCCGGTGCCGCCTACTGGTGCACCTGCACACCCGAGCGGCTGGCGGAGATGCGCGACCAGCAGCGCAAGGCCGGGCACCCGACCCGCTACGACCGTCGTTGCCTGGCGCGACAGGACGAGGTCGCACGCGAGCGCGCCGAGGGGATGCCGGCCGTGCTGCGCCAGCGCATGCCCGGCGGCGTGTCGCGCTGGGACGACCTCATCCGCGGCGAGGTCAGCTTCGACAACGCCGACGTCGACGACTCCGTGCTGCTCAAGAGCGACGGATTCCCCACCTACCACCTCGCCAACGTGGTCGACGACCACCTCATGGGCGTCACCCACGTGATCCGCGCCGAGGAGTGGATCCCCAGCACCCCCAAGCACCTCGCCCTCTACGCCGCGCTGTGGCCGGAGCAGGCGCCGCCGCGGTTCGCCCACGTCCCCATCGTGCTCGGCGAGGACCGCAACAAGCTGTCGAAGCGACGCGGCGCGCGCAACGTGCTGGAGTACCGCGACATGGGCTACCTGCCGGCGGCACTCGCCAACGCCATGGCGCTGCTGGGCTGGTCCTCCGGCACCGAGGACGAGGTCTTCACACTCCCCGAGCTGGTCGAGCGCTTCGACATCGCGCGGGTCAATGCGGCGCCCGCGGTCTTCGACCCCAAGCGCCTCGACGCTCTGCAGGGCCTGCACGTCCGCCGCCTCGCGCCCAACGAGCTCGACGAGATGCTGGCGCCCTGGCTCCCTCAGGCCACGGCCGAGCAGCGCCGGCAACTGGTCCCGCTGCTGCAGGAGCGCATCGTGCGCCTCGCCGACGCCGCCGACCTGGCCGCCCCCCTGCTCGGCGACGCGCCGTGGGAGGAGGGCGTGCAGTTTCCGCCAAAGAAGGTGGATACGCAGACGGCGGCACAGCTGCTCGACGCCGCCGTCGAGGCGGTCGAGAGCGGCGCCCTCGACGACGTCACCGCGCTGCGAGAGCGACTCACCACAATGCTCGACGAGTGCGGCGTGAAGGCCCGCGACGGCTTCCGGGTCCTCTACATCGCCATCCTGGGACGCCCGGTGGGCGTGCCCGTGTTCGACGCCATGGCCTTCCTCGGCCGCGACGTCACCCTGCAGCGACTCCGCGCGGCGCGAGCAATGCTGGACAACGCATGGAGAGAACCGTGAGCGTCACATCGATCGACACCCTGCGCGACACCGTCGAGGCCTTCGTCCGCGACGCCAACCGCGAGTTCTACCTGCACGGCAGCGGCCAGAAGGACTCGTTGGAGATCGCCGCCATCGTCGACACGTACGGCGACGCCTTCACCCCCGAGGCGGTGCGCGCCTGCCTCGACGCCGCCGCCGGCGCCACCGACGACGCCGAGCGCCGCCGCCACACCGCGCTCGCCCAGGCCGTCGCCGAGTCCTGCATGGAGCGCGAGCTTGCCGCCCTCGGCGACGAGCTGGCCACCGCCGAGGCGCAGGCCACCGTCGACCTCGACGGCGAGCAGATCCCCTACTTCAGCGCCGCGGTCATGGTGCAGAACGAGCGCGATCGCGAGCGCCGCCGCGCCATCGACGCCGCCCGCCGCGTCGTCGTGCAGCGCCTCAACCCGCAGCGCGAGCGGCTCGTCCGCCGCCACCACGACCTGATCGCCGAGCTGGGCTTCCCCGGCTACGTCGAGTTCTACAGCACGCTCAAGGGCATCGACGTGCAGGCACTCGGCGAGCAGATGCGCGCCTTCCTGCGCCGCACCGACGACCTCTACCGCGAGCACATCGCACCGTGGTTCGAGCAGGTCATCGGCGTTCCCTTTGCCGATGCCGAGCGCCACGACGCTGCGCTGCTCTTCCGCATGACCGAGCAGGACTCCTGGTTCCAGTCGGACAAAATGCTGCCCTCGCTGCGCGACACGCTGATGGGCCTCGGCGTCGCCCTCGACGACCAGCCCAACGTGCATCTCGACACCGAGGACCGTCCCAAGAAGAACCCGCGTGCGTTCTGCGCGCCGGTGCGCACGCCCGACGAGGTGTACCTGGTGATCCGTCCCAGCGGCGGCTACCAGGACTTCCGCGCGCTGTTCCACGAGGCCGGGCACACCGAGCACTTCGCCCACGTCGAGCGGACGCGCCCGTTCGAGGAGCGTGACCTCGGCGACAACAGCGTCACCGAGGCCTTCGCCTTCACCATGGAGCACCTGCTCCTCGACGGCAACTGGATCGGCGACTCGCTCGGCGTCGACGGCGCGGCGCTGCGCACCCTGGTGCACCAGGCGCACGTGTACTACCTGTACATGATCCGGCGCTATGCCGCGAAGCTGACCTACGAGGTGGAGCTGCACAGCGGCGGCCCGGCAACCATGCAGCGCATGCCCGAGCGCTACGCGCAGTGGCTCACCGAGAACCTCGGCTTCCGCTACTCGCCGGAGAGCTGGCTCGACGACGTCGACCCCGGCTTCTACTCGTCGCAGTACCTGCGTGCCTGGATGCTGGAGGCGCAGCTCCGCGAGCGCTGGCGCGCACAGCACGGCGAGCGGTGGTGGGGACCGGGCAAGGCGGGCGACGAGCTGCGCACGCTGTGGTCACTGGGGCAGGCGCTCCCCGCGCACCTGCTCGCCACCGAGCTGGGCATGCAGGACCTCGGCATCGACGCGCTGGAGCGACGCATCCGAGAGGGGCTGGAGACCAGAGCGTGAGTGCACCTGTCGCCGTCGTCACCGGCGCCAGCAGCGGCATTGGCGCGGCCACCGTGCGCGCGCTGCACGACGCTGGCTTCGACGTCGTCGCCGGTGCGAGACGCGAGGAGCGGTTGCGCGCGGTGTGCGACGAGGTCGGCGCCCGCTGCATGCGCCTCGACGTCACCGACCAGCAGAGCGTCGACGCGTTCGTCGCCCAGCTCGACTCATGCGCGGTGCTGGTCAACAACGCCGGCGGCGCGCTGGGGCTCGATCCCGTCGCCCAGGCGGACGACGAGCAGTGGCGCACCATGTACGAGACCAACGTGCTCGGCCTGATGCGCATGACCCGCGCCCTGCTGCCACTGCTGGAGCGCGCGGACCCGGGCCACATCGTCGACATCGTCAGCACCGCGGGCATCGAGACGTATCCCGGCGGGGGCGGCTACACCGCGGCGAAGCACGCCGCGCACGCCGTCACCCGCACGCTGCGCATGGAGCTGCTCGGCAAGCCGGTGCGCGTCACCGAGATCGACCCGGGCATGGTGGAGACCGAGTTCTCCGTGGTGCGCCTGGGCAGCCAGGAGAAGGCCGACAAGGTCTACGAAGGGGTGACCCCGATGACCGCCGAGGACATCGCCGACGCGGTGGCGTGGGTGGTGACCAGGCCCAAGCGGGTCAACGTCGACCAGATGGTGATGCGCCCGCTCGACCAGGCCTCGGCGACCATGGTGCACCGGCGCACCTGATGCGACGCAGCTCCCTGGCGATGTCGACCATCGTCGCGCTCTGGCTGCTGGCGGGCCTCGTCCTGCTCTTCAGCAGCGTGCGGGGTCTGACCGCGGCGCGCACCGGACAGATGGTGGCGGGAATGTGCATCGTCGCCGCCGGCGTGCTGGTCGCCATCGACTGGATGGGCGTGGCCACGGCGATGGCCGAGCGCCGCGTCAAGCGCTGGGGCGGACGCCTGCGCAACATGCCCGAGATGCGCGACCCCGCCGTGGCCACACGCTCGACCAAGCTGCTGGCGGGATGGTGGATCGCGTTCGGCGTGGTGGTGGTGCTGTTCGCCGCTCTGGCCGGCCGCTGACGACGCGTCAGCACACACCGTCAGCCCTGCTTCGAGGGCCCCGCGCGCTCCACCGTGATGCGCACCAGGACGCGCCGCTCCTTCTCCATGGCGGCGCGGTACTCGTCCCAGTCGGGGTGCTCGCCTCCGACGCTGCGGTAGTACCGCACCAGGCCCTCCATCGCCTCGGGCAGCGACACGACCTGCGCAGGACCCTCCGCCTGCACCCACTGGCCGCCGAAGAACGTGTCAGGAATGACACAAACCGCGGCGTACGGGGTGCGGCGCAGGTTGGCGGCCTTGATCGCCGTCTCCCGCGTGCTCACCAGCAGGCTGCCGTCCTCGTCGACACCCACGGCCACGGGAGACATCTGCACGCCACCGTCGCGGCGGGTGGTGGCCATGACGGCGCGGTGCTGCTTGCGGATGATCTCGACGGCCTCGTCGGGGGTCATGGCGCTGCCTCCTGGAGCGGAACGGGCGTGCCGCCTGGGCACCTTCCCACATCGCAACGGTGCACTGCCCGATAATCGCTCGCCGGGCCGCCCGCCGTGACGAGGCGGCGACACAGCGGAGGGAGCCCATCGTGGCAATCACCAACGACCCCGTGCTGGCGCCGGCCGGCGACCTGGTCGACCGCCTGCGTGGTGGCGAGATCTCGCCCACCGAGCTGGTCGACGCCCTGCTGGCCCGCATCGAGCGCTACAACCCCGAGCTCAACGCCTACGTGCTCGTCCTCGCCGAGCAGGCGCGCGCCCAGGCCCGCGACAGCGAGGAGCGCATCCGCCGCGGCGAGGCGCGTCCCCTGGAAGGCCTGCCCATCCCCATCAAGGACAACGTCCACCTGCGCGGCACGCCGATGACCATGGCCTCACAGGCCATGCCCGCCAACGAGAGCACGCAGGACAGCGCGATCGTCGCCAAGCTGCGCGACGCCGGCGTGGTCTTCCTCGGCAAGACCAACCTGCCCGAGCTGGGCACCGTCCCCTCGACCGAGAACGCACGCTTCGGCGCCACCCGCAACCCCTGGGACCGCACCCGCACCGCCGGCGGCTCCAGCGGCGGCGCGGCGGCCGCGGTGGCGTCGGGCATGGCCCCCGCCGCGCACGGCAACGACGCGGGTGGCAGCCTGCGCATCCCCGCCGCCTGCACCGGGCTGTTCAGCATCAAGCCGTCGCGCGGGCGCACCTCGCAGGCGCCGTTCGGCGACCCGCCCTTCGGGCTCAACAGCGAGGGGTTCATCACCCGCACCGTGCGCGACACCGCGCTGCTGCTCGACGCCACCATCGGCACACTGCCCGGCGACCTGTACACGGCACCGGCGCCGGCGCGCCCCTACGTCGAGGAGGTCGGCGCCGCGCCGGGGCGGCTGCGCATCGGCTTCACGGCGACGCCGCCGATCGCGGTGCCCGTCGACGGCGCCTACGTCGACGCCCTGCACCAGGCGGCGACGCTGTGCGAGCAGCTCGGCCACGACGTCGAGGAGTTCACGCCGCTGTGGCAGAACGACGAGCTGCTCGGCCTGTTCAACCAGATCTGGGCGGCGTTCTTCGGCGACAAGGTGCAGGACGTGCTCAACGCCGGCGGCGACATCGAGCGCATCGAGCCGCTGAACCGCGCTCTCTGGGAGCTGAGCAGGGAGATCACCGCGACGCAGTACTGGCAGGCCAGCTCGCAGATGCAGCAGCTGGTGCGAGAGATCGCCGGTGCGCAGCAGCAGTACGACATCGTGCTGACTCCCGCGCTGGCCACGCCGCCGGTGGAGCTGGGTGCGCTGTGGGTCGGGTCCGACGTCGAGCCGACGATGCCGATGATCAACGCGGCGCTGTTCACGCCGTTCACCGTGCCGGCAAACCTCGGTGGGCAGCCGGCGGCCAACCTGCCGCTCTTCGAGAACGCGGGGCTGCCCGTCGGTGTACAGGCGATCGCCCGGCACGGTGACGAGGCGACACTGATCCGCCTGGCCTCGCAGCTGGAGGAGGCGCGCCCCTGGGCGCAGCGACGCCCGCCGCTGGACTAGAAGCGCTTGGCCCGCTGGATTCCGCGCAGGCGGTAGCCAAGGCGCTCGTAGAGCCGCTGCGCACCCGCGTTGGTGTGCAGGTGGTCGAGCCCGATGCTCAGCGCGCCCTTGCCCCTGGCCCACTGCTCGGCGTGCGCCATCAGCGCCGTGCCGACGCCACGTCCGCGCCACGCCGCGGCGACGGCGAGCTCCTCGACGTAGCCGTCGACGTAGTCGATGTCGTCGTCACGGCGCATGCGCACCTCGACGTGCCCGACCACCTCGCCGCCCACCTCGGCGACGAAGAGGCCGCGCGGATCGTCCGGCGCGATGCGCCCGAAACGCTTTCGCGCGTAATCCATGCTGGCCTCCGAGCGCAGCGGAGGAAGGTCGTCGATTGCCTCGTGGTACACGGCCGAGTCGAACCAGACCCGCGACAAGCCCTCGATGTCATCCGGAAGCCGGTACGGGCGAATCTGGATCTCGAGCGACATGAGCGGGTCAGTCGATCCCGAGCTCGAGGTCGAGCTCCTGCGCCGCAGGCTCGCCCAGCGGGTCGATGAGATTGCGCCTCTCGAGCTCCATGGCACGATCACTGGGCGGTCGGAAGCCGAACTTCGCGTACAGCGCGTGCGCGTCGCTGGTGTGCAGCATCCAGCGGGCCACCGCGGGTCCGTTGACGATCGCCTCGCGCACCAGCTGCACGCCGAGGCCGCGGCCGCGGTCGGCGGGAAGCACGTACACGTCGGCGAGGTAGGCGATGGCGACCCCGTCGGAGTTGGTGCGGCAGTAGCCGACCTGCGCGTCCCCGCGATAGAGGCCGACAACGCGATACGCATCGCGCAGCTGCTGCTCGACGACCTCGTAGGGCCGGCCCTGTGCCCAGTACGCCTGCTCCGAGAGGTAGCGGTGCACGGCGGCGACGTCGACGCGGGCGCGGTCGTCGTCGAGCTCGTAGCCGTCCCCGAGGTGGAGTTGCATGGCCCGGCCATTATCTCCACGCCCGGGCGATGACGGCGGGCGCCAGGGCGGTGCATCATGCTCTTCCGGCGCGGAGAGATTCGACCAGGAGGAACCCCGAGTGACCCGAGGCAGGGCCAGAGCCGTGATCGCGACCGTGCACGCCCGCGTCGCAGCCGCCGCTGTCGCCGCCGTGTTCGCCAGCGTGGTGGGGGGCAGCAGCGCCCTCGCCGCCAGCGCGCCCCCGGCGGTCGGCGCCGCCGGCATGGCCGCCCGGCCGGGAGGCGACGGCTACTGGATCGCCGCCAGCTACGGCGACGTCCTGCCCTTTGGCAGCGCGGGCAGCCTGGGCAGCCCGAGCAGCGTGGCTCTCAACGCGCCGGTCATCGGCATCGCGCGGACGCCGAGTGGCGGCGGCTACTGGCTGCTCGGCTCGGACGGCGGCGTCTTCACCTACGGCGACGCGCCCTTCCACGGCTCCATGGGCGGCACCGCGCTCAACCAGCCCACCGTCGGCATCGCCGGCACACCCGGCGGCGGCGGGTACTGGATGGTGGCCGCCGACGGCGGCATCTTCAACTTCGGCGACGCGCAGTTCCTCGGGTCGACTGGGGCGACGCAGCTCAACCGGCCCATCGTCGGCATGACGGCGACGCCCAGCGGCAAGGGCTACCGGCTGGTGGCCGCCGACGGCGGCGTCTTCAGCTTCGGCGACGCGTCGTTCCAGGGATCGGCGGGAGCCACGCGCCTGGTGCAGCCCATCGTCGGCATGGCCTCGACGCCGAGCGGTGCCGGGTACTGGATGGTCGCCCGCGACGGCGGCATCTTCACCTTCGGCGACGCCGGCTTCATGGGGTCGGCGTCGGGAAAGATCCGCTACGGCAACGACGTCGCCTCCCGTCCCGACTGCGGCGTGCCGTCCAACGCGGTGACCTCCGGCAAGGTGATCGTGATCAGCCTGCGCTGCCAGATCCTCAGCTCCTACCAGGACGGAGTCGCGCTGGTCACCACCTACATCACCACCGGACGCCCGGCACTGCCGACGCCGCCCGGGCAGTACTCGGTGCTGCGCAAGGTGTCGCCGTGGCAGATGACGTCGGACTGGCCGCGCAGCTCGCCGTACTGGTATCCGCCGTCGTGGGTCAAGTACACGCTGTGGTTCCGCAACGACGGCTACGCGATCCACGACGCACCATGGCGCTCGGCGTACGGGCCCGGCACCGAGTCGAACGGATCGCACGGCTGCGTGAACGTGCCCATGCCGACCATGACCGACCTGTACAACTGGGCCGACGTCGGCACGCCGGTGCGCGTCTACTAGCGACGCGGCGCCCAGGGCGCGATCCAGCCCGCAAGATGCCCGCCTGAGCGCGCCGGCGAAATAGCAGCGGCTACACTGCCGCGCCATGGCCTCGGCGCCCTCCACCCTCGCCCTGCGCGGACGGTCGACCCTGGCACACGTGCTGCCGCCGTTCCTGGCGGGCAAGCTGCTCGTGCTCGTCGTCGCGCTGCTCATAGTGTGGAGTCGCAACGGCCACGCGGGCCTGCCCAGCTTTGCGCAGGTCATCCAGCCCTTCGGCGCGTGGGATGGCGAGGCGTACCGCAGCATCGCGCAGGACGGCTATCCCGGCGGGCGGCTCGACCTCAGCCCCGGTGCAGTCGGGCACCTCTGGGCATTCCTGCCCGGCTATCCGATGCTGGTCCGCGCGGTCATGCTCTTCATCCCCAGCTCGACGGCCGCGGGCATGCTGGTCAGCGCCGTGTGCGAGCTGATCGCGCTGGTGTACCTGGCCAAGCTGGTGCTGCTGGAGATCTCCGGCGACCCCGGCTCCGCGCGATTCACGGCGTGGCTGCTGGTGCTCTACCCGTACGCGATGTTTCTCACCGCGGTGTACACGGAGAGTCCGTTTCTCGCCGCGGCAACCGCGTCGCTGTACCACATGCGCCGCGGTGACCACGTGCGGGCGTCGGTGCTGGCGGCGCTGTCGGCGGCGGTGCGCATCACCGGGCTGGCGCTGATCCCCGCGCTGCTCGTCGAGTACGCCGTGCGGCGGCGCATGCGACTGCGCACCGGCGTGTTCTGGTCACTGCTTCCCGCCGTGCCATTGCTGCTCTTCATGCTGTTCGCGCACCTGCGCACCGGCGACGCTCTCGCCTACTGGCACGTGCAGGCGTCGGGCTCGTACAACCGCATCCTCGACTGGCCGTGGTCGGGATTCTGGGCGACGCTGCACAGCGCCACCGGCAGCGGCGACTCACGGCTGTTCTTCGCCACCGAGGCGGTGGCCGGCCTCCTCTTCCTGCTCGCCATCGTGTACATGGCGATTCGACGGCGGCGCTACGCGCTGTCGCTGACGGCGTACTCCGCCGCCACCTGGGTGCTGAGCTGCAGCTTCATCTACTGGCTCGGCGTGCAGCGCTACATGATCGCCATCGTGCCGGTGTTCATCGTCGTCGCCGACCTGACCCGCAACCGTCCCCAGCTGCGCGGCGCCCTGCTCGCCCTGTCGGGCGGCTGCCTGGCTGCGCTCACCTACCTGTACGCCACCGGGACGTTCGTGGCCTAGCTGACCTCGACGACCTTCATGGCCATCTCGCCGGCGGGGGTGGACGCCTTGACCACGTCGCCCTTTCGCGCACCGATGAGCGCGCTGCCGATGGGCGACTGCGCCGAGATGCGGCCCGAGGTGGGGTCGACCTCGGTGGGCCCGACGATGAGGAAGGTGCTCTGCCCGAACTCGTCCTCGACGACGACGCGGGCGCCGAGGCGGGCGATGCCGTCGGGAGCGCCCTCCTCGATGATCACCGCGTTCTGCAGCAGGGCCTTGATCTCGTTGACGCGGCCCTCGACGTGGCTCTGGTCCTCGCGGGCCTGGTGGTAGCCGGCGTTCTCGGAGAGGTCGCCCTCGGAGCGGGTCGAGGCGATGCGGGCGACGATCTCGGGGCGGCGGACGTTCTCGAGGTGGTCGAGCTCGGCCTCGAGGGCGGCACGGCCGGCGGCGGTCATGTGGATGGGACGAGTGGCCACGCGGGACTCTCCGTGGGATGGGCGCCCGGCTGGGCGTCGCGGGATTCTACCGTCAACGCGCCCCAGCCGGGCACCGCCCCTGCGCTACTGGCTGCGCAGCGCGCGCCACTCGGGACGGACGCCGTCCGTGCCGGAGTCGCCGTGGCCGGCTGGCCGGTCGCCACCGCCCCCGTGCGACGCGGTCGCGCTGCTCCCCGCCGGGCACCAGGGGTTGGCCGGCACGTCGTCGCACGGCTCCTCCATGGTGGCCTCGTGGAAGGGGATGGGCTTGATCACCACCCCGGTGGTCGGGGGGTAATTGGCCACCACCGGCACGTTGTTGCAGGCGGGGGTGATCGGGCCGATCGACAGGGCGCCCGGCGTGGTGCAGACCAGCTGCATGAAGCTGGGGCCGAGGTAGCCGTTGGGCAGCCCGCAGACGCCCATCAGCGTCTGCACCGCGGGCGGGTCGCTGCTCAGCATGCCGGCGGTGTCGGTGTTGTCGTGGATGCAGTTGCCCGGGTTGTGCGGCACCGCGGCGACGGCGATGTCGGCGTTGCCCGGGTTGTTGTAGGAGCCGTTGCGGGTGAAGGTGTTGTGGGCGACCTCGTTGCCGAACGCGTTGTAGTAGCAGAGCGGCTGCGCGGGCGTGCTCAGGTCGGTGCCGCCGGCGCACGGCGTGGTCACCTGGCTGGGCGGCTGCGAGGTGTCGGGGAAGTCGTTGATGACCAGGCCCCAGGAGTTGTTGTCGACGATGCGGTTGCCGGTCACCGTGTAGTTGCGGATGCCGCTCATCAGGATGCCGGTGCCGGGCGGCGCCGCCCCGGCGATGCCGTAGCTCGGCGCGTTCTGGTTGTTGTTGTCATGAACGTAGTTGCCGCGGATGATGCTGCACGACCCGGTGCCGCTCGGGCAGGTGCCGTCGGCGGGCGACGGCCAGTCGTCGTTGTTGAGCGTGTTGGGGGCGAGGCCGGCCTTGTTCTGGTCCCACTCGCTGTTCTGCAAGACCAGGCGGCCGCCGGCGTTGGTGCCGGAGAATCCCAGCGCGCTGTTCTCGGCGTGCCCGTGGGTGAGGGTCACGTTGCAGTCGTGGCAGGCGCCGATGTAGTAGGCGCTGTCGCCCATGTTGCTGGCGTAGGTGTGGTCGATGGTGCCGGGACCGCCCTCGTTGCTGGCGAAGATCCCGTACTTGCCCATCGGCACCGTGCTCGACCCGTGGTTGGCGGGGTCGGTGCCGTAGTTGTACGAGCTGCTGGCGGTGAGATACGCGCCGTGCAGCGGGCCCATGCCGATGTGGCCGCCGCCGTCGCCCCCGTTCCACCAGATCTCGTTGCCGTCGCCGCCGCCCGATCCGCTCAGGTAGTTGCAGACGAGCAGGTTCTCGATGGAGACGCCATCGGCCTTGTAGACCTCGATGCCGTTGCGTCCCAGCGTGCCGCCGTTGCCGTCGCTGGGCCCATGCTGCTGTGAGGACGGGGCTGCGTCGCACACGCCCGGCGCGCCGGGCTTGGTGCCGTCGACGATCACCGTGTTGCGGTTCATGCCGCGCAGGTGCAGGTTGGCCGTCTTGATCAGCACGCCCGCGCGCTGCGGCGCCGAGGCGACACCCTGCTCGTGGTAGTCGCCGGGCGCGACCAGGATCCAGTCGCCGGGAGCAGCGGCGTCCACCGCGCTCTGGATCGACGTGTACCCACCGGCGACGCCGCTGTACGTGCCCACCAGGAGCACCTTGGGAGCCGCCGCCTGCGCCGCCCCCGGACCGCCCGCGAACGCGGCCCCGGCCGCAACCGCCGCCGTGGCCGCGGCCACCGCTGTCCTGCGTGGACCCATGAGTCTTCCTTCCTCCGAACCCTGAGCTCGCGTGCCCCGTCAGGAGTAGGACGTCGAACGCACCACGGTCATTGCGCGCAGCGCGTCCCGCCTCAGGAGGCCATGCCCACCACTGGCTGGGCCAGCCTGGTGCCGCCCATGCCGCCCGAGAAGACGGCGTCGCCGAAGCTGAAGATGCCGCCGTCCGACGCCACCATCCAGTAGCCGAGGCCGTCCGGCGTCGGGGTCAGTCCCACCACGGGGGCGTTGAGCCGCAGGGCGCCGGTGCTGCCGAAGAAGCCGGCGTCGCCGAAGGCGAAGATGCCGCCGTCGGTGGCCACCATCCAGTAGCCGGCACCGTCCGGGGTGGGCGCGATGCCGACCACGGGACGGTTGAGCTTGGTCGCACCCATGCTGCCGAAGTAGCCGGCGTCGCCGAAGCTGAAGATGCCGCCGTCCGAGGCCACCATCCAGTAGCCACCGCCGTCCGGCGTCGCCGCGATGGCGACCACGGGGGCGTTGAGCTTGGTGCCGCCCATGCTGCCGTGGAAGGTGGCGTCACCGAAGCTGAAGATGCCGCCGTCGGAGGCCACCATCCAGTAGCCGCCGCCACTCGGCGTGGGTGCGATGCCGACCACCGGCGCGTTGAGATGCGTGCCACCCATGCTGCCGTGGAAGGTGGCGTCGCCGAAGCTGAAGACACCGCCGTCGCTCGCCGCCAGCCAGTAGCCGTTGCCACTGGGAGTGGCGGCGATGCCGACCACGGGCTTGACCAGCGCGGCGCCACCCACCATCGAGCCGTGGTCGCCGGCGTCACCGAAGGCGCCGGCCGCGATCATGCCGCCGGGCAGGGCGATCGCCAGCCCGGCGATCAACGCGAGGCGGGC
>DASYKI010000014.1:0-47015 GCA_035995545.1 Candidatus Dormiibacterota bacterium
GTCCTATGTCGGGCCCGAGCACGTTCTGCTCGCGCTCGCGCGGGACAACGAGACGCAGGCGGGCCAGCTGCTCCAGCGGTTCGGGGTGTCGCACACGAAGCTCCGCGGCGCGGTCATCCGCGGCGTCGAGGGCGGGGGGCCTCGCGAGAGCTCCGAGACGCCGACTCTCGACGAGTACGGCCGAGACATGACGCAGGAGGCGCGCGAGGGCAAGCTCGACCCGGTGATCGGGCGCGACGACGAGATCCGCCGCGTCATGCAGGTGCTCTCGCGGCGCACCAAGAACAACCCCGTGCTGATCGGCGAGCCCGGCGTGGGCAAGACCGCGATCGCCGAGGGGCTCGCCGAGCGCATCGCCAAGGGCGACGTGCCCGAGGGCTTGAAGGACAAGCGCGTCATCGCGCTCGACCTGGGGTCGCTCGTCGCCGGCACCAAGTACCGCGGCGAGTTCGAGGACCGCTTCAAGGCGGTCATGCGCGAGGTGTCGGAGAGCAACGGCGAGGTCATCCTCTTCATCGACGAGCTGCACACCATCGTCGGCGCCGGTGCGGCCGAGGGAGCCATGGACGCGGGCAACATGCTCAAGCCCGCCCTGGCTCGCGGGGAGCTGCGCTGCATCGGCGCCACCACCCTCGACGAGTACCGCAAGCACATCGAGAAGGACGCCGCGCTGGAGAGGCGCTTCCAGCCCATCTACGTCGACGAGCCCTCGGTCGAGGACACCATCAGCATCCTGCGCGGCCTCAAGGAGCGCTACGAGGTGCACCACGGTGTGCGCATCACCGACTCGGCGATCATCGCCGCGGCCACGCTGAGCCACCGCTACATCGCCGATCGCTTCCTCCCCGACAAGGCCATCGACCTCATCGACGAGGCGGCCTCGCGGCTGCGCATCGAGATCGACTCGCTGCCCACCGAGCTGGACGTCGTCGAGCGCGAGATCCGCCAGCTGGAGATCGAGCGCGAGGCACTCAAGAAGGAAACCGACGCGGCCTCACGCGAACGCCTGCAGGCGCTGGAACGCGACCTCGCCAACCTGCAGGAGCGCGGCCGCGTCATGCGCGAGAAGTGGCAGCAGGAGAAGGGCGCGCTGGAGGCGGTGCGGGCGATCAAGGAGCAGATCGAGCAGGTGCGCCACGACGCCGAGCGCGCTGAGCAGATGGCCGACTTCGGCCGCGCCGCGGAGCTGCGCTACGGGCGGCTCACCGAGCTGCAGCGCGCGCTGGAGGCGGAGGAGTCGCGCCTGCGCGAGCTGCAGGGCGAGCATCCGCTGCTCAAGGAGGAGGTCACCGAGGAGGACATCGCCGACGTGGTGTCGCGGTGGACGGGCATCCCGGTCAGCAAGATGCTCGAGGGCGAGCGCGAGAAGCTGCTCCACATCGAGGAGAACCTGCACCAGCGCGTGGTCGGCCAGGACGAGGCGATCAACGCCGTGGCCAGCGCGATTCGCCGCTCCCGCGCTGGGCTGTCCGACCCCAACCGCCCCATCGGATCTTTCCTCTTCCTCGGTCCCACCGGTGTCGGCAAGACCGAGCTGGCCCGCGCGCTCGCCGGGTATCTCTTCGACTCCGAGCAGGCGATGGTGCGCATCGACATGAGCGAGTTCATGGAGAAGCATTCGGTGTCCCGCCTCATCGGCGCGCCGCCGGGCTACGTCGGCTACGAGGAGGGTGGCTACCTCACCGAGGCGGTGCGCCGCCGTCCCTACTCGGTGGTCCTGCTCGACGAGATGGAGAAGGCCCATCCCGACGTTTTCAACGTGCTGCTGCAGGTGCTCGACGACGGACGCCTGACCGACGGTCAGGGACGCACCGTCGACTTCCGCAACGCGGTCATCATCATGACCAGCAACGTCGGCTCGCAGTACCTCGCCGAGGCGCCGGAGATCGACGACGTCACCCGCCGCCTGGTGCTCGACGCGGTGCGCGAGACCTTCCGTCCCGAGTTCCTCAACCGCATCGACGACATGATCCTGTTCCAGCGCCTGAGCCGGCCGCAGCTCCGCCAGATCGTCGAGATCCAGCTGGGCGCGCTGCGCGACCGCCTGTCGGCACGCAGCATGAGCCTGGACGTCGAGAGCGCGGCGCTCGACCTGCTCGCCGAGGAGGGCTGGGATCCCACCTACGGCGCCCGCCCGCTGAAGCGGGTGATCCAGCGCCGGCTCCAGGACCCCATCGCCATGGGCATCCTCGACGGACGCTTCCACGACGGCGACATCATCCGCGTCAAGGTGGTGGACGGCGCGCTGGTCATCGAGCGCGAGCCCGAGCCGCCGCCGCGCGAGGGCGGCGCCGCGGCCGAGCAGCCCGAGGTGGTGCGGGTGAGCTGACCGGTCGCCCGGTCAGCTCACAGCTGTCCGCGCCGGCGCGGTCACCCGGTCCGCTTCAGCAGGCCGAGGCGCTTGGCACGCGTCTCGGCGCGGCCGAACAGCCACAGCCCGAAGGGGATCAGCACCGCACCCGAGACGATCATCAGGCCGAAGAGCGACAGCATCTCGCCGGGACCGCGGCCCAGCAGCAGCGCGTCGCGGATGCCCGAGAGCATGTAGGTGAGCGGCGAGATGTCACCCAGCGCGTGCAGCGGCTGGGGCAGCACCGACACCGGGTAGTACACGCCCGACACCAGCAGGAAGACGCCCTGGATGGCCACGGTCATCTGCTCGCCTTTCTCCGGCGCCATCATCGGCAGGATGCTGATGAGGATGCCGATGCCCGCCAGCGGCAGCGTCGCCGCCAGCAGGATGCACAGCACCGACCAGCCGTTGGCGCCGTGCAGGTCGAGGTGGAAGAGCAGCACCACGGCGACGATGACCACCGCGGTGCGCAGAAGCCCGTAGATCACCGCTGCGGCCCAGATGCCGGCGAGGTGGGTGACGCGGCGCACCGGCGCCATGAACGTGTATTCCAGCGTGCCCTCCCAGCGCTCGAAGCCGATGGCGTAGGCCACCTCCATGAACACCAGCGACAGGTAGCTCCAGAGCAGCGCGCCGGCGAGCAGGTAGAGCTCGGTGCTGCGGGTGGCGACGTGCGCCCCGCTGGGTGCGCCGCCACTGCCCAGCCCGGTGGCGAGGTAGCCGATGGTCAGCACCGAGACCAGGCTGTAGACGAAGAAGACCAGCTCCCACAACCAGAAGCGGCGGTAGATGTTGCGCTGACGTTCGATGAAGCCGACGAAGGCGCCGGCCTCGCGTCGCAGCCGGCTGGGCGCGCTGCGCTGCGCGGTGGCTTGCATGACTAGGTGTCCTCCGATGCCTCGCTGTCGTCCTCGATCCGCCGGCCCACCAGTCGCAGGAAGGCAGCTTCGAGGGTGATCTCCTCGCCGACGCCGGCGTACTGCGCGCACAGCGCCGCCGGCGAGTCGTCGGCGAGCACGGCGCCGCGGTCGAGGATGAGCACGCGATCGCAGAGCGCCTCCGCCTCGTCGAGGTCGTGGGTGCAGAGCAGCACGGTGATGTCGCGCTCGCTGCGCAACCTGCGGATCAAACCCTGCACCTCTCGCTTGCTGTGCGGGTCGAGTCCCGTGGTGGGCTCGTCCATCAGCAGCAGCGCCGGTGCGGTCAGAAAGCTGCGCGCGATGGCGATCTTCTGCTGCTGTCCTCGTGAGAGATGGCGCATCGGCTTGTCGAGCGTGTCGGCGCCGAGTCCGAGCTGCCCGAGCACCTCCTCCACCCGCGTCCGCGCGTCCTCGGTGTCGCCGTAGAGCCGCGACGCGTAGAGCAGGTTCTCCCACGGGCTCAGCGACTTGAAGAACGCCGCGTCGACGGACACCCGGTTGACGTGGCGCCGCACCTGCGCGGCGTCGGCGACGACGTCGAGGCCGAAGACGCGCGCCGTGCCGGTGTCGGGCAGCATCAGCGTGGCCAGGATGCGGATGAGCGTCGACTTGCCGCTGCCGTTGAGGCCGATGATGCCGGTGATGCCGCCCTGCTGGACGCGCAGGTCGGTGGTGTGCAGCGCCACCTTGTTGGTGGCGGTGCGCCGCCAGGGCATGCCCTTCCTGCTGGTGAAGCGCTTGCTGACACCACACAGCTCGACTGCCGGCACGGTCTGCGCCGCCACGGCTTGCGCCGCCACGGTTGCCGATCCAGTCACCACGTCTCCTCCGAGTCCCTGATCCATCTGAATCCCGCCTGGCCTCTGTTGCCTGTCTGGCTCGGCCGGCGGTCCCCTGGATCGGGACGTCAGAAGGTGACGTACCTACGGAAACGCATCGGCCGCGCACACGGGAGCGCTGCCAGAGAGGTTGGGAACAAACCCTGCCTCCCTCGGGAGCGTTGTGCGGAGCCGAATCATCACCAGGTGTGTCTCCGTAGCTGATACAGCGTGCCGCGCCGGGCGCGACGACGTGCAGGGTAGCGTGCACCGCCCGTCTTGGCAAGCTGAGATTCTGGTTGCGGTGGCCCACAACGGCCGGTGCGGGGGTACGATCTTGATCCCCATGATCAGCCGCTGCCCGTTCGCCGTGCTCAGTCTGGGGTCGGATCACATGGCCGCCTGCCCTGGCTTCGAAGGCACGGTCGTGCGCTACGACACCGCGGACCGCGGGCTCTCCTGCCTGCACCTCGGCGCCGGCAAGGGCGGCTGCCACCATCCCGACGCGGATGCGGTGCTTCCCCAGGCGGCGGCGCTGTGCCGCGCGGACGTGTCGCGCAACCGGCCCGTGGTGGTCGTCGAGCCGGCGGTTGCCCGCGGGCGGGGCGCCAAGGGGACGCCGGCGGCCTGAGCTAGCCGGGTGCCTGGCCCGCCGTCCGCAGCAGGCCGGCGTGGCGCTCGCGGACCTTGCGCAGCTTGGGGTTGATCACCGCCTGGCAGTACCCCTGGCCGGGGTTGCGGGCGTAGTAGTCCTGGTGGTACTCCTCGGCCGGGTAGAAGACCTCGAAGGGGACGATCTCGGTGACCACCGGGCCGGGCCAGAGCTTCTGCACCTCGTCGCGCGAGGCCTCAGCGCTGGCACGCTGCCCGTCGTCGCTGTAGAAGATCGCCGAGCGGTACTGGGTGCCGGCGTCGGCGCCCTGGCGGTTGAGCGTGGTGGGGTCGTGGATCGACCAGAAGACGGCGAGGATGTCGTCGAAGGACACGACGTCGGGGTCGAACTCGACCTGCACCACCTCGGCGTGCCCGGTCGCGCCGGTGCACACCTGCTCGTAGGTTGGGTTCGGCCGGCTGCCGCCCGCGTACCCGGAGACCACCCTGGTCACCCCGACGATCTCGCGATAGGCGGCGTCGAGGCACCAGAAGCACCCGCCGCCGAGCGTGACCACCTGTGGTGTTGCCATGCCTGCCATTCTGCCGCGCGGCGCGCCGGGCCGGTCCTCCCGGCACGCCGATCAGCGGCTCGCGTCGAGCGCGAACGCGCTCGCGCTCGTGTTCAGACGGGGGGTGCCGCCGGAGGGGGCGGAGCGCCGTAGGTCGTCGGCGGCGGCGCCGGGGCGTTGGGCGTCGAGGCCAGCGGGGCGGGCTCGGACTGCTTGAGGTAGCCGCCCACGATGGTGACGATGCCGCCGACCAGGGCGACGAAGACGCCGAACTTGACGCCGGCCGAGAAGCCGGGAAGGCTGGCGTTGTCCGCCTTGTAGGCGAGCCAGAAGATCAGAGCGCCGAGGACCTCGATGGCGCCGCCGATCATGTAGACCTGGGCGTCGGTGACGGGCATGTCCGGCAGCTTGACCTGGTCCGCCAGGGGTCCCCGGATCACCCAGAAGGCAACCACCGCGAGCAGCGCCAGGAAGGTGAGCAGCCCCCAGCTGTGGAAGCCGCTGACCGATTCGCTCACGCCCAGGAAGTCGATCCCGTACCAGGGCAGAAACATCCCGATGAGCACGAGGAGCGAGCCGCCGAGGACCGCCTTCTCGCCGTTCGACATCTTCTCTAGAAATTCAGGCATACGAAGGTTCCCTCTGGATCCGTGGCTGCAGTTACGGCCAAACCCTGCGTTATTGGCCCGCGCCGATGCCGGAATAGTAGGGCCACCCCGGCGGACCGTCAACGCGTTCTCGAACGGATCCTTGCCACGGCGGGGCGGCGGCGACGCAATTGCACGGACCGCGCCCAGAGCCCGCCGGCGAACAGGGCGAGCCCGGCGGCCTCGGCGAGCAGGGCGATGCGGGTACCGCTGGCCTGCAGCTCCACCTCGTGCCGGGCGCCGTCGCTGCCCTGCAGGGCGACCCGCGCCTGGGTGCGGCGCTGGGTCATCGTGCTGGGCTGGGCCTGGGCCTGCGGCTGGGCCTGGGGTTGGGCCTGGGTCTGTGCCTGTGTCTGGGCCTGCGGCAGTGGCTGCACGGGGAGGTTCAGCGCGAGCGGCCCCGGAGGCGCGTGCGGAAGGGGCGCCGGCTTGGCGTCAGGTTGGCGTGTGCAGTTCAGCTGGCAGGCGGATGGGTCCGCCTGCTGGGACGAGCCCACGACGAGCAGCGTTCCCGTGGCCGTGGACGCCATGTGGGCGGCGTTGCCGGCGAAGTCGGCGCGCAGGGGGAGGCTGCCGGCGGCGGCCGGAGCGGTGCCGGGCACGCAGGCGCGGCCGTCCACCCCTGTGACCCCCGTGCCGACCGGCGCGCCGGCGAGGGAGAACTGCACGGGCATGCCAGGGATGTACAGCGGCAGATCGGTGGTGACACTGGTCAGGGTGGCGCAGACGCCATAGCCGGCAGTCACCTGTACCGGGGCCACGCTGTGCACGGCGAGGCGCGTCGGGAAGGGGCAGGACCCGGTTGGGATCGCGTACGCGTGGACCGTGTTGTCGGTGACGTCGCGGATCCACAGCGCCGACGTGCCGGTGCCCGCGCGCACGCCGGGACCACCTTCACCGAAGGTGAGCGCATCGCAGGCCATCTGGTCGTCCTCGTGCGCGATGTTGGTCGGACCTTCGCTGAACTGGCGGTGGGTGAACGTGTCGAGGGTGCGGCAGGTCTTCGAATCGACACGGACCACGGTGATGTCGTCCTCCAGCTGAACGTAGAGGACGTCCTGGGCGCCGGCGGCCCAGCTGCTCATGTCCTGCGTCGGCCAGGAGTACGTGCTCATGCACGAGGGAGTCTGTGGCAGTGGGGCCGAGCTCCGGGGCACCAGCGCCACGCGCCCGCCGCGCATCCCCAGGTCGGGATCGTTGACGGGTGCCCAGAGCTGGTGCAGATAGGGATCGAAGGTGAAGACGTTGGGATCGTGCTGCGCGCACGTCGGGTCGGGTGCACTGCTGCACCAGATGCGTCCCACCTCCTCGGTGGTTCCGCCGGCGGGGTCCACCGCGTACACGGGCGCGTAGCCGGCCGCCGGTCCGCGGGCCAGGATGGCACCGACGTGGCCGGAGGCGAACTGGTACTCGCCGTCGAACGTGAGCGCGTACAGGGCGACGGCGGGACTCACGTGGATCGGCGCAGCAGCCTTGCAGTCGACCGGGCTGACGCGGAAGATCGTCCCCGGCGCAAGGTCGTCCTGCGTGTAGTCGAGATAGACGCCGTCGAAGGCGATCGAGCCCGCCTTGTACGTGCCCTGCACCGGTGTCAGCGGGCACACCCTCAACGAAGTCTGGAACGATTGGTTTCCCGGATCCGGCGTTGCCAGTGCCGGCACCTGGAACTCCAGGAGCTCGTCGTTACCGCCAAAGGTGTCCTGAACGAAGATATCGCCCGACTGGTCCGCACGCGCCTGCACGGCGGTCACCGATGGGGTCCTGCCGAAGAAGCGGGTGTATCGAGTGGTGTGGAATCCGTCGACGCTTCCGAGCACGAGGAGTCCCATGCCGCTGTGGCCGTCCGGCGCCGAGGCGGCGATGACCATGTCATCGGGCCGGTTGGGGTCGAAGGCCAGGTCGGCATTGAGACCCAGGCTCGACGGGCTGGGGATGTACTGCCAGCTGGCGCCGTCGTCGTCGCTGCGCCAGAACTCCTCCCCCACGATGGCGGGCTGCGGGCCCTTGGAGAGCAGGGCCGTGCGCACGTAGAGGCGCTCCCCGTTGTTGCCGTCGGTCGTCCAGATCGCCGATGGCGACGGCACGTTGGCGGGTCCCGGGCGGGCAACCCAGGTCTGCCCACCGTCGCCCGATTCGAAGAACTGCCGCTGGGTCGAGGTGGCCGCGCCGGCCGAGGTCTCGGCTCCGCCGGCTGCGAGGTAGAGGTGCCGCGGGTTGTGCGGCTCAACCGCGATCGACGTCACCGCGGGCATTGCCGGCTGGCCGGCCAGCCGCCAGCTGGACCCGCCGTCGTTGCTGGCGTACACGAGCGTCTGCCCGTTGGCGCTGCCGACCAGGTACAGGGCGCTGGGATCCCTCGGTGCCACCGCGAAGGCGCTGATCCCACCGGTGGGCCCGGTGGGTCCCTGCAGCCCTGGGGTGATCAGGTTGTTGTCCCGGGTGGCCCAGGAGTATCCACTGTCGTTGCTGGCGTAGACGCCGTTGCTGCCCTGCTGGTCGTACAGGTAGATGGTCGAGCCTCCGGCGGGCACCACCGGGCTGAGCACGCTCGCACGTCGTGGAGTGGCCTGCAGGCCGGGGTCGGTGAAGGCGACGACCCACGTCTTTCCACCGTCGTCGCTGCGCTGCACGCCGTCCGACAGGGTGCGGTAGATGCGGCACGGCATGCCGGGGTCGACGGCGAACGTCGACGCGGGCTGCAACGGACTGCCGCTGTGGTTGTCGGCCAGCGTGTACACGGTCCGGATCTCCGTCGGTCCCAGCGGCGTGTGCCCGCAGGCGTGGGCGGGATTGGCCGGAGGTCCGGGCTGTGGGACCACCGGGTTCGGCACCGGCGCCGGCGGTCCGCTGGGCAACGGCACCGGCGGAGTCGGGATCGGCACCTGCGCGGACGCGGGCAGGATGCCCAGCAATGCCGGCGTCAACGCGGCCGCGGCCAGCAGGCGCCGCCGCGTCATGCCCCACCGCGCCGGCATCAGGGCGCTGGTGTCGCCGCGTGCCTGGGCGCCGAGCCGTTCGACGACGCTGCCGCAGCAGGCAGCACCGGAGCGAGTAAGGCCAGCAGCTCCGGGCCCTCCAGGGTCTCGGACTGGAGCAGCGTACCGGTCAGCGAATCGAGCGTTTCTGCACAGCGTGTCAGGATCTCGACGGCCCGCTTCTGCGCGCCCTTCACGGTGTCGCGCACGGCGTCGTCGAACTCGCGCAGCGTCTGCGGCGACACGCCCTCGGGAGCGACGGCGCCACCGTCGAGGAAGACGTCGAGGTCCCTGCCCATGAGGCGGATGGGGCCGATCGCCTCGGACATGCCGAAGCGTCCCACCATCTGGCGGGCCAGCTGGGTGGCATGCTCGATGTCGTCCTCGGCGGCGGTGCTGGGCTCCTCCAGGCGGAGCTGCTCGGCGGCGCGACCGGCCATCGAGACGGCCAGGCGAGCGTTGAGGTCGGTGCGGGTCATCAGGCTGCGATCGGCGTCGGCGCCCATCTGCGTGCCACCCAGGCCGCGGCCACGGGCGACGATCGAGACGCGGTGCACGTGGTCGGCAAGGCCGAGGGCGGCGGCGACGATGGTGTGCCCCGACTCGTGGAGGGCGATGCGGCGGCGCTCCGCTTCGGTCATGGCGTGGCCGCGCCGCTGCGGGCCGGCGATCACCCGGTGCACCGCCTCGTTGAGCTGGCGCATCGTGATCCGGTCGTGGTTGTCGCGAACTGCGAGGAGCGCCGCCTCGTTGACCACGTTGGCCAGATCGGCGCCGGTGAAGCCGGGCGTGCGCCGGGCCAGGTCGTCGAGGTCGACGTCGCCGGACATCGGGCGCTTGCGCGCGTGCAGCTCGATGATGGCGCGGCGTCCATGCACGTCGGGCTCGTCGATGGTGACGCGGCGGTCGAAGCGGCCCGGGCGGAGCAGTGCGGGGTCGAGGATGTCCGGACGGTTGGTCGCCGCCATCACCACCACGCCGCTGCTGACCTCGAAGCCGTCCATGGCAACGAGCATTTGGTTGAGGGTCTGCTCGCGCTCGTCGGTGCCGCCCCCTCCCCCACCCGTCTGGCGGCGGCGCGCGGCGGCGTCGATCTCGTCGATGAAGATGATCGAGGGAGCCAGTGCCGCGGCCTGGCGGAAGAGGTCGCGGACGCGCGCGGCGCCGACGCCGACCAGCGACTCGACGAACTCCGCACCGGACATCGAGAAGAACGGCACGCCCGCCTCTCCCGCGACGGCGCGGGCGAGCAGCGTCTTGCCGCAGCCGGGCGGTCCCAGCAGCAGCACGCCCTTGGGCGGCAGCGCATTCATGCGCGCGTAGCGCGACGGGTCGCGCAGGTAGTCGCGCACCTCGCGCAATTCGGCGACCGCCTCGTCGGCGCCGGCGACGTCCTTGAAGGTGACGCCCGTGCCGGCGAGCAGCTCGCGACGACGCCGCGCCCCGATGCCGCCGAAGCCGACGATGTCGGAGATGCCGCCGCTGCCGCTGCGCGACAGGAAGATGAGACCGAAGAGGTCGGCGAGGATGAGCAGGGGCAGGATGAACTGGATGAGGAAGCGCATCGCCGCCTTGCCCGACTGCGGGTCGACGGTGACGGCCGCCGTCTTGCCGAGCTGGTCGACGAGTCCCTGGGTGCCGGACGACTTGTCGTAGGCCGCGCGGAACTGCGAGGTCGTACCGGGGCAGCCGTCCTTGGTGACCGGCTTGGAGCAGGAGGTGCCGGTGACCCAGCCGTCCTCCGCCAGCACCGTCGCGGCGACGATCCGACCGGCGTCGCTGAGCTTGCTCACCTCGGTGATCGCCAGCTGGGTCCCGCCGCTGGGACCGTGGTAGACGAACGACGCACCGACGATCA
This sequence comes from Candidatus Dormiibacterota bacterium, assembly GCA_035995545.1. Taxonomy (GTDB): domain Bacteria; phylum Chloroflexota; class Dormibacteria; order Aeolococcales; family Aeolococcaceae; genus DASRDZ01. The sequence goes on from DASYKI010000014.1 coordinate 10,735, forward strand.
GCGTGATGACCAGCGCCACCAGCCCCGCCAGCAGCGCGACGATCGGCCCCCGTCTCGGGATGCGGCGGAGCAGGTCACCGATCCGCTCGAGGAGCTCCCCGGCCGTGGTGCCGGCCGGGGGTTCCTCGTCGCCGTGGACGCTGACGCTCACGCGCGTCCGCGACGATTGCGGCGCCGTCGTACCGGCACGGCCACCAGCAGAGCCAGGGCTCCAATGGCAGGCCACACCGCGGCAGAGCCGCCGCTGGTGTTGGGTGTTGCGATGGCTCCTGGCGCCAGGCCGTTGCCGCCCGTCGTGGTGGTCGGTGCCGAGCCCGTGGGCGTGACGCCCGCACCGGTGGCGTTGAACTGGTTGACGAAGGAGTATTGCCACACGCCGCGGCCGTAGGTGGCGGCGATCATGCGGTCCGGGTTGCCCGGCTGCAGGCGGATGGTGAAGACCGGTGCGTTGGGCAGGCCCTTGCCGAGCGACGACCAACTCCTGCCGTTGGTGTCGGAGGCGATGTACACGCCCGCGTCGGTGGCCACCACCAGCTGGCCGTTGTGGATCAGCGTGTAGTTGGCGGGAAGGTCGGGCAGGTTGCCGCTGATGTCGGTGAAGTGCTCGCCCGCGTCGTGGGAGACGAAGACGTGGCCCACGCCGACGTTGCTGACGTCGTCGCCCAGCGCACCCGGCGGGATCCAGCGCCGGCCGTAGCCGCCGAGGGTGACGTACACGGTCTGGTTGCTGACCGGGTCGCTCTGGATCGAGGTGATGAAGCGCTTGGGCAGCAGTCCGTTGGGAGTGCCGCAGCCTGCGCACTTGGCGCCGGCGAAGTGCCAGCCGTCGGCCTGTCCGATCGCCGGGGGCTTGCTGCCGCCGACGTTGGTGGCGATGCCGCTGTTGAACGGCACACCGCCGGTGACCACGTCGCAGTACCCGCAGTAGCCCACGTAGATGGATTCACCTCGAACCCCGAGGGCGGACGGGATGTTGAACGGTCCACAGCTCACCGCCTGGCACTTGGTGGGACGCGATCCCGGCGACGAGGCGTAACCGAGGTCGAAGGGCGACGTCCAGGCGGTGTTGACGATCTGGCAGGTGTACGGGTCCGCGCCCGGCGGGACCGCGCACGGGTTGGTGAAGATCGACGGCATGCACTTGGTGTTCAGGTCGGTGGGGCCGGCGACGCAGTTGGCCGGCGCCGGGGCGGTGCCGCCGCCCGCCTCCTGGATCTGCGTGCAGCCCTCGACGACGTGGCCCGGCATGGTCGGGTCCTGCTCGATGGCGTTGGAGAACTGCGACTGGGACGAGGCACACGCCGGGTCGACGTTCCACCAGTCCTTGCCGCCGTTGAGCGACATCGAGGCGACGCCGCCGGCGTACTCCTCGAGGATGTTCTGGCTGTTGTTGGGGTCGATGGCGGAGATGAAGCCGTCACCGCCGAAGATGGTGTGCGCCTCCTGGCCGTTGGGTGCGATCTTCATCTCGCCGTTGTCCTGCAGGCCGGCGACGATGGTGCCGTCCTTGGCGATCTCGGCGTCGTACGGCTGCAGCGTGTAGAGGCCGACGTTGACGCCGTCGCCCCAGTTGGCGTTGGTGAAGTCGGCGCCCGCGGCGACGTGCTGCTTGAAGGCGCCGCCGTCATTGCCCGCGAAGAGGGTCACCCCGCCGGAGCCATCGGGCACGAAGAGGTAGGCGTGCTGGTCAGGATGCGTGGTCGAGACCGGCGTCGGGTTGTTGTCATTGGCGGTCGGATTGCAGACGATCGCGCCGGTGGCATTGAGACCCCCGCAGTCGTTCCAGTAGCGTCCGATGACGATCCACGGCGAGGCTGCGCCGACACCCTGGTTGGTGGGCACGATGTACGGCTGCGACAGCACAGTCGGCACGTTGAGGTTGTTCTCCCAGATCTCCTCGAGGCCGAAGATGACCCGGGTGGGATTGCCCTGCGAGTCCGTCGCCGTCGGATCCGGCTTGATCCAGTTGTTGTACCAGGACTGCACGCCGGGTCCGTAGCCGGGCACGCCGATCAGCGCGGTGTTGCCACCGGTGCGCAGCTGCGTGTAGTCCATGACCTTGATCCAGGACTTGCCGAAGTCATAGGTGGCGTACGCGCCGTCGAGGACGGTGGCCAGGCCGATGCCCTGCGCGTTGCCGTTGCAGACGCCGGCGGGCATCGGGCTGTCCAGCACGTCGACGCAATGCTGCAGCTTCTGTGCGTCCTGGACCAGGGCGAAGACGGCGTCGTTGTTCTGGGTTGCTCCGTCGGCGATGCCCAGGGTGGTGCGGCCTACGATGGTGCTGTCAGGGAAGTCCATACCCTGCGGCGTGCCGGTGTGGGCCTTGTACGCGAAGCTGCCCACCTTGCCGGAATCCGACTGGTACAGGCCGTTCTGTGCCGCCTGGAGGCACGGTGTCGCCACGCCGCTGAGCTGGCAGGTGGTGTTGTTGGTGCCATCGGGGTTGGTGTTGATCTTGTTGCCGGCGCGCCAGCCCAGTACCGCCATCACCGCGCCGGCGGGAGCGTTGGCCGACGCGGACTTCTTGACCACCACGTCGGTGACGATGTTGGCGAAGAAGCAGAGGGGAGCGGTGGTATTGCCGTCGCAGGGCACCTGCTTGTTGCCCTGGGTGGGATCGGGAACTGTGTAGCCGGTCGGGCTGCTGGGCAGGTTCTCGTTGTAGAAGCTGGCGCCGCCGTTGTCGGAGCGGAACAGCCCGCGGCTGCTGGCCGCGTACACGGTGTTGCCGCTGCTGTCGGCGGGCGACGGCACGATGCGGAAGCTCAGCGACTGCTCGGGAATGCCCGCCGACTCGCGCCAGGTGGCACCGTTGTCGTCACTGTAGAAGGTGCCAAGACCGGACACGCTGCTGCCGCCGAAGGCGTTGTCGCCGGTGCCGGCGAAGATGCGGTGCAGCGGCGCGTCGTAGGCCACGGCACCCATCGTCTGGGTGGGCAGCGAATCGCCGATCGAGTGCCAGGTGGTGCCGGCGTCGGTGGTCTCGTAGACACCGCCCATCGCCGGCGCCGCGAAGATGCGCATGGGATTGGCGGGGTCGTTGGCGAACGAGGTGATGCGGCCGGACAGCGTCTTGTGGCCGAGCGCCGAGATCGTGTAGTCGCCGTTGCTGGCAGTTGCCGAGTTGGTGTTGTTGGCCAGCGGGCAGAGGGTGCTCTGGGTGGTGTGCCCGTCGCAGAGGGGCGCGGGGCCGGCCGGGACCCAGCCATAGCCGGCGCCGGGAAGGCTGCTGACGCCGAGTGCCTGCTTGGCAGCGACAGCGGACGCGTAGGCGCCGGGCGCGACACGGCCGAAAGGCGCGGTCTGCCGGGCGAGAAGCTGCGCGTTCAGCGCGGCGAGATCCTTGGCGTCGCCGGGCTTGGCTGCCGCCTGGCAGCCGATCACGTCGTTGGCGGGAAGGTCGCGCTCCGGCGAGAGTGCGCGCGCACAGATGGCGCCGGCGCCTGAATCGGTGCTGGGCACGGCGGCAGTGCGGGCGCCCTGGACAAAGGTGGAGCCATAGGCGAGGGAGACGGCGGCAGCCGAGACCAGGCCCAACCGAGCCCCCGCACGGAACGTCAAGCGCATCTGTGGAACAACCTCCTCGGCGGCACTGGTATCCCTGCCCTCGTGCCTTCGCATCCCAAGACGGGTGCTCCGGCCGGGATATTGCGGTCGCCAGGTTTGCCGAGGGTCTCAGTCGGCGACCGCGAGCCGCGAGGAGCCCACCGTCGCCGCATAGGCGGCGCGATAGGCGCGGGCCATGGCCGCGGGGCTGAAGCGCTCACGGGTGGCCGCGGCGCAGGCGCGGCGGTCGATCTCGTCCACCCGTGACACCGCGTCCACCATGCCGTCGACGTCGTCGACCAGGAACCCGGTGACGCCGTCGCCGAGCAGCTCGGGCGCGGCGCCGCGGGCGAAGGCGATCGCCGGGGTGCCGCTGGCCATGGCCTCGACGAGGTTGAGACCGAAGGGCTCCTCCCAGCGCAGCGGGGCGAGCAGCGCGGTGGCGCGGGAGAGCAGGCGCGTCTTGGCCTGGCCGGCGACGTTGGGCAGGTAGACCACCCGATCTCCGTCGATGGCGGGCTCGACGCAGTGCTCGAAGAAGGACCGCCCTTCGGGCGTCGCCTCCACCTTGCCGGCGAGCACCAGCCGCATGCCGGTGCGGGCAGCGACCTCCAGGGCGACGTCCTGACCCTTGTCGTAGCAGATGCGGGCCAGGCAGAGCAGGTAGCCATCGTCGTCGCGTTCGCCGTCGCCGCTGACGGCGAGCTGGTCGAGGTCGACGGCGTTGTGCACGGTGGCCACCCAGGGCAGGGACGGCGCCGTGGCGCGCTGCGCCTCGCTGATCGCCACCAGGCGCGTGGAGCGGGGCAGCGCGGCGTAGAAGTCGGCGTCAGGGTCGCCCAGCGGTCCGTGCACGGTGTGGATCACCGGGGCGATGCCACGCGTCGACAGCGCGAACAGGGTGGCGCCGCCGCAGTGGTCGTGGATGAGGTCGAGCGGTCCCAGCTCCTCCAGGGTGTGCATGACCCGGCTCGCATACGTCAGCGCGCGGACGCATTCGCGCCTGCCGCCGAGGTCGGCGCGCCACTGCGGCGGCGCGGCGATGTGCGTCGCCATGCGCGACCCCTCGCCGGCGAGCAGGGGGACGTCGAGACCGTCGCCGCGCAGCTGCTCGGCGAGCATGGCGACGACCAGCTCGATGCCGCCGTACCCCGTCGGCGGCACCGGGTACCAGGGAGGCGCGACGATGGCGATGCGGTGTGGACGGTGCTGCCCCGGCTGGAGCCGTTGGCTCCCGACGACTGGCTGCGCCTCGTGGACCTCGTCGGTGGAGGCGGTCATTCCCGCGTCACCGTGATGCCGTCTGCCTGGACAGCGTCTCCTCGACCCAGCGGCGCAGCGCACCGCCCATCAGCGCGCCGCTGCGCCGGTCGACGACGCGTCCGCGGTCGAGCAGCAGCAGGGTGGGCACGCCGCGGATGCCGAAGCGCGCCGACAGCGCCGGCGCGCGATCGGCATCGACCTTGACCACCTTGAGCCGTCCCGCCATGTCGCGGCTGAGCTGCTGCACGGAGGGCTCCATCACCTTGCACGGCCCGCACCACGGCGCCCACATGTCGACGAACACGGGCAGCGACGACGTCGTGGTGACCCCGTCGAAGTCGGCGTCGCCGGCTTCGACGAGCCAGGGCAGCGGGGCGTGGCACCTGCCGCACTGGGGGCTGCCGCCGTGCGCCCGCGGGACGCGGTTGCGCGTTGCGCAGCTGGGACAGGTGATGACGTCGGCGGCGGTGGCGGTCGGCATGAGGCTACTGTCCCCAGCCTCGCCGCGCCGAGTCAACCGGCGAGCAGGGTGCGATGCAGAGTGATAGGCGCACACGGCACGCACGCAGGCGGGTGCGACCGCCCCGGTCGCCGCGCACAGGGCGATCTACCAGCCCTGCAAGGTGCGCCGAGCCTCGGTTGACACCCGCGCCGTGGCGGCGCTGCACTGGTCGAGCACACCGAGGAGGCACCGTCATGCTCTGCGCCATGCCGCGCGCTCGATGACCGCAGTCCTGGCTCCGGCGGCGACCGCGGCGCCGGCGTCCGTGCCGTCGCGCGCGGCGCCGCCCTGCGCGGTGGTCATCGTTGGAGCCACCGGTGACCTGGCCCGGCGCAAGCTGATGCCGGCGCTCTACGCGCTGGCCGCGCAGGGCGCGCTCGGCGAGCACGTCACCATCGTCGGCGCCAGCCGGCAGCAGCTCAGCGACAGCGAGTTCCGCGAACAGATGCGCGAGGCGGTGGCCACCCACGGACGTCTCAGCGTGCAGGCCGAGGTGTGGCAGCGGCTGGAGCCGGCGCTGCGCTACGTCACGCTGGACCCGCACGAGCCGCGGACGTACACCGCGCTGCGCGAGGTGCTCGAATGGAGCGACCGCACCTTCGGCACGCAGGGCAACCGCCTCGTCCACCTGGCAATCCCACCGAGCGCCATCGGCGAGACGGTGCGTGAGCTGGCCGTCTCGGGCGTGGTGGCCCGGCGTCCGCGCGACCACTTCGCGCGCATCATCGTCGAGAAGCCGTTCGGCCGCGACCTGCGCAGCGCCCAGGACCTCAACCGCCGCCTGCACCGTTTCCTCGACGAGTCGCAGATCTTCCGCATCGACCACTACCTCGGCAAGGAGAGCGTGCAGAACCTCCTGGTGCTGCGCTTCGCCAACTCGGTGTTCGAGCCGATCTGGAACGCGCAGCACATCGACCACGTGCAGATCACCGTTGCCGAGACCGTCGGTGTCGAGGGACGCGGCGGCTACTACGAGGAGTCCGGCGCACTGCGCGACATGGTGCAGAGCCATCTGCTCCAGCTCGTCTCGCTGGTGGGCATGGAGCCGCCGGTGCGTCTCGACGCCGGGTCCATCCGCGACGAGAAGGTCAAGCTGCTGCGGTCGATTCCCAGCCTCGACGAGGCCGGCGTGCTGCGCTCCACGGTGCGCGGCCAGTATGGTCCCGGCATCATCGACGGCGTGCCCGTGCCCGGGTATCGCGAGGAGGAGGGCGTCGACCCGCAGTCGCTGCGCGAGACCTACGCGGCGGTGCGCCTCGAGGTGGACAGCTGGCGCTGGGCGGGAACGCCCTTCTACCTGCGCACCGGCAAGCGTCTGCAGCGGCGCACCAGCGAGATCGGCGTGCACTTCCGGCGTCCGCCGCGCTTCCTGTTCCCCACCGGCAGCGGCGAGGAGTCGCGCGACCTGGAGAACCTCCTGATCATCCGCATCCAGCCCGACGAGGGCATCACCCTGTGCGTCAACAGCAAGCACCGCGGCGCCACCATGCGGGTCACGCCGGTCGGCCTCGACTTCTGGTACAGCGGCGTGCGCGACGTCGGCGTGGCGCCACCCGATGCCTACGAGCGCCTGCTCATCGACGCCATGCTCGGCGACGCCACGCTGTTCACCCGGGAGGACGAGGTCGAGGAGGCCTGGCGCTTCTGCACCTCCATCCTCGACTGGTGGGAGGCGCATCCGCCGGCCCTCGACGAGTTTCCCAACTACCGCGCCGGATCCTGGGGCCCGCACGCCGCCGACCTGCTGCTCGCTCGCGAGGGCAGGGCGTGGCGCAACCCGTCGCAGCCGTCGCTGCGCGCCATCGCCGAGAGCTAGAAGGAGGAACCACGAGTGTCTGCCATGCGCATTCTCGCCCTCGCCCACATCGACGGGCGCAGCGACTTCGCCGGCGTCGCCGAGCGCTGCAGGTCGGAGCGGATCGACGTCGTCACCGTCGCCGGCGGCCTGCTGCCCCGGCGCGAGGAGGGCGGCAACGGCACGGCGCACGACCGCACCGCCATGCTGCAGCGCGTCCTCAGCGGGCTCGCCGATCTGCCCTGCACCGTTGCCGTGGTTCCCGGTGAGCACGACGCGCCCGAGCGCCTGGTGCTGCAAGCCCTGGTGATGTCGCAGTGGGCGACGCGCGGGCTGCACTGCGTCCACGGCATGTTCACCGTCGCCCACGAGCTGGCCGTGGTCGGCTTCGGTGGGCGCGTCCGCGACGACGACGGGCGCGAGGTGGTGTCGCGCCTGGAATATCCCGGTTGGGAGGCGGAGTACCGCATCGCCGTGGCCAACGAGCTGGACCAGCGGCTGCTGCTCGTCTTCCACCATCCCCACGCCGAGGCCAAGCAGCTCGACGTCGTCGACGGGCAGCACACCGGCAGCCGCGCCGTCACCGAGATGATCGGCACCTGGCGGCCGCGCGTCGCGGTGGTCGGCGGCATGGTGCAGGGACAGGAGATCTACGGCGACACCATGGTGGTGTCACCGGGCGCCTACAGCAGCGGACAGTACGCCGTCGTCGACGAGCATGCCCGGGACGTGGCGCTCGTCTGACATCCGTCTCTACCGCCGCGAGCCCGCGCTCGAGGCCGCCGTCGACGGCGACCCGTTGGTGCGCGCTGCCGACGCCAGGCTGCGCCTGGTGGCCGAACGCGTGGTGCGCGGCGAGGCGCCGGTGTCGGAGTACGGCGAGTGGGTCATGCGCTGGCTGTGGACGCGGCACGAGGCACGCCAGCGCCTCCTCCGCCTCTCCGACGGCATGCTCGACGAGATCCTCGAGGAGAGCTTCCCGGCCAGCGACCCCATGCCCGCGGCCGCGCTGACGCCCGCCGAGGGCGTGGCCTCGGTGTTCTAGGCCGCAGCCGTGGACAGTTGTAGACAGGAGTGACGGCAACAGTCGACGAGACCGTCGTCCTGCTGCCGTCGGCGGCCTACCCGGAACCCACCGACCGCGACCTCGCCGTGCTCCGCGAGGTGGGCCGGCACTGGCAGCAGGCGCTGGGCGGGCGGCGCATCTCCATCAGCGAGCTGCCGGTGGACCCCGACCTGGCGCAGCGGTCGGGGCGGCTGCGCAGCACCAGCCGCATGGAGCGCTTCGTCGGCGGCGATCCCGGGCCCGGCGGCGACGGCACGCATGGGTTCCACGCCGCCGGGCGCGGCACGGTCGTGGCCACCGAGGAGGCGATCACCCCACCGCACCACGTCAGGCTCGCCCAGCTCCGCCGCGTGCTGCTGGGGCCGCCGCTGGCCACCACGGCGATCGTGCAGGAGCGGCTGTCCAACCCGGTGGCGCTGGCGGTGCTCTCCTCCGACGCGCTCTCGTCGGTGGCGTACGGCACCGAGGCGATGCTCAGCGTGCTGGTTCTGGCCGGGAGCAGTGCACTGGGACTATCGCTGCCCATCGGTGCGGTGATCGTCATGCTGATGCTCATCGTCGGCGCCTCGTACCGGCAGACGGTGCGCGCGTATCCGCACGGTGGCGGGTCCTACATCGTCGCCGGCGACAACCTGGGACGGCTGCCCGGCCTGCTCGCCGCCGCGGGGCTGATGACCGACTACGTGCTCACCGTCGCCGTGTCGGTGACCGCGGGCGTGGCCGCGATCACCTCCGCGTTGCCGCCGGCGCGCCCCTACACCGTGGCCCTCGGCGTCGCGGTGATCGCCTTCATCCTGGCGGTGAACCTGCGCGGCATCCGCCAGTCGGGTCGCGTCTTCGCGCTGCCCACGTATGCATTCGTGGCCGGCATCCTGCTGCTCATCGTCGTCGGGTTGGCCCAGGCGGCGGCGCGCGGCTGGACGGCGCTGCCGCCACCGCCGGCGCGCGCGGTGGAGGGCGTGGGCATGCTGCTGGTGCTGCGCGCCTTCGCCAGCGGCTGCTCCGCGATGACCGGCATCGAGGCGATCTCCAACGGTGTGCCCGTCTTTCGCCCGCCGGAGTGGCGCAACGCGCGGACCACGCTGAGCTGGATGGTGATCCTGCTGGCGGTGATGTTCAGCGGGATCACCCTGCTCGCACACCTCGACGGCACCGTGCCGGGGCAGGAGACGGTGCTCTCGCAGCTGGCGTCGCACACCTTCGGGCGTGGCGTCGTGTACGGCTACATCCAGGTGGCCACCGCGCTGATCCTGGCGCTGGCGGCCAACACCGCGTTCAGCGACTTTCCCCGGCTGCTCTACTTCCTGGCGCGCGACCGGTTTGCGCCGCGTCCCTTCCTGCGCATGGGGGATCGGCTCGTCTACAGCAACGGGATCGTCGTGCTGGCGGTGGTGGCGGCCCTGCTCGTGGTGGCGTTCCACGGCGTCACCGACCGGCTCATCGCCCTGTATGCGGTGGGGGTGTTCCTAGCCTTCACCCTGTCGCAGCTCGGCATGACGGTGCACTGGTGGCGCGGGCGTGGTGAGCGCTGGGTGCGGTCGATGCTCATCAACGGGTTGGGGGCGACGCTGTGCGCGGTCGTCGTGGCCGTCATCGCGGTGGCGAAGTTCGTCGACGGGGCGTGGCTGGTGGTGATCGTCGTGCCCATGCTGGTGTACGGCTTCCTGCGTGTGCACGCGCATTACGACTGCGTGGAGGAGGCGACGGCGCCGCATCCTGCCGCCGGCCAGCACAGGCCGATCCCGTTCCTGCCTGACGGCAACGGAGGTGGTCAGGGCGGGCGCGGAGAAGCGGGCTATCAGCCGCCGCCGGAGCACGCCGAGACGCCGGACCAGGTGCGCCACCTGGTCATCGTGCCCGTGGCGTGGCTCGACCTGGCGTCACTGCGCGCGCTGGCCTATGCGGTGTCGGTGGGCAAACCGGTGCTCGCCCTGCACGTCGCCCCCGACGAGGACGAGGCGCGGCGGGCGCGCAGGGTGTGGGAGGCGTGGGGCAACCATGTCCCGCTGGAGATCATCATGTCGCCGTACCGCGCCGTCGTCGTCCCGGTGGTCAACTACGTCGCGGCGCTGCAGGAGCGGCATCCCAAGCTGACCGTCAGCGTGGTGTTCCCCGAGCTGGTGCTGCGCAGGCGCTGGCACACCGTGCTGCACAACCACATCCCGCTGCGCTGCCGCGTGCTGCTGCGGGTGCGGCACGGCGTGGTGCTGACGTCGGTGCCGTTCCACCCGCCCTGCTGAGACTCAGATCAGCCCCGCCCACCCCAACGCGGCGTTGAGCTCGTACTGGCTCGGCTGCACCAGCACCTCGCCGGCGACGTCGACGACGGGGTGGCTGAGCGTCCCCCCGGTCACCCAGCGCACCCGCGCCGCCGCGTTGGGGTTCGCCTCGATGTCGACGTAGCGGTAGGGCACGCCGAGGCGGTCGAGATGGCGGCGCACCGCCTGGGTCGCGGCGCACCAGCGGGTGCCGTACACGGTGACCGGCGCGGTGGCGCGGCGCTGATCCGGCTGGCGGGGGCGGACGGGCTGACGGATGGCCACGGCGTCTACGTCCTGCTGCCGGTGAGGGCGGCGGCAGGCGCCGGCGCGACCTCGTCGAGCACGCGGTAGAGGTCATAGATGTCCGGAACCTCGTTGATGCGCGGCGACACCAGCGAGTGCCTGATCACACCCTCACCGTCGAGGACGAACAGCGCCCGCTCCGAGAAGCCGTCGCGGTTGCGCCAGGCGCTGTAGCGCTGGGCCACCTCGCCCTTGGGATGGAAGTCGGCGAGCAGCGGGAAGGTGATGCCGCGCACCGCCGCCCAGGCGCCGTGGCTGTAGATGCTGTCCACGGAGATCGCCACCACGTCGAGGCCGCGGCGGGCGAACTCGTCGAGCTCGTTCTGGTAGAGGCTCAGCTGGTCGCTGCAGGCGGGGCTCCAGTCCAGCGGGTAGACGACCACCAGCAGCTTGCGTCCGCGAAAGTCGGCCAGCGACACGGTGTTGCCGTCGCCGTCGCGCAACCGGAAGTCGGGCGCGGGCGTGCCGGGCGGCAGCGGCGTCGACTCGGCCTCGCCCTCCATCGGTGGGGCCTTGCGATAGAGGAGGGCGATCTCCTCCAGGGTTGGACCGCTTGCCGCGGCGGTGCGGCCGTCGCCACCCGCCGTGGTGTCGCGCAGGATGCGCAGCATCTCCTGGACCATCCCGTGCAGCGCTGAGAGCGCCGCCTTCTCAGGACCGTCGGGGATGGTGGGCTCCAGCTCGGCGAATCGTTCCTGCAGCTCCCGCAGGCGGCGCGCACTGATGCCTGGTGCTTCCATGCCCCCACCTTGCCCCGCCCCCACGGCGGCGTCAACGGCGGTCCGGCGCAGCTTGCGCAGGTGGTAGCTGCGGTGTCGCGTGCGCGCGCGCCGGAGAGCAGGCGAGCTGTCGCATTCGCGCCGTCCGTCACGTCCGCAAGGTGGCCGCAAACCCGTTGACAGGCCACCCCGCCGTCGCCGACTCATTGCCGCATGCACGTTGCCATCCGACACCCCGCCGGACGACTCTCTGCACCGGGCAGCGGGCCCTCGATCCGCCGTGCCAGTGCCGAGGCCGCAAACGCCAGCGACGCATCGCTCGCCGCCCGACAGGCGGCCCGGGTGGAGCGCCGCACCGTCGACGTCGTGGACTGCGTCCTCGACGTGATCGAGGAGATCAACCTCTCCGAGCTGGCTGAGCAGGCCCAGGAGGCCCTGGTCGGCGAATGGCTGCTGTGGCTCGACGACGCCGTGGCCGGGCCGGTGCCGGTGCCGGTGCGCAACGCGGGCACCGCGACGGCGCTGCACGACGCTCTGCTCGACTGGCAGGACGAGCTCTTCGACGACCTGCTGCCGTCGCGGGCCGCCCACCAGGAGGCCGACCGGGAGTGCTTCGCCGGCGACGGGGCCTGGTGAGGGCCCGCGGCTCAGGGCGTGGCGCGGTCCTCGATCTCCCAGGCGTGGTCGAGGACGTGCCAGGCCAGGCGCCGCACCAGGTAGCGCGGCGGCCAGCCACGCTCGACCGGCGCGCTGCCGTCCGAGCTGCGCGCCACCGCGTCGAGCAGCCGGGCGCGCATCAGCTCGACGCCGCCGTCGCGCCACTCCGCAACGGTCAGCCGCACGTCCAGCTTGCGCGCGTAGCTGCGCTCGGCCTCGACGACATGGGAGACGACGGCGTCGCGGTCGCGGCCACCGCCCCGCGGGCCCTTGCGCAGTGATGCAGGGCTGGCTGCGGCGACGGCGTCGAGCTCGGCCCAGCCGGCCGCCATCAGGCCGGCCAGCCGGCGCGCCTGCGCAGCGCTGAGCGGCTGCCGGTCGGCCGCCATGACCAGGCTGGGCGCGCCGAAGTCGGTGGTGGCGTTGCCGGCGATGCGCTCGACCACGTCGAGGTCGGCGGCGCCACGCGCGCGGGGCGGGTCGATGCCGGCGCGCTGCAGAGCCCGGGAGTAGCGAGGGGCGTAGCCGGCCAGGGCCTCCAGCGCCGCGGCCTCGTCGCCCTTCGCCGAGCGGGCCCACCCCGGCCAGTCGACGGCGCACGCGAAGCAGCGGGTGCGGCCCTGCTCGATGACGACGGCGACGCTGTGGGTGGCGGGCACGGCCGCCTCAGGATGCCATCGAGGGCAAGACTTCGGGGGCGCGGGCGTTGTACCAGCCGATGACTCATGCACCGCTGCGGCCATCGCGTCGCGACGTTCTCAAGGCGGGACTCGGAGCCGGCGCAGCCATCACAGCCTGGCAGCGGGCCAGCCTGCTCGAAGCGCTCGCCGCGTGTCCGACCGGGGGCAAGCTCACCGACATCCAGCATGTGGTGATCTTCATCCAGGAGAACCGCTCGTTCGACAACTACTTCGGGCGCTACAAGGGCGTCCGCGGCTTCGACGACCGCAGCGCTCCCGGCGGGGCCGCGGCCTTCGCGCAGCGGGTCGGCGATCCCGCCACGAAGCTGCCCGACCCGCTCCTGCCCTTCCACATCTCGACCCAGCTGGGGCCGCCCCACCAGGGTGAGTGCACCAACGACGTCGAGCACCAGTGGGCCGGAGCGCACGACGCCTGGAACGGCGGCCGCAACGACCGCTGGATGAAGAGCCACCTGGCCACCGAGGCGACGCCGCGCCAGGCCGCCCTCACCATGGGCTACTACGACCGCAGCGACCTGCAGTTCTACTACCCGCTGGCCGACAACTTCACCATCTGCGACAACTACTTCTGCTCGGTGATCGGCGGCACCGACGTCAACCGCCTCTATGCGATGACCGGCACCATCGACCCCGACGGCTGGGACGGCGGCCTGCAGTTCCTCAACACCAAGCTGGGCACCATCCAGAATCCGGGCGCCGACCTCGGCACCGGCAAGAGGTGGGTGCCCTACCCGGAGGTGCTGCAGAAGGCCGGCGTGTCCTGGAAGGTGTACGGCTCCCCAGACGGCCAGGCGGGCGACAACGTGCTGCGCTACTTCCCGCAGTACCGCCCCGTCGGCGGCGACAGCACCCTGTTCGCCAGTGCCTTCGCCTCCAACGCATTCCCTGGCGACTTCCTCGCCGACTGCCAGGCGGGCACGCTGCCGCAGGTGTCCTGGATCGTCTCCGGCCTCGCCGACACCGAGCATCCGCCGGACCCGCTGGTGTGGGGCGAGAGCATCACCCACACCGTGCTCTCCGCGCTGGCCACGTCGGGTCTGTGGAAGAACTCCGCGCTGTTCTTCACCTACGACGAGAACGGTGGCTTCTTCGACCACGTGACGCCGCCCACCGCGCCGGCGGGCACGCCGGGCGAGTACCTCAACCAGGCGAAGCTGACCGCGGCCGCGCGCGCCGACGCCACGACGGTGAAGGGGGTCGACCTCAGCGACGGGCCCATCGGGCTCGGCTACCGCGTCCCCATGCTGGTCATCTCACCGTTCACCCGCAACCCCGACCCCAGCGGCGGTCCCCTGGTGAGCAGCGACCTCTTCGACCACACCTCGATGCTGCGTTTCCTGGAGACGTGGACGACCGCCATCGGCAAGCCGGCGCACGTCCCCGATCGCAACCAGGCGGCCCAGACGCCTGGCCTCAGCGCCTGGCGCCGCCGGCTGGTCGGCGACATGACCAGCGCGTTCAACTTCGCCGCCACGCCCGACGCCAGCATTCCCACCGCGCTGCTCAGCAACGTGCCCAACCGCGCTGACCCGCGCGTGCTCGACCAGTGCTTCACCACCGGAACCCTGGGCACGCTGGGCGGATCGACGACGGCGCCGATCGTGCAGGACCCGATCGTCGACGCCAACACCGCGCCGCCGCACCAGGAGCAGTCGCCCGGCCGGGTGCGGCGCCCGGCACAGACGTGCGAGGAGGCGGACCGGCAGGACACGGTCGGGGGCTCGGGCGGCTCCGGCGGCCAGGACGCCCGGCTCGTCGACGCCGCCGTGGGGCCGGCCACCATCGCACTGCCCAACACCGCGGCGCCGGTAGGCGGAGGCTCGGTCGCACTGCTGGCGGCGACGGCGGTCGTGGGTGGCCTGGTGCGCCTGCGCATGCGCGGCGACAGGGCCAAGCCCGCCGGCGACTGACGCCTCTAGCGCGCCCGCAGCAGGGCGCGACGCTGCAATTCGCGGTGCAGGTCGAAGCCGCGCACGGTGGGCACCTTGGTCCAGCTCCCGTCGCTGTGCAGCTGCCACGACAGGGTGTCGTCGCTGAGGTTGGCGTCGAGCACCGCCTGCAGCTCGGCGCGCATGTCGTCGTCGAGCACGGGGACGCAGAGCTCGACGCGGCCGTCGAGGTTGCGCACCATCAGGTCGGCGGAACCGATGAAGAACTCGACGTCGCGCGAGCCCACCGGACCGAAGCGGTAGATCCGCGAGTGCTCCAGGTACCGGCCGACGATGCTGCGCACCCTGATGTTGTCGGACATGCCCGAAATTCCGGGCAGCACACCGCAGGCGCTGCGCACCACCAGGTCGATGCTGCACCCCGCCTGCGACGCCTCGTAGAGCGCGTCGATGACCTCGGGGTCGGCGAGGTTGTTGACCTTGATGACGATTCCCCCGCCGGGCTTGGACTCGCGGCTGATCAGGTCGAGGAGCCGCGGCCGCATCGTCACCGGCGCCACCATGAGCCGGCCGAACTCCGACTGGCGGCTGTAGCCGGTGAGGAAGTTGAACAGGTCGGCGACGTCGGCGCCCATCTGGGGGTCGGCGGTGAGCAGACCGACGTCCTCGTAGAGGCGCGCGGTGATCTCGTTGTAGTTGCCGGTGCCGAGGTGGCAGTAGCGGCGGATGCGGCCGGTCTCGTCGCGGCGCACCACCAGCGACGTCTTGGCGTGCGTCTTGAGGCCGACGACGCCGTAGACGACGTGCACACCAGCCTCCTCCAGCTCGCGCGCCCAGGCGATGTTGGCCTCCTCGTCGAAGCGCGCGGTGAGCTCGACCAGCGCCACCACCTGCTTGCCCTCCTCGGCGGCGCTGATCAGGGCGCGCACGATGGGGCTCGACGGGCCAGAGGTGCGGTAGAGCGTCTGCTTGATGGCCAGGACGCTGGGGTCCGTGGCCGCCTGCTCCAGCAGGCTGGCCACCGAGGTGTCGAAGGAGTCGTAGGGGTGGTGCAGGATGATCGGGCCGGCGTCGAGGGCGGCGAAGATGTCCAGCGGCGCGTCGCGGATGTCGCCGAGGCGGGGCTGGGTGACCGGCGTCCAGGGCGCGTCCTTGAGCTCGGGACGGTCGAGGCCGGAGAAGGCCCACAGGGCGCGCAGGTCGAGCAGGCCGTTGACGGTGACCACCTCGTCGCGACCGATCTCCAGCTCGCGGAGGAGCAGCTCCTCGACGTCCTCGGACATGGTGCCGTCGACCTCCAGGCGCACCACCCGCGGTGAGCGGCGGCGGCGGCGCAGGATGGTCTCGACGGCGGCGATGAGGTCCTCGGCCTCCTCGTCGTCGACCGCGAAGTCGGCGTTGCGGGTGACCCGGAAGACGTGGTGGGCGACGATCACCATGCCGGGGAAGAGCCGGTCGAGGTGGGCGGCGATCACCTGCTCCAGGGGCACAAAGCGCTCGCCGTCGGGCATGACGATGAGCCGGTCGAGCAGCGGGGGCACCTTGACGCGGGCGACGTGGGGCTGCTGGGAGACCGGGTCGGCCACCACCACGGCGAGGTTGAGCGACAGGTTGCTGATGTAGGGGAAGGGGTGCGCCGGGTCGACGGCCAGCGGGGTCAGCACGGGGTAGATGCTGTCCTCGAAGACGCGGTCGACGTGGCGGCGGTCCTCCTCGTCGAGCAAGGGGTAGTCGCAGAGACGGATGCCGGCCGCCTCCAGGGCGGGCAGCACGTCGTTGGTGAAGATGGTCATCTGGTGGGCGACCAGCAGGTCGGCCCGGCTGCGGATGGCCCGCAGCTGCTCGGCGGGGGTGAGCCCGTCCGGCGAGGGGGTGGTCACCCCGGCGAGGAGCTGGGCGCCCAGGCCGCCGACGCGCACCTGGAAGAACTCGTCGAGGTTGCTGCCGCAGATGGCCAGGAACTTGCAGCGCTCCAGCAGCGGCCGCTCGCGGTCCTCGGCGAGGGCGAGGACGCGGGCGTTGAAGTCCAGCCAGGACAGGTGGCGGTTGGCGTAACGGGAGGGAGGGGCGAGCGGCGGCGGGGCGAGCTGGGCGCCCTGGTGGGCGGCCCGACGCGGTGCGCTGCTGCTGCGCTCGGCGGGCGCGGTGCCCCGCGGCGGGAAGAGGGAGACCAGACGGTTCTGGGCCGGCTCGGCGCCGCCGGCCGGGTCGCTGGAGCTCATGTGACTGGGAAGCGTAACTCAGGCAGGGCGGGTTGACCGGGCTTCGCAGTGGTCGGGGGGACGGGACACCCCCCACGAGACCACTCCCCACTTCTTCACCACCTGGCCCCCGAGCCTTGACGGCGGCTTGTCGTGGCTGTGGCCGTGCGGTGCTTCACTGGCGCCCACGATGTTTCCACCGCTTGTGGCAGAAACCGGAGGGTGCCCACGATGGCACCGACAACGCCGGCCTGGCGGGGGCGGTGCTGTGGCTCGCCGACCGCGCCACCCCTGGCGCGAATGTGCCAGGATCGCGCCAAGGAAGAATCGGGAGGGCCGGCGGTGCGCGAACGCGACTCGGTGACGGTGTGGGCGTCTGACCTCTACCACGACTGGCTGCCACCGGTCTGCTGGCGCACCGGCCGGGCTGCTGACGGCAGGCTTCCGGTCACCTTCGAGCGGCTGCCGCTCTCCTTTCCGCTGGTCTTCGTCTTCGGCATCCTGGCCGTCCTGCTCGTGCGCTTCATGGCGACCACCCGGGTCAGCGGCGTGCTGCCAATGCACAGCGC
The DNA here is from genome assembly GCA_035995545.1 of Candidatus Dormiibacterota bacterium. Taxonomy (GTDB): domain Bacteria; phylum Chloroflexota; class Dormibacteria; order Aeolococcales; family Aeolococcaceae; genus DASRDZ01. The sequence goes on from DASYKI010000014.1 coordinate 28,210, forward strand.
GGCGCTCCGTGACCTGCGCGCCGCGCGCCGGGCGCCGTACGCGCTCGTCGCCATGTTCGTCGTGCTGTTCCCCCTCGCCTTCCTCTTCGAGCGGGTCGACCTGCTGATCGCGAGCGCGGTCTTCCTGGTGGGCGCGATGGTGCTGAGCGCGGTGCTCAACATGTGGCTGATGGTGCGCGGCAGGGTCTACCAGGCCGACGGCGTGCCGGATCGCTTCGTCCTGCTGCGCAACGTCCACCCCGCTTTTGCCGAGGCGGTGCGGCAGAACTATCGCGATCGCACCCTGCGATCGAGCAGCCTCCCCCTCTCGCCCTCGACCTACGCGCTCAACGTGGGGCCGCCCCAGGCACCTTGACGCCTGACTCCGGGGAACGTGTGGCCCTCCCCGCCGCAGCAGGCGCGGGGTCTGCCACCGAGCAGACTTCCGCCCTGCACTTGTGTAGAGTGGCCGCCGATATGGCGCAAACAAGTGAAGCTACTCCAACCCAGGTGCAGGCCCCGAGCGCATCGGCAGTGCGCACCGTCGACGCGGTCAAGGTGTACGGACACGGTGAGACCGCGGTGCGCGCGCTCGACGGCATCACCGTCGACATGGCCCGTGGACGGTTCACCGCAATCATGGGTCCGTCCGGCTCAGGAAAGTCCACACTCCTGCACTGCCTTGCCGGTCTCGATCGCCTCACCAGCGGTGACGTGTTCATCGGCGACACCGAACTCGGCGGGCTGCACGAGAAGCAGCTCACCCTGCTGCGCCGCGATCGCGTCGGCTTCATCTTCCAGTCATTCAACCTGGTGCCCACGCTCACCGCGGCAGACAACATCACACTGCCGCTGTCCATCGCCGGACGCGAGCCCGACCCCGCCTGGTACGACCAGGTCGTCGACGTGCTCTCGCTGCGCCCGCGCCTGCACCACCTTCCCAAGGAGCTCAGCGGCGGCCAGCAGCAGCGCGTGGCGGCGGCGCGCGCGCTGGTGTCGCGTCCCGACATCGTCTTCGCCGACGAGCCGTCCGGCAACCTCGACGCACACAGCAGCCAGGAGCTGCTGCGTTTCCTGCAGCAGGCGGTGCGCCAGTTCTCCCAGACCATCGTGATGGTGACCCACGACCCCAGCGCGGCGGCCTTCGCCGATCGCGTGGTCTTCCTCGCCGACGGGCACACCGTCGACGACCTGCAGAACCCGAGCGTCGACGCCATCCTCGGCGTGATGAAAACGCTGGTCGGCTAGGCGCCGGGCGTGTTCAAGACCACCTGGCGCGGCATCCTCGCGCACAAGCTGCGCCTCTTCCTGGCCACCACCGCCATCGTGCTCGGCGTCTCGTTCGTGACCGGGACGCTGGTCATCGGCGACACCATCAACCACACCTTCGACTCGCTGTTCCAGGTGATCAACGCCAAGGTAGACGTCGAGGTGCGCGGCGCCAGCACCGGCACCGTCCAGGGCCAGGCGATCCATCCGCCCATGCCGGCCTCGGTGCTCAGCCAGGTGCAGAACGTCAGCGGCGTCAAGGAGGCGTTCGGCAGCGTTTCGCGCAGCGCGGTGATCGTCGATCGCGACGGCAAGGCGGTGATCAACGGCGGCGCGCCCACCTTCGGGCTGATCTGGGACCCCTATGCCGACCTCAGTGCGGCAACGCTGCGCTCCGGCAGCGCACCGAGCGGTGCTGACCAGGTGGTCATCGACGCCCACACCGCCACCACCAAGAATTTCAAGACCGGCGACAAGGTGACCATCGTGCTGCCGCAGCAGGGTCCGAAGACCTTCACCATCTCCGGCACCACCGGCTTCGGCGACCGCGACACCATCGTTGGCGCGACCATCTCGATCTTCGACGCGCAGAGCGGCCCGGCGCTGCTGGGCGCCGCCGGCGAGTTCGACACCATCGAGCTCCGGGCTCAGCCCGGCGTCAACGCCGACACGCTGCGCGCCAGTGTCAACGCGGCGCTGCCCAAGGGCGTCGAGGCGGTCACCGGCCAGCAGGTGGCGACAGAGCAGAGCGACGCCATCAAGTCCAACATCGGGTTCCTGACCACCTTCCTGCTGGTGTTCGCGCTGATCTCGGTGTTCGTGGCGTCGTTCATCATCCTCAACACCTTCTCGATCCTGGTGGCCCAGCGCACCCGCGAACTGGCCCTGCTGCGCTGCCTTGGCGCCACTCGTCGCCAGGTGATGACCTCGGTGCTCACCGAGGCGCTGATCACCGGGATCGTGGCGTCATTGCTGGGGATCGCCGTGGGCATGGTCATCGCGATCGGGCTCGAGGCGCTGCTCGGCTCCATCGGCCTCGATCTGACCGGCAGCACTCTCCAGCTCTCCGCAGGCACCATCATCGTGGGCCTGCTGGTGGGCACGCTGGTGACCGTGATGGCGTCGTTCCTGCCGGCGCGGCGGGCGACGCGCGTTGCCCCGGTGGAGGCGCTGCGCGACTCCGCGCCGTCGATTGGCACGGTGTCGCTGGGACGCATCCTCAGCGGCGCGGGCCTGCTCGCCGGCGGGATCGCCATGATCGTCATCGGGCTGTTCGTCATCTCCGCAAACCAGCTCGCGGTGACGGGGGCGGGCGCACTGCTCACGTTCGTCGGCGTCTCGGTGATCGCACCGATGCTGGTGGGTCCGGTGGTGCGCGTGCTCGGCGCACCGGTGACCCGCTTCCGCGGCGTGCCGGGAAAGCTGGCAACGGACAACGCGCAGCGCCAGCCCCGGCGCACGGCCGCCACCGCGTCGGCGCTGATGATCGGCGTCGGCCTGGTGTCGTGCTTCAGCGTGGTGACCGCGTCGCTCACCGACTCGGTCAACAAGGTGATCGACCGGACGGTCAGCGCCGACTACATCCTCAGCCCCGACAACCAGGGCAACGGCAACGCGCTGATCCCGCCGGACGTGGCCACCCGGCTCGCCGCCGACACCAAGGTGGGCACCGTGTCGCCGATCAGCGGCGGCACCTTCCACTGGGGCAGCGACGAGCTGTTCGTCCAGGCGGTGGTGCCCGACACCATCCTCCGGGTGGCCGACGTCAGTGTGCAGTCGGGAACGCCGATCAACCAGCTCGGCGACGGCGACGTGGCCATCAGCGAGGACGCCGCTAAGAACAGGGCGCTCAAGATCGGCGACACCGTGCCCATGCAGTTCGCCCGGCCCGGCGTGCATCAGCAGCGGGTCAGCGCCGTCTTCGCACGCAACCCGCTCCTCGGCGACTACCTGGTGACCGGCAGCACGTGGCAGTCCGGCAACGTCGAGGTCTTCGACATCCTGGTGCTGGTCAAGGGTGCGCCTGGCGTCGCCGCCGAGGCGCTGCGCAGCAGCATCAAGCAGGACCTCAGCGGCTTCCCCAACCTCAAGGTGGAGAACAACGCCGAGTACAAGGCGACCCAGGCGCAGAACGTCAACGTCGCCCTCAACTTCCTCACCGTGCTGCTGGTGCTGGCGATCATCATCGCCCTGCTTGGCGTGGTCAACACCATGGCCCTGGCCATCGTGGAGCGCGTGCGCGAGCTGGGGCTGGTGCGCGCCCTGGGCATGACGCGCGCACAGACGCGCAGCATGGTGCGCTGGGAGACGGTGCTCATCACCGTGTTCGGGGCCATCCTCGGCTGCGTCGTGGGCATCTTCTTCGGCATCTCGCTGGTGCGCGCCTTTGCCAGCTCCGGCGTCGACGTGCTCAACGTCTCGGTTGGACGGCAGATCGCCTACGTGATCGTCGCCTTCTTCGCCGGCCTGCTGGCGGCCATCTGGCCGGCGCGGCGGGCGTCGCGCGTCGACGTTCTCCAGGCGATCACCACCGAGTAGTAGATTGTCGGCTCACGTGCCGAGCCGACTCTCCCGCCTGTTCTCCGGCGCCGACCTGCTCATGCTCGCGGCTGTGGTGTTCTACAGCCTGAACGTGGTCGTGGTGAAGGTGGGGCTCGCCGACATTCCCCCGCTGCTCTGGGCGACGGTGCGCTTCGTCGTCGGCGGCGTGGTCCTGGCCGCGGTGGTGCGGGCGGTGCGCGGCCCGCTGGTGATGCCGGCTCCGGCAGATCGACGGCGCGTCGCCGTCGCCGCGCTTCTGGGCATCACCATCAACCAGGTGGCGTTCACCGTCGCCCTCAAGTACAGCAGCGCGGTCGACGTGTCGCTCATCGTCGGCAGCACGCCGCTGATGGTTGCCGGATATGCCGCACTGCGCCACAGCGAGCGCATCGGCGGGCGCGCCTGGGTGGGGCTGCTGATCGGCGCCGTGGGTCTGGTCATGGTGGTGGCCGTCGGCGGTGCCCACGGGGCGGGATCGCTGGCCGGCGACGCCATCGCGCTGGGCGCGCCGCTGTCGTGGTCGATCTACGCTGCCAACCTCGGCGGCATGCTGCGCCGCTACCCGGCGCTGTCGCTGAGTGCGGTGATCACCGTCGCAGGCGCGCTGGCGCTGGTGCCCTTCGGCATCGCGGAGGCGATCGCGTCACCGGCGCACTGGACGTGGAAGCTGGTCGGGCTGCTGGCCTTCAGCTCACTGTTCGCGGTGGCGTTCTGCACCGTCGCGGTGTACATCGCCATCGATCGTCTCGGGGCGACGCGCGCCACCGCGTGGACCTACCTGCAACCGTTCCTCGGCGCGGTGATGGCCTTCGTCATCCTGGGCGATACGCTGCGACCGCTGCAGCTCCTCGGGGGCGTCGTGGTCGTCGCCGGTGTGCTGCTGGGCCGCGCTGCCATGGGACGCGGGACGCAGGTCGATCCCGAGGCGGCGGCGGTGGCGGCCGCGGCGGCGGCTCAGGTGGCGGTGGTGCCGTCCTCGCGGTCGTGCAATTCCAGCGACGCCGAGTTCATGCAGTAGCGGGGCATCCCGTTGGGGCCGTCGTCGAAGACGTGGCCCAGGTGCCCGCCACAGCGCTTGCAGACGACCTCGACGCGGCGCATGAACATGCTGCCGTCCTCGCGCAGCTCGACGGCGTCGGCGACCGCGGGGGCGGTGAAGCTGGGCCAGCCGCTGCCGGAGTCGAACTTGGTGTCGCTGTCGAAGAGGAGCGCGCCGCAACCGGCGCAGTGGTACGTGCCGTCGTCGTGCACATTCCAGTACCTGCCGGTGAAGGCGCGCTCGGTGCCCGCCTCGCGCAGGACGTGGTACTGCTCGGGGCTCAGGCGCTCACGCCACTCGGCGTCGGTCTGGGGGTCCGCCGGGGTGCTCCTGGTGTCGCTCTCGCTGCTCATGCCGTGCAGGCTACCCCGCGGTGGCGATTGTCATCCGCGGGGTGCCTGCGCAGGCTGCTTGCCGCGCTCGGGCGAGCGATCTCAGTGCTCGTCCCAGTGGCCGGCGTGGGCGAAGTGGCGGTGCCCGTCGTGCACGTAGTCGGTGTGGCCCTCGTGCTCGACGGCGGTGTGGCCGCAGTCCTCGCCGTGCTCGTGGGCGTGGCCGCCGTGCTCGGCGTGGGGCAGCCGGCATTCGTCGTAGTGGTCCCCGTGGGCGGCGTGGGCGTGGCCCTCGTGGATGTAGTCGGTGTGGCCCTCGTGCTCGACGGCGGCGTGGCCGCAGCCGGCTCCGTGCTCGTGGGCGTGCTCGGTATGGACGGAGTGGTCGGTCATCGGGTGGTCTCCTCTGCATGGCGGACGGCGTCGGCGGCAATGTGCGCCAGGTGGTCGTCGGTGAGCGAATAGGCGGTCTCGCGACCGCGGCGGCGGGCGGTGACCACGCCGGCGCCCCGAAGCACGCGCAGGTGCTGGGAGACGAGCGGCTGGGTCATGCCCGTGATGTCGACCAGCTCGTGGACGCAGCGCTCCTGCCGGCCGAGCTCGAGCACGATGCTGAGGCGGGCGGTGGAGGCCAGGGCCTTGAGCAGCTCGACAGCGCCCGCGATGAGCCTGGGGGTGGCGGCGGCGGCGCGGTCGCGGTCCTGGGGGGTGAGCGGGGCCGCTGCCGCTGCTGCCGAGCTGATCTGGGGCATAGTCACGTGCTCATATTGACATATGCAGATGTTTGCATGCAAGTGGGTCTCGGCGGTACGGGGTTGGTACGCTCCCGCCAGCGCGCTGCCGGGGATTGCCGGCGGCGGCCAAGGAGGGATGTCCAAGATGCGCTCGCGCCTGGTCCTGGTTCCGCTCGCCGGTCTGGCCCTGGCCAGCACCGCCCAGGTGGCCGGCCTTCCCAGCGCCCACGCCGCCACCGCAGCGTTCCGCACCGCCTGGAGCACGTCGATGTCCAACGGCGGCACCGTGTCGGGGTCGAACTACACCTGTCGTTTCGTGGCGCGCTCGAGTGCGGCCGGCGATGCCGTCGAGGTGCGGTTGTCGAACGCGCTGGGGTCTGCGCCGCTGACCATCGACCACGTGTCGGTGGGAATCCGGTCCTCGGGTGAGGCGCTGACGGCCGCGCCGGTTGCGGTGACCTTCGGCGGCGTGCCGGCCGTGACCATCCCTGTGGGGTCCGACGCGGTGAGCGACTCGGCCGCGCTGGCGGTGGGCTCTGGAGAGGACGTCGCGGTGAGCGTGTTCGTGTCGGCGGCCAATGCGCCGCTGTCCTACCACGCGCTGGCGCTGGAGCGGAATGGCTGCACCGACCGCGGCGGGGCGGCGGGCGACCACACCCTCGACCAGAGTGGCGCCGCGTTCACGACGGTGACCAACTTCGACTGGTGGCTCGACGCCGTCGCGGTGCACACGGCAACCGCGACCGGCACGGTGGTGACCCTGGGCGACAGCATCACCGACGGCGCCTGCACCGGGGTCGACGCGCACCAGCGCTGGACCGACGTCCTGGCGGCGCGGCTCGCCGGCTCCCTGGGTGTGGCCAACGAGGGCATCTCGGGCAACCGGCTCAGTGCCGACGGTGCCGGGCCGAGTGCGCTGCACCGCCTGCAGCGCGACGTCCTGTCGGTGCCCGGGGTGAGCACCGTCTTCGTCTACGAAGGCACCAACGACATCGCCAGCGGCATCGACTCCACCACCGTGCTGTCCGCGATGCAGTCGATCGTCTCGCAGTCGCGCACCGCGGGGCTGCGCGTCGTCGGCGCGACGATCATCCCGCGCGCCGGATCAGTGCTCTGGACGCCCGTGATGGAGGCCTACCGCCAGCAGGTCAACCTGGCCATCCGCCAGGGCACCGTCTTCGACTCCTTCGTCGACTTCGACCAGGTCGTCGCCCTGGGCGGCGCCGGTCCGATCATGGATCCGCGCCTCGACTGCGGCGATCGTGTCCACCCCAACGTCGCCGGCCTTGCGGCGATGGGCAACGCCGTCCCGCTCTCGATGCTGCAGTGATGTAGCCGGCAACCGCTCGCGCCTCACTCGACGCCGATGGCCGTCTCCACGACCACGGCGCGCCGGGGCGCGGGCGGCGCCGAGCGCAGCACCGCCGCCGCGACGCCGACGGCAGCCAGCAGGCAGAGCGCGCTGATCGCGAAGGCGAGGTGGAAGCCGGACGTCAGCGCCGCCGGTTGCGACACGCCCTCCGCGACCAGCGACGACGTGCGCGACGCGGACACGCCCGCGAGCACCGCGACGCCGAGCGCCGCGCCCATCTGCACCGCGACGTTGGCGAGGCCGGAGAGGATGCCGGCGTCGCCCGGGCCCGCCCCCGCCATGGATAGTGTCGCACTTGGCATGAACACGAGCCCAGCCCCCACGCCGAGCAGCAGCGTCACCGGCAGAACGTCGACGACGTAGTTGCCGTCAACGGGAACGCGGGCGAACAGCGCCAGACCCGCCGCCACGAAGGTGAGCCCCGCGATCAGCGTCGAGCGCGCACCGAAGCGCGACACCAGGCGGCCCACGACCATGATCGACACGAAGCCGATCAGCACGCTCTGCGGCAGGTAGGCGAGCCCGGTGCGCATCGCGCTGTAGCCGAGCACGTGCTGCAGGTAGAGCGGTCCCAGGAAGAACGAGCCGAACATCCCCACGGGGAACAGGGTGCGCACCAGGTTGGCACCGGTGGCGTTGCGCGAGCGGAAGATGCGCAGCGGGACCAGCGGGTTGCGCACGCGCGACTCCAGCCGGACGAACAGCGCCGCCAGCAGCAGCGCGCCCGCGAAGAGGACGAGGGTCTCGACGGTCCCCCACCCGTGCTCGCTGGCCTGCAGGATCGCGTAGATGGCCAGCGACGGCGCCGCCGTCACCAGCACCGCGCCGGTGACGTCGATGCCGTGGCGCAGCCCGATGCCCTCATGACGCGGGATGAGCAGCACACCGAGAACGCCCGCGGCGATGCCGATGGGAACGTTGATGAAGAAGATCCAGTGCCAGCTCAGCGTCTGCGTCAGCACACCGCCGAGCAGCAGCCCGATGGCGCCGCCCGACGACGCCACGAACGCGTAGATGCTCATCGCGCGCGCGGTCTGCCTGGGTGTGGGGAAGAGGGTCACCAGGATGCCGAGCACCATCGCCGACATCGTCGCCGCGCCCATGCCCTGCAGGAAGCGCGCGCCGACCAGCAGCTCCTGGCCCGGCGCGATGCCGCACAGCACCGACGCGACCGTGAATGCCGCGAGACCGCCGAGGAAGACGCGCCGCCGTCCCAGCAGGTCGCCGAGACGGCCGCCGAGGAGGAGCAGCCCGCCGAAGGTGATCAGGTAGCCGTTGACCACCCAGGCCAGCGAGGCCTGGCTGAAGTGCAGGTCGCGCTGGATCGAGGGCAAGGCCACGTTCACCACGGTGGCGTCGAGGACGATCATCAGCTGGCCGATGCAGAGCACCACCAGGGCGAGCCAGCGGCGGCGCTCGGCGGCCGCGGCGTCAGGCAACGAGGCGGCCGGGGCCGCGGAACGGGGACTGGGCGAGAGGACTGCCACTCTCAGCGAGTACCCGCGCGCGTCGCGTCCAGGGCGGTGGAGGCCGCCAGGCCGCCGTCGAACAGGCCACCGGCCGGCGTCTCGGCGAGCTCCGCGTGGGAACGCCAGGCACGCGCCGCGCGGTCGTAGTGAAGGTGCTCGCCCGCGAGCTCGATGTCGCGCGACCCGAGACCCGCGCAGAGCTCGTCGATACCACTCCCCTTCCCAGGCCTGCTCCAAGCAGCCATGTGTGCGATCCTCCGTCTTCGGCGTGGTATTGTTCGATGAGGATCGTACCAGATAAGTTCGATGATCGTCAAACTATGACAACCCCGACCCCCGCCACGACCGCCACCGGAGCCGCGGCGCCCGACGCCGCCGCTGCCGAGGACCCCTGTGTCCACGACGCGCTCCTCGCCGGACCGGTCGCCATCCCCGAGATCACCGTCGTGCTCGGCGCCCTCGCCGACCCCATGCGCATGGCCATCGTCCGCGGTCTCGCCGAGGACGGCGGCGAGCGCATCTGCAACAGCTTCGGCCTGGCGATCACCAAGTCCACCCTGAGCCACCACTTCCGCGTCCTCCGCGAGGCCGGGATCATCGAGCAGCGCCTCGACGGCACCCGCAAGCTCACCAGCCTGCGCCGCGCCGACCTCGACGCCGTCTACCCCGGCCTGCTCGACAGCGTCCTGCGCGCGCCCGCTCCCGCCGGCGCCGCACCGCAGGGCTGACGAGCGCCAACCCTCAGGCGCACACTGACCAGCGCCATGAGCGGTCCAGTGCGCACCGAGGACGTCCCCACCACCGAGATCGCGCCGGACGCCCCGGCGCCGATCGTCGAGATCACCCCGAGCCACGCGGCGCGGGTCGGCGCACACACCGTACTGCGCGCGCTGCCGATGCGACTGCGCCGCACCGTCGGCCCCTGGTGCTTCGTCGACCACCTGCCGCCCGCGGGCCCGCCCAACGCGGGCATGGGCATCGGCCCCCATCCGCACATCGGCCTGCAGACGGTGACCTGGCTGGTCGCCGGCGAGGTGCTGCACACCGACAGCCTCGGCTCCGAACAGCTCATCCGTCCCGGCGAGCTCAACCTGATGACCGCGGGACACGGCATCGTCCACGCGGAGGAGACGCCCGCCACGTACGGCGGCGCCAGCCACGCGGTGCAGCTGTGGGTTGCCCAGCCCGAGCGAACCCGGCACGGGGCGCCCGCGTTCGAGCATCACGCCGAGCTGCCGCGCGTCGATCTCGGCGGCGTGATCGGCCGCGTGCTGGTCGGCGACTTCGCGGGCGCAACCTCACCGGCGCGGCGCGACACCGACCACACGGGCGTCGAGCTGGTGCTGCACCACGGTCGCCACGCGCTGCCGCTGCGCCGCGAGCACGAGTCCGCGATCGTGGTTCTGGACGGGGTTGTCAGCATCGCGGGCGCGCCGGCGGGAAGCGACACCACCGTCGTCCCCGGCCACCTCGCCTACCTCGGTGCCGGTCGTGAGGAGCTGGTGCTCGACGCCCCGGTGACGACTCGCCTGCTGCTGCTCGCCGGCATCCCCTTCGAAGCACGCCCGCTGATGTGGTGGAACTTCGTCGCCCGCACCCGCGACGAGATGGACGCCGCCCACGACGCGTGGCAGTCCGGCGACGGCGGTCGCTTCGGACCTGTGCGATCCGCGCTCGAGCGCATCCCCGCACCGCCACCGCCCTGGCAGAACGCGAGCGCGCGCTAGGCCCGCTCAGCGCGCCGCGATGGTGCCGATGTCGTCGGCGGGACGCCCCCGCGCCGCGCGCGCGCCATCGACGAGACTCCAGAGCACAGCCTCGCTCTCCTGCTCGTCGCGACCACGCGCCTCGGCGCGCCAGCGGTGCCCCGCGCTGTCGACGTGCACCGTGGCCAGCCGCAGCGCGCGCTGCAGCGGACCGGAGGCTCGCCGCACGCTCTGCACCTTGCCCAGGGGGAGAAACACCGTCGCCGCGGTGATGCGCCCGGTCCGCGTGCAGATGTAGCGCGAGTCGTGCCATGCGGCGAGAAAGTGCCACGACAGCGGCGCCCTCAGCAATGCGCGTCGCGGCGGCCGCGACCCCGGCGGCGGCGCGATCTGCGCATGCGGCATGACTCGGGAGAGCAGCCAGAGCACCTGGTCGCGCGGCGCCACGGGCATCAGCACTCGTGCAACCGTCTGGCCGCCGCGGTCGGAGTGGCGGCCGATGCGCTGCCGGGCGACGTCGACCTCGAGTCGCGACCAGCCGAAGGGACGCCACAGCACGGGTTCGACCAGGCGCACCGCCTGCACGCGTCCGAACGGGATGGTCTCGTGCCGCGTCTGGGTGAGGCCGCGGTCGAGCCGGAAGCCGTCGGCGGCCTCGCTGATGCGAAAGCCGTAGTCGGCGTTGAACGCCTGCACCGCGGCCAGCGACATGGTGATCACGATACTGAGCCCACCACCGAGCCCCGCCGCCGCGCCCGCCGCGGCGCCGCCGCCCACGATGATGGCGGCGAGCACGCCGGCACCGACGACGAACGGCAGCGCCACCGCACCGCGCGTCAGCACCGCGATGGCGAGCCGCGTGTTGTCGAGCTGCAGCAGTGGATACGCGGATGGTTCGGGCGTCTGCGCGTCGAGACCGTGGGCGAGGGCGAGGAGCTGCGAGCGCACCGCCGCAGCGTGGCCGGCCGGCAGGTAGGCGAGGCGGTTGCGCTCACCACCCCGTCCGGCGGAGACGATGCGCACCTCGGCGAGTCCGAAGATGCGCGCCAGCAGCGGCGCCACGACGTCGACCGCCTGGATGCGCTGCAGCGGGATGCGCACCGACTGGCGGCGGATCAGCCCGGTCTCGATCTGCAGGTTGCCCGCGTCGATGCGCCAGCGCGTGACCAGCCACGACACCAGCGCGGCCAGCATGGAGAGCAGGATCACGCCCACCACGCCGAGGACCGAGCCGACGAGATTGCCGCGGCTTCGATTCCCCTGTCCACCCAGCAGCCCGGGGATCACCACCAGCAACCCGGCCGCCAGCGCGCCGCCGCGGACCAGCGGCGAGAGCGGGCTGAGCCGCCGCCAGTTGCCGTCCAGAGGCAGGACCGACGGCGGCGAGCCGTCCGTCACAGACCGGTCGCCCGCGCCTCGCCGATGGCGGCGAGACGGTCGCGCAGGCGGTCGGCGTCGACGCGCAGCAGGCCGGGGATGCGTGCGTCGGTGGCCGCGGCGGCGGTGTGCAGCTGCACGGTGGCGATGTCGAAGAAGCGCGCCATCGGCCCGGCGGTGACGTCGATCAGCTGCATGCGGCCGTAGGGCACCACGGTGACGCGGCGGAAGAGCAGACCGCGGGCGACCACCAGGTCGTCCTCGCGCTCGGCGTAGCCCCAGGATCGGTAGCGTCCACGCTCGATCGACCACGCCACACCGAGGACGGCGACGACGGCGACGACCAGGGCGGCGCCGCCCGCACCGCCGATGGCGACCGCCCCAAGGATGGCCGCGGCCAGGCAGGGCAGGGCGAGCAGGGCCAGTCCCGCCTGGCGCGCCTGCCAGAAGCGCGGGGAGATGCCGCGGAGCTGCGCGGAGCCGGCCATGGCGGCCATTCTCCCCCAGCCATGGCACCGGCGCGGAGGCTCAGGCGCCGTTCTGCGCCGCCGACTCGTGCAGTGCGAGCGGGTTGCCGGCCTGGTGGCTCGAGCTGCGGGCGGCGGTCGCCCGGGCGCGGGCGTGCTCGGCCGCGGCGCGCGGGCGCAGGCGGGAACGTCCGGCCAGGGCCAGGCTCAGCGGTGTCCGCCGGACCAGGGCGGCGAAGAGACCGGAGACCAGGTAGGTGGCCGGCAGCACCCCGAGGAGCATCACCGGTGCCACCAGCCATGCCGGTGCCGCGGCGGCCGCGGCCATCCAGCCGGCGGCGGTGGCGACGACGGCGAGCCCCTGGAGCAGCAGCGGGTGAACCAGGTAGATGCCGAACGACGCATCGGAGGCGGCCATGACCAGGCGGCGCAGCGGCGTGCGGTGCGCCGTCCAGAGCAGCCCCGCGGCGAGGAACCCCCAGGCGACGCCCAGGCTCTCCAGGGCCACCGCCGGCTGGAAGACCGCGCTGGCGTCGGTGGGCGCCTGCCCGGAGTGGAGCTGCAGCGCGTATGTGCCGAGAGTGGCAGCAACTGACAGCCCCGAGATGCCGGCGACGGCGCTGAGATGGCGGCGCGTCCAGTCGAGCAGCGCCTCCGCGTGCCAGGCCGCGACACCTCCGGCGACGACGAAGAGCAGGTACGACGGCAGCACCGCGTCGGGTCCGTCGATCCACTGGGTGAGAATCGGTCCTGGCGCCCACGCCCGCTGCACCGCGAGCGAGAAGACCAGCTGGAATGCGCCGCAGGCGACCAGCAGGGCGACGTGGTGGTTGCGCGTCGCCGCCAGCAGGCGGCGCAGCAGCGGGGTGAGCAGGTAGATCTGCATGCTCACCAGCAGGAAGTAGAGGTGGTATCCCGCGGTGCCCACCAGCAGCGAGGTGTCGAAGTCGGCCAACGTGCCCGACGAGGTGAGCGAGCGCCCGTGGAAGTTGTTGACGAAGAAGTAGACGGCGCTCCAGGCCAGGTAGGCGGCCAGCACCGGGACGAACCGGCGGCGCCAGAAGGTCGGCCAGCGCACCGCACCGCGGCCGTAGCCGTGCATCAGCACGAAGCCGGTGATCAGGAAGAACACCTCGCGGCTGGTGTGCAGGACGATGGTGAGGGCGCCCAGCGTTTGCGTGGCAGGAAGGATGGCCAGGGCGTGCACGCCGATGACCAGCGCGATGGTGAGCACGCGCACCAGGTCGACGGCGTCGAGGTGGGCGCGGCGGTGCACCGCGGTTGCGGTGGCCGGCGCAACGGTTGTCGCCGGGACGGCGCCCGCAGCCGCGATCGCGCGTGCACTCACGCGGCGGCCCACGTGCGCGCCAGCTCGCGGCGGTGCACCTTGCCGGTGGGACCGACGGGCAGGCGCAGGGCGACACGGATCTCCACCGGTCGCATGTGGCGCGGCAGCGCGCCGTCGCTGAGGCGGCGCAGCTCGTCGGCCAGGCTCGCCGTTGCCTGCGCGCCCGGGACGACGAACGCGACGGGCACCTGCCCCAGTCGCGCATGGGGAACCGCCACCACGGCGGCGGTGGCCACACCGGCGTGCTGCAGCAGCACGCTCTCCACGTCGAGGGGGTGGAACTTCTCGCCACCGCGATTGATGACGTCATCGGCGCGGCCGGCGAGGTGGAGGAAGCCCGACTCGTCGAGGTGGCCGACGTCGCCACTGCGCCACCAGCCGTTGGACTCGCGTGCGGTGCGCAGGGTCTCGCGGCCGCCGGCATCAGCGTCGACGTAGTGGTCCACCACCGCGGGACCGCCGAGGTGCACGAGGCCATCCTCCCCCACCGCCACGGGATAGCCCTGGTCGTCGAGGATGGCGACCTCGATCCCGGTGGGCAGACCCACCGAGCCGGGGCGGCGCAGCCGCACGTCGAGCGGGTTGGCGCAGATCTGTCCCGCCGCCTCGGTGGCGCCGTACGTCTCCAGGATGCCGATGCCGGTGTGCGCCTGGAAGCGCGCGTGCACGGCCAGCGGCAGCGGCGCGGATGCGCTGCGGGCGAAGCGGATTGCGCGGCGTGCACTGTCGCCGGCCGGCACGGGCAGTTCGGTGAGGGCGGCGAGAACGGCGGGCACCGTGTTGAGCCAGGTCGGTCCCCAGGCTGCGACGCGGTCCCAGTACTCGTCGCGCACGAAGCGGGCGTCGACGACCAGCGAGCCGCCGCTGACCAGGGTCGCCAGGAGCCCGACCACCTGCGCGTTGACGTGGAACAGCGGCAGCGGTGTGTAGCCGCGGTCCGAGGCGCCGAGCCGGTGGTGCTGCACGATGCGGGACGCGGCGCCGAGCAGCTGTGCCTCGCCGAGGGGCACCGTCTTCGGTGCTCCGCTGGTGCCTGAGGAGGAGAGCAGCACGGCGGGGCGAATGGCGGCGCCGTTGCTGGGCCATGCTGTCCCGGTGCGGGGCGCAGCGTTCGCGGTGAGGTTCGCCGGCCTCGCGGCGTCGATGTGCCATGCAGCCCATGGCGCCGCGCCGTCGTGCAGCGCCGCATCGGCTGCGGCGAGCACGTCGACGCGCACCCGCTCGGCGATGCTCGCGTTCTGGGCGAAAGGGGCGCGGGCGTCGAGGGGAACCGCGGTCATGCCCGCACCCAGCGCCCCGATGTAGGCGGCGATGAACGGCAGCGGCTCGGCAGCGACCAGGCCGATGCGGCTGCGGGCGGGGAGCCCCGCGTCGCGGGCAGCGCTGCGCCAGCGCTGCGCATGGGCGTCGAGGTCGCGCCAGGTCAGGCGCGCACCGCTGCTGCCGTCGATGAACGCGGCAGCGTCCGGCCGCTCACGGACGCGGCGCCCGAGCAGCGCCGCGACGCTGGGAGCGCTGTCCCGAGTGCCGCTCACGCCGCGGCACCCGCAGCGACGGCAGCGCGATCCTTCGCCACGCCGAGGGCGTCGAGCGAGATGGTGGTGACCGAGGCGTTGCGGACCGGCCGGCGCTGCATCGGCAACACGACACCCGCGAGTGCCGCAGCGGTGACGGCGCGGACGGGTCCGCCGTGGGTGACGACGACGAGGTCGCGCCCCGGCATGAGGATTGCAGCGCTGCGCAGGGCTGCGATGACGCGCCCGTACATGTCGAGGACGCTCTCCCCGCCGGGGGCACGGCGCTCGGGGTCATGCCACAGCCGTTCCCTGGCGGCCTCGACGGTGTCACCGTCGAATTCCTCCGCGAGGGGACGGCCCTCGAGGATTCCCAGGTCCTGCTCGCGCAGGCGTGCGTCGAGGCGCAGCGGCAATCCGGTGCGCGCCGCGACGGCCGCGGCGGTGTCGCGTGCCCGTGGCAGGTCGCTGGACAGCAGCACGGTGCGCGCGCTCGCCAGTGCGGCCAACTCCTCGGCGATTCTGCGCGCCTGTGCACGACCCCGCGCCGTGAGCGATCCCGCACGCGGCGACTGCCCCTGCACCAGGCGGGCGACGTTCCAGGTGCTCTCACCGTGGCGGACAAGGTGCACCGCGATGCGCGGTGTCGGGCCGTTGGCTGCAGTGCTCATGTTCCCGCAAGGATGGCGTGGTTACCTCACGAGTCGATGAAGCCCTGCTGAGAGATTGCTGAGCCGAGGCTGAGATTTGGCGCGCACAGGAAGTCCCCATCAGCCTCTCAGTCACCTCTCAGCGTCACCTCAGCCAGCGCTCAGCCTCACCCCCGACCCTGGACAACGACAACACCACCGGCGCAAACCAGCGAGGAGCACCCCATGACACAGGCAACCCGGCATCTCGACGGTGTCCGCAACGGGTCGTGGGCTGCGCCGCGCCACGTCGGGCTCACCATGATGATCGACCCCGGCCTGCCCACCGGCGCCTTCATCGACGTTGTGGACAGCCACGGCGCCCTCATCGACATGGTGAAGTTCGGCTGGGGCACGGCGCTGGTCACCCGCGACCTGCACCGCAAGATCGCCGTGCTGCGCGAGGCGAACATCGAGTTCTTCTTCGGCGGCACGCTGTTCGAGCGCTACCTGTGGGACAACCGGCTCCCCGAGTTCGTCGGCCTGCTGCGCCGCAGCGGCGCGACCCACGTCGAGGTCTCCAACGGGACCGTCCCGCTCGACCAGGAGATGAAGGCTGCGTGTGTGCGCCGGCTGGCCACCGAGTTCGTGGTGCTCTCCGAGGTGGGATTCAAGGACGTCCAGCGTTCCGACCAGCTCACCCCCGCGCAGTGGGTGGAGGCGATCGCCATGGACCTCGACGCCGGCGCCTCGCTGGTGATCACCGAGACTCGCGAGAGCGGGCGCAGCGGCATGGCGGATCGCAACGGGCGCCTCCGCGCCGACGTCCTCGAGGCCGTGCTGGCCAGCATCGACCCGACGCGACTGGTGTTCGAGGCGCCCACCAAGGACCTCCAGGTCGAGCTGATCCACGCCGTCGGACCCGCGGTCAACCTGGGCAACATCGCCGCCGCCGACGTCGTCGGGGTGGAGACGCTGCGCCTCGGCCTGCGCGCCGACACCCTGCTGCATCGCTCGCCGCACCTGGCCACGGCGACGCCCGTGCAGGTTCCCGCGCAGGCCGTGGTGACGGCGGCCTGATCGCCATGCGCGCCACCGCCAACGCCTGCCACATCGCCGTGCCGGCGCGCGACCTCGACGAGGCCGTCGTGTTCTATGCCGACGGGCTCGGCGCCCGGCTCGCCCGCCGCTACGACGATCGGGTGACCTTCGACTTCTTCGGCGACCAGGTGGTCTGCCACCTCTCCGACGAGGTGGCCGACGCGCCGCTGCCGTACCCGCATCACTTCGGCCTCAGCTTCGCCGACGGCGCCGACTTCGACCGGATGGTCAACACCATTCACGAGCACAGCCTGCCCGTGCTCTCCGACGTGAGCGTGCGCTTCGACGGCACGCCGGCGAGGCACCGCACCATCTTCCTCGCCGACCCGTCGAACAACGTCATCGAGTTCAAGCACTACGATGATCCGCGCCAGCAGTACTGACGGCTCGGGCGCGGCCTGACCATGGGGCCGCGGCGACGGGTCGCCCTCCCGCTGCTGGCCTCGCTGGTTGCGCTGGCGAGTGCGGGGGTGGCGTGGCGACTGGTGGAGGCATCGTCCACCGTGGCGCCGAGCACTGCGACGCGCACGGTGACGTCCGCGGCGGCGACGATCTCGCCGGCTTCGGCGGCACCGGTGGCCAGTGCGAGCGCGACTGCGTCTGCGAGTGCCACGCCCGCGCCGGCCCCCGTGACCACCGTGCATGCCATCGTCGTCGCCGGGCAGAAGCGCAGCTGGGTGCAGGTCGATCCGGGCGGCACACCGTCGGGCACCATCCTGGTCGTCCTGCACGGCCGCTGGGTGACCCCGCAGGTCGAGCTGCAGCGCGACGCGATCCTGCCACTGGTGGCACAAACGGGTGTCACCCTGGTCTACCCGGCGGGCATCGGCACCTCCTGGAACGCCGGGTACTGCTGCGGCGTGGCCGCGCAGACGGGCGTCGACGATGTCCAGTTCCTCCGCCAGCTGGTCGCCGCCGTCGACCCCGGCCGCGTACGGCAGATCGACCTGGTCGGCTACAGCAACGGCGGCCGCCTCGCCTACACGGTGGCCTGCCAGGCGCCAGGCCTGGTCGACGGCATCGCCGTCGTCAACGCGCTGCCCACCGACTGCGCGGTGACGGCGCCGCTCACCCTGCTGCAGCTCGCCGGCACCGCAGATCCCGAATGGGCCTACCAGCCCGGCGACAACGGGGTCAGCTCACCCGCGGTGACCACCGAGATCGCGGCGCTGGCGCGGCTGGACGCGTGCAGCGCCAGCACCACCGCGCAGGCGGGCGGCATGACCCTGGCGACCTGGGACGGCTGCACCGCGGGCAACCGCATCGCCCTGGCCACCTACCTGGGTGGCGACCACTCCTGGCCGCTGGGCAACGCCACCACGCCGGGCGCCGCGCAGGTGATCCTCGACTTCTTCGCCAGGCCGGGACTTCGCGGTGTCACCCGTGCACGTTGACATCCTGCTCGCCGTCGCCGGGCTGCTGGTGGGCATGCTGGTCGGCATCACCGGTGCGGGCGGCGGCTCGCTGCTCACCCCGGTGCTGGTCGTGCTCTTCGGTCTCCCGCCGGCCGCGGCGGTGTCGAGCGACATCGTCGTGTCGATGGTGACGCGCCCGCTGGGCGCCGCCATCCACCTGCGCCGCCGCACCGTGCACAAGGGCATCGTGCTGTGGCTCGCCATCGGCTCGGTGCCGGCCGGGTTCGCCGGCGCGGTTCTCGACCACCTGGTCGGTGCCGGAGCGGCCGTGCAGCAGGCGCTGCAGACCGGCATCGCCGTGATGCTGCTGATCGCGGCCGCCGGTCTGGGCTTTCGTACGCTGGTGATGCGGCGGCGCCAGGTCGTCGACCTGCACCCGCGGCAGATCGCCGCGCGCCCGCTGCCCACCCTGCTGCTGGGCGCCGCCGGCGGGCTGGTGTTCGGCATGACCTCGGTGGGCGCGGGGTCGCTGATGATGGTGTCGCTGCTGGCCCTGTATCCCTCGCTGCCGGCG
>DASYKI010000015.1:0-166835 GCA_035995545.1 Candidatus Dormiibacterota bacterium
CCCGCCCCCCCCCCCCCCGCGGCGGTGAGCGTCCAGAGGTCCGCATAACGCCATGGCTGTCGCCCCTCCCGCACCCAACACCAACCGGCTCGGTCTCACCCGCGAGATCTACAAGGGCGCGCCCACCACACTGTGCGCCGGCTGCGGCCACAACTCGATCACCAACCACCTGATCAAGGCGCTCTACGACTTCGGCGTCGAGCCGCACATGCTGGCCAAGATGAGCGGCATCGGCTGCTCCTCGAAGACGCCCGCCTACTTCGTCGAGCGCGCCCACGGCTTCAACGGTGTGCACGGCCGCATGCCGTCGCTGGCCACCGGCGCCAAGCTGGCCAATCGCGACCTGGTGGTGCTGGGCATCAGCGGCGACGGTGACACCGCCTCGATCGGCCTCGGCCAGTTCTGCCACCTGGTGCGGCGCAACCTCGACTGCACCTACGTGGTCGAGGACAACGGCTGCTACGGGCTGACCAAGGGCCAGTTCTCCGCCACCGCCGACCGGGGCAGCAGGATGAAGAAGGGCCAGGTCAACGAGTTCGAGACCATCGACATCTGCGGCCTGGCCATCGAGCTGGGCGCCACGTTCGTGGCCCGGTCCTTCAGCGGCGACGGCAAGCAGCTGGTTCCGCTGCTGCAGGCGGCCTTCGCCCACCGCGGCACCGCGGTGCTCGACGTGATCAGCCCCTGCGTCACCTTCAACGACCACGAGGGCTCGACCAAGTCGTACGCCTACGTCAAGGAGCACGACATCCTGCTGCACACGCCCGACTTCATCGCCCACTACGAAGAGGTGAGCGTCGACTACGAGCCGGGCACGGTGCAGGACGTCGAGCTGCAGGACGGCTCGCACATCCTGCTGCGCAAGCTCGACGTCGACTACGACGCCACCGACGCCATGGACGCCCAGCGCGTGATCATGGAGGGACGTCAGCGCGGCGAGCTGGTGACCGGCCTGCTCTACATCGAGCCCGACGCGTCCGACCTGCTCGCCCGCGAGAAGGTGGCTTCGCGGCCGCTGGCCCAGCTCAGCGAGAGCGACCTGCGCATCGACCGTGAGGGCTGGGACGCCCTCATGAAGACGTTCGCCTAGCCTCGCCGGCTTCGCATTGGCGCGGCAGGACAGCGGGGCCCTCCTCTTTCCGGAGGGATTCCTGTTCGGCTGCGCCACGGCGGCGCACCAGGTCGAGGGCGGCAACCTCAACGACTGGTCGCGCTGGGAGCAGCAGCCCCGACGCATCAAGGACGGTTCGACCGCCACGCGCGCCATCGGACACTACCAGCGCTACCGCGAGGACCTGCGTGAATTGGCGGAGAGTGGCCAGAACGCGCATCGCTTCTCGGTGGAGTGGTCGCGGGTCGAGCCGCGCGAGGGTGAGTTCGACCGCGACGCGCTCGCCCATTACGCGGACGTCGTGCGCACCTGCCGCTCGCTGGGGATGGAGCCGGTGGTCACCCTGCACCACTTCACCCTGCCGCTCTGGCTGGCCGATGCGGGCGGTGCGCGTGCACCCCGGGCCGCTCTGCGCTTTGCCCGCTACGCGGCCGCATGCGCGGAGGCATTCGCCGCCGGGGTGCGCTGGTGGATCACCGTCAACGAACCGGTGGTGCTGGCCACGGTGGGCTCGCTGCGCGGTGAGTGGCCACCGGGGGAGACCTCGTTGCTGCGCACCTTCGCCGCGGTGCGCGGCCTGGCCAGGATGCACGCGGCCGCAGCCTACGCGCTGCGCCGTGTCGCGGCCGCGCACGGGCGCGAGGCGCGGGTGTCGGTGGCGCATCACGTGCGCGGGCTGCTGCCGGCGAATCCCGCGTCGGCGCTCGACCGCGCCGTCGCCGCGGTGCCCGACTTCGTCTTCAACCGCTGGTGGCTGCGCGCCTGCCGCAGCGGGCGCCTGCTGCCGCCGGTCGGTCGCGGCGAGCGCGTCCCCGAGCTGGCCGGATCGCTCGACTACGTCGGCCTCAACTACTACTGCGACGACGTCCTCACGTTCGACCTGCGCCGTCCCCGCGAGCTCTTCGCCCGCCAGGGTCCGCCGCCCGGACGTCCGCTCAACACCTTCGGCTGGGCCATCGAGCCCGACGGCCTGCGCCGTGCACTGCACCTGGTGCACCGCGAGAGCGGCGGGCTGCCGGTGATGATCACCGAGAACGGCGTCGCCGACGAGCACGACGAGCTGCGTCCCCGCTTTCTCGTCGAGCATCTCGAAGCCGTGCATCGCGCCATCGCCGAGGGCGTCGACGTGCGCGGCTACATGCACTGGACGGCGTGGGACAACTTCGAGTGGGCGGAGGGATTCTCACAGCGCTTCGGACTGTCTGCAGTCGACATGGCCACATTGGAGCGCTGTGCAAAGCCGAGCGCCGCCGTCTATGCGCAGATCTGCCGCAGTCGCGGCATTCCCGCGGAGCTGCGGGTGCAAGACTGAGCCCGGCCCGGGCGTCAGTCCTTGTGTGAAGCGCACGGCGATCGCCCTTGCCGCGGCGGCGGCCGCGCTGCTCAACGTGAGCGGTGCGGCGGCGGCGGCGACCTCGTACCCCAACGATTACTTCTTCGTCACCGACCACGACCAGTGGGGGCTGGGCCCTTCGCCCGGGATCAACGCCCCGGCGGCGTGGTGCGCCAGCACGGGGCAGGGCATCCTCGTCGCCGACATCGACACCGGGGCAAACTTCGGCAATCCCGACCTGGCCGGCAAGCTCGTCGCGGGCGCCGCCTTCCTGGGCCGGAGCGCGTCCGATGAGAACTCGCCGTCGGGCACGGGTCAGGCGGCCGTGCAGGACGACCACGGCCACGGCTCGATGACCACCGGGATCATGGTGGCAAACACCGCAAACGGCCAGGGAATGGCCGCGGTGGCGCCGGACGCCAAGGCCCTGATCGTCAAGGTGCTGGGCAGCGACGGCGGCGGCTACGAGAGCGACATCAGCTACGGGATCAAGTGGGCCGCCAACCACGGGGCCCAGGTGATCAACATCAGCATCGGTCCCGGCGAGGTGATCAAGGGCAGCGGCGTGGCGGTGGGCAGCAGCGCACCCATCACCCAGGCGATCCAGTACGCGGTGTCCAAGGGCGTCGCCGTCGCGGTGGCCGCCGGGAACAGCGGAATCCCCACCTCGGACTACGTCGCCCTGCGGCAGAACACGCAGGCGGTCATCGTGGGGGCGCTGGGGCCCTCGGACACCGTGGCCGGCTATTCCAACTACGGCTACGGCATCAGCGTGTACGCACCGGGCGGCGACGCGCCGTCGCAGGACCAGGCCACCATCCACAATGAGATCGTCTCCACCTGGATCACCAAGGGCGATGTGCAGTACGCCATCGGGCAGGGCTCGTCGTTCGCGGCGCCGCACGTCGCCGGGGTGCTGGCCCAGCTCATGGCAACCGGGATGAGCGCTGCACAGGCGATGCGCACGGTATCGACGCGGACCGCGACCAGCAGCGACGGGTTTCCGCAGCTCGACGCGGCGCTGGCGCTGGGGGTGTCGCCGAGCGGGCGCTGCGGGGCGCCGTCGAGCAGCGCGCCGGTGGCTCCCGCGGGGCTGGTCGGGCCGGGGGGCAAGTCGGAGAGCTTCGCGCCGCCACCGACGCAGGCGCCTCGGACCGGTACGGCACCTCCGGCCGGACAGCGGACGGCCGCGCCGGTGCCTGCCTCGGGGCATGCCACGCCCTCGCCGACCGCGGACGTCGCCGCTGCTGTGGCGACCGCGACGGCCGATCCGGCAGGCCACAGCGGGGCGCCGCCACTGGCGGGCACGAGCACCGCTCCCGGTGGCGGGGGCGGTGGGGGCGCGCCGAATCCGCTGGTGCTGGCGTCGCTTGCGGGGGTGATCGCCGTTGGGGCGCCGGCTGCCGTGCACGTGGCGAGGCTGGTGCGCAGGTCTCGCCTGCCACGCTGATCACCCTGCCGCGCTCGTGAGCCGACCCGACCTCCCCGGCATCCTCGCCGACCTCGACGCCGAGCACGCCGCACTCGACGGCATCGTCGCCCCGCTGAGCCCGGCGCGATGGGACACGGCGACGCCCGCGGAGCCGTGGACGGTGCGCGACCAGGTCGCCCATCTCGCCTTCTTCGACCGCGAGGCCGTGCGGGCGATGACGGACCCGGAGGGGTTCGTGGCCGGGCTGGCGGAGATCGTGGCCGACCCCGACGGCTGGATGGCCGCCACCCTGGAACCGGCCCGCACGCTCAGCACCGAGGACCTGCTCGCCGACTGGCGCGCCGGCCGCGACGCGCTCATCGCCGCCGCCACAACGCTCGACCCGGCCGCCAGGGTGCCGTGGTACGGCCCGCCCATGGGCATGCTCTCGTTCCTCAGCGCGCGCCTGATGGAGACGTGGATCCACGGCCAGGACGTCGCCGACGCGCTGCACGCCGAGCGCGTGCCCACCGCGCGGCTGCGCCACATCGCCCATATCGCGGTGCGCGCGCGTCCCTTCAACTACGCGCAGCACGGGCGCGAGCTCCCCCCGACAGAGGTCCGCGTCGAGCTCCGGGCGCCCGACGCCAGCACGTGGACATGGGGTCCCGAGACAACACCGGACACAGTCACCGGCGACGCCCTCGACTTCTGCCTGGTGACCACGCAGCGCCGCCACATCGCCGACACCGACCTGCGCGTCGAGGGCGACCGTGCCCAGGAGTGGATGGGCATCGCCCAGGCATTCGCGGGTCCCCCCGGCCCGGGCCGCCAGAAAGGGCAATACCCCAAGCGCATTGACAAGTCTTGACATTCATGACTTGTGTCCGGAGACGGCGCAGAATAACGTGCTCAGCGCAACCGGCGAGCCATGCTGTCGAGGGACGTGACCATGACCCAGGGGACCCATCGCATCCGCTTCGTGCTGGGAGCAGCCGTCGCGGTGCTCGGCTTCGGCATGGCCACGGCGCAGAGCGCGTTCGCGCAGGACGGTCCCGGCAGCGCCGCGAATGCGAGCGCGGGACACCATCAGTACAGCGGCAACAACGGCGAGCAGGACGTCACCGTCTGCTCCGACCTGGTGTCGCCGGGCTCGGCCTTCTGCCACGCGCACAAGCGCACCGACGCCGCTGCGACGTCGAAGCGTCCGGCGCCCAACGGCACGGTCTCGCCGAACGTGGTCGGCAACAACGGCGCGTATGACCCCGCCTTCCTGCGTTCCGCGTACAACCTGAGCAGCTCGGGCGGAACGGGACTCACCGTCGCCGTCGTCGACGCCTATGACGACCCCAACGCCGAGGCCGACCTGGCCCAGTACCGCTCGCACTTCGGGCTTCCCGCCTGCACCACCGCCAGCGGGTGCTTCAAGAAGGTCAACCAGAACGGCGGCACCACTCCGCCCGCCGCCGACTACGGCTGGGCGCAGGAGATCTCGCTCGACCTCGACATGGTCAGCGCCATCTGCCCCAACTGCAAGATCCTCCTCGTCGAGGCGAGCAGCAACTCGCTGACCGACCTGGGCACCGCCGTCAACCGCGCGGTGACCATGGGCGCGATGGCGGTGAGCAACAGCTACGGCGGCACCGAGTACAGCGGCGAGACCGTCGACAGCGCCACGTACTACAACCATCCCGGCGTGGCCATCACCGTCAGCTCGGGCGACAGCGGCTACGGCGTGCAGTTCCCCGCCGCGTCGCACTACGTCACCTCGGTGGGCGGCACGACGCTGAACCAGGCCACCCACACCGGCACCCGCAACGCCACCGAGACCGCGTGGAGCGGCGCCGGCAGCGGCTGCAGCGGATACGAGAGCAAGCCCTCCTGGCAGACCGACGGCGGCTGCGGACGGCGCACCGTCTCCGATGTTTCTGCCGTGGCTGACCCGAACACGGGCGTCTGGGTCTACGACACCTACGGCGACCCCGGCTTCGAGGTCTTCGGCGGCACCTCGGTGGCCGCGCCCATCGTGGCCGGCGTCTACGCCCTCGCCGGCACCCCGGGGTCGAGCGACACGCCCGCCTCGTACCCCTACGGCCACGCCGCCTCGCTCAACGACATCACCTCGGGCAGCAACGGCAGCTGCGGCGGCACCTACCTCTGCACGGCGGTGGCCGGCTACGACGGTCCCACCGGCCTGGGCACACCGAACACCCTCACCGCCTTTGCCGGCGGTCCCCCCGGGCCGCCGCCGCCGACGCCCGGCTCGCTCTCGCTCTCGGCGGCGCAGACGCTCACCGCCGGCCAGCCCAGCACCGCGATGACGGTCACGGCGACGCCCGCCCCCACCTCCACGCTCAGCGTCGGGCTGAGCTCGTCGTCCTCGAAGGGCAGCTTCGCCACCTCGTCGACCGGTCCGTGGTCGAGCACGCTGACCGTCAGCGTGGGCAGCGGTGGCAGCGGCACCTTCTACTACCAGGACACCGCCGCGGGCAGCCCGACCCTCACCGCGTCGGGCACCGGCTACACCTCGGGCACCCGGACCGAGTCGGTCAAGGCGGGGGCGCTCTCCAAGATCACCGTCTCGCCGTCGAGCACCAGCGTCCGGGTCGGCCGCACCGTGACCTTCAGCGCCAAGGGCAGCGACGCCTACGGCAACGCCGTGTCGCTGAGCTCGGTGGCCTGGTCGGTCAGCCCCTCGACGCTGGGCACCTTCTCGACCTCCACCCCCGGCAAGTTCACCGGCAGGAGAACCGGTTCGGGCACGGTGACCGCCAAGGTCGGCACGGTCAGCGGTACCGCCGCGGTGACCGTCCGCTAGGGCTCCGCCGGCGGGGAGCATCTGCTCCCCCGGGTTGGCTTTGGGCGCCGTGCATGAGAGCGGGGCGTCCGAACTTGGACACGGCGCGTGAGCCATGGGTGCATGGGCGCCACGTACCATGATCTCGCTGGAAGACTTTGTGCACCCTGCGCAAGAGATCAGGAGCCATTGCCACATGGCAAGCCGAACCGAGACCAACCTCGCCGCCGACGTGCTGCAGCGCGCCCAGAGTGCTGGGGTGCGCTACATCGACCTGCAGTTCACCGACGTGATGGGGGCGGTCAAGACCGTGACCATCCCGGCCGAGGACCTGTCCGACACCATCGAGCACGGCACCTGGTTCGACGGCTCCTCGGTGGAGTCGGTGGCCAGGACCGCCGAGTCCGACATGTACCTGGTCCCCGACCTGGAGACCTTCCGCCTGCTGCCCTGGGCGGGCACCCCGCCCACGGCACGGCTGATCTGCTGGGCGCACACGCCCGACGGCGAGGCCTACCCCGGCGATCCCCGTGGCGCCCTGCGCCGCGCCGTGGAGCAGGCCCACGCCCTCGGCTTCGAGTACCGCTGCGGCCCTGAGGTGGAGTTCTTCCTGCTGCGCCGCGGCGAGTCGGGGCAGGTGGAGCCGCTGCCCCACGATCGCGCCGGCTACTTCGACTTCTCGACGGACCAGTCGGTCACCGTGCGCCAGGCCATGGTCAGCGCCCTGCAGGCGCTCGGCATCGGGGTCAACACCGCGCACCACGAGGTCGCCGGGGGGCAGCACGAGATCGACTTCTCCGCCGCCGGTGCGCTCAAGTCGGCCGACGACGTGGTCACCTTCCGCTACACGCTGAAGGCGGTGGCGCAGCAGGCGGGGCTGCTGGCCAGCTTCATGCCCAAGCCCTTCCGCGACGTCAACGGCAGCGGCATGCACGTGCACCAGAGCCTCTACGACATCGGCGGCAGCACCAACGCCTTCGCCGACGCGCGCGACGAGTACGGCCTCAGCGACGTCGCCAAGCACTTCATCGCCGGGCAGCTGCACCACGCCGCCGGCATGTGCCTGGTGCTCGCCCCCTTGGTCAACTCGTACAAGCGACTGGTGCGCGGTTTCGAGGCGCCGGTGTTCGTCTCCTGGGCGCGCACCAACCGCGGCGCCCTGGTGCGCATCCCCCACGTCGGCCGCACCGAGGCGACCCGCATCGAGCTGCGCAGCCCCGACCCGTCGTGCAACCCCTACCTCGCCTACGCGGTGATGCTGCGCTGCGGGCTCGACGGCATCGAGCGCCGCCTGCCCCTGCCGCCGCCGGTCGAGGAGGCGCTCTACGGCTTCGACGACGTCGAGCTGGAGCGGCGCAACGTCGGCGTGCTGCCCGACAACCTCAAGGACGCCATCGAGGCCTTCCGCCAGGACGACGTCGTGCTCGACGCGCTGGGCGACCACCTCGCCGAGCGCTTCCTCGAAGCCAAGCTGGTGGAGTGGCGCGAGTACCGCCAGCAGGTGACCCCCTGGGAGGTATCTCAGTACCTCGAGCGGGCATGACGGGCACCCGCCCGAGATGATCACCGTCAAGGACATCTGGCGCGGGGTGCTCCCCCCCGACACCGAGCTGCTCGGCGGCGGTGCCGGCCTGGAACGCCGCGTCGAGTGGGCCACCGCGCTGCGCACCCGCCCGCCCGCCTTCGAGTCGGTCAAGGGCGGCGAGATGGCCTTCGTGCCGGTGAAGAGCATCAAGCTGCTCGACGAGCGCCTGGACCTCTCCCAGGTGATGCAGAGCTTCGCCGACCACGGCGGCGTCGGCGTGGCCGTGATCGGCGACGTGCCGGCGAGCAGCATCCAGCTCGCCGACGCCCTGCTCATGCCCCTGCTGCGGCTGCCCGAGAACTCGCACGCCAACGACGTCCAGCAGCGGGTGGTGCGCTTCATCCTGGAGCAGCGCACCCTCCTCCACGAGCGCCAGCAGGAGCTGCACACCCAGCTCATGGAGCTGGCCATCGGCGGCGCCGGCACCCCCGCCATCGTCGACCGGCTGGCCGACATCACCGGCCACGCCGTCGCCTGGCAGGACCTCGACGGCACCGTGCAGCACGCCTCGGAGAGCGCGCGCGTCCCCGCGGTGGCGGAGGCGCTGGTCGCCGACCACGCGGCGGTGCGGCGCTGGGCGGAGAGCATCGCCGTGCTCGCCTCCGACCCGCCGGTGCACGAGTTCAAGCTGGGCGGCGAGGGGCTGGCGCGCCTGGTCTCGCCGGTGCCCGTGCGCGACGGCATCGGCGGCCTGATCTCGGTGATCGCGCCCGAGGCGGCGCTCGACCAGGTCGCCCGCCTGGCCGTGGCCCGCGCCGCCAGCGCCTGCGCCATCGAGCTCGACCGCGAGCGTGCCGTGCGCGTCGCCAGGGACGAGCTCGAGGGCGAGTTCGTCGAGTCGCTGCTGGCGGGGACGTACTCCTCGGAGGACGTGGTCCGCGAGCGAGCCGAGCGCCTCGGCTTCGACCTCGACCAGGGCACCGCCGTGCTGGTGGCGCGCCTCGACGGCGCGGTCGAGGCGGGTGCGCGGGTGCGCCACCAGATGCTCCTGGCCGGCCACGGCTGGATCCGCCGCCGCTCGCCTGGTGCGCTGTGCACAGTGCGCGGCGGCGGCCTCGCCGCGGTGGTGCCGCACCACGAGGCGATCGAGACGGCCGCGCTGCGCCGCCTCGCCTCCGACCTGCGCCTGGAGTGCGCCGGCGCGGTGGGCAGCGACCAGGTGTCGGTGGGGCTGGGGCGCCCCAAGCCGGGGATCGGCGGCGTGCGCGCCTCCTACCGCGAGGCGGAGCAGGCGCTGACCATGGGCACCCGCCTCTTCGGCGCTGGCCGGGTGGTGGGCTTCGGTGAGCTGGGCCTGTACCGGCTGCTCTACGCCCTGCAGGGGCATCCCGAGCTGCGCGAGTTCTACGACGACCAGGTGCGCTCGCTGCTGGAGTACGACCGCCGTACCGGCGCCGGGCTGATGCTGACCCTGGAGGCGTTCTTCCGCGCCCACGGCTCCCCGACGGAGATGGCCCACGCGCTCCACCTGCACCGCAACACCGTGCTCTACCGGCTGCGCCGCATCGAGGAGATCGGCCGGCTGCGCCTCGACGACCCGGAGGTGCGGCTCAACCTGCACCTCTGCCTGCGGGTGCGCGAGGTGCTCCAGGCCTCGGGCGAGACTGACGGTTTGGTCAGCGCGCCCAGCCCCCGGGTCGCCGCCGCCTCACGTCGCTGAGCACATTCCCAAGGGTGAACCGCAAGATCCTTAGGGCGCTGCGCACAAGATCGGCTGGGATTGATTCGTGCGGGCGCAGCGAAGGTTTCTGGCCCTGCTGAAAGCCACACTCCTCCCCTGAGCCTGGAGGGCGAATCGACAGAGGGGTCCTGTGCCGTGCGCACAGGTCCCGTGGGATGGAGGTCAACGTGCTAGGACGAACTCGGATCCGGATGGCGCTGGGCTTGGCGGTGGCGGCGGCAGCGCTGCCCGTCGCGGTACTCGCCCAGAGCGCCGACAAGACGGCGACTCAAGCCGCCGGCATCGCCGCCGACACGGTGTGGACCGTGGTGGCCGCGTGTCTGGTCCTCTTCATGCAGGCCGGCTTCGCGATGCTCGAAGTCGGCTTCAGCCGCATGAAGAACGTCGGCACTGTTGTGGCCAAGATCGTCGTCAACCTGAGCATCTCCTCGATCATGTACTGGTTCGTCGGCTTCGCGGTGGCCTTCGGCACCGCGAGCGGCTGGATCGGCCAGGTGATCGGCCACTCGGGCTTCCTGCCCACCTTCCACCCCGGCAGCACCGTCGACGGTTCGTTCCTCAACACGCTGACCGTTCCGGGCGCGGCGCAGTGGTTCTTCGAGTTCGTCTTCTGCGCAGTGTCGCTGGCCATCGTGTGGGGCACGATGCTGGAGCGCACCAAGTTCATCGTCTACATCCTCTTCGCGATCCCCTTCTCCGGCTTCATCTACCCGATGATCAGCCACTGGCTGTTCGGCGGCGGCTGGCTGATGCAGCTGGGTGGCCAGGACTTCGCCGGCAGCACCGTCGTCCATCTCACCGGTGCCACCGCGGGTCTCGCCGGACTGCTCCTGCTCGGGCCGCGCATCGGCAAATACGGCAGGGACAAAAGGCCCAATGCCATCCCTGGCCACAACATGCCGCTCGCCCAGCTGGGCGTGATCATCCTGTGGTTCGGGTGGTTCGGCTTCAACCCCGGGTCGACGCTGAACGCGACCAGCCTGCACTTCGCCGACGTCGTCATCACCACCAACCTCGCGGCCGCGGCCGGTGCCATCGCCGCCATGGGTGCGATCTGGATGGCACAGAGGACGCTGGACGTCGGCATGATCGGCAACGGCGCCATCGCCGCGCTGGTGGCCATCACCGCTCCATCGGGCTACGTGGAACCGTGGGCAGCCATCGTCATCGGCGCGGTCGCCGGTGTGATCGTGGTCTACGGAGTGCTGCTCATCGACAAGTGGCTCGACGACCCGGTCGGCGCCCTCAGCGCGCACGGCCTGGCCGGCATCTGGGGCACCCTGTCGCTGGGCCTGTTCGCCGATCCCGCGCTGGCCAAGTTCAACGGCGTCGGCCAGGGCGGCCTCGCCTATGGCGCCGGCCCTCACCAGCTCGGCGTGCAGGCCCTCTCGGTGTTCGTCTGCTTCGCCACGGTCTTCATCCTCAGCTACTCGCTCTTCTGGATCATCAAGAAGACCGTGGGCCTGCGGGTCAGCGAACGAGAAGAGATCAACGGCCTCGACATCAGCGAACATGGCATGTGGGGTTACCCCGAACAGTTCATGCCGGTCCCTGGTGGCGCCTACATCCATCCTGATGCGGTCGCCGAGCCCGCACGGGTGGTGGCCACGGCCGGCACGCCAGCGGAGACACGGGTATGAAGAAGGTCGAGGCGATCATCCGGCCGGACCGGCTGCAGGCCGTACAGGACGGGCTTGACGGCCTGGGGATCTCCGGACTGACCGTCACCGAGGTGGTCGGGTGCGGGGCCCAGCGCGGCTACACCGAGGTGTACCGCGGGGCCCGGGCCAACATCTCCCTGCAGCGCAAGGTGAAGGTCGAGGTGGTGGTGCCCGCGTCTCGGGTCGACGGCGTCGTCGAGGCCATCCTGGCCGCGGCGCGCACCGGCGAGGTCGGCGACGGGAAGATCTTCATCCTGCCGGTCGACGAGGCCATCCGCATCCGCACCGGTGAGAAGGGCGAGGACATCGTCCAGCACCGCGTGCCCGAGCACTGGGGGCACTGAGGCCCCTCCGAGGCAATCCGCGGCGCCCCGTTCGGAGAACGCTCCGGGCGGGGCGTCGGCGTGCCAGGGGGGGTGCCGGCGGAGCCGGCCAGAGCCGGGCGCCGTCGCGCTACGGGCGGCGGCCGTGCAGGTCGAGGACGCGGTCCTGCAGGGGTGCATCCTCGGCGAGCGTGCCGCTGGCGCCGAGACCGAAGCGGCCGCTGGAGCGCATGCCCTCGCTGAGTGGCTGGGCGAAGGCCCAGACCGCCTCGAGCGCCTGCGGGTCGAGGCTGGCGTCGACGCCGAGGGCGCGGGCGAGGTCCCAGGAGTGGACGAGGTTGTCGGCGAGACGGAAGCCGAGCAGCCACTGCGCGGGGATGTCGCCGACGACGTGGTGGACGGTGCGGTCGAGCGCGCCCGGCCTGGCGAAGGCCTCGCGCTGGGCGGCGGCGCTCTCGTCGAACGCGTTGGCGAGATCGTCCCCGGCCGCCTCCGCCGCGGCGCGCGCGACGGCCATCGCCTCCTCCGCGCTGGCGCCGTCCAAGAGGACGACCGCCATGCGGTTGCCGCCGATGAGGTGCTGCGCCAGGGCCCGGACATCCCATTCGCTGCAGGGCGTGGGGTTCGACCAGGCGTCGCGGCCGGCGCCGTGGAGACGTCGCGACGCACCCTCCTGGGCCCGGTCGAGCGCCGCCAGCATGTCCATGGGGCGCAAGTCTATCCGCGTCGATGGCGCCGTATGGGGCTTGCCCGTCTTTGCCCTTGCTACACTCGCCCCCGCTATGACCTACGTGATTGCCGAGACCTGCGTCGACGTCAAGGACAAGTCCTGCGTCGAGGTGTGCCCGGTCGACTGCATCATCGGGGCCGATGAGGACCGCATGCTCTACATCGACCCGGACGAGTGCATCGACTGCGGGGCGTGCGTCGATCCCTGTCCGGTGGACGCGATCTTCGCCGAGGAGGACGTGCCCGACCAGTGGGCCGTCTATACGGAGATCAATCGCGACTACTTCAAGGACAAGGAGGGCACCCGCCTCCGGCTCCTGGAGCTGAAGCCCGTCCCCACCGCCTGACCGGCGCGGCTGTCGCCGCGCCCTGACGACGGGGCGAGACGCGCTGCCGCGTCCTGGCGACAGGGCGGCAACGAGCCCAGTCCTGCACGCCGTGTGCTCGGGACAATCGGTCGGTGAGCACAGATGTGTCCGCCGGCGTGCGCCTCGGGGCCTCGCAGCGCGCCGTCGCCGCTGCGGCGGCCGCCGGCCCGACCCTGATCGTCACGCGTCGCCGTGTCGCCACCGTGGCCGGCCTCGCCACCCTCGCCGCGACCGTCGGCGCCCTGGTCGGCCTCACCCTCCACGCCAACGGCGGCAGCTTCACCTACGTCATCGACGACCCGTACATCCACCTCAGCATGGCCCGCAACCTGGCCGTGCACGGCAGCTACGGCGTGGTCCCCGGGGTCTACGAGTCGGCCTCGTCGTCGCCGGGCTGGGTGGCGATGCTGGCCGCGCTCATCCGCGTGGGGCCCGGCGCCGCCGAGTGGTTCCCGCTGGCCCTCAACCTGCTCGCCGCCGCGGGCGTGCTGGTCCTCGTGCTGCGCGCCCAGAGCTTCCTCTTCACGTTGCCCCACGCCCTGCTCCGCGGCGCCGCCTACGTGCTGCTGCCGGTCGCCCTGTATCTGCCGGCGCTGGTGCTGCTGGGCATGGAGCACACCCTGCACGCGCTGCTCGTCGTCGGCCTGCTGCTCATGCTCCAGCGCGCCCTGCGGCGGCGCCTCAGCCGTCGCGAGCTGCTCGGGCTGGCCGCGCTCGCCCTGGTCGCCGGTGCCATCCGCTACGAGACGCTCTTCGTCGCCGGCGGCGCCGCGCTCGCCCTGCTGGTCGTGCCCTCGGCGTCGCCGAGGGAATGCCTGGCGCGCCTGCGCCGCCCCGAGCTCTGGGCATTCCTGCTCCCGCCGCTGCTGGTCACCGCCGGGCTGGGCGCGGTCAACCTCGCCCACGGCCAGTACTTCCTGCCCAACTCGGTGCTGGCCAAGTCCGGCCTCGGCTCCGGGCAGGGGCTGGCGGCCTGGGTCCCCCCGCTGCACGCCGTGGTGGACACGCTGTCCTCCGACCTCCAGGTGCTCGCGCTGCTCGGCGCCGGCCTCGTCTACCTGGTCCTGCGCCGCACCCGCGGTGCCCAGAGCGGGCTCTGGGTCGCCTGGTGCGCGGCCGTCCTGGTGCACGCCGCCTATGCCAGGTTCGGCTGGTACGACCGCTACCAGGGCTACCTGCTGATCGGCGGCACCCTGCTCGCCCTGCGCTCACTGCCCGAGGTGCGGCCGCTGGCCGCCCGCCGCCTGGTCCCCGCTGCCGCCGCGACGCTCGTGCTCCTCGGGGCCCTGCCCGCGCCCAAGCTCGGCGAGCAGGTCACCGCGCCGGTCGCCGCCCACGACATCCAGCGCAACCAGCAGGAGCTGGGCCGCTTCCTCGCCGCCGCCTATCCCGGGCAGACGGTGATGGTCAACGACATCGGCGAGGTCTCCTGGCTGCATCGCGGCGGCCTGGTCGACATCTGGGCGCTGGGCTCGTACGAGGTGCTGCAGGCGTACCGCACCGGCGCCATGGACAGGGCCTTCGTGGCGGCCCTGGCCGCCCGCAGCGGCGTCCAGGTCGCCGCCGTCTACGGCGTGCTGCACACCTACATCCCAGACGGCTGGGTCGAGGTGGCCCGCTGGCCCTCCAGCGGCGTGGCCGGCGCGCCACCGGACGATCGCGACGTCGTCTTCTATGCACCCAGCCCAGGGCAGGCCGCGCTGCTGCGCACGAAGCTCGAGCAGTTCGCGCGCTGATCCTGTGCGTCACGCACAGGATCGCTGAGGAGCGCTTCGGTCGGCGCGTCCATGGCAGGTGGAGCCGGTGGACCCCTACCCTTTGGCCCGACGACCGCGAATCTCGCGCGCCTTGCCGCCCGTCCGCCCGGGCCGCGCGCACTACACGGCGATCAGGAGGAACGAATGGCGATCGACGAGTCGATCATGGCCCCGAAGACCAGCCCGAAGCAGGTCATCGACAAGGCCAAGGAGCAGGGCGTCAAGATCGTGGACTTCCGGTTCACCGATCTGCCCGGCACCTGGCAGCACTTCAGCGTCCCGGTGAGCCAGCTGACCGAGGGTCTCTTCGCCGAGGGGATCGGCTTCGACGGGTCGAGCATCCGCGGCTTCCAGAAGATCCACGAGAGCGACATGCTGCTCTTCCCGGATCCCGACACGGCCATCGTGGATCCCTGCCTCGAAGTTCCCACGATGAGCATCGTGTGCGACATCAAGGACCCCATCCGTCGCGCGCCGTACAGCCGCGACCCGCGCTACGTGGCCCGCAAGGCCGAGGCGTTCCTGCGCGACTCGGGTGTGGCCGACATCAGCTACTGGGGTCCAGAGGCGGAGTTCTACATCTTCAACTCGGTGCGCTACGACCAGAACGCGCACGAGGGCTACTACCACATCGACTCCATCGAGGGCATCTGGAACAGTGGCCAGAACGGCCTGCCCAACCTCGGCTCGCGGCCGCGCTACAAGGAGGGGTACTTCCCCGTCCCGCCGGTCGACAAACTGCAGGACCTGCGCAGCCGCATCACCCTGGCGCTGATCGAGGCCGGCATCGAGGTCGAGGTGCACCACCACGAGGTCGGCACCGCGGGCCAGACCGAGATCGACATGCGCTTCGGCCCGCTCGTCGAGATGGCCGACAACGTGTTGCTCTACAAGTACATCGTCCGCAACGTCTGCTACCAGAACGGCTACACGGCGACGTTCATGCCCAAGCCGCTCTTCGGTGACAACGGGTCGGGCATGCACACGCACCAGTCGCTCTGGAAGGACGGCACCAACCTGTTCTACGACAAGGACGGGTACGCGCTGCTCAGCGACATGGCGCGCTGGTACATCGGTGGGCTGCTCAAGCACGCGCCCGCACTGCTCGCCTTCGCGGCGCCGACCACCAACAGCTACCGGCGGCTGGTGCCCGGCTACGAGGCGCCGATCAAGCTGGCCTACAGCGCGCGCAACCGCAGCGCCTGCATCCGCATCCCGACGTACAGCGACAACCCCAAGGCGCGCCGCCTGGAGTTCCGCTCGCCGGACCCGACCTGCAACCCGTACCTGGCCTTCGCCTCGATGCTGATGGCCGGGCTCGACGGCATCGCCAACAAGATCGAGCCGCCCAAGCCCGTCGAGGCCGACCTCTACGAGCTCGATCCTGAATTGGCCGCACAGGTCAAGAACCTCCCCGGCTCGCTGAGCGAGGTGCTCGACGCGCTGGAGACCGACAACGAGTTCCTGCAGAAGGGCGGGGTCTTCACCGAGGACCTCATCTACACCTGGATCGCCTACAAGCGCGAGCGCGAGGTCGACCCGGTTGCCCTGCGGCCGCATCCCTACGAGTTCTTCCTCTACTACGACGCGTAGTCGTCGGTCGTCAGGAAGGGGGCCGGAGTTGATCCTCCGGCCCCCTTTTGCGTTGTGGGATCGCCGGTGCCATGAGTGATGTCGTGCGCATCGTCCTGCGCACCGACGACGCGCCGTGGGCCTGGGTTTGCAGTGCCCCCCGCTCCAGCCTCTGGCTGCTGTCCAGCGGGGGCGCCTGACACTCGGGCAGAATGCCCCCCGTGGACTTCGATGAGACCCCCCGCGTCCGGGAGCTGAAGAGCAAGCTCCTCGACTTCATGGACAGCCACGTATATCCCGCCGAGCGGGTGTACGTGCAGCAGGTGCACGCGGGGGGCGACCCGCACACGTCACCGCCGGTGATGGAGGAGCTCAAGCGTGAGGCGCGGCGGCGCAACCTCTGGAACCTGTTCCTCCCCGACGAGCGCTGGGGGGCGGGGCTGACCAACCTCGAGTACGCACCGCTCGCGGAGATCACCGGGCGCAGCTTCATCGCCCCCGAGGCGCTCAACTGCGCGGCGCCGGACACCGGCAACATGGAGATCCTCGCCCAGTTCGGCACTCCCGAGCAGCAGGAGCGCTGGCTGGTGCCGCTGCTCAACGGCGAGATCCGTTCGGCGTTCTCGATGACCGAGCCCGACGTGGCCAGCAGCGATGCCACCAACATCCGGCTGTCGATCCGCCGCGATGGCGACGAGTATGTCGTCAACGGCCGCAAGTGGTGGACCAGCGGCGCCGCCGATCCGCGCTGCCGCATCCTCATCGTGATGGGCAAGTCCGATCCCGACGCGCATCGCTACATGCAGCAGTCGATGATCCTGGTTCCCGTCGACACGCCGGGCGTGACCATCGAGCGGACCCTGTCGGTGTTCGGCTACGACGAGGGACACGGCCACTGCGAGGTCATCTACGACAACGCGCGCGTGCCGGCCACCAACCTGCTCGGTGAGGAGGGCGGCGGGTTCCTGATCGCCCAGGCGCGGCTTGGTCCGGGGCGCATCCACCACTGCATGCGCGCCATCGGCATGGCGGAGCGCGCCTACGAGGCCATGGTGCAGCGGGTGAAGTCGCGCGTCGCCTTCGGTAAGCCGCTGGCCGACCAGGGCGTGATCCAGGACTGGATTGCCGAGTCGCGGTTGGAGATCGAGCAGGCACGCCTGCTGACGATGAAGGCAGCGTGGCTGATGGACACCGTCGGCAAGGACGGCGCGCGCTTCGAGATCAGCGCCATCAAGGTGATCGGTCCGCGCGTCGCCTGCACGGTGATCGACCGCGCCATCCAGGCGTTCGGCGCCGCCGGTGTGTCGCAGGACACGCCGCTGGCGCAGATGTACGCGGGTGCGCGCACGCTGCGTCTCGCCGACGGGCCGGACGAGGTGCACAAGATGTCGATCGCGCGCGCCGAGCTGAAGCGCGAGTTCAACATTCCCGGGTCGAACTAGCCGCGGCTCGTCGCGTCGTGGCGGCTAGAGGTAGCCGGCCAGCTTCAGCGTGTTGGTCACCGGCGCGACCAGGCTCGCCACCGCGAACAGCGTCAGCACCGCGCGGCGCAGGCGCCAGCGCAGGCGCAGCGAGAGCAGCACGATGAGGACGAGCACCGCGGCCAGCAGCTTGGCGCCGAACACCACGAGAGGATGGTTGTTGGTCATGTCGGCCAGCCACGGGTTGCCCTCTTCGAAGCGGGCGCTGGCCAGGGCGCGGTGGGTGCTGATCACGTCGAGCAACTGCGTGGTCAGGAAGACCAGGCAGAGCACCTTGGTGTCCTTCCAGGCCCAGACCGAACGCAGGCGTGAGAACAGACTCAGGGGGTCGGGCGCCGTCACCGTCACGCCCGACATTGTCCGGGGGGCCGGCGGTATGCGCGGTGACGAACGTGTGGTCATCCGCGGACGATGCGGCATCTGCCACCGTTGACGGCCGCGATGTCCGAGACGCCCTGGAAGCCGACGCCCGCCCAGCTCGAGGCCGCCCGTGATCGGACGGTGGGCGACCTGGTGGCGCCGGGGCTCGGCGTCGTCTTCGTCGGCATCAACCCCGGGCTCTACACGGCGGCGATCGGGCACCACTTCGGGCGGCCGGGCAACCGCTTCTGGAAGGTGCTCCACCTCGCCGGGTTCACGCCGCGGCAGCTGTCGCCCTTCGAGGAGCGCGAGCTGCTGGGCATGGGGATCGGCATCACCAACCTGGTGCCCCGCACCACCGCGGCGGCCAGCGAGCTGAGCCCCGCGGAGCTGCGCGACGGGGTGCAGCGGGTGTCGCGGTTGATGGAGGAGATGGCGCCGCGGGTGGTCGCCTTCCTGGGGATGCAGGCGTACCGCGTCGCCACCGGGCGGCCGCGGGCGGCGATGGGGTTGCAGGCGGAACGGCTCGGTGGGGCGGCGGTGTGGCTGCTGCCGAATCCCTCGGGGCTGCAGGCGCGCTACCAGCTTCCGGAGCTGGTGGAGCTCTTCGGGGAGCTGCGGGCATACGCATTGACATCCGTCGATGAGTCGCCGTAGGCTGTCGCCCACCGGTAGCCATCGACGTTCGTCGATTCGTAGGAGGTCTGCCCCATGTCCCGCGTCCAGCTCGCCCTCAACGTCAGCGACATCGAGTCCGCCATCGCCTTCTACGGCAAGCTCTTCGGCGCCGAGCCCGCCAAGCGCCGCCCCGGCTATGCCAACTTTGCCATCGCCGACCCGCCCCTCAAGCTGGTGCTCATCGAGAACCCCGCCGGGGGCGGCAGTGTCAACCACCTCGGCGTCGAGGTGATGTCGACCGACGAGGTGGGCGACACCACGCGCCGCCTCAGCGAGCAGGGCCTGGGCACCGACGTCGAGGAGAACGTCACCTGCTGCTACGCGGTGCAGGACAAGGTCTGGGTGAGCGATCCCGACGGCGCCCGCTGGGAGGTCTACACCGTCCTCGCCGACGCCCGCGACGCAACCAGCATCCGCGGCGACGCGCCCTGCTGTTCCTAGGAGTGCGCAGCGGCCCCGTTGCTCTCGACCACCGAGGTGCGTCCGGTGATGACGGTGTCGAGGAGGCCGTAGTCGCGCGCTTCCTGGGCGCTCATGAAGCGGTCGCGGTCGCAGTCGCGGTGGATCGCCTCGACACTGTGCCCGGTGTGGTGGGCGAGGATCTCCTCGATGCGGCGGCGCAGCAGCAGGGTTTCGCGGGCGTGGATCTCGATGTCGCTGGACTGCCCCTGGAAGCCGCCTGAGGGCTGGTGGATCAGCACGCGTGTGTTGGGCAATGAGTGGCGCATCCCGGCTTCGCCGCCGGAGAGGATCACCGCGGAGATCGACGCCGCCAGGCCGACGCACAGCGTGCTGACGCGCGGCCGCACGTACTGCATGGTGTCGTAGATGGCAAGCCCGGCGGTCACCGAGCCGCCGGGGGAGTTGATGTAGAGGGAGATGTCGCGCTCGGCGTCCTCGGATTCGAGGAAGAGGAGCTGGGCGGTGATGACGTTGGCGACGTCGTCGTCGACGGCGCTGCCGAGGAAGACGATGCGATCGCGCAGCAGGCGCGAGTAGATGTCGAAGGCGCGCTCGCCGCGCGGGCTGGTCTCGACGACGTAGGGGATGAGCAACCCGGCCATGGTGTTCTCCATGAGCTGATGTGCAACCGATCAGTTGCACTTTGCTGGTGGCACAGCATGCCACTCCGGACGCGGATGTGCAACCATAGGGTTGCTGAACAACCGCCCTCCGCACAGCGCAGGAGCAACGCCCATGCCCCCCAGCGTCCGCCGTGAGGTCGTGCTGCCCGTGCCTCCCGAGGAGCTCTGGCCCTCGCTCACCGAGCCCGGCCGGCTCGCCGAGTGGTTCGCGCCCGACGTCGAGATCGACGCCCGCCCCGGCGGCGGCGCGGTGTTCCGCTGGGAGGACGGTGCCCGCCGCGCCGTCATCGAGGAGGTCGAGGCGCCGCGACGGCTCAGCTTCCGCTGGGCCGAGGTGGGCAGCGACGGCCAGCCCGACCGCTCGCTCGTCGAGTTCACCCT
This sequence comes from Candidatus Dormiibacterota bacterium, assembly GCA_035995545.1. GTDB lineage: Bacteria > Chloroflexota > Dormibacteria > Aeolococcales > Aeolococcaceae > DASRDZ01. The sequence goes on from DASYKI010000015.1 coordinate 20,314, forward strand.
CGACGAGGTGGCCGAGGGCACCCGCCTGCGCGTGGTCGAGACCGGCATCGGCGACGCCCTGCCCGCGACCGTCGCGATGCTCGGCGCCGGCGACGCGTGGCAGAGCCTGCTCGCCCGCCTGATGCGCAGCTGCGCCAGGTCCGCCGTCGCCGCGTGACTGCTGCCCGGGACACCGCCGGCCCGGTCTTCGCTGCGCTCGCCGACCCCACCCGCCGCCACCTGGTGCGCCAGCTCGCCGAGACCGGCGAGGCCACCGCCACCGAGCTGTCGGCCGAGCTTCCGATGACGCGCCAGGCGGTCAGCAAGCACCTCGCCCAGCTCGAGGACGCCGGCCTGGTGGCGGCGACGCGCGCCGGTCGCGAGGTGCGCTATCGCCTCAGCACGCCGCCGCTCGACGACGCCATGGCCTGGATGGCCGCGGTCGGTGCGCGATGGGACGAGCGGCTCGCCGCCCTGGGCCGGCATGTGGCGACGCGGGCCAAGCGCACTCGCTGAACACACCAACGGCGCAGGACGTCGTGCCCTGCGCCGTTGCTCGTTTCGGTCGAAGCCTCAGCTTCCTGGCGGGAGCAGCTGCAGTCCGTACTTGGATGCGATCGCCGTCAGCCGCTCGACATCGGGTGGCGATGTCGGCGCGGGCGGGGGCTCGCGCCGCGGTGCCGGCTCGCCCGCCTCGGCGAAGAACCGATCCGCGCCGCCGGGCAGGTACATGGACAGCATGCGGAGCGTCGTGGTCGGCTCGAAGGTCTCCTTGGCCCCCTTGGGAATGAAGATCACCGAGCCGGGGCCGACGGTGGTGGCGGTACCGTCGAGGTGGTAATTGGCCGTGCCTTCGAGGATGTAGACCACCTCGTCCTGGGCGTGGATGTGCGGCGGCGGACCCATGCCCACCGGGATGGTGAACTCCATGAGGGTCAGCTCGCCGCCCGTCTCGGCGGCGGTCAGCCGCTCCTCGTAGAGCCCGCCGAGCATCCAGTACGCGCTGCCCTCCCCGCGCGCGTGGACGACGGGCTTGGTCTTGATGACGGCCTGGTCAGGCATGGCATGTACCCCGCGGGAGCGGATGAGGAGCGCACTGTAGCTCCGTGCGCGGCGGGCCGCCAGAGGCGTCGGGCACAGCTTGACATGTGACCGTATGGTCACCTATTCTGCCCGCCATGGAACCGGTGTTCAGGGCACTCGCCGACCCCAACCGGCGCAGGCTTCTCGACCGTCTCTTCGAGCGCGATGGCCAGACGCTCACCGAGATGTCCGAGAGCCTTCCCGGCATGACCCGCTTCGGGGTCATGAAGCACCTGCGCATCCTCGAGGACGCGGGGCTGGTGACTGTCCGTCGCGCCGGCCGGGAGAAGCGGCATTTCCTCAACCCGGTGCCGATCCGCCTGATCCACGACCGCTGGATCGGCAAGTTTCGCCAGGCGCGCACCGCCGCCCTGGTTGAGTTGAAAGTCGACCTGGAGGACGACATGAACGCCATCGACACACGCCCCGCGCAGGTGTACACGGTGTACATCCGCGCCCCGCGCCAGCGCGTCTGGGACGCGATCACCAAGCCCGAGTTCACCCGCCGCTACTTCGGAATGGAGCCACACTCCACCTGGAAGCCCGGCGACCGCCTGCGCTGGAGCGAGAACCCCAGCGGGCGCGAGCTCGTCGACGCCGAGATCATCGAATGCGACCCGCCGCACCGCTTGGTGCACACCTGGATCGAGACGTACGACGAGAGCCTGGCCGCCGAGGGCCCCAGCCGGGTGAGCTGGGAGCTCGAGGAGGAGAACGGCGTCACCAAGCTCACCACCGTGCACGACCAGTTCCCCGCCGGCAGCCGCGTCTACGACAACGTCTCCGGCGGCTGGCCGCAGGTCCTCAGCGGACTCAAGTCGCTGCTGGAGACCGGCGAGCCCCTCTACCCGGAGAAGGCCGCGGTCTGACGCAGTGCCCGAAGCCAAGCGGGGGCGGCGTGCAAGAATCATCCGCATCATATGGATGATTTGAGCCGCCGCCCCCTGGTCGTCCAGTGCTACCCGATGATGCATCCCGCGCCGGAGGAGCGCCTGCGTCAGCACGTCGAGCTGCGCACGCTGTCGGCGACCGACGCAGACACGGTGATCAGCGAGGCCGCGGGTGCCGTGGCGATCATCGGACGCGGACCCGCGCGCATCGGCGCCGCCGTGCTGGATGCCTTGCCCTCATTGGGATTCGCCTGTGCGACGGGGTCCGGCGCCGACTGGATCGACCTCGCCGCCTGCCGTGAGCGCGGCATCCCGGTGGCACACAACCCCGGCGTCGCGCCGGGGCCGGTGGCGGAGTACGTGCTGGCGACCATGGTGGCGCTGTACAAGCGCCTGCCCGAGGCCGACGCGCATCTTCGCGGTGGCGGCGCCTGGGAGCCACGCGATGCGTTCCGCGGACGCGAGGTGAGCGGCAGGGTGCTCGGTCTGGTCGGCCTCGGCGCCATCGGCTCCGACGTCGCCCGCCGCGCTCGCGCCGCGTTCGACATGACGGTGCTTGCCTTCGACCCGGGTGCGACCGACGAGCGCTTCGAGACACATGGAGTCACGCGCGCGCTGTCCATCGCCGAGGTGTTCGCAGCAGCCGACATCGTCAGCATCCACGTTCCGCTCCTGCCGGAGACGCGCGGCCTCGTCGGTGCGGCGGAATTGCAGCACTGCAAACCCGGCGCGGTGCTGGTCAACGCCTCGCGCGGCGGTGTCGTCGACGAGGCCGCGCTGGTCGAGGCGCTGCGCAGCGGCAGGCTGAGCGGCGCCGCGGTGGACGTCTTCGACCCCGAGCCGCCGCGAAGCGACAACCCGCTCTTCGCGATGCCCAACGTGATCGTCACCCCGCACACCGCCGGCATCACCGAGGAGTCACTGATCAAGCTGGGCGACGCGGTGGCGAACAACGTCATCGGCGCACTGCGCGGCGAGCGCCCGCCGCACCTGGTCAACCCGGAGTCGTGGCCCCCCGCTCGCCTGGCCGTGTAGAACGCGCTAGAACCCCAGCGCCCGCCCCACGATCTCCTTCATGATCTCGCTGGTTCCGCCGTAGATGGTCTGCGCGCGCGCATCGAGGAAGGCGCGGGCGATGCGGAACTCGGTCATGTAGCCGTAGCCGCCGTGCAGCTGCAGGCAGCGGTCGGTCACCGTCTTCTCCAGCTCGGTGCACCAGAGCTTGGCCATGGCCGCCGTCTCCGCTGCCAGGCGGCCCTCGACGTGCTCGGAGATGCAGCGATCGAGGAAGGCGCGGCCGACCTGCAGCTCGGTGGCCATCTCGGCGAGCAGGAACCGGTTGTGCTGGAAGGTGCCGATGGGCCGGTCGAAGGCCTTGCGCTCACGGCAGTAGGTGGCGGTGATCTCGAACGCGAACTCCGCGCCGGCCATCGCGCTCACCGCGATCGACAGCCGCTCCTGGGCGAGGTTGGCCATCAGCGCCGCGAAGCCGCCGCCTACCTCACCGAGCACGTTCTCGACCGGCACGCGCACGTCGTCGAAGAACAGCTCGCTGGTGTCCTGCGCCTTGCGCCCGATCTTGTCGAGGTTGCGCCCGCGTTGGAACCCGGGCATGCCGCGCTCGACGCACAGCAGGGTGAGCGCATGGCGCGAGCGGCCCTGCTCGGTGCGCGCCACCACGATGACCAGGTCGGCGCTGATCCCGTTGCTGATGAACGTCTTCGCCCCGTTCACCACGAAGTCGTCGCCGCTGCGCACCGCCGCCGTCTGCACGCCCTGCAGGTCGCTGCCCGCACCGGGCTCGCTCATCGCCACCGCGGTGATCATGTCGCCGCTGCAGAAGCCGGGCAGCCAGCGCCGCTTCTGCTCCTCGGTGGCGAGGCGCAGCAGGTATGGAGCAACGATGTCGGTGTGCAGCTGGAAGCCGAGTCCCGACGCGCCCGCGCGCGCCGTCTCCTCGGTGGCGACGACGTTGAAGCGGAAGTCGTCGCTGCCGGCGCCGCCGTACTCCTCGGGAACTCCCAAGCCCAGGAAGCCTTTCCTGCCCGCGAGCTGCCACACCGAGCGCGGCACGATGCCGTCCGATTCCCACGCGGCGTGATGCGGCACCACGTCGCGGTCGAGGAACTCGCGGTACGAGGAGCGGAACATCTCGTGCTCCTCGTCCATCAGCGTCCGCGGCAGCGTGAAGGACGGGGTCATCGCCGCGCCGCCACCGCCTCTGCACCGGCCTCGCTGGCTTCGCGCACCACGCCGTCAGCGCGCAGCGACGCGCACTCCGACTCCGGTACCCCCAGCTCGGCGATGACATCGCGCGTATCCGCGCCCAGCCGCGACGGCGCCCGCCCCGGACCGGCCGCGGCGCCCCCGAGTCGCACCGGTGTGCCCAGGTTGGGCGTGGGGCCCAGCTCGGGATGCTCGGCGTCGACCACCATGTGCCGCTGCCGCGCCAGGGGATGCTCCAAGGCCTCGGCAAGGTCGAGCACGGGAGCAACGCATGCGTCGCGCCCGGCGAACTCGGCCACCCACTCCTCGCGCGTACGCAGCACCACCACCGCCGCGACGTCGGCGCGAGCGGAGGGGTCGTTGCGCCGTGCCTCCAGGTCAGGGCGACCGATCCCCGCGCAGAAGGCCGCCCAGAACTTCGGCTCCAGGGCGCCTACCGAGATGTGCCCGCCGCCGGCGCAGCGGTAGACGCCGTAGCAGGGCAGCAGCCCGTTGAGCCGCATGCCAGCCGGCTCGCCGCGCGAACCGCCCGCGATGGCGCCGCCTGCATGGATCGACGTCCACGCCATGGCCACGTCGTACATCGCCACCTCGACGTGCTCGCCCTGGCCGCTCAGCGCCGCGCGGTACAGCGAGGCGAGCAGCCCGATGCCCAGCACGCTGGCGCCACCGACGTCGCCGACCTGCACGCCCGGCGGCACCGGTGGCCCGCCGGCGGGACCGGTCATGCCGAGCACGCCCGCGTAGGCGATGTAGTTGATGTCATGTCCGGCCGCATCTCGCATGTCGCCGTCGGACCCGTAGCCGCTCAGCGACGCGTAGACGATCGCCGGGTTGCGCGCCGCCACCGCCGCGTAGCCGACGCCGAGACGGTCGACCACTCCGGGGCGGAAGCTCTCCACGACGACCTGGGCGCGCTCCGCGAGGCGGAGGAACCGCGCGACACCCTGCGGCTGCTTGAGGTCGACGGCCAGCGAACGCTTGTTGCGGTTGAGCACCCACGAGGACGCCGACTCGGTGCCGAGGCGGGGCTGGTCCCAGCGGCTGTAGTCGCCCTGCAGCGGCTCCTCGACCTTGACCACGTCGGCGCCGAGGTCGGCGAGCAGCGCGGTGAGGAAGCCGCCGGGGAGCAGGCGGCTGAGGTCGAGCACGCGCACGCCGGCGAGGGGAGCGGGGAAGGTCCGTTGACCATGGCGCATAAGATGCATATCATACGAATAGATATCGTCAGCACGACGCAGTCGGCGGTTGGAGAAGGAGAGCCCGTCCATGACCATGGCCCTGGAGGGCATCCGCGTCCTCGACTTCTCGCGCCAGATGGCGGCGCCCTACGGAACCATGCTGCTCGCCGACTACGGCGCCGACGTCATCAAGGTGGAGTCGCTCCCCAAGGGCGACGGCAGCCGCAGCACCGGCACCGACTTCGTCGACGGGGAGAGCGCGATCTTCCTGCAGTGGAACCGCGGCAAGCGCAGCGTCGCCCTCGACATGCGCAAGCCCGAGGCCCTGGAGATCATCCGCCGCCTGGTGGTCGACTGCGACGTGCTGGTGGAGAACTACCGTCCCGGCGTCGCCGACGAGATCGGCATCGGCTACGAGGCGATGTCCGCGCTCAATCCGCGACTCGTCTACACATCGGTGTCGGCATTCGGTCCCACCGGACCGCTGGCACCGTATCCGGGCACCGACCCCGTGGTGCAGGCCGTTTCCGGCGTGATGTCGGTGACCGGCGAGCCCGGCGGCGACCCGCTGCTGGTCGGCGTGCCCATCGCCGACTTCACCGGCGCCATGCTCTGCGCGCAGGCGGTGATGCTCGGCCTGCTCGCCCGTGAGCGCACCGGCAAGGGCCAGAAGATCGACGTGTCGATGCTCTTCGGGCTGATGTCGGCGCTGACCACGCGCCTGGCCACCCACTGGGCCACCGACGAGGATCCCGGCCGCTTCGGCAGCGCGCACAGCATCGTGGTGCCGTACCAGTCCTTCCGCACCAAGGACGGCCACGCCGTCGCCGGCGTCTGGGGCGGCAACGGCTGGCCCAAGTTCTGCGCCGCCATCGGTCGCCCCGACCTCGTCGAGAACGAGCGCTACCGCACCAACATCGACCGGGTGAATCGCCGCGACGAGGTCACCGCGCTGCTCCAGGAGGTGTTCCTCACCCGCACCACCGCGGAGTGGGAGCAGAGCTTCAACGAGCAGGGCGCGCTCTTCGGCCCGGTGCAGACCTTCTCGGAGGTGTTCGCCCACCCGCAGGTGCAGCAGGCGGGGCTGGTGAAGATGATCGACCACCCGAAACTGGGGCCGATCAAGCAGCTCGCCCCGGTGATCTTCATGTCGGACACGCCGGGGGAGATCCGCAGCGCGCCACCGCTGCTCGGTGAGCACACCGACGAGGTGCTCCGCCAGGCCGGCTACAGCGAGGCCGACATCGAGGCGATGAAGGCCGGTGGCGTCGCCCTGGCCGCAGAGGTCTTGACCGCGCCGCACTAACATACATATCATAGGCATGTTTTCGGACGAAGCCCAGGTTGGAGGCTCTCCGCGCCCGGGCGACTCACACGGGGTCTTGGACGTGCGCGACTACTCGGTGATCTCGGCGGATGCACACTTGGAGACGCCGCCCTCGATGTGGACGGTGCGGCTTCCCGCGCACCTGCGCGACCGCGCGCCTCGCGTGGTCGATCTTCACGACGGCGGCCAGGGCTGGGCGATCGGCGACGGCGAGCCCGCGCCGCTCGGACTCAACGCCACCGGCGGGCAGCGCTACACGGAATTCGTGCCGCGCGGTCTCAGCTACAACGACAAGCTTCCCGGCACGGGCGATCCTGCCCAGCGCCTGCGCGAGCAGGACAAGGACGGCACCGAGGCCGAGGTCCTGTTCTCCACCGTCATCGGCACCATGCTCACCCGCATGGAGAACGAGCGCGAGCTCGTCTCCGCGTGCCTCACCGCGTACAACGACTGGCTCTCCGAGTACTGCTCGCACGCGCCCGACCGGCTCTTCGGCATCGCACTGATGCCGTTCACCGGCATCGAGGACGCCGTGGCCGAGCTGCGTCGCGTCGGCCACAAGCCCGGCATCCGCGGCGTGCACCTGCTGCGCTTCCCGGCCGGCGGCGCCGCCCTCACCGACGAGGACGAGCCCTTCTGGGCGGCCGCGGAGGAGATGAACGTCACCGTCGTCGCCCATCACAACTTCGGCGGTGAGAACAGCGCGCGCAGCCATCCGCTGCCCGGCCTGCAGGGCGAGAAGGCGCTGAACATCAGCGGCAGCCACAACATGGCCATGTTCGCCTGGCTGCTGACCACCGACCTGCCGATGCCGACGCTGCCGATCCTCACCGTGCTGCAGCTCTCGCTGTCGGGCACCCTCGACCGCCATCCCAACCTGCGCTTCCACTTCGCCGAGACCGGCATCGGCTGGCTGCCCTACTGGCTGGAGCAGATGGAGGACCGCTACGACCGGCACCGGTTCTGGTCGAAGGTCGACATGCCGCGCCGTCCCGCGCAGTACATCCGCGACCAGTTCACCTTCTCCTTCCAGGAGGACCACGCCGGGCTGGCGCTGCGCCACATGATCGGCGTCAACAACATCTGCTGGGCCAGCGACTTCCCGCACAGCGTGGGCGACTGGCCGTGGTCGGTGGAGACTCGCGCACGGCAGTTCGCCGGCGTTCCCGACGAGGAGCGCAAGCGCATCCAGGCGCTCAACATCGCCGCGCAGCTGCACGTGATCACCGCCCAGGAGAAGGAGGAGCTGGCCAAGCGGCCTGTCGACACCTTCCCCGCCGAGGTGCCGGCGCGTGGCAGCCGCCGCATCGGAGCCGAGCCCGTCGGCGCCGGCCGCTGAAGCACGAGAGGCACACGCACATGGCAGTGACCGTCCTCCGCCCCGCCGACCGGCAGCTCACCCCCGTCGACCCCGCGTCGACAAGGGCTCCGGCGGCCGTGCTGCAGCAGTCGCAGCGGCAGATCGTCTCCAGCGATGCCCCGTACGTGCAGCTCGTCGAGCTGGCGCCCGGCTCCACCGTGCCGGCGCACAGCCACTCGACCTCGGAGGTCACCGTGGTGCTCTCCGGCCGCGTCCGCGTCGGTGACACCGACTGCGAGGCCGGCACCATCTTCCTCATCCCGGCCGACGAGCGGTACGCGCTCGAGGTGCTTGGCGACGAGCCGCTCACCTTCGTGGTGGTGCGTCCCGGCGTCGCCGAGTACGCGGCAAGCTAGATCGCTTCCCTCCTCCTTCCGGGGCGCGCCACGGCGGCGCGCCCCACCGGGAGGACCGCCGGCCGGGGGCTGGCAATTCTCGCCTATGATTCGTATCATCCGCATATTCGTCGGCAGTGGTGGCGCCGGCTTGGTTCGGTTGGAGGTGTCCCCTTGCGGACGGTGATCCAGGCGATCATCTCGGGCCTGGCGCAGGGCAGCCTGCTCGCCCTGCTCACCTTCGGGCTGGTGCTCGTCTACAAGGCGACCAACGTCCTCAACCTGGCCCACGGGCAGATCGCGACCCTGGCCGCGTTCATCGCCGCCATCTACCTGACGCCCAACGACATGCCCCTGCTGCTGGTGCTGGTGGTGATGATCGCCATCGGCGCGGCCGTCGGGCTGCTGACCGAACAGGTGGTCATCAGGCCGCTGGGCCGCGCCTCGCTGTGGACGGTGGTGCTGGCCACACTGGCCACGGGGATGGTCATCCAGGCGCTGACCGGCCTGCTCTGGGGCTACGACGAGCACTTCTTCCCCTACGCGGTGGGCACCGGCGTCATCCGCTTCGGCGAGTACGTGATCACCAATCAGCAGCTGCTCATCGTCGGCGTCACGGCCGCGCTGGTGATCGCGTCGACGTGGTTCTTCCGGCGCACGCGCACCGGTGTGGCCATGCGTGCGATGGCCGGCAACCGGGTCGGCGCCGAGATCGTGGGCACGCGCACGCGCCTGCTGCAGAGCGCCACCTGGATGATCGGCGGGGCTCTCGCCGGCCTGGTGGGATTCCTGGCCGCCCCGCAGCAGTTCGTCGCCCCGGGGATGATGGAGACCTTCATCCTCGACGCGCTGGCCGCGGCCACGCTGGCCGGCCTGGGCTCGCTGCCCGGGGCGGTGCTGGGCGCGCTGGTGATCGGCATCGCAGGACAGTTCTCCAGCCTCTACGTGCCCAGCGAGTTCCGTGACCTGCTGCCACTGGCGGTGATCACCGTCGCCCTGCTGGCGCGGCCGCAGGGCATCGCCGTGCGCCAGGCGGAGCGCGCCGTATGACCCAGCTCGTCGGCACCGCGGAGAGCGCCGTCGTCGAGGGCGCGGACACCGCGCCGGTTGCGCCACCGCCGCCGGCGCCGCTGCGCGGACTGCAACAGCACGCCACCGCGCTGCGCCTCGGTGGCAGCCTGCTCGCCGTCATCCTCGGGCTGGCCTTCGCGTCCATGGCGGGCAGCTACTACGTCTTCGTCGGCGCGCAGTTCTTCGCCTTCGTCATCGTGACGCTGAGCCTCAACCTGCTCTTCGGCTACGGCGCGCAGATCGTCATCGCGCAGGGTGCGGTGGTGGGGCTGGGCGCGTACTCCTTCGCGATCATGGTCCGCCACGGAGTGCACCCGATCCCCGCCGCGGTGGCGGCCGTCCTGTTCACCATGCTCTCGTCGCTGGTGGTCGCACTCCCCGCGCTGCGGCTGGAAGGTCTCTACCTCGGCATCGCCACGCTGGCGTTCCAGTTCGGCCTCAGCGGACTCTTCGCCGCCTGGGACGCCGTCACCGGCGGCCAGCAGGGGCTCGCCCTGCCGCAGGTGCAGGGCGCGCACGGGCCCTTCAACAACGACCAGTTCTGGTTCGTGGTGTCGGGCATCGGCGCGCTGCTGGTGCTGCTGGGAACCGGTCGGTTCGTGCGCGGCAGCGGGGGGCGCGCCATGGCGGCGCTGCGCCAGTCGGTGTACGCGGCGCAGACGCTGGGACTGCGGCCGGTGCGCTGGCGCATGCTCATCTTCGCCATCAGCGGTGCCATGTCCGGGCTCGCCGGCGTGCTGCTGGCGGGGCAGATCGCCTTCGTCAGCCCGGCCAGCTACTCCACCGACCGCACCCTGCTGTTCTTCCTCGCCGTCATCGTTGGCGGGGTTCGCTCCGTGGCCGGCTCGGTGCTGGGTGCGCTGGTGGCGGTGGTGCTTCCCCAGCTGCTCGCACTGCTCGGCTACACCGACAACGAGTCGCTCATCTTCGCGGCTCTGATGATCGTGGCCCTGATCACCCTTCCCGATGGGCTGGTCACCCTGCCGCGACGTCTCGCCGCTCTCCCGTCGCGCCTGGCGTCCCTCCGGGGTTCACGGCGTGCCGCATTCGCAGACAACGGATCCCAGGAGGTTGGACACGATGGCAAGTAAGCTCGCACGACCGCTGTTCCTCGGTGCAGCGGTCGCGCTCGTCGCATCCGCGTGCGGCAGCAGCAACAACACGACCACCGGTGGTGGCGCCAGCACCGGTGCGTCGACGGCGGCCGCCGTCAAGGCGACGGGGACTCCCATCTCCCTGGGCTGGGTGGGCACCATGTCCGGCTCGCAGGCCGGCGTCATCGCCGTGGAGAAGCAGGAGCTCGGCGGCGCGCAGGCGTACTTCGGCTGGCTCAACGACCACGGCGGGGTCGACAACCATCCCGTGCAGATCAGCATCGCCGACGACGCGGGCGATCCCAACACCGGTCTGGCCGGTGCCAAGCGCCTGGTCGAGCAGGAGAACGTGCAGGCGATGATGTTCGTCTCCGGTGGGCCCATCGCCAGCGCGGTGCAGCCCTACCTGGTCAGCAAGAGCATTCCCCTGCTGGGCACCGCCGCTCCGCTGCTCTGCTTCTTCCAGCCCGTGCAGAAGTACACCTTCGGCGAGCTGACTCCGTACGAGTACCAGGGATCGGCGCTGGCGCAGTACCTGGTCAAGACCAAGGGCGCCAAGACCGTCGCCTACGCCGGCTTCAACGACGTGTCCGGCAAGTCGTTCGGACAGAGCTTCCTCAACACGGCCAGGTCGCTGGGTGCGACCGTCACCGGCACCTCCTACTTCAACCGCGGCCAGACCGACTTCGCCGCGTACATCAGCACCCTGCAGGGCCAGAAGCCCGACGCCGTCGGCTTCTTCGCCTCCATCCAGGAGACGGCCGCGGTGCTCAAGGCGGCACAGACCTCCGGCTTCCAGACCACCTGGGCGTGGGGACCCGGCGGCACCAACCCCGCCCTGGTGCAGCTCGCCGGGCCGCTTGCCGAGGGCACCTACGGCGTCTCGCCGTACCTCTCGGACACCTCCAGCGACCAGTCGGTCAAGGACTACCGCGCCGCGCTCACCCAGTACCAACCATCCATCACCAGCGGCCCCTACACGCAGTTCGGCTACGTGCTGGGCCGCGCCACCGCCGACGCGCTGAAGAAGGCCAGTGGCACCTACACCAGCGAGGCGGTGCGCACCGCCATGGAGTCGCTGAGCGGCAACTACGGGATGTTCCCCGCCTTCCAGCTCAGCGCAACCAATCACCTGCTCAACCGCGGCATCCAGGTGGTGCAGTACAAGGGCAGCACGCTGCAGTCCGCATCGCAGCTCATCAACGTCGACCCGACGTCGGTGACGCCCTACCCCTGCGCCGCGTAACCCATGGACGCTCTGCTCGCCGTCGAAGGCCTCTGGGCCGGCTACGGACACAGCGTTGTTCTCCGCGACGTCTCCTTGACGGTGGCACCCAGCGAGGTGCTCGCCGTCCTGGGGGCCAACGGCGCGGGCAAGACAACCCTGCTCCGTGCCGTCGGAGGACTCATCCCCAGCCGCAGGGGACGCGTCGTCCTCGACGGCGCGGAGATCACGGCGGCGAGCACCGTCCGGCGGGCGCGCCTCGGCATCGCCCACGTCCCCGAGGGACGCGCCCTGCATCCCAGCATGTCGGTGCACGAGCACATGGTCATGGGCGGCATCACGCTTCCCCGGCGGGAGGCCAACCGGCGCATCGTCGAGCTGGAGGAACGCTTTCCGCTGCTGCGGCGGCGCCGCGCCGGCGTGCACGAGCTCTCCGGCGGCGAGCAGCAGATCCTGGCCATCGCCCGCGCGCTGGTGGCCAGGCCGCGACTGCTGCTCCTCGACGAACCCTCCACCGGTCTCGCCCCGCTGATCGTGCGCCAGGTGATGACCATCGTCAGCGACCTGCGCAGCGAGGGCATGGCGGTGGTCCTGGTGGAGCAGAACGTCTCCATCGCCCAGACCGTCGCCGACCGCGCCGTCGTCCTGGAACGCGGCGTGGTGGCCGCCAGCGGCGGCGCCGACATGCTGCACTCCTCCGAGCAGCTCGCCGCCCTGTACCTGGGCGGCGCCACCGAGCAGGCCCATGCCACCGCCTAGCCCGCCCGCACTGCACGTCGAGGGTGTTGCCGTCCGCTTCGGCGGCAACGTGGTGCTGCACGAGGTCAGCCTGGTCGCCGAGCCGGGCAGGGTCACCGCGCTGATCGGGCCCAACGGCGCCGGCAAGACCACCCTGCTCAACGCCATCACCGGGTTCGTGCGCAGCCAGCAGGGCAGCGTCCGCTTCGGTGACACGGTGCTGACCGGTCGTTCCGTTCCGGCGGTGGCCGCGACCGGGATCGGGCGCAGCTTCCAGTCGGGCCACGTCTTCACCGACCTGACCGTGCGCGAGAACCTGCTCGGCCCGCACGGCCTGGGCAGCTTCGCCACCGCCTGGCGCGAGTTCGTGGGCACGCAGCGCGGCCGCGCCGAGCGCCGCGCCGCCGAGGAGGCCGCCGAACGCATGGCGGAGCGCCTCGGTCTCGCCCACCTCCTGGACACTCGTGCCGGCGACCTCGCCGCGGGGGCGCAGAAGCTGGTCGACCTGGGCCGGGCCATGGTGGGCGGCCCGGCCATGCTGCTGTGCGACGAGCCTGCGGCGGGGCTGTCGGCCAGCGAGCGCGCCACCATCGCCCGGCTGCTGCGCGACCAGGTCGCCGACGGCAGTCGCGGCGTGCTGCTCATCGACCACGACATGCGCTTCGTCATGGAGACCTGCGACACCGTGCACGTCCTCAACTTCGGCGAGCTGATCGCCTCCGGTCCACCCGAGGTGGTGCAGAAGGACGCGCTGGTGATCGCCGCTTACCTGGGCGCCTAGAAGGAGCACTCGGACAATGCGCGACGGTCACCTGGTGATCGACTCCGACGGCCACATCGTCGAGCCCCCGGACCTCTGGGATCGGTACATCGACCTAGAGTTCTACGGCGTGCGCCCGATCTGCGACCCCACCACCATGGGCATCGAGGTGATGGGCCACCGCATGTCGAGGTCGTACGAGAACGCGGCCTACGGTGAGGCGGTCACCTCGACATGGAAGCAGCGCCACGCCAGCGCCGAGCAGCGCAGCTACGACGCCGCGTCGCAGCTCGCCTTCATGGACAGCGAGGGCATCGACAGCATGGTGCTCTATCCCTCGCGCGGTCTCTACGCGGCCTCGGTGGCCGACCTCGACGGTCGCGTCGCCTCGGCGATCTGCCGTGCCTACAACCGCTGGCTGCACGACTTCTGCTCTCTCGATCCTGACCGCTTGGTCGGTGTCGCCCTGGTCGGCCTGCAGGACCCGGGCCTGGCCGCCGTCGAGGCGCGCCACGCCGTCGAGGACCTGGGCATGCGCGGGGTGATGATCCGCCCCAACCCGTACGCGGGCCGCAACCTGCACGACGCCGCCTACGACGGCTTCTACAGCGAGATGGAGCGGCTCGACGTCCCGCTGGCGACGCACGAGGGCTGCGGTGTGTGGATGCCCGAGTACGGGCTCGACCGCTTCAGCGAGCACATCGCCTGGCACGCCATGTGCCATCCCATGGAGCAGATGGGCGCGGTGCTCAGCTTCACCCTCGGGGGAGTCTGCGAGCGGCACCCCTCGCTGCGCATCGCCATCCTCGAGGCGGGGGGAACCTGGCTGCCCTACTGGCTGTCGCGCCTCGACGGACACGTCGAGTGGCTGAAGGACGTCGAGGCCAGGCACCTGACCATGCTGCCCAGCGAGTACTTCAAGCGGCAGATGTGGATCGGGTTCGAGCCGGAGGAGCCTGGGCTGCGCGGCCTCGTCGACTACATCGGCGCCGATCGGCTGCTGTGGGCCTCAGACTATCCTCATCCCGATGCACACTTCCCCGGCGTCCTCGAGGAGCTCTTCGAGACCGAGAGCCTGCGCGACGAGGAGCGATGGGCCATCCTGCGCGACAACCCCCAGGCGCTCTACGGTCTCGGCGCCCCCGCAGTGGTCTGATGGCCGGCGTGGCTGACGCGAAGCGACGTTCGCCGGGGACGCCGCTGGCGCGCGGCGACAAGCTGGCCGAGCTGCTCGCCCGCGAGATCGTCCGCGACATCGCGCAGCGGCGCCTCGAACCCGGCACTCCGCTCGCCGCCGAGGCGGAGATGGTGCGCGAGTTCGGCGTCGGCCGCAGCTCGGTGCGTGAGGCGCTGCGCCTGCTCGAAGTGCAGGGGATCATCAGCATCCGGCCGGGTTGGGGCGGCGGACCCGTCGTCGCCGAGGCGAGCACGCGCAGCTTCGGCCGCACCGCCACCGCGTTCATGCAGCTGCGCCACGCCACCTTCGAGCAGCTCATGGAGGCGCGCCTCGCGCTCGACCCGCTGATGGCGCGACTCGCGGCCGAACACGGCGACCCCGAGGTGCTGCGCATCCTGGAGCTGCAGGTGAAGGAGCTCAGCGAGCACATCCGCAGCGGCAGCGAGGAGCCGCTCGACGAGTCGCGCTGGGTGAACACCAGCACGTCCTTCCACGACCTCGTCGCCAGAGCGTCTCGCAACGAGATCCTCAACCTCTTCGGCGGTGCGCTGAAGGACATCTACACCGACCGCATCACCGGCGTCGAATTCCCTCACGAAGGCCGCAAGAACCTGCTCCGCGTCCACCGCGACATCGGTGCCGCCATCCTGCGCGGTGAGGGGAAGCGCGCCGAGCGCCTGATGCGCGACCACATGGTGGCCTTCGTCGACCTGGTGCGCGAACAGCGCGCGGGGTTGATGGACGAAGTGGTCGACTGGCGCTAGGCGCCCAGCTGCAGGGCCTCGGCGAGCATCGCCACCGTGTCGGGAACCTGCTCGGCGCGAACCTGCGGGCAGATCAGGATGTCGTCGACACCCGCGCGGCGGTACTCGTCGATGCGGGCGAGCACGGTGTCCACGTCGCCGACGGCGCAGAAGGCGTCGAGGAAGTGGTCGAAGTCCTGGCGGTAGCGGCGGCCCAGCACCTCGGCAGCCTGGGCGCGCGCGTCCTCCGCGTGCTCCGCGATGGCGGTGAAGAGAACGTAGGAGATGCGATAGCCGTCGGGGCGTCCGCCGGTGATCTCGTCGATGCGCGCGACGGATTCGGCGATGCGGCGCGGTGACACCGCGTAGGCGCACCAGCCCTGGTGCCTGGCCGCGCGCTGCAGTGCGGCGTCGCTGCGGCCTCCGATCCAGATCGGCGGTCCGCCCGGCTGCACCGGCGTCGGCGTCCCGGTGACGCCCTCGATGGTGCGGAAGTGCCCGCGGTGCTCGACCGGCTCGGGCGACCACAGCTTGCGCAGCAGCGAGAGGTGCTCGTCGGTGCGCGCGCCGCGGTCCTCGCGCGGCACCTCCAGGGCACGCCACTCCTGCTCGATCTCGCCGCCGACGCCGACGCCGAGGATCATCCGGCCACCCGACAGCCAGTCGATGCTCGCCACCTGCTTGGCCACGAGCGCCGGTTCGCGCAGCGCCAGCAGCAGGATGCCGGTGCCGAGCAGGATGCGCTCGGTCACCGCCGCATAGGTGGCCAGGACCGTGAAGGCCTCGGGATTGGGGCTGTACATGAACAGGTGGTCGCCGCTGAAGAGCATGTCGTAGCCCAGGGTTTCCACCTGGCGACCGAGGGTGCGGTAGTAGTCCCCGCTGGCCGGGAGGCCGAGCGGCCACGAGCCGAGCAGCACCCCGGTACGGCCCCAACCAGCCTGGCGCTCGACCATGATCATGCGTATCATACGCATATTCTCGATGCGGACGGACAGAGGTTGGAGCCAGACATGACCGCGCTGCAGGATGCCGTCGCCGACCTCACCGGTGGCTACACCGACGGCTATGTCGACGCCGGCGATCTTCGCCTGCACCACACCGACTGGAATCCCGACGGCGGCAGGCCGGTGGTGATGGTGCACGGTGCCAACGTGCAGCTGCACACCTGGGATCCCATCGCGGCGAGCCTGGCGGCGACACGGCGTGTGATCTGCCTCGACCTGCGCGGCCACGGCGACAGCTCCTGGGCGCGCGACGGCTACCAGGTGGCCAAGTTCGTCGACGACATCCACACCGTCACCACGGCGCTCAACCTGGCGCCATTCGACTACGTCGGACACTCGCTGGGCGCGCGCGTCGGCCTCGCGTACGCGGGCGCGCACCCCGAGACGGTGCGCCGCCTGGTGCTCTCCGACACCGGTCCCGAGATGCCCCGCGAGGGCGCCAAGTTCGCCCAGAGCATCGTCGGCAGCACCGGCGACATCCGCGGCTTTCGCAACCACGACGAGGCGCTCGCCCACTTCCAGAAGCTGCACCCGGAGTGGCAGCCGATCTTCCACGAGCTCCACGTGCAGCACCAGCTGCGCGAGAACTGGGCGGGCAAGCTGGTCTTCAAGTCCGACCCCGACCTGTTCTGGATGACCGGCTCGGCCGGCGTGCGTGACATCCCCTACGTGTGGGAGATGACCGCGCGCATCACCGCGCCGACACTGATGCTGTGGGGACAGCGCAGCGGCTTCCTCGACGACGAGCTGATCGGTCGCCTCGGCGAGGCCATCGCCAGCTTCGAGGTGGCCCGCACCGATACCGGGCACTACATCCCCCGCGAGGCGCCCGAAGAATTCACCAAGCTGGTGCAGGAGTTTCTTGACCGATGAGCAACGGCGAGCAGGCCTTCCGGCGTCCCCGCATCGTGGACTTCTCGACCCACCTCTCCGGCCCCACGGCGAGCCAGCTGCTCACCCAGATGGGCGCCGACGTGATCAAGGTGGAGAACGCGCGCATCGGTGACGGCAACCGCGGCATGGGTCCGTACATCGATGGCAACGGCCTGCTTCACGTTGCCCTCAACGGTGGCACGCGAAGCCTGGCCATCGACCGCCACTCGCCCAATTGGGACCGCGTCATCGCCGCGTGCGCGCGCTGGGCTGACGCCGTGCTGGTGGGCACCCGTCCTGCCGACGCGCGCCGCCGCGGTCTCGACTTCGCCACCATGGTGCGCGCCAACCCCAAGCTCGTCTACTGCTCGATCTCGGGTTTCGGCGACGCCGGTCCCTGGCGCGACTTCACGGCGCACGGACAGACCATCGACGCCTTCGCCGGTCTGGTCAAGCTGGAGAAGGACGGCGGTGGGCCGCGAACTCTGCAGGGCTGGCGCAGCACGGCGACAACCCTTGGTGGCGTCTTCGCCGCCCTGGGCGTGTACGCAGCGCTGTACAACCGCGACCACGGCGTCGACCACGCGCAGTACGTCAGCATCTCGCTGTGGGGCGTGGGGATGTGGTGGAGCTGGCGCGACTCGACCATGCTGGCCAACACGGGCGAGCGCTGGACCGAGTACACCGAGCTGGGCGCGCGCTACAACCTCTACGCCACCGCAGATGACCGCGTCGTGCTGGTCGCCCCCAGCGAGCGCAAGTTCTGGGAGAGCTTCTGCGACACCCTGCAGCTCCCCGAGGAGTTCCGTGCTCACGGTGACTGGACCGCGTCGGGCATGGACCACGGCGAGGGACCGGAGTACGAGGAGGAGCGCAAGGCCATCGCCGAGCGCATCGCCGCGCGGCCGCTCGCGGAGTGGGTGAAGGTGTTCGGCGGGCTGCAGATTCCCTTCGCGCCGCTGCTCACCATCGAGGAGGCGCTGGCCAGCGAGCACGCCCTCGCCAACGGGGTGATGCGCACCGCCATGGCCGGCACCACCGAGGTGAAGGTCCCCGCGACCCCGGTGCGCATGGCGCCGAACGACGAGCCGCCGTCGCAGCAGATGCCGTCGGTCGGCAGCCTTCCCGACCTGGGCGCCAATACCGACGAGGTGCTCGCCGAGCTGGGCCTGGGCGAGCTCAGCGCCGCCGACCTTCGCGCCACGCCGGAGGCCTCTCCCGCCTAGCTGCCTGGTCTAATGCACGGCGTGCCCATTGCGGACGTCGATGCGCTCAGCTCCCTCCTCGCGCGCGAAGGTTTCATCGCGGCGGATGAAGAGGCTGCCGAGCTGATCGCCGCCGCCGCCGGTGACCCCGAGCGGCTCGACACCATCGTGGCGCGGCGCCTCACCGGTGAGCCGCTCGCCTGGATCACCGGGCGGGTGGTGTTCTGCGGTATCGAGGTGCGCGTCGATCCCGGCGTGTACGTGCCGCGCTGGAACAGCGAGCAGCTTGCGCTGCGTGCCGTCGAGCGCCTGCAGGCGGACGGTGTCGCTGTCGATCTGTGCACGGGCAGCGGAGCCATCGCCGCCACCCTGATGGCGAACCGGCCGGGGGCACGCGTGCTGGCGGCTGACATTGACGTGCGCGCGGTCGCCTGCGCAGCGGCCAACGGCGTCGAGGCGTACTGCGGCGACCTCTTCGCACCCCTGCCGCGCGCGGCCCTCGAAGGACGCGTCGACATCGTCGTCGCCGTGGTGCCGTACGTTCCGACGCCCGAGCTGCCGCTGCTGCAGCGCGACACCTTCACCTTCGAGACGCAGCTCTCCTACGACGGCGGCCCCGATGGAACGGACATCCTGCGTCGCGTCATCGACGACAGCACGCACTTCCTGCGCCGCGGTGGCGCCCTCCTCCTGGAGCTGGGGGGCACGCAGGCCGACGCGCTGCGCGACGACCTCGTCCGCCGCGGCTACGAAGACCTGCGCGTGCTCAAGGACGACGAGGGCGACGCGCGCGGCATCGAGGCAACCTTCAGCGCGACAGCTGGGTGAGACGCTCTCCCTTGGCATCCTCGATGCGCGCGGTGTGCGAGCGCCCGATGCCGATCGACGGAATCCACGACGAATGCCTGCCCGGCCCGCCGGCGACAAAGAGCAGGACGTCCTCGGGCCGGTCGCTCATCGGCACCATGAAGTCGCCGTCGGCACCGGTGAAGTGGTGCGGCATCGGCAGCATGCCGATCATCCCCGCCGCCGACCAGAGCCGGTAGGGGATGCGGGCGCGCTCGTAGAGGTAGCTCTGCACGTCGCGACGCGACCACCCGTGGCGGCCGAGGATGGCGGCGTGCTCCGGGCCGAAGGCCACCAGGTAGTCTGAGTTGCGACAGTAGGCGTTGTTCTTGCCCATGGTGGCGATGGTCTGCGCGAAGGTGAGCAGCAGCCCTCGCGGCTCGTCGCTGACGTGGTCGTTGATGTTGTGCGGGCCTTCGGCGGAGAGCACGGTCACCGTGCTGTCCTCCGGCGCGAAGCCGAGGTCGACGCGCAGCGGTGCCCACGGAGACTCGGCTTCGTTCTCGGCGAAGCAGAACGTGTACTTGGCCGGCCCACCCTGGGTGGAGCGGTCGGCCTCGCCCGCGTAGGCGCCGCCGATGTTCTGCAGCGCCAGGCGCACGGCGCGGCCGATGGCGCCGTTGCTGTGCAATCCTGGTCCGAAGGCGCCGCTGCCCGACTGCATGCCGGCCTGCGCGGCGAGCGGGCCGCTCACCATCACCATGGCGGTGCAGCAGTGCGTCGTCGCCTGCGAGCCGTAGAGGTTGCAGGCGGGATGGGCCAGCGCCTGCAGGGCAGCGATGACGATCGGCAGGCAGTACGCCGGACATCCCGCCATCACGGCGTTGGCGGCGACCTTCTCGACCGTGGCGTCCGCCCAGTTCGGCGGCACGCGCATCACCACCTCGCCGGCGTCGCGCCCCGACGCGCGCACGAACTGCGCGACGCGCTGCGGCGTCGGCGGCAGGAGCGGGAGCCCGTCGCTCCAGCGATTTTCCATCGCCCAGCGGTTGAACTCCTCGACGTCCTCGGGACCGTCGACCAGCACCTCGGCGATCGTCGCGGTCATCGCGGCGGCCGCCGCAGCAGGCCGTCGACGACGCTCTCGATGGCGCCCGCGGCCATCTCGCCCACCTGTTCGGCGGTGCGGTCGGCGAGCGGGTGCGGCACGGTGACCACGGGCAGGTCAGGCATGCCCATTCCCGCGGCTTCGATGTGCGCCATGGCCGTGAACGGCGTGGTGCAGATCAGCACCGTGGCGATGCCGCGCTTCTCCAGTTCGATCGCGTCGTGGCAACTCCACGACGTGCAGCCCCCTCAATCACCGCTGGCGGTGAGCACCGCCACGGTGCCCGAGGAGAGCAGCTCGAGCATCCACCCCGGTGCGGCGAAGCCGGGTCCGTCGGCCCGCGCGGTCTTGTCCAGCCACATCACGTCGCGAACGCCGTGGCCGGCGGCGAGGGTATCGCCGAGGTTGCGCAGCAGCCTGTCGGCGTTGGGCTTGCCGTTGGTGAGCAGGCCGAGCACACCACCCTGAAGCGCTGGTCGCGCCGCCACGCTGAAGCCGGCGGTGCGCGGATGGCCGAGCGGCGAGACGTACGCCGTCACGACGCCGCCAGCGACTTGGGCAGGGTGGGCGTGATGAAGCTCGACGCCGCCTGCAGGTCGGCGCCCTTGAACTGCACGATCTGCACCGACGTGTTCATCAGGTGATTGGTGGCGCTCAGGGTGAACTTCGGCATCAGCCCGTAGTCGCCACTCAGCGCCTCCGCGGCATCGCGGATCGCCGGCGAGGTGACGTCGCCCTTGACCGCCTTCATGGCGTCGGCGGCGGCGCGGGCGTCGAGGTATCCGAACTGCGTGTAGCTGCTGATCGCCGCCTTCACCGTCGAGTACTTGGTGACGTTCTGCTTGAACTCCTGCGACGCGCTGGACGTCGACGTGGTGGCCGCGAAGGGCGAGACGCCGAGGGTGCCCTCGGCGAGCGGACCGATCAGGGTGGTCAGGTGCGGCGTGGTCGCGCCGGGTCCCCACACCCACGTCGTCTGAAACCCGAAGTCCTGCGACTGCTTGAGCACTGCCGCCGCCTCCTGGTCGGAGGAGAACCAGGCCACGGCGTCGGGCTTGGCATTCTGGAGGCGCTGCACCATCGCCGCGAAGTCGCTCGACGGCTGCTTGAAGGAGTCCTGCAGCGGGATGGTGCCGCCCAGCTCCTTGAAGCGCTCGACGAAGCCCTTGCCGAAGAGCTGGCCGGAGATGGTGCTGTAGCCCGCGTAGGCGACGTTGCGCTTGCCCTTCGAGTACAGGTACTCGGCGACGCCGGCGCCCTGGTACTCGTACGGCGTCTGCGTGCCGAAGATGTAGGGGTGCGGCGGCATGAAGGTCTTGAGGATCGGCGCCAGCGTGCCCAGCACCGGGATCTGCTTGCTCTCGAGGTAAGGATTGACGGCGCTGATCGACCCGCCGGAGACGGTCAGCATGGCCACGACGCCGTCCTGCTCGACGAGTCGCTTGGCCGCGCCCAGCCCGGTGTTGGGATCGCCGGCGTCGTCGGCGTCGACGAGCTGCACGGGATGGTTGTTGATGCCGCCGTGGTCGTTGAGCCAGCCGAGGTATCCCTCCATGCCCGCCTGGATCTGGTCCCCGACGGAGATGAAGCCGGCCAGCGGACCGGACTGGGTGCGCACGTAGCCGACCTTGATCGGCGTACCGGTGGCCTTCTGCACGGTGTCCGGCGTGGACGACGTACCCGTGCCGGTGGTGGTGCCGCTTCCGCAGGCGGCGAGCAGCGCCGCCATCGGCAGCGCGACGAGGAGGCTTCGACGCACGCGGTTCATGGGGTCTGTGCCCTCAGATCGTTCTGTCTCCAACCGGATTGGTGCGCATTATGCCTATCTTATGTATGTTAGGCAAGCGCCGCCATGGAGGGCGCGAGGCGCATCCCCGCGCCGGCGCTGTCGGGCAGGTGCACGCAGCCGTCCGCGATGTGCAGCGGGTCGGCGAAGAGACCGTCCCAGATGCCGGGAAGGTGCTCCACCCAGGTGCCGGGGGGACACGTGGCCACGAGGTGCGCGCTGATCTCGGTGCACGTGTGCGACGCCATCGGCACGTGATGCGCCGCGGCGAGCGTGCTGACGGCGAGGAAGCCGCTGGGGCCGCCGCACTTCATGACGTCGGGGGTGATCATGCTGTAGGCCCCGGCGCGCAGCAGGGCGACAAACGCATCCTGCGTCGACGTGCCTTCGCCACCGGCGACCGGCATGGCAAGCTGCCGCGACAGCCGCGCATTCCCGTCGACATCCCCTGCCGGCAGCGGCTCCTCCAGCCAGCGGATGTCGAGCTCGGCGAGGGCCGGCGCCGCCGCCCGCGCCTGCCATTCCGTCCATCCCTGGTTGACGTCCACCATCAGCTCGAAGCCGCCCCCCACCGCGCCGCGCGCCGCGGACAGCCGCGCGATGTCGTCGCGCCACTGCGGCAGGCCGATCTTCACCTTGAAGCCCCCGTAGCCCGCGCGCTGCAACGCCTGAGCGTCCTCGACGAGCAGCTCGATGGGGTCGGACAGCCAGCCGCCCGTCGCGTAGACGGGCAGCGCGGAGCGCGTGGATCCCAGCAGCCGCGCCAGCGGCAGCCCGGCGCTGCGTGCGAGCAGGTCCCACATCGCCATGTCCACGGCGGCGACGGCGCTCATCGCCAGCCCGGCGTGGCCGAGGAACTCGATGCGTCGCAGCAGTCGCCGCCAGGTGTCGGTGATCGAACCGACCGGCGCACCGACGACGCCACCCGCCAGCTCGTCGACCAGCTCGCGCATCGCGCGTGCGTGTGCAGCGTTGAAGGTGTAGGCGAAGCCGGTGCCGACCAGCCCGTCCGCATGCAGCTCGAGAACCACGTTCTCGACGCGGTTGATGTCGTGGATCGCGGTCTTGGGGCCGCGTGCGAGCGGAACGCTGAGGTGGTGGACCTGGAAGCCGTCGACCGGCACGGGGTTTCCTCCAACTGTCGCCATCCGCCTGTCCGCATGCGGCGGAGGGGGAGGGTGGCGGAACCCTCGCTAATGTCCCTATTATGCGCATATTATTTGGGTGGTCCCGCAGGGTTGGACGCGGGGCCGCGAACAGCCGCCTGGAGGGCACCAGCGATGCCGGCAGAGCACGTCGAGGCAGGGGCGGGCGAGGTGTACGAGGTCCTCTGGCCGCTGGGACCGTCGACCGCACAGGAGGTGGAGCTCTCCGCGCGTCCCGCCGACCTCAGCGGGCGCCGCATCGGCTTCGTCTGGGACTACGTCTTCCGCGGCGACGAGATCTTCGCCCAGATGCAGCGCGCGCTCAGTGAGCGGTATCCGATGGCAACCTTCGCTTCCTACGAATCGTTCGGCAACGTGCACGGCAAGGGGGAGGAGGAGGTGCTGGAGGCGCTGCCCGAACGGCTGCGCGCCGAGCGCGTCGACGCCGTGATCATCGGGGTCGGCGCTTGAGGGAGCTGCACACCCGCCGTGATGCGGGTCAGCAGGATCGCTGAAGGCGAGGGCATTCCCGCCGTCGCCATCGTCTCCACAGGATTCCTCGGCCAGGCACGGCTGATGGCCAAGGCGCTTGGCGTCGAGCACGCCGCCATCGTCGAGTACCCCGGCGTCATCCCCATGGACACGCCGGAGATCCTCGCCGGCAAGGTGTCGTCGAGCATCCTGCCCGACGTCCTCACGGCGCTGGCGGTGGCGGCCGCACCGACGACGGAATCCGCGGTGGCGCCCACCGCCGAGCCGGGTCCCACGTCGGTGGTGATGCGCGGCAGCCTCGACGATGTCATCGAGCACTTCCACGAGCAGCAGTGGACCGACGGCCTGCCGATCGTGCCGCCGACGCCGTCGCGGGTCGACGCCTTCCTCGACATGGTGGATCGCGATGCCGACGAGGTACTGGGAGTGCTCGCTCCCGAGATGCGCAGGGCGACGGTGCGCTCGGCCGCCGTCAACGGTGTGATGGCCGGTTGCCGCCCCGAGTACATGCCGCTGCTGGTGGCCGCGGTCGAGGCCATCGCCGACCCCGCCTTCCGCATCCAGGACGCGGGCTCCACGCCGGGATGGGAGCCGCTGGTGGTGCTCAGTGGACCGATGGTCGAGCGACTCGGCTTCTACAGCAAGGGCGGATTGATGCGTGTCGGCCGGCGTCCCAACGCATCGGTGGGACGCTTCATGCGCCTGTACATGCGCAACGTCGCCGGGTTCCGTCCTGGGGGCACCGACAAGGGCAGCATCGGCTACACGTTCAACGTCGCCATGGCCGAGGACGACGCGGCGACGGCGGCGCTGGGGTGGCAGCCGTTCCGTGCCGACCAGGGATTCTCGGCTGCGGACGACGTGGTGACGGTGCAGAGCGTGGTGGCGATCAGCCCGCCGGTGTACAGCGGTGGTGCCGACCCTGTGGGACTCTGCGAGCCGCTGCTCCACTACTTCGCCGGCACCGCCGGGGCCTGGGCGTTCACCGGCGTCTGGTATGGGCACTATCACCCGCTGATATTGATGAGCCCAGCGGTGGCGGGCGCGTTCGCCGCCGCCGGTTGGGGCAAGCCGGAGATCCGCCGGCATCTCTTCGACAACCTGCGCATCGAGGCGCGGTGGCTGGAGCACTATCCGTACCACGTCGCCGGACAGGACGTGCCGCTCGCCGATCTGGTGGCCCGCGGGGTTGCCGATCCTCGCTACGCCGAGTCGGACGATCCCCAGCGGTTGGTGCCGCTGCTGCTCCGGGAGGAGTGGACGAATATCGTGGTGGCCGGCGACCCTGGGCGCAACCAGTCGCGGATCTACATCAACAACCACGAACAGGGACCGCCGATCTCGAAACGGGTACGGTGATTCGTCGTGCGGTGCTAGGGTGGTCCAGCCATCCGCATCGCCTTCATCTCCTCCAGCGTTCCACGCCGCTGTGGCATTGCCACGTTCACGGCAGACCTGACGGGCGCCATCCGAATGGCGGAACCGGGCACGAGATGCAGCATTGCGGCGATCGACGAGCCCAACGTGGTTCGGCCCTACGGGCCCGAGGTGCGCTGGCGAATCCGCCAGGGAGAGCCTGACACCTATCGCGCCGCCGCCCTGGCGATCAACGCGTCCAACGCGGACGTCGTCAACGTGCAGCACGAGTTCGGCCTCTACGGTGTGTGGCATCCGGAAGGGTCCCGCGACGGCCGCTGGATGGAGGCCGGCTACGAGGATCACCTGCACGAGTTCCTCGACACCATCCGCAAGCCGGTGATCACCACGCTGCACACCGTGCTGCCCGACCCACCGCGGCCGGTGCGCGACGCGGTGCGGTCGATCGCCGACCGCAGCGACGCGATCGTCGTCATGGTCGGTACGGCCGTCGACGTGCTCGCCGCGGACTACGGGATCACCCGAACGCCGGTGATCATCCCGCACGGCATGCCGGCGATCGAACCGCACGGACGGCTGCGGCTCAAGGCCAAGCTCGGCGTCGAGGGTCGCACCATCATCTCGACGTTCGGCCTCGTCGATCCCCGCAAGGGCCTGGAGTACATGATCGAGGCGATGCGCGACGTGGTCGCGCAACACCCGCGCGCGCTCTACCTGATCGCCGGACAGACCCATCCCGAGCTGCTCAAGACGCAGGGAGAGGCCTATCGCAACGCGCTGGTCGACGACGTCCGCCGTCTCGGCATGCAGGGCCACGTCGCCTTCGTCGACCAGTACATGTCGCAGCGCGACATCATCGAGCTCCTGCTCGCCAGCGACGTCTACGTCACCCCGTATCTCGACCCCAACCAGATCACCAGCGGCACGCTCTCGTACGCGCTGGGAGCGGGCAAGGCGGTGGTGTCGACGCCATACCTGCACGCGGCCGAGGCCCTCGCCGAGGATCGCGGCATCCTGGTCCCGTTTCGCGATGCCCCCGCTCTCGCCGACGCTGTGCTGTCCATCCTCGACGATCCCGAGCGCAAGCAGGCGCTGGAGCGCAGCGCCTACAGCTACGCGAGGCATGCAGCGTGGCCACACGCGGCGGCGCGATTCCTCGACCTGGCCCGTCGCGTCGACGCCCGGGGTGGCCGCCTCGCCGAGCGGCGTTCGGCATCCCGCGCCGTCGCGGGCGGTCTCGGCCGGCGGGTTGCGGACAACCCCATCATCACGCCCGCCGACGTGTCGCCGTCACGCCCGGGACTGGAGGTGGTCTCGGTGTTCAACGCCGCGGCGGCGGAGGTGGACGGCGAGGTGGTCCTGCTGCTCCGCGTCGGCGAGCGACCGCGCACCGACATCGACCCGCCCGAGGGCGCGATGACCTTCGACCTCAGCGGACCCGAGCCGCGGCTGGAGCCGCTGCCGCCGGGAATACCGAGCGACCAGCTGGTGGGCGTCGCCTTCCTCGACACCACGGCGCAGCCGCCGCAGGTGATCGACGTCTACCTGCGCAGAGACCTGCCGGGCCTGGATCTCAGTGACCCGCGCACCATCCGCTACCGCGGGTCGACCGGCGGCTTCACCGCCGCCGCCGACGACGTCACCGACTTCCTCACCCAGATGTCGCACCTGCGCGTCGCGCGCAGCAGCGACGGCGTGCACTTCCACATCGACGATGTTCCCGCGCTGGCGCCGGCCGACCGCCTCGAGGAATACGGCTGCGAGGATCCCCGCGCAACCCTGATCGACGGTGCCTGGGAGATCACCTACGTGTCGGTGAGCCGGATCGGCATCACCACCAGCCGCGCCACCACCACCGACTTCCGCGAGTTCGAGCGCAAGGGCGTGATGTTCCTGCCCGATCACAAGGACGTCGTGCTCTTCCCCGAACGCGTCGACGGCCGCTACGTGGCCCTGACGCGCCCCATGCCGCAGTCGTTCGGACGCGTGCTGGGCATCTGGATCGCCTTCTCCGACGACCTCAACCAGTGGGGCCATCACCAGCCGCTGGCGCTGCCGCGCTGGGGCATGTGGGACGAGCTTCGCACCGGCGCGGGCACGGTTCCCTTCCGCGTCGCCGAGGGCTGGCTGGAGCTCTACCACGGCGTCGACCGGGAGCAGCGCTACGCGATGGGCGCGCTGCTCCTCGACGCGCAGGATCCCACCCACGTGCTGGCGCGCTCGCGACGCCCGATCCTGGTTCCCAGTGAGCCCTTCGAGCGCAACGGCGTCTTCAACAACACCGTGTTCTCCTGCGGGCACGTGCCGCTGGACAGCGACGGTGAGCGCATCCGCCTGTACTACGGCGCTGCCGACATGTGCATGGGTGCCGCCGACTTCGCGGTCCGCGACATCGTCGACGACCTGGACCCGTGCTGAGGCAGCTCGCCCGGCTGACCCGCGCGCTGCCTGCGGCGGGCCCGGACGCGGTGGCACTCGCCGTCTACGCGGACGCAGACGACTCGCCGGTTGCTGCGCGCGAGTCCGGGATGGAAGGCGTCGCCTGCATCGACGACGCGGCGCGTGCGCTGGTGCTGCTGTGTTCAGTGTGGGAGGCGACCGAGCTGCCGTGGATCCGCAGGTGGTGCAGCGGACTCCTCGACTTCGTGCTGTGGATGCAGGGCAGCGACGGCAGGTGGGTGAACTTCGTCGAGGACTGGGACGGCACCGTCAACCGCAACGGCATCAGCTCCTTCGCCGGCGGCGCCTTCTGGCAGGCGCGGGCACTGCAGGCGGTGGCGCGCGCGGCCGTCGTGTTCGACGACGAGCGCGCCACCGCGGCGCTGAACCGCGGACTCGGCGAGATGCGCGCACCGGCACCGCCGGACGTGCGCGCGCTGCACGTGATCACCGCGCTGGACCTGCCAGACGATCGTGTGCCGCGCCTGCGTGACCACCTCACCGGGTGGGTCGATCAGATGCTCAGCTGCACCAGCGACGGAATGCTGATGAACTCTCCGCTGGAGAGGGGCCGCCCGCACCTCTGGGGACACGTCCAGGAGGCGGCCCTCGCCGCCGCCGGCGCCCGGCTCGGTCGCGACGACGTGATCGCGGTGGCGCAGCGCAGTGCCACCCTGGTGTTCGCCGGCGTCATCGAGTCCGGCTTCGACATGCCGCGCGTGCAGCCGTACGACGTCAGCTCGGCGATCGAGGTCATGGACAGTCTCCACGCTGTCACCGGATCTGCGGACTGCGCGGACCTCGCCGCCAAGGCGCGCCAGTGGTTCGACGGGCGCAACACCGCCGGAATCCCTGTCTACGATGTCGAGACCGGGCGCGTCGCCGACGGCATCGACGATGGACGGGTCAGCAGCAACTCCGGGGCCGAGGCCAACGTGGTTGCGGCACAGGTGTTGCTGGACCGAGCAGTCGCGCAGGCGCGCGGACTCGCCGACGGTGCAGCGCTGCTCCTGCCCGACGCCCGCGCTTAGTCGCGATCGACCACGCGCCGTGGCGGAAGCCCCGCCCAGCGCGACGGCGTGTCGCGAATCGCATCGAGTGTCTTGTCGAGGGATTCGACCGACATGTCGGCGAACGTCGACGCGGGCACCTGGTACCACTCGCCCAGCGCGTCGCGCCGGGCGCGCGCGGGCTTGTTCCGTCGCTCGGTCGGACGCGGTTTGTCGCTCGGTGCAACCACCATCTTTCTCCTGCCACCGCACCGGATGCTCGTGCAGGCTAGCGCTGGGCGCGCGCCGGCGTCGGTCCGTCAGCGTACCGAGCCGTCTCCATTGCTGACGGCGACCTTGTCGAGCTCCTTCTTGATGACGGCGTAGCACTCGCACGACACGCCTTCGAGACCCTCGCGATCGACGATGGTCACGTGTCCGCGCTGGTAGCGGATCAGGCCCGCCGCCTGCAGCACACCGGCGGAGAGCGTCACCGTGGCCCGGCGCGATCCCAGCATCTGGCCGAGGAACTCGTGGGTGATGGCGAACTCGTCGACGCCGACGCGATCGTGGCTCATCAGCAGCCAGCGGCTGAGTCGCTCCTCGTTGGAGTGCAGCCGGTTGCATGCGGCGGCCTGCGATATCTGGCCGAACAGCGCCTGGATGTAGCTCTGCACGACGTCGAAGAGCGGTCCGCGGTGGTGCATCTCGACGAGGAAACTCGCCGTCTCCATGCGCAGGGCGCGTCCCGGCACCTGGGAGATGGCGCGCACCGCCAGGGATCCGCCCGGGACCAGGGGAACGCCGATCACGCCCTCGTTGCCGACCGTCGCCACCTCGACGATGGCGCCGTCCTCGAGCGGCGTGACCAGCGAGACCACGCCGTCGAGCGGGAAATAGACGGCATCGATGCGCTGGCCCGGCTCG
Organism: Candidatus Dormiibacterota bacterium; assembly: GCA_035995545.1. Lineage (GTDB taxonomy): Bacteria > Chloroflexota > Dormibacteria > Aeolococcales > Aeolococcaceae > DASRDZ01. Next base: position 49,637 of record DASYKI010000015.1, read on the forward strand.
AAGAGGACGGTCTTGATCTCCAGCGCGTGCGGCGTCATCCCGCGGGCCAGGCGCTCCGCCTCGGCCGGGGACATCGCCGCCAGGAGCCGGTTCCTGCTGGGATCGAAAGTCGAGTGGGCTACTCCCATCGCGGGCCTCGAGGGGGTCGTCGGTACGCTGCCGTGCAGACAATCCTAACAACTCTGTCCAATATCTCTTGACACCAGGGGGCTCAGGCATCGCCGACGGCAGGTGCCACCGCTCCCGCGTGCGCCCCGAGGAAGCATGTCCGCGTCGCCACCGCCCCGACTGTCAGAGTACGACGGCTTCGAAGAACGCACCAGGCTTCTCTACGAAGCCCGCGACCTCGGCCTGATGATGCTCGACGCCGGTGGCCTGGTCACCGAGTGGAACCGTGGCGCCGAACGCCTGCTCGGCTACCGTCCCCACGAGATCATCGGCCACGACGTCGCCGACCTGCACGTCATCGACGGCCCCGAGGCCCGGAAGGTCGTCGACAGCTGGCTGCAGGAGGTGGTGCGCGTCGGGCAGCACGAGGACGAGGGGTGGCGCCTCCGGCGCGACCAGAGCCCCGTCTGGGTGAGCATCATCACGACGCCGCTGCGCGACGAGGGCGACGAGCTCGGCGGCTTCCTGTGCATCCTCCGCGATGCCGGCGAGCGTCGCCATGCTCATCTCGCGTTGCAGAAGACCGCGGAGAACCTGGAGCAGCTCGCCGCCACCGACTCGCTCACCGGTCTCAAGAACCGGCGCGAGTTCGACCGCGTGCTGCGCACCATCCCGCGTGAGCGCTTCGCCGTCATCGCCGTCGACGTCGACCATCTCAAGCAGGTCAACGACGAAGAGGGGCACGAGGCCGGGGACGTGCTGCTGCGCTCAGTGGCCACAACGCTGTCCCTGCTGGTGCGCGGGTGGGACGTGCTGGCGCGCCTCGGTGGCGACGAGTTCGGCGCCCTGCTCCCCGGTGTCGGTCCCGACGAGGCGGCCAAGGTCGCCGAACGCATGCGCATCGCCATGCACAGCGTGCCCTCCACGCACGCGGAGATCAGCATCGGCTGGGCCACCGCGCCGGCGGGAGCCGACCCGCGCACGGTGTGGCGTGCCGCCGACGCATCGCTCTACCGGGCCAAGCGATCCGGTCGTGACCAGGTGGTCGGTGGCGAGTTCGCCGGCGACGAGCCGGTGCGCACCTCGGGACTGTCGAACACCGAGATGCTCGCCGAGCTCTTCGACGGCGGCGCGCTGGGCGCGGTGTACCAGCCCATCCTCGCTCTCGGCGACGGACACGTCATCGGCTACGAAGCGCTGGCCCGCCCCGCCCGCGTCGGCGCCACCGACAGTGTCGAGTCGCTCTTCGGCATGGCCCGCCAGACGGGACGCATCCGCGACCTCGACTGGCTGTGCCGCCGCGTCGCCGTCGGCGGCGCCGGCACGCTTCCCGGTGAGGCGACACTCTTCGTCAACACCAGCATCAGCGCGCTGCTCGATCCCATGCACGACGTCGACCAGCTCCTCCTGCTGCTCAGCTGGGCGCGCTGGCCGACGGCGCGCGTGGTGCTCGAACTGGGCCAGCACGAACGGGTCGCCGACATGCCGCGACTGCTCGACGTGCTGGAGCGCTATCGCACCCTGGGCGTCCGCTTCGCTCTCGACGACGTCGGCGAGGGGCACGCCACGCTGGCGATGCTCGCCGCCGTCCGCCCCGAGTTCGTCAAGGTGGCGCGCAGCCTGACCATGACCGCGTCGCGCGACGCGTCGCGCCATGCCATCGAGGCCACCCTGGCCTTCGGCCGGTCGAGCGGCGCGACCACCATCGCCCAGGGCGTCGAGAACGAGTTCGCCGCCGACCAGATGCAGGCCATCGGCATCGAGTTCGGCCAGGGCTTCGGCCTGGCCAAGCCCGCCGCCCCCGACGCGGTCGTCGACATCGCCGCGGCATGGGCGGCCCGGGCAGCTCTGCGGCCGCTGCGCCCGCGGGGGTGACGACGCCGTCGCTGACGCGGCGACACGGTGCGTTGAGCGCAGACTGGTGGCGATGAGCATGGAGGCCTTCGTCCGTCCGCGCATGCGCGGCGTCCTCCATGCAGCGTTCTTCCCGGTGTTCCTGGCGGCGGGCATCGTCCTGGTCACCCTCGCCGGGTCGGCCCGCGGACGCTTCGCCATGGCGGCGTACGGGATCGGGCTGGCCGCGTGCCTCGGAGTCAGCGCCGTGTACCACCGCGGCAACTGGTCCCCACGCGGGCGCGAGCTGCTCGGCCGTGTCGACCACGCACTGATATTCCTGCTCATCGCGGGCAGCTACACGCCGTTCTGCCTGCTGATGCTCTCCGGGACGATCGCCTACGTGGTGCTCGGCGTGGTGTGGGTTGGCGGGATCATCGGTGGCAGTCTCGCCTTCCTGTGGCCGCGGGCACCGGCGTGGGCCGAGGTCGCACCGTACGCGGTGGTCGGCTGGGTGATCGTCATCGCCCTGCCGCAGCTGGTCGCCGCACTGGGATGGGGTGGGATGTCACTGCTTGCTGTGAGCGGCCTGCTGTACACGGGCGGCGCGGTGATCTACGGACGGCAGTGGCCGGATCCGTTCCCGCGCGTCTTCGGATACCACGAGATCTTCCATGCGCTGGTGGTGCTGGCGGCCGCGACGCAGTGCGTGATGATGTTCGTCTGGGTGCTGCCGCGCAGCGGTCTCTAGCCCCTTGCGGTCCGGTCGTCAGCGCGGTGCCGCTGCTTGGCCCAGCATGGCGGTGAGAAGTTCCAGCTCGCCGATGTGCATGCGGATGTGCGAGACGGAGGGCCGGACCAGCACCTGCCACACCGGGATGCCGTGCAGGCTCTCGACCTCCTCCCACGCCGCGGCCGTCGCATAGAGCGGATTGCGCTGGGTCGCGCTGCGGACGTCCGCGGGGCGGTCGAGGTCGCTGTCGGTGATCGTGTCGATCCAACCGGTGATGCTCTCGCGAAGTGTGGCGGCGTAGCCGGCGATATCCTCGGGGCTGACGGTGTGCGCAGCGTCGTCGGCCTGCTCGCGCGTTAGGCCCGCGCCGTGACCGAGGTCGTAGCGGATGCGCTCGCGCCACTCCGGCGTCTCGCCGACTTCGACGGTGTCGCGCACCACGGCGTGCACGGCCCAGTCGACAACGCGCGCGCAGTGCCACAGCGCGAAGCCGGGCAGCGATGCGGAGTCGAATGCGCGCGTCAGCCAGATGTCCGCTGCCTGGCGTGCCTGCGCCGCCACCATGTCGCAGGATCCCATCAGCTGCATGCGAAGCACGTCGGTGCCGGTCATGTGAACGTTCCTCGATGGCGGACCGCGGACGGTCCCTACATGGACATGTCGTGCATGCCGCTCGGTACGACAAGACCTGGTACCGAATGCGGCGACACCATGAGCGTGATCCCCAGCGCGAGCAGGATGGCGGCTGTCGTCCACGTCACCGGCCGCCGCCAGGGAAGCGTCTTCTCGACGGTGATCAGAGCGGCGACGAATGCCATCCACACCAGGCTCATCACGCCCAGCGCGAAGAGAGCCGCCATCAGCGCCCAGCAGCAGCCCACGCACCACGCGGCGTGCCGTGCGCCCATCTGCATCGCTCCCGACCTGCCGTCGCGCCACGAGCCGAGCAGAAACGCCAGCGGGCTGCGGCATTTCGACAGGCAGGCGTCCTTCAGCGGGGTCAGCTCGTAGAGCGCGGCCGCGGCGAGAATTCCGCCCGCCAGCCAGCGGCCGCCCGCGTCCCAGGCCAGACCGGCGCCCGACCAGTGCCTGCCCGCTTGGAAGATGCCGTACGCAAGCAGCCCGGCCCCAGACCAGACGACCAGGTAGGCGCCCGCGAAGAGAAGCGGACGATCCAGCCCGCGACGGCGCGTCATCCGCGAGTACAGCGCCACCGTCGGTGATACGGACGGGAACATCATCGCCGCCATCATCACCACCCAGACGCCGAGGAACCAGCCGAGGGTGCCGAGGTCGGTGCCCGGCCCGGCGTCCATCCCCGACATCTGCGCCGAGGTCCACCACCAGGCGAGACCGGCGAGCCCCACCAGCAGCGCCACCAGCCCCAGCCGCGCCCGGACGGCGGCGATCCAGCCCCGCGCGACATCGGCGTCGCCGCTGGCGATGGTGGCGGCAGAGACGGAGCCAGTCGCGCCTATGCCGCCCACGAGAACTGCGATCTCGAGAAGGCGGCGTGCCCCTCGTACTGGATGCCGAAGGCGTCGATCTTGGAGCGGGTGGCGTGCGCGACGGTCAGCTCCGAGCCGGCGGGGTGGAAGATCCCGGTGAGCTGCGCCGGCTTGCCCGTCTCCACGCCGAACGGCACGATGTCCTCGATCTCGAAGTCGACCGCGTCGCCGATGCGAATGGAGTGGCGCAGACCGTCCTCGCGCACCTCGATGGGCGCGCGCTCGACGCCCAGGTTCTCCCCGATGAGTGGCCCGAGGGCCTCCATGGGACCGCCGAGAGCTCCGGAGAAGACACCGCCCAGCTTCCCCGCCTGCTCATCGGACGCGGCCGCGTCGATGAAGACCCCCAGCCGCCAGTTGCCCTCGGTCATGACCTTCGGGGTGTCCACCACCGCGGCGACGGTCAGTCCACTGACGTCGGTGCCGTCGACCTGGCCGCTGTGGACGTTGAACACCAGCACCACCTTGCAGCGGTCATGGGTGGCGCCGAACGCCATCGAGGCCGTGCATGGGCAGACGACGTCGCACGAACAGGTCTCGAAGTACGACCCTGCGATCTTCCAGGCCACGTCACATCCTCCGGGGGCGAGTACGCGTGGCGATTCTGGTCGAGGGCGCGGTGGACGTCAACCTGGGTCAGCCCTGACGGTCGCTGAGGTACACCAGGGCGGCCGTCACCCGGCGGTGGATGTCCGGCTCTTCGGAGAGGCCGAGCTTCGAGAAGATGCCGCTGATGTGCTTCTCCACGGCCCTGTCGGTGATGGACAGGGTGGTGGCGATCCCGCCATTGCTGCTGCCCTGGGCGACGAGGGTGAGCACGTCGCGCTCACGGGGGGTCAGCTCCGAGAGCCGAGATCGTGTCGGCGAGGTCCGCGATTCCATGAGCAGGTCGACCACCCGGGGGTCGATCATCGAGCCGCCGCGGGCCACCTCGTGCACCGCGGTGAGCAGCTGCCCGATGTCGGAGACCCGCTCCTTGAGGAGGTAGGCGCGACCTGCCGCGCCAGTTTCCAGCAGGTGGAGCACAAACTCCGGCTCGGCAAACTGACTGAGCACGACGACGCCGGTGTGCGGTCGTTCCTCGCGCAGGCGCCGGGCCAGCTGCAGCCCCTCGTCGGTGTTGGTCGGCGGCATGCGGATGTCGGTGATCACGACGTCGGGATCGGCGGCGGCGATGGCGCGCTCGAGGCTCGGCAGGTCGGTGCCGACGCCCACCATGGCGAGGCCGTCCTGCGCTTCGAGGAGCTGCCTGAGGCCCTCGCGCAGCAGGTAGTTGTCCTCGCCGAGGACGACACGGATCGGGACGGGCATCGCGCCGGCGTTGCTCACGATCTGCGCTGCGTGGGGACTGCGCCGCGGAGCTGCGTGCCCTCGCCAGGCCGCGACCGGACGTGGAGCGCGCCGCCGAGCGCGTCGAGGCGATCCGCCATGTTGACCAGCCCGGTGCCGCGACGTGTGCTCCCGGCGTCGAATCCGCGGCCGTCGTCATCGACCTCGAAATGCAGGTCGCCGTTGCGCTCGGCCAGTCGCAGCACGACGCGTGATGCGCCCGCGTGCTTCTGCACGTTCTGCAGTGCTTCGAGAACGCAGAAGTACACGGCCGCCTCCACATCCTGCGAGTAGCGCGCAACGCCGTCGGCGTCGATGTCGACGGCCACCTGCGCGCGCCGGGTGTGCGAGCGCAGTGCGGCAAGAATTCCATGCTCCGCGAGCGACGGCGGATAGACGCCGCGGGCCAGCTCGCGGAGGTCCTGCAGTGCCTCGTCCGACTCGGCCTGGAGCTGGTCGAGGGTGGTCTTGGCCAGCTCGGGATCGCGGTCGACGATGGCCGCGGCGAGTGCCAGCCTCACCTTGATCGCCACGAGATGCTGCTGCGCCCCGTCGTGCAGGTCGCGCTCGAGCCTGCGGCGCTCCTCGTCCCGGGCTGTCACCAACCGCCGGCGCGACTCCCGCAGCTCTTCCACTCGCGCGCGCAGATCGCCGGTGAGCTGGTGCTTCTTCAGCAGCTGGGCTGCCTGGTTGGCGAGGTGAGTCAGCACGTTTCGCTCCACCGGCGTGAGCGCTTCCCGGGAGTGCTTGGTCACCGTGATTGCGCCCAGCACCTCGTCCTGGTGGCGCACCGGAAAGACACTCTCCTGGTCGTTGGCCGGCGGTCTCGACGCGCCGTCCACGGTGATGGGGTCGCGGGATGCCGCCTGCGACGGCCACGACGTCGCAACCCTGAGCACCTCCCCGTCGCGAAGCCAGATGTCGGCGCGGGCGGCCGCGGTGGCCTCGGCGACCACCTGTGCCATCCGCGCCAGCACATCGTCGACGGAAAGCGAGTCCGAGATGTGCTCGGAGAGCTCAGCGAGCGCTTCATACGGCGTGCTGCGCCTCCCGTAGACCAGCCGGTTGCTGAGGCGCTGCAGGCGCTGACGCAGTGGTTCGAAGCCGACCGCGACGACGGCGGTTGCCGCGATGGACAGGGCGAGGTTGGATCCGCCACCGCGCCCGACCAGCGATCCGAGTCCGACCGCGATGCCGGCGTACACCGCGGTGACGAAGGCGGCGAGTGCGCCGTAGACCAGGGCGCGATTGACGACGACGTCGATGTCGTAGAGGCGGTACTTGAGAATTCCGACGCCGATGCTCGCAGGCAGCACCGCGAGGGCGAGGACCAAGTACGCCCGTGCCCCCTGCTCGATGGGCGCGTCCTGCGGGAGGTTGAAGCCAGAGAGGACCACAACCACCACGACCGCGCTGATGGTGACGCCGGCTCCAAGGATGAACCACTTGAGCTGCTGGCGTTCGTCCCCGCCGGAGCGGCGGTAGCTGATCACCAGTGCGCGCACGGCCGCGATGCAGCCCACCACCGTCACTCCGGCCCACCCGGTGTACAACGCACCCAGAGCACCCGAGGGGGCGTCGAAGTCGGCGAGGTCGCCGGTGGATCGGTTGATGGCGATGTGTGGACCGGTGATCTCAGACGTCGCGACCAGGTACAGGCCGGCGATGCACAGTGCGGCCAGCGCGAGGTACACGCGCACGGCGGGGCGCCAGCGCGAACTGGGCAGCCGGGCGTCGGGAAAGAGGAGCACCACCACCGGGATCAGCGGGATCGCCACGACCCACAGCAGTCCGAGCAGGATGGCGAGCGGCCCGAGCGGGGTGCCGCCGCCGTGCAGCCGGTAGTCGAAGATCGTGTACAGCGACCCGTCGGTCATGACCACCAGCGTCGCGGCAACCGCGATCAATGCCCAGCCCGCCGGGTGTTCCGGGCGGCGCCGCGCCACGAGCACGCCTGCGGCGGTGAAGGCGAGGGCGTCTGCGGGCCACCCGCCGGGCAGCCCGATCGCCACCGGGTCGTGCACCGCGATGACGAGGGGCACGTAGGCGGCGACCGCGGCAAGCACCACACCGGTCAGGATGTACGCGAGCACCGGAGATCCGTGCCTCGCCCCGCGGAGACCGGCGCTCGCACGTGGCAGCGCAAGCATCGCTGCAACTGTAGTGGGGTCTGGCCTGCCTGGCATGGCGGGGTGCCCCACCGTCTCTGGTGGGCATATCCCTCTCGCGCCTCGGGTTGGCACCATCGACGCCGATGTCTCGGCCCACCAGGATGAGTGCCGGCGGCTTGGTAACGCCGATCGCGTCGACGGAGGTCAGGGCATGGCTGGTGCTGGTTGGGTCCGCAGCGGAGGCATCGCGGGGATTGCCAGCTGCATCGCGGCGATCTCGACCTTCTCCCTGCTCGGCACTGCACCGGACAGCGACGCCGGCGCCGCGCAGGTCGCCGCGTACGTCAGCGCGCAGCGCAGCGGGCTGATCGCTTCGGGAGTGCTGGTGATGCTGGCTGCGGGGCTGATCCTGTGGTTCGGAGGCACGCTTGCCGGCATGCTTCGCGCCCGCGACCCGCGCAGCCCGGTCGGGCTCATCGTGCTGGCCTCGGTCGCGGCGATGGTCGTGTTCCTGGGATGGGACGGCATCACCCAGACGGCGCTCGCGTTCCTCAGCCGGCAGGGCAGTGCTCAGGCGAACGCCGCGGTGATCACTGCGCTCTTCGACCTGCAGAACGGCATCGTCATGCCCGGTGCATACGGCTTCGTGGCGGCGGTGTTCCTGATCGCGGTCGGCGTCGCCGCGCTCGGCGGGCTCTTTGCCGCGCGGTGGCTCGGGTGGTTGAGCCTGGTGTTCGCGGCCCTGTCGCTGGCCGGCGCCACGATGGGGCTGACTCTGGTGAACGGCGGGACGGTGTCGCCCGTCAGCTACTCGCCGGCGATCGCCACGGCAGTGGTCACGCTGATCGCCAGCATCTTCATGCTTCGCCGCGTCAGCGACGGCCCGGCTTCGCCCGCCTGAGGTAGCTGCATCGTCAGACGTTGGCACGTCTTCGCGACGCTCACGAAAGCAGGAAACCCGCCCTGCGTCACTTATATCGGCGGCGAATTGGGGAGCGTCGGAGACTGGCCCGCGGTGGGCATGTCAAATGACGGCGATCCTGAAGGCGCCCGAGCGGCGGCCGTGGTGGCGACCAAGCGTGCGTTGTGCCAGTCCCCGCGGCGGTGTCGCTGCGCCGGGTTCCACCAAGAGGGAACGCCGGTGCCGAGCAGTACGCTCTGGATGGCGCCGGTGGTCCCGTAGTCGGTGACCGCCCTGCAGGCTCCAGCATGGTGGTCGGGAAGGGGAGATTCGAACTCCCGACCTCACGGTCCCGAACCGTGCACTCTAACCTGGCTGAGCTACTTCCCGAGGGGCGGGATGATAGCACCCGCCCCGGGGCCCGGCCCCCCGCGGAGCACAGCCCGCAAGATCGGCCGTGCGTCCGTCGTAGACTGGTACGTACCAGTATGCAAACACGAAGGACGGAGCCCTCATGGCCACAACCCCCGCCACGCAAGCCCCAGCCGCCGCAGCCCCCAGCTTCGCCCTCACCGAGGACCAGGCCCAGCTCCGCGACTGGGTGCACGACTTCGCCGCCCGGGTGGTCCGCCCTGCCGCGGAGGAGTGGGACGAGCGCGAGGAGACGCCGTGGCCGATCATCCAGGAGGCGGCCAAGATCGGGCTGTACTCCTTCGAGTTCCTGCACACGACGTTCGGTGACGAGACGGGGCTGACCATGCCCATCGTCAACGAGGAGCTGTTCTGGGGCGACGCCGGCATCGGTCTCAGCATCTTCGGCAGCCACCTGGCCAGCGCCGCCATCTTCGCCAACGGCACGCCGGAGCAGATGCTCGAATGGATCCCGCGCTGTTTCGGCACTCCTGACGAGGTCAAGCTGGGCGCGTTCGCCATCACCGAGCCCAACGCCGGCAGCGACGTCGCCAGCCTGCGCACACGCGCGCGCCGCGACGGTGACGACTGGATCATCGACGGCACCAAGTGCTTCATCACCAACGGCGGCATCGCCGACGTGCACGTGGTCGTCGCGACCGTCGATCCCGAGCTGGGGCACGGTGGACACGCGACCTTCGTCATCGAGAAGGGAGCCGCGGGACTGAGCCAGGGCGCGAAGCACAAGAAGCTCGGCATCCGCGCTAGTCACACCGCCGAGGTGGTCCTTGAGAACGTGCGCGTCCCGGCGGCCAACCTGCTCGGCGGTGTCGAGAAGCTGGAACACAAGATGGCGCGCGCACGCGATCGCCTCACCGCAGCGAGGGCACAGGCGGCCAATGGCAGCAATGCAAAAGCCGCCGTCGCCAGCGCAGAAGTGAAGGGCACCAGTGGCGCGCTGCGCACACTGGAGCTGAGCCGCCCCACCGTCGGTGCGCAGGCCGTCGGCATCGCCCGCGCCGCGTACGAGTACGCACTCGACTACGCGACGACGCGCGAGCAGTTCGGCCGCCCGATTATCGCCAACCAGGCGATCTCCTTCCTGCTCGCCGACATGGCGACGGAGATCGAGGCGGCTCGCATGCTCTGCTGGCATGCGGCCTGGATGGGTCGCAACGCGCAGGAGTTCGACAAGGCGCAGGGCTCGATGGCCAAGCTCAAGGCCGGCGAGGTGGCCAACTGGGTGACCGACCAGGCCATCAGCATCTGCGGCGGCTGGGGCTATGTGCGCGAGCTGCCGGTGCAGCGCTGGCATCGCGACGCCAAGATCTACACGCTCTTCGAGGGCACCCGTGAGATCCAGCGCCGGGTCATCGCCCGCGCCATCAGCAAGGGAGCGAGCGAGCTGCCGTGAGCGCCGCGCAACCCCGCGCAGCAGCAAAGGCCACACCGGAAGCAGCACCGCGAGCGACGGCAACGCCGCCACACGAGCCACAGTCCAACCGTCGCCGCCTCACCGACGACGAGCGCACCCACCGCGCCCAGCAGCGCCGCGCAGCGCTCATCCACCGCCAGACCGGACGCATCCTCGACGCCATCGCCCTCTGCTTCGCCGAACGCGGCTACCACGAGACGTCGGTCGACCAGGTCGTCCAGCGCGCGCGCATGTCGAAGAGCGCCTTCTACGCCTGCTTCCCCAACAAGGAGCTGGCCTTCGCCGCACTGCTCGAACGCGAGGGCGAACGCCTGCTCCACGCGGTCGAGCAGGCGATCGTCGACGAACCGCAACCGAGCAACGCCGCCCGCGCCGGCATCGCCACCTTCGTCGCCGACTGTGCCCGCAACCGCGACGCCGCGCGCATCCTGCTGGTCGAATCGGTCGGCATCAGCCCGGTCATCGAGGAGCGGCGCCGCGCCCTGCACGCGCGCTTCGCCGAGATGATCCGCGCTCAGGCCGAGGCATCCGGCAGGCAGCCGCAGGGGATCGACCTCGAGGTCATCGCCTACGCGCTGGTAGGAGCTGTCAACGAGGCTGTGGTGCGCCTGCTGGAGACGGGCCGCCGCGATCCCACGCCGGTCGTCGACGCCCTCGGCCACCTCGCCGCCCGCACGCTGCAGCCGTGAGCGTGGTGCAACGCGGCACAATCGCAGCACGAGCGGGGCGGAAGGCCCCGCATCCAACCTGTCGAAGGGATGGGCCGTCCTGCGGCCCCGGTATGGAGGTTCGACCATGACCGTCGCCGAGGCCGTCCAGCCCGCGGCGGGAAGTCCGTCGCCGGACAACCGTCCGCTGCTGCGTCCACCCGCGCTGCTGCCGCTCGCGCCCGTCGACCTCGACGCCGACACCATGGTCGCTGTCGTGGTTGGGCAGGCGCAGCGCTACGGCGATCGCGTGTCGCTGACGGTGAAGGACGCCGGCGCTCGCTGGTACCCGGTGACCTGGCGCGAACAGAACGACAGTGCCGTCGCCTTCGCGGCCGCCGCGGTCCACGCCGGCGTGGCGCAGGGCGATCGTGTTGCGTTGCTTGCCGAGAACCGTCTGGAGTGGCTCACCGTCGATGTCGGCACGCAGCTCGCCGGTGCGGTCACCGTGCCCATCTACGCCAGCTCGACCGCCGACATGGTCGAGCAGATCCTCGTCGACAGCGAGGCGGTGATGGTCGTGTGCTCCACACCCGCGCAGGCGGCGAAGGTCAACGAGATTCGCGACAGGTGCGGGGCACTGAAGACCGCCGTGCTCATGGAGGGCACCGCGGAGAACTTCCAGTCCCTCGCAGACCTCGCCGCAGCGGCAACGCACGACGACGTCGAGACGGTCGCCGAGCGCGCCAAGAAGGTGACCAAGAACGACCCGCTCACCATCATCTACACCAGCGGCACGACGGGAGTGCCCAAGGGCGTGGTGCTCACTCACGGCAACATCGTCGAGTCGTGTCGCGGCATCCTCGATCGCGTGCCGGTCACCGAGAACGACCAGGGCATCTCCTTCCTGCCCTGGGCGCACGTCTACGAGCGCGTGCAGGGCATCTTCGCCGGGATGATGGCCGGTGTCACCGCCGCCGTCGCTCGCGACATCAGCGACATCGGCGGCGACGTGCGCGCCGTGCGTCCCACGCTGATGAACGGCGTGCCGCGCGTGTGGGAGAAGATGCAGGAGGCGATCGTCTCGCGCATTCGCGACGAGGGAGGGAGCAAGGCGGCGATCGGCCTCAAGGCGCTCGAGGACGCCACCACCGCGGCGCGGCTGCGGCGGCAGAACAAGCCGCTCCCGCTGGCGCTGCGACTGCGCCTGCAACTGTGGGAACGGCTCGTCCTCGCCAAGGTCCGGGCGGGGCTCGGTGGACGCATGCGCGTGTTCAGCAGCGGCGGCGGGCCCATCGGCATGCCCACGCTGGAGTTCTTCGACGGCCTCGGCATCGCCATCACCGAGGGCTACGGACTCACCGAGACCAGCGGCGGCATCACCGCCAACGACCCGCGCGATCCCCGCTTCGGAACCGTCGGCCGCGCCATCAAGGGACACGAGGTCCGCATCGCGCAGGACGGCGAGATCCTGGTCAAGGGACCCGCGGTGATGCAGGGGTACTTCCGCAACCAGGATGCCACCAACGACGTCCTGAAGGACGGCTGGTTCGCCACCGGCGACATCGGCGAGCTCGACGCCGCGGGCTACCTGCGCATCACCGATCGCAAGAAGGACCTCATCGTCACCGCTGGTGGCAAGAACATCGCGCCGCAGCCGATCGAGTCGCTGATCGCCCACGACCCGCTGGTGGTGCGCGCCGCGGTCATCGGAGACAAGCGCAAGTACCTGGTGGCGCTGATCGTGCCCGACTTCGACAACCTGCACGACTGGGCGAAGAAGCAGGGCATCACCGCCAGGGACGACAGCGAGCTGGTCAAGGACCGCCGCGTCGCCGACATGTACACGGACATCGCGGTGCGCGCGTCGGCCAAGCTGGCGCGCTACGAGACCATCAAGCGCGTCGCCGTCCTCGACCGGGACTTCGACCCCGACCAGGGCGAGCTGACACCGACGCTCAAGGTCAAGCGCCGCGTCGTCGCCGAGCACTTCGCGGACGTCATCGAAAGCCTGTATTCGTGAGTCGCAGCCGCACCGGCAGCGCCACCGCCGCACGGCGCCGCGCCCATGAGGTGCGCGGCCGCAGCCAGGACGCCGCAGCCGCCGACCTGCTCACCCTCGCCGCCGACCGGGAGATGGCACGCGCCAAGCCGAAGTCCAAGGCCGCGCCGGCCCGGACACCGGCCAAGCGTTCCCAGGGGCCGTCGGTGCTGCGCGGGAATCCGCTGCTGCGCGACGCCATCGACACCATCGACGGCACGGTGATGTCGCTGGTCCAGCGCGGACGCGAGGGCAGCCTGGACGACCGCGACCCCGAGTTCATCGAGCGCCAGGTCGCCTTGCTCGAACCGCTCGTCGACCTGTACTTCCGCGGCGAGGTGCGCCATCTCGAGCGCATGCCCGCAACCGGCCCGGTGCTCGCCGTGGGCAACCACAGCGGCGGCCTGCTCACCCCGGACACGTGGGTCTTCCAGGTCAAGTACATCCGCCACTTCGGCACCGACCGGCTCACCTATGCGCTGGCCCACAACATGGTGCTGGGAATGCCGGTCATCGGCGACATGCTGCGCCGCAACGGCACCCTGCCCGCGCATCCGGACTACGCGCGCGCCGCGCTGCGCAAGGGTGCCGCGGTCCTGGTGTACCCCGGCGGCGACGAGGACGTCTTCCGTCCCTGGCGCGAGCGCAACCGCATCCGCCTGGCGCGCCGCACCGGGTTCATCCGTCTCGCGCTGCAGGAACGGGTTCCGCTTGTCCCCGTGGTCAGCGTCGGCGGCCACGAGACGGTCTTCATCGCGGGCGACGGTCGCGGCCTGGCCCGCCTGCTCGGCCTCGACCGCTTCCGGCTCAAGGCATTGCCGCTGGTGATCGGCCCGCCGTGGGGCGTCAGTCCCGGCGACCTCCTCTTCCACCTGCCGCTGCCCGCCAAGATCACCGTCGACGTCGGCGAGCCGATCGACTTCCGCGCCCAGTTCGGCGACCTCGATGCGCGCGACCCCGAGGTGCTCTGGGCCTGCTACGAGTTCGTCGAGCGGCGCATGCAGTCGATGCTCGATGATCTCGCCGCCGAGCGACGCCTGCCGGTGCTCGGCTGACAGCGACGGTCACATCGCGAACCGCAGCGCCACTGCAATGGAGGTCGGAAAGAAGTGGGGCACATCACCGTGACCAGGACCATCGACGCGCCCGTCGAGACGGTCTTCGCCTACGTCGACGACCACAAGAACACCACCAAGTACATGAAGGACCTCACCCGGTGGAGGCCGGTGGGTTCGCAGACCCACGGCAAGGGCGCGCAGTTCGAGGTGGCCATGAAGGCCGGCCCCAAGGTCCTCGACTCCACTGTGCTGATCACCCAGTGGACCGAGAACAAGGTGATCGCCTGGGTGTCGGAGAGCGGCTTCAAGCAGACGGGCAAGTGGGCGTTCAGGGCCAGGGGCGGTGCCACCGAGGCCACCTTCGACATGGAGTACGAGTTCGGCGGCGGCATCGCCGGCAAGGTGCTCGCCAAGGTTGCCGAGCCGGTGGTGAAGATGAACATCGAGTCGTCGGTCGACGAGCTCAAGCGGCAGACGGAGAAGCTGGGCGCGAAGCCGGCGAAGAGCGCGGCGCGCAAGTAACCCGAGCGCGCTGCTCAGCCAGGCGCCACGGGGACGAGCGGTGCCGCGCGGGGACCGAGCGCCGCGTCGAGCAGCCCCAGCGTGGTGGCGACCCAGCGTTCGGCTGAGTACTCCACGCGCATGTGCTGCCTGGCCCGCATGGCCAGCTCGGCACGTGCATCCGCATCGTCGAGGAGTCGGACCACCGCGTCGACGAACTCCTCGTCGTCGCTCGCCATCACGGCCGGGAACCCTGGCGCCACACCGGCGAGGACCGCCGGGGCAACCACCTGCGGCACACCGAGCGCGGCGGCTTCGAGCACCTTGGTCTGGATGCCGGACACGTGGTCGAGAGGCGCGACCGCCACCCGCGCGCGGTGAACCGTCTCCGGCACCGATGCGAAGTCGGCCCACAGCTGCCAGCCGTTCTGGCCGGCCGTGGCACGAACTTCAGCGGGCGGTGTGGCTCCGGCAAGCGCCAGCGTGGTGCCGGGACGGCGCGCCTGCAGCGCGGGCCACATCGCCGCCAGCCTGCGCACGGCAGCGATGTTGGGGGGATAGGACAGGTTGCCGAAGAAGAGGACGTCGACGTCCGGTTGCGATGCCGGCTCGGGCATCTCGGGGATGACCAGCGGTACCCATGCGCTCCCCGTTGCACGCGCCTCGGCCCATCCCGCCGCCACGGTCGCGCGGACGTGCGGGTGCTGCCTGGCCTCGAACCGCCGCGCGGAACGAGCGAGGACGCTGAACAGCACTCTGCGCATGGGCTGGCGGACGATCGTCGCCCGGTCTGCGTAGCTGGTCGAGAGGATGTCGACGTAGTCGAGGACCACAGGCACGTGGCGCGCGATGAGCGGGTGATAGGCGCGCGCCGTCACGCAGATGACGGCGTCGGCGTCGAGGGCCCGGATGCGTTGCAGCGCCCGCTGCGCCGACCAGGCCAGGGTCTCCGGCACGGCGGCACCACGCACCACGGCGCGGACGTCGCCGGCGCCGGGGATGCGCCGTCGCAGCGGCAGAAGTGCCACGCGCTCCGTGGTCCCGCCGGCGGCGCCGATGATCGCCTCCCACGTCGCCAGCCGGCGCGCCTCGCCGTACGCCGAGGGCCGGCCGAGGTGGAGGAGAACGACGCGCACGGTCAGTGCACCGCGGCGGTGGCGCTACGGTCGCGGCGCAGGCGCAGGCGCAGGCCCAGAAATGCCAGGCGCGGCGTCATCAACACCGCCGCGAGGCGCCAGCCGGGCCCGCGCCGTCCCCTCATGTAGCGGCGCACCGACGATGCGTAGTGGTGGTCGACGACAGCTCGCTGCGCGCCGGTCCCCGAGGATGCGCTCACGGCGTGCCGGGCCGGCTCCACCGCAGCCATTCGCACCGACATGCCGTCGTGGCGCTGCGCCATCCGCGCGCACAGGTCCACGTCCTCCATGTACAGGAAGTACGCGGGGTCGAAGCCACCGCCGTCGCGAACGCGCGCGGTGGGCAGCGACACCAGGGCACCCGAGGCCCAGTGGGTTCGCAGTGGCCAGCGACCCTCGCGTGCCTCGGTCAGCGCAGTGTGGGTGCGACCCCAGCGCCCCAGTGCGAGCGACAGGAGGCGCCGCAACGATGTGCCCCGCGGCAGCAGCCTGCCCGCGCGATACCCGGTGAGCAGCGCGCTGAGCGGTGTGGGGTAGGCGTTGACCACCGAGGTGCGGCCGCCGGCGCCATCGAGCAGCGGGACCACGACGACCTCGTCGTCGCCCGCGTCGGTCAGCGCAGTCCAGTGCTCCGGCGTGGCCTGAGCGTCAGGGTTGCACAGCACGATGCGCGCCGTCGTCACCACCGCCAGAGCGGCGTTGACCGCCGCCCCGAAGCCGACGTTGCCCTCGCTGTGCAGGTGACGCACGTTGGGGTGCCGCACCGCCTCGAGGGCCAGCGAGTCGTCGTTGTGCACCACGATGACGTCGACGGAGTCGGGAACCCAGGACAGGTCGAGTGCCGTCGTCCGGTATGCGACGGTGACCAGCGTCGACGCGGTCACGGCCGCGGCCGGCCGCCACGCCGGGCGCGGGCAATTCGCAGCGCGGCGAGGTCCGAGGCGCTGATCGGGGAGGTGCTGTGCAGGGCGACGACGTCGTAATGCCAGTCCAGCGCCGGCCCGGCGTCGTCGAGGCAGACGCGCGCCAGCTCCTCGACCGAGCCCGCATCGACACCATGGGCGATATGGGACAGCTCACCGAACTTGGTGAACCAGACGAAGCGGTCGTAGTCGTGCGACGCAAGGGAGCGCAGCGGACGCATCCAGTCGTTGCCGGTGGCGACGTAGAGCTTGGGATGCCACTCGAAGATCACCGCGGGACGATCCCGATCCAGCAGCGCCGCGGCGCCGGCGAGCACCTTGCCGTCGAAGCCGTCCGTGTCCACCTTGACGACGCCGATGCTGCCCACCTCGCCGCCGAGCAGCGAATCCATGGTGGTCGCCGCCGTCTGCGCAGTCCCCTGCGCGCTTGCCGTCCCGCGGTGGATGCGCTCCAGGCTCGCCTCCGGACCCTCGCCGTCGGACAGCAGTGCACGCCAGGTGCGCACGCGATCGAGCCCGGCCACGTTCTGCCGTAGCAGGGCGAAGAACTCCTCGTCGCCCTCGACGCACCAGACCTGGGAGACGGCATCGCCGGCGCGATCGAGGAGGAGCAGTGCCGTGTCGCCCACCGCACCGCCCACGTCGACGACGGTCACGGCATGTCCGCGGGCAATCGCCGCCTGGTGCACGACCTCGACCAGCGGGTCGTTGTAGGTGGGCCAGCGGCGCATCAGCATGGGATAGGGATAGCCGGCGTTGACGGTCACCCGCCGGCCGTGCAACTCCGTCGTGACCGTGCCCGACCAGTGGCGCCAGGCGTGATCCCACAGGCGACCCCAGACGGCGGCGCCCGCGCGCGTCGAGCAGACGCGGACGCTGCGGTTCAGGGCGTTGTACGCCAGCGTGGGAATCATCCGGCCGGCCGGTGGGCTGGTCATCGACGAACGACGCTCAGCAATGTCTGTGGCGACAGTCCTTCCAGCCGCGCGCACACCGGTGCCATCACCGCGATGTACAGCGTGGCGGCGAGGAGGAGGAGCGGCCAGGTGCTGATCTCGCCTGCGTGCAGGGCGGCGAGCGCGCCCGCCACGGCAACGCCCACGGGTATCGAGCGCAGCGACGGCCAGCGCCACTGCGCACCCATGTGGCGTCGCATCAGCACCAGGAAGATCGCGGTCCCCATCACGTTGCCGGCGATGGAGCCGTAGAGCGCCCCGTCGAAGCCGATGCGGGAGGTCAGCACGATGCTCAGGGCACCGTTGACCACGACGTTGACCAGCGACCCGATCGCGGGAAGACGGTGGGCCCGCTCGCCGAACGCACGCACCGCGAGCGGCGCCGCGTAGAGGTTGAGCAGCACGGCGACGCTGAACAGGCGGACGGCATGTCCCGCGGCGCTCAGGTCGTCGCCGAGCCACAGGCGCACGAAGGCGGGTCCGAAGGCGAAGGCGGCGCCGAGCACCACGCTGCCCGCAGCGAAGCTGGCGCGCTCCAGGCTGACGTACAGCGCCTGTGCCCGCGCGGCATGGTGCCGGCCCAACTCCGCGGTGGCGGTCAGCAACGGTGTCAGTGGCAGCAGCGCGAGCGCTTTGGCGGTCAGGACGAGCATGGTGCCGAGCTGGAACGCGGCGACAGAGGACGGCCCCACGTAGTGCGACAGCACCAGCTTGTCCCACTGGGAGTCGATGACGTCGCTCACCTGTGAGAGCAGTACCAGGCCCGACATGCCGAGGAACGCCGCCAGCGCGCCGCGATCCGGGCGCGCCAGCCGGAAGCGCACGTCGGGCGCGAGCCGGCGCATCCCCAGCCATTGCAGCGCGTACTGCAGCACCGTCTGCGCGGCCCATCCTCCCAGCAGCGCCCACAGTCCAGCGCCGCCGAAGGCGAGTCCGAGTGTCGCCCCTGCCCCGGCGAGGGTGGCGACCAGGACGGATCTCGTCTCGACGTCGTTGCGCTGCAGTCCGCGCAGCACCGCGAAGTGGCCGTTGAGAACCACGCCCGCGGTCGCTGCCAGGATCACCACCCGGAGGAACAGGTCGATGGAGGCGGTCGACTGCCCCGGCGCACCGGCCGGCAGGACGAAGCTGCGGATGGCCGGAACGCCGAAGGCGGCGACGAGGAGGAGCGGCACCGCCAGCAGGGCCAGCACCGAGGTGCCGGTGTGCGCCGCGCGGCGAAGGGCTTGGTGATCGCCGTCGCCGAACGCGGTGGCGACGCGGCGCGCCACCTCAGCGCGCACGCCAACGTCGGCCAGTGCCGCGATGGCGAGGATCGAGGCACCCGTGGCCCACACGCCATACGTGGTGGCACCGACGTGCCGCACCACGAGCGGGATGACCACCAGGTCGACGAGGTACCCGGCAACTGCCGCCACCGTCGCACTGCGAATGACCAGGCGAAGCGTGTGCCCGGAGGTTCCCGTCTCGCCGCCGGTCGAGCCACCCGCCACCGCAGTCGCCCTCATCGCCGGCGAGCCTCAGACGCAGCGCGCTCGAACAGCTCATGGAGACGCGACACGGTGGCGTCCCAGGTGAACCGCGGTACCACGCTGGCGCGGACGGTGGCGGCGTCAGGGCTCAGGTTGCCGTGGCGGGCGTCCTCGACGGCCGCGGCGATGGCGGCGGCATCAGGCTCGACGAGCCACCCCGTCTGTCCCGGCGTGACCGTCTCGCGAAACCCGCCCTCGGCCACCGCGACCACCGGCGTGCCGGTGCTCGCCGACTCCAGTGCGGTGAGCCCGAATGGCTCCAGCCGCGAGGCACACACGGTGACCAGCGCGGTCCGGTACAGGTCGACGAGCTCGGTGTCGCGCACGCCCTGGCGGAGATGCAGCCGCACACCGGCGCGGGCAGCGCGCTCAGCCAGCAGCCCCGCGTAGCCGGGGACGGCACGCTCGTAGACGATCACCACGTCGGGCCGGGGCGCCGCCGTCCGCGCCACCGCATCGATGACCAGCTCGTGGCGCTTCAGCCAGTGCAGCGCGCCGACCGCGAGCACGAATGCCTCCGCACCCTCGGCCGTTGTTGCCACACCCGGCGAGAACGCGAGCTCGTCGACGCCGGGGTGACAGACCCAGGCATCACGTCCGTACGCGCGCCTGACGGCCTCGGCGGTGAAATGCGAGTTGCAGGCGAGGAAGGGCGCCGCCGCCGTCGAGGCACGGTCGGCCCGCCGCAGGTACTCCTCGAAGCTGCGCGCCAGGGCGCGGCGGGGCGCTGAGCGCCGCACATGAGGCGACTCGTAGGCACCGGCCTCGATGCTCTGGCGGCGTGGTTCGTGGACGTAGTACAAGGCGGGGGTGGTGAGGTGACGCAGCAGGAAGGGCGCCTGGACGTACTCGGTGTGGTGCACCCAGCAGAGATCGTAGCCGCCGGCGTCGATGCGTGCCGCAGCCTCGCGTTCCCCGGCGCGGATGCGGGCCACCGCGCCGGGGATGCGCAGTGGTGTCGGGCCGGTCAGCCGCTGCACACCCGGCATGGGCACGGGGATGCGGTGCTCTGCGCCACCGCCGCCCGGACGGTCGCCGGGTGCGGTGCCGTCGAGGTCGAGCGTGAAGATGTCGTAGCTGTGCGTCCCGGCGGAGCGGCGAACGACCTCGGTGACGAGTCGCTGAGCCCCTCCGGCCGGCAGGGCGTGATAGACCGCGATGCGCATCCGGCTCAACCGTAGAGCAGGTCGTAGATCCCGCTGCGCAGGCCTTCGCGCGAGTACCGGCGATAGTCGCCGCGTGCGATGTGCGCGACCACGGGGACGACTCGCCGGGCCGAACGCCGCGACAGGTCGTCGCGGAAGCGCAGGTGGGCCACCTTGGCGGCGACCGCGCGCGCCGCACCCGTGTCGCCGCGACCGCGTTCCTGCAGCCGCAGCAGCGCGGCCTCGAAGAAGGCGGTCGCCTCGCTGTGCACGCGTTCACGGCGGCGACGAGTGGCGATGCGATCGAGCAGGCGCCGGGCGGGAAGGCCCGCGGTGTTGGCACCGTGCAGGCGATAGCGCACGACCGGCTCGTCGAGACCGACGAGTTGCGCCGCGGCGGCGGCGAGCAGGGCGATCCAGGCGTCGTGGTACCCCACCGCGGGAAACGGCAACACCAGGTCGCGCAGCCGTGCGTCGAAGGCCATGGTCGCGCCGGTGGCGACGTTGTGGCGCAGCAGCACGTCGACGGCATGCCCGCGCGCAAGCTGCAGGCGATCGGCCTGCGACATGCCCACGCGCTGCCAGAGGGTCTCGCCGCGTCGCCTTCCCATGTCGTCGATCAGGACGGCGTCGCCGAACACGGCGCCAGGCGCGGACATGCGCGCCATCTCCCACTCGAGCACGGCCAGCTTGTGCGGCTCCCAGACATCGTCCTGGTCGGCGAGAACGATGACGTCGCCACGCGCGGCGCGGATCGCCTGCTCGAAGTTGCGGGTGGGCCCGAGGCGTGCGGCATTGACCGTCACTGTAGAGCTGACCGCGCTGCCGGTGAGCAGCCGTCGTGCCACAATGAACGTGTCGTCCGCGGAGGCGTCGTCGCAGATCACGATCTCGTCGGCCGGACGCGACTGCGACAGGATGCTGGCCAGCTGCTCGTCGATGAAGCGCGACCCGTTGAACGTCGCCATGGCCACCGAGATCCGCATCGCCGGCTGCTCAGCGGCCGCCGAGCGACAGCACGGCACGCACGGTGCGCGCCAGGATGAGCATGTCGAGGCTCAGCGACTGGCGCTTGATGTAGTACAGGTCGTATGACAGCTTGACGCGTGAAGCGTCGACGCCGGACGCGTAGCCGTAGTTCACCTGCGCCCAGCCGGTGAGGCCGGGGCGCACCGTCAGCCTGGTGCTGTAGAAGTCGATCTGGCTGCGGAGGTCGGCGACGTACTGGGGCTGCTCGGGCCTGGGGCCGATCACGCTCATGTCACCGCGAAGGATGCTCCACATCTGGGGCAGTTCGTCGAGGTGCAGTGCTCGCAGCACGCGACCCACCGCTGTGATGCGCCGATCGCGGGATTCCGTCCAGTGCGTGTCGCCATCGGGGGTGACCCGCATGGTGCGCAGCTTGGCGAGGGAGAAGATGCGCCCGTACTTGCCGACGCGCTGCTGGCGGTGGAACAGCGGCCCACCGTCGAGCTTGACCAGCGGCGCCATCACGGGGAGCAGCAGTCCGAGCGCCAGCAGACCAGCAACACCGGCCACGATGTCGACGCCGCGCTTGCACGCCGCGTAGACGCGCGAGGTCTCGCTGCGCATCGGCAGCGACACCAGCCAGGCGTGGCCGAGCTGGTCGAGCAGCAGGCGTCCGGTCAGCTCCTCGTAGAGGTCGGCCAGGGAGCGGACGCGCAGGCCGCTGTCGTAGCACTGCACCAGGCTGGCGAAGAGTTCGCGGGAGATGTCGTCACGAACGCCCAGAACCACCTCGCTCACCCTGCCCGCCCTGGCCAGCTCGACGAGCTGCTCGCAGGCGGCGGGCTTGAGCGGGTTGACGACGCGCTGCACGTGGTAGAAGTTGGTGCTCTGCGCGCGCACGTCGGGCCAGATGCGGTCGAGCACCTCGGGCGTGGCCACCAGGGCGATGGGCTGGGCGAGGCGGCTGCTGGCCAGGGTGCGGCGGAAGAGAAGACGGGCGGCGGTCACCAGCACAGCGGCGATGGGCACCCACAGCAGGATGGTGGGGCGGGTGATCCGGTAGGGCACGGCGAAGAAGACGGCCAGCAGACCCGCCGTGGAGAACATCAGGGTGGTGCCGACGACGCGCAGCGTGCTGCGGATGCGCGCTGCCGCGCGGAGGTCGTACGCGTCGGAGAGCTGGGCCATGAGCAGCCACACCGCCACCGCGATCAGCGTGCCCGACCGCGGGATGTAGAAGCCGGCCTGCCGCACCTCGGCGGTGCGCACGTTGAAGGCGGCGACGTAGGCGATGGCCACGGCGAGCACGTCGGCGACGACGAGCATCAGCCGGCGCTCGGACAGGAGCAGGCCGCGGCGGCGCTGCTGGGGCAGGACGGCTGCCGGCGAGATCGTGGTCGCCGTGCTCTCGATCACGAAGCGACGCTACCAACCCTCTGTCGCGCTCCCGATGACCGGACAGAAGAGGACATGTGACTGCCTGACAACAGGTTTGTCACCGGCTCCGGGCGCGGTGGCGTCAGCCGGCGCAGGACCCGCCGTGCACGCTCGGCCAGAGGTCGACGCCGCCCTGCTGTGAGGGGGCGCAGCCGAGCAGGTCGGTGAAGAGCGCGACCATGGCGTCGTGGCCGCCGTCCATGGGGCCGACGATCACGGCGCGGACGTCCCAGGCGCGCAGGTCGGCCTGCAGGGCGCTGCGCGTGTCGCGGGAGAGCGTGGGCAGGGGCGCCGCCGTGCGGTTGCCGCCCGCGATGGCCTGCATGGCGCGGCTGAGCGCGGTGGGAGCGGGGCCGAGGTGGGCGGTGCCGCCGGCGGCGGGCATCATCGCGTAGCCCTCGGGCATGCGGAAGGACATCCCGGCCTGTGCCTGCCAGAGCATCACCTGCGACTCGGCGAAGCTGCTCACGTACGGCGCCACCAGCACGCTGCCGCCGGTGGGCAGGGACGCCGCCGACGCGGAGGTGAAGAACGCCGGCACGTCAACGTGCTGAGCGGGCAGCGGGACGGCGGGCAGCACCGTGGCCGCGCACACCGCGACGAGAAGCTTCGCGCGTGGAGTGGCGGCATCGCGCACCGCGACGGCGAGCAGCACCGCGGCGGCGAGGAAGACGTACACGGTCAGCCGTCCGGGCAGCATGTCACCGAGCAGCGGCACGTGCTGCAGCAGCAGGAATGGCATGGGAATGTGGGTGTCGACACCGGCGACGTGCAGCCATGGTCCGAACGAGAGCACCAGCGTCACGGCGCCGGTGACGGCGGCAACGCGCACGGTGCCGTCCTGCCAGTGCCGCCGGGCTGTCACCGCCAGCAGCGCCAGCAGCGGCACGCCGATGTAGGCCGACCACTCCACCAGGTTGCCGCTGAAGCGCTGGGAGATGTCGGTGGCGGCGCCGGGCGCGACGAGCTGTGCCCGGGTGGGCACCACCAGGTTGAGAAGGTCGCTGACGAACGTTCCCGGCTGCTGCAGCGGTCCGTGGATGCGCTGCGCGCCGAAGAACTGCGTCAGCAGCGGCACCGCGACGAGCGGCAGCGCCACGCAGAGCGCCGCGCCGAGTCCGCCGCCGAGCCGTGGCAGCGACATGCGCAGCGCCGCGCGTCGATCCGGCTGGCAGGCCAGCATCACACCCAGCAGGACCGCGCCCGCCACCGCGGCCGAGGCCAGCATCTCCTCGGAGGTCATCAGCTGCAGCGCCGCCAGTAGGCCGAGCAGCACACCGGGCTTCCATGCCCGCATGCGCCGGCGGCGCACGATTGCATCGAGAAGCAGCAACACCAGCGGCGGCGTCACCGCCACGGTGAGGTTGAGCTGGCCCAGCACGTGCGCCGCCGCGTAGGGCGACAGCTCGAAGAGCAGTGCACCGGCGAGCGCCGGCAGGCCGGGGCCGACCAGGCGTCGCAGCACCGCATACGCGGCGACGCCCGACAGTGCCAGCGCCAGCAGCACCGCGACGTCGTACGCGACCACCGGGCCGGCGGTGACAGTGATCGGCCACAGCACGATCCCCAGCGCGACCATCGCCGTGTTCCACATCAGGTTGGTGCCCTGGGGGAAGCCGATGTGCGCGGTGCTCAAGGGATTGATGCCGTGGGTCAGCGCGTACGGTGTCCAGCGCAGGAACCACATCGACTGCTCGGGGTCACCGGGGTAGCCCGCGTACGACGTTTCAGGCGACGTCCACACTCGCGCCGTGGCGACCAGCGCCAGTGCGAAACACACGAGCAGCGCGCACGCGATGTCGTGCCGGCGCCACCACGACGGCCTGTGGCCGCCGCCCGTGCCGCGACCATCTCGCTGTCGTTCGAGCGCCCCGCCACGAGTTGCCTCCGCAGCGGCAGGGGGCAGCTCCCGGGTTGGCGTCCTCAGTGCCACGGCGATACGCCGCCGCCGCCCGCAGCAGCGTGCGACGAGCCCAGGCGCCCCACCGCCCACGCACGGGCGGCCACGGCGGTCCCCCACGACGCAGGCAGACGCAGAACTCCGAGGCTCAGCATCGCCCCGACCGCGACGGCGAGCGTCGCCAGCGGCGTGACGTGCCCCGCCCAGGCGGGCAGCCAGCCGTCCACCAGGTACGCGGCGCTCACGGCAATCATCGAAGCCACCGCCGCGCGCGGCGCGAACGGCGCCCACACGATCGCGGTGACCGCGAGCAGCATCAGGTCGTCGGGGAACACGTGGGGCGCGCACACCATCGACAGCGCGACGCCCACCGCCAGCGCCACCTCGGGCCGTCCGCGCAGCCGCCGCCGCAGGGCGACAGCGCCGGCCACAACCGCCACGGCGAGCACCACGGCAGCGACGAACGCCGCCGGGTCGCTCCCGGTCCATCCCGCCACCGCGCCCGGCAGGCCGGCCGTGCGGTGCGCCTCGCCGACGTGCCGTTCCAGCACCAGCCGCGGCCACTGCAGCAGCTCGGCCGGCCCCACCAAAGCGAGGCCGGTGAGCGCCCACCCCGCCGCCCCGGCACCGAAGCCGAGCAGCACCCGCCAGGATCCCGCCACCGCCAGCAGGGGCAGCGCCAGCCACACCGTCTGCGGTTTGACCACCAGCGCGGCCAGCATCAGGCCGGCGAGTACCGGGCGCCGCGCCCGCATCGCCGCCAGCGCGCCCACGGCGGCGAGCAGCAGCAGCGGTGCCCACTGCGCCAGGAACAGCGCCGTGGCGGCCGGGATGGAGAAGGCGGCGCTGGCCATGACCAGGAGCCGCCGCCAGTCGGGCCACGCCGCGGGCAGCAGGCGCGATGCCAGGCGCATGGCCATCAGCAGCGCGAAGAGCAGGACGAGCACGAACACCGCCATCCCGGTGCGCAGCGGCAGCGCTGCGAAGGGACGGAGCAGCAGGGCCGTCAGCGGCGGGTTGACGAATGGCTGCGGGAAGCCGGCGGTGGGCCTGTAGCCGAGGATCGCCGCCTGCGCCGACGCCTGGGCGTCCATGCAGTACAGGCACGACGGGTCCGCCTGCAGGACCTGCGCTCCGGTGGCGAAGGGCAGGTAGTCGGTCTTGGCGGGCGCGTCGAGACCGGTGACGACCTGGATCGCCAGGTTGGCCACGGCGAGGAGGACGACGACCAGCGCCAGCCGTCCGGCGCCCGGCCACCGGCCGCCCAGGCCGCGGGCGACCCCGCGCGCGGCGAGAGAGGACATGCGACGCCGAGTGTGCCATCGGCCCCGCCACGCGCCCGTGGCCTTCGCCCGGCTGTCACCGAAACGAGTTGGGGCCGATGCCCGGGCCCAGGCACCCCGAACGGCCGTGCGAGGATACGCGCCGATGCCGCTGAGCGATCTCGCGCGCGCCCTGCCCGGGCTGCTCCTCTTCGGGCTGCTGCCGGGGCTTGCGCTGGCGACACTGCTGGCGCCGCGATGGAGCTGGTGGTTGCGGCTGGCGGCGGCGCCGGGGTTGTCGGCGGGGGTTGTGGGTGTCGCGGGATTGCTTGCCCACGATGCCCACGTGCCGTTTCGGGCGTGGTGGGTGGCGCTGCTCGCCGTGGCGCTCGTGGTGGCTGCGGCATGGCGGGCGCGCCGCGGGCCCAGCGGCCGTACCAGGCTCGGCCTGCGGGTGACGCTGCGCGAATCGGCCCCGCAGCTCCTCGCTCTGGCGTGCGGCGTGGTCCTCGTCGCCACCATCGCCGTGGCCTTCCGCGACGAGCCCGTCCCGGTCGACAGCGACCCGGCCGTGCACGCCGCCGTGGCGGAGCGCATCGCCTCGCAGGCCGACCTGCTGCCGGTCATCCCGTCGGTGCACGATCCCTTCGTCCGTCCCCGGGCCGCGGCCGAAGCGGTCGCCGCGCTCTCCGCGTCGGTCGGCGCGCCCTCACCGGCCGCGGCGGTGCTCCCCGCGGCGCTGCTCGCCGTACTGCTCACCCCGCTGGGCATCTGCCTGCTGGTGCTGCACCTCACCGGCTCGCGCCCGGCCGCCATGCTCGCGCCGGCCCTGGCCGCGGGACTGCCCTATCCGGCGCTGCCCGTCTTCTTCGGGGAGTTCCCGCTCCTGGTGGACGCCACCCTGATCGTCCCGGGAGTCCTCGCCGCCATCGCCGTGCTGCGCGACCAGGACCGGCGGCAGAACCTCGCCATGCTGGTCGCCGCCGCCGCCGCCATCTGGGTGGTCCACGGCCTGGAGGCGATCACCGCGGCAGCGGTGGCGGTGCCCGTCGCCCTGTTCCTGCGCAGCCCGATGGTGCCGTGGCGCGCCTGGCTGGAGCGCGCCACGACGGCCGTGCTGGCCGTCGCCGCCGGGGCTCTCCTGGTGACCGTCCTCACCCGGGTGCCCGCGGTTGCCGCGCCGGTGGCGCCCAGCGGCTCCGGACCGGCGGTGCTCGAGGCGACCACCCTGGGCGGGGGAGTCAGCGCCGCCGACTTCCTGCGCAGCTTCTTCGACTTCGTCTTCCCCAGCCGCCTCTGGCTGGTCTTCTACGTCGTGGGGGTGGTCGTGGTGTGGCGGCTGCGGCCGCTGCGGGGCCTGCTCGCTGCCCACCTGCTGCTGCTGCTGGCGCTCGCCGACGTCACCGTGACGGGGGTGCTCCGCAAGGGGTGGCAGAAGGTGTTTCCGTGGTCGGAGCCGGACCGGCTGGCCGCCGCCCAGTACTGGGTGCTGCCGGCCATGATGGCGGCGGGCCTGGCGCTGCTCGGCATCGTCGCCGTGCCTGTGCTCGCCGCGCGGATGCCGGGCCTGGCCCGGCGGGTCACCCGGGGGACGGCGCTGGCGGGGGTCGTCGTGGTCGTCCTGGCGGTGGCCATCGGGCGTGACCACGACGCATCCAGCTACGCCACCGCCGTGCGCACCGTGGGGATGGTGTCGCAGCAGGACCTGGTGGTGATGCGCAGCATGGCCGCCCAGCTCCCCGCCGGCACGCCGGTGATGACCGACGGCATCGACGACGCCGGCCAGTGGGTGCCGGCGCTCACCCCCGACGTCCTCCTCTTCAGCAAGGACTGGGTGGTCAACCACCCGCAGGACACGCGAGTGGCGGCGATCGCGGCCGCGTGCGTGGACCCCCAGGCGGCGCGACAGGCGCTGGAGGGCGCGGGGGCGCTGTTCGTCGGCAATCGCGAGCGCGCCGGGGCAAAGCATCACTGGACCGCCGACTGTGTCGCCCGCATCCCCGGAGTACGCCTGCTCGCCCGCGCCGGAGACGGGGCTCAGGCCAGTGCGGCCTTCGCTGTCGGGGGGTGACATCCCACACTTCGCTCACGAACGTGTCCGCGTTGTGTCAACAAACGTCGACAGGGCCCACCGGGTGCGCGACTGCCCATAGCATCGGCCCCATGGACACCACACCACGCATCGACGCCGCTCCTGAGCGTGCCGTGCGGAGGCGGTCGCGACAGGAAGGACAGGGAATGGTCGAGTACAGCCTGATCATTGTGCTCATCGCGATCGTTGCCCTCGTCGCGCTGCAGGTGTTGGGGCATTCCGCCGGGAATCTCTACAGCAACATCTCGAACTCCTTCGGGCCGTAGCGGGCCGGCCGCGGCGATTTCCGCGCCACGCCTAGAATGAACCTCGACCCGCGCTCCCGTTCTCAAGTCGGGAGGCGGTCGCTGAGGTGGCTGCCATGAGCGAGAACGGCGCAGGCGCGTCGCACAAGAACGGACACACCGGGGGGACGCGCGTCAAGCGCGGGCTCGCCGAGATGCTCAAGGGCGGCGTCATCATGGACGTCGTCAACGCCGAGCAGGCGAAGATCGCCGAGGACGCCGGCGCCGTCGCGGTCATGGCGCTGGAGCGCGTGCCCGCCGACATCCGCCGCGACGGCGGCGTCGCCCGCATGAGCGACGTCACCCTGATCAAGGAGATCATGGCCGCGGTCACCATCCCGGTGATGGCCAAGGCGCGCATCGGCCACTTCGTCGAGGCGCAGGTGCTCGAGGCGCTGGGCATCGACTACGTCGACGAATCCGAGGTTCTCACTCCCGCCGACGAGGAGAACCACATCGACAAGTGGCGGTTCAAGGTGCCCTTCGTCTGCGGCGCGCGCGACCTCGGCGAGGCGCTGCGCCGCATCACCGAGGGCGCGGCGATGATCCGCACCAAGGGCGAGGCGGGCACCGGCAACGTCGTCGAGGCGGTGCGCCACATGCGCGCCATGACGGGCGGCATCAGCAAGCTGCAGTCGATGCGCCACGACGAGCTCTACGCCGAGGCCAAGCGCCTGGGCGCGCCCGCCGAGCTGGTCATCGAGATCGCCGAGTCGGGCAGGCTGCCGGTGGTCAACTTCTCCGCCGGCGGCATCGCCACACCCGCCGACGCCGCGTTGATGATGCAGCTCGGCGCCGAGGGCAACTTCGTCGGCAGCGGCATCTTCAAGAGCGAGGACCCGCTGGCCTACGCCAAGGCGATCGTCGCCGCGACGACCTACTTCGACAAGCCCGAGGTCATCGCCGAGGCGAGCGCGGGACTGGGCAAGGCGATGAGCGGCATCGACGTCGCCACCCTGCCCAAGGAGGAGCTGCTCGCCGCCCGCGGCTGGTAGTTGTGCGGCGGCGCCGGGCTGCCTCTGTCACGGCGCGTCCGACACCGCGTTCACAAGAATTCGCTCCAAACCAACCAAGGTTCTCGACTGCCCGGGGTAGCCTCGCGGAGTTGTGAGCCATGCCGCCCATCGCGCCGCCGCCCAATGGAACCGCTGGGGCGCGGACATCTACTTCGCCAACACCGGCGAGCGCGCCCACCGCGGACGCGTCGCCGAGGAGATCTTCACCCAGGGTGAGGCCTACCTCGACCGGGTCGAGCGTCGCTTCGCCGAGCTGGGCACGCCGGTCGCCCACACCGGCACCGCGCTCGACTTCGGCTGCGGCGTGGGCCGGGTGCTCGTGCCGATGGCGAGCCGGTACGGCGCCACCGTGGGGGTCGACGTCGCCCAGACCATGCTCGACGAGGCGCGCCGCCACCTCGCCGGCCGCCCCGCCGACCTGCGCGCCTACGACGGCGTCGACGTCGACGGCTGCCTCGGCGACCTGCGCTTCGACGTCCTGCACACCACGCGCACCGTCCAGCACATCCCGCCCGCGGACGGCATGCGCATCCTCGACAACCTGCTGCAGCGCCTGCGCGCCGGCGGCGTGGCCCTCGTCCAGGCACCGATGTGCGCGCCCCGCACGCTCTTCCACCGCCTCAACGCCGTGCGCGAGCGGTCGGGGCTGCTGATCCGCCTCGGCCACCTCCTCGCCGGCAGCCACACCGAGTTCAAGGTCAGCGACCCAGTGCACCACTGGCACCTCTACTCGGCCGACCAACTCCTCCCGCTCTTCCACGCCGCAGGCTGCGAGGTGCGCTGGGTCGACCTCGACCCCGACCCCCGCGGCCGCGTCCGCGCCACCTGGTACCTGCACCGCCCCGGCCGGCCCGCCGGCTGACGTCAGGTGGCCGCCACACGGGCGGATGCGGGGTACACTTGAGTGGTGACCAATGCGCCAGGTGGCTCTCCCTCGGGACGAGGCTGCCGCGCCCTTGTGGATTCGTGACCAGACCCACGATCGGAGTGCTCGCCCTCCAGGGCGACGTGCGTGAGCACCGGCAGGCGTTCGAGCGCTGCGGCGTGCCCACCACCGAGGTGCGCTTCGCCGCCGAGCTGGACCGCGTCGACGGCCTGGCCATGCCCGGCGGCGAGTCGACGACGATGAGCCGCCTGCTGCGCGTCTTCGAGCTCGACGAGCCGCTGCGCCGCCGCATCGACGAGGGGATGGGCTGCTTCGCCACCTGCGCGGGCATGATCCTGCTCAGCCGGCGCATCCTCGATGGCCGGCAGGACCAGCTCGCCCTCGGCGCCATCGACATCGACGTGCGCCGCAACGGCTACGGCCGCCAGGTCGATTCGTTCGAGACCGAGCTTGCCGTTCCCGGCACGACCGGCGACGCGCCCTTCAACGCCGTGTTCATCCGCGCCCCCCGAGTCGAGCGCGTCGGGCAGGGCGTCGAAGTTGTGGCCAGCCTCGACAACAACCCGGTGATCGTGGCCCAGGGCCCGCACCTGGCCCTCGCCTTCCACCCCGAGATGACCGACGACGACCGCCTGCACCGGCTGTTCCTCAGCCGCCTGGGTGACAGGATGGCGTCGGCCGCCTAGCGAGCTCACAGGGCAGCACCGCATGCAAGTCCGCAGCGCCAGCTTCCGCGATCTGGGCCGCATCGAGCAGCTCTACCGGGAGACCGCGGCCCGCGAGGAGGGGGAGGGAGTCATCCCCGGCCTCAGTGCTGACCGACCGGTCCCTCAGGCCACGCTGGTGCGCCTCTGGTACGCGCTGAGCAAGACGCTCAGCTCGCTGGTGCCGCTCAACGACCTGGGCGACGCGCTCTACGTCGCCGAGGACCCCGAGCAGGGCATCGTCGGCTTCGTCCAGGCGCAGGGCGCCCCGGGGCAGAGCCGCTCCTGGCAGATCCTCAACCTCTGCGTCGCGCCCAGCGGTCGCGGCCACTTCGCCGGCGACCCGCTGCTGACGCACCTGATGAACCACGGTGTCGAGCACGGCGTGTCGCGCTTCTACGTGCGCATCCCCGTCGACCATCCCCTGGTGGCGCTGTTCCTGGAACAGGGCTTCACCCAGTACGCCACCGAGCAGATCCTCTACCGCGACGACGCGCACACCTCTCCGCGCGTGCTGCCGCACGGCGAGATGGGTGTTCTCCGCCCCGCGAAGCGCGAGGACGCGGGCGGCATCTACCTGCTCTACCTGCGCACCACGCCGTCGCACGTCGCCAACCTGGAAGGTCCCAGCCTCAAGGCGTGGCAGGCTGGGTTCCAGCAGGGCTGGCCGGCGCGGCTGGGGCGCGACGACGTGCGCCAGTTCGTCGCCGAGCTGAGCGGCATCCAGGCCTGGGTGGCGGTGCGCCCCCCCTCGCCGGCGCGCCCGGCGCTGCTGGCCATCATGTGTGAAGGACAGGACCCAGAATTCCGTGAGGAGGTGATCGACGCAGCGCTGGCCCAGGCCCCACCCGGCCCGGTCTCGTGCGTGCTGCGTCATTACGACAGTGAGCTGATCCGCTCCCTGCAGCAGCGAGGCTTCGAGATCTTCGGATCGCAGCTGCTGCTGGTGCGCGACCTTGCCCTCAAGGTGCGTTTGCGTGCGGACACCGCGAGGAACAAGAAGAAGGGCGTGCTGGTGCACGCCGGACTCGCCCGCTCTGTGCCGGCGCCTGCCGCCGTCAACGCTGTCATCACCCCCGCACGGAGGACCAATCCATCGTTGCCCAGATGACCCCATACGGCCCCGCGTGGGAGGAGGAACTCCACCTCCTCTTCGACGCTCTCCCGCCCCGCATCGCCGACGCCGCCGCGCGCATCTCGGATTCGCGCGGTGAGCTGCTCGAGATCGTGCTCGACCTGGGACGCCAGCCCGAGGCCCGCTTCACCGACGGTGACGCCTTCCTCGACCACGCCCAGATCTCGCATGCCGACCTCGAGTACGTGGCCTCGCGAGTCGGTGCCTTCGGTGACGACAACCGCGCGGGCATCGAGCGCACGCTGCATCGCATCTCGGCGATCCGCAACCGTGCCGGCCGCATCGTGGGGCTGACCTGCCGCGTGGGGCGGGCGGTCACCGGGACCATCGACATCATCAAGGACATCGTCATGCAGGGCAGGTCGATCCTTCTGCTCGGCCAGCCCGGCATCGGCAAGACCACCATGCTGCGCGAGTGCGCGCGCGTCCTCTCCGAGGAGTGCGGCAAGCGGGTGGTCATCGTCGACACCTCCAACGAGATCGCCGGCGACGGCGACATCCCCCATCCCGGCATCGGCCGGGCGCGCCGCATGCAGGTGCCCACCCCGGCGCAGCAGCACGCGGTGATGATCGAGGCCGTCGAGAACCACATGCCCCAGGTCATCGTCATCGACGAGATCGGCAACGAGCTGGAGGCGGCCGCGGCCCGCACCATCGCCGAGCGCGGGGTGCAGCTGGTCGGCACCGCCCACGGCTCGAACCTCGACAACCTGCTGGTCAACCCGACGTTGAACGACCTGCTCGGCGGCATCCAGACGGTGACGCTGTCCGACGAGGAGGCGCGCCGCCGCGGGACGCAGAAGAGCGTCCTGGAACGCAAGGCGCCGCCGACCTTCGACGTGCTGGTGGAGATCCGCGAGCGCGACAGGGTCACCGTGCACATGCCGCTCGACGAGACCGTCGACGAGGCGCTGCGCGGCCGCATCAAGCCACCGCAGCTGCGCTACAAGGACGAGCAGGGCGGCATCGTCAGCAAGATCGACACCAGCGTGCTGGAGCAGGGGAGCGACTTCGAACCCGTCCCTTTCGGTGGGGGCCGGGGCGGCCGCCGCGAGCATCGCGGCGAGGGAGGCGGCGCCCGTCCGCGTCGCAGCCTGCGCGTTCCGGCCGATCTCGACCAATTCACCCTGGCCCACGATGGACGTGAGCGCGAGCTCCGCGAGGTCACTCGCGCCGCGCACCCCTACCAGCCCCTGAACGTCTTCCCCTACGGGGTCTCCCGGCAGTACCTGGAGCAGTCGGTGCGCGACCTCCGCCTGCCGGTGCGCATCCAGCACCACGTCGACGACGCCGACATGGTGATCACCCTGAAGAACTACTACCGCCGCAAGGACTCCCCGGTGCGCGCCGCCGAGGCCACCGGCATCCCCATCCAGGTGCTGCGCAGCAACACCGTCTCGCAGATCAAGAACGCCCTGGCCCGCATCTACGGCGTGGAGGTGGCCGACCCGACCGATGCCGCCATGGAGGAGGCGCTGGAGGGCGTCACGCGCGCGCAGTCGACCGGGCAGCAGGTGGAGCTGGCACCGCAGAACTCCTACGTCCGCCGCCTGCAGCACCAGCTCGTCGAGAGGCACGAGATGAACGCGCGCAGCACCGGCACCGACCCCAACCGGAGGCTGGTGATCATGGCCGCCGGCGACGTGGAGGAATGAGCCAGGTGGCCCTGTCGAGGCGGCCCGGGTTCTTCGTGTCGTTCGAGGGGGTGGACGGCTCCGGCAAGAGCACCCAGATGGCGGCGGCCGCGGCGGCCATCCGCCACACCGCGCACGTCGGCGACGTCGTCATGGTTCGCGAGCCCGGTGACACGGCGCTCGGTGAGCTGGCCCGCGCGTTCCTGCTCCAGCATCAACTGGTGACGCCGATCGACCCGTGGGCGGAGGCGCTCGTCTTCATGGCCGCGCGCGCACAGCTGCTGCGCGAGGTGATCACGCCGGCCTTGGAGCGCGGGGCGGTGGTGCTGACCGACCGCTTCGTCGACTCGACGCTCGCCTACCAGGGCGGCGGGCGCGGCCTGCCCGACTCGGTGTTGCGCGCCATCCACCGCGAGACGTCCGGTGACCTGTGGCCCGACCTCACCGTGCTGCTCGACCTGCCGCTGGAGGTGGCGCGCGCGCGCCGCCATGCCCAGGAGCTGCCGCTCGACCGCATGGAGGCGACGCCCGAGCAATTCCAGTGGGCGGTGCACGACACCTTCCGGCGCATCGCCGAGGCCGAGCCGTCGCGGGTTCGCGTCGTCGACGCGTCGCGGTCGGCGGTGGCCGTGTCGGAGGAGGTTGTCGGCCTCGTCGTCGCCGGGCTCACCGAGCACCGCGCGGCCGCCACCGCATCGCCGGCCGTCGCCGGCCGGTCGTGAAGCTCGTCGTTGCCATCGTCCATGCCGACGACGCCGGGCCCTGTGTCACCTCGCTGACCGACGCCGGGCACGAGGTCACCCGGCTCAACACGTCGGGCGGTTTCCTGCAGAAGGGCAATGCCACGCTGCTGGTGGGGGCGGCCGCGGAGCAGGTCGACGCGGTGATCGCCGTGCTGCGGAGTCGCGCCCGCTCCCGCAACGAGTACCTCAACCCGGTGCCTCCGATGGCGGAGCCGGCGGAGTTCTTCACGCCCTTTCCGGTCGAGGTGCAGGTGGGGGGTGCCACCGTGTTCGTGCTCGATGTGGAGCGGTTCGAGAAGCTGTAGGCTTCGCTGGTCATGGCGGAACTGGTGATGCACCGCCGTCCCTATGGCGGCGTCGCGGACCTGCGGCGCATGCAGTCCGTGGTGTCGTCGCGCTTTGGGGGCGGCATCGAGCATGCGGGCGACCTGGGGTGGTCGGTGCGCGACCAGACCCATCTCGAAGCGTCGACGCTAGCGACCCTGGTCGAGTCGGGCGACGGCGTTGTGCTGGGTTGGGTGTGGTGTCACGGCAACGGGTGGTTCGATGCCATAGCCGCTGTCGACGACGGCAGTCTGTACGAGACACTGGTGTCGATCGCTGTCGAGACGGTGGCGCGGCTTGGTGTCCACGGCGACGCTGTCGAGAGCATCAGCACGCTGTGTGTGGAGGATGACGAGGCGTTCGCCGCCGTGCTGCGTGGCAACGGGTTCGCGCCCATCGAGGCCACCTACGAGGTGACGCGCCGTTCCCTCGACGACGTGCCGCAGCCGGTGCTGCCCGAGGGGTTTCGCTTCTCAGGCGTCGACGATGCGCTGGTCGAGGCTCGCGTCGAGGCGCATCGCGCGGCGTTCGCGCCGTCGATCCTCACCATCGCGGGGTTCCGCCGGGTGCGCCGCACCTGGCCGTATCGTGCCGACCTCGATCGCGTCGTGCTCGCACCTGACGGCACCGTGGCCGCGGCATGCCTGGCCTGGTACGACGACGGCATCGGGTGGGGATTGCTGGAGCCGGTGGGCACCCGGCCGGAATTCCAGCGGCGGGGCCTTGGGGCTGCGGTGTGCTTGGACGCGCTGCACCAGCTTCGGGCTGCGGGCGCTCACTCGGCGCAGGTGGGGTGCGAGTCGGGGTCGGGCGGCTGCGCGACCTATCATTCGATCGGATTCACCACCGTGCGCAGGGTGCTGATCTTCCGGCGGACCGTCTAGCGGCGCCGGCGCGCTCCCATCACGCCGGCAGCGAGCAGCGCTGCGAACGCGGCCGCCCCGGCAGCACCCGCGGCAGCGGCAACCGCCGCGGTGGACGGCAGTGCCAACACACCGGCAGCACCGGTTGCGTTGCCCACCGCCTCACCCTGCACCGACGACATTTCCTCGGCATCCGGTTGCACACAGGAGTTCAACGGCTTGCGCGCCGATGTCAACACCGCATCCGCCGTCGCCGGTGAGGCCTCCGGCAGCGTGTGTTCCACGACGTCCGGCTGCACGACGACGTTGGGATCGCCCGCCGCAATCAGGCCCTGCCTCTGCAGCCGCTCCACCGCGGGCAGGATGTCCCCCCCGCGATCGATGCCCTGCGGCACGCGAAGCGCCAGCTGCGCTGCGGCCAGCTCCGCGGGATTGCGCGCATCGGCAACCCCGCGGTTGACCTGCGCGACAACCTGGTTCGGCTGCGGCGTGTAGGGCGCGAAGTTCGGAGCCCCGCGCGCGTCGATGAAGTCGTCCGCCAGCGAGCTCGCGGTCATCTCCTGCAGCGAGGTCGGCGGCAGTCCGAGGATCAGGTCGGTGGTCTTGGTGAAGGACGAGAACGAGGTGTGCTGGTGCGACATGTGCCCCGCCTTGACCCAGGGGCTGGCCACCAGTCCGAAGGTGCGGTGCGCGTCGATGTGGTCCTGGCCTCCCTGGGTGTCGTCCTCGGTGACGAAGACAGCGCTGCTCTTCCAGAACGGGGAGTTGCTGATCGTCGACACCACCTCGCCGAGCGCGTGGTCGTTCTCGGCAGTCTCGGTCTCCGGCGTGTGCGCGCCCGCGAAGTCGCCGTTGCCGTGGTCGTCGAAGAGGATCATCACGTTGAGCTGGGGCAGCGCGCTGTCGACGGTGCCGTTGTTGCTGGCCGCCGCGAACGCCTGCATGTCCTGGGCGAAGACCCTGGCGCGGTACTCGTCGTCATAGGGCGCCACGGTGCGGATGCTGTCGTGCGCCTGGCCCGTCGGGTCGTGGCTGCTGACGCCGTTCACCACCGGTGCGGTGAGGTCGACCTGCGAGGGATAGCGCGCGTCGTACTGCACGCCTCCGGCCGTCGTCGCCGGTGCCAGTGCGCCCGATGGCCCGGCGGCGGGCCCCGCGTTGGCCGCCTCGGGAGCGACGCCGACAACGTACGTCCCCTCACCGTAGATGCGCGTGCTGACGTGCCCGCGCGCGGCGTTGTTCCAGATGAAGCCTCCTTGGGGGAGGTTCTCCGGCGTGGTGTCCCACTCCCCGTAGGGGTACTTGCCCGCGTAGTTGCTCGCGGTGATCTTCTGCAGGAACTCGTTGATCTGGCCGGTGTCGATCGAGTAGTGGCCGTCGACGCTCACCTCCGAGGTGGCGTAGAAGTTGTCGCTGTTGGCGAAGCGCGAGGTGAGCGCGTGCAGGTTGGGGGTGATCCTGCTGCCGTAGGTGACCAGGCTCTGGTCGCGCTCGGCGCCCCTGTAGTCGCCCAGCTCCTGGTCGAAGGTGCGGTTCTCCTTGATGATCAGGAAGACGTGCTTGATCTTGTCGGAGGGCGGCGAGCCGTACGAGGTCGGCACCACGGTGCCGTCGCCCAGTGCGGTGCCGCGGCCCGTGGCGGCGCGCATCAGCCCGTTGTCGCGGTCGGACAGGCGGGTCAGCGCGGCGAGGTTGCCGCAGGCGCTGCCCATGTCGACGGCCTGCACGATGCCCTTCAGGGTGTTGGGGTCGTACTCCGCACCCGCGACGTGTCCGTTCGGTCCCGAACCGAGCCCCTCGTTGTCGGCGATGAAGAGGCGACTGCCGTCGTGGGTCATGGCCAGGGCGCTGGGGTACCAGCCGGTGGGGATGCGCCCGGTCACGGCGTCACGGTTGAGCCCGCCCGCCGGATAGGGGTTGAGTGGATCGGCGGTCGCCGTCACGCGCGAGGGGTCGACCACCGCGACGGTGTTGCGCTCGCCCTCGGCGACGAACAGCGCGCTGCCGTTGGCCGCCCATGCGAGCGCGTTGGGCTGCGCGCCGGTCGGCCCGCCGGCGATGACGCGCATGTCGACGGTGTGCTTGGGATGCATGACCCGCGTCACCGCGGCATCGCTGAGGCTGGGCAACGCGCTGCTGGTCACCGTGGTGCTGACGTCGAGCAGCTCGATCATGTCGTCGTTGGACGCCGTCACCGCCAGGGTGCGCTGGTCGGGCGAGAGCGCCAGCGCCGACGGCAGCGCACCGCCGATGACGTCGTTGCCGTTGAGGTCGCGCCCGATCCGCGTGCGCACCGCCACCGAGGGCAGGCCGCCCCACGCCACCGAGTACGTCCACACCGACGACTGCGAGTCGGTGTTGTAGCCGCCCAGGGTCGCGGGCGGCGGGTCGATCGGGAGCGAGGGATGCCCCGGCAGGGACTGCAGCCGCGGGTCGGCCTCCTGGTTGTAGAGACCCCAATTGCTCACGTACACGTGCTGCCCGTCGCGGGACACGACCACCGCGTACGGGAACTGTCCCGCCTGGGCGCGTCCGACGACACTTCGCGAGGCGACGTCCACGGTGATCAGCGCGTTGGTCGAGAACGCCGCGACGTAGAGGCGCGAGCCGTCCGGCGCGAGTGCCAGGCCCCACGGCTGGTCGACCGGGTTCGAGGGGTTGAGCGGGATGCTTGCGGTGCGCGTGTACGTCGGTGCACCCGCGGCGCTGCGCCCGGGCGCGAAGATGCCGACGGCGTCGGTGTGCGTCGCGGCGTCGCCCTCGGCGACGTACAGCGTGCCGTCGGCGGCTTCGGCGACGCCGTAGGTTGCCGCGTCGTCCTCGAACGACGTCGCCGTCATCGTCGCGGTGTCGACCGTCCAGAGGAAGCGGTGTGTGCCGCTGGCCATCGGCTGCGTGGGGTTGTCGTCGAACCCCGCGTCGACGACGACGAGCCGCTTGCCGTCGCGGGTCAGCAGCACGTTGATCGGCTGCAGGCCGACCTTGACCTGCTTGCCCGCCGGGGTGACGATGCGGCCGTCGGGCAGCACGCCGGTGCCGTTGCCGCGGGGCCCCGCGACCATGAGGCCCGCCGGTGACGTCATCGGCGTCGACAGCGACACCGGGCCGTCCGTCTCACGCGCCACGCCGGATGCGGGCTGCGCCAGCGCGGCGGCGACCGCCGCGGCGGCAGCAGCGCCAAGGCTGAGACGTGTCGTACGGCGGCGTGGCCTTGTCGACGGCCGGTGGGCCCGTGTCATCGTGAACCTCAATGTCGTCTGAGCGCGCCGGTAATCCTGACGTGGCCGCGGCGTCGATCCCTGCGCTGCCTCGCCACCTCTTAACGCGGCGGCGCGATCACGTCCAGGCCGGTGAACTCAGCGAGTGAGCGCCGCGATGTCGCCAACCAAGGCAGAAACCAGGGAGCGATCACCGGGCAATACCGCGCCCAGAGCCCGTTCCCACCGCGACATCAGCTCATCCGAAGCCGCAGGCGCGGCCGCGCCCGCCGCCCCCGCCCCGAAGGGACAGGCCTCGGGCCGCAGGCACACGCGCATGCCGGCGAGCCGGGTGCCGCTCGACGCGGGGTCACGCCGCGAAGGACCTGCGATCGCTGTGCTCCCTGGGCTGGGTGGATGGACGGGGGAAGGATGGCTCTGCGACTACATGACACCGTGGGAAAGCCGGGCATTACGCCCAGACCCGAATCACGATGCTTGGGCGACGCGCTCGATGACCACACCGTCGACGGGCACAACCCGTTCCACCCGGGTGCCGGCCAGGTGCACCCGCACCCCCGGGACGCCCGGCGAGCCCGCCTCCCACCCGTCGGCGTAGAGGCGCCGCGCCTCGCCCAGGGTGGTCGCCGAGGCCTGCCGCCGCCCGTCGGTGAAGGCCAGGCTGCCCGGCCGGGAGGCGTACCCGAAGCCGACCTCGCCGCCGGTGGCCAGGAAGGCCCGCACCGAGCTCAGCAGGGCGTCGTCGGGCACCGGGGGAACCGGGTCGGACAGTGCCGCCTCCAGGGTGGGCATCTCGCCCGCCGCCGCCTGCTCGCGCACCGCCTTGCGCTGGGCGATGTGTGCGGCCCGCTCGCGGCGGCGCTGCTCGGTGGCCACCTCCTGCACCCGGGCCTGCAGCTCCTTGATCTGCCGCGCATAGGGGGACATGGCGGCGACGGTGGCCCGCTCGGCGCCGCGGACTCCCTCCAGGATCGCGGCCAGCCCCTCGTCGTCGAGATCGCGGAGCGCGTCGGGCTCGACGCGGTCGGGCAGAGGCGGCAGCGGCGGCAGCTCGGGCGTGGCGGGGGTGCTCTCAGTCATGGCGGGTCGCCTCCGATCATGCCGCATGCCGCACGCCAGGCCGCGAGCGTCGCGCAGAGCCATGACCCGCCCCGCTACGGTGTCCGGTGCGTCCAGCGTGCCGTGCCGTGCCGCCCCGTGCCGCCAGAACCCAACCGCCGGAGCACTCGAAGCCGTGAGCGATCCCGTCCGCGTCGACAGAGAAGGCGCCGTCCTCACCCTGACCATCGACCATCCCCCCGCCAACGCGATCAGCCGGGCGGTCATCGCCGCCCTGCGCGACGCGGTGCGCGAGATGGGCAAGCCGGATTCCGGCGTCCGCTGCGCCATCCTCACCGGCGGTGGCGAGCGCTTCTTCGCCGCCGGGGCCGACGTCACCGAGTTCGCCTCGGCCGGCGCCGAGACCATCGCGGACGGGCAGACCCTCACCCTGGAGATGGAGCGCTGCCCGGTGCCGATCGTCGCCGCGGTCAACGGCATGGCCTTCGGCGGCGGCTGTGAGCTGGTCATGGCCTGCGACGTGCGCCTGGCGTCGAGCACCGCGCGCTTCGGGCAGCCCGAGATCAACCTCGGGATCATCCCCGGCTGGGGTGGCACCCAGCGCCTGCCCCGCCTCATCGGGCTCACCCGGGCCATGCCGCTGCTGCTCACCGGGGACGCCTTCGACGCCCGCACCGCCCTGGAATTGGGCCTGGTGAGCGCCATCCACGAGCCCGGCGAGCTGCTCGGCGCCGCGCAGTCCCTGGCCGCCGGCATCGCCGCCAAGGCACCCCTGGCCGTGCAGGCCACCAAGCGCGCGGTGCACGAGGGGTTCGACTGCGTGACGATGCACCAGGCGCTCGCCGTGGAGCGACAGGAGTTCACCACGGTGTTCGCCAGCGAGGACGCCGTCGAGGGAGTCAGCGCCTTCCTCGGCAAGCGCGCACCGGAGTGGAAGGGCCGCTAGCCGTGCAGATTCCGCCGGTGACGCGACGCGTCCGCCGGTGACGCCCCGCCTATAATCCGCGCGTTTCCGTGGTGTTGGGAGGTTTCAACGCTGTGACCGCGATACTCAGCCCCGTCGGGTTGGTGGCGCTGGCCGGCGGCGCCGCTGCGCTGACGGGCCTGCGCTGGCGCAAGCTGATCCAGATGATGCTGTCGGCGCAGCGCAAGGATCCGCGCTTCGACAGCATTCCCGAGCGCATCAAGGGATTCCTCATCTACGTGGTGGCGCAGGCACGCCTGCTGCGCTGGCCGTATGCGGGCCTGATGCACGTGCTCATCTTCTGGGGCTTCATGGTCCTGCTCACCGCGATCGTCCAGGGGATCGTCGAAGCGCTGTGGCTGGGCTTCAACTTCGCCGACCTTCCCGGTGCGCGCGCCGTGGCGTTCCTGCAGGACCTCTTCGCCTCGCTGGTGCTGGTCGGCGTCGTCATGGCGCTGGTCAACCGCCTGGTGGTCAAGCCCATCCGCTTCCGCGGCTCGCACGAGCGCGACGCGCTGCTGATCCTGGGATGGATCGCCGCGATCATGGTGATGATGCAGGCCAACTACGCATCGCGCATCGCCATGGGCGACGACGCGACGGCGGGTTGGCGCCCCTTCGCCTCGGCGTTCTCGCATCTCTTCGCGGGTCTTGGCCCGGGCAGCGATGCATTGAAGGTGGTGCACGGCATCGCCTTCTGGGTGCATCTCAGCCTGGTGTTCAGCTTCCTGGTGTACCTCGGCTACAGCAAGCACCTGCACATCGTGACCTCGATGCCAAACGTGCTCTTCCGCAACGTCCAGCCCAAGGGACGCCTGCAGCCCATCGACCTGGAGGCCGAGGACGTCGACCACTTCGGCGCCAGCAAGCTCGAGCACTTCTCCTGGAAGGACATGCTCGACCTCTACACCTGCACCGAGTGCGGCCGCTGCCAGACGCACTGTCCCGCCTGGAACACGGGCAAGCCGCTCTCGCCCAAGACGCTGATCACCGACCTGCGCGACATGGCCTACGAGACCGC
The DNA here is from genome assembly GCA_035995545.1 of Candidatus Dormiibacterota bacterium. Lineage (GTDB taxonomy): Bacteria > Chloroflexota > Dormibacteria > Aeolococcales > Aeolococcaceae > DASRDZ01. Next base: position 91,456 of record DASYKI010000015.1, read on the forward strand.
CGCGGGCGGGATCGCCAACACCTGGCACACCGCGCACCAGGTCGAGGGCGGGATGTGGGTGACCGGCGAATCCGGTGCGGGCCCCGCCCCCGACGACGGTGACGGCAAGATCCCTGGGAACTTCCAGCCGTCGTGGCTGTCGCCCGAGGAGGTCGCGGCGGCGGTGCAGAAGACGGGCGGGAGCGAGCGTCCCCTGATCGGCGGCACCATCGCCCCGGAGACGCTGTGGTCGTGCACCACCTGCGGTGCCTGTGTCGACCAGTGTCCCGTGCTCATCGAGCACGTGCCCAAGATCCTCGACATGCGCCGCGCCCTGGTGCTGGAGGAGGGCTCGATGCCCAAGCAGGCCGAGGCGGCGCTGCGCAACATCGAGAACAGCGCCAACCCCTACGGCATCTCGCAGGGGACGCGCGCCGACTGGGCCAAGGACCTCGGCGTCCAGTTCGCCAAGGACAAGCCCGACGCCGAGTACCTCTACTGGGTGGGCTGCGCCGCGTCGTTCGACGACCGCGCCAAGACCATCGCCACCGCGCTGGTGCAGATCATGCAGGCCGGCGGCGTCGACTTCGCCATCCTCGGCACGGAGGAGAAGTGCAACGGCGACCCGGCGCGCCGCATCGGCAACGAGTACCTCTTCCAGGAGCGCGCCAAGGACAACGTGGAGACGCTGAAGCGCTACAACGTGCGCAAGATCATCGCCTCCTGCCCGCACTGCTTCAACACCTTCGCCAACGAGTACGGCGACTTCGGTGGCGACTACGAGGTGCTGCACCACTCGCAGCTCATCGACTCGCTGATCAAGGACGGCCGCGTCGTCCTGGAGCGGGAGGTCAACGAGACCATCACCTACCACGACTCCTGCTACCTCGGTCGCTGGAACGACATCTTCGCGCCGCCGCGCGACATCCTGGAGCGCATCCCGGGGTTGAAGGTCGTCGAGATGGCGCGCAGCCGCAGTGAGGGGATGTGCTGCGGTGCCGGTGGCGGGCGGATGTGGATGGAGGAAGAGCAGCCGCGCGTCAACCACAAGCGCGTCGAGCAGGCGGTGGAGACGAAGGCCACCAAGGTGGCCACGGCCTGTCCCTTCTGCCTGTCGATGTTCGACGAGGGCATCGCCACCAAGCAGCTGCAGGGGCAGCTCGCCGTGGACGACATCGCTGTCTGGGTGGCGCGGTCCATGCGTCCCGCGGAGGATGGGCTTCCTGGCGGCGGCCGGCCCTCGGGCTCTGCCTGAAATTCCGGAGGGCCTGAGCCCGGACGCATCCGGGCAGCTCCCCTCCCGGGCCGTCCCGGGCGGCCCCCTCGTCCCGGCACAACCACGCTTCCTGGTGGTCGACGGCAGGAGGATCTCCTACGTCGACGTCGGCGACGGGCCGACGGTGCTTCTCCTGCACGGCCTCGGCCACAGCACCCACGGCTGGCGCAAGGTCATCGCCCCGATCGCCTCGGCCGGCTACCGCGTCATGGCCGTCGACCTCCCCGGCTTCGGCTACTCCGACCGCCCCGGCGACTACAGCCTCGCCCACTACATCGACTTCGTCGCCCACTGGCTCGACCTGCACTGCATCGAGCGGGCTGCGCTGATCGGCAACTCCATGGGCGGCGCCATCACCGCGGCCTTCGCCGGCACGCATCCCGAGCGCGCCGCCGCCGCAGTTCTGGTCGATCCTGGCGGATTCGGCCGCGAGGTCTCCTGGCTGCTCCGCCTCGCCGGCCTGCGCGTCGTGCGCAGCGCGATGGGCCTGCGCGTCAGCGCGTGGCAGGTGCGCCGCGCCCTGCGGCTGATCTTCGCCGACCCGTCACGCATCGAGGACGAGGACGTCCGCCGCATCCTCGAGATCAACGCCCTGCCCGGCGCGCGCCAGGCATTCCTGGAGATCGCGAGAGGCAGCATCGGCCTGCGCGGGGTGCGTCCCGACGTCGCCCTCGGCGAGGTGCCCGGGCGGATCACCGCGGCGACGCTGATCATCTGGGGCGACCGTGACCGCATCATCCCGGTGTCGCACGCCGAGCTGGCCCACCGGGCGATCCCTCACTCGCAGGTGGTGATCTTCGAGAGGTGCGGCCACGTTCCCCAGCTGGAGATGCCGGAACGCTTCACCGACGAGGTGCTGCGCTTCTTCCGGACGAGCTCCCCGGCGGGCTAGCCCGCCTAGTGCGTCGGTGAGGCGCTGGCGCTCGGGCTGGGCGTGGGGCTCGCACCGGGGGACGGCGAGGGCGACGGCGGCGGCGTCTCCTTGCTGTCGGTGAACTTGATCGACTTGTTCACCTCGGTGGAGAGGTCGGCGATCGTCTTGATGGCGTCGGAGCCGAGGGCGACGTAGGTGATCACGTAGCCGACGCCGTTGTGCGAGGTGACGTAGATGTCCTGCTGGTCGCTCTCGGCGCCCTGGCTGTAGGAGACCTGCACCCACTCGGCCTGCTTGCCACCCACGGAGGCGGTCTTGGCCGCCGGCGCCTTCTCGGGGAAACCGGTGGTGTTGATGCCGACCTCGTCGGTGAAGTGGGCCTTGAGCAGCTCGTCGAGCGAGCCGCTGGTGGTGGCGCGCCTGATGACGAAGTACATGCGGCCGCCGGAGTCGGACACCTTGATCGACTGGGTGTCGGCGTTGGCGTCGTAGTTCCAGGCCGACGGGCCCTTGAAGCTGACGGCGATGGCGTTCTGGCCGGTCTGGTCGGTCAGGGTGATCTTGGCGTCGGCGAGCGCGCTGGCTGCCGACTGACTCACCCACCAGACCAGGCCGACGATCCCGGCGATCAGGGCCACGCCGAGCAACCCGAAGGGCAGCATCACCGCCCGGTGGATGGGCGTGCCGCTCGTCTCCAGGTGCTGCGCCTCCTCGGGCGAGATCGGCCGGCGGTAGCCGCAGCGGCGGCAGACCAGCACGCGGTGGTGCCCGATCGGCGAGAAGCGATAGCGCAGCGCCTCGACGAAGGTCATGTCGTCGATCACGTCCTGGGCGGCGTGCTCGTGACAGCTGGGACAGTCGAGCCAACCGGTCCCGCGGACCCGGTCGAGGTGGCGTATTCCGGCAATCAGCATGGCTGCCGCGGCATTGTAGCCGCGGCGGGACCCGCCGTCCGCCCCTGGGAACTGATCCTGGTAGCGCAGATGTCATGTGATCGGGTACCCTGGCACTCATGTCTGAAGCACGAAGCGACCGCGGGCCGGCCGGGCCGCGGCGCGATCCGCTCGACGACGAGCGCGAACGCGCCCGCCAGGGCGGCGCCGAGGGCGGCAAGCACCCCGGCCAGGACCCGGCACCCGGCGCCGAGCGGCGACCCCGCGACGCGGGCGACGTGGCCAGCCACCCCACCCTGGGTGCGCCGCCGGATCGCGAGGAGCCCGAGCCCGGCAGTTGACCGCGGGCGAGACGGCTGCCTATAGTCCGGCGCGACCGCCACGATTGACATTGCCGTCAACGGTTGTGGGGTGGCCAGCGGAGGAGAATCGCGTGGCGTACGACGCCTACAGTGACGAGTGGGCCCAGGCCTACAAGGACGAGATCAACAAGTCGCAGGTCTACAAGCAGGCCGCCGCGGGCTGGGAGGGCAGCGTCGGCCTGGTGGTTCTGGCCGAACCCGACAAGAACGTGCCGGACGACCGGGGCATCTTCATGGACCTGTGGCACGGCGAGGCGCGTGACATCAAGGTGGTGTCCCGCGACGAGGCCGAGCAGGCCGACTTCGTCATCACCGGCCCCTACTCGCGCTGGAAGCAGGTCGCCAAGAAGGAGCTCGACGCCACCAAGGGCATCATGCTCGGCCAGCTCAAGCTCAAGGGCGACTTCCCCACCCTGGTGCGCTACACCAAGGCCTCGCAGGAGATGACCGAGTGCACCACGCGAGTCCCCGTCAACTGGCCTGACGAGTAGCCGGCGCGTGCCTGAGGTGGTCCTCGCCGACGGTGACGACGCCAGCGGCCTGGCGTCGATGATGGGCACGCTGCTCGCCCAGAACGTCGAGCGCGCGCCGCACAAGTTCGAGGACTTCCGCCGCGTCGAGAGCGACGTGCTCATCGAGGTGCCCGACCTCGGCGAGACCATCACGCTCAGCTTCGTCGGCGACCGCTGCACCGTCCACAACGGCAGCCGCGGCCGCCCCCGGGTGCGCATCCGCGCCGACTCGGAGACGCTGATGGGCCTGAGCATGGTGCACATCGGCCGCCTCGGCCTGCCCAACTACTTCGACGAACCCGGCCGCGCCGTGCTGCGTGCCATGCGCACCGGCAAGCTGCGCATCGGTGGCATGCACCACCTGCAGACACTCAACCGGGTCACCCGGCTCTTCTCGGTGGCATGAGGGATTCGCATGGCGGCTGAAGGAAGGTTGCTGGTGCTGGGCGCGGGCACCATGGGTGCGCAGATCGCCCAGCAGGCGGCGCTGCACGGCGTCGACGTGTCGCTGGTCGACGTGTCGCCCGACCAGCTGGAGCGCGCGCTGGCGCAGAACCGGCAGCTGCTGGAGGGACGCGTCGCCAAGGGCAAGCTCGACGCTGCGGACGCCGAGGCAGCGCTGGAGCGCGTGGTGGTGAGTGACGACCTGGTGTCGACGGCACCCGAGTGCGCCTGGGCCATCGAGGCCATCGTCGAGCAGGTCGACGCCAAGCGCCGTGCCTTCTCAGAACTCGACCGCGCGCTTCCCGAGGAGGCGGGGATCGCCACCAACAGCAGCACCATCGTCAGCAGCCGCCTGTCCTCGGCGACGCGGCGGCCGGAACGCGTCTGCAACATGCACTTCTTCCATCCCGTGCTGGTGATGGACGTCTGCGAGGTGGTGCGCAACCCCAGCACCAGCGACGAGACGGTGCGCGACGCGGTGTCGTGGTGCCACCGCATGGGGCGCACGCCCGTCGTCATCGAGCGCGAGATCGACGGCTTCGTCGTCAACCGGGTGCTGGGCGCGGCGTCGCGCGAGGCGTTCTCGCTGTTGACCGGCGGTTTCGCGTCCTTCGCGGACATCGACACCGCGGTCAAGGCGGGGTTGAACTGGCCGATGGGCCCCTTTCAGCTCGCCGACTTCAGCGGGCTCGACACCGTGCTCAACGTGCGTCGCGATCGCATGTCGCGTGGCGCCGGCGCGGGAGACCGTGCGGCGGTCGACCTGCTGGAGAAGCTGGTCGGCGAGGGCCGGCTGGGACGCAAGTCCGGCCGCGGCTTCTACGACTGGTCGACGGCGCCGCCGACACCGCTGCCGCTTCCCGAGTAGGTCAGCCGCGGCTGGGCTGCTGCGCGGCGTCGCAGTTGTGCCGGCAGCGCGATGCCGCCCGTCGCCCGCAGCGCGACCACACCCGCGAGGGCGAGCACGACCGGCACCAGGCGTCCGGGTGGCGCCATGCGCGCGTTGCCGAAGTCGAGCGCGGCCACGGCGTTGAGCAGGACCCAGAGGGCGAGGACGCGGTGTCTGGTCGCGCCGGCGAGCATCCACGCCGCGGCCGGGGCGAGCAGTGCCAGGTCGTGGCCGAGCAGGTGCGGCGACATCACCAGGGTGAGCGCCATCGTTCCTGCCAGTGCTGTCTCGAACTTGGCGCCGTCCGTACGGGAGCGTGCGCCCAGCACAGCGCATCCGGCCAGCGCGGCGATGCTCGCGACGGCGGCGAGCGCGTAGGCCGTGCCGGCGTTGCCCAGCCATGACCCGAAGAGCCCGGTGAAGCCGAGCAGGCCTGCCAGCGGCCAGCGGTCGGTGCCGCCCAGGGCGATGCGGGCGAAGGCTTCGAGGCCCTGCGGTCCCACCAGCAGCAGCGAGAGGGCGCCGGCGCAGGCCACCGCGGCGGCGGCGCCGCCCAGGGCTCGCCTGTCGCGCCTCGCCAGCATGAATGCGGCGACGCCGAGGAAGAGGTGCGGCTTGGTCAGCGCGGCGACCGCGCCCAGCCAGGCGCCCGCCGCGAGGCCGCCGTCATCGGGCCGGCGTCGGCGCCACGACGCGTAGGCCATGCCCACCCCGAGCGTGAGCAGGCCGTCCCACTGGCCGAGCAGCAGGGTGCTGGCGGTGCCGGCCCCGGCTGTGCCGGCGAGCCAGGCGGCGATCTTGGTTGCGCGGAGGGTGTGGCCTGGCCAGGGGGCGGCGCGCACGGCGGCGGCCACTCCAAGGGCGATGAGCACGAGTTGGAGCAGCGACCACACCCGGTACGCGGTGGGGAGGTCGAGGAACGTCACCGGCAGGGCGAGCAGCGCGGCGCCCGGCGGGTTGACGAACGGCAGGTTCCCCTGGCGGTCGCCGGGGGCGATCAGCTGGGAGTGCAGGGGCGTCTGCAGCGACTCGTCATAGAGCTGGGCGGCATGCCCCTGCCGGAGCAGGGTGGCTCCGACGTAGGTCGAGGTGAAGTCACTGCGGCCGACCTCCAGCCGGGACACGCCCAGCCACATGGCCAGGTATCCGATGAGGAGCGCAGCGGCGACGCCACCGGCGAGCAGCGCCGTCCGAGGGGGGCGGGACATGGTCGCGAGCGACCGTAGCACCGGGTCGTGGCGTGCGCCCGCCGAGCGACCGAGGCGCGACGGGCCCCTTACATCAGCCCCCGGGTCCGCGTGGCATGCGGAGCTGGGCGGGGCCAACTCTCATGCCAGGGGGTACGGCGCTTTGAGTGGCGCCCCGAGGTCCCCGTCCTCGACCGCGCCCGAGGGGTCTAGACGCCCGGGCTCGGCGAGGGCGTGCCGGTCGCGCCCTTGGGCCCCTTGTGGGAAGGCAACCCCTTCTGCCCCATGATCGTGTCCAGCGAGGTGGAGAGCTTCTGCTGCTCCTGGGCAAGCACGGTGGCCTTGATGTCGGCCGCCTTGCTGCCGGCGATCTGATCGATCGACTGCCCTGCCTTGAGGTCGTCCATGACCTGCTGCTGGGTGAGCCCGGTCTTGCTCGCGGTCACCTGGATCAGCAGACCGAGGAGCCCGCGGGGATTGCCGGCTCGGGCGCCGTGGTGCTTGGCACCGGGGCTGGCCGACGGCGCCGGCGTGGAGCCGGCGGTCGAGGTCGCCGCGGTCAGCGTGGTGCTGGCCGCCGAGTGGGTGGCGACGCCCGCCCCGGCGCCCAGCGCCACGACGCCGGCACCGGCGATGATCGCCTTGCGAAGAGGGGTGAACAGCATGGTGAGCTCCGGTCCTTTCTGGCTTGCCTGGGCTTGATGGGCCAGGGACAGTGTGCCAACAGCGTTCCTGAGAAGCCTTAGTCGGCGCTGAGAGCGACATAACGCGTCTGTTGCGTGCGCCCGACGAGGCACGCATCGACCAACGTCGATGCCCGCGCTACCATGGCCACCATGCAGGCCATTCCCACCGTCGAGGCAGCCGCCACTCGCGTCCGCGGCTGCTGCGTCCCCATCGCCATGCCCCTGCCCCCCGAGCGCGCCGAGGCCACCGCCGCCGTCTTCCGTGCCCTCGCCGACCCCACCAGGGTGCAGATGCTGCGCATGCTCGGCGACGCCGGCACCCCCATCTGCGTCTGCGACTTCACCGCCACCTTCGAGCAGTCCCAGCCCACCATCTCGCACCACCTCGCCAAGCTGCGGGACGCCGGCTTCGTCCGCAGCGAGAAGCACGGCATCTGGGCCTTCTACAGCCTCCGCGAGGACATGCCCGAGGCCTGCCGCCAGGCGCTCTCCCTCCTCGGCTAGCGCACGAAGGCTGGTCGACCCAGCTTCGTGGCGAAGGGCGCTCTTCCTATACTCGGGCCCCTGGCACGGCAAGTGGAGAGGATTCGCATGCTGGAAAAGATCGACCACATCGGCATCGCCGTCACCGACCTGGATGCGGCCGCGGCGGCGTACGCCCAGCTCTTCGGCGTGGAGCCGTCACACCGCGAGGTGGTCGAGTCGGACGGCGTCGAGACGGTGATGTTCGAGGTCGGCGAGTCACGCATCGAGCTGCTGGGCTCGCTGGGCCCGGAGTCGAAGATCGCCAAGTTCCTGGAGAAGCGCGGCCCCGGCATCCACCACGTCGCCTACGGTGTCGCCGACGTGCAGGAGGCGCTCGACCGTCTTGCCGCCGACGGCACGCAGCTGCTCGACAACGCGCCGCGCAAGGGGGCGGGTGGGCGGCTGGTGGCCTTCGTGCATCCCAAGGCGGCGGCCGGAGTTCTCACCGAGCTGTGCCAGGCCGACCCGGAGGCGGTGGCGGCACACGCATGACCGCCACCGAGGGCGCGCCGCCGGTCGAGACCGAGAGCGGTCTGCCCCTGGAGCCGTTCTATCTGGCGGCCGCCGTGCCCGAGGAGCCGGCGCCGCCCGGCGAGTACCCCTTCGTACGCGGCGTCCGCGCCGACGGCTACCGCTCGCGACTCTGGACGATGCGGCAGTACGCGGGATTCGGCAGCGCCGAGCAGACCAACCAGCGCTTCCATTACCTGCTGCGCGCGGGACAGACCGGTCTGTCGACAGCGTTCGACCTGCCCACCCAGATGGGCTACGACAGCGACGACCCCATGGCCCGCGGCGAGGTCGGCAAGGTTGGCGTGGCCATCGACTCGCTGGCCGACATGGAGCTGCTGGTCAAGGGCATCCCGCAGGACGAGGTCACCACCTCGATGACCATCAACGCTCCGGCGTCGATCCTGCTGCTGCTCTACGAGCTGGCCGCGGAGCGCAAGGGCATCGACACGCGGTTGCTCGGCGGCACCATCCAGAACGACATCCTCAAGGAATACGCGGCGCGCGGCACCTACATCTTCCCGCCGCGCCCCTCGATGCGCCTGGTAACCGACACCTTCGCCTACTGCGCCGAGAGCCTGCCGCGCTGGAACACGATCTCGATCTCCGGGTACCACATCCGCGAGGCCGGGGCGACGGCGCCGCAGGAGATCGCGTTCACGCTGGCCAACGGCATCGCCTACGTGCAGGCCGCCGTCGACGCGGGCCTCGCCGTCGACAAGTTCGCCCCGCGGCTCTCCTTCTTCTTCAACGTCAGCAACGACTTCTTCGAGGAGGTCGCCAAGTTCCGCGCCGCTCGAGCCCTCTGGGCCGAGGTGATGCGCGACCGCTTCGGTGCGCGCGACCCGCGCTCGCAGATGCTGCGCTTCCACGCGCAGACCAGCGGCGCCACGCTCACCGCGCAGCAGCCGCTCACCAACGTGGTGCGCGTCGCCATCCAGGCGCTCGCCGCGGTCGCCGGCGGCACCCAGTCGCTGCACACCAACTCCTACGACGAGGCGCTGGCGCTGCCCACCGAGCAGGCCGCCGAGATCGCCCTGCGCACGCAGCAGTACATCGCCCATGAGGCCAACGCGGGCAACGTGGCCGATCCCATGGGCGGCTCGTACCTCGTCGAATCGCTCACCGAGCGCCTCGTCGACTCGTCGCGGGCACTGATGCAGCGCATCGACGACCTGGGCGGCGCGGTGCAGGCCATCGAAGACGGCTTCTACCAGCGCGAGATCCAGGAGTCCGCATACCGGCACCAGCAGCTGGTCGAGAGCGGTGAGCGCGTCATCGTCGGCGTCAACAGGTTCACCGAGTCCTCGCAGCGGGACGTGGAGATCCTGCGCATCGGCGCCGAGCTCGAGGGCGAGCAGGTGCGCAGGCTGCGCGAGGTGCGCGCGGGTCGCGACCAGGCCGCCGTCGACCGCTCACTTGCGGCGCTGCGCAGCGCCGCCGAGGGCACCGACAACCTGCTGCCCCCGATGCGCGAGGCGTTGGCCCACTACGCCACGGTCGGGGAGGTGGCCAACACCCTCCGCCAGGTCTTCGGCGTCTACCGGCCCGGCGCCGTCTTCTGATTGCCCTTGCGGAGCAGGAAGTCGCGGATGCGCTCGCGGGCGCGATCGCGGATCTCGGCGCCGTGGGTGAACGCCGCCACCTCGTAGTCGGCGTCGCCGAGTCGCTCGGCGGTCTGGTGCGACAGCGCGGCGTCACTGCAGAACAAGGCGTAGGACCAGCTCACGCGGTCGAGGAAGTTGAACAGCGCGTCGCCGGTGATCAGCACGCCGCTGGATTCGTGCAGGAACGAGCAGTGGCCGGGCGAGTGCCCCGGTGTGTGCAGGACGCGCAGGCCGCCTGCCACGTCGAGCATGTCGCCGTCGCGCATGGTGTCGGACACCTCGCACACCTCGAGCTTGGGACGCCAGCGATCGAGGAGGCGGCCGGCGATGGTGCGCGTATCGAGGTGCGGTGCGCGTCCCTCGCGCAACCAGCGCGCCTCGTCGCTGTGGATGGCCACGCCGGCGCCGGTGCTGCGCTGCACGCTCCTGGCGCCGCCCGCGTGGTCAGGGTGCGCGTGGGTGAGCAGGATGCGCGAGACCTGCTCGGGTCGCTTGCCGATCGACTCCAGCGCGGCGGCGACGCGACGCGGGCCCCTGCCTCGCAAGCCGGTGTCGACCAGGGTCAGTGACCCGTCGGGCTCGGCGAAGGCGAAGGAGTTCACCAGGTTGGCGCCGACCGTGGGGATGCGCCAGACGCCGGGTGCGAGCAGTGTGGGTCCAGGCATGTGAATGCCGCTGAGCGTCGCATATCGGGGCCGGGCATGCCTAGATGCGTAGGTTGACGCTTACGTAAGCAATCGCCTACACTACGGCGGTCATGGACGACATCCTCCGCGCCCTCTCCGCTCCCACCCGCCGCGAGATCCTCCGCCTTGTCCGTGACGACGAGATGACCGCAGGCGCCATCGCGGCGCGCTTCGAGGTCTCCAGGCCCGCCGTGTCCGAGCACCTGCGGGTGCTGCGCGAGACCGGCCTGGTCAGCGAGCGCCGCGAGGGAGTGCGCCGCTGGTACCGCGCCCGCCCCGAGCGGCTCGACCAGGTTCGTGCCTATCTCGACCAATTCTGGCGGGACAGCCTCGAGGACCTGCGCCTCGCCGCCGAGGCTGAGCAGAACGCGCAGCGGGAGGCCAGCAGTGGCGCAGCCTGAGCAGGCCGAGGTCGTGCGCGTGGTGCGCATCCAGGCCCGGCCGGACATCGTCTTCTCGTTCTTCACCGACCCCGAGCGCATGGCGCGCTGGAAGGGTCGCAGCGCGGTGCTCGATCCCCGGCCGGGCGGCATCTACCAGGTTGACATCCACGGCAACATGGTCCGCGGCGAGTACGTCGCCATCGAGCCCTACACGCGCGTGGTGTTCACCTGGGGATGGGAGGGCGAGGGACCGGTGCAGCCGGGCACGTCCACCGTCGAGGTGCTGCTCCGCCCCGACGGTGACGGCACCGTGCTCACCCTGCGCCACGGCGACCTGCCCGACGCGGCTGCCGCCGCCGAGCACGCCGCCGGCTGGGACCACTTTCTGCCACGGCTGGCAGCAACAGCAGAAGGTCGCGACCCGGGGCCCGATCCCTGGGCGCAGCCACAGCAGACACCAGGAGACACACGTCATGGGTAGTCCGGTCGTCCACTTCGAGATCCACGCCAAGGACAAGGGCGAGACGCAGAAGTTCTACGAGCAGCTCTTCGACTGGAAGGTCGACAACAACAACCCGATGAACTACGGGATGGTCGACACCGGGGCCAACGGCACCGGCGTCAACGGCGGCATCATGTCGGAGTCCCAGTCGGGCAACATGATCACCTTCTACGTCCAGGTGCCCGACCCGCAGCAGGCGCTGGACAAGGCCAAGGGCCTGGGAGCCCACGAGGTGATGGGCGTCACCGAGATGGGTCCGGTGACCATGGCCATGTTCACCGATCCCGCCGGCAACGTCGTCGGCGTGGTCAAAGGCTAGAGGGCCAACCACCCCGCCCCCCGCAGGAGTGGCCGAGCGACCCGTTCGAGGCTCGCTCGGCTACCCTTGGGGCGCCATGGCCCGATCCACCAAGCCCGGCATCCCTCCCGCGGGAGCCGGCGACCGTCCCAAGCTGAGCGCCGGAGACCTCCGCCAGGCCGCCGCCCCCAGCAACGGCAGCGCCGCCGCCGGCATCCCCGGCAGCGTCACCGAGCGCAAGATCAACCTGCTGCGCAAGCGCCGCTACGATGCCGTGCACCGCGGCGGCGCCGCCGAGAAGTCGCAGCATCGCAAGGGCAAGCTCACCGCGCGCGAGCGCATTGAGCGCCTCCTCGACCCCGGCTCGTTCACGGAGATGGACGCCTTCGCCGTCCACCGCAACTCCAACTTCGGCATGGAGGAGAAGCGCATCCGCGGTGACGGCGTGGTCACCGGCTGGGGCACCATCGAGGGGCGCCAGATCTTCGTCTTCTCCCACGACGCCAGTGTCTTCGGCGGCTCGCTCGGCGAGGTCTTCGCCGAGAAGGTCACCAAGATCATGGACCTGGCGCTGCAGACCGGGTCGCCGTGCATCGGCATCAACGACTCCGGTGGCGCGCGCATCCAGGAGGGCGTGGTCTCGCTGGCCGGCTACGCGGAGATCTTCTACCGCAACGTGGAGTCGAGCGGTGTCATCCCGCAGATCTCGCTGATCGTCGGCCCCTGCACCGGTGGCGCGGTGTACTCACCGGCGATGACCGACTTCATCTGCATGGTGCGCAAGGTCGGCTACATGTTCATCACCGGTCCCGACGTCATCAAGGTCACCACCGGCGAGCAGGTGACCTTCGAGGACCTCGGCGGCGCCGACGTGCACAACCAGCGCAGCGGTGTGGCCCACTTCCTCGCCGAGAGCGAGGACGAGTCCTTCGCCCAGATCCGGGCGCTGCTCAGCTACCTGCCGCGCAACAACAGGGAGAAGCCGCCGCACCGCCCGACGCTCGACGACCCGCACCGCGCCGACGTCGAGCTGCAGTCGATCATCCCCGACAACCCCAACCAGCCCTACGACATGCGCAGCCTGATCGCCCACGTCGTCGACGAGCAGCAGTTCCTCGAGGTGATGCCGTTCCACGCGCAGAACATCATCACCGGGTTCGCGCGCCTCGACGGACACTCGGTCGGGGTGGTGGGCAACCAGCCTCGCGTGCTCGCCGGCGCGCTCGACATCGAGGCCTCGATCAAGGCGGCTCGCTTCGTGCGCTTCTGCGACGCCTTCAACATCCCCCTGGTGACCTTCGTCGATGTCCCCGGCTTCCTGCCGGGGACGGACCAGGAGTACGGCGGCATCATCCGCCACGGCGCCAAGCTGCTCTACGCCTACTGCGAGGCCACCGTCCCCAAGCTGACGGTGATCACCCGCAAGGCCTACGGCGGTGCCTACGACGTCATGTGCAGCAAGCACATCCGCGCCGACTACAACGTCGCCTGGCCGACGGCGGAGATCGCGGTGATGGGCCCGCAGGGCGCGGTCAACATCATCTTCAAACGCGAGATCGCCGCCTCTCCGGACCCCGCCGCGCGCGCCGCCGAGCTCATCGAGAGCTACAAGGAACAGTTCGCCAATCCCTACTACGCCGCCGAGCGCGGCTACGTCGACGACGTCATCGAGCCCAAGCAGACCCGCGAGGTGCTCATCCGCGCGCTGACCATGACCCTCGACAAGCAGGTGGACCGGCCCAAGCGCAAGCACGGCAACATCCCCCTCTAGCCGCGCGCGCGTGAGCCTTGCCCTGCGCGGCGTCCTGGTGCTCGCCCTGGAGCCGGCGGCGGCGGCCTGATGCGTCGCGTGGTGCGCCGCCTGCGCGTGGATCGCCCGCTCGACGTCGTCTTCGCCGCCTGCCTCGACATGCTGCGCACCGCCGACCCGGCCCGCGGTGTGGTGGCAAGGCGGGTGGAACCGGACCCGCCGGTTGTCGACGCGGTGGTCCATACCACCGTCCGCGACCGCCGCGGTGAGCGCGAGCTGCTCGCCACCGTCGTCGCGCTGCAGCCGCCCGTGGAGATCAGCACGATCACCGATGGGGCCCCCGCCGTGCGCACCACGCTGCGCTGCCAGCGCACCGGCGAGAGCTCGACGCTGATCATCCTGGAGAGCGACGCCGAGGGCACCCTCAGCCCCTTCGGCCGCGCCGGCGAGATCATCGACCTGCTGCTCTTCGGACGCGGCCAGCGCCGCGCCGCGCGGGCCACTCTGCGCCGCCTCGAACAATTGGCCCGCGGCGCAACGGTCCGGTGACCAAGCTGCGAAGAGATGTGGCCAGGGGCCGTACCCCTGCACATACTGACGTTCTGCGGCCTCATTCGCGGTCCCTCCCACCGCGCCAGCAGCGGTTGTCATGCCTACCCTCCGTCGCTCCCTCGTCCGTCTCAGCATCGCCGCTGCGGTTGCCTCGGTGGCCGCCGGCGTGGGCACTGTGCGTGAGGTCCACGCCGCCGGGAACCTGATCGTGGCGCCGGTGCTGGGCCAGACCCATTCGCTCTCCTGCGAAGCGGCTGCGCTGCAGATCGCCCTCGCCGCCAAGGGCATCGACGTCTCCCAGGACTGGATCCTCGCCGCCGTCGGCGCCGATCGCCGCGGCGCGGTGGTCAGCCACGGCGCCGTCCAGCAGTGGGGCGACCCGTACCAGACCTTCGTCGGCAACGTCGACGGCAGCGAACCCAACTTCACCGGCTACGGCGTCTACGGGCCACCCATCGCCGTCGCCGCGCAGCACGCCGGTGCCTCCGCCCAGGCGATGGAGGGCGTCGACCCGCAGGTGCTCTACCAGCACGTTCTCAACGGCAACCCTGCCGTGGTCTGGGTGGTCAGTCATCTCGGCGTCACCTCGCTTCGCAGCTGGACGGCGTGGGACGGGCGCGTGGTGCCGTACAGCGTCGGCGAGCACGCCATGACGCTGGTCGGCGTCAACACCGACGACACCACCGTGACCCTGATCGACCCCGAGACGCGCGGGCAGTTCAGCACCTCGATGGCCAAATTCGAGAGCTCCTTCAACTCCTTCGGCCGCATGGCCGTGGTGGTCAAGGCCGGCTACACCGGCATCCAGCCCACCGTCGACGCCCGGGGCTACCTGCTGCCGGCGTCCGACGGTTCCACCAGCGCCTTCGGCAACGCACCGTCGCTGGGCTCGTTGCAGGGCCAGCGGCTCAACCGCGCCGTGCTCGGTGCCGCGCGCACGCCGACCAGCAAGGGCGTGTGGATGACAGCGGCGGACGGCGGCGTCTTCACCCTCGGCGACGCCAGGTTCTACGGGTCGATGGGCGCCGTCGCGCTCAACCAGCCGGTGGTGGGCATCGCCGGCACGCCCAGCGGGCACGGCTACTGGCTGGTGGCGTCCGACGGCGGCATCTTCACCTTTGGCGACGCCGGCTTCTACGGGTCGACGGGTGCCATCCGGCTCAACAAGCCGGTGGTCGGCATGGCGGCGACACCGAGCGGGCACGGCTACTGGCTGGTGGCGTCGGACGGCGGCGTCTTCTCCTTCGGTGACGCCGTCTTCCACGGCTCCACCGGAAACCTGGTCCTCAACCGGCCCGTCGTCGGCATGGCACCGACTCCCGGCGGCGGCGGCTACTGGATGGTTGCCGCCGACGGTGGCGTCTTCAGCTTCGGCAACGCCACCTTCTTCGGCTCGATGGGCGGGACCGCGCTGGTTCGCGCCATCACCGCGATGGCCTCCACGCCCGACGGCGGCGGCTACTGGATGGTCGCCGGCGACGGTGGTGTCTTCGCCTTCGGCGACGCCGTCTTCTACGGCTCGGCGGGGTAGCAAGCGCGCCCGGCGCGCGCCGGACTACTGCGCCGCGATCGCCGGTGCGCCCTTGCGCAGCACGAACTTCTGGATCTTGCCCGTGGCCGTCTTGGGCAGCTCGTCGACGAAGCTGACTCCCTTGGGCGCCTTGAAATGCGCGAGCGCGTTGCGGGCGAAGTCGACGATGTCGCTCTCCGTCGCCGACGCGCCGGGCTTGAGCACCACGAAGGCGAACGGCGCCTCGCCCCAGCGCTCGTGCGGCAGCCCGACGATGGCCACCTCCTGCACCGCGGGATGGCGCAGCAGCGCGCTCTCCACCTCGACAGACGAGATGTTCTCGCCGCCGGAGATGATCACGTCCTTGATGCGGTCGCGGATCTCGGCGTAGCCGTCGGGGTGGACCACGGCGGCGTCGCCGGTGTGGAACCAGCCGTCGCCCATCGCCCGCTCGGTGGACTCGGGGTCGTCGTAGTAGCCCTTCATCACCACGTTGCCGCGCACCACGATCTCGCCGAGCGTCTGCCCGTCCCAGGGCACCTCGGCACCCTCACCGTCGACGACGCGCAGCTCGCCCGAGGTGATCAGCTCCACGCCCTGCCGCGCCTTCACGGTGGCGCGATCCTGCAGGCTGAGACGCGCGTGCTCGGGGCGCGGTTCGCAGACGGTGATGAACGGCGCCGTCTCGGTGAGGCCGTAGACCTGGATCAGCTCCCAGCCGAGCTCGCCCTCCATGCGCTCGATGGTGGCGGCCGCGGGTGGTGCGCCCGCGGTGGCGACGTGCACGCCGCGCGGCGCACCCTCGCGCATCGCCTCGGGCGCGTTGGCCAGTGAGATCAGCACCGTGGGCGCGGCGCACATCCAGGTGATGCGCTCCTCGCGAACCAGCTCGTAGACGCGCGCGGGTTCCACCCTGCCGAGGCAGACATGGGTGCCGCCCGCGGCGGTGACCGTCCACACGAACGTCCAGCCGTTGGCGTGGAACATCGGCAGCGTCCACAGGTAGCGGTCGTCGACACCGAGGTGGAGATGGATCAGCGTGCCCACGGTGTTCATGTACGCATTGCGATGGGTGATCATCACGCCCTTGGGGCGCGCGGTGGTCCCGCTGGTGTAGTTGATGGAGAGCAGGTCCGATTCGGCGAGCGCTGGGTGCTCGAATTCGTCGTGTGCGGTGGCCAGCTTCTGCTCGTAGTCGATCCATCCCGGCGCCTCGCCCTCCAGCGCGACGAAGTGCTGGACACCGTGCAGCCGGTCGCGAATGGAGTCCACCTGCTCGAGGTGGTCCGCGTGCACGCAGACCACCGTTGCACCGCTGTGCTCGATGATGTACGCGAAGTCGTCGGGAGTGAGGCGGTAGTTGACGGGCACCAGCACGGCGCCGATCTGCGGCACGGCGTAGAACGACTCCAGCTGCGCGTGCGTGTTGGGCGCGATGTAGGCGACGCGATCGCCGGGCCGGACGCCCATCTCCTGCAGCGCCGCCGACCAGCGGTCGCAGCGATGGAAGAACTGCTCGTAGGTGAGGCGGAGCTCCCTGTCGACCACCGCTTCGCGCCGTCCGTACAGGCGTCGAGCCCGGCGCGCGAACTCGAGAGGCGTCAGCGGGATCTCCACGGTGGTCCTCCTGGGTTGGCCTGCCGCGCCCCCTTCCCCGGGACGCGCATTGTCCTCCCGCGCCCTGCCCGCCGTCACGACGCAGTGCGGCACAGTGCAGCATGCCAGGCGCGGCCACGCGTTCGGGGCTCGTGCCGGAGCTTGCGGCTCTGCCCGGCTGCTGCTACGCTGCGCCGCGACTCACCGGGTTCAGCAGGAGGGCGCGACATGGCAAAGAGTGTTCGCATGACGTCCGCAGCAGCCGTCGTGCCCGGTCCCCGCCCCGCCTGACGCGCACATCTCGCGCGCACGCCGCGCGCGACCGGGCGTTCCGCACCACCATTTCGGAGCGTCCACGAGTTGTCGTCCTTGCCCGTATCCGCAGACGCCCTCGCCCGGCTGGGCTGGGACGCGTCGTACCAGGAGTCCTTTGCGCCGCATGCTGCACGCGGCGCCGTGCCCGGGCGGGTGATCCGCGTCGACCGCGGCTCGCTGCTCGTCGCCACCGCCACCGAGGAGACGCGCGTCCCGATTGCGGGCCGCCTGCACGACGATCCGCCCGAGGGCGGCGTCACCGCCGGTGACTGGGTCGCCGTCGAAGGCGGCATGGCCGTCGCCGTGCTGGCGCGGCGAACCGTGTTCCTGCGCAAGGTCGCCGGCCTGTCCAGCGGCGCGCAGGCCGTCGCCGCCAACATCGACGTCACCCTGGTGGTCACCCCGCTCGGCGACGGCGTCAACGCGCGTCGCATCGAGCGAACGCTTGCACTGGCATGGTCGGCCGGTGCGCTGCCGGTGGTGCTGCTCACCAAGGCTGACCTCAGTGCCGACCTGCACGCCGACGTCGCGCTGGCGTACGAGGTTGCCGCCGGTGCCGAGGTGATCGCGGTGAGTGCCGTCGACGGTTCGGGTGTCGACGAGCTGCGCGCGCTGCTCGTCGCCGGCCGGACTGCCGTGCTGCTCGGTCCGTCGGGCGCCGGCAAGTCGACGCTGGTCAACCTGCTGCGCGGCGAGGACGTCCTGGCCACCGCCGCGGTGCGTGCCGACGGCCGCGGCCGGCACACCACGACGCATCGCGAGCTGGTCGCATTGCCCGGTGGGGCACTGCTGGTCGACACCCCCGGCATGCGCGAACTGGCGCTCTGGGACGCCGGCGACGGCATCGCCGCGGAGTTCGCCGACGTCGTCGAGCTGGCGCTGCAGTGCCGCTTTCGCGACTGCACGCATCGCGCCGAGCCGGACTGCGCTGTGCGTGCGGCGGCGTCTCGCGACGCGGAGCTCGCGGCGCGCATCGAGAGCTGGGGCAAGCTGGAACGCGAGCAGCGGCGTCTCGACCGGATGGTCGACGGCCGGCTGCGCGCCGAGAACCACCGGGCCATCCGCGCCGTCTCGCGCTCGCTCCGGAAGCGGGCCGGCAAGCACGACGGAGGGTGAGGCCCGGAACCGCCGGGCGCGCTGTCAGCCGGGACGCAGGTTCGCGATGCGTCGCCACCAGGGCCGGTGCGGCTTCGGCGGCGGATGCGGGCGCACCTGCATCTCCTCCTCGGCCTGCTCGCGACGCCCCTGGGCGATGTGGATCCAGGGCACGACGACGCGCACCATCAGGACCTGCAGCGCCGCCGCGATGGGCACGGCGAGCAGCGCGCCGGCGATCCCCTGCAGCCCACCGCCGACGAGCAGCGCGAGCACGACTGTCAACGGCGGCAGCGCGACGACACGATTCATCACCACCGGCACCAGCGTGTTGCTCTCCACCTGCTGGATGACCAGGAACACACCGGCGACCAGCAGCGGATACAGCGGCGACACGGTGAAGCCGAGCAGCACCGCGGGTGCCGCGCCGAGGAACGGACCGAAGATGGGGATGGCCTCCATCACGCCCGCGAAGATGCCCAGCAGCACCGGGCTGGGCAGGCCGAGGACGGTGACCGCGATGCCGGCGAGCACCCCGATCACCAGCATGTTGATGACCACGCCGCGCAGGTAGCCGCCGATGCGCGTGCCCATGTCGGCGATGACGTCGGCTGCGAACGCCTGGCGCCGCGGCGGCACCAGGTCGACGACGAAGCGCTTGAGCCGGTCGCTGGTGGTCAGCCACAGAAACGCGAGCACCAGGATGATGACGAAGTTGACGATCACCGTCGCCGTGGTGGTGCCGATGGCCAGCAGCACGTCCTTGGCGGTGCCCAGGGCGCTGCCGATCTGGGTGTTGAAGTTGCCGCTCAGGTGCAGGCGCGACTGCACGTCGTTGACGAACTGCTGCAGCTGGTTCTGGTATTTGGGAAAGTCGTTGGCGAGCTGCTGCGCCTGGGTGACCAGCGGCTGCACCAGCAGCACCAGCAGCAGCGCGATGGCGCCGAGCATGACGAGATAGACGGCGAGGATCGCGGCCGGCTTGGGGAAGCGCAGGCGCTCGAGGCGCCGCACCAGGGGACGGATGCCCTCGGCCACGACGATGGCGAGCAGGAAGACGAGCACGATCTCCAGCACCGCGTGCAGCAGGAAGACCATGCCGACGACGGCCAGGATGATCAGCCAGGCGGTGACGATGGTGCGGACGCGGATCACCGGGGGCCAGAAGGGCTGCGACGTCGCGGGCGGGGATGGCGCGAGCGTCGCGGGCGGCGATGGCGCGGGCGATGCGGGTGGTGGGGGAGCTGGCTCGGGCGGGGGAGGCGCGGCGTCGCTGCTCATGCGCGGCGGGGGCTTCAGCCCTCGTTCTGCGGGTCGGGGGGCAGGTTGGTGAGCCTGATGCCGGCGTGCGTCCGGTAGATGGAGTTGACGCTGAGCAGCAGCACGGTGAGCTGCTCGCTGTAGCGCGCGCAGTGCAGGCGTCCGCCGTCGACCGGCCGCGCGCCGGGCAGCAGCCGGACCAGCTCCATCGCGGTGCGCTTGCCCTCGTCGTCGTCGCCGGTGATGATCACGTGCTCGTCCAGCGTCTTGCTGAGGCGCTTCAGCTCGGCGCTGCTCACCGAGTGAAAGCCGGCGGCGACGTGCGACCTGGGCAGCAGCGCCTTGACCTGCTGTGCCGCCGAGCCCTCAGGGACGTCGAGGTGCACGGGACCGACGACCTCCTCGAAGCGCATCGGCACGGCCGTGCTGATCACCACCTTGCCCGCCAGAGATTCTGCCAAAGCCGGCAGCATCCCGCGCTGGCCCTCGTAGGGAACGGTGATCACCGCCACCCGCGCCCGCAGCGCCGCCCATCCGTTGTCCATGCCCTCGACGCGGGTGAAGGCGACCTGCGTTGCCTGCAGCTTGTCGTTGATCTCGGCCGCGGCCGCCACGCCCTTCTCGGCCTCGCGGCTGCCGATCAGGACAGGCACCCCGGCGCGCGCCAGGCGCATGGCCAGGCCGGGGCCGAGCTTGCCGGTTCCCCCGAGCAGTGCGACGGGTAGGTCCATAGGTGCCGGGCAGTCTACAGGGGTGGTGCTGGGCCGGGCGGGGTGGCCTGGGGGTCGCGGCGCAGGGCCATCATCAGCACTCCGGCGAGCACCAGGGCGCCGCCGATCAGCGTGCTGGCCCCAGGTCGCTCGCCGCGCACCACGGCGGCGATGAGAGTTCCGGCCAAAGGCTGCACCAGCAGCAGGGGCGTCACGTCCTGCGCGGTGAGGCGCTGCAGCCCCCAGAACCAGCCGGAGTAGGCGATCACGGTGGTGACGATGGCGAGGTAGAGAACGCCGATCCATGCCGCCTGTGACAGGTGTGGCAGGCCGCTGTGCAGCCCGACGCCGAGCGCCGCGGGAGCCCACACCAGGTTGCTGAGGATCACCGCGGCGCCGGTCACCACCACGGGCGCGCCGCCGCGCATCAGGCTGCGGCCGGTCACCGTCGCCACCGACTCCAGGACCAGCGATGCGACCACCACGGCGTCGCCGACGCCCTGCGAACCCTGCAGCAGGTGCGGCGCGACCAGGCCGCCCTCGACCAGCACGTAGACGCCGGCGCCGCCGACGCCCAGGGCCAGCGCTGTGCGGCGCTGCAGGCGTTCGCCGAGCAGCAGCACGGCGAGCAGCATGGTGACCAGCGACTCCGAGGTGATCAGCAGGGCGGTGTCGGTCGCGGTGGTCATGCTCAGGCCGAAGAATTCCAGCGCCTTGTTGCCGCAAAAGCCGAACGCGGCGATGGCCACCAGCCGCAGCCTGCCACCGCGGTCGCGGGGGAGGAGGTGGCGGCCGCGCCAGACGATGGGGGCGAGGATGGCGCCCGCGATGGCGAAGCGCAGCGCGTTCAGGGTCACGAAGGAGACCTGGTCGAGGGCGGCCTTGCCGGCGACGTAGCTGCCCGCCCAGAGCAGGTTGCAGGCGGTGACGACGAGCAGGGCCATGCGGCGACTGGGCATTTGGCGGGCATCATGCCCCGCGCACCGGGCTTCACGCCGCCGGGCTCACGGCTGGCTCACGTAGACTTCCCGCTTCGTGAAGCTCCTCGAATACCAGGCCAAGCAGCAGTTCGCCGGCGCCGGCATCGCCATCCCCGCGGGTCGCCTGGCACGCACCCCCGAGGAGGCCGAGGCCGCCGCGCGCGAGCTGGGACGTGTCGCCGTCAAGGCGCAGGTGCCCATCGGCGGCCGCGGCAAGGCGGGCGGCATCGCCGTCGTCGACACACCCGAGGAGGCGCGTCGCGAGGCGGCACGCATCCTGGCCATGGACATCAAGGGCTACCCGGTGCGCAGCGTCTGGTGCGAGACGGGGCTCGACATCGGCCAGGAGCTGTACCTGGGCATCACCCTGGACCGCGACCGCCGCCGCCTGGTGGTGATCTTCAGTGCCGCCGGCGGCATGGAGATCGAGCAGGTCGCCGAGGAGTCGCCCGAGAAGCTGATCAAGGTCTGGCCCGATCCCTTCCGTGGACCGCAGCCCTACGAGATCCGCCAGATGGCCTTCGACGCACTGGAGTTCTCGCCCGAGCTGCGGGAGCAGCGTGGCAAGCTCGCCGCGCAGCTGGTGCCGCTGACCCAGACGCTCTACTCGCTGGCGCTGAAGCTCGACGCGGTGACCTGCGAGATCAACCCGCTGGTGCTCACCCCCGACGGCAAGCTGATCGCCGCCGACGGCAAGCTGGAGATCGACGAGAACGCCGAGTACCGCCACAAGGACATCGCCGAGGAGGTCGCCCGCGACGCCATGGGCGACGACGGCGTCACCGGCGACGATCCCTACGAGGCCGAGGCCAAGCGCCGCGGCCTGACCTACGTGCACCTCCCCGGCGGCACCATCGGCTGCATCGCCAACGGCGCGGGCCTGGCCATGAACACCCTCGACCTGGTCCAGGCCAGCGGCGGCAACCCCAACAACTTCCTCGACATCGGCGGCGGCGCGGGTGCCGAGAAGGTGCGCAACGCCTTCGACATGATCCTCACCGACCCCGACGTTCGCGGCATCTTCGTCAACATCTTCGGCGGCATCACCCGAGGCGACGAGGTGGCCAAGGGCATCATCCAGGCGCGCGACGAGCTGGGCATCACCAAGCCCATCGTGGTGCGCATGACCGGGACCCGCGAGGAGGAGGGGCGCAAGCTGCTCCAGGAGGCGGGCATCGTTCCCGGCGTCAGCGCCCAGGACGCGGCGCGCAAGATCGTCGAGCTGACCGCGTAGGAGCTGACTGCCAAGTTATGTCCGTCCTTGTCAACAAGTCGACCAGGGTGGTGGTGCAGGGCATCACCGGCCGCGAGGGGTCGTTTCACACCGAGCAGATGATGGCCTACGGCACCAGCGTGGTCGCCGGTGTCGTGCCCGGCAAGGGCGGCCAGCAGCACCTCGGTGTGCCCATCTTCGACACGGTCGCCGACGCCGTGCGCGCAACGCAGGCCGACGCATCATTCATCATCGTGCCGCCACCGTTCGCCGCCGACGCCATCATGGAGTCGGCCGCCGCCGGTGTCGCCGTCGCGGTGTGCGTCACCGAGGGCATCCCGGTGCACGACATGATCCGCGCCAAGGCGTTCGTCGACACCACGGCGACGCTGCTGATCGGTCCCAACTGCCCCGGCCTGATGACGCCGGGCGAGTGCAAGATCGGCTTCATCCCCAACCACGTCGCCAAGCCCGGCACCGTCGGCATCGTCGCCCGCTCCGGCACGCTGACCTACGAGGTCATCCAGGCGTTGACCCAGGGCGGCTACGGCCAGACCACCGCCGTCGGCATCGGCGGCGACCCGGTGCTCGGCATGTCCTTCAAGGACGTCCTGCCATTGTTCGCCGCCGACGACGCCACCGAAGCCGTGGTCATGGTCGGCGAGATCGGCGGCTCCGACGAGGAGGACGCCGCCGAGCAGGTGATCGCCCGCGGCTTCGGCAAGCCCGTCGTCGCCTTCATCTCCGGCCGCACCGCTCCCCCCGGCAAGCGCATGGGCCACGCCGGCGCCATCATCAGCGGCAACAAGGGCTCAGCGCAGTCGAAGATCGACGCCCTCACCGCCGCCGGCGCCTCGATTGCCGAGACCATCGAGGAGGTGGTGCGCCTCGTCGCCGATCGCATCGGAGCCCCCGCGACCCGCTGACGCTCAGGCGGTGCTCGCCGTCGGCGCCGCTACTCGACGATCACGGCGTCAGCGCTGACGCTCGATCCCGACCATGGTGCCGTCACGCAATTGCCCGCCGGCACCACCGCACCCCACAGCGCAAAGTTGTGCGCGTGCGCCGTGTTGAGCGAGCCGGTCATCTCCACCATGGTGCCGACGCGCTGATAGCTGAGGGTGCCGCTCACCGCGCCGTCGGTCTGCGCGGTCCCGGTGACGGTGCCCGACGCGTTCACCGCTCCGCAGTTGCCCAGGCCGCTGAGTGCGTCGTCGAGACTCCATGAGCCCGCGTCGTCGCTGAGCGGGTTGGTGCACGAGAGGTTGAGGTGTCCGGCGATCGCGTAGCTCACCAGCGGCGCGACGGTCAACGGCGGCGAGTAGTTCTCCGACCCCGACGCGGTGCAGGCGACCATGTCGGGGGGCGGCGGCACGTCGCTGATGGAGGCCGTGCCGGTGAGCGTCTCTTGGGTGATCGAGTTGACGCACGGGATGCCGCTGTCCGGCGTCGCGGTCAGCGATGCGCTGAGGGCATCCCCGGCGGCGTCGCTGCTGGACAGGAGCCCCCCCATCTGCAGTGACGCGCTGCCCTGCGCCAGCTGCACGCCTCCCGAGACTCCGCCATCGGGGCCACTGCCGGTGACGTTCGCCAGCCCCTGGCCACCCGCGCAGAACCCGGGGCTCATCTGGCCGGACAGGTTGAGCTGCCAGGTGCCCGCGTCGTCGAGGACCACCCCCACGCAGGTGAGGGTGAGATACCCGGTGAAGGCCACGGTCTGTGGCACGGGTCCCACGTTGGTGGTGATGTGTCCCATCGCGGTGCACTGCACGGTGCCTGCATCAGGCGTCGCGGCGGCACGAGCGGTGAGCGCGGTGGCCGCCTGCAGGGACAGCATGAACAGCGGCAGACACAGCAGCACACGGATGCGACGCATCATCGATTCCCTTCCAACCCTTGCCTTCCGACCCTTTGACCCTTCCGAGGCCAGGATCGTACCCAGCAATCTCGCCAAACGCAAGCGGGGCGTTGCGCGCTTTCAGTGTCCGCCGGATGGCGCGGCGCCTGCGGTGGGAGCAGGCGCACCGCCCCAGCCGGACTGGCGGCGGGGGGTGGGGAGGAAGAAGACGAGGATGAAGACGATGGCGAAGACGGCGATGGGGTAGACGAGGGCGCGCTGCAGGGAGGACTCGAAGTCCTCGGCGAGGGCGGTGGTGGCGGCGCGCTGGAAGGCGGTGGCCACCACGGGGTTGTTGCCTGAGCCTGGCGGTGCCGAGCAGGACGGTGGAGTCACCGCCGGGTCGGAGGCGTTGGCGCGGTCGTGGAAGCAGACGATGAAGCGCTGCACGGCGCTGTCGACGGCGGGTGCAGGCAACCCCGCCGCCACGAGCTCGGAGCGCAGCTGGGGAACCAGCTTGGCGCTGGCCGAATCGGCGCCGCCGCCGACGAGGCCGAAGAAGATGACACCGACGACCGCAACTCCGATGGCGCCGCCCACCTGCTGCATGGTGGTCAGGACTCCCGACGCCGAGCCCGCGTCGCCCTGGCTGATGCCGGCCAGGATGATGTTGATCAGCGGCGCGATCAGGCAGCCCATGCCCAGCCCGGCGACGAGCAGCGACGGCGCCAGCTCGGGCCCGCTCAGCGCCGTGCCGCGCGCACCCACGGTGAGGAGCAAACCGACCATGCCGGCGATCATGGTGGCGCTGCCGATCCACAGAATTCGCTTGCCCAGCTTGGGTGCGAGTCGCACCGAGAGAGCCGAGGCGCTGGCGGTGCCGATCGCCCAGGGCACCGTGGTCAGCCCGGCGCGCAGGGCGGAGAAGCCGAGGCCGATCTGCAGGGTGATGCTGAACATGAGAAAGAACGCGGGGATCGCCGAGAAGAACACGGCGGAGAGCAGGTTGCCGGTGCTGAAGGCGCGGTCGCGGAACATCGAGAGCTCCACCAGCGGCGAGCCGTCGCGCCGCGTCTTGACCCGCTCGTAGAGCACGAACAGCACGAACAGCGGCACGGAGAGCACCAGCATCACGAAGGCCCACGCGGGCCAGCCCTGCTCACGGCCCTGCACAAGCGGGTACACCAATAACCCCAGTGCCGCGGAGATGATCACGGTGCCGCCGATGTCGAGCCGCCGAGCCCGCGGCGCCCGCGACTCCCGCAGCAGGAACCACGCCGCCCCCAGCGCGCCGATGCCGATGGGCAGGTTGACCAGGAAGATCCAGCGCCAGCGCTCGGTGTCGGTCTGGGTGCCGATGAGCACGCCGCCGAGCAGCGGGCCGGTGATGGTGGCGACACCGATGATGGCGCCGAAGATGCCGAAGGCGGCGGCCCGCTCGCGCGGCGGGAAGACCACCTGCAGCACCGAGAGCACCTGCGGGTACATCAGCGCCGCCATCACGCCCTGGGCCACGCGGGAGATCACCAGCATGTCGGGGTTGCGGGCCAGGCCGCAGGACGCCGAGGCCAGCACGAATCCTGCCATTCCTGTCATGAACAGCTTCTTGCGGCCGAAGATGTCGCCCAGCCGGCCGCCGGTGATCAGCGCCACCGCGTAGGACAGTTGATAGCCGGCGAGGACCAGCTGCACCTGGCCGAAGCTGGCCCCCAGGTTGCGCTGGATCGAGGGGATTGCCACGTTGACGATGGAGATGTCCAGCAGCACCATGAACGCGGCCGTCAGCACCACGAAGAGGGCGATCCAGCGGCGCGGGTCGGCCTCGTGCTCGGTGGCGGGGGGGTGGGAGACCGGGACGGCGGTGTCGGCCATGGGCGCCTGCCCATGGTGGGTGAGCGGACGCCCGAAGCGCAAGCGACCCGGTGGCAGCGCCGAGCGGGGGTGACCGGGTAGCGTATGCACCCCCATGGACTTCGATCTCACCGACGAGCAGCGCGGCATTCGCGACGTCTGCCGCGACTTCGCCCAGGGTGAGGTGGCCCCCAAGGCCGCCCACTACGACGAGACCGGCGACTTCCCCTACGACCTGGTCGCCGGCATGGGTGAGCTGGGGCTGTTCGGTCTGCCCTTCCCGGAGAGCGAGGGCGGCCAGGGCGGCGACTTCCTCTCCTACTGCCTGGCCCTGGAGGAGATCGCCCGCGCCGACGCGGCGGTCGCCATCACCCTGGAGGCCGCGGTCTCGCTGGGCATCTCACCCTTCGTCAGCTTCGGCACCGCCGAGCAGAAGCAGCGCTACCTGCCCCAGCTGATGGCCGGCCAGAAGCTGTGGGCGTTCGGACTCACCGAGCCCGAGGCGGGGTCCGACGCGGCCGGCACGCAGACGCGCGCGGTCCGCCACGGCGACGAGTGGACGATCAACGGCCGCAAGGCGTTCATCACCAACGCGGGCACCGACGTCAGCGCCGGCGTCACCATCACCGCGGTCACCGGCGGCAGCAACGGCGAGAAGCAGATCAGCTCCTTCGCGGTGGAGCGCGGCACGCCCGGGTACACCCAGGCGCCCAAGTACCGCAAGCTGGGCTGGCACGCCAGCGACACCCGCGAGCTGCTCTTCGACGACGTGCGCGTCCCCCACGCCAGCATGGTGGGCGGCGAGGGCGCCGGTTTTCGCCAGTTCATGCAAATACTCGAAGGCGGCCGCGTCGCCATCGCCGCGCTGGCGGTCGGCGTAGCCCAGGCATGCCTCGACGCGTCGGTGCAGTACAGCGCGTCGCGGCGGCAGTTCGGCCAGCCCATCGCGCGCTTCCAGGCGACCCAGTTCAAGCTCGCCGACATGGCCACGCAGATCGAGCTGTCGCGGCTGATCACCCTGCGCGCAGCCACCGCCATCGACCGCACCGGCTCGGCAGGTGTCTACGCGTCGATGGCCAAGCTGCATTCGTCCGAGGTGGCGACGGCGTGCGCCAACCAGGCGGTGCAGATCCACGGTGGCTACGGCTTCATCGAGGAGTCGCCGGTCGCACGTTATTACCGCGATGTCAAGATCAATGAGATCGGCGAGGGCACCAGCGAGGTGCAGCGCATTCTCATCGCGCGCCACCTGCTGCGGCCCTTCGGCATCGGCGGGGACTGACGGCTCGGTTCAGATCCAACAAACAACGGTAACGACCCCGTCACCGCACCTGCGGTGCCGATTGCACGCGTGCGATAACCGGTCGCATGCCTGACCGCGGGTCCACCTACGCACGAGGCGTCGCCAGCGTCGCCGCGGGCTCGCTCGCGGTCGAGCTGCTGCCCGAGGGCACCCACCGCCTGGGGTCGCGGACGCCGATCGGGCCGCGGCTTGCGCACGTCGTCGACAGCACGCCGACGGTGCGCAGCATCACCCGCACCCTGCTGGAGGTGCACGGCTTCGAGGTGGAGGCGTTCGCCGGCCTCGACGCCGCCGCGCAGCGCTGCGCCGCGCGCATGCCCGACGTCGTCGTCATGGAGCCGCACGACCGCGAGGCCGATGCCCTCGACGTGCTGCGCCGCTGGCATGCGCAGGTGGCCTCGCCGCATCCACCGGTGGTGTGGTGCACGACGGTCACGCCGACGCAGGGACACCTGTCGACCGGCGCCCTTCTCTCGCTGCGCGGTGTGGTGATCAAGCCGTTCCGCCTGGAGGCGCTGGCGGCGCTGGTGGTGCGCGTGGTGCGCACCCACGAGCGCGAGCGCGAGCTGCTCGACCTCGGCGTCGACCTGCGCCGGGTCACCGGCCCGCTCTCGGCCGCCGACACCGGCGCCTGGTTGGGCGTCGAGTCGCGACTCGCCGAGGAGCACGGCCGCCCGCTGTCGATGGTGGTCGTCGACTCGGCGACGCCCGAGGTGATGCTGGCGATGCGTTCGGTGATCCGCAGCGTCGACCTGCTCGCCCGGCTCGACCAGCGCACCAGCGCGGTGCTGCTGCCCGACGTCGATGTGGCCGGTGCGGCGGTGGTGGCGCATCGCACCGGCAACGCGGTGACGGTGATCGAGCGCGTCCCCGTGGTGCGGGCGGTCACCCGGTATCCCGGCGAGCCCGGCGAGGCCTTCCTGGAGCGCGCACTGCGCCGTCGCTGAGCGCCGCGGCCGGTCGCGCCGCTAGATGCTGCGCGGCAGCTGCAGCAGGTACTCCACGTCGGCGATGGAACGCAGCTCGTCGTTGAGATGGGTGCAGCCCACGACGCCGGTGAGCTGCCCGCGCACCGTGGCACGCAGCTCGCGCAGCGGGGTGCCGTCGAGCAGGCGTGACGACGGCGCCGCACCGGAGCAGTCGACGTACGGCAGCACGTGCGGGGTGGACTCCAGCCACGACACCGTGCCGGTGAAGTCGTCGATCTCGCCGTGCACGGTGTACTCGTGCAGCGCTGCCTCGGTGCCGTCGGCGGCGGCGACGCTGTCGCGGAACCACGCCTCGACGAGCACCGGGTCACCGGGTGTCACGTCGAGCCGTCGCCTGCGGCGCATCGCCAGCGGCGGCAGCGGCGGCATCGCGTGCCACGCATCGGTGTCGCCGTCGTCGACCTCCGGCGGCGAGGCGACGACGACCTCGGGGTGATACGCGGCCTCCTCCGCCCGGGCGCGCAGCGCGGGTGCACCACCGTCGCGCCACCCGGTGCACGTGCCGATGCGTTGCACCGACGCGGGCCGCTTGGGCACGCCCTCGCTGTACTGCGCCAGCATCCGCCCGAAGCCGGAGATCAGCGCCGTCACCGGCAGGTCGTCGACGAGCAGCGCCAGCAGCGAGCCGAGGTGCTCGTCGCCCAGTGCGGCGGTGGCGGCGGCGCGAAACCCCGGTCCGAGACGCACGCCGCGCAGATTCTCGAGACGCGGCTCGGAGGGGTGCGCGACGAGGATCTCCCGCAGCGCACGGTCGGACCCGGCCGATACCTGCAGCTCCGCCGCGGCCAGGACAACCGCGCGTCCGCCGGCGGCGGTCAGGATGTCGCGTCCGCGCCCGTGCAGCAGCAGGTCGCCGCCGAGCCCGTCGGGCCACGACATGTCGACGCTGGTGGTGCGCCGGATCTGCCCGGCGACTCGCGGCGCCGCAGCCGCGCGCGGCAGCTTGGGCCCGCCCCACGGCTCGAAGGCGTGCGCACTCATCGCCCGTACTCCGCGAGCCGGCGCAGCGAGCGCACCGCCCACACCGCGACGACCAGCTCCAGCGCCGCCAGCAGCACGAAGGGAGCGGTGGTGCCGAAGCCCGCGATGAGCGACGTCGCCGTGATCGGCGCCACCAGGCCGCCGATGGCAAACGCCGTGCCGCTGTAGCCGAACACCTCGGCCCGCATCGCGGCCGGCGACGCCATCCCCAGCAGCGTGTTCACCGCGGGAACGAAGGCGCCCAGTGCGAATCCCGCCGCGGAGGCGAGCAGTGCCACGCCGACCAGCGACGGGACGAACACCAGCGCCGCAAAGACCAGCATCGCCCACACCGTACTCGCGACGAGCACGCGCCCGTAGCCGGCACGGCGCCCCACCCGCCCCAGCATCAGCGCCGACACCGCGCTGGCCGACGCCTGCATCGTCGCCACGATGCCCACCGCGACGGCGACGTGCCCCGGTGAGGCCAGCGCGCGCACGCGCAGTGGCAGCGACGCTCCCATGCCGGAGGCGATTGCCTGGGCCAGCAGCCCCATCATCAGCAGCAGGCCCACCGTGCCGAGAACACCCGCCTCGCGCAGCCCGGCGCGTCCGCGCACCCGCGCCTGGCGTACGACCGCATCCTCGCGCACGAAGCGCTCCTCGACGAAGCGGGCGACCACGAAGCCGGCGGCGAACTGCACCGACCCGGCGATGACGAACGAGAGCCGGATGCCCGCCGCCGGCACCAGCACCGCGCCGATGGCGGGGCCCATGGTGCTGCCGATGTACAGCGACGACTGCAGCACTCCCAGGCTGTGCGCGACACGGTCGGCGGGCGCCATCGTGGTCACCAATGCCGCCCCCGCAGCGTTGATCCCCGCCAGCGATCCGCGCACGAAGAACAGCACGAGCATCACCTCGACGTTGGGGGCGATGCCGATGGCCATGCTGGTGAGACCGGCGCCGAGCATTGCCCGCACCAGCATCGGCTTGCGCCCGGTGCGGTCGGCGACGCGGCCCCAGATCGGTGAGAACAGCGCCATGCCGCCCTGGGTGCAGGTCATCAGCGCACCGCTCCAGAGCGCGATGGCGCCGCCGTGCACGCCGCTGTTCTCCACCATCAACGGCAGGAAGGGCATGACGAACGCCGAGCCCAGCACGGTGAGACACTGCCCGCTCCAGAGCACCCCGAGCTGGGCGCTCCACGACCGCGCGTGCGGCGCGGGCGCAGCGGGATCGAGCGCGGGTGCCGTGTCGCGCGTCAGCGCCATGCGGTTCGCCGTCCCGCCGTGGCTTACGCGTTCTTCGACAGGACGAGCGCGCCCGAGCCGTGCAGCGGTGAGCCCGCCTGCACCAGCGACACCTCGCAGCCCTCGACCTGGCGCTCGCCGGCGCGCCCCTGCACCTGGCGCACCGCCTCGATGATCTGCGGCGTGCCGTGCAGCCGGCCCATGCCCAGCGCACCGCCCGAGGTGTTGAGTGGATGCGTGCCGCCCAGTGCGGTGCGACCGTCCTGGACGAACTCGAAGCCCTCGCCCTCGCCGCAGAAGCCGAAGGCCTCCAGCCAGAGCAGCGGGAAGTAGCTGAAGCCGTCGTAGAGGTTGAGGTTGTCGACGTCGGCCGGGCCCAGCCCGCTGTTCTGCCAGGTGGTGCGGGCGAGGATGCGCGCGCTGTTCATGAAGTTGTCGAGGGTGAGCACCGGCGCGTTGTCATAGCCGACGCCGATCGACGCGCAGCCGGTCACGTACGCGGGAATGCCCGGCAGGTCGCGGGCGCGCTCGGCAGTGGTGACGATCATGGCCCCGCACCCGTCGACGGCCATGTCGCAGTCGAGCATGCTGAGCGGCTCGGCGACCATCGTGGATTCCATGTAGTCGTCGCGGCCGACGGGCTTGCCGTAGAACACCGCCTCCGGGTTGAGAGTGGCGTTGTGGCGGTTGTTGACGATGAAGGTCGCCAGGTGCTCGCGCGTTGCACCGTACAGCGCCATGTAGCGCGAATACGGCACCGCCCACATCATCACGGTGTTGCTGAGGCCGTAGGGCGCGGTGAACTGGCTGTCCCCGGTGGCGATGCGCACGTCGGCGATGCCGAAGGCGCCCGGCGGGCTGAACATGGCGCGGTAGACCAGCGCGTAGTTGCAGGCGCCGCAGGCCACGGCATGGACGGCCTCGACCAGCGAGCCGGTCACCGTTCCCTGGGTGATCGAGCAGCTCCAGCGCAGGTTGCGCAGCGGCGCGGTGCGCACCATGTAGTTGACGGTGACCAGGTCGACGCCGTCGACGTTGCCCGCGCCCAGCCGCGAGGGGTTGGGGTAGTTGCTGATGCCGTCGACGTCGTCGAAGCTGATGCCGGCGTCCTCGATGGCCAGGCGGCTGGCCTCCAGGGCGAGCTCGCCGACGCTGGCGTCGAGATGGCGCCCGATGCGGGAGAAGCCGGTGCCGACGATGGCCACCCTGTTGCTGATGGGCATGGGCACGGTCAGGCGCCCGTGCTGTGTGCGGGAGCGAACTGGGGAAGCTGCAAGCCGTCCTCGCCGTAGGGCTCGAAGCGCAGCTCCACCTCCATGCCCACGCGCGCGCGGGCGCCTCCGGCGTCGACGAGGTTGCCGACGACGAACACTCCCGGCTGCTCGGCGATCTCGACGACCAGGCAGGTGTAGGGGACGAGGTCCTCGAAGCCGATGACGCGGGCCTGGCGCATCACCGTGTACTGGTAGACGGTGCCGCGGCCGCTGACGGGCGCGTACTCGAAGCCGCTGGCGTGGCACTCGGGGCAGAGCGGCACCGGGGGGTGATGGAAGCGCGCGCACGCGGTGCAGCGCTGCAGGGCGAGCACGCCCTCGCGGGTGGCCTCCCAGAAGGGTGCCGTCAGCGCTGTGACCTGCGGCAGCGGGCGCTGCACGCGCAGGGGCCGGCGAAGCTCGGTCATGAGCACCTCCATCCGTTCGCTGATCATGATAGCCATGATCTGCCTGGTGTCCAGAGGGGGCACGGGAGGCGGGGCGGCCCCGGCGGTGTCTCGCAGGGGGTTGCTTTCGCTGATCATAGTAAGCAGAATCTGCGTACCCTCTCACCGGCCGCCGGCACGCGTCCGCGGGAGGGGTTGGACTGGACGCCGCGTAGGAGAACGCATGCAGCGGATCGCTGCTGATGTCCGTCGCCCTCAGGGCGACGCGCCCGACGGCGCGGCCGCGCGTCCGCGGCCACTGCCCGAGCTCGACCTCTGGAACCGGAGCTTCTGGACGGGCGGCGCCGACGGCCACCTGCTGATCGCGCGCTGCGGCGGCTGCGGCTACTGGCTCCATCCGCCCGGCCCGGTCTGCCCGCAGTGCCTCTCGCGCGACGTCGCGGCCCAGCCGGTGAGCGGGCGCGGCAGCGTGCACACCTTCACCGTCAACCACCAGCCGTGGCATCCCG
Organism: Candidatus Dormiibacterota bacterium; assembly: GCA_035995545.1. Lineage (GTDB taxonomy): Bacteria > Chloroflexota > Dormibacteria > Aeolococcales > Aeolococcaceae > DASRDZ01. The sequence goes on from DASYKI010000015.1 coordinate 124,412, forward strand.
CCTTCCCGCCACCGTACGTCATCGCGCTGGTCGAGCTCGACGAGCAGCCGCAGCTCCGCGTGGTGACCAACATCGTCGACTGCGACCCCGAGACGGTGCGGCTGGGCATGCCGGTGGAGGTCTGCTTCGAAGCGGTCGAGGACGTCTTCATCCCGCTGTTTCGGCCCGCCGGCGCGCCGCGATGAGCAGCGCCGCCGAGCTCGAGCAGCGCGTCGTCATCTCCGGGATCGGGCGCTCGCAGACGGGGCGCAGGATCAACCGCGATTCGCTGGAGCTCACCGTCGACTCCTGCCTCGCCGCCATCGCCGACGCGGGCCTGCGGCCTGCCGACGTCGACGGGCTGATCACCTGGCCCGGCGAGGGGGTCTCGCCCATGGCGGGGTTCGGCGGCCCGGGCTGCGCCACCATCCAGGACACGCTGCGGCTCGACCTGGAGTGGTACTGCTCCGGGATGGAAGGGCTCAACGTGCTCGGCGGCGTGGTCGCCGCGGCGATGGCGATCGCTTCGGGGATGTGCCGCCACGTGCTGCTGGTGCGGACCGTGACCGAGGCCACCGCGCAGGGCAGCGGCGGGCGCCAGGCGGTTCGCGCGCGCGGCGACGCACGCAGCACCGGCTCGATGCAGTGGCACCAGCCCTACGGCTCGATGTCGGCGGCCAGCTGGGCGGCGTGGCAGGCGCAGATCCACTTCGACCGCTACGGCATGGGACGCGAGACGCTGGGCGCCGTCGCGGTCAACCAGCGCCGCAACGCGGCGCTCAACGAGGCAGCCATCTTCCGCACCCCGCTGACCATGGGCGACTACATGTCGGCGCGGATGATCTCCACACCGCTCTGCCTCTTCGACTGCGACGTGCCCGCCGACGGCTCCATCGCGGTGGTGATGTCGACGGTGGAGCACGCGGCCGACGCCCCGTCCAAGCCCATCGCCGTGGAGGCGCTGGGCGCGGCACGGCGGGGACGCGCACTCTGGGAGCAGCGCGCCGACATGGCCACCATGAAGGCGTACGACGCCGCGGCGCAGATGTGGTCGCGCACCACCATGACCCCCGCCGACGTCGACTTCGCCGAGGTCTACGACGGCTTCAGCATCTTCACCCCCGCCTGGCTGGAGGCGCTGGGCATCTGCGGCGAGGGTGAGAGCAAGGACTTCATCGGCGACGGCTCGCGCATCTCGCTGCAGGGCGAGCTGCCCGTGAACACCTCGGGAGGGCAGCTCTCCGAGGGGCGGTTCATCGGCTGGGGCCTGCTCTACGAGGCCTGCCTGCAGATTCGCGGGCTGGCGGGCGAGCGCCAGGTCGGCCGCGCGGACGTGGGAGTTGTGGGCGGAGGTGGCGGAAACGTCGGCCAGGCGATCCTGTTGAGACGGTTCGAATAACGCCGCAGCAGCCGCGGCACAGATGGTTGGAGAGGTCGAGCAACGTGAGCGCACAGGCAACGGCGCTGCTGGAGGTCCGTGGCCTCTCGGTCGCCTACGGCGCGGCACCCGCAGTGACGCAGGTGTCGTTCGAGCTGCAGGCGGGCCGAGCGGTGGTGGTCCTCGGACCCAACGGCGCCGGCAAGAGCAGCCTGGCCCGGGCCATCACCGGCCTGGTCAAGCCCGCCGCCGGCACGGTGCACTTCGACGGCGAGAACGTCACCGGCATGGCGGCCCACCGCCTGGCCCGGCGCGGCATCTCGCTGGTCCCTGAGGATCGCGGCATCTTCCGCGGCCTCTCGGTGATGGACAACCTGCGCATGGCGCTGCGCAACGGCGTGCCGCGCGGCCGCCGCGACGCGTCGCTCGACCGGGTGCTCACCCTGTTCCCCGTGCTCGGCTCGCGACGCCGCCAGGTCGCGGGCACGCTCTCCGGCGGCGAGCAGCAGATGCTTGCGCTGGCGCGGGTGCTCGCCGGCGAGGCGCGGGTGATGGTGGTCGACGAGCCGTCGCTGGGGCTTGCCCCGCAGATCGTCGACAAGGTGTACGAGGTGCTGCGCACGGTGCGCGACTCGGGCATCTCGCTGGTGCTCATCGAGCAGTTCGTCGAACGCGCCCTCGACTTCGCGGACGACGCCTGCCTGCTGAGCCACGGTCGCATCGAGCTGCACGGGCCGCCGCGCGAGGTGCGCGACGAGATCCTGGCATCCTATCTGCAGACGGCCTGAGGGAGACAGCACAGTGTCCGCCTACATCATCTCCGGCCTGGTGCTCGGCTCCATCTACGCCATCGCGGCGACGGGCCTGGTGCTCACCTACAAGTCCTCGCGCGTGTTCAACTTCGGGCACGGCGCCATCGCCTTCCTCATCGCCCGCATGTACTACCAGATGGCCCAGGTGTGGCACTGGAACTCGTGGGTCTCGGCAGCGCTCGCCATCCTGGTGTTCGCGCCCGTCTTCGGCATCTTCCTCTGGGGATTCCTCTTCCGCCACCTCACCAACTCCTCGCAGGTGGTGCGGCTGGTGGCGACCATCGGCCTCTTCGTCGCCATCCCCGCCGTCGCGCAGCTGATCTTCGGCTACGACGTGACCCTGAACACCGTCGGTCTCGCCGGTGCCAACCCGGCGCTGTACCACGTCCTCGGCGTCACCCTGAACCTGGACCAGGTGCTGGTGCTGCTCTTCGCGGTGCTCGTCGCCGGCGGCATGTTCGCGATGATGCGGTTCACCACCTTCGGCCTGCTGATCCGCGCCGTCGTCGACTCGGCGACGGTGAGCCGCCTGGTCGGCACCGATCCCCAGCGCGTGTCGATGGGTGCGTGGGCGCTGGGCGCGATGCTCGCCGGGCTCGCCGGTGTGCTGCTGGTGCCGCTGGTCACCCTCGACGTCGACTCCTTCAACGTGCTGGTCGTCGCCTCGTTCGCCGCGGTGGTGCTGGCGCGCATGGACAACCTGCTGCTCGCCTTCGTCGGCGGCCTGGTGGTCGGTGTCGCGCAGCAGGTCACCACCAAGTTCATCCCCGCCGACAGCGTCGTGCTCAAGGGCATCGTGCCCAGCATGCCGTTCATCCTGCTGGTCATCTTCCTGCTCTTCTGGGGCTCGGCCCGCGAGACGGTGGGCAGCCGTGCCCAGGCGATGGGCGTCAACCCCGAGGCGGAACACGAGGACGTCGCCGCCGGCGCCGCGCAACGGCAGCGCTCGCGCGTGCGGTCGCTGACGCCGCTGGCGATCTGGGCGGTGCTGCTCGGCCTCGCCGTGCCCATGCTGCTCTCCAACTTCTGGCTCGGCCTGGCCTCGGAGGGCCTGGTCATCGCCACCATCTTCCTGTCGTTCACGGTGCTCACCGGCCAGGCCGGTGTCATCTCGCTCGGCCAGTCGACGCTCGCCGGTGTCGGCGCCATCGCCGTCGGGCAGTTCGCCACCGAGTTCCACCTGCCGATGCTGGTCGCGGTGCTGCTCGCCGGCAGCTGCGCGACCGTGCTCGGCGTCGGCGTCGCGCTGCTCTCGGTGCGCCTTGGCGACCTGTACGTCGCGCTGACCACGCTGGGCATGGGGCTGCTGCTGGAGAACATCGTCTACACGGTGGGACGCTTCGACAACTTCTCCATCGGCGTCGCGGTGACGCCGCCCAAGCTGGGTCCCATCGACTTCAGCGGCAAGATCGCCTTCTACCTGCTCGCGCTTGCCGTCTTCGGCATCGCCGCTCTGGTGGTGTGGAACCTGAAACGGTCGACCACCGGTCTCGAGCTGGCCGCGGTGCGCAGCGACGCGGTGCGCGCCACCACCCTGGGCATCCGGCCCTGGCGGCTCAAGGTGTCGGCGTTCGCCATCGCCGCGTTCATCGCCGGGGTGGGGGGCAGCATGATGGCGATGTACCAGTTCCGCGCCCTGCCGTCGAACTACGCGACCATCATCGGGCTGGTGTGGTTCGCGGTGGTGGCCACGCTGGGGTTGCGCTCCATCCCGGCGGCGCTTGTCGCCGGACTCACCTTCGCCGTCTTCCCGCAGATCATCTCCGACCACCTCAGCCAGAGCTGGCAGACGCTGCCCACCGCGCTGTTCGGCCTCGGTGCCATCGCGGTGGCGCGGCATCCCGACGGCGTGGTGGCGATGCATGCGGCGCAGTTCCGCTGGCTGCGGCGCAAGGTGGTGCACCTGCTGCACCACGCGCCACCAGCCGTGCCCGAGACGGTCACCGAGGTGCCGGCGGCATGAGCGAGAGCATCGCGGTCGCGCAGGCACGTGGCATCAGCGTCAGCTTCGGCGGCGTCAAGGCGCTGGTCGACGTCGACCTCGCCATTCCGTCGCACTCGGTGGTCGGGCTGGTGGGACCCAACGGTGCCGGCAAGACGACGCTGCTCGGCGTTCTCTCCGGACTGACGCGTCCATCGTCGGGCACGGTGACGGTCGGTGGCGCCGACGTCACCGGCAAGGTGCCGCAGGAGTTCGCCCGCCGCGGCGTGGCCCGCACCTTCCAGCACGCCGGCCTCTTCGCCGAGGTCACCGTGCGCGACCACCTGGTGCTGGCGCGGCGCATCGTGCACCGCCACCACCACGTGCTCACCGACATCCTCGGTCTCGGCTTCGGTCCGCGGTCAGCCGACGAGAACGACACCGTCGACGAGGTGATGCGCATGCTCGGCCTGGAGTCGTGCGCGCGCCGCCTGCCCAGTGAGATCCCCCTGGGCACGCGCCGCCTCGTCGAGGTCGCGCAGGCGCTCCTCTTCGAACCCAAGCTGCTGCTGCTCGACGAGCCCTCGGCAGGGCTGGACACCGCGGAGACGCAGGCGTTCGGCCGAGTCCTGGCGCAGGCACGCGAGCGCTACGGCTTCTCGGTGCTGCTGGTCGAGCACGACCTCGACTTCGTGCTGTCGATCTCGACGCTGCTCTACGTGCTCGACTTCGGGCACATCATCGGAGTCGGCGCGCCGCGCGAGGTGCTCGCCAGCGCCGACGTGCGCCGCGCCTATCTGGGCAGCAGCAGCGCCGCCGTTCCCGCGTAGCAGAGCCCACCTCCGGGCGGGCCACCATGTCGCGCGGAGCGCGATCCTCCAGCGCCGCGTTCGGCGGCAGACAGAGAAGAGCCGCCGCCACCCGCTCTGGGTGACGACGGCTCTGGCTGGAGGGTGTCTGTGGCTGCTGCCTACTGCACCTTCTGTCCGCACACGGGCTTGGTGCCCACCGGCTGGTAGCCGGTCGCGGTGAGCTTGGCGAACCAGCTGCACAGGTTCGGCTGGTGCCACTGGACGGTGGTGCCGATGGCGCCGTGGCCGTCGTAGGTCTTGGTCTTCATGGCGCTGAGGAAGCCCTCACGGGTGGGGCATGCGCCCAGCTTCTGCAGCACTTCGATGGTGAAGTCGGCGGCCATCCAGCCGCTCATGGCGAGCAGGTTGACCTTGCCCGACGGCACGTACTTGGCAATCGCGGCCTTGAACTTCTGCGTCTCCGGCAGGTTGAGCTCGAAGGGCGCGGCGTTGAGGCCGGTGAAGGTGCCGGCGACGTCGGCGCCGACCTGCTGGATGGCGACCGGGTCGTAGAAGTTGGGGAAGACGAACGCCTTGAAGTTGACGCCGGCCTGCTTGGCCGCCTTGTACAGCGCGATGCCGACGTTGTTGGTGATCGCCAGCGTGGCGCTGTCGATCTTCTTGCTGAGCATCGCCTGTGCATCCGCGGTGAAGTCACCGGGGACGAAGGGGACGTTGAAGCGGGTGTAGTCGACGCTGAGGCCGCCGACCTGCGCCGCAGCCTTGATGAACGTCTGCCCCGAGGTGGTCGCCTGCGGGTCGGCGACGGTGAAGTCGGCGACGTGCGAGCCGCCCTGGTCCTTGATGAACTGGGCGATCGACGTGCTGGCGACGCCGGGAAGGACGGCGCCGGTGATGCTGTAGAAGTTGTCGTGCTTGGCGCCGACGTCGGCCGTCGACCAGCCCACGTCGGGCACGCCCTGTGCCATCAGGTAGTCGAGCGCGCCGTCCTGCAGCGGGGCCTCGAGGATCGAGAAAGCGCCCTTGTTCTCGACCAGGTCCTTGCCGGAGTCGAGCGAGCCGCTGGCCGTCGACTTGTCGTCGTCGGTGACCAGGGTGATGGTGCGCTTGTTGACGCCGCCCGCGTCGTTGACGGCGAGGAAGCGAGCCTTGACGCCGTCGTCCCAGCCCGCGCGCTGGGTGACGCCCGCACCGCTCAGCGGCAGCAGGTCGCCGATGGTGATGGTGCTCGCGGTGACACCCGGTGAGTTGCAGGTGGCCGCCGTCGCGGCGGCGCCACCACCTGACGTGGCGCTGTTGTTCGTGTCGCTGGAGCCACAGGCGGCCAGCCCCATCAGCAGTGTCGACCCGGCCATCGTCGTGGCCAGGCCCTTGCCCAATCGCATGACATGCACCTCCTACACACCAACCATTCCAACGGCCGCCGATACCCCGGGAGAAGTGGGCGCGCGGGAGCGGGGCTCGCGAGCACCCGCCTCATGTCTGTCTGCGTGCCGTTGCTGTGAGCGCCCACTGCCGGGCGGGTGCTCACGATCATGTGTACTATATTCAGAAATAGGCGCAGTGGCAACTGCGCGTCAGCGGCCGGCCACCGCGGCGACGGAGATGCCGACGACATCGCTCACCGTGAGCGACGCGACGCTCTGGCGGAGCAGAGCCTGGAACCGCGGCGGCAGCGAGGCCGTCTGGAACCGGGCCTCGATGGTCGCCGGCGATTCCACCAGCGCATCCAGGCGCTCCAGCGCCTGCGCGTTGCCGCGCGGGGTGATGCGCACCTCGCGCGCGCCGGAGTAGATCGACTCGACATACCGGTCGGCCGGCGCCACCACCTTGGGGGCTTCGCGCACGCCGAGGTCGGTGCCCACCTGCAGCCACGACTCCCATGTGTCGCTGCGGCCGCTGTACTCGGGCACCGCGGTGAACAGCACCAGGTAGTAGAGGTGCTCGACCGCCTTGTGAATGCGCTTGAACTCCGAACCGTGCGGCATCCTGCTGGTGCGGACGGTGATCATCCCGCGGCTCCCGCGGTGGCGCGCTGCGGCGTCGGCGTCAGGTCGGCGTTGGGGTCGAGGTCGAAGAACTCGCAGACGTTCTCCACCAGCACCTGGTGGCGCACGTCGTCGGGCACGCCCTCGAAGATGTCCTCGAGCCAGTCGGTGGTGTGCGGGAAGGTGCCGACGCTGTGCGGGAAGTCGGTGCCGAACATCAGCATCTCGGTGCCGATGTACTGGCGCAGGGTCATCGCCATGCGGTCGACGATGAAGCTGAACCTGCAGTGGTCGCGGTAGTACTCGCTGGGCATGCGCGACAGCTCCAGGGCCACGTAGTGGTTCCAGCGCCGGTAGAACTCGTCGGTCCAGTTGAGCGTGTGCGGCAGCCATCCCGCCTGCGTCTCGGCGAAGTACACCTTGAGGTCGGGGAAGCGGTCGAAGACGCCGTAGACCACCAGCTGGCCGATGGTGTAGCAGGGACCGAAGCCACCGCTGGCCACCAGGGTGTCCTTGCTCAGGCTGGCCGAGCCGGGCGCGATCGGGCGGACGCCGCCGAAGCTGCCGTGCGGCGAGACCTTGACGCCGAGGTCCAGCGAGGCGCCGAAGAAGCGGTCGTCCTGCGGCTCGTAGAAGGGGCCGCCGTTGGGCCACTGCGCCAGCGCCACGGCGCGCAGACCCTTCTCCTTGACGTGGGCCATCTCGGCGATGGCGTCGTCGACGCCGGTCTCCGGCAGCATGGCCACACCGACCAGCCGGTCGGGGGCGACGCTGCAGTACTCCTCGGCGAGCCAGTCGTTGTAGCCGCGGACGAACGCCCTGTGCGCCTCGACGTCCACGTCCTTGAGCCCGTTGCGGAAGAAGATCGGGCTGTACACGGGCGGGAAGAGGATCTCGGCGTCGACGCCGTCGAGGTCCTGCTCCTGCAGGCGCTGCACCGCGTCGCCGCTGCCCGGGCGCCGCGAGCCGTCCTCGCGGTAGTAGCGCGGCCGGTTGGGCACGAACTCGTCGTAGTCCCAGTCGGCGACGATGTTGCCGCTGGCGCTGCGCTCCCACGTCTGGCCGGCGATCTCGATGCGCCACTTGTCGGCGCCGTCGTCGTGCTTGACCAGCTGGGGCATGGCGTGCCGGTGCTCCTCCGGGACGCGGTGGATCCAGCGGTCGACCGGGACCTCGTTGTGGCCGTCGGCCGAGATGACCTGGTACTGCTTGCCCATCGAGTTACCTCCGGGCCGAAGTATGATGACTATGATGAGGAACTTCAAGATTAGCGGTGCGCCCGCCGCCTCCCCGGGCCGGCCGGCCTCGCCGCCGGTGCCCACCGACACCCTGGGCGGGATCCCCCTGGAGCCGGTCTACGGGCCCGGCGACGCGCGGCCGCTCGAGGCGGTGCCGCCGGGCGAGTTCCCCTACACGCGCGGCATCCACCGCGACCTCTACCGCACCAAGCTCTGGACCATGCGCCAGTTCGCCGGCTACGGCGATGCGCAATCGACCAACCAGCGCTATCGCTTCCTGCTCTCCCAGGGCCAGACCGGCCTGAGCGTCGCCTTCGACATGCCCACCCTGATGGGCTACGACAGCGACGCGCCCGAGGCGCACGGCGAGGTGGGCCACTGCGGCGTCGCGGTGGACTCGGTGGAGGACATGAACGTCCTCTTCGACGGCATCGCGCTCGACCAGGTCACCACCTCGATGACCATCAACTCGCCGGCGCCGATCGTGTTCGCGCAGTACCTGGTGGTCGCCGAGGAGCGGGGCGTGGGCTTCGACAAGCTGGGCGGCACCCTGCAGAACGACATCCTCAAGGAGTTCATCGCCCAGAAGGAGTACATCTTCCCCCTGCAGCCGTCGATGCGCCTGGTCACCGACGTGATCGCCTTCTGCAGCAGCCACGCACCGCGCTTCAACCCGGTGTCGGTGAGCGGGTACCACATCCGCGAGGCGGGCAGCACCGCCGCGCAGGAGCTGGCCTTCACCCTCGCCGATGGCTTCGCCTACGTCGAGTCGGCCATCGCGGCCGGGCTGCGCGTCGACGACTTCGCGCCGCGGCTGAGCTTCTTCTTCGACGCCCACATCGACTTCTTCGAGGAGATCGCCAAGTTCCGAGCGGCGCGGCGGATCTACGCGCGCTGGATGCGCGAGAAGTACGGCGCCCAGGACGAGCGCTCGCTCAAGCTGCGCTTCCACACCCAGACGGCGGGCGTGTCGCTCACCTCGCAGCAGGTCGAGAACAACATCGTGCGCACCGCCGTCGAGGCGCTGGCCGCGGTGCTCGGTGGCACCCAGTCGCTGCACACCAACGCCTTCGACGAGGCGCTCGCGCTGCCCACCGAGAAGGCGGCCCAGGTGGCGCTGCGCACCCAGCAGGTGATCGCCTACGAGACCGGCGTGCCGTCGGTGGTCGACCCGCTGGGGGGATCCTGGTTCGTCGAGTCGCTCACCGACAGGATCGAGGCGGAGGCGGTCGCCTACCTGGAGGAGATCGAGCGCCGCGGCGGCATGGTGGCGGCGGTGGAGGAGGGGTACCCGCAGCGCGAGATCGCCGAGGCGGCGTTCCGCCAGCAGCGGCAGCTCGAAGACGGCGAGCGCGTGATCGTGGGCACCACCGCGTTCGTCAACGAGAACGAGGAGCAGGTGCCCATCCTGCGCATCAACCCCGGGCTGGAGCGCACCCAGGCGGAGCGGCTGGCGGCACTGCGCGCCGGTCGCGACGGCACCAGCGTGCAGAACCGGCTCGACGAGCTGCGCGCGGCTGCCGCCGACGCGAGCGCGGCGCTGATGCCGCGCCTGCTCGACTGCGTGCGCGCGCGCGCCACCGAGGGCGAGATCATGGCCACCCTGGCCGGCGAGTTCGGGACATACCTGGAGAAATCATGGTTCTGACCACACCCGAGGACATCGTCCAGGCCGTCTTCGCGCGGGTTCGCGCGGCCGACCCCTCGGTCGCGCAGCTCTACGCGCCCGACGCGGTGCTCAACCACGGCGACGGAGTCTTCACCGGGCGCGACGAGATCGAGGCGTTCTACCGCGGGGTGTTCGCCGCCCGCCGCCCGCAGCCGCACGTGCAGGCGCTGTTCGTCAACCTGCCGACGGTGGCCGCGCTGCTCCGGGTCGAGACCGCCGACGAGGGCGTCCTGCAGGTCGTCGACGTGTTCCAGGTCAGCGACGGCCTGATTCGCGAGATGCGCGTCTGCTATCGGGCGGCGCCGGGCCACTGAGGCATGGCGGCCGAGCGCACCTCCATCCGCGTGCTCACCGCCAAGGTGGGGCTGGACGGGCACGATCGTGGCATCAAGGTGATCTCGCGGGCGCTGCGCGACGCCGGCGTCGAGGTGATCTACGCCGGCCTGCGACAATCGCCGGAGATGATTGCCCACGCCGCCCTGCAGGAGGATGTCGACGGCGTCGGCCTGAGCATCCTCAGCGGCGCGCACATGACCCTGTTCCCCGCGGTGCTGCACCACCTGCGCCTGCTCGGCGCCGACGACGTGGTGGTCTTCGGTGGCGGCATCGTGCCCCCCGACGACGTCACCGAGCTGGAGCGGCAGGGCGTCGCGCGCATCTTCACCCCCGGCGCCACGCTCGCCGAGATCGTCGACTACGTGACCACGCAGATGCCGCGACGCGGCGCTGCCGCCGCCGCCCGGACAGGAGGAGTGCAGGTATGAGCGCGTCGACCCGCGACGGCGTCATGGAGACGATGAGCCGCTACGTGCGCGCCGTCGACGATCGCGACTTCCCCGCCCTGGACGGGATTTTTGCCGAGAACGTCACCTACACGATGGGCGCCAAGGCCGTCCACGGCAGGGAGGCGGCGGTGGCCGCGCTGCGCGAGAGCCTGGGCGGCCGTCCCCCGATGCGGCACGTGGTCAGCAGCGTGTCGGTCACCGAGCAGGGCGCCGACGAGGCCACCGCGATCTCCGACTGGGCGATGCTCGCCCTGCACGACGGTGCCTGGATGGTCGGCGGCATCGGCCGCTACCACGACCGCCTGCGCCGCCAGGGTGACGCCTGGCTGTTCACCGAGCGGTCGATCGTCATGCCCGGCGCGTGACAGCGCAGCCGCCCGGCAACCGCCTGGGGCGCGGCGCGTTCCTGGCGCTGGTCTCCGCAGCGCTGGTGATCGCGGTGTTCCAGACCATGGTGGTGCCGCTGCTGCCGGGCCTGCGCGACCAGCTGCACGTCTCCACCGCGGCGGTGAGCTGGGTGCTCACCATCAACTTCATGGCGGCGTCCGTGTGCGCGCCGCTGCTCGGCCGCATCGGCGACATGTTCGGCAAGCGCCGCGCCCTGACGGTGGCCATGGTGCTGCTCTGCAGCGGTTCCCTGCTCGCCGCGACGACCACCTCGTATCCGCTGCTGCTGGTCGCGCGCGTGCTGCAGGGCAGCGCGTCTGCGGTGTTCCCACTGGCGATGACCATCGTCGCCGACGAGTGGGACGAGCGCCGGCTGCGCGTCGGCATCGGCTGGCTCAGCGCAACCCTGGCCGGCGGCGCGGCGCTCGGCCTGGTGCTCGCCGGGGTGCTGACCCAGTTCGTGCACGACTACCACGTCATGTTCTGGGCGGGCACGGTGTGCGCGCTGGGCTCGGCGGCCGCCGTGCTGCTCACCGTCCCGTCGTCGCGCAACCTGAGGCGCGGACGCCCCGACGTTCCCGGCGCATTGCTGATGGTGGCCTGGCTCACCGTGCTGCTGCTCGGCGTCGCCCAGCTCGGCCAGCGCGGCATCGCCGACCCCCAGGCGCTCGGCCTGGTCGGCGCCGGCCTCGTCCTCTTCGCGCTCTGGATCGCGGTGGAACGGCGCGTCCGCCTGCCGCTGGTCGACCCGCGCCAGCTCTTCACGCCCTCCGTGCTCGCCGCCAACCTGATGGCGTTGCTGATCGGCTTCGCCATCTACGGGCCGCTCTTCCTGATCACCGAGTTCGTGCAGACTCCGGCAACAACAGGCTACGGGCTGGGCCTCACCGTGCTGGCCACAGGGCTGGTGATGCTGCCCCAGGCGGGCGGCTCGCTGGTGGCGTCGCGCATCGCCGGTGTGGCCACCTATCCGGCGCGCCTGATGGTTCGCGCCGGCGGCATCGTCCTGGCCCTGGGGCTGGTGTCGCTTGCCGTGCTGCACGCGTCCCTCTGGCAGATCGTGCTCGGCACCACGCTGATGGGGCTGGGCGGAAGCCTGGCCTTCGCGTGCCTCCCCGCCATCATCATCGACGCGGTGCCGGCGTCGGACACCGGCGTCGCCACCGGCATCAACACCATCATGCGCACCGTCGGCGGCGCGGTGGCGGGCGCGGTGCTCGGCGGCCTGCTGACCACCGGACCGGCGGCCTCCGGCGGGTTCCCGGCGCAGAGCGCCTACGTCGTCGCCTTCCTGATGTGCGGCATCGTGGCGGCCGCCGCCGTGCCACTCACCGCGGTGCCCACGGGCCGCCGCACCGAGGAGCCGGCGGTGGCGGCGCTGGCCACGCTCAGCGCCAGGCGATGACCTCGTTGAGGCTGCCGCTCCAGCCATCCCAGGCGTGGCGGTTGTACTCCTCCATGTGCTCGCGCATCAGCCGCTCGGCCGACGCGCCGTTGCCACGGAGGATCGCCCTGCCGATGGCGATGTGCTGGCGATTGACCTCGTCGCGCTGATCAGGCGGATACACGAAGCCGACCATGCGGTCGGTGAACATGTTGACCAGCCCCTGCGAGAACAGGTCGATGATGGGGTTGCCCGAAATGGCGGTGACCACGTCGTGGAACTCGCGGCTGGCGGACAGGAAGGCGCGGTTGTCGCCGCTCTCCGGCTTGCGCTCGAGGTCGCCGATGAGCTGGGCGAGCCGGTCGATTCCCTCCGCCGTGTGGTGCTCGGCAGCCAGGCGTGCGGTCACCGGCTCCATCACGGTGCGCGCTTCCATGAGGTGGTGCAGGCGCACGCCCGCGGCGCGGTAGTACAGCGACGACATGCGCCCGTAGTCGCGCCCGGTGGCGCTGGTGACCACCGGTCCGCCGCCGGGGCCGGAGCGAATGTCGAGCAGACCGTGCACTTCGAGGATGCGCTGTGCCTCGCGCAGCGTGGTCCTGCCGACGCGGTACTGGGCGAGCATGGTGGCCTCGGCGGGCAGCACCGACCCCGGCGCCAGCCCGCTGTCGATCACGTCGTCGAGGATCTGGCGCGCCAGCGCCTCGGCCTTCTTCTCGGTGCGGCCGGTGATGAAGACGGTGGGGTGGTACCCCGCGGGCGACGACGGCACCGGGACGCTCGGCGCCCGCCCGTTGTCGCGCGCCGGGCGGCCGGCACGGGGCGCGCCCTTCGGTGCGCTCTTGGCCGCGCTCTTCGGTGCGCTCTTGGCCGGGCTCTTCGCTGCGCTCTTGGCAGGGCTCTTCGGTGCGCTCTTGGCCGGGCTCTTCGCTGCGGTCTTGGCCGTGGACTTGGTGCTGGTCGCGGCCGGGCGCCGCGCCGTGTCGGTGGTCCGCCGTTTCAACATTTCGCGAGTATACGGCGGTGTAGAGCACGTGACGCACCTCCGCCCCGGCGGCCACCTCCCGCTGAATCCTTGTATTCCATGATCATAGTAGATATACTTGGCCGCCTCAGCAGTTTGGAGGAGCGCAGCGTGGACTACCGGGTGATCTCCACGGACGACCACATCATCGAGGCGCCCGACACCTTTGACAGGCTCCCGGCGAAGTTCCGCGACCGCCAGCCGCGCATCCTGCGCGGCCCCGACGGCGGCGACGGGTGGAGCTTCGACGGCAAGCCGCCGCGGATGACCTTCGGCCTCAACGCGGTGGCCGGACGGCCGTACGAGGAATACAAGGAGAGCGGCCTCACCCTCGACCAGATCCTGCCCGGCAACTACGACGGCCAGGCGCATCTCAAGGACATGGACCTCGACGGTGTCGACGCCGCCACCATCTACCCGATGGCCACGCTGGAAGCGTTGACCATGGCCGACCGCGAGTTCGGTCTGGCCTGCATCACCGCGTACAACGACTGGCTGCTCGACGACTTCTGCGGCGTCGCTCCCGACCGCCTGCTGGCGCTGCCGATCATCGCCGTCGACGACGGCGAGCAGGCGATGCTGGCCGAGACCGAGCGGGTCATCGCCAAGGGCACGCGCGGCATCTTCCTGCCCTACAACGCAGAGCACGAGTACCACGACGAGTACTACGAGAACTTCTGGAAGCTGCTCTCCGACTCGCGGGTGGCCGCCGCCATCCACCGCACCATGGGCGGCAGGCCGCCTGAGGTGAAGTCGGCGATGGGCGCGGCGATGACCAAGGACAAGCCGGGACTCAACGTCTCCGGCATCGTCGAGCGCTTCTTCTCCGGCATCACCCCGCTGACGCGGATGATCTTCACCGGCGTCTTCGAGCGCCATCCCAACCTGCGCTTCGTCGACGCCGAGGTGAACGGCGGCTGGGTGCCCTTCTGGGTGCAGATGATGGAGCAGGAGTACGAGCGCCAGCGGCATTGGGCGCACCCGCCGATCACCAGGAACCCCGCCGAGTTCGTCGGCACCAACGTCTTCGTCACCGCGCTCGACGACTTCGTCGGCTTCGAGCTGGCCAAGAAGGACGACGTGCTGGCCCGGGCCATGATGTGGTCGTCGGACTACCCGCACAGCACGACACTGTGGCCCAAGAGCAAGCAATACATCGCCCAGCTCACCGACGGCATGGACGAGCGGCGCCGGTACGAGCTGGTCGCCGGCAACGCCATGCGTGCCTTTGCCCTGAACGCCAACTAGGACGCGAGGAACCCATGCCCACGAGCAACGGCAGCAAGCCCACCGCGCCGCCACAGGGACCCCTGGTGGGGCTGCGAGTCATCGACTTCGGCCAGCTGGTGGCCGGTCCCATGTCGGCCACCTTCCTCGCCGACTGGGGCGCCGACGTGATCAAGGTCGAGCCCCCCGGAACCGGTGACAGCATCCGGCGGCTCGCCCCCCACAAGGACGGCGTGCCGCTGTGGTGGAAGGTCAACGGGCGCAACAAGCGCGCCATCGGTCTCGACCTCAAGAACGAGGCCGACCGCAACACCTTCTACGAGCTGGTCAAGGTCGCCGACGCGTGCATCGAGAACTACTCGGTGGGGACGGTCAAGGATCTCGGCGTCGACTACGAGACGCTGCGCACGATCAACCCGGGCATCATCATGCTCAGCACCAGCGGTTTCGGGCAGACCGGTCCGTACGCGCACAAGCGCGCCTTCGGCCGCGTCGCCGAGGCGTTCTCGGGCATGGCATACATCACCGGCTACGCCGACCGGCCTCCCGTGCACGCGGGCGTCCCGGTCGCCGACTGCGTGAGCGGCGTGCTCGGCGCGGGCGCGATCCTGGCCGCCGTGTACGAACGCGCTGCCAACCCGAAGCACGAGGGCCAGTACATCGACCTCGCCCTCTACGAGACGCCCTTCCGACTCATGGAGGGGCTGGCCATCTCCTACGACCAGCTCGGCATGGTCACCGAGCGTGGCGGCGAGAAGACGTCCTATGTCGCCCCGGTGGGCACCTGGCTCACCAAGGACGGCAAGTACGCGTCCTTCACGGGCAGCACGCAGGAGATGGTGCTCCGCCTCTACGACGCCATCGGCCATGCCGAGCTCAAGACCGACGAGCGCTTCGCCACCAACACCGCGCGCGTGGCCAACCGCACGGAGCTCGACGACCTGATCACCACCTGGATCAGCTCGCACACCCTCGCCGAAGTTCTGGACACCTTCGACAAATTCGGGGTGGCCATCGCGCCCTACTTGAGCATCGCCGACATCTTCGAGAACGAGCAGTACGCCGCTCGCGAGGCGATCGTCACCGTCGAGGACGACACCCTCGGCCCGGTGCGAATGGCCAACGTGGTGCCCAAGTTCGGCCGCACGCCGGGCAAGGTGCGCCACACCGGCCGCACCAACGTCGGCGCCGACCAGGAGGACGTCCTCGACGACTGGCTGGCCAGGGACCGTACCGCCGTCTCGCACTGATGGCCGAGCAGCCGCTCAAGGGGGTCCGCATCCTGGAGCCCGCCGTGCTGCTCGCCGCGCCCTTCGCGTCGAGCCTGATGGCCGACTTCGGCGCCGAGGTGATCAAGCTGGAGATGCCGGGCAGCGGCGACCCGATGCGCCAGCTGCCGCCGATGCACCAGGGCAAGTCGCTGTGGTGGAAGGCGACGGCGCGCAACAAGAAGTCGGCCACGCTCGACCTGCGCACCGAGAGGGGCCAGGAGATCTTCAAGCGCCTCGCCGCCGTCAGCGACGTGGTCGTCGAGAACTTCCGCCCCGGGGTGATGGAGCGCTGGAACCTCGGCTGGGAGGTGCTGCACGAGATCAACCCCAAGCTCATCATGGTGCGGCAGACAGGTTTTGGCCAGTTTGGACCATATTCCCAGCGCCCCGCCTATGGCATGATCGTCGAGTCCTACGCGGGCCTGCCCGACGCGCTGGGCTTCGCCGACACGCCGCCGGTGATGTCCGGCCTGGGCGACAACCTCGCCGGGCTGGTCATCGTCTACGCGATCATGTTCGCGCTCTACCACCGCGACGTGCACGGCGGTCCTGGGCAGCTCATCGACAACGCGGCGTCGGAGGGGATGCTGCGCGTCGTCGGTGAGCACCGCGTTCCCGGCGCCGGCCTCGGCCTGCCGCCGATGCCCAAGCGCGCGGCGGCGGCGCCGCACATGTCGATCGGCCAGGACGCGCTGCGCGTCGCGGGCATGTTCGCCACCTCCGACGGGCGCTGGTGCGTGCTCCACTCCGGCACCGCGGGCACCTCGATCTGGGCCAACCTGATGAGGGCGATCGGCCGCGAGGACCTGCTCGACGAGTCGGCCTACCCGGCGGGGTCGCCGCAGCGGCAGCGCCGCCGCGAGGAGATCGACGGCGTGGTCACCGAGTGGTTTGCCTCGCACACCCGCGACGAGATCGTGCAGGTCGCCGCCGACAACGCGGTGACGATCGCGCCCGTCTACAACATGGAGGACGCCATGCGCGACCCGCACTTCGCGGCCCGCGAGGCGTTCATCACAGTCGAGGACGAGGACTTCGGTCCGCTGCAGATGGTCAACGTGACGCCGCGCTTCTCGGAGACGCCGGGTGCGGTGCGCCACACCGGGCCCAGCGTCGGCGCCCACACCGAGGAGATCTACGGCGAGCTGCTGGGCATGGGCCGGGACGAGATCGAGTCACTCCGTGCCGAGGGCGTGGTCTGACGGCGTCGCGAAAGTAGTTGCGTGTAGCAACCAACTTCTTGTAGACTCCCCCTCGTGAGCAGGGAGAGCATGCTTCCCAGCGATTCCCGGCACGCCGCCTTCGAGCTGCTGAGCAGCGAGCTGCAGACCTTCGGGCGCCGCGTGCGGTCCAAGCCGCCACTGGTCACCGGCGACCATCCCTACCTCGATTCCGCGATCGACGCCCTCTGCGCGGTGCTGGTCGAGCGCGGGCCGATGCGCCTGACCGACCTGGCCGCCGCGCTGTGGCTGGACAAGTCGACGGTCACCCGCCAGGTGGCCACCCTGGAGGCCGCCGGCCTCGCCACCCGCGTCGCCGACCCCAGCGACGGGCGCGCCGCGCTGGTCGGGCTCACCGACGCGGGGCGCGACCTGCTCGCCCGCTTCCGCCAGGCACGTCGAGAGGGCATCGGCGACACCCTCGCCGGCTGGACCGCCGCCGAGGTGGCCCAGTTCGCCGCTCTGCTGGAGCGCTTCAACCGCGACGTCGAGGCCACCCAGCGGCCGCGCCTGGTGGCCCTGCCGGGCCGCCGGGGAACGCCGCGGTGACGGTGAGTGTGTCGCGCGCGTCCGGGGCGCTGACCCCCGCCGAGCACCACCGCATCATGCGGCTGATGAGCGGCCTGATCCTCAGCCTGCTCGCCGTCTCGGTGTCGCAGACCATCCTCACCACCGCGCTGCCCACCATCGTCGGCCAGCTCGGCGGCCAGGACCAGCTCGGCTGGCTGGCCAGCGGCCAGCTCCTCGCCACCACGGTGTCGATGCCGCTGTGGGGCAAGCTCTCCGACATCCACGGCCGCAAGCGGCTCTTCCAGCTCTCGCTGGTCATCTTCGTGGTCGGCTCGCTGCTGGCCGCGGTGGCGCCCGGGATCGCCGTGCTGGTGGCGGCCAGGGCGGTGCAGGGCATCGGCAGCGGCGGCGCGGTGGCGCTGACCCAGGCCATCCTCGCCGACGAGCTCAGCCCGCGCCATCGCGGGCGCTACAGCGGCTACCTCGGCGCGTCGTTCGCGCTGGCCACGGTCTGCGGCCCGCTGATCGGCGGCTTCCTGGTCGTCGAGGGCACCGTCGGCTGGCGGCTGTGCTTCCTTGTCGGCCTGCCCCTGGTGGTGGCGGCCATGGTGGTGGTGCACTCGACGCTGGAGAACGCCCCGCCGCGCATCCGCCAGCCGCTGGACCGCTCCGGCGCGCTGCTGATCAGCGCCGGCATCGTCTGCGCCGGGCTGGTGCTGTCGCTGGGCGGGACCAGCCTGCCCTGGCTGTCACCGTGGACGCTGGCGCTGGGCGCCCTGGTCGTGGTTCTGCTGGCCGGCGCCGTGCGGCAGGAGCGTCGCGCGGTCGATCCCGTGCTGCCGCCCCGCCTCCTCCAGGTGCGCACCTTCCGCCTCGCCGGGTTGGCCCTGCTGGTGTCCGGGGTGGTGATGTACGGCGCGCTCACCTACCTGCCGCTCTACCTGCAGATCGTCAAGGATCGCGCGCCCACCGTCGCCGGCCTGCTCACCCTGCCCATGGTGGTGACCATGGTGGGCAGCTCGGCGCTGGTGGGACGCCGGGTCTCCGCGCACGGCCGCTACAAGCGCTACCCGCTCATCGGCATGGCGCTGGCGGCCGTGGGCCTGCTGATGCTGGGGCAGCTCGGGGCCGACAGCTCGCTGCTGGTGGTCGGGGCCGGCATGGCCCTGGTCGGCACCGGCGTGGGCATGAGCGGCCAGATGCTCATCGTCGCCTGCCAGAACGAGGCCGAGCAGCGCGACCTGGGCGTGGTGTCGTCGACGACCTCGTTCCTGCGCTCGCTCGGCGGTGCCCTGGGCGTCGCCCTGCTCGGCAGCGTCCTGGCCAGCCAGCTCAGCTCGATCGTCCCTGCGCTGCTGCGCTCACGCCACGTGGCCGGGGCGGCCAGCGTGCCCCTGGAGAAGCTGCTCGGCACCCCCGCGGCGGTGGCTCACCTGCCCGCCGGGGTGCGCGGTGCCGTCGTCGACGGGCTCGCCCAGTCGCTCGACGCCGTCTTTCTTGCCATGGTTCCGCTCTGCCTGATCGGTCTGTTCGCGGTGTGGCGGCTGCGCGAGCTGCCCCTGCGCACCAGCCGGCTTGAGCCGGCGTGGGTGGCGGCCGAGGCGGTGGCGGGACCGGAGCTGGCCATGGAGGCAACCGCATGAGCCGCGGATCGGGTTCGCGTCCGGACCGGTCCGCAGGCGCTGCGTGCCAGGTGGTGGTGGCGCTGCCGGGCGCCGCCGCCACCCTTTGGCGCTCCGGACCGGTCGGTCAGTCCGTAGTCAGTCCTTCTCCGAGCTGAAGATGATCACCTGGGCGCGGGTGGGACGGTCGGTCGCCGCCAGGGTGTAGTGGACGTTGCCGACCTGGCGTGAGCCGGCCCGGCCCATGGCCTGGAGGATCGCCTCGGAGTAGTGCGGAGCCCCCGCCAGGGCGCCCTCGCCGAGGTGTCCGCCGCTGGTGTTGAGGGGCAGGGAGCCGCCGATCTCGTTGTGGTCGCCCTGCACGTACTCGAAGGCCTCGCCCTCGCCGCAGAAGCCCAGCGCTTCCAGCCACAGCCAGGTGAGGATGCTGAAGCCGTCGTAGAGGTTGGCCGTCGACATGTCGGACGGCTGCAATCCCGCGGGGTCCCACAGGTGGCGGCGCAGCATCGGCGGCAGGTCGTTGTTGTCGTCCAGGGCGGGCTTCAGCATGCGGCCGCCGCCGTGGTGGAAGGCCTGCGGTCCGCGCGGGCCGATCCACTCCTTGGCGAACGCCTTGACGTAGGCGGCGCCGTGGGCCAGGTCCTGGGCGGCCTCGGCGGGGCCGAGCACGTAGGCGATGCAGCCGCGCACCGGGATGTCGCAGTCGTAGAGGCAGAGCGGGTCGCCCACCATGCGTGCCGACATGTAGTCGTCGACGCTGAGCGCCTCCGGCCTGTTGATCGACCAGTAGCTCTTCTCGTTCATCAGCGCGTGCTTGCGGTTGCGCACCACGTGCTTGGCCATGTGCTCGCGGGTGGCGCCGTACTGGTGGAAGTAGCGCTGCGCCGTCTGCGAATGGCCGCCCATGATGTAGCCCCCGATCGTTCCGTAGGGCGAGGTGAATGCGCTGCTGCCGCTCGCCGTTGCCCGCGGTGCGGTGCCGTTGGTCGCGGGACGGCGGCCGGGCAGGCGCGGGTCGTCGACCGCGCGCCACACCAGCGCGAAGCGGCAGGCGCCGCCGGCGATGGCGTTGTGCGCCTCGATCAGCGAGCCGCCGACGAACTTGTTGTTGACCTCGCCCCAGGTGATGTCGAGGCCGAGGCGGCGCCACACGTACTGCGGCGTCACCGCGGTGATGCCGTCGGCGGCGGGGGAGGTGTCCTCGACGAAGCTGGTGATGCCGTCGATGTCGGTGGGGGTCAGGCCCGCGTCGGCGATGGCCGTGCGGCAGGCCTCGATGCACTCGTCGCCGACGATGCGGCCCTCGGGCAGCGGGTCGCGGCTGATGCGCGAATAGCCGATGCCCAGCACCGCGACCCTGGCCGTGCCGAACCTGCCGCCGGTGGTCGCGGCCATCAGGCGCCCGCCGCGGCGAGACGGAAGTCGGGCAGCACCATGCCGTCGCCGATGTCGAGGAAGTCCACCTCGACCGGCGCGCCGATGCGGACGTCCTCGAGCGGCGTGGTGTCCATGTTGCAGGTGAGCAGCAGCCCGGGCTGCTCGGCCAGCTCCACCTCGACGATGGCGTACGGCGTGGCACCGGCGAAGGCGGGCATGCCGTTGGCGTGCACGACGGTGTACGTGTAGATGGTGGCCCGGCCGCTCACCGTCTCGAAGCGAAGGTCGCGCCCGTCGCAGATGTCGCAGAAGGGCAGCGGTGGATGGTGGCGCGTTCCGCACGCCTGGCAGCGCTGGATGGCCAGCCGGCCCTCGCGCGCGGCGTCCCAGTAGGGACGGGTGAGGTCGTCGGCAACGGGCAGGGGGCGCAGGGCGCCGGCGATACGCCCGGTGACGGCGGCCATCAGGCCGGTGTGGCGACGAGGGTCTCGCTGTCCGCGGCCCAGTCGATCACGCCCTCGTCCTTGAGTCGGGCCATCTCCTCGTCGGAGTAGCCCAGCTCGCGCAGGATCGTGCGGGTGTGCTCGCCGAGCGCGACCATGGGCAGGCCCGGCGGGCACGGCGTCTCCGAGAAGTTGACGGCGGGGCCGTGCCGCCAGTAGCGGCCCTCGGGTGCCTGGTCGGCGTACATCGGGTGCTGCGCGGGCACCATGAAGCCGATCGCGGTGGTGTGCGGGTCGGCGTGCAGGAAGCGCTTGTGGCCAGGTCCGTCCGCAACCACGCAGGCCACGTCGGCGGCGGTGAGCAGCGACTCCCAGTCGGGCGCGCTGCGCTGCCGCAGCACCGGCTCCAGGACCTGCGCGAGGGCGGCGCGATTCTCGAAGCGCGCCGCCTCGGTGGCGAAGCGCACGTCGCTCAGCAGCGACTCGCATTCGGCCGTCCTGCAGAAGGCGGCGAACTCGTCGTCGTGCTGCGCGGCGAGGAAGACCCAGCCGTCCCTGCACTCGTAGAGGCGATAGGTGGCCTGCAGTCCCAGCTGCAGCTTGTCGGCGGTGCGGCGGGGCGGCTTGCCGTCGTAGGCGAAGGCGTCGTCGGAGTTGCAGTAGACGATCGAGTTCATCATCGTCGTCTCCATGTACTGTCCCCTGCCGGTGCGATGGCGCGCGGCGAGGCCGAGCATCAGCGCGGTGCCGACGCCGCTGCCCGAGATCGGGTCGGGCGACTGGTCGCCCATGGGGATGTTGCCCTCGCCCGACTGGAAGACCGAGTTGCCGGTGAGCGCGCCCATGGTGGGGTTGAAGGCGGCGCGCGCCGAGTGCGGCCCGGTCGAGCCGTACGAACCCGCGTAGAGGTAGACCAGCTGCGGGTTGACCGCGCGCAGCGTCTCGTAGTCGAGACCGAGGCGCGGCGGCACGTCGGGACGGAAGTTGTGCATCAGGGCGTCGGCCCGGGCGACCAGCTTGTGCAGGATCTCCTGTCCCTGCGCGGACTTGAGGTCGAGGGCGATGCTCTCCTTGCCCTGCATGCAGCGCACCATGTTCTCGTTGGTCGGCATGGAGCGGAAGGGGTCGCCGGTGAGCGGCTCGACCTTGATCACACGAGCACCGAGATCGGCGAGCAGCGCGCCGGAGAACGGCGCCGCCAGGTACGCCGCCAGCTCCAGGGTGACCACGCCCTCGAGAGGACGCTGCGGCCTGCCACTCGGCGTGATCGCGGGCCGCGGCCTGGGTGCTTCGGCGAGCACGTCGGCGGTGTGCTCTCCCGGCAGCGGCGCGGGCGTGCCGATCTGCGCCGGCGTCTCGGCCATGCGCACGAACGCGCCCAGCTGCTGCATGCGGCCGACGCGCGGGTCCTCGATCTCGACCATGTGCCCGTTGTGAACGAACTGCGGATGCCGGATGGCCTCCTGCGTCGACTCCATGACCTCGCCGCAGACGTCGGGATTGGCGACGTAGATCTCCATCCACTCGGTGGAGGTCTTCTCCTTCATGCGGGCCACGATCAGCTCGTTGAGGGCGACGCGGTCGGCGTCGTCGGGAAACCTGTAGGGCGCGCCCCTGAAGCGGTCGTCGTCGAAGATCCAGCCGAAGCCGATCGCCCCCATCCAGGCGCGGAAGAGGTTGACCTGGACGTGCGAGTGCATGATCCAGCGACCGTCCCCGCACTCGGTGCAGAGGTGGGCGGGGTTGCCGGTCCGCACATCGCCCTCGCGGCGCTGCACCGGGTACGCGATTGCCGGCAGCTCCTCACCGTCGAAGCGGCGCCAGGGATTGTTCGGCGACGTGGTGCCGCGCAGCAGGCTGGTGTCGACGTGCTGACCGCGCCCGGTGATCGAGACGACGCGCAGCGCCGCGAGGATGCTCTGCACGGTGAACATCGCGGTGTGGTACGAGGTGTCGTTGACCGCGCGATAGACGGGACGTCCCTCCTGCCACCCCGGCTGGTCGCGCATCCGTCCCGACTTGGCGTTGACGATGCCGTCGTACGCCTTGAGGTTCCGGTACGGCCCCTCCTGTCCGAACGCCGAGATCGAGAAGTACACCAGCGAGGGGTTGAGCGCCCTGGCCAGCTCGTACCCGATGCCGAGCTTCTCCGCCTCACCCGGCCGCAGGCTCTCGACCAGCACGTCGGCTCCCTCGATGAGGGTGCGCGCCTGCGCGGCGCGGGCCGGCAGCTCGAGGTCGATGCTCTTCTTGCCGCGGTTCCAGAGCAGGTACGCGGGGTGCTGCCACATCGGGTCGCCGCCCCGGGGCTCGACGCGAATCACCTCGGCGCCGTAGTCGGCGAGGATCATGGTGGCCAGCGGGCCGGCCATGCCCTGGGTGAAGTCGAGCACGCGAATGCCGTCGAGGGCTTGGGTGTGCGTCTGCATTGCTAGCTATTATGTACATAGTTACGAGGATCCACAAGCAAATTCGTGGTGCACCTCCGGCACCTCCAGGGGATCGTCCTCGCCGCGGCTGAGATCGCGATCGAACACCCGGGACACCGAGTTGCCGGCCACGTCCTCCAGCGTGGTGTCGACCACGATCAGCTTCGGCTCGGAATCCCACGGCGACACGGGTTCGAAGCTCCAGGACCTCTCCTCCGGACCGCACGACACCCTCCCCGGCACGCGCACACCCGCCCTGTCCGCGACCCGGAGGCAGCGCCCCAGCAGGGCATGGTCGAGCGGCCGGTCGAAGTCGAGGATCAGGGGGTTCACCGAGCCCGCGGCGGGAACCCGCCGTCCCCATGCCGCAGGGTCGACGCGGGCGCGAACCGCCGGTCCCACCATGTAGCGCCGCGCTGCGTCCGGCCCCACCATCAGGACCACGGGCACGCCCTCGACCAGCGGGTACCCCGCCTCCTCGTGGGGCACGAGTCCGCGCTTGATCCTGCCGGGGTCGAGCAGCACCGTCAGCCGCCGGTGATCGCGATCCCACAGCTCCGGCTCCATGTGCAGGAACGCACCCTGCAGGGGTTCTCCCGTGTCCTCGCGGCAGAGTCGCACCGTTCTCTGCGCCAGGCCCTCGCGCACCGGTGCCGAGAAGTGGACGTAGAGGCGCAGCAGGTTGAGCGGGATCTCGGCGCAGGAGGGGTAGACGGCGGTGACTGTGACCTCGGTTCCCACATCGGGTGCGGGCCGCAGAATCGCCGCCATCGCGATTCCATCCACCGTCAGCGAGTACTCCATCCCGTCGACGAACGGATAGCGCGGCACGAAGCACACCGTCGCACCGTCGGCGGCGAAATCCCCCGCCATCGACTGCCCGACATCCGCAAGCTGAGTTGGCACGACACCGAGTCGCCGCACATCGAGCGTCCCCCGCGCAACGGCACGCACGCGCAGGCAGTCCCGCCCGCCCCAGTGCGACCAGGCCAGCTCCAGCTGCGCCCGCCCGCTCAGAGCGAGTCGGTGCTGTACGAGTGGAGGTGGAGATGCCCCGCGTCGTCGCGCTGCAGCATCAGCACGTGGTCGTCGTCGAGCAGCGCCATGCGCCCCACCCCCTGGTGCGGCAGGGCAACGCGCGGCGCGCCGACCGGCGCTTGGGGCGTGGTCAGCGACTCCTGCGCCTCGAGGTCACGGCGCGACATCCGGAAGAGCTCGTGCCGGCTGTTCGACACCAGCAGGAACTCCTCGCCGCCGCGCCGGAACGACACCATCCCGAGGGGGGTGTTCATCGCCCCCAGCTCGGCAACGGTCCGGCCGTGCGCCTTCTCCCCGCCGTGCAGGTCGGCGAGCGAGAACTTCACGATCGGTGTGCAGGTGTAGCTGGCCAGCACGCTCATGTCGTCGTCGTAGGCGACGAAGGTGCGGATCGGCGACGCCGTCTCGTACCGTCCGTGCGAGACGTGGAAGATCTCAAGCGAGCTGGACTGCGCCTCACCGTTGAAGGGGAAGGGAATCTTCCGCAGTGTCGAGGTGAACTCCTCGTTCGACGCACCGGCAACGATCAGCATGCCGCCGACGTAGGCGAGATCGGTCACCGTGACGGTGCGCAGATTCTCGTGAATCAGCTGCAGCACGGTGCCGCGCGCGTCGTAGGCGACGCCGCCGGGATCGTTGTCGCGCAGGACGCGGACGTCCTTGCGCTCGTCGTCCTCGGCGGGTGCGTCGGTGATCGCGGTGCTGGCGAAGGGCACGCCGTGCAGTGACACCTCGTCGAGCCCGTCCGCGCCGACGCGGAGGATCAGCGGGACGCTGCCGCCGCGCAGCACCGACAGGTAGACGGCCCGGGTCGCGGGGTCGACGGCCATGCCGCGGATGTCGACGTCGCCGGTCGCGCATCCCAGGTACGCGGCCAGACGTCCGTCGAGATTCTCGACGTCGAGGCTGCCCGACCCGGCGCCGGCCGCCGCGCCGCCCTCGACGGCGATTGCATAGATCGTCGCCGCAGCGCTGTCGGCGACGAAGAGGATGCTCGCCGGGCCGAAGGCGATCGGCCCCGCCGACCTGATGTCGGGGCTGCCGGTCTCGAGGCCGTACCCGACCGCCTGATCCGAGCTGCGAATGGCCATCGTCGCTCTCCCCGAAACCGCCAGAAACGCCCCCGCATGGTAGCACCGGGCCCGCTGCGATCACGAGAGTTCCTGTTCATAATCACCAGAAAATCGGGACTCGCGGCTGACCCCGAACGGGGCGCAGGCCGAGGCCTCAGTGCGGGCGCCGGAGAGGTCCCGAGCTCAGGCCACCGGGATGATCGGCTGGGCCACCTCGACCGCCGCCACCGGCCGCGCCGACGCCGGCAGTCCCGACCGCGCCCCCAGGCGGATGAAGGCCCACCCGGCCAGCGACACCTCCAGCCCGGCCACCATGAGGAAGGGCGCCCCGGTCCCGAAGCCGGCGGCGAGGATCCCGGAGAGCAGCGGCGCCACCGCACCACCGGCCGCCATGGCGCTGGCGTTGTAGCCGAACAGCTCGGCGCGCACCGCGGCGGGCGCCACCGTGCCCAGCAGCGCGTTGACCGAGGGCAGCATGCCCCCGGCGAAGAGCCCGCCCAGCCCGACCAGCAGGAGCAGGGCCGCCAGCGAGCCGGTCAGGGCGACCAGCCCGTAGCTCACCGCGGCGCACACCGCCAGCAGGGTCAGCGCCGACCGGTAGCTGAAGCGGCGGGTGATGCGCGACACGCTCAGCGCCGCGATCGCCGCGCAGCACGCCTGCAGCGCCGCGGCCGCCCCCACCGCGGCGGCCACGTTGACGCCCGCGAGCGTGCCGACGCGCAGCGGCAGCGCCGCCGAGAGCCCGATGCCGATGCTCTGCACCAGCAGCGCCATGACCAGCAGCGACACCAGCCCGCGCATGATGCCGGCCTCGCGGACCAGGTGCCGCGTCCTCGCCCGCAGCACCCCCCGCGGCCTGGGCACGAAGCTCTCGCGGATGACCAGGGTGACCGCCACCCCGGCCAGGATGGGCATCACCGCGGCCACGAAGAAGGCGTTGCGGATGCCGAAGATGGGGACGAACACCGCGCCGAGCGCCGGGCCCGACATGGTGCCGATGTAGTAGCCGCTCTGCAGGACGCCGAGGCCGTGGGTCATGCGTCCGCGCGGGGCCAGGCTGGCCACCAGGGCGTTGGTCGCCGCCACGCTGCCGGCGAAGATCCCGGTGAGCACCCGGGTGGCCACCAGGATGTAGACGTTGGGCGCCAGGCCGGTGACCGCCATGAGCAGGCCCAGGGCCAGGGTGGCCCGGACCACCATCGGCTTGCGGCCGACGCGGTCGGCCACCCGGCCCCAGAATGGGGCGGCACCGGCCTGGGCGAGCTGGCTGGCGCCGACCGCGGCGCCGCTCCACAGGGCGATGGCGCCGGGGTTGTGAACGCCGACGGTCCGCACCATGAGGGGCAGGAACGGAAAGACGAAGGTGGCGCCGGCCAGGGTGCAGTACTGCGAGAACCACAGCACGCCGAGCTGGGTTCGCCAGGCGGGGGGAACGCTGTCATCCGGCCGCACTCCTGCGGCGGATGATGGCGTGGGGGTGCTCCCCCCACCGGGCGCGTCAGCGCCCACACGACGCTGAGACACGGCGCGGCAAACCCCCGGGAATATCTGAACATGATAATTATGGTTGATGCGAGCAGCGACGAGCCGGGACCCCGGCCGGTGACCGGCGCCGCGCCGGCGGTGGCGACGCAGGCGTGGCGGAGGCACCTGCCGCCGTCGGTCGACGTCGACGGCCTCGACCTCCTCGCCGGTGGCAGCCTGCCGCGCGTGCTGGCGACTCGCTGGGCGAACGCACCTGCCGTCAACGTGCTGCACTCGGCCGAGCACGGCTGGCGCACCGCCGCGGACATGGAGCGGGCCACCTCGCGCGTCGCCGCCGGGCTGGCCGCGCGCGGGCTGCGGCGCGGCGATCGCCTGGCGCTGTGCATGGAGACGTCGTCGCTGTTCGTGGACGTGTACCTGGGCGCGCTGCGCCTGGGCGTGGTGGTGGTACTGCTCAACCCCTCGTGCAGCGAGGCGGAGGCGCGGCACATCGCGCGCGACGCCGACCCCGCGGGCGCCGTGGTCTCCGACGCGCAGCGCGGCGCGTGGATCGCGGACGCCGCGCCGTCGCTGCGCGCCGGGCTCGTGGCCGCGGCGTCGCTGGCTGAGGACGGCGCCGCTGCGCCCGCGGGCCTCGACGGCGTCGGGCCCTCCGATCCCGCGCTCCTCATGTATACGTCAGGAACCACCGGAACTCCCAAGGGTGCGCTGCTCAGCCACGGCAACCTGCTGGCCAGCGCCACCGCGCTGCGCCTGGCTTGGCGCTGGACCGAGCAGGACCGGCTGGTCCTCGCCCTGCCGCTCTTCCACGCCCACGGGCTGGGCGTCGGGCTCAACGGCACGCTGCTGAGCGGCGCCTCCGCGGTGCTGCTGCCGCGCTTCGACGCCGCCGCGGTGCTCGACGCGGCATCGCAGCACCGGGCCACGCTGTTCTTCGGCGTCCCCACCATGTACACCCGCCTGGCCGCCGAGCCGCGCGCCGCCGAGCTGTCCCGGCTGCGCCTCTGCGTGTCGGGCTCGGCGCCGCTCGCCGCCGCGATGCACGCGCGCATCGAGGAGCTCTCCGGCCAGCGCATCCTGGAGCGCTACGGCATGACCGAGACCCTGATGAACGTCTCCAATCCCCACGATGGCGAGCGCCGTCCCGGCACCGTCGGCCTGCCCCTGCCCGGCGTCGAGCTGCGCATGGCCGATGGCGCCGCCGGCGAGATCCAGGTGCGCGGTCCCAACGTGTTCGGCGGCTACTGGCGCAACCCGCAGGCCACCGCCGCAGTTCTGGACGAGGATGGCTGGTTCCACACCGGCGACGTCGGCGAGCTCGACGAGGCCGGCTACCTGCGCATCGCCGGCCGCACCCGCGAGCTGATCATCACCGGCGGCTACAACGTGTATCCGCGCGAGGTCGAGGACGCGCTCAGTGTCCATCCCTGGGTGGCCGAGGCCGCCGTGGTCGGCGCGCCGTCGGAGGAGTGGGGCGAGGTGGTCACCGCGTTCGTCGTGGCCGCCGATCCTCGCCTCGACGCCGGCACCCTGACCCGGCACGCGCGCGCGAAGCTGGCGCCCTACAAGGTGCCGCGCGACGTGCGCTTCGTCGCCGCGCTGCCGCGCAACGCGATGGACAAGGTGGTCAAGCAGCAGCTCGTCGTCGGCGAGGAGTCACGGTGAGCGCCACGGAG
Source organism: Candidatus Dormiibacterota bacterium (assembly GCA_035995545.1). Classification (GTDB taxonomy): domain Bacteria; phylum Chloroflexota; class Dormibacteria; order Aeolococcales; family Aeolococcaceae; genus DASRDZ01. The sequence continues at coordinate 153,160 of DASYKI010000015.1, forward strand.
CCGTACAAGCCGGTGGTGCTGATCGGTGGCACGGCGGGGTCGGGCAAGTCATCGCTGGCCAACCAGCTCTGCGCCCGGCTCCCCATCGACCATCGCATCGGCACCGGCTTCATCCGTGCGGTGCTCTGCAGCGAGACCAGCCCGGAGCGCGACCCCGAGCTCTTCAGCTTCACCTTCCGCGCCGAGGATCCCGTCGCCCACCTGCGCATCCAGGCCGAGCGGCTGCGGCCGGCGGTGCTGGCCTGCATCCGCCGCGCCCAGGACGAGGGCACCTCGCTGGTCGTCGAGGGCCCGCACCTGCTGCCCTCGCTGTACGCGCGGCTGCCCGTGGCCGCGTTCTTCATCCTCGGTGCGCCGCCCGCACTGGAGCATCGCGGCCGTCTCAACGGTCCCACCCACGCGCTGCGCGAGATCAGCGACGACGACTGGCGCAACGCCCGCGTCATCGACGACCACATCGCCGCCGATGCCGACCGCAACGGCGTTCCGCGACTCGTCTACCGCGACAACTTCGCAGAATTCGCGGCGCTGATCGGGAGCCAACCGCCCCCCGACTAGGCACTCCGGGCGCAGGGTCTCAGGCGATGGCGAGCGGCACGTCGTCCGCGGTGGCCTCCAGGTGCACGTAGCGTCCACCGCGCAGCAGCGAGGCGAGCGCAGCCAGTGCCGACAGGCCGGCCGCGACCGCGAACACCACGATCAGGCCCTGGTGAAACGGTCCTGAGATGAGGTCGGGGAAGAAGCTGCGGCCGGTGATGGTCTGCTGCGCGGTGGCGGGCAGCGTGGCCAGGACTCCGCTGGGCGCCAGCAGGTGCTGCAGCGGGTTGACCCCGAGCACCGCGGCGAACAGCGACGACACGGGTGGCAGCGCGCCCACCTGAGCCGCCACCGCGTGGCTGACGCCCTGCTGCTGCAGGCCGGCGGTCAGCGTGGTGGGCAGGCTGCTGGCCAGCCCGGCGATCATCAGCGAGAAGAACACGCCGATGGAGAGCGCCGTCCCCGAGTTCTGGAAGGTCGCGCGGATGCCCGACGCGGCGCCGCGCTGCGCGGGCGGGACGCTGCTCATGATCGACGCCGCGTTGGGTGCGCCGAACATGCCGCTGCCGATGCCGTTGACGGCGATGAGCAGGGCGAAGGCCAGGTAGGGGAAGTCGACGGGCAGCAGCATCAGCCCGATGAAGCTGCCGCCGAACACGACCATGCCGGCGGTGGCGAAGGCGCGCGCACCGAAGCGGTCGGAGAGGAAACCGGCGAGCGGACCGGAGACGAGCAGGCCGGCGGTGAGCGGCAGCAGGAAGATGCCGGCCCAGAGCGGCGTGTCGGCGTAGTCGTAGCCGTGCAGGGGCAGCCAGATGCCCTGCAGCCAGATGATCAGCATGAACTGCATGCCGCCGCGGGCGACCGACACCGCCAGGCTGGCCAGGTTGCCCGCCGCGAAGGGACGGATGCGGAACAGGCTGAGCCGGAAGAGCGGCTCGGCGACGTGCGTCTCGACGGCGACGAACGCCGCCAGCAGCCCGAGGCCACCCGCCAGGAGCGCGATCACCGTGGGATTGGTCCAGCCCATCGCATGGTTGCCGTACGGCTGCAACCCCTCGGTGATGGCGATGAGCACCGCCCCCAGCCCGAGCGCGAAGGTGACGTTGCCCCACCAGTCGACGGGCGCGCGGTGGCGCGTGGAGGTGTCGCGCAGCTTGCGATACGCCCAGATGGTCCCGAAGACGCCGACGGGCACGTTGACCCAGAAGATCGCCCGCCAGTCGAGCACCGCCAGCACCCCACCCGCCACCAGGCCGATGAACTGGCCGGCGATGGCCGCAACCTGGTTGATGCCGAGCGCGAAGCCGCGCTGGCCGGGCGGGAACGCGTCGGTGAGGATCGCCGACGAGTTGGCGGTGAGCATGGCTCCACCCAGCGCCTGGAGCACGCGCCAGCCGATCAGCCACATCGCGCCGTGGCCGCCGTCGAAGGGGTCGAACGACAGCATGATCGAGGCCGCGGTGAAGACCACGAAGCCCCAGTTGTAGATGCGCACCCGGCCGTACATGTCGCCGAGCCGGCCGACGCTGACCACCAGCACCGCCTGCACCAGGCGGTAGCCCATGATCATCCAGAGCAGGTAGCTGACGTTCTGCGGCGCCAGCGGGTCGAGATGGATGCCGCGGAAGATCGCCGGCAGGGCGATGATCACGATGGATCCGTCCAGGGCTGACATGAACACCGCGGCGGTGGTGTTGGACAGCGCCACCCACTTGTAGCGGTCCTCGGCCCGCCGCGCCGTCACCACGCCGGGCATCAGATGTTCTGCGCCAGGCGTTCGATCAGCGGCGCGGCGGCGCGGAGCTGCCGCAGCTCGGCGCGGGTGAAGCCGGTGGACAGCGCCGTGGCCAGGAACTCGGTGCGCGCTGTGCGGCGGTGGCGCAGCGCCAGCAGGCCGGCCTCGGTGACCGACATCACCGCGCGGCGACCGTCCTGGGGATGGGAGGTGCGCTCGACCAGGCCGCGCGTCTCCAGCGCGCCGAGGGTGGCGCCCATCGACTGCGGGCTGATCTGCTCCTGCCTGGCCAGGGCGCTCGGCGTGGTCGGGCCGCTGCGGTCGAGGCGCAGCAGCGCGGAGGTCTCGGGCAGGCTGAGGTCGCCCTCGGTGCGCACCTGGCGCAGCCGCCGCACCAGCAGGCTGATGCTCTCGCGAAGGGCGCCGGCCACCTCGGTGGCGTCGGGTTCAGCCATGGATCGTCAGCCTAGCCTGATAAGTCTGGGCTTAGCAAGTGGCGGCGTGCTGCGCACGGCCGTCGCGGGACTACGATGCGTGCATGTCTCGCGAAGTCGTCCTCGTCGCCGCCGCCCGCACTCCCTTCGGCAGGATGGGCGGAGGTCTCAGCTCCATGGCCGCCACCGACCTCGGCGCGGTGGCCATCCGCACCGTGCTCGACCGCACCGGCACCGCGCCCGTCGACGTCGACCACCTGGTCATGGGCACCGTGCTCGCCGCCGGGCAGGGGCAGGTCCCCTCCCGCCAGGCCGGCCTCAAGGCGGGGCTGCCGAGCAGCGTCCCGTCGTTCACCGTCAACAAGGTGTGCGCCAGCGCGCTGAAGGCGGTCAACCTCGGCGCCCTGATGATCCGCGCCGGTGAGGCCGACGTCGTCGTCGCCGGCGGCATGGAGTCGATGTCGCGCGCGCCCTATCTCCTCGAGGACCAGCGCTTCGGCTCGCGCCTCGGCGACCGCATCGCCGTCGACTCGATGCTGCGCGACGGCCTCTGCTGCCCGATCGACGGCCTGCACATGGGCGTGCACGGCGGCGACGTCGCCCGCGAGCTGGGCGTCTCCCGCGAGGAGCAGGACGAGTGGGCCGTGCGCTCGCAGCAGCGCTACCAGGCGGCGCTGGCCTCCGGATTCTTCGCGGACGAGATCGTTCCTGTCGAGAATGGCAAGAACACGGTGACCGCCGACGAGCAGCCGCGCGCCGACACCACCCTGGAGAAGCTGCAGTCGCTCCGCCCCGCCTTCCAGCCCGACGGCAGCGTCACCGCCGGCAACGCGCCGGGCATCAACGACGGCGCCTCCGCCGTGCTGCTGATGTCCGCCGCGCGCGCCGCCGCCGCCGGCCTGGAACCCCTGGCCACCTGGGTGAGCTCCGCCGACTCCGCCGCCGAACACCCCTACCTGGCCACCGTCCCGGCCACCGCCATCCAGGCCGCCCTGGCCCGCACCGGCGGTTCGGTCGGCATCACCGACCTGCAGCGCGTCGAGATCAACGAGGCGTTCGCCGCCGTCGCCATCACCAGCACCCGCATGCTCGAAGTCGACCCCGAGATCGTCAACGTCAACGGCGGCGCCATCGCCGTGGGCCACCCCATCGGCGCCAGCGGCGCCCGCATCCTCATGACCCTGATGTACGAGCTCCGCCGCCGCGGCGGCGGCCACGGCGCGGCCGGCATCTGCAGCGGCCTGGCCCAGGGCGAGGCGACGATCCTCCGGGTCGGCTAGCGCCGGGAGCGCCCCCGGCGGCAGTCTCGGCGGGGCGATTTACATGTTTGAACCCAGTTGGCGTTGACGGGGCCAGCGGGACGCCTGACCATCGGCACTGGCGGGCCTGGCGCGAACTGGTCCCCCACCTCCTGGTGCGGGAGGACAGAACCCGTTGACGCCGAGGCCCATGCCATGTACCCGCGCCTAGCAAAGCTGGCCACGCTGATCCTTGCACCCCTGGGTCTGACGGCCTGCTGTCTGTCGAATTGCCCGATCCCCGTTTCACCGACGCCCAACCCGGCGGTGTCGGTTGCCCCCGGGCAGGGAGCGGACCAGGGCATGGTCATCCAGTCGTTCCAGCTCGCCCTCGGTCGCAACCCCAACCCCCAGGAACTGCAGGTGGTGATGCACGATCCCCGGGCTCTCACCTGGGACGGCCTCTTCTCGACTCATCGCGCTGCCCTCGCCCAGGACGCGAACCTGCGTGGCCAGGTGGTGACCAACGCCTTTCAGAAGGTGTTCGGCCACCCCGTCAGCGGCAACCAGCAGGACTACTTCTCACAGTGGCTCAGCAACGAGCAGCAGAACCTCACGCTCTACAACGACCTCCTGGGCATGCTCACCCACGAGTACGTCCACCAGGCATACACGCGCATCTTCGGCTTCTTCCCGACCACCATGTGGAGCGAGGATGCCGGCGTGTACCAGTCGGTGGAACAGCGAGTGAGGGGTGGCCAGATGTCGGGTGCGGCGATCTGGAACTACGTGGCCATCTCGAACAGCATCCACGGGGCGGCGCGAACGGATTACAACGGTTCCAGAGATCAGTGCATCGGCGGCCTTGGTCGCGGCTGCAATGGGACCAGTCCCTGTTGCGGGTGGAATTTCCGGTCGGAACCGCAGCCACTCGACTTCTTCACGACATACGAGGGGACGCAGATGGAGTACATCCAACTGCCGATCGCGGTGGGCTCCATCCTGCACGACGCCGCATGCGCGAATCCCGCGGGCGTGTGGTGCACAGCTCAGAACAGTCCCTTGCTCGTCAACCGCAGCGACACCGCCGGACTGGAGTGGAGCAAGGCCGTGTGGGACTTCGTCCAGAACCGGATGTGGTTCCATGAGTTCGGCCCGTACGCCGTGGGTGACGTCGCCAACTGGAGCGACGACCTGCGCATCGTCCCGAACCGCCCCGCCGGGCTTCCCGACCCAGGGTCGGGACTGCTGCGTGTCGGCAACTCCGGCGACGACATGCCCCTCGCAGCGGCCGGCGGTGAAAACGCGGGGTCGACGGTTCTGCTGGCGCCCGCAGGGGCCAACCTCGACATCACCGACGGCGCCTATTGCGCGGCCGGGAGGTTCGCGTCGAACCATGACTACCTCCTCACCAAGTGGGGGACCTGCGCCTAACCGCTAGACTCGCCGCGCACGGACCACGAGGACCATCTGCTCATGCGCACCCGGCGCGACGTCGCGGCCGAAAAGCCCACCGCAGAACCACCGATAGCCTTCCCGGAGGAGTTCCCCGCAGGACCTCCCACGCGTGGGACAGCAGTCGCAGAAGCGGCAGCAGCCTTCGCGCGCGACTTCGTCCGTCCGCGTGCCGCGCAGATGGCTCACGAGTTGACCGAATTCCCCAGAGACGTGCTGACCGAAGCCGCCCGCCGCGGCCTCGCCGGCCTGCTCATCCCGCACCAATACGGCGGCACCGGCGCCGGCCACCTCGCCTTCGCAGACCTCATCGAGACCGTCGCCCGCGAATGCGCCAGCACCGCCGTGATCCTCGACGTCCACATCTCCGTGGCCACCGAGCCCATCGTCATGTACGGCACCGAGGAGCAGAAACACCGCCACCTCCCCCGCCTGGCCGGCGGCGAGTGGCTCGGCGCCTTCGCCCTCACCGAACCCAACAGCGGCAGCGACGCCGCCGCCCTGCGCACCACCGCCATTCGCGAGGGCGACACGTACACGCTGCGCGGTACCAAGGCCTTCATCACCAACGCCGGTGCCGCCGACCTCTACGTGGTCATGGCCCGTACCACCGGAACCCCCGGCGCGCGCGGCATCAGCGCCTTCCTCGTCGAGGCGAGCATGCCCGGGGTGCACCCCGGCAGGCCGATGCACAAGATGGGCCTGCGCGGCAGCTGGACCGCCGAGCTGGTCCTCGATGATGTTGTCGTCCCTGTCCAGAACATGCTGGCCGCCGAGGGAGAGGGCTTCCGCGTCGCCATGTCGGCGCTCGACAGCGGCCGCATCGGCATCAGCGCCCAGGCCACCGGGATCGCCCAGGGCGCGCTCGCCGCCGCCGTCGCCGCCCCGCAGGCGCACCCCTTCATCACCACCCTGGCCGACATGGAGGCGCAGACGCAGGCGGCGCGCGCGCTCTACCGCCACGCCGCCGCGATGTGCGACGCGGGCGAGCCGTTCACCCCGCAGGCCGCCGCCGCCAAGCTCTACGCCACCGACGCCGCCACCGCCGTCGCCCACGCCGCGGTCGAGCTGTGCGCACCCGACTCGGCGAGCGAGGACCATCCCGCCGCCATCCGCCTGCGCGACGCCAAGGCCTGCCAGATCTACGAGGGCTCCAACCAGGTGCAGCGCATCGTCCTGGCACGGCACCTTCTGGCCTGAGTGCAGCGCGGCCATGCTGGCCGCAGCCCCGGAGGAAGCCAGGAAGGATTCGGACGGCTGCATCCCCGCGCCCAACGAGCCCTGCGGCACGGGGGCTGGTCCCCCCGCCACCCCGGCGCCGCAGCCGGCATCGGCGCCAGAACGTGCCGCGGCATAATGGGCGCCCCATGGACGTGCGCCTCAACGAAGAGCAGCTGATGATCCAGCAGTCGGTGCGCGAGCTGACGCAGGCTCGCATCGCACCGCGCGCTGCCGAGATCGACGAGAAGGAAGAGTTCCCCTGGGACGTCGTCGAGCTCTTCCGCTCGCAGGACATCTTCGCCCTGCCCTTCCCGCCCGAGCACGGCGGCCTCAGTGGCAGCGCCCTGACCCTCAACGTGGCCATCGAGGAGGTGGCCAAGGCCTGCGCCACCAGCGCGCTGATCCTGGCGGTGCAGGCGCTGGGCGGCTACCCGATCATGCTGGGCGGCTCGGAGGAGCAGAAGGCGCGCTTCCTGCCCGACCTGGCCAGTGGCCGCAAGCTGGCGGCCTACGCGCTCAGCGAGGCGGGGGCGGGCAGCGACCCCGCCGGCATGACCACCAAGGCGACGCGCCGCGGCGAGGACTACGTGCTCAGCGGCAGCAAGCTGTGGATCACCAACGGCGGCGTCGCCGACACCGTCGTCGTCTTCGCCAAGACCGACCCCACCGCGGGCTCGCGCGGCATCAGCGCCTTCGTCCTCGAGGACGCGCAGAAGCTGCCCGGCTTCAGCGCCAGCACCATCCACGGCAAGCTCGGCATCCGCGGCAGCAATACCGCCGAGCTGCACTTCGACGACGTCGCCGTCCCCGCGGCCAACCGCCTCGGCGACGAGGGTGACGGGTTCAAGCTCGCCCTGCGCGTGCTCGACCGCAGCCGTCCCGGCGTCGCCGCCCAGGCCCTCGGCATCGCCCAGGGCGCTCTGGACTACGCGGTCAATTACGCCAAGGAGCGGCAGCAGTTCGGCAAGTCGATCGCCGAGTTCCAGGGCATCCAGTTCATGCTCGCCGACATGGAGGCGCAGACCCAGGCGGCGCGCGCGCTGGTGTACCTCGCCTCGCAGGTGATCGACGCCAAGGGCGACAACGTCAGCCGCTACTGCGCGCTGGCCAAGCTGGTCGCCGGCGACGCCGCGATGAAGGTCACCACCGACGCGGTGCAGGTGCTCGGCGGCTACGGCTACGTGCGCGAGTACCCGGTGGAGCGGATGATGCGCGACGCCAAGATCACCCAGATCTACGAGGGGACCAACCAGATCCAGAGGGTGGTCCTGGCTCGCGAGCTGCTCAAGGCGTAGGCGCGGGGCGCGCAAACGCCCGTTCCCGGATCGAGCCGGTTCAGGTCGTTCACAGGTCGCAGGCGGGACAGGTGCGCTACGCTACGGCCGTTCGGCCCCTCCCCCCGGGATCGGACACCGTCGTAGCCCACATCCACACCGGCCTGCGGGCCGCGCCGTCCCAGCAAACGTCCTACCAGCGCGATCGGGCGCCTCAGGTGCCCTGCTCCTCCAGACCCCGCTCTGCCGTGGGCCGAGCACCCTCCCTCTGCTTCCTCTATGGCATATCCACAGGCATCCGACCGCCGCCGGCGGCGCTCGTCCCGCTACCGCGTGCTTCCCACGTGGCTCAGTGGACGGCGCCTTGCCGCCCTGCTGGCTGCGGTGATCGTGCTGCCGCTGGGCATCTACGGCGTACGCATCGTCGCCGGGCTGAGCAAGCTCACCGGCAGCAACCCCGGCGCGGTGATCGGCTGCCTGGTCAAGGTGAAATGCGACTCGACGCTGGCCGGGTCCACCCAGCGCATCAACCTCGCGCTCTACGGCTACGGGGGCGCCGGACACGACGGTGCCTACCTGACCGACTCGATCATGGTGGTGTCGATCCAGCCGCGGCCCGGCGGCCAGCCGCAGGTCGCCGAGGTGAGCATCCCGCGCGACTGGATGGTGCCCATCCCGGCCGGCAGCAAGCCTTACTACGGCCGCATCAACGAGGCGTACTCGGACGGCCAGAGCGGCGGCCCGGTGAAGTCATCGCGCCTCCAGGGCGACGCGCAGGGCGGCGGCAAGCTCGCCGACCAGACCCTGGAGAACCTGCTCGGCATCCACATCGACCACTTCGTCGGCCTCGACTTCCGCGCCTTCCAGGCCGCCGTCGACGCCATGGGCGGTGTCGACATCAACGTGCAGAACAGCTTCACCGACGACCAGTACCCGCACGGCGAGTGCAGCGCCGGCGACTGCGCGGTGATGACGGTGCGCTTCACCAAGGGCTTGCAGCACATGGACGGTGCCCGCGCCCTGATCTTCGCGCGCTCCCGGCACGCTGTCGACAACCCCGCCGAGGGCAGCAACTTCGCCCGCAACAAGCGCCAGCAGTTGGTCGTCAACGCCCTCAAGCAGAAGGTGCTCAGCGTCGGCGGCATCGGCAAGCTGCCCGACCTGCTCAGCGCGCTGGGCGACCACGTCATCACCGACCTCAGCATCGGTGACGCCAACGCCCTGTACGAGATGATCAAGGGCGTCGACAGCAGTGCCATCCAGCACGTCAGCATCGACGACACCAACTTCCTCTACGAGTGCGGCTATCCGCGCAACTGCTCGGCGGCGTACGAGTACGCGCACGACAAGACCTACGCGTCGCTGCAGCACTACATGCGCGACCTGTTCCCCGACCCCTCGGTGACCGGCGAGCATGCGCCGCTGACCGTGTACGACGCCACCGGCGCGGGTGCCGGTTCGTCGACGCGCTGGACGCAGCTGTTGCAGAACGTCGGGCTGACGGCGACCGACGGCGGCGTGGCCAAGCGCGCCGCGACGACGCGGGTCATCGACGCCAGCGGTGGCAGGAACACGCGCACCGCGCAGTGGCTGGCCAACTACTACGGCGTCAGCGTCGAGCAGCCGGCGCCCTCCAATGCGAGCACCGCGGCGGTGGGGACACCGGCCCCGGTCGCCGGCGGGGTCAGCCTCATCCTCGGCCAGGACTCCGAGCGCACCTGGACCGGCAACGGCCAGGCCTACCCGAGTGACCCGGGCAACAACACCAACAGCGCTTCCAGCTGGACGTCCGCGGCACAGCAGGTCGGGTCACCGGCCCCCGCGCAGACGGCCACCGTGCCGCGCCGCACCGCACCGCCTCCCACCGCTCCGCCGACGCAGCCGCCGAAGCAGACTCCCACGCCGGTGATCTGCCTGCCGCCTCCCTGCCGCTGATTTCGCCTCGGCTCCCCGTGCGTATCGGAACTCCGGCAACGACGGCGAGCTAGGCCGCGGCCGCAAAGGACGTGCCGCGCCGCGTCGCGACGATCCGCCGAGTAGGTGTGCACAAACTGCACCGCGAGCGTGGCCAGCCCGGCGACCAACAGCACACCGGCGGCAGCCAGGGGACGGGGAGTCGTGGGCGCATCGCTGGCACCCTAACGGACCCGGGCGATTCGGCCCTGGCCCGCGACACTGCGTTGTACCGCCCGGCTACGCTGCCGGGAACGCCGTCAGCGGCTACTGGGAGACGAGGTTCGATGCGCATCGGCATCCTCACCGGCGGTGGTGACGCCCCGGGACTCAACGCGGCGATCCGCGCTGTCGGCCGCCCCGCTCTGGCCGGCGGCCACACCGTTCTGGGAGTCCGCAACGGCTGGGCCGGCCTGCTCGGCGAGGGCGACATCACCGAGCTGGGTCGCCGTGACCTCAGCGGCATCCTCCAGGTCGGCGGCACCATCCTGGGCAGCTCGCGCACCAACCCCACCAAGATCGAGGGCGGCCTGGAGCAGGTGCAGCGCACCATGCAGCGCGCCCAGCTCGACGCACTGGTCGCCATCGGCGGCGACGACACCCTGTCGGTGGCGGCGTGGCTGGCCGATCACGGCGGCCCCGTCGTCGGCGTGCCCAAGACGATGGACAACGACCTCTCCATCACCGAGTACTGCATCGGCTTCGACACCGCGGTGTCGATCGTCACCGAGGCGCTCGACCGGCTGCACACCACCGCGTCGTCGCACCACCGCGTCATGGTCGTCGAGGTGATGGGGCGCGACACGGGATGGGTGGCCCTGGCGGGCGGGTTGGCCGGCGGTGCCGACATGATCCTCATCCCCGAGTTCCCCACCTCGATCGGCGACGTCGTCGCGCACGTCCACGACCGCCGTGCACGGGGAAGCGACTTCTCGATCATCGCGGTCAGCGAGGGCGTCTCCCTGCAGGGCATGGACTCGACCGACGACGCCGCGGGGCCGCGCGACGCCTTCGGCCACCTGCAGCTCTCGCGTCGCGGTGTGGGCGAGCGACTCGCCGCCCTCATCGAGGAGCAGACCGGGTTCGAGACCCGCGCGACGGTGCTGGGGCATACGCAGCGCGGCGGCTCACCGTCCGCGTACGACCGCATCTGGGCGACGCGCGTCGGCTACGGGGCCTGGACCCTGGTGCAGAGCGGGGACTTCGGACGCATGCCGGTGGTGCGCTGCGGTGGGGTGGAGGTGGCGTCGATCCGCGACGTGGTCGCCGAGCAGCGGCGCGTGCCGCGTGAGCTGTACGACCTCGCGACCGTGTTCTTCTAGGCCGCCACCGCGTCCAGGATCACGTCGCGGCTCCCGTCGGCGACGGTGCAGGTCTGGAACTGCGCCACCACGTCGGCACTCGCCTTGGGCGGCACGCCGTCCGCGCGCACCCAGTTGCGCACCGCGACAACGCGCAGACGGTGCGCGTTGCCGGCACCGTCCCACCAGGTGATCAGCGAGCCGACACTTTCGGACATCAGTGGCGTGAACACACCGGGGTTGTGGCCGACGAAGTAGGTGCGCCCGGTGATGCAGGTGTCGACCGCCGCCTCGGCGTGGGTCAGCGCGGTGTTGCCACTGCAGTCGGAGTACACGCCGACACCGGTGTCGAGGCGCCCGTCGTCGCTGTGCAGGCGCGACCGCGGCGGGGGCGGAGGTGCGGCGGGCGCGGGCGGCGGCGCGGCGGCCACCGGGGCGGCGGGCCTGGCCACGACGTGCGGCGCGGGAGTCGCCGGCCGCGCGGTGGGCGCGGGCGTCGGCTCCGGCGTCGGCGCTGCGGTGGGCGCCTGGGTGGCCTCGGGTGTGGCCTCCGGTGTGGGATCCGGCGTCATCACCGCGGCAGCCTGCACGGCCGCCTGGCCGGCGGGCGCCCTGGCCAGCAGCGGGTCCACCGTGGTCACCGGAGGGATGGCGAGGTGAGCCCCCACCGCCAGCACGGCGGCGGGGACGGTCAGGCTGAGCAGCCGAAGGGTGAGGCGCGGCACGTCCTCGACGGTAGAAGTGCGGTGTCGCAGCGCCCTGGCCGCACCTGTGACCACCCGGATGCGGCTGTACACGAAGCCGTCGCGGCGGCCCCGACCGGCCAGCAGGGTCCGTGCTCAGCTCGATGCGGTCGCTCATCCGCGTCGAGCCCGCCGGTACACTCGGCCGCCATGGACCTCGCCCAGCGCCTGCTCGCCGGGGACGTGCGCGCCCTGGCACGGGCGATCCGCCTCGTCGAGGACCGCGATCCCGCCGTCGAGGAGCTGCTCCGCGAGGTGCGCGGCCGGGCCGGGCGGGCGCACGTGGTGGGCATCACCGGGCCGCCCGGCGGCGGCAAGAGCACCCTGGCGGACGGCCTCATCGAGCGCTGGCGCAAGGACGGCCACACCGTCGGCGTCATCGCCGTCGACCCGTCGAGCCCGTTCAGCGGCGGGGCCATCCTCGGCGACCGGGTGCGCATGCAGCGCCACGCGCTCGACCCCGGCGTCTACATCCGCTCCATGGCGGCGCGCGGGCACCTCGGCGGCCTGGCCAGCGCGGCGCGCGAGGCGGTCCGGCTCATCGACGCCAGCGGGCGTGACCGCTGCCTGCTGGAGACGGTGGGCGTCGGCCAGTCGGAGCTGGAGGTGATGCAGACCGCCGACAGCACCATCGTGGTGACCACCCCCGCGGCCGGCGACTCGGTGCAGATCATCAAGGCGGGGATCATGGAGATCGCCGACATCTTCGTGGTCAACAAGGCCGACATCTCGGGCGCCGACCGCATCGCCAAGGAGCTGCGCCGCATGGTCCACGAGACCAAGAGCGGCAGCTACTGGGAGCCGCCGGTGGTGATGACCGTCGCCTCCAGCGGCGAGGGGCTCGACGAGCTGGCCGGCGCCGTGGAGCGGCACAAGCTGCGCCTGGAGGAGAGCGGCGAGCTGGCCAGGCGCCGGGCCGGCCGCCTGCGCGCCGAGGTGGAGGCGATCGTGGTCGAGAAGGCCCAGGAGCGGGCGCGGCGAGCGCTCTCGCGGGGCACAATAGCCAGCGAGGTCGATGGCGACCTGAGCAGGGTGGACCCGTACGCCCTCGCCGAGAAGATCCTCACGGGCTAGAGCAAGAAACCACACCATGGCAATCCCCGTTCCCGACGACACGCTCGGCGGCATCCCCCTGCAGACGGTCTACACCGAGCAGGACGTTGCTGCCGGGAATGGCACCAACAGGACCGCCGCGCCGGGCACCTATCCCTACACGCGCGGCATCCACGAGTCGATGTACCGCGGCAAGGTCTGGACCATGCGCCAGTTCGCCGGCTTCGGCAGCGCGCGGCAGACCAACGAGCGCTACCACCAGCTGCTCGGCGCGGGCCAGACCGGGCTCTCCGTCGCCTTCGACATGCCCACCCTGATGGGACGCGACTCCGACGACCCGCGCAGCAGGGGCGAGGTGGGCCACTGCGGCGTCGCCATCGACTCCGTCGAGGACATGAAGCTGCTCTTCGGCGGCATCGACCTCGGCGAGGTCACCACCTCGATGACCATCAACCCGTCGGCGTCGATCACCCTGGCGCAGTACCTGGTGGTCGCCGAGGAATCGGGTGTCGGGTGGCAGAAACTCGGCGGCACGCTGCAGAACGACATCCTCAAGGAGTACATCGCGCAGAAGGAGTTCTGCTTCCCCATCCGCCACGCCATGCGGCTGGTCACCGACTCGATCGTCTTCAGCACCGAGCAGCTGCCGCGCTGGCATCCCGTGTCGATCAGCGGGTACCACATCCGCGAAGCCGGCAGCACCGCCGCGCAGGAGCTGGCCTTCACCCT